>JAUYQZ010000045.1 GCA_030695415.1 Hylemonella sp.
TGCTCGGCGGCGCGGGCGCGCAGGAAATGGAGAAAATCGGCGGCCAATGGGAAAATCCGGAAACCGGCGCGGAAAACCCGCGCCGTGGATTACAGGTTGAGAGTCCGGTTGTCGACCGCCAAGGCCGCTTCCTTCATCGCCTCGGACAACGAAGGGTGGGCGTGGCAGATCATCGCGATGTCTTCCGACGCTGCGCCAAATTCCATCGCCACCACGGCTTCAGCGATCAGTTCGGAGGCCATCGGACCAATGATATGCACGCCGAGGATGCGGTCGGTTGCTGCATCGGCGAGGATCTTGACGAAGCCGGTGGTATCGCCCAGTGCCCGGGCGCGGCCATTGGCCATGAACGGGAAGGAACCGGCGCGATACTTGACGCCCTCCTCCTTCAGCTGCTGTTCGGTCCTGCCCACCCAGGCGATTTCCGGTGAGGTGTAGATCACCCAGGGCACGGTATTGAAATCGACGTGGCCATGTTTGCCGGCGATGCGTTCGGCCACCGCGACACCTTCCTCCTCCGCCTTGTGCGCAAGCATCGGGCCGCGCACCACGTCACCCACCGCCCAGACATTGCCGAGGTTGGTTTTGCAATCGCCGTCGACAGCAACAAAACCGCGCTCGTCGAGCTTGAGCCCTACCGCATTGCCATTGAGGCCGTGGGTATAGGGCACACGGCCGATCGACACGATCAATTTATCGACAGTCAGGGTCTGCGCCGCGCCGGCACTGTCGGTATATTCAACGGTAACGTTTTTCCTGGCGGTGATCTTGCCGACCTTGACACCGGTGTGGATCGCCAGGCCCTGCTTGGTGAACACCTTCAGCGCTTCCTTCGCCACCTGCTCGTCAACCGTACCGAGGAAGGCCGGCAGCGCCTCCAGCACGGTCACTTCGGCACCGAGGCGGCGCCACACGCTGCCCATCTCGAGGCCGATGACGCCGGCTCCGATGACGCCCAGCTTCTTCGGTGTCTCGCCGATCGCCAGCGCACCGGTGTTGTCGAGGATCAGCTTGTTGTCAAAAGGGATGTCGGGTAAAGCGCGTGGCGTGGAGCCGGTGGCAATGATCACGTGTTTTGCGGTCAGCACATCGGCGGTCTTGCCCGACACCTGGATCTGCCACGCACCTGCCGAGCCACCGGCGAAGGCACCCCGGCCGTGAAAAAAAATCACCTTGTTCTTCTTGAACAGGTAGAGGATGCCATCGTTGTTCTGTTTGACGACCTTGTCCTTGCGCTTGAGCATCTGCGCGACATCGATCGCAAGGCCCTTGACCTGAATGCCGTGCTCGGCAAAGGCATGGCCGGCGTGGTCGAAGTTCTCGGAGGACTGCAGCAGCGCCTTCGACGGAATGCAGCCGACGTTGGTACAGGTGCCGCCGGGCGCGGGTTTGCCTTCCGGGGTGCTCCACTCATCGATGCAGGCGACCTGCATTCCCAGTTGAGCCGCGCGAATTGCTGCAATATATCCGCCGGGACCGGCACCGATGACGACTACGTCGAATGATTTGGACATGGCTTTTAGTGAACAGTGAGCGGTAAGCAGTGAGCAGTGAGCAGTGAGCAGTGAGCGGGAACGGCATCAGGCGAGCGTTTTTCCGCTCACCGCTTACCGTTCACCACTCACCCCTTCAAATATCGAGCAGCAACCGCGCCGGATCTTCCAGCGCATCCTTCATCGCCACCAGCGACAGCACGGCTTCGCGGCCATCGATAATGCGGTGATCGTAGGACAGCGCGAGGTAATTCATTGGCCGGATGACGATCTGACCGTTTTCGACCACGGGGCGCTCCTTGGTCGCATGCACACCGAGGATCGCGCTCTGCGGCGGATTGATGATTGGCGTCGACAGCATGGAGCCGAACACGCCGCCGTTGGATATCGAGAAGGTGCCACCGGTCAGTTCCTCGATGGTCAGCTTGCCGTCCTGGGCGCGTTTGCCGTATTCGGCGATTTGCTTCTCGATATCGGCAAGCGTCATCTGGTCGCAGTTGCGCAGGATGGGCACCACCAGTCCGCGCGGGCTGCCCACCGCCATGCCGATGTCGTAGTAGCCGTGGTAGACAATATCGTTGCCGTCAATGGAGGCGTTGACCAAGGGGTATTTCTTCAGCGCATACACCGCGGCCTTGACGAAGAAGGACATGAAGCCGAGCTTGACGCCGTGCTCCTTTTCGAAACGGTCCTTGTACTTGTTGCGCAGCTCCATCACCGGCTGCATGTTGACCTCGTTGAACGTGGTCAGGATCGCGGCCGTGGACTGCGACTGCACCAGGCGCTCCGCAATACGCGCACGCAGGCGCGACATCGGCACACGCTGCTCCGCACGCTCGCCCAGGTCGCCGAGGTCGACGGCCGGGGCCGGGCGCGCTGCGGCGGTTGCTGGCGCTGCCGGAGTCGCGGGTTTGTCGCCGCCTGCCTGGGTAGATCCTTCCACCACCTGCAGCACGTCACCCTTGGTGACGCGGCCACCGCGGCCGCTCCCGCTGATCGAGGCCGTGTCTATGTTTTTCTCGGCTGCGAGTTTCTGCGCCGAAGGCATAGCGGGGGCGCCGGGCGCGGACTTGGCCGGTGCAGCTGCAGCGGGTGCCGCCGCAACTGCAGGAGCTTCCACCTTGCCCGCTGCGGGCTTGGCCTCGGTGTCGATGGTGGCGATGACTTCATTGCTGGTCACCGTACCGCCGTCCGCCTTGACGATCTTCACCAGCACGCCCGCCTGTGGTGCCGGCGTCTCGAGCACGACCTTGTCGGTCTCGATGTCGATCAGGATCTCATCGGCGGTCACCAGTTCGCCGGCCTTCTTCTTCCATTGCAGCATGGTGGCTTCCGCCACCGATTCGGACAGCTGCGGGACCTTGACTTCTACGATAGCCATTTGATTCTTTCCGTATCTTTTTGAGTGTTGCGGGGCGCGCCTTCAGCGGTGCCCCACAGTCCTTGAAAAACGATCTGCCCTTATTTGGTCAGCACGAAGCCCTTGAGCTTGGCGAAAGCCGCTTCCACCAGTGCCTTCTGCTGCTCCTGGTGCAGGTGGGCATAACCCACCGCCGGCGAGGCCGAGGCCGCGCGGCCGGCGTAACCCAGCTTCTGGCCTTCGAGCATGTTTTCGTGGATGTTGTGCTGGATGAAGAACCAGGCGCCCTGGTTCTGCGGCTCGTCCTGGCACCACACGACGTCGGTGGCGTTCGGGTACTTCTTGAGCTCCGCAGCGAAGACCTTGTGCGGGAAGGGATAGAGCTGCTCGACGCGCAGGATGGCCGCATCGTCCAGGCCCTTCTCCTCGCGCTTCTTGACCAGGTCGTAATAGACCTTGCCGGAGCAGGCGATCACACGCTTGACCTTCTCGGCCTTGATGTCCTTCTGCTCGGGGATGATGGTCTGGAAGCCGCCCTTGGTGAACTCCGATACCGGCGAGGTCGCGTCCTTGTTGCGCAGCAGCGACTTGGGCGTCATGATGATCAGCGGCTTGCGCAGATTGCGGATCATCTGGCGGCGCAGCACATGAAAGATCTGGCTGGACGTGGTCGGCTGCACGATCTGCATGTTCGTGTCAGCCGCCAGCTGCATGAAGCGCTCCAGGCGGGCCGAGCTGTGCTCGGGGCCCTGGCCTTCGTAGCCGTGCGGCAGCATCAGCGTGATGCCGTTGACACGCCCCCACTTCACCTCGCCCGAGGCGATGAACTGGTCGATCACCACCTGCGCGCCGTTGGCGAAGTCGCCGAACTGGGCTTCCCAGATGACCAGGGTGTTGGGGTCGTTCGACGCGTAGCCGTACTCGAAACCCAGCACCGCCTCTTCGGACAGGATGGAGTCGATCACGGTGAAAGGCGCCTGGCCCTCGCTCACGTTCTCCAGCGGCACATAGGTGCCCACGTCCCACTTCTCGCGGTTCTGGTCATGGATGACGGCGTGGCGGTGCGTGAAGGTGCCGCGGCCGCTGTCCTCGCCCGACAGGCGCACCGGGTAGCCGCTGGCCACCAGGGAGGCAAAGGCCATGTGCTCGCCCATGCCCCAGTCCACGGCAATCTCGCCGCGACCCATGGCGGCGCGGTCGTCATAGACCTTCTTCACCAGCTGGTGCGGCGCCACCGAGGCGGGGATGGTGGTGATCTTGTCGGCCAGGCGCTTCCACTCGGTCAGCGGAATGGCGGTCTCGGCAGCATCCGTCCACTTCTTGCTCAGGTAGGGCGACCAGTCCACCGAAAACTTGCTCTTGAAGTTGGTCAGCACCGGGTCCACCGTGTGGCGACCGGCGTCCATGGCGGCACGGTAGGCCTTGACCATCTCGTCGGGGCCGGCCGCCGACAGAACGCCCTGGGTCGCCAGCTTGTCGCCATAGAGCTTGCGGGTGCCGGGGTGGGCCGCAATCTTCTTGTACATCAGCGGCTGGGTCAGGCTGGGCGTGTCCTGCTCGTTGTGGCCCAGCTTGCGGAAGCAGGTGATGTCCACCACCACGTCCTGGCGGAACTCCATGCGGTACTCCAGCGCCAGCTGGGTGGCCAGCACCACGGCCTCCGGGTCGTCGCCGTTGACGTGCAGCACCGGCGCCTCGACCATCTTGACGATGTCCGTGCAATACACGGTGGAGCGCATGTCACGCGGGTCCGACGTGGTGAAACCGATCTGGTTGTTGATGATGATGTGCACCGTGCCGCCCGTGGAGTAGCCACGCGTCTGGGCCAGCGCCAGGGTTTCCTGGTTCACGCCCTGGCCGCCGAAAGCGGCGTCGCCATGCACCAGCACCGGCAGCACCTGGCTGCCCCGGGGATCGCCGCGGCGGTCCATGCGGGCGCGCACCGAGCCCTCCACCACCGGGTTCACGATCTCCAGGTGCGAAGGATTGAAGGCCAGGGTCAGGTGCACCGGGCCGCCAGGGGTGGTGACGTCGGAGCTGAAACCCTGGTGGTACTTCACGTCACCGGCCGGCAGGTCTTCCGGTGCGGTGTGGTCGAACTCGGCGAACAGGTCCGCGGGCATCTTGCCCATGGAGTTCACCAGCACGTTCAGGCGGCCGCGGTGGGCCATGCCGATCACGATCTCCTGCACGCCCTTGCTGCCGGCGAGCTGGATCAGCTCGTCCATGGCCGCAATGAAACTCTCGCCGCCTTCCAGCGAGAAACGCTTCTGGCCCACGTACTTGGTGTGCAGGTAACGCTCCAGGCCCTCGGCCGCGGTCAGGCGGTCCAGGATCTGCTTTTTCTTCTCGGCGCCGTAGTTCGGCTTGCTGCGGATGCTCTCCAGCTTCTGCTGCCACCAGCGCTTCTCGATCTGGTCGGTGGTGTGCATGAACTCGGCACCCAGGGTGCCGCAGTAGGTCTCGCGCAGCGCATTGATCAGCTCGCGCAGGGACATGCTGTCCTTGCCGAAGAAGGTGTTGCTGATGTTGAACACCGTCTCCTGGTCGGCATCGCTGAAGCCGTAGAAAGAGGGCTCCAGCTCGGGGATGGCGGGGCGCTCGGTGCGCTTGAGCGGGTCCAGATCGGCCCAGCGCTGGCCCACGTTGCGGTAGGCGGCGATCAGCTGCTGGGTGGCCACGCGCTTGCGGCCCATCTCGGAATCGGCGCCGGTGGCCATGACCACCTGCGTCACACCGGCCTTGGCCCGTTCGGCAAAAGCGTTGATGACCGGCAGGTGCGGGATGTCCTTGGCGTTCGTGCCGTCGACAGCGGGAACGTGCTGCAGGGCGTCGAAGTAATCGCGCCAGTTGTCGGGAACGCTGCCGGGGTTGGCGAGGTAGTTCTCGTACATCTCTTCGACGTACGGAGCATTGCCTCCGAACAGATAGGTGTTGTCGCGGTACGTCTGGTACACAGACGACACGGGCTTGGAACCCGGGACTTGGGATTCGCTCATATTGCGCTGACCTCCGTTTCCCTGAAGGAAACTTTGAACTGGTTGGAAAACCTTCCGCGACACGGCTGGACCGTTTGGCGGATGCGACTGTGGCAGGAAGGAGCCTTAGTACGGGTGCGATTGTGCCACCGAAACCCCGGTGGCGCCACGCAGCTTATGCTTTCAATAGCGGATTCTTATGATTTCGCGACCGCGCCCACCAGCTCGCGCACCTGCTGCAGCGCCGCCGGGTCGTCCATGGTGGTCAGGTCGCCCGGGTCGCGCCCCTCGGCCACGGCCTGCAGCGCACGGCGCAGCAGCTTGCCGCTGCGGGTCTTGGGCAGCAGGTTCACGAAAAACACGCGCGAAGGCCGCGCCACCGCGCCCAGCTGGCTGTCCACCAGCTTCATCACCTCGCCCTCCAGCTTCAGGCGCGCGGCATCGCTGGTCAGGCCACTGGCGTCCTTGGCCACGGCAAAGGCCATGGCCACCTGGCCCTTGAGCTGGTCGGCCACGCCCACCACGGCCACCTCGGCCACATTCGGGTGGCCGGAGATGCACTCCTCGATCTCGCGCGTACCCAGGCGGTGGCCGGCCACGTTGATCACGTCGTCGGTGCGGCCCAGGATGAAGAAATAGCCATCCTTGTCGCGGATGCCCCAGTCAAAGGTGCTGTAAATCAGCTTACCCGGAATGCTCTTCCAGTAGGTGTTGACGAAGCGCGCGTCATCGCGCCACACCGTCTGCATGCAGCCGGGCGGCAAGGGCCCTTCGATGGCCACCACCCCCTTCTGGTCGGCGCCCTTGAGCTCCTCCCCGGTGTTCTCGTCGATCAGCTTCACGTCGTAGCCATACATGGGCACGCCCGGGCTGCCGAACTTGCTGAGTGCCTTCTCCACGCCGTTGGCAATCGTCAGGATGGGCCAACCGGTCTCGGTCTGCCAGTAGTTGTCGATGATGGGCACGCCCAGGCCCTGGCTGATCCACTGCGCGGTGGGCTCGTCCAGCGGCTCACCCGCCAGGTACAGCGCCTTGAGGCTGGAGAGATCGTATTTCTTGAGGAAGGCCGGATCCTGCTTCTTGAGCACGCGCACCGCCGTGGGCGCCGAAAACATCTGCGTGACCTTGTACTTCTCCACCAGCTGCCACCAGATGCCCGCGTCCGGGCGGATGGGCAGGCCCTCATACATGATGGTGGCCATGCCAGCGATCAGCGGGCCATAGATGATGTAGCTGTGGCCCACCACCCAGCCGATGTCGCTGGTGGAGAAATAGGTCTCGCCCGGCTTGCCTTCGAAGATGTGCTTCATGCTGGCGGCCAGCGCCACGGCGTAGCCGCCGGTGTCGCGCTGCACCCCCTTCGGCTTGCCCGTGGTGCCCGAGGTGTAGAGCGTGTAGCTGATGTGGCTGGCGTCCACCCAGACGCAGGGCACGTGGGCGTTGAGGTGCTGCTCGCGCAGCGCGCCCCACAAATGGTCGCGCCCGGCCGTCAGCTCCATGGGCGACAGCTTGCGGTCCACCAGCAGCACCGATTGCGGCTTGTGCTTGGACAGGCGGATCGCCTCGTCCAGCAGCGGCTTGTAGGCCACCACCTTGCCCCCGCGCGAGCCCGCATCGGCGCTGACCACCACCCTGGGCTCGGCATCCTCGATGCGCGAGGCCAGCGAGCCCGAGGCAAAACCGCCGAACACCACCGAGTGGATGGCGCCGATGCGCGCGCAAGCCAGCATGGCAAAGGCCGCCTCGGCAATCATGGGCATATAGATCAGCACGCGGTCGCCCTTTTGCACGCCCAGCGCCAGCAGGCTGGCCGCCATGCGCTGCACCTCGGCGTGCAGTTCGCGGAAGCTGTAGGTCTTCTCCTCGTCCGTCTCGGTGCTGACGTAGATCAGCGCGGCCTGGTCGGCGCGATCTTTCAGGTGCCGGTCCACCGCGTTGTGGCACAGATTGGTCTGGCCACCCACGTACCAGCGGGCAAACGGCGGGTTGCTGTAATCGCAGATCTGCTGGGGGGTCTTCTGCCAGTCGATCAGCCGGGCCTGTTCGGACCAGAAACCCTCACGGTCGGTGATGGAACGGCGGTGAAACTCGGCGTAAGCGCTCATCCAGGCTCTCCTCGGTTTATCTGTCTTGGAACTGAATTCATAATTATGAGTATCGATCTTGCTGCAAACTGACGTTCCGCGGGCGTCCTGGGGCCGCAAAACGCCATGAATCAAGGCTTGCGCCGGGCTGGCCGCCGCCAGGACCGCGGCGGCCAGCGCCGCCACAGCCACAGCACCCCTAGGCCGAACAGGGTGTAGACCAAGCCGAAGACCCAGGGCGGCGCGTCGTAATACAGCAGGCGCTGCACCCAGTGCTCGATGAAACTCCTCTCGTACCCCGCGTTGCGCGCCTGCCGCCGCAACCAGATCTCCAGCACCGTCAGCGGGCAATGCGCGCCCAGCCAGGTCTGCAGCACCACGAAGCCGATGGCCCCCAAGTGCGCCCAGCGAAACAGCGGCGCCCGCACCCAGGCCCAGCCCGCCGGCCCGCCCAGCATCACCACCAGCGCCCCGCCCAGCACGAAGGCCACCACCGCGAAATGCAGGGTGAGCACAGCGTCGGCCAGCCATTGCCAGAACTGCAAGGTGTCCATGGCGGCGATCATAGAGCCGGGTACGGCGATGCCACATGCCGGTTTCCCCTACACTGGCTGCCATGCTCCACAGCCCCATCAAACACTGCAAGAACTGCGGCGTGGCCGTGGTCTACCGCATCCCCGACGACGGCGACACCCGCGAACGTGCCATCTGTCCCGGCTGCAGCACCGTCCATTACGAAAATCCGCTCAATGTGGTGGGCACCGTGCCCTACTGGGGCGACAAGGTGCTGCTGTGCAAGCGCAACATCGAGCCGCGCAAGGGCAAGTGGACGCTGCCGGCCGGCTTCCTGGAACTGGGCGAAAGCACGGCCCAGGGGGCCGCCCGTGAAACCGACGAAGAGGCCGGTGCCCAGATCGAGATGGAAGGCCTGTTCACCATCATCAGCGTGGCGCGCGTGGGCCAGGTGCACCTGTTCTACCGCGCCAAACTGCTGAGCGACCAGTTCGTCCCCGGCACCGAGACCATGGAAGCCCAGCTCTACGCCGAGCACGAGATCCCCTGGGACGAGATCGCCTTTCGCACCGTCAAGGAAACGCTGGAGCGCTACTTTGCCGACCGCAAGGCCGGCCGCTACCAGGTGCACGACCTCGACCTCGTCTGAGCCGCCAGCAGCGGCCGGCGGCGACATAAACCCTTACAACATCCCGCTTTTCCCCCTTTCAGAAGGCCGGGCTTGGGGGTACAGTCGTCTGCACCATGCGCAAAGTGTGAACTACTTCACACGCCGCGCCGCCACACGAGAAGCCCACGGACATGAAGCGGCAAGACAGGCAGGAACATTTTTGGAACGTCGACCTCCGCGAGGTCTTCAGGGAATGGCTCAGCCAGCTTGGGACATTTTTCCTCACGGTGCTGACTTTCCTCGGCATCGGCCTGCCCGTGTTCATCTCCATCTTCGTCCTGTGGTATCTTGCTGGCTTCCCCCGCATTTCCTGGTAAATCCTGAGGTGGTGACGCCCTGACACTTGCACGGCGGCCCGCCCGTTCCCCGTGTGAGAGTTGCCCCAAGTGAAAAACGAGTCCGCCCACCTGCAAGCCACGCAGGATCTGCACGCCGGCGCAGATGAAACGCCCGCCCTTGCCGAACCCACCATCGTCTCCCTGCCCCTGTACCGCGCCGGCACGCGCGTGAGCTACCAGGACCGCGACTACACCGTGGGCCACGTCGTCATCAGCCGTGGCGATCTGCAGGTCTACCTGCAGGAACTCGGCAGCTCGGTGTCCTCGGAAAAACTGCACCTCGCCCCCACGCGCCTCGTGCTGCAACGCAGTTGATCGGGCGGCAGGCACAGCCTGCGTCGTGATGGAACGTGGGAATTGGTCAGCCCGGAGGGGATCGAACCCCCGACCCACAGCTTAGAAGGCTGTTGCTCTATCCAACTGAGCTACGGGCTGTTATGAATGCTTGCTTTTTCGCTATCTAATTGATAGCTATCGACGGCGGCAGTTCGCGCAAGCGCGCCGGACTCGGATCATACCCTTGCACGGCGCAGGCGCTGCACCCCGGTGACCAGCGCCAACACCAGCGCCCCGGCCACCAGCCCCACCCCGATGCCGGCCAGCGCCTCGGTCACGCCGCCCAAGAGCACCCCCCAGGTGGCGCCCCAAACGTGGACCGCATGGAAGCCCGCCGACCAGCCGTGCAAGAGAATGCCGCCGCCCACCATGAACATGGCCGCCGTGCCCACCACCGAGAGCGTCTTCATCAGCCACGGCGTCGCGCGCAGCAACCCCGCCCCAATGCCGCGCCCCAGGGCCGAGGCCCCGCGCTGAAGTCGCAGGCCCAGGTCATCCAGCTTCACGATGCCGGCCACCAGGCCATAGACCCCCACCGTCATCAGCAGGGAAATGCCCACCAGCACCGTGACGCGCTGCGTCAACGACGCCGCCGCCACCGAGCCCAGGGTGATCACCACGATCTCGGCAGACAGGATGAAATCCGTACGCACCGCGCCCTTGATCTTGTCCTTTTCCAGGGCCACCAGGTCTACCGCCGGGTCGGCCAGGGCCTGCAGCGTCTTCTGGCGTTCGGCCTCGACCTCGGCCTTCGAGTGCAGGAACTTGTGCGCCAGCTTCTCGAAACCCTCGTAGCACAGGTAGGCGCCGCCCAGCATCAGCAGCGGCGTGATGAGCCAGGGCGCCGCCCAGCTGATCAGCAGCGCCGCCGGCACCAGGATGGCCTTGTTCACCAGCGAACCCTTGGCCACGGCCCACACCACCGGCAGCTCGCGGTCGGCCTGCACCCCGCTGACCTGCTGCGCATTGAGCGCCAGATCGTCACCCAGCACCCCGGCCGTCTTTTTGGCCGCCACCTTGGTCATGGTGGCCACGTCGTCCAGGATGGTGGAGATGTCGTCGAGCAGGGCTAAAAGGGTGGTGGCCATGGTGATGCGCGGGGCGCCGGTGTGAAGGGGGAAGCCACCATTGTCCGCCCAATGGCCTGCTCCGCAAGCTGGGGCAGGTGGGCGGCCATGATGGCGCCGTGTTTGGTCAAGACCAGCGGCAGCTTGCGGCGCCCGCCTCCACTTGAAGTCACAGTTTGTGATTTCAAGTTTTCACTGCCCTCAACGCTCTCAACCCTGAAGTCCGCAGAGACCAGTTCGTGTCGCGTTTGAGGTCACAGTTTGTGACCTCAAACGCCAAGAGCCAAATTGGCGCTTAATGCACCCATGAGGAGTGCCACCATGCCCGCCCACGCCACCGGTTCTGCCCCCACCAAACGCCCCACCGCCAAGCGCAAGGCAAGTCAGGCCAACGCCCTACTCGCCCAGTTCATGGCCGTGGAAGACAACGGCAGCCTGGCCCAGCGCGTGCGCGAGGTGATGGCCGGCAACCGCCGCAGGGCCGCCAAGCAAATTTGAGAACAATAAAAAACCCTCTGCAAATCAACGACTTGCAGAGGGTTTGGCCGGGCGCCATCCCTACTCCGTTCAGGCTGAGCCTGTCGAAGCCCTTCGACAAGCTCAGGGCGACCGGGGGCAGGCCTCGGCTCAGGGCGAACGGGGACTTCAGACCGGCAGCAGGACGCCCGCAAAGAAGTCCGCCAGCTCCTGGTACGCATCCAGCGGCAGCACGTGGGCCACGTACTGGTCGGGGCGCACCACCACCATGCAGCCCTTCTCCCGGTTGATGCCGCGCATATCGAAGATATCGCCCACGCCCTTGTGGTCCACGCAGAAGACCTTTTCATGGTCTTGCAGGCCCAGCTTGCCGGTCTTGGGCTTGAGCAGCGAGGGCATCTTGTCGTAGGCGAGCTGGTCGAAGGTCTGTTGAAACACGGCGCGGAAATCAATCACCGCGTCAATGTCCTCGCCCTTGCGGGTGTGCTTGACGACCGGGGAGTTGGCGTCGGTCTCCAGCCAGTCCGCCAGCTGGCGCATGGCCGAGCCCGCCTGGGCACTGTCTGCCTTGCCGGCGAAGGCGTAGATGCGCCAGCGCGCGTCGGCTTCGGCCACATGGCCGAGCTGCATCTGCTTGGCGTCTGACACGCGCACCACCGGGCCTGAGTGGAATCGGCGGCCTATCTCCTCCCCGGCCGCGAGCGCCTGGTGGGTGCCGGCCGTGAACAGCGACGATTGGTCGTATTTCACCGCGATGCCGCCGGTGAACGGCAGGTTCTCCTTGAACTGGCGAATGATGCGCGGCTCCTCGGTGCCATCTCGCTCGGCCTGGGTGGTCGGTGCCGACATGACCCGCGCCCATTTGTGGTCCGTCTCCACCAGTCGTTTGGCCTCGGTCAGCCGCTCTTTGGTGTAGCTGCGCAGCAGGCGGCCATCCGCCCGGCCCTGGAGCACATGCACCAGCTTCCAGCCCAGGTTGAAGGTGTCCTGCATCGAGACATTCATGCCCTGCCCTGCCTTGGGGCTGTGGGTGTGGCAGGCGTCGCCCGCGGTGAACACGCGCGGGTTGCGGTCCACGCCCGCGGGCACGTCGTCGAACTTGTCGGTGATGGCATGCCCAATGTCATAGATGGACCACCAGACGATCTCCTTCACGTCGATGCTGTAGGGCTGGATGATGCGGTTCGCCGCCGCAATCATGTCGACCTGCGTGAGCTTGCGTTGCGCCGCCTTCTCGTCGGGCCGCAGCTTGTCCATCTCCACATACATGCGAAACAGGTAGCCGCCTTCTCGCGGCAGGATCAGCAGATTGCCTTCATTGGCGGAGGAGATCAGGCACTTCTGCCGCACGTCCGGGAAATCGGTGTTGGCCAGGATGTCCATCACGCCCCAGGCCTGGTGCGCGGCATCGCCCTTGAGCTCACCGCCGATCGCCTTGCGCACGGAAGAATGGGCCCCGTCGCAACCCACCACGTAGTTGGCCCGCACGGTGCGGGTGCCCCCCCAGTTCAAGCCGCTGGCGTCTTTCAGGGTCACGGTCACCGGGTGGTCGTCGGTGCTGGGGTCGATCGTCAGGCCCTGCACTTCCCAGCCGTAATCCGGCTCCAGCCGCGACGGTGAATTCTTCATGACCTCCAGGAACAGCTCGTGCAGCCGCGCCTGGTTGATCAGGATGTGCGGCATCTCCGAGCTGTCGTCGGCCACGTCTTGCACCCGGCCCGCGCGCTTGATGTGGGCGGGGTTCTTCGGGTCCGGCATCCAGAAATTGGTCTGGTTGACCCAGTAGGTCTCGCGCTTGACCTTGTCGGCAAAGCCGAAGGCCTGGAACATTTCCATGGAGCGCGTGTTGATGCCGTCTGCCTTGCCCTTGATGATGTTGCTGGGCATGCGCTCCACAATCATCGTCTCGATCTCCGGGAACTGCGCCAACTGCGCCGCCAGGCACAGGCCCGCGGGGCCGGTGCCGGCAATCAGCACATCCACCTTGTCCGGCAGCGGCTCGTTGATGCCCCGGTTGCGCCGGTTCGGCGCTGCTTGCTTGACGTCGGGGCTGCCACCCCGGAAGCCATTCTTGTAAAACTGCATCTTTATCTCCGAAGAATGGACACCAGCGCCGACGGTTCGGCGTGCGTGCAGCGGGCTTCGTTTGCGCCGCCGAATTTAATAATCATAAGTATGCATATTATATTGACAGACGTCAACCAGACACCCCAAATACGAATCCGGGTTTACCCGCAGAGTTGTATGACGTTGAGGCGTTGAACTTCGCTGAAATCTGCCCAACGGAGGACAAAGATTCCCATCCATAGCCACATACCCCCTCCCCTGCTGTCTAGGGCAGGGGAAATTTAGAAACAATCGACGTGGCGATATTGAATGTCATCACGCACTGAGCATTGCGAGAACAGATGTCCACACGCGAGATCGCCAGGGTAGATGCCTGGCTAACGGCAAGCAGCATCAATTTCGTAACCGAATTGGGTGACTCAGTATCCCCAATCCTCATGCCTCACCGGCAAGCTGTTGAGCCGTTTCCTCAAGTGCTGCCAGTTCGGCAAATACAAGTCCATCAGCGCTACGAACCGCTCGTTGTGCGTCGGCTCCAGCAAGTGGGCCAACTCATGCACCACGATGTACTCCAAGCACTCGGGGGGCTTCTTGGCCAGGTCGGTATTGAGTCGGATATAGCCTGATTCAGGGGTACAGCTGCCCCATTTGGTCTTCATGCGCTGCACGAAGACGCGCTTAGCCTTCACCCGGAGCAAAGGCTCCCACTTGGCCATCAATGCTGGAACTGCTTCACGCACCTGCTGTCGGTACCAAGCGTCCAACACCTCTTCGCAGCGAGCTGAGTCAGCATCAGAACGCACCTGCAAGTACAACTTCCTCGGGCTCAGGCTCACCGCAGGCGCTACGTCTGCGTGCTTTACCTCCAGCAGGTAGCGCTTGCCCCAAAGGTAGTGACTCTCCTTGTTGAGGTACTCGCGCGGTGACTCACGCTCCTGTGAGCGTAGCTTGCGCTGCTGCGACCGTATCCACGCCAGCTTAGCCACCACGAACAGGCGTATCGTCTCCAGCGGCATAGCCTGGGGCGCAGCCACACGCACCTTGCCCGCAGGCGGCGACACACTCAGGTGCACATGCTTGATAGCTTTGCGAGTCACCTCCGCATGCAACTCCCCCAAGTCAAGCACATCCCGCACGGGTCAGTACTCCTTCTGAGCGAAAACAATGGGGAACAGGCGATTCACTTCCTTGATGTCCAGTAGCACCTCAAACATCGCCTGCTTCACCATCTGCTCTTTGGCCACCACACCACGCCAGCCATCCGGTCGTTGGGCTTTGATCGCAGCATCCAGTTTCAACGCCGTATCCAATGCCATCGTCTTGCCCGCGTAGGGCGCCACGGGTTCCTGCGCGGCATCGGCGGCCACGTGGTCCTTCAGGTTGTTGTACAGAGCGAGTTGACCCGAGGTCTTCAACTGCACCGGCGTGTCGTCAGCCTTGCCCGCGCTCACCTTCTTGGCCACATCAGCAATACGCGCGAGGTAGTCCTCGTACTCAATGGCCTTCTCTTTGCGCAGGCGGATGATTTCGTCCAGCAGCGCAGACATCTTGGCGAAGTAAGCCGGGTCCGTCAGCTGCTCTTTCACAATCTTGCTGCGCACGTTGTTCTCAATCGTCTCGGCGATGGACTCCTTGTTGCCTTTCATATCGCCCAGCCGTTCGGCAATCGCGTCCGCGATCCCCGTCTTCACGATCAAGTCCAGCAAACCGATACCGTCAAACGGTGAAATCTTGCGCGGCGCCTGCGCCTCGATATAGGTGTCGATGAGGTGGCGCATGTCCGCCTCGTAAGGCTTCAGGTCCAGCGTCTCGCCAGCGGCCTTGCGGATGATCTCGCGCAGGTTCAGGTAATGCTTCTGCAGGTCCTTCAGCAGCTCGATCTGCGCGGGCGTATAGCCTGCCGCCTCCAGCTCATCTGCCAGGTTGGCGTAGGCACGCACCAAGGCCACCACGGCTTTGTAGAGCGCCACTCGATGCGGTTCGCGCGCCTTTAGGTCGTCGGCAATCTCCGTGTTGCCGCAGAAGTAGTGAATGTGCTCCAGGTCACCCTTGGGCGGCTTCACGGGCTCGCAGAGCAAAGCCAAGGCCTCCACCGCATCGTCCAGGCGCTCGCGTCCTGCCTCAAGCCGGTCTTTCACCAAGATTTCCAGACTCGCCCCACCTTCGCTGTGGTCCAGCTCCGCGGTGTAGACGGCAATCGCCTTCTCTACCTTCTTGAACAAGTCCTTGTAGTCAACGATGTATCCGAAGTCCTTGTCTTCGCCGTCCAGTCGGTTGGTGCGGCAGATGGCCTGGAACAAGCCGTGGTCCTGCATCGACTTGTCGATGTAGAGGTAGGTGCATGGCGGTGCGTCGAAGCCGGTCAGTAGCTTGTCCACCACGATCAGCAGCTTCATCTTTGCAGGCGCTTTGATGAAACGTTCCTTGGCCTGCTGCTCGTAGCTTTCTGTCTTGCTCTTGCCCGGCTCGGCCACCACATCTTTCAGCAGCTCGGTGTAGGTGTTGTAGATGAACTGCTTGTCGCTCTCGGTATTGGCGCCCGTCTCTTCCTTGCTCACATCGGAGGCCTGCGGGTTGTAAGACGTCACTACCGCACAGCGACCTTTGAACACCGTCTTGCCAAACAGCTCAAAGTACTTGCAAGCCTCATAGATGCTGGAAGCCACCAGAATGGCATTGCCGCGCTCGTTCGAAAGCCGCGGCTTCACGGCAAAGTCAAACACGATGTCAGCCACCACGCGGTCCATGCGGGCGCGCGAGCTCAGCACGTTCTGCATCGTGCCCCACTGCTTCTTCAGCTCGTCCTTTTGCCAGTTGTTCAGGGCCTTGGTCTTGGCCTCGAACCATTGGTCGATCTGCTCGTTGCTGCCCAGTTTCTGGTCAATGTCGCGCGCCTCGTAGACCAGATCGAGCACCACCCCGTCTTCCACCGCTTCTGCGAACTTATAGGTGTGGATATAGCCCCCAAACACCTCCAGGCTGGTCTGCGCATCACTCTTGAGCAGCGGCGTGCCGGTGAAGCCGACGAACACCGCATTGGGCATCATGGCCTTCATCAGCCGGTGCAGCTTGCCACCTTGGGTGCGGTGGCACTCGTCCACAAACACATAAATCTCGCCCTGCGTCGGGCTGGGCTGCGCCGCCAAGTCGCGCAGGAAGTCCTCAAAATCTTCCCCCTCGGCGCTTTGCCGGCCAAACTTGTGCACCAGCGAGCACAGCAGCCGCGGGTTGGGCTGCGCCAGCTGGGCCATCAAATCGCGCCCGCTCTGGCTACGGTGGATCGCCTCACCCGCCTCCTTGAACACGCGTTCAATCTGCTTATCCAGCTCATCCCGGTCGGTGATGATGGCCACGCGCGCCGCAGGCTTGTTCTCCAGAATCCAGCGCGCTAGTAACACCATCAAGATGCTTTTGCCTGCGCCCTGGGTGTGCCAGATGATGCCGCCGCGCCGCTGCTGCACATGGGTCTGCGCCGCCTTGATGCCAAAGTACTGGTGCACGCGCGGCAGCTTCTTCACGCCCCCGTCAAACAGCACGAAGTCGTGCATCAGTTCCAGCAGCCGGGCCTTGCTGCACAACTTCGCCAGGTACTTGTCGAGTTTGTAGCCAGCGTTGTCGGCCTCGTCTTCCTTCCAGGTGAGAAAGTATTTCTCTTGCGTCTCGATGGTGCCGTAGCGCAAGCCTTCCGAGTCGTTGCCAGCCAGCACCAGCTGCACCGTGCTGAAAAACCAGTCGTTGAACTCTGGCAGTTGGTTCGACAAGCATTGGCGTATGCCCTGGCCCAGCCCCACGCGGCTGCTCTTCAGCTCCAGCACACCCACCGCAACGCCGTTCAGGTACAGCACGATGTCGGGCCGGCGCTCGTGACCGCCTTTGAGCGTCACTTCCTCCGCTATCGCGAAATCATTGTGGGCTGGCTGGTCCCAGTCCACCAAATGCACCGTCTCGCTCGCCTCACCGGCTGCCACCTTCACCGTCACCCCATAGCGCAGCAGTTGGTAGACAGCCTGGTTAGCCGCGTACAACGTGCGCCCGTGCACCAACGCTTCTGAGCGCAGCTTGTGCAGCGCGGCGCTGATGTGTGCCGGGCTGTAGCCTCTGCTTGCCAAGTGCACCGTGAGCAAACCCTCCTCAATGCAGTGGTTGCCCTCGCGGTCCGACCAATCGCCCAAGTAGCGGTAACCCAGCTGCTGGGTCAAGAGCGCAATCACCCGGTCTTGGGTGGCGCGTTCAGGCTTGCTCACGTTGTTCATCTGTTTTACTCCCTGCGCAACGCTCGTCGGCTGGCGTCAGTGCTTGATCAGCTTGAAACTCACTTGATAGCGGTAGAAGCTGATGTTGGGCACTGCAGCCAAGGCCCAGCGCAGCTTCTGGTCATCGTCCAGCGCAATGATCGCGCCTTCCACGGTCTGGTGCGGCTCCGCGATCTGCTCTTTCACATAGCCCATGTAGCGCAGAATCTGGCCCACCACCACGTCAGACGCCCGGCCACGCTTGAGCTCCACCACCAGCAGGCGCTGGGCGTCCTTGCTGACGGCCAAGACGTCGATGGGTCCGGCGTCGGTGCCGTACTGCTGGCCCACCAGTTCGCCGTCTTCCTCGTAAACCTTGAAGGCTTGCGCCAGCTCGGTCTGCCCCCAGTTCTTCACCAGAAAGTCCTCCAGGTGCTTCTCCATCGCGAAGGCCACGGGGTCTTCCACCACCGGATCGGTGGCGACGATGTTGGGTGCGGCCTGGCCCGGCAGCGCGGCCAGGAACTGCTCGATCTCCTGGTGGTGGTCGGTGATGGTGCTCACCGTACCGATGGAACCGGTGGAATTGCGCAGCGCCTCGCTCATGGCCGCGCGGGCGATGGTCAGCGGCAGCCACTTCACGGTGCGGCGGTGCGGCAGCGCCTGGCCGGGCGCGTGGTGGTACTCGCCTTCGACCACGCCCACGTGGTACACGCCCGTGCCATCCGGGCTCAGCACCACGTCACCGGGCCGTATGCCCTTGGCCACGGTCCACAATGCGCCGCAGGCCAGGCCGGCGGCGATTCGACTCTTGTCGGGGTGGCTGGCCAGGTAGACAGGAATGAAGGCGGCGTTGAACTGTCGCCACGCCTCGGGCAAATGAGCGCTGAGGTCCTGATTGATCTCGTAGTCGGCGCCGATGAAGCCACTGGCCAGACCTTCGGCGGCGTGGACGCTCTGGCGGCCGAGCATCACGCGGTAGTAGCCTTTGGATGGTTTGCTCATAAGTTGGGCTCCACGAGACGGATGCGGCCAGTCAACAGAGCTTGGGCCATGGCTTGTTTCAGGCTGCGGGCTTTGGTGAGGCGGGATTCGAGGGCGGAGATTTCCTCATCCATGTTAGACAGTGCTCGTGCTATTGCCTTCTGCTCAGGGACTTCAGGAAATCGAATCTCCATGGCCTGAACGATTCCCTTGTTGAGGTTGCCTTGCGTACCCTGCTGAACTGCTGACTTCGCTTTTGCTTTAGAGCTGGTGAGCGAGTAGTACAAATATTCTGGATCCAGGTTCCCGGCCGGTTGCATTGCCAAGATTGCCTGACTCGTGCAAGCTGGGACAGTGGCGATGCAGCACTCACCGACAGAGGCGTACATCGCGTACAAAACCGTACCCGCCGGAAACAGTTTTGCTGCACATGCATTGAGCCCTGCCTCTGAAAGCGACCGCTCAGTTATTGATAGGTACTTGTTGGCTTGCGTAATGTCCGAGATAGCGACCCAAGGATGAGGGCCATCGAAATATGCCGATTGGGATGCTGCAGGGGTTCCGCCGCTCTGCATCTTGCACACATCGCCAAGGCGGATCGCTTGAACTGGGCCCGTGAACCCCGGCAACCGCCGCTTGCCGGTGAGCAGTTCCTGCATGGCGCCTTGCTTGATCTGGCGCTTCTTGGTCAGCAGTTGCTCCAGCGAGTCGACCAGAGCATCGGCGTCAGTGAGGACTGAACCAATTGATCCGCGCTCTTCTGCGGTGCTTGGCCATGGCACCAGCAGAGCATCCATGTCTCGGTTCGTGATTTGATTGATCGTCGCACCCAAGCCCTGTTCGATCTGGCGCTTCAGTGAAGCCGTATCGAAGACTTGGCGAAGGTAGGGGCCATCACTTGACCTGAGCACGGACATGAATGCGCCGAATGCGCTGCCTGCTGCGCTAGAGTCGATAAGCGCTGCTTTGCCGATCAGACTACTGCTTCCATTTCGGACGCAAACGAGCAAATCGCCTTCTCGCGTAATTACTCGATCAGGCAATGCCATCCGAACAAAGACGCAGTCTGACAAGGCAAGTCGTCCGCCTTGAATGTTGGAAGATCGCAGCACCAACGTTCCATGGTCAGCTACATCTGCCGGTGAGTAGGTTAGACCGATTACACAGGTGCTGACATTGCCGAGGCGCTCAGCGTACCAATCACCTGGTAGCAGTCCGATTTCGGTAAGCTGGCGATCGGCGGCTGCAAGGTACCTCTGCGTGGGCTCTTTCACCTCCATGCGAACCCCATCTTCGCCAGATGCCCCGCAACTTGTGCCTCCAGGTCGTCCACCCGCTGCGCCAGCTCCGGCATCGTCCGCCCATAGCGCTCGGCCAGTTCCTTAACCCGCCCGGTCAGGGCCTGGCTCACGCGGTCCAGTTCGCCATGCACGGCAGTGCTCAGCGACGCCATCCACTTGTGGTCTACCACCAGCACCCTCACCTCTTCGGGCGTCAACGTGGCGTATCGGGCCAGGGCCTTGGCATCTAGCTCAAACTCCAGCGACTTGATGAGCCGCTTCAAACAACCCGCTTGCTCTGACAGGACCAGCCAAGCTTTCAGCACAGCCAGTTCATCGGCTGCATCTGCATCGCGCCCAATCTCCTTGATGCGCGATTTCACTTCCTTGTCGTTGATCTTGTCGAAGCCACCGAAGACCGCATCGTCACCGCTGTGTTCTTCTTCCAGCTCGGTCTGGGCGGCCAGCGTGCTCTCCAGCTCGGCGCTCAGCCGGTCCAGCTCGTCCTGTTCGGCGGCGAAGTGGTGTTGCACCAGCAGGGCCTTGGGCACCAGATCGCAAGCCCAGCCTTTGTCCACGGTCTTGCCCGGTATGCCGTCCTTGTTCTTTTTGGTCTCCAGCACGCGGTAGGGCGTGGCCTTCCAGCCGTCTTCGGCAATCAGGTAGGCGTCGTCCTGCATCGTCTCGGCCCAGTAATCCATCAGATGCTGGTAGACGGCGTAGGGGTCGATCAGCTTTTCTGCCGTCGGCTGGTGTTCGTAATGGGCCAACAAGCCTTCGGCGCCTTTAATGAGATCTTTGGCATGAAAGCCCTTCTCCAGAGACTTGAGGTTGAGCACCGCCGCTTCGCGCCAAGTGTCGAAGTGCTGGTTCATCGCTGTGGTGAACGCCTGGAACTCCGGGTGTTGATGGATGGTGGGCTTGATGGCTGCTGGTGCCACCGCCAAGTCCAGATAGCCGGGCCGCCGCGGTTTGAACAGGGCCGCGCGTAGCTTGGGACACACGGCCCAGTAGCGGTCGAGCGCTTGCACGTCCGCCTCCGGGATGCCACCATTCAAGTGCGCATCAATGTCCTGCTGGTCTTCCGGCGTGCTGCTGTCGATGTAGCGCGGCAGGTTGAGGTTGAAGTCGTTCTTCTCGATCTCGTCCAGGCCGACCATGCGGGCGTAGCGCGGATCGCTGCCATCGAGCGTGCTGAATGCATCAACGATGCGGTGGATGTCGCGCTCGCGCAGCCGGTTCTTGGGGCCGTCTTTCATGTAGCCCTGGGCGGCGTCGATCATGAAGATGCCCTTGCGGGCTGCTGCACCGGCTTTGTCGATAACCAAGATGCAGGCCGGGATGCCGGTGCCGTAGAACAGATTGGCCGGCAGGCCGATGATGGCTTTGATGAGGCCGCGCCGCACCAGGCTCTTTCGGATTTCGGCCTCGGCATTTCCACGGAACAGCACGCCATGCGGCAAGATGCACGCGGCCCGGCCAGTGCTTTTGAGCGAGCGAATGATGTGCAGCAGGTAGGCGTAATCGCCCTGCTTGTCGGGCGGCGTGCCAAAGCCTTCGAAGCGGCCAAACTGGTCGCCCACCAGGCCTGTGCTCCAACGCTTGTCGGAGAACGGAGGGTTGGCCACCACGTAGTCGAAAGTTTTGAGCTGGTTGCCGTCTAGAAATTTTGGGTCAGCCAGCGTGTTGCCTTGCTCGATCACCGCACCGGGGTTGTGGTGCAGGATCATGTTCATGCGGGCCAGGCCGCTGGTGACATCTTCCTTTTCTTGGCCATAGACACTCACCGTCGTGCGCGCGGCCTCGGCCACTTTCAGCAGCAGCGAGCCCGAACCGCAGGTCGGGTCATACACGGTGGTGTCAGGTGTCGTCTTGGCCTGGGCAATGCCCAGCACTTGGGCCATGATGCGGCTCACCTCGGCCGGGGTGTAGAACTGGCCCTTGCTCTTGCCGCTCTCGGTGGCGAAGTGGCGCATCAGATATTCGTAGGCGTCGCCCAGGATGTCGTCGCCATCGGCTCGGTGCTTCGAAAAGTCCAGGTCCTTGGACTCGAAGATACCGATCAGGTTGGTGAGCTTGTCGACCTTCTCCTTGCCCTGGCCCAGCAGCGCGTCGTCGTTAAAGTCAGCCTTGATGCGCAGGCGGTTGGCTTCTTCGAGTGGGCGGACGATTTTCTTGTTGATCTGGTCGCCAATGTCGCTCTTGCCCTTGAGCGCCACCATATCGGCAAAGCTCGCGCCCTCGGGGATCTGGATGGGCGCAAAGGGCTGGCCGGCGTACTTGTCGCTGATGTACTTGATGAACAGCAGCACCAGCACATAGTCCTTGTACTGGCTGGCGTCCATGCCGCCGCGCAGTTCGTCGCAGGAGGCCCAGAGTTTGGAGTAGAGGTCGGACTTTTTGATGGCCATGTAGACAGATATCCCTTAGAGCGGGCTATCTTAGCCGTGGTGGCTTGGTGACCATTGGCGATCTTGCGGCCACAAAGAAAAACGCCACCAGTGTTTCCACTAGCGGCGTTTGTCATTTATCGATTGGTCGGTGTGAAAGGATTCGAACCTTCGACCCCTTGCACCCCATGCAAGTGCGCTACCAGGCTGCGCCACACACCGATCGAGCCTTGAATTATACCTGCAGAACAGGCCCTCCCCCGACGCTCGGGCTCAGAAACTGCCGGCGAGCAGATCGCGGATTTCGGTGAGTTCGCGTTTGACCAGGTGCAGCTTGTCGGCGTGCAGCTCGTCGTCGTCCACCAGCTGGCTTTCGCTGAAGTCGTCCAGGTCGGCCGGTTCGTTCATCTCCAGCACTTCCACGCCGTCGAGCATGACCTCACCGGCGCGCTTCTTGTCCCGTTCGGCGTGCAGCAGCTCCTGCATCTTGTTGCGCGCGCCGCTGATGGTGAAACCCTGGTCGTAGAGCAGGTCGCGGATGCGGCGGATCATCAGCACCTCGTGGTGCTGGTAATAACGGCGGTTGCCGCGGCGCTTCATGGGACGCAGTTGGGTGAACTCCTGCTCCCAATACCGTAGCACGTGAGGCTTGACGCCACACAGGTCGCCGACCTCACCGATGGTGAAGTAGCGTTTGGCGGGGATGGGAGGGAGAGCTTTCTCCATTGAAATCAATGTGATACGCGAGAAAGCTGCAAGGTTACTCTAGGTTTCGGGCAGATGCAAAGCCTGCCGGCTGTTTTTTCTAAAAACAGGGTTTTTCCGGACTTCGGGGTGCAGGAAAGCCGCGGTTTGTGCACCGCAACAGGGCTTGGGCGGGGCTTCGACAGGCTCAGCCCGAACGGTGGGGAGGGTTGGCCCGAACCCGTGGAGGGTCTGCCCGAACGGAGCGCGGGCCGCCTGATCAGGCGGCGGCGCGGGCGTTGGTGTTGCGGCCGCCCTCTTCCTGGATCTGCTCTTTGAGCTTGTGGCTGGCGTGGAAGGTGACCACGCGGCGCGCTTCGATGGGGATGGCCTCACCGGTGCGCGGGTTGCGGCCGGGGCGCGGGGCCTTGGTGCGGATCTGGAAGTTGCCGAAGCCCGAGATCTTGACGTCGTTGCCGTTGACCAGGCTGTCGGCGATCAGGTCGAAGAAGGCGTCGATCATGTCCTTGGACTCGCGCTTGTTCAGCCCGATCTGCTCAAACAGCAGTTCGGCCAGCTGCGCCTTGGTCAGCGCGGGGGTTTCCAGACTTTCGACCGTGATTTCCATGGCTGTCTCGTGTTGTTCTTGCTTGGTCCCGCTCAGGCCCGCAGACGCGCGCCCACCTGTTGCTGCAGCGTGGCCAGCACGGCCTGCACGCTGGCTTCGATCTGTTCTTCGGTCAGGGTGGCTTCGTCGCTGTTGAGCGTCAGGCGCACCGCCAGGCTTTTCTCGCCCTCGGCCAGGCCGGCCGAGGCTGCCCCCGGCTTGGCGCGGTAGACGTCGAACAATACCGCATTTCGCAGCAGGCCCTGGGTGGGGGCAACCCCGATAGCCTGCATCAGCGCGGCGTGGCTCACAGCCTCGGCCACGATGACCGCCAGGTCACGCTCCACCGCCTGGAATTTGCTCATGGCCTTGAGGGCCGGCACCTCGCGGGCCAGTACGGCGTCGAGTTCCAGCTCGAACATCACCGGGGTCTGGGCCAGCCCGTAGCCCTGGCGCCAGCGCGGGTGCAGCTCGCCCACGTAGCCGATGGCCTGGCCGTCCAGCAGCACACGGGCGCAGCGGCCGGGGTGCATGGCCGGGTGTTCGGCGGCTTCGAAGGCGGGCTTGCGCGGGGCCAGCAGGGCTTCCACGTCGCCCTTGGCGTCATAGAAGTCCACGGCGCGGTCTTTGGTGGCCCACTGCATGGTGTCCACCCCGCCCACGGCCAGACCCGCCGCGCGCATGGGCTGGGCAAAACCGGCCACGCTGGTGTCGCTGTCTGGCACCGAAGCATCACGCAGGAAGACGCGGCCCAGCTCGAACACGCGCACGCGCTCGGTCTTGCGGTCCAGGTTGAACTTGAGCACCTGCAGGAGTGATCCCAGCAGCGTGGAGCGCATCACGCCCATCTGGCTGGCAATGGGGTTCATGAGCTTGATGGGGTTCGGGTTGCCGGCGAGCTCGTGCTCCCAGCGTTCGTCCACGAAGCTGTAGTTGATGGTTTCCTGGTAGCCCAGGGCGGCCAGCTGGCGGCGCACAGCAAAGGCGCTGCGCTGCGATTCCAGGCGGCTCTTGGGCACCACGGGCGCCAGCGGCGGGGTGTGCGGCAGGTGGTCGTAACCCACCAGGCGCGCCACCTCTTCGATGAGGTCTTCTTCGATCTGCAGGTCGAAGCGGTACAGCGGCGGGGTGACCGTGATGGTGCCCTGCCCTTCGGTCAGTGGCAGCCCGAGGCGCTTGAGCGCATCACTGCACTGCGCTTGGGTGAGCGGCATGCCGATGATCTTGGCGGCGCGCGCCACGCGCAGGGTGACGGGCTGCGCCACCGGCATCTTGACCTGCTGGTCGTCGATGGGGCCGCAGGCGGTGGCGGGCGTGCCGCAGATGTCGACGATGAGCTGGGTGATGCGCTCGATGTGCTCCACGGTGAGCTGCGGGTCCACCCCGCGCTCGAAGCGGTGGCCGGCGTCGGTGGCGAAGTTGTAGCGGCGCGAACGGCCGGCAATAGCCTTGGGCCACCAGAAGGCAGCCTCTACGTAGACGTGTTGCGTATCGTCCGACACGGCGGTGGCGTCGCCGCCCATGATGCCGGCCAGGGACTCGACCTGCTGGTCGTCGGCAATCACGCCGACTTCGGCGTCCACCGTGACGGTGTTGCCGTTGAGCAGCTTGAGCTGTTCACCCGGCTTGCCCCAGCGCACGTCCAGCGTGCCGTGGATCTTGTCCAGGTCGAAGATGTGGCTCGGGCGGCCGAACTCGAACATCACGTAGTTGGAGATGTCCACCAGCGCGGTCACGCTGCGCTGACCGCAGCGGGCCAGGCGGTCCACCATCCACTGGGGGGTGGCGGCTTTGGTGTTGACGTTGCGCACGATGCGGCCGGAGAAGCGGCCGCACAGGTCGGGCGCGCTGATCTTCACGGACTGCTTGTCCTGGCTCTTCACGGCCACGGGCGGGAAGCTCGGGGCCTTCAGGGGCGCACCAGTCAGCGCGGCCACTTCACGGGCCACGCCGTAGACGGACAGGCAGTGCGCGAGATTGGGCGTGAGCTTCAGGGTGAAAAGCGTGTCGTCCAGGTTCAGCACCTGGCGGATGTCCTGGCCGATGGGCGCATCCGCGGCCAGTTCCAGCAGGCCACCGTGGTCTTCAGACAGCTTGAGTTCGCGCGCCGAGCACAGCATGCCCTGGCTTTCCACGCCGCGCAGCTTGCCCAGCTTGATGAGGAAGGGTTTGCCGTCTTCACCGGGAGGGAGTTCTGCACCGACGAGGGCGCAGGGCACGCGGATGCCCACGCGCGCATTGGGCGCACCGCAGACGATGTTGAGCAAGGCGCCCTGCCCCACGTCCACCTGGCACACGCGCAGGCGGTCGGCGTTGGGGTGTTGCACGGCTTCCTTGATTTCACCGACGACTATTCTTGTGAAAGGCGGCGCCACAGGGCGCAGTTCTTCCACCTCCAGACCGGCCATGGTGAGCGTGTCGGCCAGTTGCTGGGTGGAGAGCGGCGGGTTGCAGAATTCGCGCAGCCAGGACTCGGGGAATTGCATTTTCTTGTTCTCGGCAGGAATTACTTGAACTGGCTCAGGAAACGGATGTCGCCGTCGAAGAACAGGCGCAGGTCGTTGACGCCGTAGCGCAGCATGGTGAAGCGGTCCAGCCCCATGCCGAAGGCAAAGCCGATGTGTTTCTCGGGGTCCAGGCCCATATTGCGCACCACGTTCGGGTGCACCTGGCCGGAGCCGGCCACTTCCAGCCAGCGGCCGGCCAGCGGGCCGCTCTGGAACTGGATGTCGATCTCGGCGCTGGGCTCGGTGAAGGGGAAGAAGCTGGGACGGAAGCGCAGCACCAGGTCGTCGCGCTCGAAGAAGGTGCGGCAGAACTCGGTGAAGAGGTACTTGAGGTCCTTGAAGCTCACGTTCTCGCCGATCCACAGGCCTTCGCACTGGTGGAACATGGGCGAGTGGGTGGCGTCGCTGTCCACGCGGTAGGTGCGGCCGGGGGCAATCACCCGGATCTCGGGCATGGGCTGGCCGGCATCGGTGAGCGCCTTGTGCTGCTTGACGTGCTGCACGGCGTGGCGCACCTGCACCGGGCTGGTGTGCGTGCGAAGCAGGTTGGGCGCCTTGGCGCTGCCGCCTTCGACGTAGAAGGTGTCGTGCATGGAGCGCGCGGGATGGTCTTCGGGCGTGTTGAGCGCGGTGAAGTTGAACCAGTCGGCCTCGATCTCGGGGCCCTGCGCCACTTCGAAGCCCATGGAGCCGAAGATGGCCTCCAGGCGTTCCATGGTGAGGCTCACAGGGTGCAGGCCGCCGGTGCCGCGGGCACGGCCGGGCAGCGTGACGTCCAGCGCCTCGGCTTGCAGCTGCTTGTTCAGCTCGGCGTCGGCCAGGGCCTGGCGGCGGGCGTTGAGGGCGGCTTCCACAGCCTGCTTGGCCACGTTGATGGCGGCGCCGCGGCTTTTCTTCTCTTCCACGCTGAGGGCGGCCATGCCCTTCATCAGCTCGGTGATGCTGCCGGTCTTGCCCAGGAAACGCGCCTTGGCGTTTTCCAGGTCGGCCGGGGTGCTGGCCTGCGCAAAGGCGCTCTGCGCGCTGCTGACGATGGCGTCCAACTCGTTCATGTGTTCTTGTCCGTGAGCTGCAAAGTGATCGGGGCAGCGCAGTTGCGGCTGCGCTCTCCGGATCGCCCGGCGCAATGAAAAAGGGCCAAAGCTTTGTTCAAGCTCCAGCCCTTGTTTCTTGTGCAGGGAAGGCCGGCCTTGCGGCTGCCTTCCTGGCGTGAAGATCAAGCAGCCAGCTTGGCCTTGACCTTCTCCACGATGCCGGCGAAAGCCGTCATGTCGTGCACAGCGATGTCAGCCAGGACCTTGCGGTCGATTTCGATCTGGGCCTTCTTCAGGCCGTTGGCGAACTGGCTGTAGGTCATGCCGCACTGACGGGCTGCCGCGTTGATACGGGCAATCCACAGCTGACGGAACACACGCTTCTTGGTACGGCGGTCACGGTAGGCATATTGCCCAGCCTTCATCACCGCTTCTTTGGCGATGCGGAAGACATTACCGCGGCGACCGCGGAAACCCTTGGCAAGGGCGAGAACTTTTTTGTGACGGGCGCGGGCCGTTACACCACGTTTGACGCGAGGCATTTGATTACTCCTTGTACGTCGTTAATTAAATGCCCTGGCCGGGCAGCATCTGTGCCATGTGACCCATATTGGTCGCATGAACACCGGTGGAACCCCGCAGGTGGCGTTTGTTCTTGGTGGTCTTCTTGGTCAGGATGTGACGCTTGAAGGCTTGGCCGCGCTTGACGGTACCACCGGGACGGACGCGGAAGCGTTTCTTCGCCGCGCTCTTGGTCTTCATTTTGGGCATATTCATGCTCCTATTACTTGTGCTCGCGAGGCGTCTGGAAACCTTTTCCAGCCTTGTAGGCCCCGAGCCACTTGTTGGGTAGCCGGCTTTGACGCTGGCCACCTCAGCGGCGGGTTTGACCCCACCACTCTTCGCCGCAGGTTTGACCCCGCTGCGTTTCGGAAAGGCTTTCGCCTTCCCGGCATTTCCCGCCGGTTCTGCAACCCGCAGGAAAAAAACTTAACCCTGTGCCGGCGCCGCTGATTCAGCGGCAGGCTTGGGCGCCGCAGCGCCACCGGACTTCTTCTTGCCCGGCGCGATCATCATGATCATCTGCCGGCCTTCGAGCTTGGGGTACTGCTCGACCACGATCAGGTCACCCAGATCGGCACGCATGCGGTCCAGCATGGCCATGCCCAGATCCTGGTGGGTGATCTCCCGACCACGGAAGCGCAAGGTAATCTTGCACTTGTCACCCTCTTCCAAGAAGCGCTTGATATTGCGCAACTTGATGTTGTAGTCGCCATCGTCGGTACCGGGCCGGAACTTGATTTCCTTGACCTCGATGACCTTCTGCTTCGATTTCGCCTCGGCGGCCTTCTTCTGCTCCTGGAACTTGAACTTGCCGTAGTCCATCAGGCGGCAGACGGGAGGGATTGCAGTGGCCACTGTTTCGATCAGGTCCACATCCATCTCGCCTGCAAGTCGCAGGGCCTCCGTCAGGCTCACCACCCCCATGGGCTCATTCTCGGGGCCGGAAATCCGGACCTCAGGGGCCATGATTTCACGGTTCAGGCGGTGCTTGCGCTCCTCGCGCTGGCGACGATCACGAAATTCAGTAGCGATGGTTCAATTCCTTAAAACTTTGCCACCCCGGGGTGGCTGAAGCCGCCTTGGTGCGCACCAAAAACCTGCCGTGGAGCTCTTACTGAGCCTGCTCGACTGACTTGTGAGCGATGTCTGCCGCGATGATTTGCACGAAGGCTTCGAGGGACATCACACCGAGGTCTTTGTTACCCCGGGCACGCACTGCGACGGCGCCTGCTGCTTTCTCCTTGTCGCCTGCGACCAGGATATAAGGCAGCTTCTGCATCGAATGCTCGCGTATTTTATACGTAATTTTCTCGTTGCGCAGGTCGGTCTGGACCCTAAGTTCTTGATTTGGCAACGATTTCTTCAGTTTTTGGGCGATTTCCAGGCAGTAATCGGCCTGCGCGTCGGTGATATTGAGCACCGAAACCTGCACCGGGGCCAGCCAGGTGGGCAGCGCGCCGGCGTGTTCCTCGATCAAAATTCCGATGAAACGCTCCAGGCTGCCCAGGATGGCCCGGTGCAGCATGACGGGGCGGTGGCGGGCGCTGTCTTCGCCCACGTACTCGGCGTCCAGGCGCTCGGGCATGGAGAAATCGACCTGGATGGTGCCGCACTGCCAGTGGCGGCCGATGGCGTCTTTCAGGGTGTATTCGATCTTGGGGCCGTAGAAGGCACCTTCGCCCGGGGAGATCTCGAAGTCGCAGTTTGCAGCCTTCAGGCTCTCAATGAGGGCGGCCTCGGCCTTGTCCCACAGGGCGTCGGCGCCGATGCGCTGGGCCGGGCGGGTGGCGACCTTGTAGATGATGTCGGTGAAGCCGAAGTCCTTGTAGACCTTCTGCAGCAGGGCCGTGAAGTTGACGCACTCGGCCAGGATCTGGTCTTCGGTGCAGAAGATGTGGCCGTCGTCCTGGGTGAAGCCGCGCACGCGCATGATGCCGTGCAGGCCGCCGGTGGGCTCGTTGCGGTGGCACTGGCCGAACTCGCCGAAGCGCAGCGGCAGTTCGCGGTAGCTCTTGATGCCCTGCTTGAAGATCAGGATGTGGCCCGGGCAGTTCATGGGCTTCAAGGCGTAGTCGCGCTTTTCACTCTCGGTGGTGAACATGTTGTCGCGGTACTTGTCCCAGTGGCCGGTCTTCTCCCACAGGGCCTTGTCCAGGATCTGCGGGCCCTTGACCTCCTGGTAGCCGTTGTCGCGGTAGACGTGGCGCATGTACTGCTCCACCTGCTGCCAGACGGTCCAGCCCTTGGGGTGCCAGAACACGGTGCCGGGGGAATGCTCGTCGAGGTGGAACAGGTCGAGCTCGCGGCCGAGCTTGCGGTGGTCGCGCTTCTCGGCCTCTTCCAGCATGGTCAGGTACTGCTGCAGCTCTTCCTTGCTGGCCCAGGCGGTGCCGTAGACGCGTTGCAGCATCTCGTTGCGGTGGTCGCCGCGCCAGTAGGCGCCGGCCACCTTCATGAGCTTGAAGTGCTTGAGCTTGCCGGTGCTGGGCACGTGCGGGCCGCGGCACAGGTCTTCGAACTTGCCTTCGCGGTAGAGGCTGACGTCTTCATTGGCCGGGATGCTGGCGATGATCTCGGCCTTGTAGTGCTCGCCCAGGCCCTTGAAGTACTGCACCGCCTCGTCGCGCGGCAGCACGCGGCGCACCACGGGCTCGTCCTTGGAAGCCAATTCGGCCATCTTCTTCTCGATGGCGACCAAGTCTTCGGGGGTGAAGGGGCGCTTGTAGGAGAAGTCGTAGAAGAAACCGTGCTCGATGACCGGGCCAATGGTGACCTGCGCGTCGGGGAACAGCTCCTTGACGGCATAGGCCAGCAGGTGGGCGGTGGAGTGGCGAATGACTTCCAGGCCGTCGGCGTCCTTGGCGGTGATGATGGACAGGGCGCTGTCGGCAGTCATGGAGTAGCTGGTGTCGACGACCTTGCCGTCAACTTTGCCGGCCAACGCGGCCTTGGCCAGGCCGGCGCCGATGGAGGCGGCCACTTCGGCCACGGTGACCGGGCCGGGGAAATCGCGTTTGGAACCGTCGGGTAGCGTGATCTGAACCATATCTCTCACTCGCAGAAAATGAAAAAGGCGCGGTGGAAACCGCGCCTTGTCTTGAATGTGAAGCACCTGCGCCCGGGGGCGCGCGGACTAGCAACCCCTGAGGCGTTTCTCGCTGGCGTTGGTAGTTCGCGGTGTCATAACCAGGGTGCCTTTCTCGCTCTTGTGAACGGACTCAGCGTCCAAGGCCGTCCATTCTAACCGAGGCTCACAAACAACAACGCCAAGGGGCTGGCCCTTGGCGTTGTTGCGACAGTCGGAAGAGGCGTGCCGATCAGGCGGCAACCGCCTCAGCCGCTTTTTTTGCTGCAGCCGCCTTGCGGTTGCGGTCCAGCCAGCCGTTGACGACCTTGACGGTCTCGTTGACGGACTCGTTGCACAGGCCCTTCTGCTCGGCCACCAGCTTGACCAGCAGGTCGATACGCTCGATGTCGGTGGAACCAGCGGCCAAGGCGCGGGCACCAGAGGACGGCTTGAGCAGGCCCTGGCCGGCGGCGGCGTACTTGTCGAAAGGCACCATGTCGTCACGCGACGCACCCAGCTGCACGCACAGGTCAACCACCCACTCGTACACCTGGCGCGACTGCTCCAGGTCGCCATGCACGGCGTCCTTGATGGCGCGCATGCCGTCGGCCTGCACGCAGCGGTAGTTGCCGGTGAGCAGCATGGCCCACTTGGCCAGCGGCACGAAGATGGAGTCGTGCACCTTGAGCTTGACGGGAATGTCCAGCGCTTCGCCGTCCACGGTCAGGCGGGCGGCGGTGATGTCGGCCTCCATCTGCTCGAGCATGGCGGTGTGCACGGGGTTCGCGAAGCCGGCAGCCTTGAAGTTGGTGGGCAGACCGACCTGCAGGACGTTCGGCTGCTCTTCCGGCGGACGGAAAGCTTGCGGATCGGGGCTGCACAGGGTCATGAGGCCGGGCTCGAAGTGGTCCCAGACGGTGGCGTCGTGGTAGCAGGCACGCAGGGCGCTGGCATCCAGGCCGGGGATGCGGGCCAGATAGGGCAGCGGGGGCATGTTCATGATGGACATGCAGGGCACCTTGGCCAGGGCGATGGCCTTCATCAGCTCGCGCATGCCAGGGGCGCTGTACTGCGGCTCCTGCATGGCCAGGCAGACCAGGTCGTACTGCTCGGGCTTGACCTGCGAGGGGGACAGCGCGTCGAGCTTGCCGGGCAGCTGGCGCGAGTCGATCTCGACCATGCCTTCGCGGCCCTTGACCGGCATGCGCACGCGGGTGCCTTCACGGTTGATCAGGTCGGCGGTCTCGCGACGGCACACCAGGCTGACCGAGTGGCCCGCCATGAGCAGCTTGCTGGCGAGTAAGGAGCCATAAGAGGCGCCCAGGATCAGGATGTTGAATTTCTTGCTCATGATGATCAATGCCCTTGCGGGACCGTAGTTTTAGAAATCATTTCCGGGCTGGATGCTCAACTGGAAGATGGAACATCGGGCTCGGTATGGCGCAAATATATAAACAGCCACCAATAAGGTAAATTAAATTCTTGCGACGTCATCCACAACTAATGTTTATTAATTTGCCTGAATGATGTCATTTCCGAAAGTAATCAAACTAAAGCCGGAAAGTGCACGGGGCTGACGAACCTGCGGCATCGCAGGTGCGTCAGCCCCGTTGGCTGGCTGAGTACTTGGCGCTTAGTGGAACTGCTCTTCTTCAGTGGAGCCGGTCAGTGCGGTGACGCTGGACTTGCCGCCCTGGATGACGGTGGTGACGTCATCGAAGTAGCCGGTGCCGACTTCCTGCTGGTGGGACACGAAGGTGTAACCACGGTCGCGGGCGGCGAATTCGGGTTCCTGCACGCGCTCGACGTAGGCGGTCATGCCGCGCTTCACGTAGTCCTGCGAGAGGTCGAACATGTTGTACCACATGGAGTGGATGCCCGCGAGGGTGATGAACTGGTACTTGTAGCCCATGGCGCCGAGCTCGCGCTGGAACTTGGCGATGGTGGCGTCGTCCAGGTTCTTCTTCCAGTTGAAGGAAGGCGAGCAGTTGTAGGCCAGCATCTTGCCCGGGTGGACCTTGTGCACGGCGTCGGCGAACTTCTTGGCGAAGTCCAGGTCAGGCGTGCCGGTCTCGCACCACACCAGGTCGGCGTAGCGGGCATAGGCGTTGGCGCGGGCGACGGCCTGGTCCAGGCCCTTGCGGGTCTTGTAGAAGCCTTCAGCGGTGCGCTCACCGGTCAGGAAGGGCTTGTCGATCTCGTCGTAGTCGGAGGTCAGCAGGTCGGCAGCCTCGGCGTCGGTACGGGCGATCACCAGGGTGGGCACGCCCATGACGTCGGCGGCCATGCGCGCGGCGATCAGCTTCTGGCAGGACTCGCGGGTGGGCAGCAGCACCTTGCCGCCCATGTGGCCGCACTTCTTGACGGAAGCCAGCTGATCTTCCCAGTGCACGCCACCGGCGCCGGCCTTGATCATGGCCTTCATCAGTTCGAAGGCGTTGAGCACGCCGCCGAAACCGGCTTCGGCATCGGCCACGATGGGGGCGAAGTAGTCGATGTAGTCCTTGTGGCCGGCGTCGATGCCCTTGGAATGCTGGATCTCGTCAGCGCGGCGGAAGGTGTTGTTGATGGTTTCCACGACCTTGGGCACCGAGTCCACCGGGTACAGGGACTGGTCCGGGTACATGGACGAGTAGGTGTTGTTGTCGGCGGCGACCTGCCAGCCCGACAGGTAGATGGCTTTCACGCCGGCCTTGACCTGCTGCATGGCCTGGCCACCGGTGAGCGCGCCCAGGCAGTTGACGTAGGGCTCGCTGTGCAGCATGTCCCACAGCTTCTCGGAAGTGCGGCGGGCAATGGTGTGCTCGATCGGGAAGGAGCCACGCAGGCGCACCACATCGGCCGCGCTGTAGCCACGCTCGATGCCCTTCCAGCGCGGGTTGGTGGCCCAGTCTTTTTCGAGGGCGGCGATTTGTTGCTCACGGCTGAGTTGTTCGGTCAGGGTTTGCGGCATGGTGTGACTCCTTGGGCGGGTGAATGAAACCGTTCGATCAACAGCCCTGGGGCTGCCTGCATCGATGGCTCTACTGTAAGTCTTCTATAAGACTTTTGGAAGATCTTGTGTCTTATACAAGACATTTTTTATTGCTATAAAAATCAATGGCTTACGAGTTACGCATTGCAATGTGAAATTCAATATCTCGTATTGAGAAATTTTGCTGCGATGCGTCAACACAGGATTTCAAATAATGAAACGAAGGTGGCGGATTTTGAAATGCCGAGCGATGCCGCTCATGGCCCGGCCACTCCAGCCCGAGGACCGAGCCCTCGCCGGCAAGGCACGCGTCAGTGACGCCGCAACCAGTCGCCCGAGGCAATGCGCGGCCGGCCCTGCACGCGCTGCGCATTGATTTCGTAGACCAGACAGCCCAGCCGCCGCCCGTCGAGCTCCACATCGAGGTACCTGCGCGCGTACTCGCCGCTGGGCACGGGCGCCACCTCCTCGATGGCATCGAGCTGCCGCTCCAGTTCAGCAGCGATGGCGTAGACCTCGCCATACACCCAGTCCGCGCCGCCGAGGATCATGCCCGGATAGGGCCCGAGGTCGTAAAGCACGCCGCGGATGCGGGCTGGCCCCAGGCAAAGCGGGGCCGGCTGCAGGCGGTTGATGTCGTTGGCCTCGCCGCGGCGCAGCGTGCCATAGACGAAAACGTGGCGTTCGGGCTGGGCAGTCATGGGGGACGTCCTGTTCAGGCTTCTGAGGGCGTTGTAGCAACTTGCTGGCCCGCTTCAGCGTACAGGATAAGGGGACGAAGAACGCAGGCCAGGAGCCGGGCGCCCGGAAGCCGGTGACAAAACGCACAGTCCGCCGTTGCGTTGCAGCCCGCTGCGTCGGACTGCGACTGCGGGCAGAAAAGCGGACTCTCCAGAGGAGAAATCAGTGTTTCCGGTGGGCGCGAGAATGGGGATTTATATCGCGTGACCGGGTGTGTTCTGCACCTCCGAGCGAAGGTTTCAGAGGGAAAAAGGAGATTCTCAGAGTGGGGCAGCCCGAAAATCGCGATGAAAAAAACAACATCTCAGAGGGAGAAAACGCACTTTTCGCTTGGAGATGCGTTTTTTCTCCTATAGCATCCGCAATACCAGAGAGGAAGCAGTTCCCTCTGGTGATTAATCAACTTCTAGAAGAGGAATTCAATCATGGCAACTGCAAAGAAGAAGGCTCCGGCCAAGAAAGCTCCGGCCAAGAAGGTCGCTGCGAAAAAGGCTCCCGCTAAAAAGGCGGTAGCGAAGAAGGCTCCGGCGAAGAAGGCCGCTGCGAAGAAAGCTCCGGCCAAGAAGGTCGCTGCGAAGAAGGCTCCGGCGAAGAAAGTCGCTGCCAAGAAGGCTCCGGCCAAAAAGGCTGCTGCGAAAAAGGCTCCGGCCAAGAAGCGCACCCCCAATGCAGCTTTCATGAAGCCGCTGACCCCCAGCCCGGCCCTGGCCGCCGTGGTGGGTTCTGCTGGCCTGCCGCGTACGGAAGTCGTGAGCAAGCTGTGGGCTTACATCAAGAAGAACAAGCTGCAGGACAACGTCAACAAGCGCAACATCAACGCTGATGACAAGCTGAAGGCGATCTTCGGCAAGGCTCAGGTCTCGATGTTCGAGATGGCTGCCCTGATCGGCAAGCACCTCAAGTAATCGGCTCACGCCGCTTACGAAAAAGCCGGCTGCAAAGCCGGCTTTTTTTATGCCCGGTCGCGGCGCTCGCCCCGCCCTCCCCTCAGCCCTTCGCCTGGCGCGCCAGTGCGGCCTGCGTGATGGCGCCCAGGGTGCCGCGGGTGGTGATGACCTCGGGGTCGAGCAGGATCTCGATCAGGGTGCCTTCGGGCCGGGCCACCGCTGCTTTCAGCTCCGCCTCAAACTCCGCCGTGCGTGTGACGCGCGCGCCCGCGTAGCCGTAGGCGCGCGCCAGGGCCACGAAGTCCGGGTTCTGTAGCTGCGAGCCGCTGACGTGCTGCGGATACTCGCGCTCCTGGTGCATGCGGATGGTGCCGTACATGCCGTTGTTGAGCAGCAGGATGAGCGTCTTGGCGCCGTGCTGCACCGCGGTAGCCAGCTCCTGCCCGTTCATGAGGAAGTCGCCGTCACCGGCGATGGTGAAGACCATGCGGCCCTCGGCAGCTTGACTGCCGACGCCCTTGCTGGCGATGGCCGCGGCGATGCCGGCCGGCACGCCGTAGCCCATGGCCCCGCTGGTCGGCGCCAGCTGGGTCTTGGCCCCATGGGCCAGGCCGCGATAACGCCAGAAACGATGCACCCAGCTGGCAAAGTTGCCGGCGCCGTTGGTCACCACCGTGTCAGCCGGCAGGTGCTTTTGCACCAGGGCCACGATGGCCGGCATGTCGATCTCACCCGGCAGGGCCTGCGGCACCAGGTTGGCCAGGTAGTCGGCGTTGGCGGCCTGCGTCCACGCTTCCCAGGGCAGGCTGGGCGGGGCCGTGAGCACCTCCAGCGAGCGCGCGGCGGCGTTCATGGTGGCGTGGATGGCCAGGTCCGCCTGGTAGACGCGGTTGAGCTCCTCGGCGCTGGCGTGGATATGCACCAGCTTTTGTTTCGGTTTGGGCGCCTCCAGCAGGGTGTAGCCCCCGGTGGTCATCTCGCCCAGGCGCGGGCCGATGGCGAGGATGAGGTCGCTCTCGCGGATGCGCTGAGCCAGCCTGGGGTTGGGCGCGATGCCCATGTCGCCCGCGTACTGCGGGTGATGGTTGTCGAAGGTGTCCTGGAAGCGGAAGGCATTGCTCACCGGCAGCTTCCAGTTCTCGGCAAAGCGCTGCAGGGCCTGGGCGGCCTGTGGTGTCCAGCCGCCGCCGCCCGCCACGACCAGGGGGCGCTGGGCCTGCAGCAGCATCTCGCGCAGGGTGCGCAGGGAACCGGGATCGCTCCAGGCCTGCACGGCCTCCACCCGCGTCAGGGGCGCGGCGTCCACGTCCTGCACCAGCATGTCCTCGGGCAGCACCAGCACCACGGGGCCCGGGCGGCCGTTCATGGCGGTGGCAAAGGCGCGCGCAACGTACTCGGGAATACGGCGCGCATCGTCGATGCGCTCCACGCGTTTGGCAAAACCCTTGGTGCTGGGGCCGAAGAAGGATTCGTAGTTGACTTCCTGGAAGGCTTCGCGATCCCGCATATCGCTGGCCACGTCGCCCACGAAGAGCACCATGGGGGTGGAGTCTTGGAAGGCGGTGTGCACGCCGATGGAGGCGTTGGTGGCGCCGGGCCCGCGAGTGACGAAGCACACGCCCGGGCGGCCGGTGAGCTTGCCGTGGGCTTCGGCCATGAAGGCGGCCCCGCCCTCCTGCCGGTTGATGACGAACTGGATCTGCTCGCGGTAGGCATGGAAGCCGTCAAGCACGGCCAGGTAGCTTTCGCCGGGCACGCCGAAGGCGTGGGTCACGCCCTGGGCGATAAGGCATTCGACGATCAGGTGTCCGGCGACTTGCTTGGCCATGTCTGTGTCCCATGCGGGAGAGGTTGTTTGCGGCCGATTATCCTTGGCGCCCAGAACCTGTGGCGCGCGAGGGCGCAGCCGGATATTGATTTAATTCACCAATCAGTTAAATTCAGTCATGCCCAAAGCCAAAGCCGCCCCGGAAGAAACACGCACGCGTGACGCCGACCGCTCACAGCAGATCATCCTGCTGGCTGCGCGTGACGAGTTTGCGCAATACGGTCTGGCCGGTGCGCGTGTGGACCGCGTGGCCGAACGCGCGGGCCTGAACAAACGGCTGATCTACTACTACTTCAGCAGCAAGGACGAGCTATTCCTGGCCGTACTCGAAGCCGCCTACGCCGATATTCGCGCGGCCGAGCAGCAGCTGCACCTGACCGATATGCCGCCGACCCAGGCCATCCGTCGCCTGACCGAGTTCACCTGGAACTACTACCTCGAACACCCGGAGTTCCTCACACTGCTCAACAGCGAGAACCTGGAGCAGGGGCGACACCTGGAACACTCCACGCGGGCACGCAAGACCAACCTGCCCCTGATCGAAACCCTGGCCGAAATCCTGGAGCGCGGGCGCCGCGACGGCGTGTTCCGCGGCGGCATCGACGCCATGCAGCTCTACGTCTCGATCGCCGCCATGGCCTACTTCTACCTGAACAACAAGCACACGCTTTCGGCCATCTTCGGCCGCGACCTGATGGCGCCCAAGGCCCTCAACGAGCGTCTGTCGCACATGAGCGACGTCATCCTAGGGTATGTACTGAGAGACTGAGGACGGGCGGCGCTTGACGTCGGACCGGTCGGGTTTCTAGAATCCCATTATTCACCTTCTAGTGAATTAAATCCGGCAAGCCGATGCGCGAGATCCGTCGCGATGAGCTGCCGTGGAGCACATCCGTTCATGCCCATACCAGGAGACATCATGAAGAAACTTGCCCGTCTTGCCCTTGCTGCTGCTCTCGCCGGCGCCTCCTTGCTGCCCGCACTCTCCAGCGCCCAGGGCGCCTATCCGAACAAGCCCATCCGCGTGATCGTGCCCTTCCCGGCCGGCAGCACCACCGACATCATTGCGCGCGCCATCACCGACAAGATGAGCGCCAGCCTGGGCCAGCCCCTGGTGGTGGACAACCGCGCTGGCGCGAGCGGCACCATCGGCCAGGCGGCCGTGGCCAGCGCTGCCGCCGATGGCTACACGATCATGATCCACTCGTCCTCGCACACGGTCAGCCCCTCGACCTTCGCCAAGTTGCCTTTCGACACCGTCGGTGACTTCGTGGGCATCACGCCGATCTCCTCGCTCTCCAACGTGCTGGTGATTTCCCCGGCCAAGGGCTACAAGAATCTGGGCGAGCTGCTGGCCGCCGCACGCGCCAAGCCCGGCAGCCTGAACTTCGCCTCGGCCGGCCAGGGCAGCGCCACGCACCTGAACGCCGAAAAGTTCAAGATGGCCGCCAGGATCGACGCCACCAACATCCCCTTCAAGGGCTCGGCCGAAGCCGTGACCGAGGTGATCGCCGGCCGGGTGGACTATTACTTCTCGCCGATCGCCCCGGTGATCGGCCAGATCAAGGGCGGCCAGCTGCAGGCCCTGGCCGTGGGCTCGCCGCAGCGCGCCAGCGCCCTGCCCGACGTGCCCACCACCACCGAAGCCGGCGTGCCGGGCTCGGAGTTCAACTTCTGGATCGGCATGATGGCCCCGGCCAAGACCCCGCGCGACATCGTCAACCGCCTGCACGACGAGGTGCTCAAGGCCCTGGCCGCGCCCGAGGTGAAGGAGCGCTTCGCCAAGGTCGGTGCCGATGCCTGGACGCTCAAGCCCGAAGCTTTCGACGCCTACATCAAGAACGAAATCGTCAGCAACGCCACGCTGGTCAAGGCCGCCGGCCTGCAGCCCCAGTAAACCTCAAGAGAGAACGCAAGAATGGCTACGCAAAGACTCGGCATCATCATGCATGGCGTGACCGGCCGCATGGGGATGAACCAGCACCTGATCCGCTCCATCGTCGCCATCCGCAAGCAGGGCGGCGTGACCCTGTCCAACGGCGACAAGGTCATGCCCGACCCCATCCTGATCGGTCGCAATGCCGACAAGATGGAAGCGCTGGCCAAGGCGCACAACATCGCCCGCTGGGGTACAGACCTGGACCAGGCGCTGGCCAACAAGGACGACACGGTGTTCTTCGACGCCGGAACCACGCAGATGCGCCCGGCGCTGCTGGCCCGCGCCATCCGCGCCGGCAAGCACGTCTATTGCGAAAAGCCCATCGCCACCAACCTCAATGAGGCGGTGGAGATCGCGCGCCTGGCCGAGAAATCGGGCCTGAAGCACGGCGCCGTGCAGGACAAGCTCTTCCTGCCCGGCCTGCGCAAGCTCGACATGCTGCGCCGCGCCGGCTTCTTCGGCCGCATGCTCAGCGTGCGCCTGGAGTTCGGCTACTGGGTGTTCGAAGGTGATCTGCAGCCCATCCAGCGCCCCAGCTGGAACTATCGGCAGGAAGACGGCGGCGGCATGATCCTGGACATGATGTGCCACTGGCGCTATGTGCTGGACAACCTGTTTGGCGAGGTGAAATCGGTTTCCTGCATCGGTGCCACGCACATTCCCGAGCGCTGGGACGAGGCGGGCAAGCCCTACAAGGCCACCGCCGACGACGCGGCCTACGCCACGGCGGAACTGGTGGGCCACAACGGTGAGCCCGTGATCGCGCAGATGAACATGTCCTGGGCCACCCGCGTGAACCGCGACGACCTGGTCACCTTCCACGTGGATGGCACGCACGGCTCGGCCGTCGCCGGCCTGAGTTCCTGCAAGGCCCAGTCGCGCGTCAACACGCCGCGCCCGGTCTGGAACCCGGACGAGAAGCAGACCATGAACTTCACCGAGCAATGGCAGGACGTGCCGGACACACAGTTCTACGACAACGGCTTCAAGATCCAGTGGGAGCACTTCATCCGCCACGTGGTGGAGAACGAGCCCTACCGCTGGACCCTGCCTGAAGGCGCCAAGGGCGTGCAGCTGGTGGAAGCCGCACTGCAGAGCTGGAAAGAACGGCGCTGGGTGGACGTGCCGCCCCTGAAGGTCTGAGCGGAATCGACAAGGAAAAGACATGACCCTGACCTTGCAGCTGCCCGACCTACAAGGTCGCTTGCAGCCTTACCGCCTGAGCGGCAGCACCCCGGTGAAGCCCACCGGCAAGCCCCAGTTCAACCGCATCGCCTACTCCGCCGCCCACGTGGTGGCCGACCCGCGCGCTGTCATCGACCCCTGGCTGCAATGCGCGGTGGACTGGGACGCCACCATCGCCTATCGCCGCCACCTCTGGTCCCTGGGCCTGGGCGTGGCTGAGGCCATGGACACCGCGCAGCGCGGCATGGGCCTGGACTGGCCCACCTCGCTCGAACTCATCCGCCGTTCGGTGGATGCGGCGAAGGACATGCCTGGCGCGCTCGTGGCCTCGGGCTGCGGCACCGACCACCTGGTACTCGAAGACGTCAAGACCGTGGACGAGGTCATCCGCGGCTACGAGATGCAGATGGAAGCCATCGAGAAACTCGGCGGCAAGCTCATCGTCATGGCTAGCCGCGCGCTGGCGCGCGTGGCCAAAAGCCCGGCCGACTACGAACGCGTCTACGACCGAATTCTGTCGCAGGCGAAGCAGCCCGTCATCCTGCACTGGCTGGGCGACATGTTCGACCCCGCGCTCAGGGGCTACTGGGGCAATATTGACGCCGACCGCGCCATGGACACAGCGCTGGCCGTGATCGCGGCGCACCCGGACAAGGTAGACGGCATCAAGATCTCCCTGCTCGACAAGGACAAGGAAATCGCCATGCGCCGCCGGCTTCCCAAGGGCGTACGCATGTACACGGGTGACGACTTCAACTACGCCGAGCTCATCGCCGGTGACGGCTGGGGAAAGGAGATGACCCACGGCCAGAGCGACGCCCTGCTGGGCATCTTCGACGCCATCGCCCCGGCCGCCAGCGCGGCACTCGGCGAACTGGCCAAGGGCAACACCCAACGCTTCCACGACATCCTGGGGCCCACGGTGCCGCTGTCACGCCACATCTTTGCCGCGCCCACGCGTTACTACAAGACGGGCGTGGTCTTCATGGCCTGGCTCAACGGCCACCAGAGCCACTTCACCATGGTGGGCGGCCAGCAGAGCACGCGTTCGCTGGTGCACTTTGCCGAGCTGTTCCGCCTGGCCGATGCAGCCAATTTGCTGGAGCAACCCGAGCTGGCCGCGCGGCGCATGAAGACCCTGCTGGCCCTGCACGGCGTCGAAGACTGAAGACGACACGCCACCAACCATACCGTTCGGGCTGAGCCTGTCGAAGCCCTCTCCCCGGACATCACCACAAGCCCTTCGACAGGCTCAGGGCGAACGGAACCAAGCTCTATGCGCGACTTTTCCACCGACCACCGCTGGCTCTCCATCAATACCGCCACCGTGCGCAAGCAGCGCGGCGTAGAGCTGCCGCTGCCTGAGATCCTGGAAGCCTGCGCGCGCCGCGGCATCCGCGCCATCTCGCCCTGGCGCGACCAGGTGCAGGCCGCGGGCCTGGCCACCATCTCCAAGCTGGTCAAGACCCACGGCTTCGAACTCTCGGGCTACTGCCGCGGCGGCATGTTCCCTGCGGCCGATGCCGCCGGCCTGAAGGCCGCACGCGATGACAACCGCCGCGCCGTGGACGAGGCCTGCGAACTCAAGGCCGCCTGCCTAGTGCTGGTGGTGGGCGGCCTGCCCGGCGCACTGGCCGGCCAGGCGGCGCACAAGGACATCGCCCTGGCACGCCGGCAGGTGAGCGAGGGCATCGCCGAACTGCTGGAGTACGCGCGCGCGCAGAAGATGCCGCTGGCCATCGAGCCGCTGCACCCCATGTACGCGGCCGACCGCGCCTGCATCAACACCCTGGAGCAGGCGCTGGACGTCTGCGATCAACTGGACCCGGTCAAACCCGCCTCCGGCCCGCGCGCCCTGGGCGTGGCGGTGGACATCTATCACACCTGGTGGGACCCCAAGCTAAAGGCCCAGATCGAGCGCGCCGGGCGTGACGCGCGCGTGCTGGGCTTTCACGTCTGCGACTGGCTCACCCCCACCACCGACCTGCTCAATGACCGCGGCATGATGGGCGACGGTGTCATCGACATCCCGCGCCTGCGCGGCTGGGTCGAGGAAGCGGGTTTTGCCGGGTACAGCGAGGTGGAGATCTTCTCCATCAAGAACTGGTGGCAGCGCGACTGCGGCGAGGTGCTCGACACCTGCATCGCGCGCCACCGCAGCGTGGTCTAGGCAGGCCTTAGGCCGCGAGCGCCACGGTGCGGCGCGTGCGCCGCACACGGAAGGCCGTGACGACCAGCGCGAGCTGCACCAGCGCCAGACCCACGAAGAGCGCACGCCAGGCCTGCTGGTCCATCAGCAAGCCGAAGATCAGCGGCGAAACGGCCTGGCCGATGTCCAGGCCCGAATACACCACGCCATAGACGCGCCCGCTGGCGTTCTCGGGCGTGGAACGCTTGATCAGCAGGTCACGCGAAGGGCCGGCAAAACCCGCCGCAAAGCCCATGAGCGCGAACAGCACGGGCACGGCCAGGGGCGGCAGGCTGCTCAAGCCCAGCACCAGGGACACACCGGCCGCCACGGCAAAACCACCCCCCACCACACGCTCGCTGTGCGCCGGATTCGCGACCAGGAACCCCCCCACCAGCATGCCGCCAGCGCTGGCCACCATGTAGGCCGTCAGGCACACCGCGACCAGAGCCAGGGGCATGCCATGCAGCTGGCGCGCCGCCTCGGGCGCAAAGGCCTGCACCACGCTCAGCGCCATGGCGAAGATAAAGAAGAAGGCAAAACACACCCACACCGCGGGGATGCGCAGGAAGTCCAGCTTGCCTTCTTCGCTGGCACCCGCCGCCGGGCGCGCCGGCGCGCTAGGCGCCAGGGCCAGCCGGCGCCCCTGCCCCCAGCACAGCAGCAACGCGGCCAGCACCAGCAGGCCGGCCACGGCCAGGGCTACGCGCCAGGAGTACAGCAGGGCCAGCGGCACCAGCAGGGCCGGCGCCACGGCCCAGCCCAGATAGCCGCTGATGCCATGGACACTGTAGGCATGGCCAAGGCGCGGTGCGCTGACCTTGCGGTTGATCAGGGTGTAGTCCACCGGATGGAACACGCCGTTGCCCATGCCCGCCACCACGGCGAAGAGCATCAGCATCGTGTAACTCGTGCTGGCCGCAAAACCGAAGGCCGCCAGCGACAACAGGCTCAGCCCCAGATAGAGCACGGGACGCGGACCATACCGGTCCACCCAGAAGCCCGACAGCGCCTGCACCGCGCAGGAGACAACGAAGAAGATCGTCATCAGGAAGCCCAGCTCAGCGTAGCTGGCGTTGAAAGCGTCCTTCAACCAGGGGAAAAGCGGCGGCAGCAGCAGCTGGCTGAAGTGGCTCGTGAGGTGGGCCAGGCCGATGAGACCGATCAGGCTGGCGTCCTGACGCAAGGGCACCTCGGCGGCGCCCGGGGCAAGCGTGGCGGTATTCATGGGGGCATGGTACTGCACGCGGACCTGGCAGACGCTGCGCCAATTCCACAGACACTGCCCCGTTGCCACGCTTGCGCGCCCTCTTGAAGGGCCGTACCCGTGAACTAGTGCACGGGATGCGTCACAACTTGATACACCTCAGCAAGCACCCCTGCCTTTCCGTGAACTAGTCCCTAGTCACATCGCGCGCCAAGGATCAAGATCAACCCCAAGAAATACGGAAAACAGACTCCACCAGAGAGCTCCGGCTTCATAGACAGCATTCAAGGGAAAAACCATGATCATCCTGCCCATCGGTGAAGAAAGTGCCCCAGCGCCCCTGCAACCCGCCTCCTCCCGGCCGGTGCCGCTGCAGAGCACAGTCCGTCTGCTGGTCTTCGGCTTCTCGCCCGCCGAACGCGAATTGATCCAGGGCATCGTGGCCCTGTCACAGCGCCGGTCGCTGCGCTTGCAGCTGATCGGCGGTGACGCCCCGGATACGGCCGACGTGATCCTCTTTGACGGCGCCGACGCCAAGGTCATGAAATGGGTCAGCCGCGGCGGCCTGCCGCAGGGCAAGACGCTGGTGCAGGTTGACGGCCCGCACGCCCTGGCCGTCGCCATGCACCTGCAGCGCCCCGTCCAGTGGCCCAGCCTGCCCACCCTGCTGCAACAGGCACTGGGCCACGAGGCCCTGCACAGCTCGCGCCAGCCGCTGAGCACCTTCTAAAAGACATCGCCAACAGCCCTGCCCGCGTCCTGGCAGTCCCGGCGCGGGCATACTGCGGCGATGGCGCACAGACACCCCCACGATCACGACGGCCTCGACCAGAGCCAGACCCGCGATCACGCCCACGGCCAGCCGCCGACGCACAGCGGCCACCACCACCCCGCCCCTGCCAACTTCAACCGCGCCTTTGCCGTCGGCATTGCGCTCAACACCGGCTTTGTGGCCTTGGAGGCCTGGTACGGCTGGCAGATCAACTCCCTGGCCCTGCTGGCCGACGCCGCCCACAACCTGAGCGATGTGGCCGGCCTGCTGCTGGCCTGGATGGCCGCGCTGGCCGCGCGGCTGCGGCCCGACGCGCGCCACACCTACGGCTGGCAACGCGCGTCCATCCTGGCGGCCTTCACCAACGCCGTGCTGCTGCTGGTGGCCATGGGATCGCTGGGCTGGGAAGCCTTCCAGCGCCTGGGCACGCCCGAGGCCACGCAGGGCTGGACCATCATCACCGTGGCGGCCATCGGCATCGTGGTCAACACCGCCACCGCCCTGCTCTTCCTGCGGGGCGGCGAGCACGACCTCAACGTACGCGGCGCCTTCCTGCACATGGCGGCCGACGCGATGGTCTCGCTGGGCGTGGTCGTCGGCGGCGCGCTCTACCTCTGGCAGGGCTGGGCCTGGCTGGACCCGGTCATGAGCCTGGCCATTGCCGTCGTCATCGTCTTCGGCACCTGGGGCCTGCTGCGGCAATCACTGCACCTGCTGTTCGACGGCGTGCCCGAGCACATCGACCTGCCGGCCGTGCAGGCCTGGCTGAGCGCGCGTCCCGGTGTCACGCAGGTGGACGACCTGCACGTCTGGGCCATGAGTACGACACGGGTGGCGCTGACGGCCCACCTGGTGATGCCGCAAGGTCATCCGGGGGATGACTTCCTGCGTGAGTTGAGCGAAGGCCTGCGTGAGCGCTTTGGCATCACCCATGTGACGCTGCAGACCGTCACGGCGCCGATGCTGCAGCACTGCCATGCGCCGCGGCCGGCACACAGCGACCCGCACCACTGACTTGCTCTCGATTGCTATTGATTCAATAGCGGATCAGGCGCCCGCGTAGCGGAACAGCTGGTCGCCACCGGGCGCGCGGATCTGGGCATTGAAGGAGACGATGATGCGGTCACGCTCGCCCACATAGGGCATGGCCTTGTGCGGCAGGAAGGATGGGAACAGCACCAGCTCGCCCTCCTGCGGCGTCACGTCAAGCGTGGCCTGCTGCAGGAAGGCGTTGCCCATGTCGATGTGCGCGCCGCCCAGCAACGGAAACATGGGGCTGTAGAAACGCGTGGCGCCGTTGAGCGCACCGAAATCCGGGTGCCGGGCCCGCTGCTCGGCCGGATCGATCTGCACGTAGTACACGCCCGACCACGAGCAGTTGCCGTGGGTATGGATGTCGTGGAAGGTGGCGCCGTTCTGGATCTGGAACCACACGCCCATCAGCTCAAGCTGCAGGTTGTGGCGCCCGCTGGGCCACAAACCGGCATTGGCCTGCTGAGCCGTGGCCTGAAGGGACTGGGCTATGAACTTCACCAGTTCATGAAACTCGGGCAACTGGATGCGCTGCAGCAGATCATCAGGGCTGGCATAGAAACGCCCGCTCGCCGCGCCAGGATCCGTGGCACGGATGGCCGAAAACACGCGCGTCAGCAGCGGATTGACGTCGGCAGCACGCTCGAAGCGGTGCACCGCCAGGGGCACGGGCCAGTGCTGCTGAAGAGTCGCGCTCAAGGTCACGCCACGGTCTCGCGCGTGGGCAGCTCCAGCTTCCAGCCGGTTCGCTGGGCCAGTTGCTCCACGTCCTCGCGGGTGTCGAGGTCGGTGACGAAGCGGGTGTTGCTGGTTTCGTGCACCAGCACCAGCTCCGGATGGCGCTCGATCAGCTGGCGGCAACCCAGGTTCGTCTCGCTGGCCAGGATCTTCGCGCGTGCCTCGTCGTCGAGCAGGATGGGGTTGCCGCGCTGGCCGCTCACCACCGGCACAACCACCAGACCGCCCTCACGTTTGGGCGCCTTCTTGAAGGCCGCGATGAGTTCGGTCAGGTCGGCCGCCCCGATGAGCGGCTGGTCGGCCAGCACCACGAGCACGGCGTCGAACTTGCCACCCAGCGCCGCCAGCCCCGTACGTACCGAACTCTGCTGGCCCTGCGCGTACTCGGCGTTGTGCGCCAGCGTGACGGGGAAATCCTGTACCTGGGCTTCCACCGCGCCGCGCTCATAGCCGGTCACCACCACCACCTCGTCCACGCCCGCGCCGCTGAGCGCAATCAGCTGGCGCTTGACCAGCGGCACGCCCTGCAGGCGGATCAGCGGCTTGGCCACGCCGCCCATGCGCGCGCCCTCGCCAGCGGCCAGCAGCACGGCGCCGATGCGCAGGCGGGCATAGAGTCCGCCACCTTGTTTGAGCAGGCATCCCATGGTCTTGCTTCCTCGTGGTCTAGTTCGAATTCAGTAGTTCGGGCAGCCGGGACAGGCTGGCCAGATTGTGCGCCGGCAAAAAACGATTCACATGCGGGGCCGCCAGGGTCATGGCGGCCGATGCCGGCGCCTCCACGGTGGGATGCAGCCAGCCCACCCGCACCCCGCGGGAGCGCACCTGCGCCAGCACGCTGGCCAGGGCTCCGGGTTCTTCGGTGTCATAGCCGTCGCTGAACACCAGGAAGAGATCGCCGCGCGCCAGGCCCCGCGCCAGATGCGTGTGAACGGCTTCGTGCAGGCAGCTGGCGATACGGGTGCCGCCCCCGAAACCGAAGGTCACGGCATTGACTTTTTCCTGCACGCGCTCACTGCGCCGCCTCATCAGCGGCGTAACCTCGGCCAGCCGGGTATGGAAGACGAAGGCGCGCGCATCCATCACCTCGACAAAGGCACGGGTGAGGCGCAGGAAGAACTGGGCATGCACTTCCATCGAGCGGCTCACGTCCACCAGCACCACCACGCGCGGCTGGCGGCGCTGGTGCCGCACATGGTGCAACTGCACGAGCTCGCCACCCGTGGCCAGCGCGGCGCGCAGCGAGCGGCGCAGGTGAATGACGCCGCGGCTCTGCTGATGCTGCAGGCGGCGCATCAGCTGGCTGCGCAGGCGGCGCTTGAGCGCTTCGACCAGCGGCTCGAAGCGGTCCATGTCGCCGGGCTGCCACTCGGAGAAATCCCGCTGTTCGAGCGGGGCGGTGCGGCTGGCGCCGCCCTGGGCGCGCTGTGGACCCTGGGCCTCTTCCAGTTCGCCGGTGCCTGTTTCGTCGGCCAGGCCCAGCGAGGGCTGGCGGGCCTGCTCCGGTTGCGGCGGGCCAGGCGGTGTCTGCCCCATCTCACTGTGCATCTGCTGCACCAGCTCGGGCAGGGAGCGGCCCTTGCGCGTCAGGCCCGAGCTGCGGGTGGCCGCCTTGACCTTGTGCGGGAACCAGAAGGCCTGGTGCAGATCCGGGTATTTGAGCCACTGCCTGTGGCTGCCGCAGGCGATGCCGCGCCACAGGGCCTCGACACGCGGCCACTGTGCCAGCGGCAGCGCTGCGGCGGCCCGCATCATCAGCTCCACCTCGGAATAACCCAGGGCGAACCCATGCTCGCGCAGGTAATGGGCGAACTCGCCGAGTTGCTGGCGCGGGTCAGTCGCCTGCATACAAACGACTCCCGGGCAAGGCAGGCGTACTTGGGCAAGCTGAACAATTCGGGGAACGCCGTGGAACCGGCTTCGCCGGGCCACTGGCGTTGTCCCCCCGCCGGGGGAAAGACGGCGATAGCCGGCTCAGGGGGTGCATCATTTCATCCCGGCAACACCGACGTCCTGCCCGACACGCGGGCCGTCGATCAGCTTGCCCACGCGCTCGGCCGTCACCTGCCAGCTGTCGTTGCGCGTCTTGAGCAGCGCCGCGAGCGTGGGCAGCAGCGCCTGGGGTTCCACCGGCAATTCCTTCATGCCCATCTTGAACAGCACGCGCACCCAGTCCAGGGTCTCTGCCACCCCCGGGGTCTTGTCCAGGTCGTCCTTGCGCAGGCGCTGCACAAAGGCCACGGCCTCTTCCACCAGGCGTTGCGCGGCTTCGGGAACCAGGGTGCGCACGATCTCCGTCTCGCGCGCCAGCGAAGGGTAGTCCACGTAATGGAACAGGCAGCGCCGGCGCAGCGCGTCCGACAGGTCGCGCGTGCCGTTGCTGGTGAGGATGACCAGCGGCTTGGTCACGGCCTTGAGCGTGCCGATCTCGGGCACCGTGACCTGGTACTCGGAGAGCATCTCAAGAAGAAAGGCTTCGAAGGCCTCGTCGGCGCGGTCGATCTCGTCGATCAGCAGCACGCAGGGCTGCGGCGAGCGGATCGCCTGCAGCAGCGGCCGCTCGAGGAGGTAGTCCTCGGAAAAAAGGTTCTTGCGCAGCGCGGCCTTGTCGCCTTGTCCGACTTCGGCCAGCCGGATCTCCAGTAACTGGCGGCTGTAGTTCCACTCGTAGACCGCCTGGTTCAGGTCCAGGCCTTCGTAGCATTGCAGGCGAAGCAAGGGGCGGCCCAGCGCACGCGCGCAGGCCCCCGCGATGGCCGTCTTGCCCACACCGGCCTCGCCTTCGAGCAACAGCGGCCGCTCCAGCGACAAACCCATCCAGACCAGGCTGGCGAGATCCTCGTCAGCGATGTAGCCGGCCTGGTACAGGCGTTCGCGCAGCCCCTGGGGAGTCGCAAGTGTGTCGCTCATGGCAGAAAGGGTATCAGTTGTGGCCGTCCATGTCCCGTCGGCCGCCGTCCCCTGCAGGGTGGGGCGAAGCGACACGCAGCGCGCGCAGCCTAGGGGTGTTTTACTTCTTGCCGAACAGGCCCGCGAAGAATTTCCTGATCATGGCCCAGACCAGGCCCAGGGCATTGAACTCCTTGGCCACCACTGGGGCAGCCGTCGTGGCGCCCCCTGAGGCGCCCGCGGCTGGCCCCTGGCGCGCCAGTGCCTTCTGCGAAAACACATCGGCGAACTGGGCCAGGATCATGTCGGACACCGAAGTCATCATGCGGCCGCCGAACTGGGCGAACTTGCCGTTGACGATGACTTCAGCATGACCGTCCAGCGTGCACTGACCGTCGGCGGCGGGCAGGAGGCGGGCCGTGAGTTCCATGGAGGCCGAGGAGCCGGCCTTGTCAGCGCCCTTGCCCATCATCTTGAGCGTGCGGCTGGCGGGGTCCAGGGTGAGCACCTCGATCGTGCCGGCAAAGGCGGCCACCGCGGGGCCGACCTTCACGCGCACGCTGCCCTTGTAGTTCTTGTCGTCCACCTTCTCGGTGATCTGCGCACCGGGCATGCAGGTGGCGAGTTCATTCATGTCGGACAGGATGGCCCAGGCGGCGTCGACGCCGGAGGCCACGGGGTATTGCTTGTCGAGAACGACTTCCATGAGAGCTTTCCTGGTAAAACAAAAGGACGGGTGCGCCGTGGCGCAGCCGCCCCGCAAGCGCCGTTTTCAGTTCTGCACGACGCCGTTCCTCTTCAACTCCTGCCACACGCGCCAGGCGGTGTGCGGCATGTTGAAGTGAGTGACGCCGAGGTGGGCGAAGGCGTCCACCATGGCGCTGGTGAAGGTCGGGATGCTGCCGACGTGCGGCGACTCGGCCACGCCCTTGGCACCGATGGGGTGGTGCGGCGAGGGAGTGACCGTGTAGTCGGTCTCCCACTTCGGTGTTTCCACCGCGGTCGGCAGGAAGTAATCCATCAGCGAATTGCCCTGGATGTTGCCCTGCTTGTCGAAGGACAGCAACTGGCCCATGGCCACCGCAAAGCCCTCGGTCAGGCCGCCATGGATCTGGCCCTCGATGACCATCGGGTTGATGCGGGTGCCGCAGTCGTCCAGCGCATAGAAGCGGCGGATCTTGGTCTCGCCGGTGGCCTTGTCGATGTCGACCACGCAGAGGTAGATGCCGAAGGGAAAGGTGAAGTTCGGCGGGTCGTAGTAGTGCACGGCCTCCAGGCCGGGCTCCAGGCCAGCCGGCGGCTTGTTGTAGGCCGCCCAGGCGATGTCCTTCATCGTCTTGAACTTGGCGTCGTTGCCCTTGACCTTGAAGCGGTCGATCTCCCACTCGAGGTCGGCCTCGCTGACCTCCAGCAGATGGGCGGCGATCTTCTTGGCCTTGGCGTGGATCTTGCGCGCGGCCAGGGCGATGGCGGCACCGGCCACCGGCGTGGAGCGCGAGCCGTAGGTGCCCAGGCCGTAAGGTGCGGTGCTGGTGTCACCCTCCTCGACCTGGATCACCTCGGAGGAAATGCCGAGCTCGGTGGCGATGATCTGCGCGTAGGTCGTCTGGTGGGCCTGCCCTTGGGAGATGGTGCCCATGCGGGCGATGGCGCTGCCGGTGGGGTGCACGCGGATCTCGCAGGAGTCGAACATGCCCACGCCCAGGATGTCGCACATCTTGGTCGGGCCGGCGCCCACCACCTCGGTGAAGGTCACCAGGCCGATGCCCATGAGCGTCGGGCAGTCCGGATCGGCGCGCTTCTTCGCCTGTTCGGCGCGCAGGCCCTTGTAGTCCACGGCCGTGAGCACCTTGTCCAGCGCGGTCTGGTAGTCGCCCGAGTCGTACTCGAAACCGAAAGCGCTGGTGTAGGGGAACTGCGACTTCTTGATGAAGTTCTTGGCGCGGATCTCGGCCTTGTCCATGTGCAGCTTCTGCGCCAGCACGTCGACCATGCGCTCGATCAGGTAGACCGCCTCGGTCACCCGGAAGGAGCAGCGGTAGGCCACGCCACCGGGCGCCTTGTTGGTGTAGACGCCATCGACCTTGCAGTAGGCGGCAGGGATGTCATAGCTGCCGGAGACGATGTGGAACATGCCGGCCGGGAATTTGGTCGGGTCGGCACAGGCGTCGAAAGCGCCATGGTCGGCGATGACATTGGTGCGCAGCGCCAGGATCTTGCCGTCCTGCGTGGCGGCCAATTCGCCCGTCATGTGGTAGTCCCGGGCGAAGGCCGTGGACGAGAGGTTCTCGATGCGGTCCTCGATCCACTTGACCGGGCGGCCCAGCACGATGGATGCCACGATGGAGCAGACATAGCCCGGGTAGATGCCGACCTTGTTGCCGAAGCCGCCGCCGATGTCGGGCGAGATGATGCGCACCTTGCTCTCGGGCAGACCGGACAGCAGGGACACCACCGTGCGCACCACGTGCGGCGCCTGGCTGGTCATCCAGGTGGTGAGCTCGCCGCGCACCGGGTCGAAAGAGGCCACCGAGCCGCAGGTCTCCAGCGGGCACGGGTGCACACGCGGGTAGAACATGTCCTGCTTGACCGTCACCGGGGCCGTGGCGAAGGCGGCGTCGGTGGCCTCCTTGTCACCGGCATCCCAGGTGAAAATGTGGTTGTGGTGGTAGCGCTTGCCGTGCGCGCCCTCGGTCTTGCCGACCAGGTCTTCGCGCAGCACCGGGGCGCCAGGCTTGAGCGCCTCGAACGGGTCCACCACCACGGGCAATTCCTCGTACTCGACTTCCACCGCCTCCACGCCGTCAGCGGCGGAATAGCGGTCCTCGGCGATCACCACCGCCACTTCCTGCATCTGGAAGTGCACCTTCTCGTCGGCCAGCACGGCGGCCACGTCACCGGCCAGCGTCGGCATCCAGTGCAGCTTGAGCGGCTTGAGGTCATCCGCGGTCAGCACGGCGATCACGCCCGGGACTTTCAGCGCGGCTTCCTTGTTGATCTTCTTGATGCGGGCATGGGCCAGCGGCGAGCGCACGATGTCCATGTGCACCATGCCCGGCAGCTTGATGTCGTCGACGTAATTGCCCTTGCCCTGGATGAAGCGGGCATCTTCCTTGCGCAGGCGGGATTCGCCCATGCCCATCAGGGTTTTTTCGCGATCACTGATCGGTGCGTTCATTGTGTGTCTCCTGGGTCGGGTCGCTCAGGCGGCCATCTTCTGGGGTTGTTGCAGCGCCTTGGCAGCGTGCTGCACGGCCTTGACGATGTTCTGGTAGCCGGTGCAGCGGCACAGGTTGCCGGACATGCCGACGCGGATCTGCTCCTCGGTCGGGTTCGGGTTGTCCTGCAGGAAGCGGTAGGCGCGCATCAGCATGCCGGGCGTACAGAAGCCGCACTGCAGGCCGTGCTCCTTGTAGAAGCCTTCCTGCACGGCATGCAGCACGCCGGCATTGGCCAGGCCTTCGACGGTCTTGATGTCGCTGCCGTCGCACTGCACCGCCAGGTGCGTGCAGCTCTTGACCGACTTGCCGTCGATGTCGACGGTACAGACGCCGCAGTGGCTGGTCTCGCAGCCGATGTGGGCGCCCGTCAGGTTCATCTTCTCGCGCAGGAAGTGGATCAGCAGGGTGCGCGGCTCGACAGCCTCCTCGATCTTGCGGCCGTTGAGGTTCATGGAAACGATGTGCTTGCTCATGGGTGAGTCTCCTCTTCTTTCTTTTACTTGCAGCGGGCGGCGGCAGCGCGGATGGCGCGCTTGGTCATCTCGCCGGCCATGGCGGTCTTGTACTCGACGTCGCCACGCAGGTCTTCGGCCGGATCGCACACGGCACGCACGGCAGCAGCGGCAGAGTTGAGCGATGCCTCGTCGATCGCCTTGCCGACCAGGGCCGCCTCGGCCTCCCTGGCACGCAGCGCGGTCGGCGCCACGTTGGTCAGGCCAATGCTGGCCTTGGTGACCTTGCCCCCGCTCATGCTCAGCACGACGGCGGCGCCGGCCGTGGCCCAGTCCCCGGTCTTGCGCTTGAGCTTCTGGTAGGCGTAGCCGGTGCCGGCCGCAAAGGGGGCCACCAGGATGGCCGTGAGGATCTCGTTCTCGGCCAGCGCAGTCATGTAGGTGCCGTGAAAGAAGTCCACCGCCTTCACCTGGCGCTCACCCTTGGGGCCCTGCAGCACGAAGGTGGCATCCAGCGCCATGCTGATGGCGGGGTGGTCGTTGCCGGGGTCACCGTGGGCGATGTCGCCGCCGATCGTGCCGCGGTTGCGCACCTGCGGGTCGGCGATCAGCTGGGCGGCTTCCGGTAGCAGCGGCAGCTTCTGCTGCAGCAGCTTGGAGTCGATCAGCTCGTTCTCGGTGGTCATGGCGCCGATACGGATCAGGCCACCGGCTTCGGTGATACCGCGCAGTTCGGGAATGCGATTGATGTCGATCAGCGTGCCAGGCTGGGCGAAGCGCAGCTTCATCATGGGCAGCAGGCTGTGGCCGCCGGCGAGCAGCTTCGCGTCATCGCCCAGGGTGCTCAGGAGGTTGATGGCCTCCGGCAGGGTGCGCGGCGCATGGTAGGCAAATGCGGGTGGAATCACGGTGTCTCCTCTTTGCTTGTTTTCGCCATGGATGGCGTATCGACGACAAGCGGGCCAATCTACCGACGGCCTGCTGTCTTGAGGAGTCGAAACAATCAAAGCCATGCAGGGCTGCACGAATGGCAAGCCTGACGCACGAACAGTTCAGCCGACATAAACCCGCCCATAAGCAGGTTTTTATATAGGCGGAAATTGAATTAACTGCGTGCAAACACCGGGTCCGTCAGGCCCAGTTGTTCCATCAGTCGCGGCGCGCTGCTGCGGGAAACGGGAATCTCCACCGGCGTGGAGCCCATCATGCGCAAGGTGATTCGCCCTTCGTCGCGCACGATCTCGTCGACGTGCGAGAGGTTGACGATGTAGCTGCGATGCACGCGCAGGAAGAGCTGTGGGTCCAGCCGGCTCGACAGGTCGCCGATGTTGAGGTTGCAGAACTGGCTGCCCTGGCCCGTGTGCACCCAGGTGTAGTGGCCCTCGGATCGGATGAAGGACACCGAGGGCACGTCCACCAGCAGCACGCGGTTCTGCTTGATGGTGGGGATTTTGCGCAGCAGGCGGCGCTCGGCGGCCTCGCCGCTTTCGCGGCCGGCCTTGGCCCCGCTGCCCTCGTTTTCCGGGCTGACAACGTCGGTGATGTCGTAGAAGACCAGCGTATAGCCTACCGTGGCGCCCTTCGCATCACCGATCTTGGAGACCTTGATGAGCAACATGCGATCCGGGATGTTGATCATCATGGCCATCGGCGGCGCGTTGTTCACCGGACACTCGGCCTGGTCCAGCAGGAATTTCACCTTGTTCTTGGCCGTGTCCGGGTGGAAGTCCAGCACGTATTGGTCGAAGGGCAGCTTGTCGTCCACCGGCAGGCTGCGCCGCGCGAAGTCATTCATGCCGACCACGTGCAGGGCCTTGTCCAGGTGGATCACGCCCACGTCGAAGCGCTCCAGCAGGTAAAGCCACGAGTTCGGGTTGGCCGCGGGAGCAGCCGACATGGGACAGCTTTTCATGAGGAACAATTCCTGAGACAGCAACAGGGTTGGGGCAGGCACCCGCGCGCTCGTGCGAACCAAGCGGGCTATCGTGCAGCCAGGCTGCGTTTCATTCATGCGCCCGCGCGGTCTGGATCCTTGCCGCTTACAGTGGCCTGCGGAAAATGCGAGTGTCCGGGAGCGTCCTTGCCTCTCGCCACGGTGTTAACCCGCAAACACCGATAGATTTCAACAAACAGCACCTTAGCCAGAAACTAGCTCCCCCGTGATCACGATGAACCTGTCACCCCAACCCCACTGGCTGGCCCGCAGCATCGGCTCGGCCACGCTCACCCCGGCTCTGCTGGTGGTGTTGGTGGGATTCACGCTGTGGGCGCTCGGTCGCAGCTCGGCCCTGGCTGGCAGCACGCAAGGCTGGCTGATCGCACTCACGCTGCTGGCCGTGGCCGCCGGCTGCGCCGCGCTGGCCTGGGTGCGCCCGCAGCGCGCCGGCCTCTCGCCGCCGCACGTCATGCTCTCGCTGGGCTTTGGCGGCATGCTGCTGGGCCTGCTGTGGGATGTGCTGCAGAGCGGCCCCGCGCGGCTGGACAGCCTGTGCCTGCAGTCCAGCGGCCTGGGCTTCGTCGACAGTCTGCTGCTGCACATCGAATTCCTGCCCGGCATGCATGCGGGCATGCTGGCCGGTGGCCTGGCCGCCATTCCCAGTCTGCGCGTGCTGCGCCCGCACTGCGGCCGTTACCTGTGTTCGCTGTTCGCGCAGAACCTCATGTGCTCGGGCTGGATGCTGATCGGCATGACGGCCGGCGCCGTCTGGCTGGCGGGCTGGCAGATCGGCAGCGGCAGCAGCAGCAGCAGCCTGCCCGGCATGCTGGGCGGCATGTTCGTGGGCATGACCTGGGGCATGGTGCTCAGCGTCGCGCTGTACCGCGGCTTCTTCGCCTGGCGCACGAGCGCGGAACAAGGTTGAGCCACCAGGAACGGGGCGCGTGCATGCCCCGTCGGCTTGGGCTAAAGTGGGCATCCGTCTCCACTCTCCAACAAGCCGCCATGAACTCCCTTGATGACTTCACCATCACCCGCAAATGGCCCGCCCGGCATCCGGAGCGGCTTCAGCTCTATTCCCTGCCCACGCCCAATGGCGTGAAGATCTCGATCATGCTTGAGGAGACCGGACTGCCCTATGAAGTGCACCTGGTGGACTTCGAGAAGCAAGACCAGTTCTCCCCGGAGTTCCTCAGCCTCAACCCCAACAACAAGATCCCCGCCATCCTGGACCCGCAGGGCCCGGGCGGCAAGCCGCTGGCGCTGTCCGAGTCCGGCGCCATCCTGGTGTATCTGGCCGGCAAGACCGGCAAGCTCATGCCCCGGGACGACGCGGGCAAGTACGAAACGCTGCAATGGGTGATGTGGCAGATGGGCGGCGTGGGCCCCATGTTCGGCCAGCTCGGCTTCTTCACCATCTTCGCGGGCAAGGACTACGACGACAAGCGCCCGCTGGAACGCTACGTGACCGAGTCGCGCCGCCTGCTGGGCGTGCTGAACGAGCGCCTCAAGGGTCGCAAATGGATCATGGGTGACGAGTACACCATCGCGGACATTGCCGTGTTTCCCTGGGTGCGTAACCTGATCGTGCGCTACAAGGCCGGTGAGCTGGTCTTCATCGAGGACTTCCCCGAAGTCACGCGCGTGCTGGCGAGTTTCGTGGCCCGGCCGGCAGTCGCCAGGGGCCTGAACATCCCCAAGCGCGACTGAACCGTTCGTCCGGCCCGCTACCGCTGGCCTTATCCTTCTTCAACCCGAATCCAGACTGGAGCCTTACGATGGATCTTCCCGAGCGCGATGGCGATGGCTATCTGACCGACATGAACGCCTGGACCGAGGAAATCGGCCGTGCCATGGCCGAAATCGACGGCTATGAACTCGACGACACCAAGTGGAGCCAGATCCTCAAAGCCCGCGAGTATTACGATGAATTCAGCAGCGTGCCCCCGATCCGCAAGTTCGCCAAATACTTGGGCGAAGACCAGACCGACATCTTCAAACGCTGGATGACGGGCCCGATGAAGCCGATCACCAAGTACGGCGGCCTGCCCAAACCAACGGGCTGCGTCTGATTTTTTCGCTCCGGCGGCCTTCGTACCACGCCCCGCGCAGCAGCGCGGTCTGATCAGCCCCAGCTTCGGCTGACTAGGAGCAGCCTGCCGGCGGCACGGCATCGCTCATCCACGATGCGGGCAGGACCGCGGCCCAATCCACCGGCCGGCTGGTGTCCACCTGTATGGCGTACGCCAGTTCCTCACCCTGCAGCGGCTCACGCTGTTGCAGCTGTCGCTCCAGCACGGCCAGATCGGCCTCCGAGGGATCCCCTCCCGCCTGCACCCGTTGCAGCACACGCTGGCGCAAGACCTCGACCGGCGCGTCCAGCGCCAGGATGCGGCAGGGCAGGCCCAGCGCCTGCGCCACGGCCATCAGCGCGCCCCGTTGCGCCACCTTCAGGCAGGTGGCATCCACCAGCACCGGCAGGCCGTCAGACAGCACATCGCGCGCCAGCTCGGCCAGACGCTCGTAGGTGCGGCGGGTGGCCTCGGCGGTGTAGATGCCTTGCGGGATCTGTTCCGCGCTCCTGGCCAGCATCGGCAGCCCATGCAGGCGCTTGCGCTCCACGTCGGCCTTGATGCGCACGATGCCCAGCCGCTCGATCAGCGCCTGGGTCTGGCTGCTCTTGCCCGAACCGGATACGCCGTTCACCAGCCACAGGGCCGGGGTGCGCGCCTGCGTGCACCGGATCGCCAGCTGCAGGTAGCCGGCCACCGCGCGCCGCGCTGCGTCATCCTGCCCCTGCTGCTGCGACAGGCGCAGCGCCGCGACCTTGGCACGCACCATGGCGCGGTAGCACTGGTAGTAAGGCAGCAGCTGAAGCGCGCTGTAGTCGCCGGTGTGTTCCAGGTAGGCGTTGAGCAGGCGCCAGGCCAGGTCGGCGCGGCCATGCGCCTGCAGGTCCATCAGCACAAAGGCGATGTCGGCCAGCACGTCGATCCAGCGGAATCCGGGATTGAACTCGATGGCGTCGAAGAGTTGCGGCTGCCCGTCGATCAGCACCAGGTTGCCCAGATGCAGGTCACCATGGCCCTCGCGCACCCAGCCCTGCTCGCGGCGTTGCGCCATCAAAGTCCGGAGCTGCCCGCCCTGCACCTCGCTCCAGCGCTGCACGGTCTGCAAGGTCGCGGCCAGCGGGGTGTTGGCGACAGCGGCCCGCACATCGTCGAAGTTGTGCGCGACGGCCTCGCGTACCGAGGCCGGGCTGCCCCAGGGACTGTCGGCCCCGGCCACGGCCGCTGCGGCATGAAACGCCGCCAGGTGGCTTGCCAGGCGGTCGATGTGCGCGGGCTGCAGTTCGCCCCGGTCGACGCGGTGACTCAGCAGGTCCTCCTGCGCAAAGCGGCGCATGTGCACGGCCCACTCCAGCACGGGATCCGTGGCGCCCAGCGCCTGCAACGGCACGATGCGCGGCGCCGCCAGGGTTCCGGTGACCGCCACCACGCCCAGGTAGATGCCGGGCGCCGTGCGGTGGTTGATGCGCTGCTCCTCCTCGCAGGCGGCGCGGCGCAGGGCGAGCGTGCTGTAGTCGAGAAAATCCAGCGCCAGCGGCTTCTTGAACTTGTAGGCGTGCTCCCCCGCCAGCAGCACCCAGGAGATATGGGTCTCGATGCAGTCGATGGCCTGGACACCGTGCGCAAAGGCGGCCGGCGTCTGCCGCAAGCGGGCGATGAGCGCGGCGGACATGCGATGTCGGGTGCGGCGTGGCCGGGACTGGAGATAGGTGAAGCGGCCTCGCCGGCAGCAGGCGCTTCAGCGGCCCATCAGCGCCTGCACGTGGGCGGCCGTGCCGCTGGCCAGGCCTTCCAGGCTGTAGCCGCCTTCGAGCACGGAGACCACGCGGCCCTGGGCCGTTTCCTCGGCCACGGCCATCAGCTCGCGCGTGATCCAGTGGTAGTCCTCGTCGGTGAACTTCAGGCCGCCCAGCGGGTCCAGGTGATGGGCGTCGAAACCGGCCGAGATGATGAGCAGCTCGGGCGCAAACTCGCGCAGCGCCGGCAGCAGCACGTCCCTCATGGCCGCGCGGAAGGCGGCCGAGCCGGTGCCGCGCGGGAACGGCACGTTGACGATGTTGTGGGCCACGCCCGTCTCGTTCTTCGCGCCGGTGCCCGGGTAAAACTGCCCCTGGTGGCAGGAGCCATAGAACAGGTCCGGGTCGTCGTAAAAACTGTTCTGCGTACCGTTGCCGTGGTGCACGTCGAAGTCCACCACTGCCACGCGCTTGAGGCCATGCTGCGCGCGCGCATGCACCGCCGCGATGGCCGCCTGGTTGAACACGCAAAAGCCCATGGCCTCCCCCGCCTCGGCATGGTGGCCGCAGGGGCGCGTGGCGCAGAAGACGTTCTTCGCCTGCTTGGCCACCACGTCGTCCACGCCCGCACAGGCCGCCCCTACGCAGCGCAGCACCGCCTCCAGCGTGCCGGGCGACATGATGGTGTCACCGCCGTCCAGGGCGCGGTAGCCCTGCTCGGGCGCCATGTCCTTCACCGCCTCCACGTAGTCGGGTGTGTGAATGTGCAGCACCTGCTCGAACGTGCCCAGAGGCGCATCGCGCCAGACGGCGTCGGCAAAGGCCGGCGTCCGCAGCGCGGCCAGCACGGCTTCCAGGCGCTCGGGGGATTCGGGGTGGTGCGGGCCGGGCCTGTGGTTGAAACAGGCTTCGTGGGTGTAGATCAAGGTGCTCATACCAGGTTTCTCCTCATCGGATGACGGAATCCATCGAGATTTGCGCAAGGCGACCCACCCGGTCGGCGGCGCATCGCTCCTGCCAGCAACGACGATAGGCCGCCTCCATGGCTCGGGCAAAATCCGGCGCGTTCATCAGCGCGCTGCCTTGCATACGCCCACGTAAGCTGGCCCGAAGCTCGGCCAAGCGGGGAAGGTCGCCACTCAGTTGGGCCACTCTCTCGACAAAGGCGGACTCGCTCCAGACGGCAAGCTCAGGCAATCCGAGATTGTTCAACTGGCTCCAACCGGCACGCCCCACGATCGTCGAGCCGACCAGAGAAACCACGGGGACCCCCATCCAGTAAGCATCCAGACTGGTCGTGTGCCCGTTGTATGGCAGGGTATCTAGCGCGATATCCGTCTCATGGTAAGTGTCGAGATAGTTGTCCCGCGGCTGACGCCCGACGAAACGGATTCGGTCCGCTGCGATGCCATCTTGGGCAAAGGCATTCAGTACTCGCTCGCGGGCACTGCCCTCTGGTGCCAGCATGATCAACCTCGATCCGTCCACGGCTGCCATGGTCCGCGCCCAAAGCGCCAGTGTGGCGTTTGAAACTTTCAGGTAACTGTTGAGGCAACCGAAGGTCACGTGCCCCATGGCCAGCGCAGGAAGCGGGCCGACAGGGCGATCTCCCTGCAAAGGGTCGTAGCACCAGAACGTGCTGGGCAGGCGAACAGACCGCTCGGTATAGCGCCCCTCATCCGGAGCATCGGTAGGATCCAGCCAAGGATCCGTCAAACGATAGTCCATGCCCGGATTTCCTGTCGTTCCGGGATAAGCCAGCCAGGCAATCTGGACCGGTGCCGCCCGTTTCGCGAACACCAGCTGACGCCCATTGGCCATATGCATGGTCAGGTCCACAAGGACGTCAATCTGGTCGCCCCGGATTAGATCGACCACCACGTCATCGCTGAAGGCCGTGATCTCACGCCAGTGATCCGCGTATCCAGCGATCCGATCTGTGTAAATGTCCCGCAGCCTAACGTCGGCATAACAGAAGACCTCAACTTGTCTATGATCATGGCTAGACAAGAGCGGGATCGAGAAAAGCGCTTGGCAATGGTCGCAGAAATCGGGCGACAGGTATCCGATCCTCAACCGCCGATTCGGATCTCGGCTCGTAGCGTCTAGCGGCAATTCGGCATCAGCTCTACCATGCCGGCTTCCCCAGTTCTGTGCGGCCTCGTAGATATCCCTTTCGCCGAGGGTCGGCGAGAACGAGGCGTAGTAAACGAGATTGCTATGAGCCCCGACATTGGCGGGATCGATGTCGATCACTTCACGCAAAACGCCCAGCGCCTCATCGACTCGCCCAATGTCCTTAAACGCGTTGGCAAGATCGATGCGCGCTGACGAAGAGGCTGGAGCCAGGTCGATGGCTCTCTTCAGAACCTCGATGGCCGCATCGGGCTTCTGCATATGGACTAGTAGCTCCCCCAGCGTGCCCCAACCTATGGCGGCGTCCGGCTCCACGGCGATGGCCTTGCGAGCCGCCTCTTCGGCTTGAGCATAACGGCGCAGCTGCTTTAGCGCGCCGGCCAGCATCGACCAAGCCTTTGCAGAGCGCGCATCAAGCTCGACGGCCTTCATCGATGCCTCTGCGGCTTCGCCAAAATTCTTCTGGGCAAACAGCACATTGCTCAGGTTCAGCCAGCCCTCAGCCAACCCGGGAGCCATCGCCACCGCGCGGCGTCCCGCACCATCTGCCTCTTCAAGCTTACCTTGCACGAGCAGCATCGAAGAAAGGCTGGAATAAGCCGCCGCCAGTGTCGGATCCAGTTGAATCGCCTGCCGCAGGGCCTCTGTCGCCTCGCCAATGCGCCCCTGCGTCGCCCTCAAAATGCCAAGGTTTGCATGGGGCAAGGCATACGATGGAGCGAGTCGGATAGACCTCAGATAGCAGGCCTCGGCCTTGCCGAGCTCTCCCAACTCGGCGTACTGTAGTCCGATGTTGTTCTGGGCGTCCGGATTGCCATGCGCAAGAAGGTCGGTCTTGTCGAGCGCAGCGCACGCATCATCGCGACGACCCTGACCACGCAGTGCAATTGCCAGGTGATACCAGCCTTCGGGCAACTCAGGGGCCACCTGGAGTGCAAGCCGGCAACACTGCTCCGCCAAGTCGTAGCGTCCCCCAGAAGATGCAGATGCGGCTTGGGAAATGCACTGAAGCAAGAATTGATCACTCATCGAAATTCAGTTGTCAAACGAGCCGGTCTCTTGGGTAAGTCTTCGCTTTGGAAGCTATGCCTTTTTATGATTGTCCCCCATTTGGGTATCTGGCCTGCCCAATCGAAATAGTGCATGGATAGCCGTGCTGCTGGCGTTCATGGTGTGACTGGGAATGGCAGCAGGAAGAGCCACGCCAAGGAGTGCTGAGGATCTGACAAACGTGTCTGTAGCCCGTTTTTTCATCCCGGCTTACTCCTCCAAGTCACCCCAGCCGCTGACCTTGCTGAAGAGCACCTAGCCGGTGGGCACATGGACCACACGCACCACGCCACCGGGCGGATGCGTGATGCTCTTGGCGGCCAAGGCGACGGCCAGCTCGCGGCTTGCCAGCATGGAACCGTTGCGGATGTTGGTGCGGGGCAGCGATGCGACGATGGGGGAGGAGCTCTCGATCTTGTAGGACAAGGTGTTCATGGCAGCCTCACATGGGTGGATACGCGCTCGGAAAAACGTGGGCGTTACGCTTCGAAGCATCACAAAGGCCACTCAGCCCGTGGATGGGCCGCTGAACATCCGGTATTCCCGGAACTGAACGACCCAGCTCGAGTCCACCGCGCTCATGCCCGCGCGCGCAGCCAGCCGCCTAGGCCTGCCGCTTATCTGCCCCGCATGACCTGATCCAGTTGCTGCCCGAAGGTCTGCAGGACCTCATGCCAGTCTTGTTGCCTCTCATGACTTACGGGGAGCTCCAGTTCCAGTGCCTGGGCGCGGAACAGGTGCCCGAATGCGGAGTGCGCGTCGACAAAGTCGGAGGTTCCCAGTGGCTGCCCTCCATGCCTGGCTGCGCGCATGTCCGAGATGACGGAGGTATGCGCCGGGTAATAACCAAGGAACCAGCGCTCGAAGGTGCGTCCGTCTTCCAGGGGCACGTCCTTCATGGTTTCGTAGAACACCTTGCCGCCCTCGAAGGCCAGGAGATTCTCACGCTGGGCAGGCGGTGTGCGCCGATCAAAATACGCATCCTTGAAGCGAAGCATGGCCCCGCTGGCGGACAAGGGGCTGACGTTGTCATCCGGGAAACGCCCGAATCGCACATGGGCGGCCATCCAGTCCCTCAACTTCGCGTCCTTCAGCCCGCTGAGTGCGACGATCGCCACATCACGATCTTCACTGCGCCAATTGCTGGCCCAGTTGGCTAAATCGATGCGGCGAACCACCTGAAAGTCGTTGGCATTGTCCGGATCGCGCCAGACATACCCGGGGGCGGGATAGAAGCGGCCTTGACCGTCCCACACCACGTGGGGCAGGGTCGCGTGCGGCGTGCCGTCCGGGTACAGCATCACCCGAAAATCATTCGGGTCGTTCGGATCGACCCACCGGTAGCCGTAGGCGGGATGAAACTGGCCATTGCCGGCCCAGACGACATGTGGCAAGGTCGGGTGCGGCGTGCCGTCCGGCTGCAGCTCGACGCCGAAATCATTCGGATCGTCGGGCCTGACCCAGCGATAACCGTCGGCAGGCCTGAACTGTCCATTCGTAGACCACACCACGTGCGGCAGGCTCGGATGCGGCGTACCGGCCACGGGCCTGGGTTCGCCTTCATCGCTTGAAGGACGGTCGGGGGTGGAGGCGCAACCCGGCCCGCTGCCGCGGCGCGGGGATGGTTCGGTATCATCGGGCTCACGCGGCGGGCGTTCTCCCGATCCGGTTGTAGGCCGCACGTCGATGCACGGGCCGCCTTCCCAGGGTGCACAGGCGGCGTGGCCGTCGCGCGGCGGCGGCATGAAGAGCCAGAGCACCAGCCCGAAAACCAGCCAGAGTCGCCAATGCACCCCACGACCTGACCACGTGGACACACGACCCAGCAGCGCTCGCATCCTGTTCATATTGGCCTCCCCTTGCAGACATCTTAGATCGCCAAGTTCAGGAGTCAATCAGACTCGCCGATGTGCCGCCGCTCAGCCCCTCTCTTGGGTAGTGGTGCAAGCGCTCAGGCGCTGTAACCTGGCAACGAGAGCTCCGCCTGCAGCCCCCCCAGACGGGCCACCCCCAGCCGCACCTCGCCCTGATAGAGACCGGCGAGCTCCCGCGCGATGTCCAGGCCCAGGCCGGTGCCGGGGGTGCGCTCGTCGGCGCGCACGCCGCGCTCGAAGACGCGGCTGCGCTCGGTCTCGCTCAGGCCCGGCCCGTCGTCTTCAATCGTGATGCACAGCCGGCCATCGGCATGGCTGGCCGCCAGTAACACGCGGCTGCGTGCCCACTTGCAGGCGTTGTCCAGCAGATTGCCCAGCATTTCCTGCAGGTCCTGTGACTCGCCGGCGAACTGCAGGCCGGGCGGCATGGGCGCCACGGTGATGACGAGTTCGGGCCGGTCTTCGCGATTCGCATGGACCTTGCGCATGACACGCACCAACCCGTCCACCACCGGTGCCACATCGGTACGCAAGCCGGTGCTGCCGGCGCCAGCGGCACGGGCGCGCCCGAGATGCCAGTCCACCTGATGGCGGATGCTGGCCAACTGTTCCTGAAGCTGGCCGGCCCAGGCGCGCCGGTCCGAGGTCTGGTCTTCGGCCAGGGTGCCCATGACGGCCAGCGGGGTCTTGATGGCGTGCGCCAGGTTGCCGGCCATCTGGCGCGCGCGCTTGACGACCTGTTCGTTCTGGTCAAGCACGTGGTTGAAGTCCTGCACCAGGGGGTCGATCTCCGCAGGAAAGGCGCCGCTCAAACGCTGCTCCCGGCCCTGGCGGATGGACAGCACGGCGGTCTGCAGCTTGCGTAGCGGCAAGAGCCCCAAGGTCACCTGAGCCCAAGCTGCGAGCAACAAGGCGATACCCAGCACTGACAGCGAGAGCGCCAGCTGGCGCGAGAAGCTGGACACGGCACTTTCCAGCTCGGCCATGTCGGCGGCCACGGTGAGACGCCAGCTGGGCGCAGTCTGGGGGGCGCCCTGATCCGTGGAGACGAATTGCACCCGACGTTCCAGGGCCAGCAGGCCTTGCCCGTCCGGCCCAGGGATCGGGTGGCGATGCAGGTCACCACGGGCCAGGTCATCGGTGGGCAAGACCAGTTCACTGTCCCACAGGGAACGCGAGCGCAGCACAGGCCGGGCTGATGCCGCTGTGGCGCCGGCCGGCGCCAGGGCCTCGATCTGCCAGTACAGACCCGAGTACGGTGTGTGCCAGCGCGGGTCGCTCAGGGGCATCTTGAGTTGCGGGCGCTGCTGCGCGTCGGGCTCCAATGCCGCAGTCAGCTGGTCCAGCTGGCGCAGAAGCTGGGTGTCGAACTGCGCGGTGACATGCGTGCGAAACAGGCTGGAGATCAGCAGGCCCGCGCCCAGCAGCGCCACGGCGACGGCCACCAGGGTCAGGCCCAGCAGGCGCCAGCGCAGGGAGCGTGCCCAGGCCTTCATGCAGCTCAGGCCGGGCTAGCCGGCACGTTGAGGCGGTAGCCCAGGCCGCGCACGGTTTCGATCATGGCGGCGGGCAGCTTCTTGCGCAGGCGTGCGACGAAGACCTCGATGGTGTTGGAGTCGCGCTCGAAGTCCTGCGCGTAGAGATGCTCGGTGAGCACCGTGCGCGAGACCAGTTCGTTGGGGTGGTGCATGAGGTAGGACAGCAGCTTGAACTCCTGCGCGGTCAGGTTCACGGGCTGCCCGTCCAGCGTGACCTTGCCGCTGCGCGTGTCCAGCGCCAGCGGGCCGCAGGCCAGCAGCGCCGAGGCCAGGCCGCTGGCGCGGCGGATCAGGGCGCGCACCCGGGCCAGCAGTTCTTCGGTATGGAAGGGTTTGGTGAGGTAGTCGTCGGCGCCGGCGTCAAAACCGGCGACCTTCTCGCTCCACGCGCCGCGGGCGGTGAGGATCAAGACCGGCACAGCCATGTTCTCGCGGCGCCAGCGCTCCAGCACCGACACGCCGTCCACCTTGGGCAGGCCAAGATCCAGGATCACCGCGTCATAAGGTTCAGTCTCGCCCAGAAACTGGGCCTCTTCGCCGTCGGGCGCATGGTCGACCGCATAGCCCGCGTCGCCGAGCGCCGACTTAAGTTGGCGCGACAGGTCCGGGTCGTCCTCAACAAGTAGAATACGCATGGAGCTCCTTTAGCCGCCCTGGCGAGAGATGATCGCCCCGCTCTGGGCGTCGACGACGAAAATGATCACCCTGCCGTCATTGGTCTGCCACTGGACGAAGTAGGCGGGACGGCCGCCGGCATCGCCCTGGGTGGTGTTGAGCTGCCTACCGGGCGTGCGGGCCGAAATCGTGGCGATCACTTGCGAAAGCGGAACCTGGCGCCCGCCGCGCACGGCCGCACGCGCCGCGTCCTGGTCGCCCCGGCCGCCGCCGTACGACGGCCGGCCGTAATCCGGCCCGTGCTGCGCATAACTCGCCGCCGGAGCGGCGGCGATCAGCGCTGCGATGAGGAGAAGGCGTTTCATGATCTGAAGGATTACAACCACGTCACTGAACCGAGCCTGAATGGCAGGTTTATGAATGGCGTGCGTCGGTCTGTCACGCAGACCGAACGCCGATCACTTCTTCTTAGGCGTGTA
>JAUYQZ010000003.1 GCA_030695415.1 Hylemonella sp.
GCCCCGTCGGTGTAACGGTCGATCCACGAGGAGCCCTGCTGGTCGCCGACGACCTATCGAATACCGTTTGGCGCATCGTTCCAAGCCGGGCGCCGTCCTCGGCCGCAACGACTGCGGCCGCCGCACCCCATGCGCCGGTCCCGACGACCGCGTCGCGTTGAGCGCCCGATTGCAGCAGGGGCTATCGCGAGAAGAACGGTCGCTATGATGAGATTGTTGCAGCAACCTCACGTTCTGATTGGGCTTCGTATACCGCTATTTGAAGTTCTTGTGGTAAGTTTCACCACAACGCGAATACAGTCTCATCTTCGGCGACATGGATATCTTCGTCTGTCTCAAGGAACAGATGGGCTGGGCTCCTACCAGACTGCTCCTGGGGTTCGTGGAAAAGAACGGCCGCTACACGGCAAGGAACCGCTCGCCGACGACGTGGCAGTGGTCATTCACCGCGCGCCCGGCGCCCGTGCCCATCATCAAGACCGGACGACTACACTCCGAACGCTTTCATGCAGGCGTCGAGCAGACCCTCGAGGCCGTGGCGGCGCGCCCCGTCACCGCGCGCGGTTCGCGGGGCCTCCTCCACAATCAATAAGCCATTTCCTATCGCGACTCGATCCTTAAGGAGGGGCTCGCGTCCAAAGAAGTAAGGCCAGAAGGTCTCAGTGCGCGTCACCGAATAGGCCAGGTCCGTGGAAAAGCCGACAAGCTGGTTCTGGGCCAGGACACGACCTTGCTGAGCCCGCTCCACACGGACGCCGCGGCCGCCCTGGATCACAAGCCGGGCCGGCCCATGGAAGACAAGAAAGCGCAACTGCAGGGTCAGCCAGGCGGTGAGCGACAGAACCCGCCAGTGGCTGCTGATGCGCAGGCGGCGCCCAATGGGCTTAGCAATCGCAGCAAGGCCGCGCGGCTGCAGCACGAGGCCGGCGCCATCCGGCAAGCTCAGCACCGTCAATTCCGCGAAAGGATCGCGCACCGCCGATACCGTGGTCAGCTCACCGGCGCCGTGGACGCGCGTGAGGAAGGTCAGCCCGGCAGCCAGACTAGTGATGGGATGGCGCCAGTCGAGCAGCCACTGGGTAGCCTTAGCTCCGGAGGCGCTTGTGGTTTGCAAATAGCCTTGTCGCACAAGCAGCTCTTCTCCCGGGTCGAGCCGAACCCCGACGGAGGTGCTCGACGCGTCGACGGGCGGTATCGTCTGGGAGACACCGGTCGTCTGAAAGCGGATCGCGGGACTTCGCACCACTGTGGGGGCGATGACCCAGTAGCAGATCAGTCGAATGAGGTAGGGGACGGCGACAATCAAGACTAAGGCCAAGGCGGCTTGCTTGAGGACAGCCCCAAGTCGGATCTGTTCTGCCCACAGCGACGCGCGCGCCCGCCACGATCCTTCCGCCTGGGTACGCTCCCTGGCAATCTGCTGGTCCAGGTCGCTCGTCCGAGGCTCAATCTGTTGATCTGCCCAACCCTGCACCTGCGGATAGCTTTGCCTAGCAGCGACAAGCCGCCGATTAACGCCCTCGGCCGCCGCAAGCCGTTGACGGTAAATGATGGCCCTTCCGCACAGCTGCCGCTTGGTCGCCTGCAAGGCCCGGAGCCGCTCGCGATCATAGTACTGGAAGGTCACGACAACCTCCCAGCGCTGTTGGAAGGCGGCCAAGGTGTTCGTCGCAGTGACGCAGGCGGCTTGGTCGGTGGCGGCTTGCTGGCGCAAGCTTGAGATTTCCGTGGTGACCCTTGTTGTCTGTGCTAGCCAATCCCTGGCGTTGCGCAGCGCAGATAACTCGCCCTCCCGAGACTGGATTTCCACCTCCAGGCGGCCGTCCGAGAGGAGGGCCCGCGTGTCGGCGTCCGCCAGGCTCTTCGCCTTTTCCAGTGCGGTGCGACGACGTTTCTCCAAAGCGGCCTTCGCCGCGGCCGCCGCCGGAATGGCCTCATCGAGTTCGCTTAGACCTTTGCTCTGCGCGGACACAGCGACCGTTGCCAGACGCTCGCGCGCTGCGCCTCGGACGGCCTCCAGCTCATCCTTTACCCGCTCCAATTGCGCGGCACGCTCAAGATAGGCGGCCGGCTTGGTCCACTCGGACCGTATCCAGGGCAGAACGAATGCGGCGGCCAGGATGGCCAGGACGATCGTCAGATAGAGGATCGACTTCCTCGCCAGCCAACCAAGGATTGTCGCAATCGCCGCCATCAACCTCCCATAACACGAAGATGAACGCTCTCCCGCGAGCCTAGCGCTCGCCACTCTGCATCCGCCAGGAGACCTGGGACGGCTGACACACCGGAATTATCGGGAGTGGCCGAAAAACAGGCGTGACCGAGGGGCCCGACTTCTCCCTACGACGTCTCGGCGTCCCGCTGCGCCCTGACGACAAGGACGTCGGACGGCACCGCTTCGACGATGCGCGGGCCCTTGCCGCCAATCATGGCGTGGAAAATCCGGCTTCGTTCGTAAGCACCGATCACCGTGAGGTCCGCGCCCTGTTCCATGATGTAGGTGCTCAGCATCACTTCTGGTGGGCCATGCTCAACAAGGGTTGTTAGCCGAGCCCGCGCGCCATCGGGTAGCTGTGCCCCATCCGTGAATTCACGGAGGGTGGCGTCCTCCATCGCTCCAAAATCGCGCGCCAGCTGAGTGTCCATCATGAGCGCCCGATAGGGCATCTCGAAAGCGTTCATGACGGCGACGTGCGCCTCTGGGAAGTACGCAGCTGCCGTTTCCAGCCCGAACCGGGCTTCAGGCGTGAAATCGGCGCCAACAAGCATATGTCCATACGGTCCGCGCGGCCGCTTTTTGACCACCAGGACGGAGATAGGCGCCCGCCGAAATAGCTCGTCGATGGTCTTGCCGAGGGGCGGCCAACCCAGACTTCGGTAGCGGCCCAATCCAACGACCGCTAGATCACACTTCTCGCGAACAATTGCGTCGAGGATTACCTTAATCGCCGGCCCTTCTTCGACATGGATCCGCAGGCGTGGACAATTTTCGCGGACGTCGTCGCGAATCTGCGCCTCGACTAGGGCGATGCTGTTGGGCGGTCGCCGCCACGATGGAAGGCCTTGATGCTCCGGCGAGGTCAGACCATCGCCTTCTAGAGCATGGACGATCAGTAGTTCGGCATCCCATTGATTGCTCAGCTGGATGGCACGGTCCAGAGCGCGATCGCCGCGTCCGCTCAGATCCGTCGCCAACAAGATGCGTTTTGGCTGGGTGTTAGGCAAGTTTTCCTCGACCAAGATGTCACCTCTGGAGGGCGCGCAGATATTTGCCACAAGAGCCTGAACCGGCAACCTTAACGCCCGCGATCTCAAATCCAAGTCAGGTCAGAGTGATAGTCTAGCTTAGCTAGCCGGTCCGGCTTGTCGTGCATTGAAGTAGGTTGTCATCAAGCGATCCACTGCGGCGCTTGATCCAGTGGGTGGTTTGTTGAGGATGGGTGCTCTGCGGCCTGGGTGGCTGCTGCAGCCATTCGGAGGATGCGGGCGCGCATGAGCGGGGCTCAGATCTTGCTTGTTCTGATACTGGCCACACCTTTCGTGGCCAGTCTGGTGGCGGCTTGCCTGCGTCCGCTCGCCCGGAATCTCGCAGCTTCGCTTGCGACGGCGGCGACCTTGCTGATGCTGGGCTGCACTCTGGCCCTTTATCCGTGGGTGTCGGACGGCGGCGTACTGCACCTGTCGGCGCCCTGGGCGCCAGATCTAGGGTTGACCTTCGGCCTTCGCCTTGATGGGTTTTCTTGGATATTCTTGATCTTAATTGCCGGTATTGGCCTGCTGGTCAGCATTTACGCCCGCTACTACATGTCCGCCGCCGATCCAGTGCCACGCTTCTTCTCTCTGCTCTTAGCCTTTGCTGGTGCGATGGTAGGGATCGTCCTATCGTCCAACGTCGTACAGCTGGTGGTCTTCTGGGAGACGACCAGCATCCTGTCGTTTCTGCTGATCGGCTATTGGCACTATGGCGCCGCGGCACGAGAGGGCGCCCGTATGGCGTTGACGGTGACGTCAGTCGGGGGCCTTTGCCTGCTAGTCGGCCTCTTGATGATCGCGAACGTCGCCGGCAGCTTCGAGCTCGATGCTATTCTCGCCGCCGGCCCGCAGATCCGCGCGAGTCCTGGATATGTCCCGGCGCTGCTCCTGATCCTGATGGGGGCGTTCACCAAAAGCGCCCAGTTCCCCTTTCATTTCTGGCTGCCCAACGCCATGGCGGCGCCCACGCCCGTCTCCGCCTACCTCCATTCGGCGACCATGGTGAAGGCTGGCGTATTCCTGCTGGTGCGCTTCTGGCCGGTGCTCTCAGGCACCGAGACGTGGTTCTGGGTGGTCGGGGCGACGGGCTTAATGACGGTGACGCTCGGGGCTTTCCTCGCAATCTTCCAACAGGACATGAAGGGCGTCCTGGCCTACTCGACGATCAGCCACCTGGGCCTGATCACCTTCCTCCTGGGCCTCAGCAGTCCTTTGGCATGCGTCGCGGCCATCTTCCACATCGTCAATCACGCGGTCTTCAAAGCCTCGCTCTTCATGGCGGCGGGAGCGGTCGATCATGAGGTGGGAACGCGGGATCTTCGGAAGCTCGGCGGACTTGCGCGCATCATGCCGGTCACCGCAGCGTTGGCGACGGTCTCCGCCGCCGCCATGGCGGGCGCGCCTCTGTTGAATGGCTTCCTCTCCAAAGAGATGTTCTTCGAGGCGGCGCTGGTCGCGCGGACAGGAAGCCGCTGGGATATCCTTCCACCTCTCATTGTGGTGGCGGCGAGCCTGTGTTCGGTCCTCTACTCGCTACGCTTCCTGGGCGGAGTCTTCTTTGGCAAGGCGCCAGCGACCTTTCCGCACCCGTTCAAGGAGCCGCCCTTGTGGATGGTGACGCCGATCGGGCTGCTCGCGCTGATCTGCCTCCTCGTCGGCCTTTTCCCCTCTCAGACGATCGAGCCCTATCTGCGCACAGCCGCCCTGGCAGTGCTCGGCAAGCAGACCCCGTCGTTCACCCTGGCCCTTTGGCACGGCCTGACGCCGGCGCTCATGATGAGCATGGTCGCGCTTGGCGGCGGCGTGCTGCTCTACAGCCTCTTCCGAGACCGGTTGCGTTTCTCGCCAACCCCGTCGGCGGTGCGCTCTATCAACTTCGCCAAACTCTTTGAAAGGGTGCTGCAGGCGACCACTGAGCAGCTGCCGCGATGGGTCGAGCGACGTTTTCCCTCCAGTCGGCTGCAGCCTCAGATGCTGCTTCTGGCGCTTGTGACGCTGCTCGCTGCGAACGTAAGCCTGACGGCCGCGCCGGTCGCCTTACGTGGTCTGGGCGTCTCCCCAACTGACGCACCTTTTGCGCTGCTGTGGCTCATCGGCGGGGCCTGCGCGATCACGGCGGCGGCCTTCGCCAAGTTCCACCGGCTGGCCGCGCTCATCGCTGCAGGCGGGGCAGGGCTAACGTCCTGTATCAGCTTCGTGTGGCTCTCCGCCCCTGACCTAGCGGCGACCCAGCTGCTGGTCGAGGTGGTGACCACGATCCTAATTCTGCTGGGTCTGCGTTGGTTGCCGCCCCGTCTGAGAGACGCGACGGACCGGTCCCCGGCCGTACGCCTGCGGCGGGCCCGGGATGCGTGTGTCGCGGTGGTCGCGGGCCTTGGCATGGCCGTCCTAGCTTATGCGGTGATGATGCACCCGGTCGACGATTCCATATCCCAGTTCTTCCTAAGCAAGGCCTACACCGACGGCGGCGGGCGCAATGTTGTCAATGTCATCCTCGTGGATTTCCGCGCCTTCGACACTCTCGGCGAGATCACGGTCCTGGCCATCGTCGCTCTCTCGGTTTTCGCCTTGCTGCGACGCTTCCGGCCAGGAGAGGAAAGCGTCGCCGCGCCGCTTCAGCAGGAGACCCAGGACCTACAGGACGACGACGATTCCGATCGGGGACGTGGGCACACCCTGACGCAATATCTCCATGTGCCTGGTATAATCATCAGGTTGATGGTGCCAGTCATCCTGCTGTTCGCCATCCATCTGTTCATGCGGGGGCACGACCTGCCCGGTGGCGGTTTCTCCGCGGGCCTGACGGTCTCGGCCGCCCTCATTCTTCTTTACATGGCCGGCGGAGTTCGTTGGGTCGAGGCGCGTTTCCGTGTCGCCCCAGTCCGCTGGATCGGCGTAGGCCTGCTGGTCGCCCTGGCGACTGGCGCGGGCTCGATGATTTTCGGCTATCCCTTCCTGACTTCCTATTTCCGCTATCTTGATGTGCCGGTGCTTGGGCGCCTTCCGTTGCCGACGGCGATCTTGTTCGACCTTGGCGTCTTCATCCTGGTGGTCGGCGCTACCTCCCTGATGCTCATCGCTATCGCCCACCAGTCGCTGCGCGGTCCGCGTAGGGCGAGGAAGCCGCTCGCAGATGTGCAGCCGCCGGGAGGATGGGCCTGATGGAGCTCGTCCTCGCAACGGCAATTGGCGTGCTCACGGCCGCAGGGGTCTGGCTGATCCTGCGGTCGCGGACATTCCAGGTCATCGTCGGGCTGACGCTGATATCCTATGCCGTCAACCTGTTCATCTTCTCGACAGGGGGCTTGCGGATAGGCGCTGAACCCGTGCTCAAAAGCACGACTGGCAATCTGGCGGGGTACGCCGATCCTTTACCGCAAGCGCTGGTACTCACCGCTATTGTCATCGGCTTCGCGACCACGGCGCTGTTGCTGGTGGTCGTACTGGCCTCAAGAGGCTTCACGGGCGGAGATCATGTGGACGGCGAGGAGCCCGACGCATGATCGAGCACTTGGTCGTCACCCCGGTAGTGATGCCCCTGGCGGTCGGTGCGGTGATGCTGTTCCTGGGCGCGCGCCGCCGCCGGTGGGAGGCGGGTCTAGCTATTGGCGGCTGTGCCGCGCTGCTGCTGAACGCGATCGCCCTCGTCGTGTTGACGGATGCCGACGCCGGCGGACTCAGCCGCGCCTATGGCGTGGGCGACTGGCCCGCATACATCGCGATCGTTTTGGTCGCCGATCGCCTCTCAGCCCTTATGCTGGTCCTCGCCGCAACTCTGGGGTTGGTAAGCACTGTCTTTGCGCTCAGCCGCTGGTCGCGGCATGGGCCTTACTTCTACGCCCTTGTGCAATTCCTGCTCATGGGGTTGAACGGCGCCTTTTTGACCGGCGACCTGTTCAACCTCTTCGTCTTCTTCGAGGTGCTGTTGATCGCCTCTTATGTGCTGCTGGTGCACGGCCAGGGGCGCGAACGCTACAAGGCCGGCGTGCACTACGTGGTGCTCAATCTGGTGGCCTCGGCACTGTTCCTGATCGGCCTGGCCGTGATCTACGCGCTGACCGGCACGCTCAACATGGCCGACCTGGCGCTGCGTGTGGCCCAGCTCGACGCCGAGCAGGCCGTGCTGCTGAAGATCGGCGCGCTGGTGCTGCTGGTGGTCTTCGGCCTCAAGGCCGCCATCGTGCCACTGTACCTGTGGCTGCCCGGCACCTACGCCGCCGCCAGCGCGCCGGTGGCCGCGCTGTTCGCCATCATGACCAAGGTCGGCGTGTACAGCATCATCCGCGTGCACGGCGTCATGCTGGGGCCGGAGGCCGGCCACGCCGCGCTGACCGCCCAGCCCTGGCTGCTGCCGGTGGCCCTGAGCACCATCGCCCTGGCCGTACTGGGAGCGCTGGCCGCGCACAGCCTGGCGCGCCTGGCCGCTTACCTGACAGTGGCCTCGGTCGGCACCATCCTGGCCGGCGTAGGCCTGTTCACACCGGCCGCGCTGTCGGCCTCGCTGTACTACATGGTGCACAGCACCCTGGTCATGGCGGCGCTGTTCCTGCTGGTGGAGCTGGTCGCCTCGCAGCGCGGCGACATCGGGGACCGCCTGCAACCGGCCGCCCCCGTGGCCCAGCCGGTGCTGCTGGGCCTCATGACACTGCTGGGCGCCGCCTCGGTCGCCGGCCTGCCGCCGCTGCCCGGCTTCCTGGGCAAGCTGATGATCCTGCAGAGCGCTGCGCCCACCCCGGCCCACGCCTGGGTCTGGAGCGTGGTGCTGCTGGCCGGCTTCCTGACGCTGGTGGGCCTGGCGCGCGCCGGCACCGTCCTGTTCTGGAACGTGGTGCCCAGCGCCCACGCCCCGGCCGCCTCCGGCAGCAGCTGGCGCCTGAGCTCGGCCACGCTGGGTCTGCTGGGCCTGAGCCTGCTGCTGGCCGCCTTCGCCTCCCCCATGAAACGCTACACCGATGCCACCGCCGCCCAGCTGGCCGACCGCGCCGGCTACGCCCGTGCCGTGCTCGGCGCACAGGGCGGTCCGGCCGCCGTGACCACCCGCCCCTACCAGGGCGGCGCCGGTGAAGTGCGCCTGCCCGGAGGCAAGCCATGAAGAAGAAAGCCTGGCTCAGCCATCCCTGGCTGTCGGCGCTGCTGGCGCTGTCCTGGCTGCTGCTGTCGCATTCGCTGGCGCCGGTGCACCTGCTGTCGGCGGCGCTGATCGGCCTGGTCGTGCCGCGCCTGCTGCACGATGCACTGCCCCCGGCCGGCCGCATCCGCGCCGTGCCCGCCCTGCGCCTGATGGGGGTCGTGCTGTGGGACATCCTGCTCTCCAACATCACCGTCGCCCGCCTGGTGCTGGGGCGCATGGACCGGCCGCAGCCGGCCTGGGTGCCGGTGCCGCTGGACCTGCAGCATCCCACCGCCATCGCGCTGTTCGCCAGCATCATCACCACCACGCCGGGCACAGTCTCTTGTACGGTGGACGAGGAAGGCCGCCTGATCTGGGTCCATGCCCTGGACTGCAGTGACCCGGCCCAGGCCGCCGCCGACATGAAGGCACGCTACGAAGCACCGCTGCGCGAGATCTTCGAGTCCGGTCCCCAAGGAGAAAACGCATGAGCATCCTGCCCCTGGCCCTGGACATCAGCACGGGCGCGGTGGCGCTGGCCATCGTGTTGTGCGCCTGGCGCCTGCTGCGCGGCCCGCACGCGACCGACCGCATCCTGGCCATCGACACGCTGTACATCAACGCCGTGGCGCTGGTGGTTCTGCTGGGCATCCGCCTGGCCACGCCGCTGCTGTTCGAGGCCGCGCTCATCATCGCCATGCTGGGTTTCGCCTCCACCGTGGGGCTGGCACGCTATCTGACGCGCGGCGACGTGGTCGAGTAAGGAGCCGGACATGAACGATCTGCATCCCTTGCTCGAATGGCTGGCCGCAGCGCTGCTGCTGTTGGCGGCCTTTTTCCTGCTGGTCGGCGCCATCGGCCTGGTGCGCCTGCCCGACTTCTTCATGCGCCTGCACGCGCCCACCAAGGCCTCCACGCTGGGTGTGGGTGGCGTGCTGCTGGCCAGCATGGTGGTGGCACTGGGCCAGGGCCGCATCGGGTTTGCCGAGCTGCTCATCACCCTGTTCGTCTTCGTCACCGCGCCGGTCTCGGCCAACCTCATGGCCCAGGCCGCGCTGCACCTGCGCGTGGCCAGCCGCGCCGCGCCGCCGGCCGACGCCGTGCCGGAGCGACGCGCGGACTGATCCCCCGGGGGGTTTACCCCAGCGCCGGCTGTCAGCCGGGCGTAACGCAGCCTGTCAAAATAGCGGGCTGCGGTCCACCGACCGCCTGCCCCGTGCGCCCCGACCTCCAGGGTGCTGTCCATCGAGAACGAGTACAGACCATGACCACGTACATCAAGCAAGCCGACCTGATCGAATCCGTCGCTGCCGCCCTGCAGTACATCAGCTACTACCACCCGGCCGATTACATCGCCCACCTGGCCCGCGCCTACGCGCGCGAGCAGAGCCCGGCGGCCAAGGACGCCATCGCCCAGATCCTGACCAACAGCAAGATGAGCGCCGTGGGGCACCGCCCGATGTGCCAGGACACCGGCATCGTCAATGTCTTCCTCAAGGTCGGCATGGACGTACGCTGGGACGGCTTCACCGGCAGCCTGGAAGACGCCATCAACGAAGGCGTGCGCCGTGCCTACAACCACCCCGACAACACCCTGCGCGCCAGCGTGCTGGCCGACCCGCATTTCGCCCGCAAGAACACCGGCGACAACACCCCTGCGGTGATCTTCACCGAGATCGTCGCCGGGGACAAGGTCGAGGTGACCGTGGCCGCCAAGGGCGGTGGCAGCGAGAACAAGAGCAAGATGGTCATGATGAACCCCAGCGACTCCATCGTTGACTGGGTGCTCAAGACCGTACCCACCATGGGCGCGGGCTGGTGCCCGCCCGGCATGCTGGGCATCGGCATCGGCGGCACGGCCGAGAAGGCCGTCCTCATGGCCAAGGAAAGCCTGATGGACGACCTGGACATGTACGAACTGCAGACCAAGGCGTCCAAGGGCGAGAAGCTGAGCCAGGTGGAAGAGCTGCGCCTGGAGCTGTTTGACAAGGTCAACGCGCTGGGCATCGGCGCGCAGGGCCTGGGCGGCCTGACCACCGTGCTGGACGTCAAGATCAAGATGTATCCCACGCACGCAGCCAGCAAGCCCGTGGCCATGATCCCCAACTGCGCCGCCACCCGCCATGCGCACTTCGTGATGGATGGTTCGGGCCCGGTCTACCTGGACCCGCCCAGCCTGGACCTCTGGCCCAACGTGAACTGGACACCCGACACCCAGAAGAGCAAGCGAGTGGACCTGAACAAGCTGACCCAGGCAGAGGTCGCCAGTTGGAAGCCAGGCGACACCCTGCTGCTCAACGGCAAGATGCTCACCGGCCGCGACGCGGCGCACAAGCGCATCGCCGACATGCTGTCCAAGGGCGAGAAGCTGCCGGTGGACTTCACGAACCGGGTGATCTACTACGTGGGCCCGGTCGACCCGGTCAGGGGCGAGGCCGTGGGCCCCGCCGGCCCCACCACCGCCACCCGCATGGACAAGTTCACCGAGACCATGCTGGGCCAGACCGGTCTGATTGCCATGATCGGCAAGGCCGAGCGCGGCCCGGAGGCGGTCGAGGTCATCCGCAAGCACAGGAGCGCCTACCTCATGGCCGTGGGCGGCGCCGCCTACCTGGTCAGCAAAGCCATCAAGACCGCCAAGGTGGTGGGCTTTGCCGATCTGGGCATGGAAGCCATCTACGAGTTCGACGTCGTGGACATGCCCGTCACCGTGGCCGTGGACGCCGGCGGCACCAGCGCGCACGTCACCGGCCCGGCTGAATGGAGCCGCCGCATCGCCTCCGGCGAGTTCAAGGGTATCTCGCTCACGACCGCCTGAATTCTGTGAGCACGCGACCGGTCGGCGTCTTCGATAGCGGCATTGGAGGCCTGAGCGTCCTTCAGGCGCTGCGCGCGGAGTTGCCGCACCAGTCCTTTGTCTACGTGGCCGACAGCGGACACGCACCCTATGGAGAGCGTGAACCGGGCCACGTGATCGACCGCTCGCAGGCGATCACGAGATACCTGATCCAGGCCCATGACATCCAGGGCTTGGTGGTGGCCTGCAACACGGCCACGGCGGCCGCCATTTCCTTGCTGCGCCAGCAGCACCCGGAGTTGCCCATCGTGGGTGTCGAGCCGGCGCTCAAGCCAGCTGCGCTGGCCAGCCACACGCACCGCGTGGGCGTGCTGGCCACGCGCGGCACTCTGGACAGCGCCAAGTTTCAGGCTCTGCTGGAATCCCTGCACGGGCAGGCCGACTTCGTTCTGCAAGCCTGCGACGGCCTGGCCGACGCCATTGAACGTCAGGACAGCGAACGCATCGCGTCGCTGGGGCGCCGCTACCTCCAGGCGCTGGGCCCTTGTGGGCGCGATGCCGGCAAGATCGACACCGTGGTGCTGGGCTGCACCCATTACCCGCTGGTCGCCGACACTCTGCAATCACTGCTGGGTCCGCAGGTGGAACTGGTTGCCAGCGGCCTCCCGGTGGCACGGCAGACGCGCCGTGTGCTGCCGCACGTTGCTGACACCGGCCACGCCACCCTGCGCTGCTTGACCACCGGATCGGCCGACCAGTTGCAGACCGCCGTGCAGCGCTGGCTGCAACCGCTGGGTGGGGTCGAAACCGTCAGGATTTGAGACGAGCCGGCTCGATGGGTGCTGAGATCACCGCGTCGCCCCCTGCCCTGCTTACTTGCGACGACCTGCCCGGTATTCCCAGGGCGGAATGGGTTGGCTGTCACGCCAGAGTCCGGCACGCCGCTCGCGGGCATCGGCCTGCGCGGCAGCGTAGGCCTGCCGATCCTGCTCCGCCAGATCGTGGGCACGGGATGGGTCGTACCAGGCCGAGCCGTCGGCAAGCAGCTCCAGGCTGACATCCCGCCCCGAAACCACGACCGTGCCCAGGCGCGGTGAGGCGCCCTGGCGTGGCACCTCCACCGTCACGTACTTCTGAAAAACGAACTCGCGCAAGGCGTCCTCCGAGCGCTGGGCATGCTTCTGGAACTTCTCCGGTGCATCGATGCCCACCAACCGTACGGTGTGCTGGACCTTGCGCTCATCGCGCACGCGGATGGTGTCAGCACTGACGATGGCGACCACCTGGCCCTGCAAGGTACCGGCAAGGGCTGTCGGACTCGACAGCAGCAGGAGCAGGGAGGCGAAGAGGGTGAGGATGGATCTCATGGAGATCAGACAGAAAGATGGTCGGGGCGATACGATTCGAACGTACGACCCTCTGCTCCCAAAGCAGATGCGCTACCAGGCTGCGCTACGCCCCGACTAGCTGCGTATTCTACTGGCATGCCCCTACAATTCCCCGCAAGACGCTGTGCTTGGGATAAAGTTTACCCATGCGCGCAAGTTCCTTTCCCCTGCCCTGGCTCGCGCCTGGTGAAGGATTTCCGCCTGCCAGCCAGGCTTGGGGGGCACGCTCGGATGCACCCGGCCTTCTGGCTGCCGGTGGCAGCCTGGATGTCGACAGCCTGTGCCAAGCCTATGGGCACGGCATCTTCCCCTGGTTCAGCACGGGACAGCCGATCCTCTGGTGGAGCCCGGACCCTCGGATGGTGCTGGAGGTGGCCAAGTTCCGGCTGCATCGCTCACTGCGCAAGACCTTGCAGAAATTCATCTCGACCGATGGGTGCGAAATCCGCTTCGATTCCGCATTTGACGAAGTGATCAGCGCCTGTGCCAACAGCCCGCGCGAGGGCCAGGACGGTACCTGGATCGTGCCGCCGATGGTGCAGGCCTATGGCGAACTGCACCGCGCCGGCCACGCGCACAGCGTCGAGACCTGGATCAACGGACGCCTCGCCGGTGGGCTCTACTGCATCGCCTTGGGACAAGCGGTGTTCGGTGAATCCATGTTCGCACGCGTCACGGACGCGTCCAAGATCGCGCTGGCCGCCCTGGTGGCATTTTGTCGCTGCCAAGGTATCGCCGTGATTGACTGCCAGCAGAACACCCAGCACCTCGCCTCGCTGGGCGCCCGCGAAGTCCCGCGTGTGGATTTTTTGCGCCACATCGCAGCCGCACAGACGCAGCCCGGGCCCCGCTGGCACTTCGACACCCTATACTGGGATCAACTGATGATGCCCCCCGCGGAGTCGACGTGACGCACCTCAAGGATCTGCCCCTCCAGAGTCTGCAGTTCTATGCCACGGCCCCCTACCCGTGCAGCTACCTGAGCGGCCGTCTGGCACGCTCCCAGGTGGCCACGCCCAGCCACCTCATCAACAACTCCACCTACTCAGGACTGGTTTCCCAGGGCTTTCGCCGCAGCGGGATGTTCACCTACCGGCCACACTGCGATGGCTGCCAGGCCTGCATTCCGCTGCGCGTGCGCGTGCAGGACTTCCAGCCCAAACGCAGCCAGCGCCGCGCCTGGCAACAGCATCAGGACTTGCAGGTCCGTGTCTCGCGCCTGTGCTTCACGCCCGAACACTACCAGCTCTATCTGCGCTACCAGAACGGCCGACACGCCGGTGGCGGCATGGACCAGGACAGCATCGACCAGTACACGCAGTTCCTGCTGCAAAGCCGCGTCAATTCGCGTCTGGTCGAGTTCCGTGAAACGCTGGACGACGGCTCGCCCGGTCCGCTACGCATGGTCTCGGTGCTGGACGTGCTGGACGACGGCCTCTCGGCGGTCTACACCTTCTACGATCCGGAGCGCGAAGCCAGCTATGGCACCTACAGCGTGCTCTGGCAGATCGAGCAGGCACGCCTGCTGGGCTTGCCGCATGTCTACCTCGGCTACTGGATCGAGGACAGTCAGAAGATGAACTACAAGGCACGCTTCGGTCCGCACGAACTGCTGGTGCAAGGCCAGTGGCTGGCGGTCAACCGCGATGGTGAGATGTCGCCGGCCAAAGATTGATTTCACGAGGTAAAATCGGGGTCAACTGCAGGAGCGTACCCGATGAAAAAGAAAGATCCGGATGCCGTCGTCACGCCAACCGTGCAGGTGATCGAGCGGATGTTCACCCTGATGGATGTGCTGGCCTCGCGCGAAGAAGCCATCTCACTCAAGGAAATCAGCGAGAAAACCGGGCTCCATCCGTCCACGGCGCACCGCATTCTCAACGACCTGGCCACGGGACGCTACGTCGATCGCCCCCAGCCCGGTAACTACCGCCTCGGCATGCGCCTGCTCGAACTGGGCAATCTGGTCAAGGCCCGCCTCAATGTGCGCGATGCCGCCATCACGCCCATGCGCGAACTGCACCGCCTGATCCAGCAACCGGTCAACCTGAGCATGCGTCAGGGCGACGAGATCGTCTACATCGAGCGCGCCTACAGCGAGCGCTCAGGCATGCAGGTGGTGCGTGCCATCGGCGGCCGCGCGCCCCTGCATCTCACCTCCGTGGGCAAGCTCTTCCTGGCGGCGGACGATCCTCAACGCGTGCGAGCCTACGCAACCCGCACCGGCCTGGCCGGTCATACCAAGAACAGCATCACCCAGTTACCGGTACTGGAGCGCGAACTGGCCAAGGTTCGCCAGTACAGCGTGGCCCACGACGATGAGGAACTGGAACTGGGCGTGCACTGCATGGCCGCTGGCATCCATGATGATCAGGGTCGACTAGTGGCGGGGCTCTCCATTTCCGCCCCGACCGGGCGGCTGGACAAAGAGTGGCTGCCCAAGCTACAGACCATGGCCAGCGAGATCTCCCGCATGTTGGGCTACCAGCCGGGTGCGCCCAAACGCTGACTGATAAACAAAGGGCGCCGCGGCGCCCTTTGTTCGATCAGCCGCCTGCCAAGCCTCAGAGGAAGTGCGATGCGCGACCGTCCACCTCGTTCTCGGTCAGTGGCACCAATTTTACCGGGTTTGACTCGACCCAGCGACGCACCCGCTCGGCGTCTCCCAAGCGGCTGAGCTTGCCGGCCGAATCCAGGAACACCATGATGACCTTGCGCCCGGCCACCTTGGCCTGCATCACCAGACACTGACCCGCCTCGGAGATGTAGCCGGTCTTCTGCAGACCGATGTCCCAGCTAGGATTGAGGACCAGACGGTTGGTGTTGCTGAACATGAGCTTGCGGCGCCCCACGGCCACCTGGTAGTTCGGCGACGTGGAATACTCGCGCAGCAGCGGGTCATCGGAACTCACGTCGACCAGCACCGCCAGATCGCGGGCACTCGAACGGTTCTTGCTGGACAGCCCGGTCGGCTCGGCAAAGTTGGTGTCCTGCATGCCCAGCAGCTGGGCCTTGGCATTCATCATCTCGACGAAGACCTGCAGCCCACCCGGGTAGGTCCGTCCCAAGGCGTGGGCCGCACGGTTCTCGCTGGACATCAGCGCCAGGTGCATCAACTCGCCACGGCTCAAGGTCGAACCCACCCGCAGACGCGACGCGCTCCATTTCTCCGTGTCGACATCAGCCTGGGTGATGGTGATCATCTCGTCCAGCGGCAATTCGGCCTCGCTGACAAGCAGCGTCGTCATGAGCTTGGTCAGGGAGGCGATCGGCAGCACGGCATCCTCGTTCTTGCTGAACAGGACTTCCTGAGTCTCCTGATCGATCACGAAGGCCACGCTAGAGCGCAAGGCGAGCGGATCTCGAACGCCATGCAATCCGGCTTTCATGCCATCCGAGGGGCGCACAGAGCGGGCGACCGGGCGTTTGACGAACTTGCGCTTGGCGTTGTAGTCGCTTTTGACCACTGTTCGCTTGACGTTGGACTGCGCGTCCTTGCCACCGGAGGAGGCGGCGAGAACGGAACTGGATGCCGCGGCCAGCGCCACCATTGATGCCGCCAGGAATCCAATAAAACGATGCGAATGACCCACCAGTCCAACCTTGCAAAAAGTAGGGGGAGCGACGCCAAACGAATCTGACACCCCGATGAGCAAGGTTATACCGAAAATATCACGTCGAATCAACCACTTGTGTGGTTTTTCTAAACAATCACTTACATCTTCTGTCAATCTGACCGTGCTTTAGCCTTGGGCCGCTACGCGATCGGCCTTGCTCTGAAGCTTGTTGAGTGCGCTGAGGTAGGCCTTGGCGGACGCCACGACGATGTCGGGGTCGGAGCCCACGCCGTTGACCACACGCCCACTGTTCTGCAGACGCACCGTGACTTCCCCCTGGCTCTCCGTCGAGCCGCTGATCGCATTGACCGAGTAAAGCACCATCTCGGCACCGCTCTTGACGTGCGATTCGATGGCCTTGAGAGAGGCGTCCACGGGGCCGTTGCCGTCCGACTCGCCGTGCACCTCCTTGCCCGCCACCGTGATCACGATGGATGCATGCGGACGTTCACCCGTTTCGCTATGCTGCGCAAGAGAGACAAAACCGTACTGCTCCTTCTCGCTGGTCACACTCTCATCGCTCACGAGAGCCAGAATGTCCTCGTCGAAGATCTCGCTCTTGCGGTCGGCCAGCTCCTTGAAGCGAGCAAAGGCCGTGTTGAGCTCCCCCTCGCTCTGCAGGCTCACCCCCAGATCCTGCAGGCGCTGCTTGAAAGCGTTGCGCCCGGACAGTTTGCCCAGCACGATCTTGTTGGCACTCCAGCCCACGTCCTCCGCGCGCATGATCTCGTAGGTGTCGCGCGCCTTGAGTACGCCATCCTGGTGAATGCCCGAAGCGTGGGCGAAGGCGTTGGCACCCACCACGGCCTTGTTGGGTTGCACCACGAAACCGGTCGTCTGGCTCACCATGCGGCTGGCAGACACGATCTGGGTGGTGTCGATACCGACATCGAGGTTGAAGTAGTCACGCCGGGTTTTCACCGCCATGACGATCTCCTCCAGGCTGCAGTTGCCGGCACGCTCACCCAGGCCGTTGATGGTGCACTCAACCTGACGTGCTCCGCCTATCTTCACACCGGCCAGGGAGTTGGCCACGGCCATGCCCAGGTCATTGTGGCAATGCACTGACCAGATCGCCTTGTCCGAGTTGGGAATGCGCTCACGCAGGGTCTTGATGAAGTTGCCATACAACTCGGGGACGGCATAGCCCACGGTGTCGGGAATATTCAGGGTGGTAGCCCCTTCCTTGATGACCGCCTCCAGCACGCGGCACAGGAAGTCCATATCGCTGCGATAGCCGTCTTCCGGGCTGAACTCGATGTCCTCCACCAGATTGCGCGCAAACCGCACGGACAGCTTGGCCTGCTCCAGCACCTGCTCTGGCGTCATGCGCAGCTTTTTTTCCATGTGCAGGGCTGACGTGGCAATGAAGGTGTGGATGCGGGCCCGGTTGGCACCCTTGAGCGCTTCAGCGGCACGCGAGATGTCGCGATCATTGGCCCGGGAAAGCGAGCAGATCGTGGAATCCTTGATGGCATTCGCAATGCCCTGCACCGCCTCGAAGTCCCCGTTGGAACTGGCTGCGAACCCGGCCTCGATCACGTCCACCTTCAGGCGTTCGAGTTGGCGGGCAATGCGCAGCTTCTCGTCCTTGGTCATGGACGCACCCGGTGACTGCTCGCCGTCACGCAAAGTGGTATCGAAAATGATCAGTTTGTCAGCCATCTCAAACTCCTGTTCGCCTTCAGTTCAGACATCAACAACCAAAAAAACAAAAGGCCCGCTGCGTTTGCATACGGGCCTTTGATGGGAATGTGCGCGCGCTACCGATTCCGCCCGTTTCGGCGTTCAAGCAATAGCAGTAGCGCAAAAAAATTCATGGCTTCAATGTATCACAAATGCTCGACCTGCTCATCGGTGATCTCAACTTCAGCCTTAGCGGTGAAGGCCACGCTCATCCGGCTCGTCCGTGGAGGTGCTGATCACGCTCACCGGCTGCCCCTTGATCTTTCGCCAAGCATAGACCACGTAGCCGCTCAGGCCATAGACGACGAAGACCCCAAAGAGCACCGCCGCCGGATCGATGGTCACGACCGCAAAGCCCAGCACGATGAGGATCACGACCGCGAACGGCACACTCTTCTTCATGCGCACGTCCTTGAAACTGTAGAACGGCGCATTGGTGACCATGGTCAGGCCCGCGTACAGGGCCAGCGCGAACATGGGCCAGGCCACGGTGGTGGGCGCGACCTCATAGTCGGTCATGATCCAGATGAATCCGGTGACCAGCGCGGCCGCTGCAGGCGAAGGCAATCCCTGGAAGTAGCGCTTGTCGACCACCCCGGTGTTGACGTTGAAGCGCGCCAGCCGCAGCGCAGCGCAGGCGCAGTAGACGAAAGCTGCCACCCAACCCCAGCGGCCCAGGCCCTTGAGCGCCCACTCGTAGGAGATGAGCGCCGGCGCAGCACCGAAGGAGACCATGTCCGAGAGGGAGTCCATCTGCTCGCCGAAGGCGCTTTGCGTGTTGGTCATGCGGGCCACGCGCCCGTCCAGGCTGTCAAGCACCATGGCGGAGAAGACGCCGATCGCAGCCAGGTCGAAGCGGCCGTTCATGGCCATCACGACGGCATAGAAGCCGCCGAACAGCCCGCCCAGCGTAAACAGATTCGGCAGAATATAGATGCCCTTGCGGCGCTTGCGCACCACCAGGACTTCCTGCTCCCCGGAACGCGTATCCGTACCGTCATGCATCTTGGGCTCCATCGGCCGTCGCGGCCAGAACTGAAGAATGTTTGGAAGTATCCATGGAGGGCAAGTGTAAGCCAGTCGGGCGCGAGCACGAAAAAACAAGGCCACCGAAGTGGCCTGGTCCCGATTCAGCAGATTTGCTTGATCAGTTGCGGGTCTGGTCGACCAGCTTGTTCTTGGCGATCCAGGGCATCATGGCGCGCAGCTGGCCGCCCACCTTCTCGATGCTGTGATCAGCCGTGTTGCGGCGACGAGCTGTCATGCTCGGGTAGTTGGTGCGGCCTTCCAGGATGAACATCTTGGCGTAGTCACCGTTCTGGATGCGCTTGAGGGCATTGCGCATGGCCACTCGCGACTGCTCGTTGATGACCTCGGGGCCGGTCACGTACTCGCCGTACTCGGCGTTGTTGGAGATCGAGTAGTTCATGTTGGCGATGCCGCCTTCGTAGATCAGGTCCACGATCAGCTTGAGTTCGTGCAAGCACTCGAAGTAGGCCATCTCGGGCGCGTAGCCGGCTTCGACCAGGGTCTCGTAACCCATCTTGATCAGTTCGACGGCGCCACCGCACAGCACGGCCTGCTCGCCGAACAGGTCGGTCTCGGTCTCTTCCTTGAAGTTGGTCTCGATGATGCCAGCCTTGCCGCCGCCATTGGCCATCGCGTAGGACAGGGCCAGGTCACGGGCCTTGCCGCTCTGATCCTGATGCACCGCCACCAGGTGCGGCACGCCGCCACCCTGGGTATAGGTGTTGCGCACGGTATGACCGGGGGCCTTGGGCGCCACCATCCACACATCCAGATCTGCACGCGGCACGACCTGGTTGTAATGGACGTTGAAGCCGTGGGCGAAGGCCAGAGACGCGCCCTTCTTGATATTGGGGGCCACGTTGTTGGTATACACCTCGGCGATCTGCTCGTCAGGCAGCAGGATCATGACCACATCGGCCGACTTGACGGCGTCGTTCACCTCCATCACGGTCAGGCCGGCCTTGCCGACCTTGTCCCACGAGGCACCGCCTTTGCGCAGGCCGACCACGACCTTCACGCCGCTGTCGTTCAGGTTCTGGGCATGGGCATGGCCCTGGCTACCGTAACCGATGATCGCGACGGTCTTGCCCTTGATCAGGCTCAGGTCACAGTCCTTGTCGTAGAAAACTTTCACTTCACTTCTCCTTGGTAAAACTTGATAGATCAGACCCGCAGGATCCGTTCGCCGCGGCCGATGCCGCTGCTGCCGGTACGCACCGTCTCGAGGATCGCGCCGCGATCGATCGCCTCCAGGAAGGCGTCGTTCTTGGACTGGTCGCCCGTCATTTCGATGGTGTAACTCTTGTCGGTGACGTCGATGATACGACCACGGAAGATGTCAGCCATACGCTTCATCTCCTCGCGCTCCTTGCCCACCGCGCGCACCTTGACCATCATGAGCTCACGCTCGATGTAGGCGCCTTCGGTCAGGTCGACGACCTTGACGACTTCAATCAGCCGGTTCAGATGCTTGGTGATCTGCTCGATCACGTCATCCGAACCGGTGGTCTCGATGGTCATGCGCGAGAGGCTGGGGTCCTCGGTGGGCGCCACGGTCAGGGACTCGATGTTGTAGCCACGGGCCGAAAACAGGCCGACCACGCGGGACAGCGCTCCCGGCTCGTTCTCCAGCAATACTGCAATGATGTGTTTCATATATGGATTCCTCTTTTCGACTAGCGGAAGCTTGCGCTCTCGCCGCCCTCCCCGGATGGCGGTAACCATCCGGCTCGGCGGTCAATAGATTCGTCAGGGGTAAGTCAAGCGTCGAGTGTTGCGGGTTGAGCGTGGATGTCACGCGCAACGCCACCCCACTCAACACTCAACGGCTTTACAGGTCTTCGGCTCCCAGCAGCATCTCGGTGATGCCCATGCCAGCCTTGACCATCGGGAACACATTCTCGGTGGGGTCGGTGCGGAAGTCCATGAAGACCGTGCGGTCCTTGAGCTTGCGTGCCTCACGCAGCGCCGGCTCCACGTCCTGCGGCTTCTCGATCAGCATGCCGACATGGCCATAGGCCTCGGCCAGCTTCACGAAGTCAGGCAGCGCGTCCATATAGCTGCTGCTGTAGCGGCCGGAATATTCGATCTCCTGCCACTGGCGCACCATGCCGAGGTAACGGTTGTTCAGCGACAGAATCTTGATCGGCGTGTTGTACTGCAGGCAGGTCGAAAGCTCCTGGATGCACATCTGCACCGAGCCCTCGCCGGTGACGCAATAGACCTCGCTCTCGGGCTTGGCCAGCTTGATGCCCATGGCGTAAGGGATGCCCACACCCATGGTGCCCAGACCGCCCGAGTTGATCCAGCGACGCGGCTCGTTGAACTTGTAGTACTGCGCCGCCCACATCTGGTGCTGACCCACGTCGGAGGTGATGTACGCCTCGACATCCTTGGTCATGTTCCACAGGGTCTCGATCACGAATTGCGGCTTGATCACGTCCCCGTTGCCGCGGTCGTACTTCAGGCAGTCGCGCTTGCGCCAGCCATCGATGGTTTCCCACCAACCGCCCAGCGCGTGGGCATCGGGCCGGACCGGGCTTTCCTTGATCATGGCGATCATCTCGGTCAGCACGTCCTTGACGTCGCCCACGATCGGAATATCCACCTTGACGCGCTTTGAAATGCTCGACGGATCGATGTCGATGTGGATGATCTTGCGCTCGTTCTGGGCGAAGTGCTTGGGGTTGCCGATCACGCGATCGTCGAAGCGCGCACCCACGGCCAGCAGCACGTCGCAGTTCTGCATGGCGTTGTTGGCCTCGATCGTGCCGTGCATGCCCAGCATGCCCACGAACTTCGGATCCGTCGCCGGATAGGCGCCCAGTCCCATCAGGGTATTGGTCACCGGATAGCCCAGCATGTCCACCAGGGTACGAAGTTCTGCCGTGGCATTGCCCAGGAGCACACCGCCGCCGGTGTAGATGTAAGGTCGCTTGGCCGTCAGCAGCAGTTGCAGAGCCTTGCGGATCTGCCCAGCGTGGCCCTTGCGCACCGGGTTGTAGGAGCGCATGACCACGGAATCTGGGTAGCCCGCGTAAGGTACCTTCTTGAAGGAGACGTCTTTGGGAATGTCCACGACCACCGGACCGGGGCGGCCGCTGCGCGCGATATGGAAGGCCTTCTTCATGGTTTCGGCCAGATCCTTGGCATCCTTGACCAGGAAGTTATGTTTGACGATGGGGCGCGTGATGCCCACGGTGTCACACTCCTGGAAAGCATCCAGCCCGATCGCAGCGGTGGGCACCTGGCCGGTGATGATCACCATCGGGATGCTGTCCATGTAGGCCGTGGCGATACCGGTGATGGCGTTGGTCACGCCAGGGCCGGAGGTCACCAGCGCCACGCCCACGTCGCCGGTGGCGCGCGCATAGCCATCGGCCGCATGAACAGCCGCCTGCTCATGGCGAACCAGAATGTGCTGGATGGTGTCTTGCTTGTAAAAAGCGTCGTAGATGTGGAGGACGGCGCCGCCGGGATAACCCCAGACGTACTTCACGCCCTCGGCTTGCAGGGCCTTGACCAGGATCTCGGCGCCACGCAATTCTTCAGCCTGGCCGGCAACACTGGCTGCCGCGGCGGAAGTCATTTCAGCCTTGGAAATTTCCATGATGAACCTTTGTGAATTTCTCTGACGAAAAACCTTGGGTGCCCCTTCACAAATGCTTTTGACATCGTGTCGGGACTTGAGGTCAAAGCCATGGGCGCCTTGGATAACCGCGCCGGACCGTGACCCGTTTGCTTTTTGATTCGCAAGTCGAATTATCGCACTGCAGCATTCAATTTGGCGTCTTCGAACGCATAAATCTGCAGGCTAGGTGCCATAATCCAGCCCCGAAGCGGTCTTCCTGCACCTCGCCCCCCCTCAGCGACTCCCTTGAGCCCCCTGGTTCCAGCCCTTGGCCACTGAACAAGAACTTTCCGAATTCCTCAAAAGCGTGGAAAAGCGCGCTTTCAAGCGTTCGGTCTATCACGTGCGCAATGACGAGTCGGCTCTGGACATCGTGCAGGACAGCATGATGAAGCTGGTGGAACACTACAGCCACAAGCCGCCCGATGAACTGCCCATGCTGTTCCAGCGCATCCTGTCCAACACCACCCTGGACTGGTTTCGTCGGCAGAAGACGCGAAACGCCCTGTTCTCGAACCTCGGCGATTTTGAATCCGAGTCCGAGGACGGTGAATTCAATCTGTTGGAAAATCTCGACAGTTCGGACGCATCGACCCAGGTGGAAAGCGCTGAAAGCTCAACCCAGCGGGCCCAGATTTTTCATGAAATCGAGCGGGAAATCCAGGAACTGCCCGCCCGTCAACGGGAAGCCTTCCTGATGCGTTACTGGGAGGAACTGGACGTAGCGGAAACCGCTGCGGCCATGGGCTGCTCCGAAGGCAGTGTGAAAACGCACTGTTCCAGGGCGGTCCAGGCTCTTAACAAAGCCTTGAGGGCCAAGGGAATACAACTATGAAGACCATGTCCGCCACTGCCAACCTGTCCGCCCAGGACCGCTACGGTCGCCAATTGGCAGCCCGTCTGGACGCGGCTGCCCAGGATCTGCCCCATGACATCAGCGAGCGGCTGCGAGTCGCACGCCAGCAGGCCTTGTCCAAATACCGTGAAGTCCAGGTTCGGGAAACCGCCACCATCCTCCTGGGCGGCGGCGTAGCAGCGCTGGGTGGAGGTGACGACGAGCGCAGACTCTGGCCCCGGCTGGCCTCGCTCATTCCCCTGCTGGCCCTGATCGCGGGGCTCGTGCTCATCCAGATGGTCGGCACCGAGCAGATCGCCGAAGATCTGGCCGAGATTGATGCCGCCATCCTGACCGACGATCTGCCCCCCGACGCCTACGCCGACCCGGGTTTCGCCCAGTTCCTCAAATCTCGCATTGATCAGTTGCGGCAAGACTGAGGCCCCTCCATGCAAAAGAAGCCCTGCCCCTCTCACCGGCACCTGTCCATTCCGGTTAGCTTGGTAGCGACGCTGCTGTTCGCCTTGTGGCTGCCCGCGCAGGCAGCGCCAACCGAGGGAACGGCCGGGCAGACGGTCACCGGTCGATCCATCAACCGTCACGATAGCAGCGCCCGCAGTGCAGGCGGCCGTGCCGCTGTAGCTGCTGCCCCCATCCCCGGCAAACCCGCCTGGAAAGAACTCACTCCGGCCCAGCGTCAGGCCTTGCAGCCCCTGGCCCCGCACTGGGACCGCCTGACAGAGCAGCACAAGCTGAAATGGCTGGCGCTGTCCAAGAACTATCCATCGCTCAGCACAGAGGAGCAGGTGAAGCTTCATCTGCACATGAGCAAGTGGGCCACCCTCAGCCAGCAGCAGCGCATCCAGGCCCGTCAGAATTTCCAGGACATCAAGAAGCTGACTCCTGAGCAAAAGACAAGCCAGTGGGAGGCCTACCAGGCCTTGAGCTCCGACGAAAAGCGCAAGCTGGCCAATCAGGCGCGGACCCAGCCAGCCGGCGTGAGCACGGCGGCACCCGTTACGAGCCCACGCGTCAGCCCGACCCCCCGCAGGGCGGTCGTGCCACGCCCCAACCTGGCTGACGCCACCTTGCCGGTCCAGCAGCACACACTGCTGCCGCGGCCTGAACCCGCACGCAGTGCTCCCGAACGCTCGCCCTACGAGGACGAGCCCGCCGAAGCGCAGTGAAGCCGGACCGCACGACCGCGCCCGAGGCGCCGGGAGACGCTGACTCCTTGGTCACCCCTGGATTGGCGCGACGCATGGCCTGTTGGCTGTACGAGGGCATGCTGCTTTTCGGCGTCGTCTTTATCGCCAGCTACCTGTTCAGCGCGCTCTCCCAAACCCGCCACGCCTTGGACAACCGCCCCCTGCAGCAGGCCTTCTTGTTTGTCGTGCTGGGCATCTACTTTGCCTGGTTCTGGTCCAAGGGACAGACGCTGGCCATGAAAACCTGGCACATCCGCGTTGCGGACCGAACCGGTCAGCCCCTGACACAGCGGCGCGCGTTGCTGCGCTATGTGCTGAGTTGGCTCTGGTTTCTGCCCCCGCTGGCAGCCATCGCCCCCTTTGGCCTCCCGGGGGCCGAATCTACAGTCATCGTGCTGGGTTGGGTACTGGTCTGGGCCCTGCTCAGCCGCTTCCACCCCAGCCAGCAGTTCTGGCATGACGCTCTGGCGGGCACCCGCCTGATCGATTCCCGCCCCCGCCAGAGCTGACATCACCGGGCTGGTGGACAATCGGCGCATGCCTGATTCACACAACACCACCGTCAACCCGCAAAAAGCCCGCCGCGGCCTGAGCCGCATGTGGCACGCTCTGGGTTACTCCTTTGAGGGCCTGCGTGCTGGCTGGCACGAGACCGCGTTTCGCCAAGAGACCCTAGCCAGCCTGGTGCTGCTCCCGCTCTCGTTCTGGATCGGTCGCAACTGGGTGGAGACGGCCCTACTGGCCGGCTCCGTCCTCTTTGTCATGATCGTCGAGCTGCTCAACACCGGCATCGAGACGGCGATTGACCGCATCGGCCCCGAATGGCATGACCTGTCCAAGCGCGCCAAGGACATGGGCAGCGCGGCCGTGCTGCTGAGCCTGCTGCTGTGCATTGGCGTCTGGTGCGCAGCCCTCTACCAACGCTTTGCAGCATGAACCCGTCCTTCTCGCTCTGCGTCTACTGCGGTTCGCGCCCAGGACTGGATCCGCAATTTGCCGCCACGGCACGCACGGTGGGTGACTGGATCGGCAAGCATGGCGGCCAACTCGTCTACGGCGGCGGCAAGGCCGGCCTGATGGGCATTGTTGCCGAAGCCACCCTGCAGGCCGGCGGCCGGGTTGTCGGCATCATCCCGAAGGCGCTGGTGGAAAAAGAATGGGCCCTGCATGATTGCACCGAACTGCACATCGTGGAGACCATGCACGACCGCAAGCGCATGATGGCCGAGCGTGCAGACGCCTTCGTCGCCCTGCCGGGCGGCATCGGCACCCTCGAGGAACTGTTCGAGGTCTGGACCTGGCGCCAACTGGGCTACCACGACAAACCGGTCGGCATCTTGAACAGCGGCGGCTACTATGACAGCCTGCTGTCGTTCCTGGCCGAAACCGTCCAACACCAGTTCCTGAGCGACTGGCAGATGGGCTTGATCCAGACCGCAGCCGAGCCAGCGGCGCTGCTCAGCAGCCTGGTGCAGGCGGCTGGCATGGCCCCTGCCGCCCGCCTTGACGGGATTTAAATCGCCGAGTTGTCGAGTTCACCCGTGCGGATGCGCAGCACGCGCTCCACGGAGGTGATGAAGATCTTGCCGTCGCCGATCTTGCCGGTACGGGCGGCCTTGACGATAGCGTCAACGCAGCGGTCCACGTCATCGGTTTTGACCACCACCTCGACCTTGACCTTGGGCAGGAAGTCCACCACGTACTCGGCACCACGGTAGAGCTCTGTATGCCCCTTCTGGCGCCCAAAGCCCTTGACCTCGGTGACGGTCAGGCCGGTCACACCGCACTCGGCCAGAGCCTCGCGCACTTCCTCGATCTTGAAGGGCTTGATGATGGCGGTAATCTGCTTCATGAATCTTCTTCCTGACGGTGAATAAGCTGACGTTCAAGCGGCCTTGCGATACAAGTCAGGCCCGGAACTTGTTGGTAATAGGATAACGCCAATCCTTGCCAAAACTGCGGTGGGTAACCCGGATGCCCACAGGCGCCTGTCGCCGCTTGTATTCGTTAAGCTTGATCAGCCGCGTCACCTTCTCCACATCGTCCCTCGCATAACCCTGGGCCACGATCTCCTCAATGCCCTGGTCATTCTCCATGTAGCGCTCGACGATGGCGTCAAGCACCTCGTAGGCCGGCAGGCTGTCCTGATCCTTCTGATCGGGGCGCAACTCAGCGCTGGGCGGACGCGTGATGATGCGTTCGGGGATCGGACAGGCGCCGCTGGCGTGAGGGTCGTGCACATTGCGCCAGCGCGCCAGCCGGAACACCGCGGTCTTGGCCAGATCCTTGATCACGGCAAAGCCGCCGGCCATGTCGCCGTAAAGCGTGCAGTAGCCGGTCGCCATCTCGGACTTGTTGCCCGTGGTCAACACCATGCGTCCGCTCTTGTTGGACAGGGCCATCAGGAGCGTCCCACGGATGCGGGCCTGGATGTTTTCCTCGGTCGTATCCTCCGGCAGTCCATGGAACTCCGGAGCCAGCGAATCCTTGAAGGCTTCGAAATGGGGCACGATGGAAATCTCGTCATAGCGCACGCCCAGACGGGCTGCCATGTCACGCGCATCGATCCAGCTGATGTCGGCCGTGTAGGGCGAGGGCATCATGACCGCCCGCACCCGGTCGGCCCCCAGCGCATCGACCGCAATGGCCAGCACCAGCGCCGAGTCGATGCCGCCGGACAAGCCGATGATCGCGCCGGGAAAACCATTCTTGCCCACGTAGTCCCTCACGCCCAGCACCAGCGCATCCCAAAGGTCCGCATCCGGGCTGCGCTCAGGCTCGATCGCGCCCTGCAATTGCACGCCTGCTGCGCTGCGACGCAGGTCCACGAGCAATGCGTCCTCGGCAAAACTCGGCGCCCGTGCCGCCAGCGCACCATCGCTCTGAAGCGCAAAGGAATGCCCCTCGAAAACCACCTCGTCCTGGCCACCGACCAAATGGGCGTAAACCAGCGGCAGCCCGCAGTCCTGCGCTCGCCGCCGCATCATGTCTTCGCGTTCACTCCCCTTGCCAACGTGGAAGGGCGAGGCATTGATCACCGCAAGTACCTCGGCCCCGGCCGCGCGCGTCTCGCGCGCCGGCGCCTCGTACCAGGCGTCCTCGCAGATCAGCAAGCCGACCTTGACGCGCGCTCCCGCCTCACCGGCCTCGAACACGCAGGTGCCCTGCCCCGGCACAAAGTAACGCCGCTCGTCGAAGACCTGGTAGTTGGGCAACTCACGCTTGGCATAAGTAGCGATCACGCGTCCTTCGCAAAGAACACTGGCGGCATTCACCCGGTTCGGCACGGTGACGGACCGGGTGCGCAGCCCGCTCGCCTCGATGGCCGCGGGATGCCCAACCACCACTGTCATGTCAATTAACCCGGCCAGCTCGCGGGCCACTGTTTTCACGGCATCATCACAAGCAGCGATGAAGGAGGGACGGAAGAAAAGGTCTTCCGCCGCATAACCGCAGATGGAGAGCTCGGGGGTCAAAAGCAGCCGGGCTCCGCTCGAATGGGCTGCGCGGGCCGACGCAATGATTTTTTGAGCATTGCCCAGAAGATCGCCGACGACGAAGTTGAGCTGGGCAACGCAGATACGCAGGGTCATGGAAGGCAAGGGAAGTCGGGAAGCAGCGTGAGCAAAAGCAATTATGTCATCCGGGTGCTCAATTCCCCACTGGAAATCGATGCCGGTGCCTGGAATGGTTTGCTGGCCCAACAGGCCCAGCCCACGCCCTTCATGCGGCACGAATACCTGGCTGCGCTGCATCGCAGCGGAAGCGCCTGCGCAGCAACCGGGTGGACACCCCGCTTCGTCACGCTCTGGGACAGCGCGCAAACCCTGCAAGCCGCTTGCCCGCTTTACCTCAAATCCCACTCCCGGGGCGAATATGTGTTCGACTGGGCCTGGGCCGACGCCCACGTACGGCATGGTGTCGTCTACTATCCCAAGGCGGTGGTGGCCGTTCCCTTCACCCCGGTGCCGGGCAGCCGTCTGCTGGCACGCGATGAACTATCTCGCCTGGCCCTGGTTGAAGCGGTGCTGGCCCTGTGCCGCGAAGAGCACCTGTCCTCACTGCACCTGCTCTTCGGTCATCCGCTTGATCTGCAGGCCTGCGAGCAGGCCGGGTTGATGCAGCGCCATACGGTGCAGTTTCACTGGGAGAACCGGGGACCTGAGCCTTACCGTGACTTTGATGACTTTCTCGCCGCCCTGAGCCAGGAGAAGCGCAAGAAGATCCGGCAGGAGCGCCGCAAGGTCGTGGAGGCGGGTGTGACGCTGCGCCACACGCAAGGGTCAGGGATCAGCGCGGAAGACTGGGACTTCTTCTACCGTTGTTATGAGCAGACCTATCATGAACATGGCAACGCGCCCTACCTGCGCCGGGACTTTTTTGAAGAGATTGCCCGCACCCAGCCACAGCATTGGCTCTTGTTCATTGCCGAGCGCGAGGAGCGCCCCATCGCCAGCAGCCTGATCGCCCTGAGCGAAGACGGCGGTGAGAGAGTGGCCTGGGGACGCTATTGGGGTGCGCTGGAGCGGGTTGATTGTCTTCACTTCGAGGCCTGCTACTACAGCCCGCTGCAATGGTGCATTGCCCACGGCTACCAGCGCTTTGAGGGGGGCGCTCAGGGAGAGCATAAGCTGGCACGCGCCCTGTTGCCTGTGCGCACGTCCAGCGCCCACTGGCTGTCACACCCGGAGTTCTCCAGTGCCATCGAGCGGTTTCTGGAGCGTGAAACGCTGGGCGTCACCGACTATCTGGATGACCTCAAGAGCCACTCGCCTCTGCGGCAAGGTGGCTCTGACATTTCAAGGCCATGACGCCAGTGCGAACTGGCCCCCAGCAAAGGATTGGCACAGACCGCTGTTGCGCCAGCGCCCCCGGCACCCTGCCGGGGCGACGCGCGAGCTGCAGGCGCTGCCGCCGCCACGCCCGGCAAACGCTGTTCAGCTGGAGGCCGTGGACAGCATGCCCATCTCGGCGTTGCTCATCATGGCTTCCATGTTCATGACGATCAGCATGCGGCCATCCACATTGGCCAAGCCTGTAATGAAACGGGTGGCGAGCGTTGTTTCAAACTGGGGAGCCGGCTTGATCGCATCCGCCGCCAGCGTGACCACATCAGACACCGAGTCCACCACGGCCCCGATCACGGTACCACGCACATTCAGGATGATGACCACGGTGAAGTCGTTGTACTCGACTTTGTCCAGGTTGAGTTTCATGCGCAGATCAACGATCGGCACGATCACACCACGCAGATTCACCACGCCCTTGATGAAGGCCGGGGCATTGACCATGCGCGTGGGCTCTTCGTAGGAGCGGATTTCCTGCACGCGCAGGATGTCGATGGCGTACTCCTCCTGGCCTAGGCGCAGGGTAAGGTATTGGCCAGTTGCTGCAGCGACGGCAGCGCCGCTGGAACGGTTTTCGCTAGTGGTCTGCATGATCTTTGTTCCTTCCGGGCGGGGTTTGCCGGGTTGACCTACCTCTCATAATACACGCGGGGACTCCAGCGATGCCGCTCAAGATGAGCGGGAAAAGCCCTGCAACTCTTGCGCGCTCGCCACAAGAAAACGCCGGCAGGCCGATAGGCCTGCCGGCGTTGCTGACCGCAAAGACCTTCAGTCTTTGGATTTCTTTTTGTAGCTGGCAATGCCGTCCATGATCTCCTTCTTGGCCGACTCCGGACCCTCCCAGCCTTGCACCTTGACCCACTTGCCCTTCTCGAGATCCTTGTAATGCTCGAAGAAATGCTCAATGGTCTTGAGGCGCATGGGATTCAGGTCCTCGGGTTTCTGCCACTGCGTGTAGAGCGAGAGAATCTTGTCGATAGGCACGGCGAGCACCTTGCCGTCCTCGCCGGCCTCGTCCGTCATCTTGAGAATGCCGATCGGACGGCAGGGAACGACCACACCAGGAATCAGGGGCACCGGGGTGATCACCAGCACATCCACCGGATCGCCGTCACCCGAAATGGTCTTGGGCACATAGCCGTAATTGGTCGGGTAATGCATCGCCGTGCTCATGAACCGATCTACAAAGATGGCGCCGGTTTCCTTGTCCACCTCGTATTTGATGGGGTCGGCGTTCATCGGGATCTCGATGATCACGTTGAAAGCCTCGGGGGCGTTTTTGCCAGGGGTGACGTTGTCAAGGGACATATTTGCTTCTTGCTAAGTTGATACAGAAAGTGATCGGGATTAACCCTGATTTTACTTGCTCCGCCCTGACGCCTTCCTGAAACGGGCTGTTTTCACGTTACAGTCCGCCCGTTGGCCAATCGTCCTGTCAGTCCTCCGGGTTGTCGCGGCGAGGAAGCAACGCATCGGTGGCCCCGCCCCCTGCGTTGCCACCCCTACGCGATACAACACACAGGAGATAGATATGACAGGCAACTCAGCGCTGATACTGGCGCTCGTATGCGGACTGATCGCCGTCGCTTACGGTATCTGGGCCCGCAGCTGGATCCTCTCGCAAGACGCCGGCAACGCCCGCATGCAGGAGATCGCGGCCGCCATCCAGACCGGTGCGGCCGCCTACCTGGCCCGCCAGTACAAGACCATCGGCATCGTCGGCATCGTGCTGGCCATTCTGATCGGCCTCTTCCTTGACACCCAGACCGCCGTCGGCTTCATCATCGGTGCCGTTCTTTCCGGCGCCTGCGGCTTCATCGGCATGAACGTTTCGGTGCGCGCCAACGTGCGTACCGCACAGGCCGCTACCCGTGGCATCGGCCCGGCGCTGGACGTGGCCTTCCGCGGCGGTGCCATCACCGGCATGCTGGTGGTGGGCCTGGGCCTGCTGGGGGTGACCGCCTTCTACTGGTTCCTGGTCGGCAACGGCAACCTGAACCCGAACGCCAATCTGGCCAAGCTGCTCAACCCGCTGATCGGTTTTGCCTTCGGCTCCTCGCTGATCTCCATCTTTGCCCGTCTTGGCGGCGGTATCTTCACCAAGGGCGCCGACGTCGGCGCTGACCTGGTGGGCAAGGTCGAGGCCGGCATCCCCGAAGACGACCCGCGCAACCCGGCTGTGATCGCCGACAACGTGGGCGACAACGTGGGTGACTGCGCGGGCATGGCCGCCGACCTGTTCGAGACCTATGCCGTCACGCTGATCGCCACCATGGTGCTGGGCGCCCTGCTCCTCGCGGGCTCAGGCACCAGCGCCGTGGTCTACCCGCTGGCCCTGGGCGCGGTGTCCATCATCGCGTCCATCATCGGCTGCTTCTTCGTCAAGGCAAGCCCGGGCATGAAGAACGTGATGCCGGCCCTGTACAAGGGCCTGGCCGTGGCCGGTGGGCTGTCGCTGATCGCCTTCTTCTTTGTGACGATGTGGCTGATGCCCGACAACGCCATCACCGCCTCCGGAAGCCAGATGCGCCTGTTCGGCGCCTGCGCCGTCGGCCTGGTGCTGACCGCCGCCCTGGTCTGGATCACCGAGTACTACACCGGCACGCAGTACGCGCCCGTCAAGCACATCGCGCAGGCCTCCACCACCGGCCACGGCACCAACATCATTGCCGGTCTGGGCGTGTCCATGCGCTCCACCGCCTGGCCGGTGATCTTTGTCTGCATCGCCATCTGGGTGTCTTTCCAGCTGGCCGGCCTGTACGGCATCGCGATCGCGGCCACCTCCATGCTGAGCATGGCCGGCATCGTGGTGGCCCTGGACGCCTACGGACCGATCACCGACAACGCCGGCGGCATTGCCGAAATGGCTGAAATGCCAAAAAGTGTGCGTGACGTGACCGATCCCCTGGACGCGGTGGGCAATACCACCAAGGCGGTGACCAAGGGCTACGCCATCGGCTCGGCCGGTCTGGCCGCGCTGGTGCTGTTTGCCGACTACACCCACAAACTGGAAGCCTACGGCAAGGTGATCAGCTTCGACCTGAGCAACCCGATGGTCATCATCGGCCTCATCATCGGCGGCCTGATTCCCTACCTGTTCGGCGCCATGGCCATGGAAGCCGTTGGCCGCGCCGCCGGTGCGGTGGTGGTGGAAGTACGCCGCCAGTTCCGCGACATCAAGGGCATCATGGATGGCAGCGGGAAGCCTGAGTACGACACCGCGGTGGACATGCTGACGACGGCGGCCATCAAGGAAATGATGATCCCGTCGCTGCTGCCGGTCGTGGTGCCGGTCGTGGTCGGCCTGCTGCTCGGACCGGCCGCGCTGGGCGGACTGCTGATGGGCACCATCGTCACGGGCCTCTTTGTCGCCATCTCCATGTGCACCGGCGGCGGTGCCTGGGACAACGCCAAGAAGTACATCGAGGACGGGCATCACGGCGGCAAGGGCTCGGACGCCCACAAGGCGGCCGTGACCGGCGACACCGTGGGTGACCCCTACAAGGACACCGCCGGCCCGGCCATCAACCCGCTGATCAAGATCATCAACATCGTAGCGCTGCTGATCGTGCCCTTGATGATGAAGTTCCACGGCTGAACCGCCTCACGCGTCCTGCAAGCCCGCCACCCGGCGGGCTTCTTTTTTGCCTTTCCGCGGATCCCTGAGAAGCAGCCGAGTTGGCCGGGCGCCGAGTTGCGGCGAGCCACAAGCGGTGCCGATTCCGCAATACGAATCGCCAATGACGTGATCATTGCAATAGCGGAAGCGAACTCATTTCAAAACGGTCTGCACCTCCTCGGTGCGCGGTGCGACTTGGCAGGCGCCGAGCCCATTTCCCCGCGAAACCAACCGAAGTCTCTATAATGAATTTGTCATTGGTTGAAGCCCGGGCAACACGGGTAAGGTTGGTTCGACCCCTGTCATTCGGAGTGCCCCCATGTTTGAACTATTTCGTTCGGCGCGCAACACGGCGTCTCACAGCCCATCGGCTGAGAGCCCGTCGACACTGGGCGCTTCCAGTCAATCCCAAAACCCGATCAACTACCGGGACTTGGTGCGCATGGTCCTGCGCGATACCCTGCGCCTCAACGGCATCCCGATCGACTGGATTGGCTGCGAAGTTATTGCGCGACCCCACACCGGCCAGGTCCCCACTTTCCAGATCAACCTGATCGTCTACACCTGGCATGAGGGTTTGCTGCGTTACGCCCCCCTTCTCAAGCAGCAGATTCTTCAGGGTCTGCAGCACTTTGACCCGACCAACAATCACGGCTCGCACGTGATGGCCTGGGTGTTCTCGCCAACCTGCGGCTTTCCCCATACCCGCATGCCGGGGCCGGCCTACTGGCGCGTTTCGGCCGAACTGGGGAAATTCGATCTGCCGCCTTCGAGCAACGATCAAAGGCGCGACGACCAGGACCACATCCCCACGGTGCCCACGCCACTGCGCTGACGCTCCTTGATTTCCAAGGGCGCCGGAACCAGGCCGCACCCCATAGTCCCTTGGTGCGGGCCTTGCTCTACCGTGCCATCCATTGCGCACATCGTCGGGAAAGACATTGAAGATACTGGTCGTTGATGATCACGCCCTGGTCCGGGAAGGTCTGCGCCAGGTGCTGCGCGGGCTGGAAGACGACGTGGAAGTTCGGGAGGCTGGGTCCTGCGCCCGCGCCTTCGAACTGGCCCAGCAGGAGCCTGATCTTGATCTGGTCCTGCTGGACTACCACCTGCCCGACATGAACGGCCTGGAAGCACTGGACGTCTTTGCCCGCCAGCACCCTGCTCTGCCCATCATTGTGCTGTCCGGCTCGGTGAATCCGCGCATCATGCAACAGGTCATGCTCAAGGGCGCGGCCGCTTTTCTGACCAAGTCCGGCATGAGCGATGAACTGCTTTCGGTGACCCGCCTGGTGCTCGCGGGGGGGGTGCATATGCCGGTCCTCCCCTGGGTCATGGGCGACGAAGTCACGCCCGCCGAACTGCCTTCCCCGCTGCTCACACCACGCCAGGAGGAGGTGCTGCAGTTGCTACTCGACGGTTACAGCAACAAGGAGATCGGGCGCATGCTCTATCTCTCCGAGGAAACGGTCAAGAACCACGTCAGCAATATCCTGCGCGGCTTTGGCGTCACCACCCGCACCCAGGCGGTCTTGGCCGCCAAGCGCCACGGCTATGCCGGTGCGGGTCGCCTGCTGGCGACCCCCGACGACAGATTCTGAACGTGCCCTTCGAGGTCGGGCTCGCCTAAGCAACAGGCTCCGGCTGGGGCCGGGCCAGGCGGCGCATGAGGGCGCGCAGTTTGGCGGGCCGCACCGGCTTGTGCAGCAGGGGCAGGCCAGCATCGCGACAGGCCTGAATCAGCTCGGGATCGGTGTCTCCACTCATCAGACAGGCCGGCAAAGGGCGCCCCAGGCTCGCGCGCAGTTGTGTCAGAGTCTGCATGCCGCTCTCACCGGCTCTCAGCCGGAAGTCACTGAGGACCAGGTCGGGCACGAATCCACCCTCGACCAGAGTCAGAGCACCCTGCAGGCCCTCGACCAGGCCCACCAGACACCCCCAGGAGTCGAGCAGACCGCGCAGTGCCTGGGCCGACTGGCGATCATCCTCGATCACCATCACGCGCAGGCCCCGCACATCATCCACAGGCATGGGGTCAGCCGCCAGCAGCAGGGAATGCAGATCACCAGCCTGCGCCAGAGGCAGCTCGATGCGAAAGCGCGTGCCGCGCCCAGGTATGGAACACAGTTGCAGTGGATGCTCCAGCAAGCGCGCCGTACGATCCACGATATTGAGCCCCAGGCCCAAGCCCTTGTTGCGGTCGCGCTCGGGATTGCCGATCTGGTAGAACTCGCGGAAGATGTCCTGCTGGTACTCGGGTGCGATGCCCACGCCCGTGTCCCAGACCTCGATCCAGATGTGGCTGCCGCCGCGGCTGCGTCGGCAGCCCACCAGTACTCCACCGCCGCTGGTGTAGCGCAAGGCATTGCTGGTCAGGTTGAGCAGCATCCGATGCAACAGGGTCGGGTCGCTTTGCACCCATAGCTGGCTCGTGCGCAAACGCAGGCGCAAGCCTTTTTCAAAGGCGACCGGCTGCAGCGCGCCGCGCAACTGATCAAACAGCGGCGCCAGCGGCACCGGCTGCAATTGGACTCGCACCGCATCGGCATCGAGACGGGAGATGTCAAGCAGTGCGTCCAGCAGGTCCTGCATGGCGCGCACCGAGGCTTCGAGATTGCTGATCAGGTGGCGAGTTTCGCGGTCGTGCGGCAACTGGGCCAGCCGCGCGACGAACATGCCCAGCGCGTGGATGGGCTGGCGCAGGTCGTGGCTGGCGGCAGCCAGGAAGCGCGACTTGGCCCGGGTCGCGGTCTCCGCCTCCTCCTTCTTGCTGCGCAGCTCGGACGTCGCGAGGGTCACCCGCTGCTCCAGCTCGTCGCGGCCCTGCTGCAGATGCTCGGCCATCTGGTTCAGGCCCCGCTGCAGATCGCGTAGCGGATCATCGGGATTCACCTGCCCCCGCAGCGACAGCTCACCCCGGCCGATGCGGTGGATCATGTCGGAGACGCGCAGGATGGGGTGGATCACGCCGCGCCCGATGCGCAAGGCCAGCACGACGCCGAAGAGCAGCCCCCCCAGTGTGACGGCCAGGCCGATGGCCACCATCTCGTTCCTGCGCGAGACCACGGCCACGCGCGAAATCTCCATCACCACGTGTCCCAGCGCCGACGCGTCCATCCCGACTTCGGGAGAGCCACCTTCGAACAAGTCGTCCAGTCGCAGTTGCGCGGCACTGACCGGCTGCACCAGCAGTTCAAGACCCGTCGCAGCGTCGACCCAGCCTTGCTCCTGCAGGCCGAGCGCCGGCAAGGCCGTCAAGCCGGAGGACCCCGCCCGTGCCAGTGGCTGCCCCTGCGCGTTCAGGATCACCACCGAACGCACATCGGGCTCGCGCAGGGCGCCCGCGGCGATCGACTGAAGACTGCTGGTATTGGCGGAGAACAGGCCATATTCACTGGCGGTGGCCAACTGGCGTGCCAGTGAACGGGCCCGCTGCTGGTGGGCTTCGTTGAGGTCTGCGTAGCGTCCGGCCAGGAACACGCTGGACAGCAACACGGCCACCAGGGTCACCGGCAGCAAGGCCGCCAGCAGCATGCGAGCGCGGATATCGAGAAACTTCATGGGCCACGCTCCTGCCGGCGCAGACGCTCAGCCAGGTTGCCGGCATCCAGCTTCAAACCCAGTGACCGTGCCACGTGCTCATTGACGCTGACCTCGAACTGCAGGGGGTATTGCGGCACGCCCAGAGGCTGCCCCTGCAACACGCCCCGGGCGATCAGGCCAGCCTGCTGGCCGATCTGCGCCGGCGTCGAATAGACCGCCATCAGCGCGCCGGCTCTCGCATACGCGGGCGAGAAAGCCAGCATGGGCACCTGGGCGCGGAATGAGGTCAGCAGGATGTTCTGGATGCTGCTGCTGTTGTAGAGCTGCGGATCGGCCAGCGCAAGCAACAGATCGGATTCATCGAGGATCTTCTTCAAGCCGTTGAACACCGGTTCACCCGGCTTCACCGACACGCCGACCACCCGCAATCCACGTGCCTGGGCGGCCGATTCCAGCAAGCCTTCGCTGGCCTGCGAGTCCGGCCCCCACAGCACACCGACGCGACGGGCCTTCGGCAGGGCCAGCTGCACCAGATCGAGCTGGCGCCCCAGGGGCTGGTTCAGGTACAGGGCCGACAGCGACGCTCCGGCCCGCCGGCCGGCGTCACTCAGCACCCGCTCGAAAGCGGCACGCGGCAAAAGGGCGCACAACACAGGTGCAGGGGCCGGGGTGCGGCTTAGTTGACCACAGGCCTCGACCCCCAAGGCGATGTACAGACGCGGGGTGGATCCCGGGTAGGCCGGCAACTCGGAAACGGCCAGCTGCGTCACCTGCGGTCGCGCATCCACCGACAGCTTAGCCAGTTCGCTTGTGACGGCCTCGGCCGCCTCCAGATAGGCGGGGCTGCGCTCGCTGCTCACGATCAGCACAACGGGCCAATTGGCACGCGCGCCGCCCGTGAGAACCGTCAGGAGAAGGAGAAGCAGAAGCGGCAGGCCATGCCGCAAAAGAGCGGACATGGGCGTCAGTTCTCCAGTCGCAGCATCATGTAGGCCTGCTGCCGGACGTAGAAACTGGGGCCGAAGTCCTGATATTTCGGACCCAGGTTCTGCACCACCAGCGATATCTCGGCAGGCCAGCCACCAAAACGCGTCGTCCTGGCGATACGGATGTCGGTCCGCTCATAAGCAGGGGCGCGCTGATCCTTCACAACGAACTGGCTGGCATCCGCCTGGAAGTGCATCAAACTGAACTGGAAGCCGCGAGTCAGCCGCTGCATGAACATCATGCTCTGGGAACCATAGCGGCCCACCAGATAGTCACCGTTATAGGCCTGCGAGCTGTCCACCACCGACTGCCCGTAGATCAGTTGGCCGTCCTGCCAGGGTCGCCACTTCAGCTGATACTCATAGCCGCGGATGTTGAAGTCCTCGTCGTTGACGTAGTCTTTGGCCCCGTCGGTGCCGATACCCGGTGTGGGGTAGTCCCGGGTCTTGATGTAGTTGCGCACGGCTTCCTCAAACACGCGCACGTCCAGGTTCAGCCCCGAGCCGGGCAGCTCGGCCAGGTAACCCAGCTCCCGGGTCGTGACCTTCTCCGACACCACGTTGCCCCGGGAAACGTTGGTCACATCTGCCAGGTTCCCATTCAGGTAATAGCGCACGTTGGCGTATTTCTCGAAATTGCTCGGCGGCCGGAAGGCCGTGGTGAGCCCGTAGCGCAGGGTGTGGCCCTGGGCCACACGCCAGTTCAGCATGAGCCGCGGCGACAGATGGTCGCCGGCAATGGTGCTGCGTTCGAAGAGCGCGCCAGCGTTGAGCAGTAGATCCGAATGCAGCCGCCATTCGGCGTTGGCGAAGACCCGGGAGAAATCCGTCAAGAAGGCCGCATCCGTGTCGTACAGGGGGCGTGAGACTATGGTCTCGCGCCGCAGCTCACCGCCCCAGACCAGACGCAGGGCTCGGTTGGCGCGCAGGGTGTGCTGCGCCGACAGGTTCTGGTTGGTGGCGCGCCCGCCGAAGTCGATTACCACCGGCGGCGCCGAGACATAGGGGAAGCGATCCTGGATGACCTCTTCGGTATGCGACACCTGCATGGCCAGGTCTTCGTCCACGCCCAAGGCGCGGCGCCAGTCGAGTTGCACAAACGACGTGCCGATCTGACGTGTTCGGGCATTGTTGCCGCTATCGCCGGCAAAGCCGACGCCGGCATCTATGACACTTTGGCCGGTGCGAAACTCCACGAGATCGCGGCTTCCGACCCGGATGTCTGCCCGCAGGTTGACGCGCTGGACGCGGGCGCCACCGCTGGCGCCGCGCAAGCCGTCATCGGCTCTGCCGTCGGCGCTGAGCCGGTAGCGTGCCTGCTCATCGCCCCACCCCAGCCGTACCAGGCCGTCCTGGATACCGTTGTCGCCGCCGGCCACCTGGACCTGAGTGCCCAAGGTATCGACCGTGTCACGTGTGACGATATTGATGGTGCCCAGAAAGGCGCGTGCGCCATAAGCCGCCGAGTTGGAGCCACGGTGCACCTCGATGCGCTCAATGTCCTCCAGTGCCACGGTCTGCAGACCGGGTCCGGTGCTGCCCTGCAAATAGGTGCTGTAGACCGAGCGGCCATCGACCAGCACCTGCATGTGGTTGGAGTAATCGCTCTGGTTGGTGTGATAGCTGCCCTGGGGCGAGTTGCTCTCAAAAGAGTTGCTGACCCGGAAACCCGGCACGAAGCGCAGCAGATCGGCCACGTCGCGCGCGCCGCTCATGCGGATCATCTGGCGATCGATGATGGTCACCGCGCCCGGCGTTTCGTCCAAGCGCTGTGGCAGGCGCGACACCGACAGGACGACGGGCACGTCTTCCAGAAAGTCTTTTTCCGAGACAGCCGCTGCCGGCTGGGCCGCGGGGGTTCCGGCCAGTCCGCACAGGACGGCCAACCAGGTGAACTTGTAGGTCTGCTTCATGGTCGAGGTTTTCGGGGATCAGATTCTTTTATCCCTGCCCCGATTCTGCCTTGCCATCGGGGGTATCCCGGCTGGGTCACAATAAGGGAATGTCCGAAAGAGTCATCCCTCTGGTCGACCAGCGCATCCCGACGCTGCGTGCTCCCGCGGCCGCCTTCGACCCGGCCACCCGCATCGCAGCCAACGGCCTGCTGGCCGATCAGCTGGGTCGCCCCCTGCGCGACCTGCGCATCAGCGTCACCGATCGCTGCAATTTCCGCTGCAGTTATTGCATGCCCAAGGAGATCTTTGACAAGGACTATGCCTACCTGCCGCACAGTGCCCTGCTGAGCTTCGAGGAAATCACCCGCGTGGCCCGCCTCTTTGCGGCCCACGGCGTGCGCAAGATCCGCCTGACCGGGGGCGAGCCGCTCCTGCGCAAGAACATCGAGATCCTGATCCAGCAGCTGGCGGCCTTGCGCACCGTGGACGGCGAGCCGCTGGACCTGACCCTGACCACCAACGGCTCCCTGCTGGCGCGCAAGGCGCAGGCCCTCAAGGCCGCCGGCCTGCAGCGCGTCACCGTCAGCCTGGACGGGCTCGATGACGCGGTGTTCCGCCGCATGAACGACGTCGACTTCCCCGTGGCCGATGTGCTCGAGGGCATCGAGGCGGCCAAGGCGGCGGGGCTGGGTCCGATCAAGATCAATATGGTGGTCAAGCGCGGCACCAACGAACACGAAATACTTCGCATGGCGCGCCATTTCCGTGGCTCCGGCATGGTGCTGCGCTTCATCGAATACATGGATGTGGGCGCCACCAACGGCTGGCGCATGGATGAGGTGCTGCCCTCGGCCGAGGTGGTCAAGCTGATCCACGCCGAGATGCCGCTGGTGCAACTCGGGCACAGCGCCCCTGGTGAGACCGCCGAACGCTGGGGCTATGCCGATGCCTTGGGCAAGCATGACCCGGCTGCTGGCGAGATCGGCGTCATCAGCAGCGTCACACATGCCTTCTGCGGCGACTGCAACCGCGCCCGCCTGTCTACCGAGGGCCGGCTCTACCTCTGCCTGTTCGCCACCCAGGGTCACGACCTTCGCACGCTCATCCGAGACGGTGCCAGCGACGCCGACATCGAGTCGGCCATCGGCCACATCTGGGCCGCGCGCGACGACCGCTACTCGGAACTGCGCGCTGCCCAGCCGCCCGACAGCGGTCACGGCCAGCAGCGCCGCGTCGAAATGAGCTACATCGGAGGTTGAATTTGGAACACCCCCAGGCTGCGCGCACTGCGTGTCGCCCCATGCCAGGTGCCTCCGCCAGAGGCGCAGGCTCTTCCGCCTGTCCGAGCCTGCGCAGGCAGGCTCGGAGCCGCAGGCCTCAGCCCCTTGCAGGGGGCGACACCAGCGGCCCGGCGAAGCCGGTTCCGCGGTGTCCCGCGGATTGCTTCACCCCCGGCGCAAGGTCAGCACTGTCTACGGAAAACCTCAAATGATCGACTCTTCTGAAATCACCGGCCTGATCCTGGCCGGCGGCCGCGGCAGCCGCATGGGCGGGGTGGACAAGGGCCTGCAGAACTACAACGGCATGCCCATGGCCCTGCAGACCCTGATGCGCCTGCAGATGCAGGTGGGCCACATCATGATCAATGCCAACCGCAACCTGTCGGCCTACGGCTCCTTTGGCGCCGAGGTCTGGCCTGACGGGCTGGCCGATTACGCCGGCCCGCTGGCCGGCTTCCTCACCGGCCTGGAGCGCTGCGAGACGCCCTACCTGGTCACGGTGCCCTGTGATTCTCCCCGCTTCCCGCTGGACCTGGTGGCACGCCTGGCCGAGGCCATGGAGCGCGAGCAGGCCGAGATCGCCATGGCGGCGGCGCCCGAGAAGGATGACAGCGGGCAGGTGACCGTGCGCACCCAGCCGGTGTTCTGCCTGCTGCGCATCGAGCTGCTGGAAAGCCTGGTGCAGTTCACCCAGGGCGGCGGCCGCAAGATCGACGCCTGGACAGCGCAGCACCAGACCGTGGTCGTGCCCTTCAATGCCCCGGGCGACGACCCGCTGGCCTTCGCCAACGCCAACACGCTGGACGAACTCAAACAGCTGGAAAAATCCTGAGCATGAAAAGCATTGAGCAGATCGCGGCCGAATTGCAGGGCTACGACCCGCAGGCCCTGAGTGCTTCGGCCGTCAACGACTTCCTGGCCCGTCTGGTCGAGCCCGTCACGAAGACCGAAGAGTTGCCGCTTTTCGAGGCCCTGGACCGCGTGCTGGCGCAAGACGTGATCTCACCGGTCAGCGTGCCACCGCACGACAACTCGGCCATGGATGGCTACGCTTTCGACGGCGCCCAGCTGCGCGCCGATGCCCCGCTCACGCTGACACCGGTCGGCACGGCCCTGGCCGGCAAGGCCTGGGCCGGTGGGGTGGGGCCAGGCCAGTGCCTGCGCATCATGACCGGCGCCATCCTGCCCACCGGCCTGGACACTGTGGTGCCGCAGGAGTTCATCAAGATCGAGGGTGATGCGATCACCATCCCGCCCGGACTGCTGCAGCCCGGCGACAACCGTCGCCTGCTGGGCGAGGACGTCATGCGGGGCCAGCCGGCCTTGCATCAGGGCACCCGACTCTCGCCCGCTGCGCTCGGCCTGGCCGCCAGCCTGGGCATACCGACCGTGCGCGTGTGGCGCCGCCTCAAGGTGGCCTACTTCTCCACCGGCGACGAGATCCTGAGCCTGGGCGAGGCGCCGCGCGAAGGTGCGGTCTACGACAGCAACCGCTACACCGTGTTCGGCCTGCTCAAACGCATGGGCATCGAAGTGCTGGACTATGGCGTCGTCGGTGACAGCCCCGAGAACCTTGAAGCCACCTTCCGCCGGGCGGCTGCCGAGGCCGACGCCATCATCACCAGCGGGGGCGTGAGCGTGGGTGAGGCCGACTACACCAAGACCATGATGAAGAAGCTGGGCGACGTGGCCTTCTGGCGCATCGCCATGCGCCCGGGCCGTCCCATGGCGGTTGGCCGCATTGATAAGTCTGTCTTGTTTGGATTGCCCGGCAACCCGGTGGCCGTGATGGTGACCTTTCTGGCCTTTGTGCGCCCTGCCCTGCTGAAGATGATGGGCTGCACCGCAGCGCCTGCCCCCTTGCTGCGCGCACGCAGTCTGGAGGCCCTGCGCAAGAAACCGGGGCGCACGGAATACCAGCGTGGGTTCGTCAGTGCCGCCGCTGACGGTGGCCTGCAGGTGCGCACCACCGGCAACCAGGGCTCGGGCGTGCTCAGCTCCATGGTGCAGGGCAACGGACTCATCGTGCTGCACCACGGCCAGGGCAACATCGCGATCGGCGACGAAGTCGACGTGATGATGTTCGATGGCGTGATCTAGTTAGTCCCCCGCGCGCGCGAGCCTGCGCGCCATCGCCCGAATACCCTCGAACCACAGCAGACACGCCCCTGCCCCCGCGAGGGCAATGCCCAGCAGCCCCGCTGACAGCGGCACCATGTGCAGCACGCCGGTCAGCGGCGGCAGGTAGAGTGCAAGGGCCAGCAGCCCCAGCGTGAAGGCCATCACGCCCCACAGCATGCCATTGGGCACCCACAGCGAGGCCAGCAGGCCGCGCGGGCCGGCGCGGTTGGACACGATCAGCGCCAGGTTGCCCAGCACCAGGGTGCTGAAAGCCAGTGAACGCGCCTGCGCCTCATCCAGCTGCTGCGTCCCCCAGAGATAAACCCCCAGCACCGCCCCCAGCACACCCAGGCCCTGCAGCACCGCCTGCACCAGAGTGCCTCCGGCAAACAGCGGCGCTGCCGGATCGCGCGGCGGTTGGCGCATCACGTCCTCGTCGGCCGGCTCATTTTCGAACACCATGGCGCAGGCCGGATCGATGGCCAGTTCCAGCAGCGCGATGTGCATGGGGAACAGCACGATGGGCCAGCCCAGCAGCAGCGGCAACAACGCCATGCCGGCAATCGGCACGTGCACCGCCATGATGTAGCTCATGGACTTGCGCAGATTGCCGAAGATACGTCGGCCCTGGCGCACAGCGCGCACGATGGACGCAAAGTTGTCGTCCACCAGCACAATGGCCGCCGCCTCGCGCGCCACATCGGTGCCACGCGCGCCCATGGCCACGCCCACATGGGCCGCCTTGAGCGCCGGCGCATCGTTGACACCGTCACCCGTCATGGCAACCACCGCGCCCGCGGCCTGTAGCGCCTGCACGATGCGCAACTTCTGCGCCGGGGTGATGCGCGCGCAGATGCTGACTGTACGCAGGCGCTGCTGCAGTTCGGCATCCGGCAGGCACTCGATCTCGTCGCCGCTGAGCACCTCGTGCGCATCGAGCCCAGCCTGACGCGCGATGGCACGCGCGGTGACCGGGTAGTCGCCGGTGATCATCACCACGCGGATGCCGGCCTCGCGGCACTCGCGCACCGCCTGCGGGATCTCCTCACGCAGCGGGTCCGCCAGGCCCAGCAGACCGATGAACTCGAAGTCGAAGTCATGCTCGCCGGTGGGCCAGGGCGGGCCGGAATGCCTGGCCCGTGCCACCCCCAGCACGCGCAGGCCGCGCGCGGCCATGGCATCGGCCGCGGTCTCCACGTCCCGTCGACGCGTCGCATCAAGATGGCAGAGGTCGACGATGGCCTCAGGCGAACCCTTGGCGGCCACCACATGGAAGTCCTGCACGTCGCCCTTCCAGACGTGGGACATGGCCCGCAACTCCGGTGTCAGGGCGTATTCATGCACCAGGGACCATTGGGCATGGATATGCTCGGTCTGCGCCAGAAACTGCTGCCCCAGGGCATGGAAGGCCTGCTCCATCGGGTCGAACGGGTCGATTGAGCTGGCCAGGATGGCGTATTCCACCAGCGCGTGAAAGTCCTCGGGCAAATCGCTGCGCGGTGCGCCGTCCAGAGCCAGTTCGACGCCACCCGCGCTCAGGCTGGCCACACGCATGCGGTTCTGCGTCAGCGTACCGGTCTTGTCCACGCACAGCACGGAGGTGGCACCCAGCGTCTCGATCGCGGCAATCCGGCGTGTGAGGACCTGCTGCTGCGAGAGGCGCCAGGCCCCCAGTGCCGGCAGCACGGTCAACACCACAGTGAACTCCTGCGGCAGCAAGGCGATCACCAGGGCAATGCCGGCCAGCAAAGCCTGCAGCCAGTCTCCATGGATCAAGCCCTGGATCAGGGTCAGCGCCACACTGAGCACCAGGCCCAGCCAGGCCAGCCGGCGCACGAGCCCTCGGGTCTGTTGCCGCAAGGGCGACTCCTCGGCCTGCACGGTCTGCAGGGCCCGACCGATCTGTCCCATCTGGCTGCGCGGCCCGGTGGCGCTCACGCGGGCCAGCCCCTGCCCCTGCACCACCAGCGTGCCGGCATGAAGCGCCGATACCGCGCCAGCGTTCTTGTTGACCGGCACCGACTCGCCCGTGAGCAGGGATTCGTCCACCTGCAACTCACCGGCCGAGAGCAGATCGGCATCGGCCGCCACGCGGTCCCCTTCGGCCAGCAGCAAAAGGTCGCCGCGCACCAGTTCACGGCCTGCAAGGGTCTGCGCCTGGCCGTCGCGAATGACGCGCGCGCGCGGGCTGGACAGGTCACGCAGCGCCTGGATGGCGCGCTCCGTCTTGCCTTCCTGGTAGAGCGTCAGGCCGATCACCACGCACACCATCAGGGCCAGGCTCAGGCTTTCCTGCAACGCCCCCAGCAGCAGGTAAAGACCGGCGGCGGCCAGCAGCAGGGAAAACATGGGGTCGCGCACGGTCTCGCGCACGATCTGCCACCAGCCGCGACCACCGTCGCCCGGCAGCGCATTGGGGCCGTCCCGGGCCAGGCGGCGCGCAGCCTCCTCAGAACTCAGGCCGGGGTCGTCGGTAACTGGCGGGCTCATGCCGGAGATTGTGCGGCATGGCCCCGGGCCTGTGCGCACTCATTTGCAAGTGCGCACAGGCCCTACTTGGCGATCAACTCGGCCTCGTGCGCTTCGGCCTCGCGGACCGCACGCTTGTCGGCCCCCGGGGCATGCTTGCGCGCCAGCAGGGTGTACATGGTGGGCACCACGAAGATGGTCAGCAGCGTGCCCAGCGTCATGCCGCCCACGATGACCCAGCCGATCTGGATGCGGCTCTCGGCCCCCGCGCCGGTGGACAGCGCCAGCGGCACCGCGCCGAGCACCATGGCACCGGTCGTCATGAGGATGGGGCGCAGGCGCTGGCTGGAGGCCTTGACCACGGCCTCATGCATCTCCAAGCCCTGCTCGCGCATCTGATTGGCAAACTCGACGATCAGGATGCCGTGCTTGGTGATCAGGCCCACCAGCGTGATCAGGCCGATCTGCGAGTAGACATTGAGCGAGCCGTTGCTCAGCTTCAGCGCCAGCAGGGCACCAATCATGGACAAGGGCACCGACAAGATAATGACCAGCGGATCCACAAAGCTCTCGAACTGCGCGGCCAGCACCAGAAAGATGAAGAGCAGCGCCAGCACGAACACGATAGTGAGCGAGCCCTGAGAACTCCTGAACTCTCGCGAGGTGCCATTGAGATCGGTGGTGTAACCGGGTTTGAGCACCCTTGTGCCCACCTGATCGAGGAAATCGAGCGCCTCACCCAGCGAGTAGTTCGGTGCAAGATTGGCCGTGATGGTGACCGACCGGCGCTGGCTGAAGTGGTTGAGCTCACGGGGCGCCACCGACTCGCGCACGGTCACCAGCGAGGCCAGCGGAATCATCGTGTCGTTGCGCCCGCGCACGAAGATACGCTCGATGTCGTCCGGCGTGTCGCGACCGACCGATTGCGTCTGCACAATCACGTCGTACTGGTCGCCTTCTTTCTTGTAGCGTGTCACCAGCCGCCCGCCCAGCATGGTCTCGACAGCACGCGCCACGGCGTCCACGCTCACCCCCAGGTCCGAGGCCTTTTCGCGGTTCACGTCGATCTTGAGTTCGGGCTTGTTCAGGCGCAGGTCCACGTCCGGCGTGAGGAAGCCAGGGTTCTTGGCGAGCTCATCGAGAAACTGGCGCGTCACCTGGTTCAGGTTGTCGTAACTCTCCGAGGTCAGGATCACGAAATTGACCGGTCGCTCGCGAAAGCCCTGGCCCAGTGAGGGCGGAGTGATCGGAAAGGCTGACACACCCGGCAACGCATTGATGCGCGGCTGCATCTCGCGGGCCATCTCCATCGTGCTGCGCTTGCGTTCGTCCCAGTCGACAGCACGCATGAACACATTGGACTGGCTGACGGTCGGATTGCCGGTCACCACAAACAGGCGATCGAACTCCTTGTATTCGGCGCCAATGCGCTCGATGGCGTTGGCATACCGTTCCGTGTAGCCCATGGTGGCGCCATCGGGCGCATTGATCACATTCAGGATCACGCCCCGGTCCTCCATTGGCGCGAGCTCACGCTTCATACCGGGCAGGATGGCTGCGATGGCCAACACCACGCCCGCCATCACCAGCAGCACGGCCCAGCGCATGCCCAGCACACGGCGCAACGCACGCTCGTAGGCATTGCTCATGGACGTCAGGGCGCGTTCCATCCAGCGGTCGAAGCGCCCGGGATTGGGGTTATGCCGCAGCAGCCGCGAGCACATCATGGGCGAAAGCGTCAGCGCGATGAAGCCCGAGACAATCACCGCGCCGGCCAGGGCCAATGCGAATTCAACGAAGAGACGCCCCGTGCGCCCTGGCGTGAAAGCCAGCGGCGCATACACAGCCGCAAGTGTCAGCGTCATGGCCACCACGGCGAAGCCCACCTCCTTGGCGCCCTTGATCGACGCGCTGAAGGGATCCAGCCCCTCCTCGATGTGGCGGTAGATGTTCTCGAGCACCACGATCGCGTCGTCCACCACCAGGCCGATGGCCAGCACGAGGGCCAGCAGGGTCAGCGTATTGACGGTGAAGCCGGCCAGCGCCATGAGCGCGAAGGTTCCGACCAGGCTGACCGGGATGGTGACGATGGGGATGATGGAGGCCCGGAAGGTGCGCAGGAAGACGAAGATCACCAGGGCCACCAGCACCACGGCCTCCAGGATGGTCTTGTAGACGTTCTTGACCGAGCGGTCGATGAAGACCGAGTTGTCGTTGGCCACGCTGATGCTGATGCCCTTGGGCATGTCCGCCTCCAGCTTGGGCAGCATCTCGCGCACGCCGCGGCTGAGCTCCAGCGGATTGGCCGTGGCCTGGCGGATCACCCCGGCCGAGATGGCGGGACGACCGTTCAGCCGCACCGAGGTGCGCTCCTCGGCAGCGCCTTCCTCGATGCGCGCCACATCACGCAGCTTGACCGGGAAGCCGTTGACGGTCTTGATGACGATCTGCCCGAACTGCGCCGCTGAGCGCAGGTCGGTGTTGGAGGAGACGGAGAACTCGCGTTGCTGGCTCTCGATGCGGCCGGCGGGCACTTCCAGATTGCTGCGACGCAGGGCATCCTCGGCATCCTGCGTCGTCAGCTTGTAGGCGGCCAGACGGTCCGGGTCGAGCCAGACCCGCATGGCGTACTTGCGCTCGCCGAAGATGCGCACATCAGCCGCTCCCGTCACGGTCTGCAGACGCGGCTTGGCGATGCGGCTGACCAACTCGTTGATCTGCAAGGCGCTGTGCGTGTCGCTGGAAAAAGCCAGCCAGATCACGGGGAAGGAATCAGCCTCCACTTTGGCGATGACGGGCTCGTCGATCGCCTGCGGCAGCCGGTTGCGCACGCGTGCCGTGCGGTCGCGCACTTCGGCGGCCGCAGCGTCGGCATCCTTCTCCAGGCGAAAGCGCACCGTGATCTGCGCCTGCTCGGCGCGCGAAATCGACGTCAGGACGTCCACCGCATCGATCCCCGCAATCGAGTCTTCCAGCGGCTTGGCCACCTGGGACTCCACCACCTCGGCCGAGGCCCCGGCGTAACGCACCGTGACAGTCACCACGGGCTCGTCGATCTTGGGGTACTCGCGCACCGGCAGCTTGGTGAAGCTCACCGCGCCGATCAGCAGCACCAGCAGAGACAGCACCGTGGCGAACACGGGGCGGCGGATCGCGACTTCAGGCAGTTGCATGGTGGCTCCTGTCGTCTGGTCAGTTGGCCGGACGGCCCAGTTCCAGCACCCGCACCGGACTGCCATCGCGCTGCAGTCGCTGCTGGCCCGCTGTGACCACGGTGTCACCTTCGTTGAGCCCTTCGAGGATTTCGACCTGCCCCGGACGGCGAATGCCCACCTTGACCGGGACGCGCTGCGACACCAGGCCGTCGTTGTCCGGCCCCGGCACCAGCTTGATGACGAACTGCCGCCCCCCTTGCGGCACGATGGCCTCTTCAGGGACCACGCGGGCCTTCTCGCGCACACCGAACAGGGTGCTCACGCGGGCGAACATGCCAGGACGCAGCAGCAACTGCTGGTTGGTGATGCTGGCCCGCACGCCGATGGAGCGTCCGTTGGCATCGATCAAGGGATCCACGGCCTGTACCCGCGCCTCGAACTTGCGGCCCGGGAGCGCGTCGAGCTCGACGGTGGCCGTCTGCCCCGTCTTGAGCAGCGTCTGGAAGCGCTCGGGCAGCCGGTAGTCGACATAGACTGTATCGATATCCTCCAGGTTCACGATGTCGGTGCCGTCCTTGAGGTAGTCGCCCACGTTGACGTTGCGAATGCCGGCGATGCCGTCGAACGGCGCCACGATCTTCAGACGCGCGGCAGTGGCCTGGGCGAGTGCCAGCTTGGCCTGAGCCACCTCGAGGTTGGCCGCGCTCTCGTCAATGGAGCGCTGGCTGACGAAGTTCTGGGCCAGCAGCTCCTGGTTGCGCTTGTGGTTGGCCTGGGCGATGGATAACTCGGCCTGGGTCTGCTTGATCTGCGCCATTTGCAGCTGGTCGTCGAATTGCACCAGCAGTTGCCCCTTGCGCACACGTGCGCCATCACGGAAGTTGAGTTGCGTGATGCGCCCGCTGACCTCGGGGCGCAGCACCACCCCCTGGCGCGAGCGCAGGCTGCCCACGGCCTGCGCGTCGTCGGTGAGCTTCGTGGTCTGGACCTTGGCCACCTCCACGGTGACCGGGCGTGCAGCTCCCCCTGCGGCGGGCGCGCCGGTGGCTGCCGCAGCGGCAACCGCAGGATTCGCAGCCGTCGCCGGAGCTTTGTTCTGGTACCACCACGCAGCGCCGGACGCCGCCACGATGCCGACAGCGGCGACCACCGGATAAAGAAATTTGGATGCCATGGATGAAACGGAAACTCGATCTATACCCCCGCCCGGGATGGCGCGGGACAGTCAGGCACTGTAACAGTCCCCGGCCGGCGCTGCATACGCAATTGCCCTCAGCGCCCCTCGGACCGGACAGGTCACGCCCCTCTTTGCAAGAGCTTTACAAACGCCCCAGCGCCTGCTCGACGCCCCGATTGGCCAGCGCATCGGCCCGTTCGTTGCCCGGGTCCCCGTCATGGCCCTTGACCCAGCGCCAGTCGATCTTGTGGGCGGAGCCCGCCACCAGTACGTCGAGCCGCTGCCACAGGTCCACGTTCTTCACCGGCTGTTTGGCCGCCGTCTTCCAGCCCCGGGCCTTCCAGCCGCTCAGCCACTCCGTGATGCCCTTGAGCACGTACTGGCTGTCTGCGTGCAGGACCACATGGCAGGGACGCTTGAGCGACTCCAGCGCCATGATCACGGCCATCATCTCCATGCGGTTGTTGGTGGTCTCGCGCTCACCGCCAAACAGCTCTTTCTCCACGCCGCCGGATTTCAGCAGCACACCCCAGCCGCCAGGGCCGGGGTTGCCCTTGCAGGCACCATCGGTATAGATCTCGACCGTGTTCACGCTTCTTGTTCCTCGTTCATGTGGAGCCGATTGTCGCTGCTGCGGCGCACCAGGGGCGCGGCAGCAGCGGACGGGCTGCCAGCCATTCTCCAGGCCGGCTCCAGCAGCCGCACGCCGTACACGCGCTTGACCGCCACCAGGAAATAGACGGCGCCGAAAAAGGGCCACCAACGACCGCCCGCGCGGTCCATCCAGCCATAGCGTCCGAGCCATTTCTCGCTGCGCACCAGCGGGCGGTAGCAGCCGTGGAGTCCGATCTCCACCTCGAAGTCGAGCAGGCGCAGCCAGTCATGCAGGCGCCAGTGTCCGATGAACTCCAGGGGCTGCGGCAACAAGGGCGTGCCCAGGCCGACGCGCCGGCACAGCTGCTCGCTGCGCTGGCGCAGGCCCCACAGGCTGGCCGGATTGAAGCCGCTGAGCACCACACGCCCGCCCGGCACCAGCACGCGCGCCACCTCGCGCAACGTTGCGTGCGGGTCAGGGTGACTGTCCAGGGTGTGCGGCAAGGCCACCAGATCCAGGCTGGCCTCGGGAAACGGCAGGGCAGCGTAGTCGGTCAGCAGCGCCATGCGTGGATTCGCCACGCCGGGTGCTCCGGCATGACGCGTGGCCAGCCACCGGTGCGACATCCGGTTGGTGGCCAGCGCGTCCAGCACGGGCAAACCCAGCTGCAGTGCGTGGTAGCCGAAGATGTCGGCCACCCGCAGATCAAACTGCTGCTGTTCCCAAGCCAAAAGATAGCGTCCGGGCGGGGACTCAAACCAGTCCTGCAAACCTATAATTCCATCATTCATGACACTGCTTCCACTGCCTGCCTTCGACGACAACTACATCTGGATGCTGCATGACGGCCACCAGGCTCTCGTCGTCGACCCCGGTGATGAAGAACCGGTGTTGCAGGCGCTGCAGGCCCAAGGCCTGCAACTCAGGGCGATTCTAGTCACCCATCACCATGCCGACCATGTCGGCGGCGTGGAAGCCCTGCGCGCGGCCACCGGCGCAGCCGTCTACGGCCCGGCCGGCGAGACCATGCCCGAACCGCTGCAGCGCATGAGCGACGGCGACACCCTGGATCTGCTGGGTCTGCACTTCACGGTGATCGACGTGCCTGGCCATACCGCCGGCCACATCGCCTGGTACTGTGGCCCCCGCGAAGCTGCCGCACATTCCGGCGACCAGCCCCTGCTGTTCTGCGGCGACACCCTGTTCTCCGGCGGCTGCGGCCGGCTCTTCGAAGGTACGCCGGCACAGATGCTGGCATCGCTGGATCGCCTGGCCGCCCTGCCTGGCGCCACGCGCGTCTGCTGCGCCCATGAGTACACCTTGGGCAACCTGCGCTTTGCGCGCGCCGTCGAACCAGACAACGCGGCACTGCAGGCCTACAGCCGGCACTGCGAGGCCTTGCGGGCGCGCCAACAGCCCACGCTGCCCTCGACCATCGCCATCGAGCGCGACATCAACCCCTTCCTGCGCTCGCGCCAGCCCGCCGTGGTCCGCGCCATGCAGGCCCGTGCAGCCGCCGCCGATGAGGTCAGCGTCTTCGCGACCCTGCGCGAGTGGAAAAACCAGTTCAAATGAAATCTTTCAGCTACGTCTTCCTGGGCGCCCTGCTCCTTGTCTTGAGCGGCTGCGCCAGCACCGGTCTGAACGACAACGCTGCCGCCCCGTCACCGCCAGAAGCTCCCAGCGTTGCCGCTACGCCACCCAGGCTGCCCGCCTCGCCCATCGCCAGCCGTGCGCCCGAATACCCGGCCGGTGAACTGACGCCCATCGCCCTGCATGAACCCGCGCCGCGCACCGTGGCAGCGATGACGCCTCCGGCCGACCTCTGGGAGCGCATCCGCCGCGGCTTTGCCATGCCCGACCTGCAGAGCCCGCTGGTGCCCGGCCGCGAGCAGTGGTACGCAGCCCGCCCCCAGGATCTGGAAAACATGGCCGAGCGCTCGCGGAAGTACCTGTTCCATATCGTCGAAGAACTGGAGCTGCGCGGCCTGCCGACCGAGTTGGCCCTGCTGCCTTTCATCGAGAGCGCTTACAACCCGCAGGCTTACTCGCACGCGCGCGCGGCGGGCATGTGGCAGTTCATCCCCAGCACCGGCAAGGTCTACCAGCTCAAGCAGAACGCCTTCCGCGATGACCGCCGCGACGTGCTGGCTTCCACGCGCGCCGCGCTGGACTACCTGGAGAAGCTGCACGGCATGTTCGGTGACTGGCATCTGGCGCTGGCCTCCTACAACTGGGGCGAAGGCAGCGTGGGTCGTGCCATCGCCAAGAACAAGCGCCTGGGCAAGGAGTCGGGTTACCTGGACCTGAACATGCCCATGGAGACGCGCTACTACATCCCCAAGCTTCAGGCCATGGAGAACATCGTGGCCCGGCCGGGTGCCTTTGGCGTGCGGCTGCCGCAGATCGACAACCACCCCTACTTCGACAGCGTCACCATCACGCGTGACATGGACGTGGCGCTGGCGGCCAAACTGGCCGAGGTGCCGTTGGAAGACTTCAAGGCGCTCAACCCCTCGCTGCACCGCCCCGTCATCCTGGCCGCCGGTACGCCGCAGATTCTCCTGCCCTGGGACAACGCCGCCGTCTTCCAGCGCAACCTGGACGCCTACGCTGGAACACGACTCGCCAGCTGGACGGTCTGGATCGCGCCGACGACGATGAAGACCGCCGACGCCGCCAAGCGACTGAAGATCAGCGAGGCCGACCTGCGCTTTGCCAACAACATCCCCGCCCACATGATCATCCGCGCCGGCTCCACCCTGCTGGTGCCTCGCCCGGCCGGCCAGGAGCGCGACGTGACCGTACGCATCGCTGACAACGGCCAGCTCGCGCTGGTGCCGGAAACCGTGCTGCGCCGCATCGTGCTGAAGGCCGGGAAAAAGGACTCGGTGGCCACCGTCGCGCGCCGCTATGGTCTGGCCCCGGCCAGGGTGGCCGAGTGGAACAAGGTGGGCACCGCGGCCAGCTTCAAGCCAGGGCAAGAGATCGTGATCCACCGCTGGGTGCCGGTTCGGTCGGCGGTGCAGGTGCCGGTCAAGGTTGCCGCAGACGGCAAGCCGCCCCAGGCGGCCCGGCGCTGAAGCGGTCCCGTGGCCCACCGGCCAGGTGGGCCAACGACGCTCTCAGGCCTTGAAGCGGGCCTTGGCCTGCGCTGCGAACTGGTTGGTCCAGGTCTTGGACAGGTCGATCTTGTCGGCCTTGAGCGTGGCGTCGAAGCTGGCCAGCGCACGCAGCGCCGTCCCGCCGCCTTCTTCGGGGAAAACGCCGTCAAGGGCAATGGCCTCGCGCACCTTGTCGAAGGCGGCCAGGTAAAGCCCGCGGTCGCCCAGCAGATAGGTCTCCGGCACCGTCTTGAGTATGTCGCTGGGGCCCGCGGTCCGCAGCCACTTGAGCGCATGCACCATGGCATGGGCCAGGGCCTGGGCGGTGTTCGGGTGCTTCTGCAGGAAAGCCATCGGCGCATACAGGCAGCCGGCCGGCATGGGGCCACCAAAGACCGTCCGCGTGCCCTTGAGCGTGCGCGTGTCGACGACGATGCGCACATCCCCCTTCTGTTCCAGCATGGTCATGACCGGGTCGATATTGCTCATGGCATCGATCTGTCCCGAGCGCAGTGCGGTCAGTGCGCCGGCCGACGTGCCCACGGCGACGAAGCTCACGTCGTCCGCCTTGAGGCCGGCGTGCGCGAGCACCAGGTTGACCATCATGTTGGTGGACGATCCGGGCGCGCTCACGCCAATCTTCTTGCCACGCAGATCCGCCACCGACTTGTAGTTGGGCAGGGTCCGGGTCGACACGCCCAGCGCAATCTGGGGCGCGCGCCCCTGCAGCACGAAGGCCTGGAACATCTGGCCCTTGTTCTGCAGGTTGATGGTGTGCTCGTAGGCGCCACTGACCACGTCGGCCGAGCCGCCCATCACGGCCTGCAGGGCGCGTGCACCACCCGAGAAGTCCGTGATCTCGACGTCCAGGCCCTCGGCCTTGAAGTAACCCAGCTGCTCGGCAAGGGTCAGCGGCAGGTAGTAAAGCGAGGCCTTGCCGTCAACGGCGATGCTCACCCTGGTCTTTTCCAGAGGACCCTGGGCCCGCAGGGCCGGCGCGGCCAGCGCGGCTGCGGCCATGAACTGACGGCGGCTGATGAGGGGTGTGGTCACTTTGTCGGCTCGTGGAACCCGAACTGGTATCTCGATACATCCAGCCTATCAAGGCGCAAAAAAACCCGCATCGGGAAACATCCCGAGCGGGTTTACACCTAAAGATACGGCTGGATGTCGACCAGCGCCTCAGCGGTAGCCCACGAAGAGTATGGCGATGTTGACCGCCAGCCCTGCGGTCCAGACCACAGAACGCACCGTCCCCATGCCTGCGACATACGCCATGATGTAGAACAGGCGCAAGAAAACAAACAGGAAGGCCAGCACATCCAGCCGGGCCTGATGGGCGCCCAGCTGATGCGCAATGATGACGGCACCGATGAAGAAAGGCAGCGCCTCGAAGCTGTTCTGCTGCGCGGCGTTGGCGCGGGCGCGCCAGTCAGCCTGCATGGCCAGCCAGACCCGCGGGTTGTCGTTGTCGTAGCCACCCTCGCGCCGCGGCTTGCCCATCATGCCGGACTTGGCGATGCCGGCACAGATGATGGGCAGGAGCGCAGCAATCAGGACACACCAGTAGGCCAGGGTGAAGCGGGCAAAGGTCATGATTTTTTCGTGAAAGAAGTGTGTGTGGGGAGGGCTTTCGAAATCTGCCGCGGATTATCGCCGGTCGACCAGAGCATGGGCGATGGTACCGAGATCCACGTATTCCAGTTCGCTGCCGATCGGCACGCCACGCGCGAGCCGGGTGAAAGCCACGCCCCTTGCCTTGAGCGCCTCGGCAATCACGTGCGCCGTGGCCTCGCCTTCGGCGGTGAAGTTGGTGGCCAGGATGACCTCGCGCACCGTGCCGTCGCTGGCGCGCTCGAACAATGATTTCAGGCCGATATCCCGCGGGCCGATGCCATCGAGCGGGCTGAGCTTGCCCATCAGCACGTAGTACAGGCCCTTGTAGGCCCCCGTACGCTCCAGCGCCATCTGGTCGGCTGGGGTTTCAACCACACAGAGCTTGCTGGCGTCACGTGCCGGGTCCTGGCAGGTGGCACAGATTTCAGCCTGGCTGAAGGTGTGGCAACGGGTGCAATGGCGCACGCCAACCGCTGCCTCTTGCAGCGCCCGGGCCAGCAGCTGCGCTCCCTCGCGGTCGTGCTGCAGCAGATGGAACGCCATGCGCGATGCCGACTTCACACCCACGCCCGGCAAGCGGCGCAGGGCCTGGATCAGCGCGTCGAGGGAATGGGCGTCGGACACGAATCAGAACGGGAATTTCATCCCGCCAGGCAAGCCGGGCATACCCGCCGTCAGCTTGCCCATCTTCTCCTGGCTGGTTTCCTCGGCCTTGCGCACTGCGGCGTTGAAGGCAGCGGCCACCAGGTCCTCCAGCATGTCCTTGTCGTCGGCCAGCAGGCTGGGATCGATGGTGATGCGCTTGACGTCATGTTTGCAGGTCATGACGACCTTGACCAGGCCGGCACCCGATTCGCCGGTGACCTCGATGAAGGCCAGCTCATCCTGCGCCTTCTTCAGGTTGTCCTGCATGGCCTGGGCCTGCTTCATGAGGCCGGCGAGTTGTCCTTTGTTGAACATATCGTTCCTTAAACGTTGTGGTCGATGGGCTTGATGCTGCCCGGCACGATTTTCGCGCCGAAGTCACGCATCATGGTCTGCACGAAGGGGTCTTCGTAAATCAGTTTCTCTGCGGCCTGCTGCTTCTCGGCCGCCGCCGCGGCATTGCGCCGAGCCGGACTGTCGCTGACGCGGCCGATCTCCACGGCCAGCGTCACACCGTGTCCTGCCGCCTGCAGCGCCGCCTGCAGGCGTTCGCGGCTGGAAAGGGAATTCAGCGATTCACGCTCCACCCGCAGCAGCCACTGGTCACTGTCGCGCGCCACCAGTTGGGACTGCAGGGCGAGCTCACGCACGAGGGCCGTCACCGCCTCGCTGGCCACCAGCTGCTGCACCGTGAAGTGCCAGTAGGCGCCCTCCTCGGTCGGCACCAGCGCTGAGCCCTGGCTGGCGCCGGGGGCGGGCGCATCGGCGCGCGACTCAGGCGCCACACGCACCGGCATCGCCATCACCCGGGTCGCGGCCGGCGCCGTCGTCACCGGCGTGGCGTGGGGCGTGGGATGAGCGGCATCGACCACGGACAGCACCTGGCCAGGCGGGGGTGCGCCGGGGACCCCGCGGCGTTCAGCGGGAACGGGCGCGCCGGCCGGTGCAACGATTGGACGGGTGGCCACCACGTGCCCGGGAACTGCACTCGGCGCGGGGGGCGATGCAGGCCGCGCCGGCTGCACTGGCGCATGAACCGCCGCCTCAGGCGATTTCAGTGTTTTTTTTTCAGCCGACCCGGCAGCGCCGGGCTTGAAGGCGAGCAGGCGCAAGAGCACCATGGTGAGCGCCGCGTACTCATCGGGCGCCAGCCCCAGCTCGCCGCGACCATGCAGGCACAGGCTGTACAGCAGCTGCGTCTCGTCGGCCGGCAGCAGCGCGGCCAGGCGCGCGGTCTCGGCCGCATCGGGATCGGAGTCGTCGGCGCTGTCAGGCACCGCCTGCAGCACGGCCATGCGCTGCAGCACCACGCTCATCTCCTCCAGTGTGGAGGCCGCACTCTGGCCGTTGACGCGCAAGGTCTCGGAGGTTTCCACCACCGTCCTGCCGTCGCCCTGGGCCAGCGCATCGATGAGCTTGAACACATGGGAGCGGTCCACGCTGCCCAGCATCTGGCGCACGGTGTCCAGCTCCAGCTGGCCCGAACCGAAGGCGATGGCCTGGTCGGTCAGCGAGAGCGCATCGCGCATGGAGCCGCGCGCCGCGCGGGCGATCAGGCGCAGCGCCGGCGGCTCGGCCGGCACGTTCTCGGCCGCCAGCACCGTGATGAGGTGGTCCAGTATGGTTTCGGGCGCCATGGGCCGCAGGTTGAACTGCAGGCAGCGCGACAGCACCGTGACCGGCACCTTCTGCGGATCGGTGGTGGCCAGCACGAACTTGAGGTACTCGGGCGGCTCCTCCAGCGTCTTGAGCATGGCGTTGAAGGCCGTGTTCGAGAGCATGTGGACTTCGTCGATCATGAAGACCTTGAAGCGACCCTGCACCGGTTTGTAGACCGCCTGCTCCAGCAGGGCCTGAACCTCGTCCACACCACGGTTGGACGCGGCGTCAAGCTCGGTGTAATCCACGAAGCGACCCGAGTCGATATCGGTACAGGCCTGGCAGACGCCGCAAGGCTGGTCAGTGATGCCGCCCTGCCCGTCCGGGCCCACGCAGTTGAGCGACTTGGCCAGGATGCGCGAGACCGTGGTCTTGCCCACACCCCGCGTGCCGGTGAAAAGGTAGGCATGGTGCAGCCGCTGCGTCTGCAGCGCGTTGCCCAAGGCCCGCACCACGTGCTCCTGCCCCACCATTTCGGTGAAGCTCTTCGGCCGGTATTTACGGGCGAGCACGAGGTAGGACATGCGCCTGATTCTACGGGGTGGACCGTGCCGATTTTTCTTGACCGGTGGCCTTTAAGTTCGTGCCCCAGCGCATACAATAGACAGCGACGGGCCTTCCCGCATGGTGAAGCGGCCAACCGGGTCAGGTGGGGAACCAAGCAGCCCTAACTGTCGAGCCAGTGCCGGGGTCGAGGTCCGTCACCCCCTACATCTGCGATGGGGTCTGCAGCGCCAAAGCGCCATGCAGACTTGGCACCACAGCACCGGGCCATGCGCCCGGTGTCTCAGTCAAGGATCATCCAGCGACCAGGCCAGGCGCCTCGATCCCTGCGATACAGATCTTCTCGTCCTCGTCCCCCCCGTGCCACTGCTGGCGCCAGCCGCGCCGAGGATCTGGGCCTGCGCCGTCTTGATCAGCCACCAGACCGGCAGCCTGGAGCAGTCGGCCGCATCCCGTGCGCCTTGTTTCGCCTGGTCGAAGCTCTTGAGCGTGGCTTCGGTCAGCGGCAGCTTGCGCAATCATGGTGACGCCCGAACCATGGGCTGAGAGATACAGCTTGTCGAGCGCCTGCTCATGGGTCAGCAGGCGGCGCACCACATCGCACTGCGCAGCCAGTTCGGCGGGGGTCGGCGCCCAGGCTCGTCCTTGGATCGGTTCAGAAATCGGACGGGGTCAGCGCCGCAGCGCGGCATTGACACGCGGCATCACCTCGGTAGCAAAGAGCTCCATGGAGCGCTTGCCCAGGGCCGGGTCCATCCAGTCGTGGCAGGCGTAGAGCAGGTTGCCGAAGTCGCCCACCTTCTCGCGAAAGGCCAGGATCTGGTCCACCACCGAATTGACGGTGCCGGCCAGCACGAGCCGCTGCGTCACGTACTCCGGCGTGATCAGTGCATCGTCCATCGCAGGATCGGTCTTGAACAGGTTGCCGCGCCCGCCACCGCCCACCAGCTTGCGCACCAGCTGCTTGAAGTAGAAGTGGTAGGGCCCACCCTGCTCCAGCGCGTAGCGGCGTGCCGTGGCCTCGTCATCGGCCACGAAGATGCTCTTGGCCACTCGCCACTCGCTCGGATCGGCCTTCGCACCCACGCTTTCGCGGCCCTCCACATACTTCGGCCAATGGGTCTTGACCCAGTCCGGCATGAGGAAGTTGGCCGAGATCGGCTGCCAGCCGCGCTTGGCCATTTCCGTCACCCCCTTGGAGAAGGGGGCCACCGCCGTGCCGACGATGAGGGGGTGGGGGCGCTGGTAGGGCTTCATGATGAAGCCCTGCCCGATCTCGGGAATCATGGTCTTGCCCACCGACACCTTCCAGAACTCGCCTTCGAGGTCATAGGGCGGATCGGAGGCCCAGATCTTGAGCACCATGTTGATGCCCTCGACGAACATGGCATTGCGGTCCTTGCCGAAGTTGCCAAAGACCTCGGCGTCCGACATCAGGCCGCCGGGGCTGATGCCCATGATGAAACGGCCCTTGAGCATGTGGTCCAGCATGGCCGCCTGCGCGGCAATGGCGGCCGGGTGCGAGTTGGGCACGTTGATGGTCCCGGTGCCCAGCATGATGTTCTTGGTCTCGGCCACCAGGCTGGCCAGGAAGATCATGCTGGAGGTGACGGTCTCGGCCGCGTCGGTGACGTGCTCGCCCACATAGGCTTCGCTGTAGCCCAGGCGGTCGGCCAGCAGGACCGCCTCGCGGTCCTCGGCCAGGGTCTGCCCGATATCTCGCCCCAGCGCGTGCAGGGGCATCATGAACATGCTGTGTTTCAACGTGGTCTCCTTGGATTGACGGGATCAGGCCGTGCTGCACTCGGCGGCCTGCACATCGGCCTGCAAGGGATCGGCCGCCAGCTCGCGGCGCAGTTCGGCGGTCACCGGGCTGCGGGACAGGGAGGAGATCGGGTCTGGTTTGGTCACGACTTGAGCCCTCGGTAGATGTCTTTTCCAAGACTGCGGAGAATTTACACCAAACGCCTGGGCATCAGCGGCTCGGCCATGTCTGCCAATCTGCTGAAGGCCGGCTTCGAGGTCTTCGCTTTCGATCCCGACACCGCGGCCCGCCTGCGCTTGAAGAAGGTTGGCGGCACACCCTGCACCAGCAGGGCGGATGTCACCTCCCGGGTGGCTGTGCTCATTGCATCGCTGCCCAGCACGCAGGCGATGATTGATGAATTCCAACCAAACCATAGCCCCGGTCGCAGGCAAGCGCCAACAGGGACCACGGCGGGGGTGACCCGCCTGCCCCTGCCCCAGCCGATACGCCACCTGCACGCCAGACGCAATAGCCTTCAGCCGCGCAGGTAGCGCAAAACCCCCATGCCGGCTTTTCTACCGCTGGCCAGGCAGGCCGTGAGCAAGTAGCCCCCCGTGGGCGCTTCCCAGTCCAGCATCTCGCCCGCACAGAACAGACCCGGCAGGGCCTCGCTCATCAGGTCGTCGTTCAGCGCCTCGAACAACACGCCACCCGCGCTGCTGATGGCCTCGTCGATCGGCCGTGCCGCGACCAATTGCAGCGGCAAGGCCTTGATGGCTGCCGCCAGCTTGCCTGCGTCGTGCATGTCGTCCTTGCTCAGCAGCTCGTGCAGGACAGCCGCCTTGATGCCGTCAATACCGAGCCGGCTCTTCAGATGGCTGGACAGCGACCGTGAGCCGCGCGGATGCGACACCTCGGCCAGCACGCGCTCGGCCGACATGTCGGGCAGCAGGTCCAGATGCAGCGTGGCGTGCCCGGTGCGGATGATCTCCTCACGCAAGAGGCTCGACGCTGCATAGACCAGACTGCCCTCCACCCCGGTGGCGGTGGCGACGAACTCGCCCTTGCGTTCGAAGCGGCGGCCCGGGCCGTCCGTGCAGCGGATGGCCACGGTCTTGAAGGGCTGGCCGGCAAAACGGCTGGCAAAGAACTCGCTCCAACCCGTGGCCGCCGGCACAGCCTGCACCGGGAGGGCCTGCCCCTCGGACGGCAGCTTGCGCTGTACCGCCACATCAAAACCGCAATTCGCTGGCAGCAAGGGCGCCACCGCCACGCCGCGCGCGACCAGCAGCGGCACCCAGGCGCCATTGGAGCCCAAGCGGGCCCAGCTGCCGCCGCCCAGGGCCAGCACCACGGCATCGGCCTGGACGCGCACCTCACCATCCGGAGATTCGAAACGCAGCTCGCGGCCATCCCCGGACCAGCCCAGCCAGCGATGTCGCATATGGAAGCTCACCCCCGGCCCACCGTGGGACGGATGGCGCAGGCGCTGCAGCCAGGCGCGCAGCAGTGGCGCAGCCTTCATGTCCTTCGGAAACACGCGACCTGAACTGCCGACGAAGGTATCGATGCCCAGCCCCTGCGTCCAGGCGCGCAATTCGTTCGCACCGAAGTCACGCAGCAGTGCCTCGATCTGCGTCCGACGGGTGCCATACCGCTCGGCAAAACGGTCGGCCGCCTCGGAATGGGTGAGGTTCATGCCGCCCTTGCCCGCCAGCAGGAACTTGCGACCGACGGATGGCATCGCGTCGTACAGGTCCACCGCTACACCGGCGTTCACCAGCACCTCGGCCGCCATCAAGCCGGCCGGACCACCGCCGATCACCACCACATGTTTTGTCTGTTTCTGACTCATTTGATCTCTTCAAGGGTTCCCTGTGCGCTCAGAAAGGCGGCGCGCACCGTCTCACCCGGGCAGGCCGCCTGCACTGCGGAGCGGTAAGCGCGCAGCTGAGACTGCAGCTCGTCGCTGGCCTGCGGCTGCGCCGCCGACTTGTAATCCAGCACCCACCAGCTGCCGTCCTTGCGCTGCACCAAGCGGTCGATGCGGCGCACGCTGCCCTGCAGCGTGACCGGCACCTCGTTGCCTTGCCACGCCACCTCGCCGAACCGCCAGGCCCAGGCCCCTTCGCCACGCAGGATGCGCAGCGCCATGTCTGCGGCCTGACGCGCCTGCATCTCGTCCAGTCCGAACTCGGCCCCGGCGCGCTGCACCTGCGCGAGCGTCCAGCCGGAGGCACCCAGGGCTGCCCACTCCAGCAGACGGTGCATGGACTGCCCCACCCTTGCTTCGGGCGAAGCGGGTTGCTGGACAGGCGTCTGCGGATTCGTCGATGCCCCAAGCGCCAGGGCCGGCAGCACGGGCAGGCAGACCACGCCCGTCTCCCCCGCCCCCCGGCCAGGCGCCCCTGCGGGGATTTCCGGGGAAACCATTGACTCGCAGCTCGCCTGCAGGCGTTGCCACCAGCTCGCGCCATGGCCAAGGTGCGGCTGCACCGAGGAGAGCACCAGGCGCTGCTGCGCCCGCGTCAGTGCCACGTAGAGTCCATTGAGCTCCTCGCGCTGGCGCGCCTGCAGTTCCACCGCCATGGCCTCGCGTACGCTGGGCGGTAGGCGGCTTTCGCTGGCAAGAAAGACGAAGCTGCGGGGTGCCTCGGCCTCCCCGGGCCAATCCAGCAGCACGCTCATGGTCTGGGCGCGCTGGGCGGGTGCGTCCGTATCCAGAAGAAGCACCAGCGGTGCCTCCAGCCCCTTGGCCCCGTGCACGGTCAGCAGGCGTACCGCATCCGCATCCGCCAGCGTGGGTGCGGGCACGCCGCCGGCCTTGAGGGCCCGCACGAAGGCATAGGGCGTGGCGTAACGCGCCCCGTCCACCTGCAGGGCGGCGGCCAGCAGGGCCTGCAGGTTGACGCGCGTGCCCTCGCGCAAGGTGGCGGGTGCCTGGGCCACAAAGCGGGCCAGCACATCCCCGTCGTCGTAGATGGCGTCCAGCGCATCGTGCGGCGGCAGCGTGTCCAGCCAGCGCTTCCAGCGCAGCAGCTGCGGGCCGATGGCCTGGAGTGCCGGGGTCAAACCCGCGCCCGACTGCAAGAGGTCAAACCAGGGTTGCTTCAGTTCGCGCTGGAGCGAGGCCAACTGGATCAGGCCCTCATCGCCCACGCCGAACAGGGGCGACTTCAAGGCGCGCGCCAGCGAGAGGTCGTGCGCTGGCGAGACCAGGGCATCGAGCAGGGCCACCAGGTCCTGCACCTCGGGTGCCTCTCCCAAGTCGCGCTTCTCCGGCTGCTGCGCAGCGATGCCCAACTCGCGCAGTGCCTCCTGCATGGCGGTCAGCCGATCGCGCTTGCGCGCCAGCACCATGATGTGCTTCGGGTGCAAGCCAGCGTCGATCTGACGCGCCAGCCAGCGCGCGGCCTGGCGACATTCCAGCGTGCGCAGCGTTTCCTCGGGCGTGACGCGCAGCTGGGTCAGGCTGTCGCGCCAGCTGACAGGCGCCGCCTCACCCCTGGCATCCTTCTCGGGCCGCAGGATCTGCGGCAGGGCCTGCACGCTGCCCGCCTGCTCCGACGCGGTGGTGTGGGGCCGAAATCCCTCGTACTCGCCCTGCGCCTGGGCCTGCCCCATGGCCTGGTTGACCAGGGCCAGGACGGCTGGCGCATTGCGCCGCGTGTGGTCGCAACTCAGCAGTTCGCCACCCAGCTCGTGCACGAAGGCCATGGCCGCCTTGAAGACCTGCGGCTCGGCACGACGGAAACGGTAGATGCTCTGCTTGGGGTCGCCAACAATGAAGAGACTGGGCGCCTGCGCGCCGCCGCCACTGCCTGCATAGCCGCTGAGCCAGGCATGCAGGGCCTGCCACTGCAGCGGATTGGTGTCCTGGAATTCGTCGATCAGCAGGTGCCGCGTACGCGCATCCAGCCGCTCCTGCACCCAGCCACCCAGCACGGGGTCGGACAGCAGGTGCAGCGCAGCACGCTCCACGTCGCTCATGTCGACCCAGCCGCGCTCGCGCTTGAGCGCACCGTATTCATCGACCAGCAGACGCATGAGCCGTGTCATGCGCTGCTGGTAGAGCCAGGCCTCGTGCTGCTGCTGGGCGACACACAGGCGCTGCAGTTCCGGCTCGGCTTCCTGCGCCGCGGCCACCTTGAGCAGATGCTGCGTCAGGCGGTCTTCGTCCTTGACGAAGAACCCTCCCCGCAGAACCCGCAGCGCCTCCTCGAACTCGGGCGCGGTGGTGGCGGCATCGAGCAGGGCATAGGCGTCGATGACGGCGGCAGCCGCTTTCTGTGGCGTCTTGTTCTTTTCCTCGCCCAAAGCCCGGGCCCGGGCCAACCAGCGCTCACGCGCCGCCAGCTCGCGCAGCGCAAGCGCTGGCGCCTGCAGGCCATTGAATTCAGGGCACAGCTCACCAAAGGCCGGCACCGATGACGCCACGGCGCCAGCGGCATCGGCCAGCTGGAACTCCACGCGACGCTGCAAGGCCGCAGTCAATGCGCTCTCGGTCTGGAAGCGGCCATGGTCGGTCACCACGGCCTCGTAATCCTGCCGCCCTTCAGCTTCGCGCAGCAGGCGAGCATGGAAGGGCCGCCACACCTGAGCAATGGCGGTGGCGTCATCCTCCAGCAGTTCGTAGGCCGCGGGCATGCCCAGCGCCTCCAGCACCGAGCGCGGCGCATTGCGCAACAGTGCCGCAAACCAGCCGTGAAAGGTACGGATCTGCACCGGCCGGCCCCGGGCCAGCAACTGACCATAAAGCTGCCTCAGGGGCGCCACCAGTTCCCGCGCGCGCGCCGCCTCCACACCGCGGACGAGCAACTCCTGCTGCAGTTGCTCGTCGCTGCCGTGGGCAAACTGCTCCAGCCACTCCATGAGGCGCTGGCGCATCTCGCCCGCGGCCTTCTTGGTGAAGGTGATGGCCAGGATCTCGTGCGGCGCGGCGCCGTCGAGCAGCGCGCGCAGGATGCGCGAGACCAGCATCCAGGTCTTGCCGGCGCCGGCACAGGCTTCCACCGCCACGTGGCGGCTCGGGTCGCAGGCGATCTTGTAGAAGTCTTCTCTGGCGACTGGATCGCCGTTGCGTTCGTAGGCGGGGTTCATCTGTTCTGCCTCCGGCACGGTTTTTTACCCCCCCCTATCCCCCCCCGCCCCCTTCCCGCCCCCGCCGGGGCGGGAAGGGGGAGCCTCATTTGATCTCGTCGCGCCGGGCAAGCTTCTACGAGGGTGAGTTTGCGATCTGGAATTGCTTGCCGAGATTTCTCGGTTCCGGTCGTAGTCAATGGCTCGATTGCTGGCGCGCAGCTGCCAGCCGGGGGCAGGCACATCCCGCTGCGTTCTCTACGACCGTCAGCCTGGAATGCGGGAGCCCCAAATACAGTGGCGACGTTGGCGCCATAGAAGCGCATCCAGAATCCAGAAGCCAAATCGGGCTCCCCTTCCCGCCCCAGCGGGGGTGGGAAGGGGCGGGGGGGATAGGGGGGGGAATGCAACGCCCTACGTGAGAAGAAAAATCTCAAGACTCACTCCAAAAATCCCGCCGACACAATCCCCGCGCGACACAAAACTCGCAAACAGTCCCCTCGCCCAGGGCAGGCATGCCCGCCCCCGCCCCAATCCGCTGCAGATCCTCCACGATGCCGTGGATCAGCGCGTCGCGCACCTCCACCACATCCTTCTGCTCGATGGTCGCGGTCCCATCACGCTCGCCCACATTGACGTAGGCCGCGCGCAAGGTGTCCTGCGGCAGCAGCGCCGCGTAGAACGCCAGCTGGGTGTCCTCGAACGGCTCCTTGACTCGCTGGCGCGTGAGGCCGGGCGACTCGGTCTTGTAGTCGATCACCATGACCTCACCCGCCCGGCCTTGATCGATGCGGTCGAGCCGTCCGAACAGCTTGAGCGTGCCCAGCGGCTGCAATGCATCGTGCTCGCCCTCGGCGTAACGCAGACCCGCGGCTTCATGCTGGCCCAGCCAGTCCAGATAGCCGTCACGCACACGAGGCCAAGCAGCCTGAAAGGGGAGGAACTCGTCCTCGGCCAGGCGCTGGCTGGCGGTGACCTCGCGGGCCGCGGCATCCAGCAGATCACGTCGCGCCGCGGGATCCGCTGTCCCCCGCTCCTTGAGACCGTCATGAAAAGCCTTGAGCACGGCATGCAGCCACAGGCCGACGTCGCGTTTGTCGACCTCGCCCTCGATCTCCTCAGCCTCCTTCAGACCCAGCTGCCGAAGCGCAAAGAACCGATAGGGACAGTGACGCAGATCCTGGTAGGCGCTGGCTGACAGCCGGGTCACGCCCAGCTGTGGCGCAGCCGGCATCGGGCGCGGCACCCTGGCGCAAGGCAATTCACGCATCTCGCGCGGATCCTCGGCCTGCCGGTCGCCGGCCTCAAGTCGAATCTGCTGGACCAGTGTACTGGGCAGCAGGGGCTCGCCACCCTCGTCGCTGCCACGCCAGAGCAGATCAACCCGCGGCATGGAAAGTGCATGGCGCCAGGCCGCGCGCAGGGCCGCATCCAGCGCTTCGCGCGCTGGCAAGCCCAGGGCCTGGCGCTGCGCCACGGTCCACAAACCCGCCGGCTCGGGCGAAGCGCTGAGCCGAACCTCATCGCACCCGGCCAACACAGCCGCCCCAAAGGGCCGGCCCAGCATCTGTGCCAGCGGCAGGATGACCGCCTGCTCCTGCGCCGGGTAGTCGGGCTTGAAACTCTGGGACTCCAGCACCTGGTCGACCCAGTGCGTGAACTCGGGCAAAGAGATGCGCCGCAGCGCCCACAAGGCATCGGGTGGCAGCGTGACACCATCCTCCGCCAGACGCAGTACCGACAACACCGTGCCGCCCGCAACGTCGTCCTGCAGCAGGGTCCACTGGCCGGTGCGCTGCAGCAGCTCACGCAAGGCCATCAGCCAGGACGCCAGGGTGCGCCCGCGCTGCAGCGTCTCGCGCAGTGCCTCCACCTCAGCCAGCAGGGTCGCCAGCGCCACCTGCTCGCGCGTGTCGATGGTGCCGGGGACGTTGCGCCAGGCGCGCTGCGGCTGGCGCCGCAGGGCCGCCTCCAGCTGGCGCACGGCCAATGCATCAAAGGCGGGCGTGTTCTTGAGCCAGTCCAGCACCGCATCGCTGCTGGCATTCCAGGCACAGGCGCGCAAGGCGCCCATCAGCTGCGCACCCGCGCGGCTGGTGGAAAGCTTCCAGCCGGTTTCGTCGCGGATCTGCACGCCCTGACTGGCCAGCATGGCCCGCACACGACGCGTCAGGGCCCGGTCGGTGACGACCAGCGCCACCGGCGTGCGCCCAGCCTGCACGTGCCGCAGCACGCAGGCCGCGGCACGCTGGGCCTCGTCCTGCGCATCACGGGCGCGGTGCAAAGCGGGCATGGTGTCTGTTCCCACCGTGTCCTCGATCTCCAGCAGGGCAAGGCGCTCGCCCCAGACGGTCTGCAGTGCTGCAGGCAAGGGATCGGGCTGAAAGCCGGGCACGACCACCAGACAGTCGGTGGACTCGATCACGCGCGGCTCGTAGAGCACATCGCTGGCATAGGAAGAGTTGGCCGCCCAGGCCACGGCCAGCTGGGCGATGGCGGCTTCCAGCGCCAGGGCGCTGGCCTCCATGCCACTGGCCGATGCCATGCGGGCACGTGAGCCCCAGGCGGCGCGCTGCGCAGGGGGCACGGCCGCAGCCAGCGGCCCCAACTGCTGCGCCGCTTCGAGCAGCAGGGATGTGGAGGCATCGGCACGGGCCCCGAAGCCGGCCTGCAGCAGCAGGGCATGCGCTGTCAGCACGTCCAGCGCAGGGTCGAAGCTCAGATCCGTTGGCGCCGCACTGTGTCCGGCAAGGCTGCGGCACCAGTTCTGCGTGGTCTCGAAACGCGGCGCGAAACCGTCAGGATGGCTCCCGGCCCAAAGGCGCGCGGCTTGCGGCATCAGCTGCGCAAAGGGCAGCAGGACCACGGTGCGGGCCGGGTGCGCGCCGCGTGCGCGCATGTGGGCCTCGATGCCGGCAAGCCACTGTTGCCAACGAAAATCCGTGGTTTCTGTCACAATGCCGCAACTGTAGCCGCATTGCCACATAGACCAAGGAGCCCTCATGGCCAGCGACCTGATCAAGCATGTTTCCGACGCGTCCTTCGAAGCCGACGTCCTCCAATCCAGCCAACCCGTGCTGGTCGACTACTGGGCCGAGTGGTGCGGCCCCTGCAAGATGATTGCCCCCGTCCTGGACGAAGTGGCTGGCGCCTACCAGGGCAAGCTGCAGGTTGCCAAGATGAATGTGGACGACAACCGCGACATCCCCGCGAAGTTCGGCATCCGTGGCATCCCCACGCTGATGATCTTCAAGGGCGGCCAGCTCGCGGCCACCAAGGTCGGCGCCATGAGCAAGGCCCAGCTGACGGCCTTCATCGATCAGCAGCTGGCCTGATCCCTCCTGCCCGGTGTCGCCGCCGGGCCCTCTCAAGGCAGAACCAGCCCTCCCGGGGGCAGCGCCCCGTCGGCAAAGGGACCAGCGTGGGGGCCACCTGAGCGGCGGCCGTTTTTCCTGTCATAATCTTTGGCATCCGCCGGTTTCCAGTCAAACCGGCTTGAGTTCCCGGCTGGCAAGACCCCGGCGTCTGCTCAGCCTCACATCCCCCCGACCGATAGCCACACCCCACTGGGGCTCCCTCCATGCACTTAAACGAACTCAAGGTACTGCACGTATCTGAAATCCTCAAGCAGGCCGAAGAGCTTGAGATCGAAAACACCGGCCGCATGCGCAAGCAGGAGCTGATGTTCGCCATCATCAAGAAGCGCGCGAAGACCGGCGAACAGGTGTTTGCCGACGGCGTGCTGGAGATCCTGCCCGATGGCTTTGGCTTCCTGCGCAGCCCGGATTCGAGCTACACCGCCAGCACCGACGACATCTACATCAGCCCCAGCCAGGTGCGTCGCTTCAACCTGCACACCGGCGACATGATCGAAGGCGAAGTGCGCACGCCCAAGGATGGCGAGCGCTACTTTGCCCTGAACAAGCTGGAGAAGGTCAACGGCGGCTCGCCCGAGACCAACAAGCACAAGGTGATGTTCGAGAACCTGACGCCGCTGTTCCCCAAGGTCCAGATGAAGCTGGAACAGGACACCAAGGGCGAGGAAAACATCACCGGGCGCGTCATCGACATCATTGCGCCGATCGGCAAGGGCCAGCGCGCGCTGATCGTGGCCCAGCCCAAGAGCGGCAAGACCGTGATGATGCAGCACATTGCTCACGCCATTGCGGCCAACTACCCCGACAGCTACCTGATGGTGCTGCTGATTGACGAGCGTCCGGAAGAAGTGACCGAGATGCAGCGCACCGTCAAGGGCGAGGTGATTGCCTCCACCTTCGACGAGCCGGCCGCCCGCCACGTGCACGTGGCAGAGATGGTGATCGAGCGCGCCAAGCGCCTGGTCGAACTGAAGAAGGACGTGGTGATCCTGCTGGACTCCATCACCCGCCTGGCCCGCGCCTACAACAACGTGGTGCCTTCCTCGGGCAAGGTGCTGACCGGCGGTGTCGATGCCAACGCCCTGCAGCGCCCCAAGCGCTTCCTGGGTGCCGCGCGCAACGTCGAAGAAGGCGGCTCGCTGACCATCATCGCCACCGCGCTGGTCGATACCGGCAGCCGCATGGACGAGGTGATCTTCGAGGAGTTCAAAGGCACCGGCAATTCCGAAATCCACCTGGACCGTCGCCTCTACGAAAAGCGCGTATTCCCCTCCATCCAGCTCAACCGCAGCGGCACCCGCCGCGAAGAACTGCTGCTGCAGCCCGAAATCCTGCAGAAGACCCGTATCCTGCGCCAGTTCCTCTACAACATGGACGAGATCGAGGCCATGGAAATGGTGCTCAAGCAGATGCGCGCCACGAAGACCAACAACGAGTTCTTCGACATGATGCGTCGCGGCGGCTGATACGGCCCACCCAAGCCCTTGATTTATTTGTATAATCGCAGGCTTTACCGTGGAAAGTAGTCTGGATGGTCCAGGCCGGCTCCCGCACCTTGAGGAAGAATCATGAAAGAAGGCATCCACCCGAACTACCGCGAAGTCTGCTTCGTGGACCTGTCCAACGGTTTCAAGTTCGTGACCCGTTCCTGCGCCAACGCCAAGGAAATGATCAAGATGGAAGACGGCCGTGAACTGCCGCTGTACAAGCTGGACACCTCCAGCGAGTCGCACCCCTTCTACACCGGCACGCAAAAATCCGTGGACAACATGGGCGGCCGCGTGGAGAAATTCCGCAACCGCTTCGGCAAGACCGCCGCCAAGTAAATCCGGCCGCAGTTTTCCTGACAAGGGCAGCCCGGTACGCCGCGCTGCCCTTTTCCATTCCAGCACCCTGTGTGCCCCCCATGCCCATGACCTCTGGCATCATCCTCGCGTGAACCAGCCCAGCCCCGCCATCGTCGCCCAGGGCGCCGTGCGCCGACTGCCGCACCTCGCTCTCTGGCTCTTCGCCCTGGCCTATGTGCTGCCCGGCTTCATCGGGCGCGCACCCTGGCGCAGCGCCGACATCACGGCCTACGGCTACATGGTCGAACTGGCCGGCGGCCAAACGGGCTGGTTGTCCCCCACCCTGTTCGGCCAGCCCCCGGACGTGGACGCCCTGCTGCCCTACTGGCTGGGCGCCTGGGCCCTGCAACTGGCCCCTTCCTGGGTGTCGGTGGACTTTGCGGCACGCATCCCCTTCATCGGCCTGCTGGCCCTGACCCTGCTTTCGGTCTGGCACGGCATCTATTACCTGGCGCGCAGCCCGCAGGCCCAGCCGGTCGCCTTTGCCTTTGGCGGTGAGGCCCGGCCCAAGGACTACGCCCGCGCCCTGGCCGACGGTGGCCTGCTGGCCTTCATTGCCTGCCTGGGTCTGGCCCAGCTCTCCCACGAGACCACGCCGGCGCTGGCCCAGCTGTGCTTCACGGCGCTGAGCTTCTACGCCTTCGCCGCCCTGCCCTACCAGCGCTGGACACCCGGCCTCTCGGCCATCATCGGCCTGGCAGGGCTGACACTTTCGGGCGCCCCCTCGATGGCGCTGCTGCTGGCCCTGGGCGCCCTGGGTGCGCATGTGCTGGACCGTACCCGGGCCCACGAAGACCCGGGCCACTTCCGGCGCGACCTGAAACGGCTGCTGGCGCTGGCCGTGGGGGTGGCCCTGCTCGCCAGCGCGCTCGACCTCTGGCGCTGGCGCATCGGCGTGCCCGCACCCACCTGGGACGCCTGGCATGCCCTGGGCAGTCTGCTGCTGTGGTTCACCTGGCCCGCCTGGCCCCTGGTCCTGTGGACGCTGTGGCGCTGGCGCCGCCAGCTGTTCAGGCAGCGGCCCAGCCGTCATCTGTCGTTGCCGCTGTGGTACACCGCCATCACCCTGGGCGCCACGATCCTCACCCCGGCCGGCGACCGTGCCCTGCTGCTGGCGCTGCCGGCCCTGGCCACGCTGGCAGCCTTTGCCCTGCCCACGCTGGGGCGCAGCGTCGCGGCCCTGATCGACTGGTTCACCCTGCTGTTCTTCACCGGCTGTGCCCTGGTGATCTGGGTCGTGTGGATCGCCATGCAGACCGGCCTGCCCCCGCAGCCCGCGGCCAACGTGGCGCGGCTGCTGCCCGGCTTCGAGCCACGCTTCGTCATCCTGCCCTTTGTCTTCGCGGCCCTGGCCACGCTGGCCTGGGGATGGCTGGTGAAGTGGCGCATTGGCCGGCATCGCGCCGCCCTGTGGAAGAGCATGGTGCTGCCGGCGGGTGGCGCGGCCCTGTGCTGGCTGCTGCTCACCACGCTCTGGATGCCGGCGCTGGACTTCGCCCGCAGCTATGCGCCGCTGGTCCGGCGCATCGAGGCCACCGTGCAGCCCTCCGGTTGCCTGGCCCACTTCGGGCTCTCCCGCGGCCAGCTGGCGGCCTTGAAGCTGCATTCCCGCCTGCACCTGGAGCCGGTCAACGACAGCGCCCGCTGCGATTGGCTGGTGATCGACCGCGACATCGTTAATCAGACGCCGGAAATCATCAACCCCGCGCAGTGGCAGCGCCACAGCGAGCTGGGCCACCCGCGCCCGGGCGAGGAAGACCTGGCCATCTACCGCCGTCTCCCGGTCACTGCCGCGCGCTGATCACGTGCCCGAATTCAAGACCATTGCACGCCATGCGGGCACCGTGCTGGCGGGACAGCTCGCCACAATGGCCTATGGCGTGACCGACACCATCGTCGCGGGCCGCTACGCCGAGGCCTCGCTGGCCGCGCTGTCGGTCGGATCGGCCATCTACATGAGCGTGTATGTCGGGCTGATGAGCGTGCTGCAGGCCCTGCTGCCGGTCTTCTCGGAGCTGCACGGGGCGCGCCAGGCGGCGCAGCTCGGGCACTCCCTGCGTCAGGCGCTTTACCTCTGGCTGGCGCTGGTTCTGGTCGGCCTGGCCATCCTGCTCAACCCCGGCTTCCTGCTCGACTGGGCGGACGTGCCCACCGCGCTGCGCGCCGAGGTGCTGGCCTACCTGAGCGTGCTGGCCCTGGCCCTGCCGGCGGCACTCATGTTCCGGCTCTACAGCACCTTCAACCAGAGCCTGGGCAAGCCACAACTGGTGACCTGGCTGCAGCTGGGCTCGCTCGGCGTCAAGGTGCCGCTGTCCATCTGGTTCGCTTTCGGCGGCCTGGGTCTGGAGGCACGGGGAGCCGAAGGCTGCGCCTGGGCCACGCTGGTCGTGCACGTGGGCATGCTGTCCCTGGCCCTGTGGCTGCTGCGCACGCGCACCCTGTATGCCCCCTACCAGCTTTGGCAATCGCCTGGCCGGCCCGACCGCAAAGTGCTGGCCGCCTTCGCCCGCCTGGGTGTTCCCAGCGGCCTGACCATCCTGATCGAGGTGACCTCCTTCACGCTGATGGCCCTGTTCGTGGCCCGCCTGGGCACCACGGCGGCCGCCAGCCACCAGATCGCCGCCAACCTGGCCGCGGTGCTGTACATGGTGCCGCTGGCCATCGGTATCGCCACCAGTTCACGCACCAGCTACTGGCTGGGCGCCGGCCAGCCAGCCAGGGCGCGTCATGCCGTCGGCGTGGGCTTCGTGCTGGTGCTGGGCAGCGCCGTGCTGCTGGCCAGCGCGCTGTTGCTGGTGCGCGGCCCGCTGGCCCGGCTCTATGCCAGCAGCCCGGAGGTGGTGGCACTGGCCGTGCCGCTGCTGTTCTGGACGGCGATCTACCACCTGTTCGATGGCCTGCAGGCGCTGGCTGTCTTCGTGCTGCGCTGCTGGCGCATCACGCTCATGCCCTTCCTGATCTACGGCGTGCTGCTCTGGGGTCTGGGCCTGTACGGCGGTTATCTGCTGGCCTACCGTGGCGTGGGGCCCTGGCCGGCCATGCAGACCCCGGCGGCCTTCTGGATGGCCGGCGCTGCCGCGCTCGCCCTGGCGGCCCTCACCTTCTGGACCATGATCTGGCAGGTTTTGAGGAAATAAGCCCAGGCTGTGCTCAGCGCGTGCGCGACGCCGCCCCCGCTTCAGAGGTGCTGCCCGTGGCCCGGCGGAGCCGGCTTCACGGCATCGGGCGCATGAAGACCTGCGCGATGCGTCGCTTCAGACCGCTTCGGCCGCCACCGCCTGCGGGATGCGCCGCACCCGGCTGGCCGGGAAAATGATCGCGAAACGCGAGCCCTTGCCCAGCGTGCTCTCGATCTTGAGTTCGGCGCCATGGCGCTGTGCCACATGCTTGACGATGGCCAGGCCCAGGCCGGTGCCGCCCGTGTCGCGCGACCGGCTTCGGTCCACGCGGTAGAAACGCTCCGTCAGGCGCGGGATGTGCTCGAACGCAATACCCGGGCCGCTGTCCTGAACGTAGAACTCGGTGCGGCCATCCCCGTGCTCGATCCAGCCGCAGCGCACCTCGCCGCCGGCCGGCGTGTAACGCACCGCGTTGCTGACCAGGTTGGAAAGCGCGCTGTACAACTCGCTGACCATGCCCGACAGTTCGACGGGCAGTGCCGCTTCGAAATGGAGCGCCTGGGCCGGACCGGTCATCGGCGGGTTGAGCACCGCCGAAAGTGCACGCCCCTCCTGTTCCAGCTGGGTTGTGAGCGAAGTGACGGAATGCCACTCGCCCTCACCCGGCAACGGACTGCCTTCGAGGCGCGAGAGCATGAGCAGGTCGCTGACCAGCGACTGCATGCGCTCGGCCTGCTGGGCCATCAGGTCCAGGTAGCGCGCGCGCTCGGTCGCGTCGAGCGGCAGGGTCTGCAGGGTCTCGACGAAACCTGAGAGCACGGTCAGCGGTGTCCGGATCTCGTGCGAGACATTGGCCACGAAGTCGCGCCGCATGGCCTCGGCCTGCTCGAACATGGTGATGTCTCGCGAGAGCAGCAGAAGCCGTCCCTGGCCATAGGGATGCAGGTTGACGGAGAGCCGCACGGGGCGCGAGGCCGTGCTCTGACGGCCCGGCAGCGTCACACCATGCGTGAAGTCTGCCTCCAGCGCATAGGCAGCGTAGGTGGGGTCACGCACCAGATTGCCGAAGTGCTGCTGCAGGTCACGCTGGCTGTCCAGTCCAAAATGGCCTGCGGCCGTCTGGTTGAACCACTCGATCCGCGCCTGGGCGTCCAGCAGCACGACCCCGTTGGGCGAGGCCTGCAAGGCGGACAGGAAGTCGTGCAGCCGGGTCTCGCTGTCCTCGATCTGATGCTCGCGCACCCGCACCAGCCGTCGCACGCGCTCTGCCAGTTCACCCCAAAGACCGTGGCGAAAGGGTTGGCTGGAAAAATCATCCCGCCTGATCCACTGCAAGAGCTTGAGGCCGCGCGAAAAATCAAGCAGTACCCAGACCAGGCCCGCAGTCAGCATGCCCACCAGGGCGCCGCGGATGCGCAAGGCCTCCGGAAAGACCAAAGCGCCGGCAACAGCGCCCAGAAATTGCAGCAGCAGGAAAAAAACAAAACGCAGGAACATGGCGTTGCGCCGGACAGTAACGTCGCGCCCTAGTGTTTGTCGACCAAGGCGGGTTGAACCGTGAAGCGGTAGCCGGCGCCGCGCACGGTCTCGACCATGGCCGCCGCCTCACCCAGCGCCTCGCGCAGGCGCTTGACGTGCACGTCCACCGTACGCTCCTCGATGAACACGTGGTCACCCCAGACCTTGTCGAGCAGCTGGCCACGGCTGTGAACGCGCTCGGCGTGGCCCATCAGGTAGTGCAGGAGCTTGAACTCGGTCGGCCCCAGCCGCAGCGGCTGGCCGCGGTGGCTGACCCGGTGCGTGGAGGCATCCAGGGTGAGCTCGCCCACCGTGAGCGGTCCCGCGTTCTGCTCGGGCGCACGCCGGCGCAGCACGGCGCGGATGCGCGCCAGCATCTCCTTGGTGGAGAAAGGTTTGGCCATGTAATCGTCAGCGCCGGCGTCCAGACCCGCCACGCGGTCGACTTCGTCACCGCGCGCAGTCAGCATGATGATAGGGACCGCCTTGGTCCGCTCGTCCGTCCGCCAGCGCCGCGCCAGCGTCAGGCCGCTTTCGCCCGGCAGCATCCAGTCGAGCAGGATCAGGTCCGGCAGAACGGCGTCGAGCTCCTTCTGTGCCGTGGTGCTGTCCGAAGCCCAGGTGGGACGATAGCCGTTGTGGCGCAGGTTGACGGCGATCAGCTCCGCGATCGCCGGCTCGTCTTCCACCACCAGAACTGCGGGTTGCTGCCTCATTTGATGGTGGACTCGATTTCTTCGATCGGGATGTGACGCACGTCCGCGCCCTTGACGATGTAGATGATCAGCTCGGCAATATTCTTGGCATGGTCGCCGATGCGCTCCAGCGCCTTGGCGATGAAGAGCAGGTCCAGGCTGGCCGAAATGGTGCGCGGATCTTCCATCATGTAGGTGATGAGCTTGCGCAGGAACCCGTCGAATTCGGCATCGATCAGGTTGTCCTCGCGCATGATGCTCACGGCGGCAACGACGTCCAGTCTGGCAAAGGCGTCGAGCGCCTTGCGCAACAGGCCGGAGGCCAGATCGGAGGCGACGCGAAGCTCGGAGGCCGGCAGCACCCGCGCAGACCCGCTGTGGATGATGGACTTCGTCATGCGTGCGATCTTCTCGGCCTCGTCGCCGGCGCGCTCCAGATTGGCCGTGGCCTTGGAGATGGCCATCAGCAGGCGCAGGTCGCGCGCGGTGGGTTGGCGGCGCGCGATGATGGAGGAGAGATCACGATCGATCTCGACTTCCATCGAATTGACGCGGCTTTCGTTCTCGATCACCTGGTCGGCCACCTCGTTGTTGAACTGTGTCAGCGAATAGATGGCGTGATTGATCTGCGACTCGACCAGACCGCCGAGTTCCAGGGTGCGTGCGGAGACGCTGCTGAGTTCGCTGTCGAACTGGCTGGAGATATGCTTTTCCATGGTCGTGTCCTGGTGATCAGCCGAAGCGGCCGGTGATGTAGTCTTCTGTTTCGGTGCGCTTGGGCTTCATGAAGATGTTCTCCGTCTCGCCGTACTCGACCAGCTCGCCCAGATACATGTAGGCCACGTAATCGGACACGCGCGCCGCCTGCTGCATGTTGTGCGTCACGATCAGGATGGTGACGTTGTGCTTGAGTTCGCCAATCAGCTCCTCGATGGCGCCGGTGGCGATCGGGTCCAGGGCCGAGGTCGGCTCGTCGAACAGGATGATCTCGGGATCGGTCGCCAGCGAGCGCGCAATGCACAGGCGCTGCTGCTGGCCGCCGGACAGGTTGACCGCCAGTTCGTTCATGCGGTCCTTGACCTCGTTCCAGATCGCCGCGCCCTTGAGAGCAGCTTCCACCTTGTCCTCCAGGTAGGACTTGGAGTTTTCACCCCGCACGCGCAGGCCGTAGGCCACGTTCTCGAAAATGGACTTCGGGAAGGGATTGGGCTTCTGGAACACCATGGAGATGCGCATGCGAACTTCAATGGGATCCACCGAGGGGTGCAAGAGATCGATCGAGTCGGGCAGCAGGTGGATCGCGCCGTCGTACCGGTTCCCCGGATACAGATCGTGCATGCGGTTGAAGCAGCGCAAGTAGGTGGACTTGCCGCAGCCGCTGGGGCCGATCAGGGCCGTGACCTTGTTCTCGTAGATCGGCATGGAGATCGACTTCAGGGCCTGGAAGTCGCCGTAGTAGAAGTCAAGGTCCTTGGATTCGGCCTTCAGCGGCGGAGGGGTCTCGGGACGGGTGATGGTGGATTCCATGTCAGTGCCTGAAGATTAATTGTGAATTTGAATTACCACTTGACGTTCCTGCGCAGGCGATAGCGCAGCCAGATCGCCAGCGCATTCATGCCCAGGGTGAGCACCACCAGCACCAGGCTGGCCGCAGCGGCGTTGGCGTGGAAGGCCGGGTCGGGGCGCGAGGTCCAGTTGAAGATCTGGATCGGCATCACGGTGAACGGCGAGAACAGCCAGTCGAACATGCCCGCCCCGTCCTGCAGGGGAACCGGCGGCAGAAAGGCGATGAAGGTCAGCGCGCCGATGGTGATGATGGGCGCCGTCTCGCCAATGGCGCGCGACAGGCCGATGATCACGCCGGTCAGGATACCGGGCATGCCGTAGGGAACGAGGTGGTCATGACAGACCTGCCACTTGGTCGCGCCACAGGCATAGGCGCCTTCGCGCACCGTTTGCGGAATGGCGCGCAGGGCCTCGCGGGTGGCCACGATCACGATGGGCAGGATCAGCAACGCCAGCGTCAAACCGGCCGACAGGATGCTCTGCCCGAAGCCGAAGGTGTAGACGAACAGGCCCAGCGCCAGCAGGCCATAGACGATGGACGGCACGCCGGCCAGGTTGGTGATGTTGATCTCGATGAGGTCGGTAAACCAGTTCTTGCGCGCGTACTCTTCGAGATAGATGGCACTGGCCACACCGACCGGGATGGCGAAAATGGCCGTCACCAGCATCACCAGCAATGAGCCGACCCAGGCAGAAAGGATGCCGGCCTGGCCGGCGCGGCGCGAGGGAAAGTTGGTGAAGAAATCGGCGGATAGGCGCGGGAACCCGTCGATGACCATCTCGGTGAACAGTGCTGCCAGGGCTAGGATGCAGACGGACATCGCGGCCAGGCCGACCATGCCGAAGATCACGTCCCAGCGCTTGTGCGAGCGGATGATGGCCCGCAGTTCCTGGGTCTTGTCGATATGGGAGCTCATCAATAGGCCTCGCGGAATTTACGGCGCAGCCAATGGCCGAGCAGATTGAAGGTCAGCGTCAGCAGCATCAGCGTCAAGCCGGCGGCAAAGATGGTCTGGTAACCGATGCTGCCGTGCGGCAGGTCGCCCAGCGCCACCTGCACGATGAAGGAGGTCACGGTGGCGGCGGGCTCCAGCGGATTGAGCGACAGGTTGGGCTGCATGCCCGCGGCCACGGCCAGGATCATGGTCTCGCCCACCGCCCGGGAAATTCCGAGGATGTAGGCCGAGGCAATGCCCGAGAGCGCCGCCGGAAACACCACCCGCGTGGCGGTTTGGAAACGCGTGGAGCCCATGGCGTAGGCGCCTTCGCGCAGGCTCATGGGCACGGCGCGCATGGCGTCCTCGGACAGCGAGGACACGTAGGGGATGATCATGATGCCCATGACGATACCGGCCGACAACACATTGAAGGTCGGGAGGTCGGGGTAGAACTTCTGGATCAGCGGGGTCACGACCAGCAGGGCAAAGAAGCCGTAGATGATGGTCGGCACGCCCGAGAGCAACTCCAGCACCGGCTTGAGGATTTCGCGCGTCTTGTGGCCGGCGAACTCTGACAGGTAGATGGCAATGATGGTGCCCATCGGGATGGCGATCAGCAGCGCCACCATGGAACTGGAGATGGTACCGGCCAGCAACACGGCGATGCCGTAGTGGGCGTCATCGAACAGCGGGGTCCATTGGGTATCGGTCAGGAACTGCCAGACCGGAATATGGGTGAAGAAGGCGTACGACTCCTTCACCAGGATATAGACGATGGCGAGCGTCGTGAAGACGGACACGCAGGCGGCGAGCAGCAGGATGCCCTCGATCACCCGGTCCTTGCGCTTGCGCGAAGCCTGGTTCTTGGCCAGCTGGGCCAGCCGGGCGGCGCCGGTCAACGGAGGGGTGGCCATATTGCCTTCGTTCAGTGAGGAGGAAGCTGTCATTCTAGACATACCCAGTCAGGCAGCCGGACCTGAAAAAACCCTGCATATCCGCCCATTGGCAAACATGCAGGGTCGCGGCCCGGCTCAGGCCATTACATCGCGGCTTCGCGCTTCAGCAGTTCCTCGATGGTGATACCCACCTCGTTCTTGCCACCAAACACGGTGCCCTTCTTGCCCTTGGCCAGATGGTCCAGGTTGGACTTGTAGGCCGAGGCCGGCAGCGGCACGTACTTGACTTCCTTGGCCATCTTGGCGCCGTCCTTCATGAAGAAGTCGACGAACTTCTTGACTTCGGGCTTGGCCAGGGACTTGGCGTTCACGTAGATGAAGATCGGGCGGGCCAGCGGCTGGTAGCTGCCGTCCAGCACGGACTTCTCGCTGGGCGACACGGCCGGCTTGCCTTCTTTTTCAATGATGGGCAGGGCCTTGAGCTTGTTGGTGTTCTCGGCGTAGTAGGCGTAGCCGAAGTAACCGATGGCGTTCACGTCGCCGGCCACACCCTGCACCAGCACATTGTCGTCCTCGGAGGCGGTGAAGTCACCGCGGCTGGACTTGGACTTGCCAACGATGGCTTCGGTGAAGTAGTCGAAGGTGCCGGAATCGGAGCCAGCGCCGAACAGCTTCATGGGCTGGTCGGGCCAGGCCGGGTTGACCTGGTTCCAGCGGGTGACCTTGCCCTGGGCAGCGGGCTCCCACATCTTCTTCAGCTCGGCCACGGTAGCCGACTGCAGCCAGGTGTTGCGGGGGTTGATCACCACGGTCAGGGCATCGAAAGCCACCGGCAGTTCGTAGTACTCGACACCAGCGGCCTTGCAGTCGCGCATCTCGGACGTCGAGATCGGACGCGAAGCATTGGAGATGTCGGTCTCGGCGCGGCAGAACTTCTTGAAGCCGCCGCCGGTGCCGGAGACACCCACGGTGACCTTCAGGCCCTTGTTGGCCTTCTGGAACTCCTCGGCCACGGCCTCGGTAACGGGGTACACGGTGCTGGAACCGTCAACCTTGACGACCTGAGCGGTCGCCGCCGAGCCCAGCAGGGCCAGGGCCGAGACGGCCAGAAGCGACTTGAAATACATGGACTTCATGGTTTCTCCTTGATGGATGAAGAGTGTTTGGACTGTATGACTTAAATATGACGGGATTATGACAATGTCATGATTCAAGCGGGCTTGCAGTTCTTGAGCATCTGCTTGCCGTTATGAACGAGCTCGAAACCACCGGCTGCGGCCGTGTCCAGCTTCCAGCCATCCGCCTCGTAGACGCCATTGCCCTTGCTGTCGAGCTCGTAACCGCCTTCGTAGCGGATGCGCACGCTCTTGCCGTCATCGGCCAGTCGGGCCTGCAGGCGCTTGCCGCCATCGCAGCCATAGGCGACGAACTGGCCCGGCTTCATACCGGCAGGCGTGGAGCCCATGGTGGCGCAACCGGCCAGCAGAGACAGGCCCAGGAAAGAGGCGAGGTACAGATGCTTCATTGGTATCTCCAGATAGATTGAAATGGGTCTGTTTGCATAAACAGAGCCTTGACTATGGCCAAGGCGGATGACACATCAAAGACGTTTTGATGAACTTTTTATGACAGCCTGAGTCCGGTTCCTGTGATCCGCCCCCCCGGCATTCAGGCGCCCCTCATGGCCACCATCAGTTGGGCTTCGTAGCCGTCCCAGGCCAGGGGCACGACGAAGGGCTGGGCGGACAGCATGGCTGGCGGCTGGGCCTCGTCACGCGTCAGCACTCGCGGGGGGTGGATGTCCAGCGCCTCGCCGTAATGCCGGCGCGCCTGCCCGGTCATCTGGTTGGCGATCTCCCCCACGATGTCCCGGTGGCTGGCGTCTGAATAGTCCTTCTCGCCCAGCAGCAGCAGGATGTGCGACAGCATGCCGCGCGGCGCGCTGAAGGACACGTGGCCACGAAAACGCCCGCCCAGTTCGATCACGCCGACGAAGTCTTCGCGCGTCTGAGCCACCTGCGGCTCCAGCAGATAGGCAGTGCGCACCTGGGCCTGGGACCCGGTGGTGGCGCGGAAAAAGGCCGAGGCTGCGTCGGCAAAGACGCGGATGTCGTCGGCACGCAAGGTCCGATTGCTCATTGGAATACCTCCGCGCTGCGCGCTGCGGTTCGAGCCCCTTCGGGCGGCCGTGCGGGGCTCATGCCATCAACTCCCGCAGCGACTCGATCAGCTGCTCTTCGGTGAAGGGTTTGTGCAGGAAGCCGTGGGCCCCGCGGGTCAGCGCCTTGAGGGCTGTGGCCCGGTCGGCCAGGGCCGACACGACCAGCACCCGGCTGTCGGGCAGGATCGTTCGCAGCGCCGCCAGGGCCTCGCCGCCTTCCATGCGCGGCATGGTCAGGTCCATGGTCACGAAATCAGGTCGGTGCAGCCGGGCCTGCTCGATGGCCTGCAAGCCGTCACCAGCGTGCGCCACCACCCGCAGGCCCTTGAGCCGGCCGTCCACGGCCAGCCGCGCGATGCGATTGCGAAACACCATGGAGTCATCCACCACCATCAGCGTGCGCTCCTTGCTCATGCCGCACCGCCGAACTTGAGTGTGAAGCGGGTGTACTGCCCGGGCGCCGTCGAGACGCGCAGCCTGGCACCCGCCGCCACCAGCTTCTCGCGCACCAGCGCCAGCCCGACGCCACGTCCGGCATGCTCGCTGACCTCGGTGGCCGTGGAAACGTCCGGATCGAAGATCATGTTCATCAGTTCCAGGTCGGACTTGTCGCTGCGCGCGTCCCCGCGCGCCGCGGCCTGGGCCCGCAGCTGGGCGAGTGCGATGCCACCCCCGTCATCGCTAACGGTGACAACGATGGATCTGTCGGGGTCCTGGGCCACCACCAGCCGGACTTCGCCCACCGGGGTCTTGCCCAGACGCGTGCGCTCTTCGGGGGTTTCGATGCCGTGCACCACCGCGTTGCGGATCATCTGCGGCAACACCGTGCCCAGGGTCTGGAACAAGTCCGTCGAAAGCGCGGGCAAGGCGCCCTGCAGCACAAAACGCGCCTTCTTGCCCAGATCCCGGGCCACGCTGTCGGTCAGGCGGCTGAGCTGCTCGACCAGCCCCGCCTGACGCTGTTCCGGGCTCAAAGCGCCCGCACCCGCCGACAGCCGCCCCACCCGCTCGGTCACCCGGTGCAGGCGCTCGACCTGCTCCAGCACCTGGGCCAGTTCCACGGCCAGCGGAATCAGGTCGTCGCCCACGATGTCGCGGCGCTTGAGCAGCGGCGCCATGACCTCCTCCATCTGGTGGATCTGGCGCGACAGGGCGCTGAGCCCGAAAGCCCCGGCCTCGCCCTTGACGCCGTGCAGCGTGCGCGCCGCCTCGGCCAGCAGCTTGGCGCCGGCCCCGGGCCGGCGGCCCAGCTCGCGCAGCCCCTGGTTGATGCCGCCCAGGCGCTCACGCGCGGCCGCCAGAAACTCCATCAGCAGGGCCGGCTCGTTCTCAAGGGACCGCAATAGATCCTCGACGTCGCCACGCGCCGCCTCCTGGCTGGCGGCAAGGTCGCGCTCCAGGCGCACCTTCTCTGTCACATCGAACAGGGTCACCAGCAATTCCTTGATGTGCCCGCCCTCGCGCACCTGGCGCACGGCGAAGGTCAGATAACGCTCGGGAGACTGCCCGTCAGGCCCGGGCTGCACCGGCACCACGCGCAGGGGGTTGACCTGCTCCAGCAGCGCCGGCTTGACCTTGGGGTCGAACAGCAGCGACATGAAGTCCGCTGCCTCGGCGGCCCGCTCCGCCCCCAGCGCCTGCGTCAGCAGGGCGCGGAAGTCCTGCCCGGCCTGGACCGGACGGCCCAGCAGGGTGTGCACCGACTGCGAAAACTGGCTGCCCACGCGCCCGTCGGCGTGCACCAGCATCAGGCCCTCGGACACCGTCGTGAGGATGTCCTCCACCTCGCGGCGCGCCAGCTCGGCCTGCCGGTCACTGGCGTTGAGGCGGCGCAGGAACTTGAAGACGATGTAGACGAAGTTCAGCAGGGCCAGCACGATGGCCGTCACCTGGATCTCGCGCATGCGCGTGGTCTTGAGATTGGCCGCCGCCTCCACCGCCTTGGCCACGTCGTCGCTCAAGCCCGCGAGCTTGATGTTGCGTGCCACCGCCTTGGTCACCGCGATCTCCACGTCATCGAGCGTGGGCTCGCTCATCGAGATCAGCAGCGGCGCGATGGATGCATCGAGCGGGCGCCATTCACGCTCCACCCGGGCCACGGTGTCGCGCAGGCTGCCGGCGTCGATGCCGAACAGGCTGAACTCGAACTCGCCCTGCAGCGAGTCGCCCAGCGTCTTCAGCGAGTCGTTGAATCCCAGTCGCCCCTGGCTGATCTGGGCCATGCTGGTCTGGATGGGCAATTCCGCCGTGCGCTCGACCTGCAGCGTCAGCAGGGCCTTGGTGATCTGCTGGGTGAGCATGCGCAACTCACCGGCCGAGTTGATGCGGCTGGCGTCGCGCTCCAGCTGGATCGATGCGAAGACGTTGAAGAACAGGATGCCCAGATCCAGCACGATGAAGAGCAGGATCGCCAGCAGCAGATCCCGGTACTTTCCCAACCCGAGTGTGTTTGTCATTGTTCTGAAAAGAAGGAGGCAGAGAATCAACCACACTAACCATGAAAAATGAAGCCCTCGTGACACCGTCACGCCGCCGTCCGCTGCGCGGCATCGCTGCACCCGGGTGTTATGCTGGTCCGGCCAAAACACCCAAGCCCACCATGCAGACCGGAATACGACTGGCCGCCATCGACCTCGGCTCCAACAGCTTTCGCCTCGAGATCGGCGTGCTGGACCATGGCCAGATCCGCCGCACCGAATACCTCAAGGAAACCGTGCGCCAGGGCAACGGCCTGGACGAAGACCGCAACCTGACGCCCGAGGCCATGCAGCGCGGCTGGGACTGCCTGGGCCGTTTCGCCGAACGCCTGGCCGGCTTCAAGAAACACCAGGTGCGCGCCGTGGCCACGCAGACCCTGCGCGAAGCCCGTAACCGGGAAGTCTTCCTGGAGCGCGCCCAAAAGATCCTGGGCTTTCCCATCGACGTGATCTCGGGCCGCGAGGAAGCGCGCCTGATCTACCAGGGCGTGGCCCATCTGCTGCCGCAGTCCAGCGAGCGACGCCTGGTGGTGGACATCGGCGGGCGCTCCACCGAGCTCATCGTGGGCCAGGCCTACCGCCCGCGCTTCATGGACTCCTACCGCGTGGGCAGCGTGGCCTGGTCCATGCGCTACTTCCCCGAGGGCGCCTTCACCGCGGAGGCGTTCGAGGCTGCCGAGATCGCTGCCCAGGCGGTGCTCGACGAGGCCTTGACCAGCTGCACGCCGCAGGACTGGGACGTGGCCTACGGCTCCTCGGGCACCGTGGGCGCCGTGGGCGACGTCTTGCAGGCCGCCGGCTGGCCGGAAGGCCTGATCACGCAGGAAGGCCTGGACTGGCTTCTCGACCGCCTGCTCAAGGCCGGCAGCGCCGAGCGCCTGCGCGTAGAAGGCATGAAGGACGACCGGCGCGCCGTCATCGGCGGCGGCGTCAGCGTGCTGCGCGCAGTGTTCGACCTGCTGGGCATCGAGGAAATGCACGTGGCCCAGGGCGCGCTGCGCCACGGCGCCCTGTACGACCTGCTGGACCGCGAGCACGAACAGACCGACCAGCGCAGCACCAGCGTGGCGCGTCTGGCCAGCAACTTCAAGGCCGACCCGGCCCAGGCCCAGCGCGTGGGCCAGGTGGCTGCCCAGCTCTTGCAGCAGCTCGCCGTCGGACACGAGGTGCCTGAGATGGAGCGCCACCAGCGCAAGCTGGGCTGGGCCGCCCAGTTGCATGAGATCGGCAGCGCCATCTCGCACAGCGACTACCACAAGCACGGCGCCTACATCCTGGACAACGCCGACGCCGCCGGTTTCACCATGAACGAGTTGCACCGCCTGGGCCTGCTGGTGCTGGGCCACCGGGGCAAGCTGCGCAAGCTCGACACCAGCCTGGAAGACCAGACCTTTGTCATGCAGCTGCTGGCCCTGCGCCTGGCCGTCATCCTCTGCCATGCCCGGCGCGACCCGGACCTGCAGGGCCTGCGGCTGGCGTGGGATGGCGAGCACGAAATGCGACTGAGCTACCCGACCGCCTGGGGCACCGCCTACCCGCAGTCGGCCCATCTGCTGGGCGAAGAGATGCAGGCCTGGCTGAAAACCGCCTGGACGCTGCGTGTACTCAAGGCCGGCTGAGTCGCCGCACCACCCTCAAGCCAGCCAGCCCACCTTTCGCAGCGCTGCCACCAGTCCCTCGGCGAACTGGCGGTAGCCCTGGGCATTGGCGTGCACGCTGTCGGCGCGCAGGCTGGGCTGGGACAGCACGCTGGCCCAGCCGTCCGCGTGCAGGGGCAGCGTCAGTTCCTGGGCCAGTTCGGCGTACAGGGGGTGGTCTTTCAGCCGGCCGGTGCCGGCACCCAGCAGCGAGACCTGGGGCACGCCCACCAGCAGCACCTGGGCGCCAGCGGCGCTGGCGGTGCGGCTGATCTCACGGATCGTGTCCTTGGCCATCCCGGCGCTCAGCTGGCGCAGGAAGTCGTTACCACCGATGCTCACGATGACCAGCGCGGGCTGGTGCTCCTGCAGCAGGCCCGGCAGCCGCGCCAGCGCCTGGGCCGAGGTGTCGCCCGAGACGCCGCCATTCACCACCTGCCAACCCGTCAAGGCCTGCAGCACGGCGGGGTAAGCCGTGTCCGCGGTGGCGCCGACGCCCGAGGTCAGCGAATCACCCAGGGCCAGCACCGTGCTGCCCGCAGGCAGGGCTTGCGCCTTGGGCGCGCGTTTGCCGCAGGCAGGCAAGAGCAAGGCACTCGCGGCCAGGGCGGTCAGTGTGGCCAGCAGTTGGCGGCGGGGCAAAGGGGCATGTTGATGGCGTGGGGTCATGTGCGTCGTCGTCAAAGCAGAGGGCCGGCCGGCAGTCTAGCCGCGCCAGATGACAGGAGGCAAACCCTCTTGCCTGCGCGGGGCTTCAGCGCCCCGAAGAGCCGCTGAGCGAGATCGCAAACACCAGGTAGGCGATGGCCGCCGGAAGGGGCAAGAGATGCCACCAGAAACCGCGTGCCGATGCGCCAGAAAGGTACGCGTGCACCATCAGGCCGGCGCTGATGAAGCACAGCAGCGGCAGGACATAAAGCGATACGTCGATCACCAGGAGCACCCCCTTGCTCACCTTGTCCTGGTTGGCGATTCCGCCACCGGAGAACGCAACCAGCAGAAACAGCATCATGGCCAGACCCAGCTGAGCCACCACGCTGAGAACCATCCAGAAAAAAGACATGTCTGCGTCCTGTTTGAGATCGAGCCGCGCCCGCCCGGGCCATCGCTGCCGGCAGCACCGGCATGGACCCTAACGACGCCCGGCCCTGCGCTGAATATAGAGCAGCCCCAAGGCCAGCAGCAAGGCAAGGCCCGACAGCAAGGCAAAGACCAGCACGCTCTGCTCATGGTAGTTCACCAGCCCGTCGAAGTAGTGGCCCTCCTCGTTGTACGGCAGGCCGGCACGCTGCCAGGCTACATAGGCGAATGCAAAGGAAACGACACCGCATAGGCCGCACAGCCAGGCGGAAACTGTGGACATGACGTGATGGGTCAAACTGGAATCGTCCTCAGGCTCGTGGTCGAATCAGCAAAAGAGCAGACGCGAGCATGGATGTTGCGCTACGGGGCTTCTCCCGATGGTCAGGCGGGCTGAGCATGCAAACGCACGCCCAGCGCCCGTGCAACCTTGAGCACGGTGGCAAAGCTCGGGTTGCCACCCTCACTGAGGGCGCGATAGAGACTCTCGCGGCTCAGCCCGGCCTCCTTGGCCACCTGGCTCATGCCCTTGGCACGGGCGATGTCGCCGAGCGCACGGGCAATGCCCGACACGTCATCGGGCGCTTCTTCGAGCCAGGCGTCGAGATAGGCAGCCACCTCTTCCGGCGTGCGCAGGTGCTCTGCCACATCGTAGGACGATGTCTTCACCTTGGGCGACTTCTTTTGTGCAGTGGTAACCATGACTATTCTCCATAGGCCTGTGCGAGGCGTATCGCTCGTGCGATGTCCTTGGCCTGGGTCGACTTGTCTCCGCCGATCAGCAGCAGGAGCAGGCGGTCGCCGCGCTGCGAGTAATACACGCGGTAGCCGGGACCGACATCGACCTTCAACTCGGACACGCCGTGCGTCAAATGGCGAGACGAACCAGGATTGCCGTGGATGAGCCGATCGACTCGCATCAGGATGCGGGCCCGGCCCGAAAGATCCTTGAGCCCGTCAAGCCAATCCCGGTATTCGTCTGTCTTTTCGACACGCATGATTGAATTGTAGCCTGCAGGCTACAACACGCGCAAGCCCTTCTGATCATCAGCCCTCAATCGCAACGCAGCAAAGCCTGCCCCGCCCTCACCTCCGTCCCGGTCTCGATGCCCGCCACCAGCGCCATGCCCTTGGGAGCCAGCACCACGATGGTGGATCCGTGCTCGAACCACCCCATCTCCTGCCCCTTGGTCAGTGGCGCGTCGCAGGGGATCACCTGCGGCCCCGTGTAATCGTGGTGCAGGTTCATGTCCAGGAAATGCAGGCGCACGCTGGCGACCAGGATGGCGCCGACAGGGACGATGGTCAGCGCCTGGCCCGTGGGGAGCGTGGCCTCCAGCACGGCGCGGTCGTTGCGGCAATAGAGGGACTGCACGCGCTTGAGTGCGATGGGGTTGACGTTCCACATGTCCCCCTGGATGTGGGTGACGCGGCGCACCGTGCAATCGGTCGGGGTGTGGAAGCGGTGGTACATGCTGGCGCGCAGGCGCAGGGTGACGTAGGTGCCTCCCTGGTGTTGCGCGGCCAGCTCAGCCCCCATGGCACCGCCACCCAGCAGCTCGGTGAGGCTGTAGGGCATGCCCTTGATCTGCAGCAGTTCATCCCCCTCGATGCGGCCGTGGCCGCCGACGATGCCGTCGCTAGGGCTGCAGACCACCATCGGATCTTTGTCAAAAGGCCTCGCGCCCTCCTTCAGCTCACGCACAAAACAGTCATGCAGGCTGTCGAACTTCTTTCTCTTCGCTTCGCTCAGGTCCAGGTCCGCAAAGAATTTGAAGGCCGAGATGGAAAGGTCACGCACCAGCGGGTTCCTGATCTTGCTGAAGCGACCCATGAAACGCGTCAGCGCCACCCGGGGCAGGCGGTTGGTGAGCACGAAGTTCAGGCCTTCCTGCTGCAGCAGGCGATCACGTATTTTTGGGCTTGTCATGGGGTTTTCACAAGGTTGTCAAATCAATTGAATACAAAGAGCCATCGTCATTCACGGAACTGTCATGGCTTACGAAATTGCATGGATCGCCGGCGCCCTGGGCCTCACGCTGCCCGCCGTCAAACGCCGCCTGGAACTCTCGCGCGCCAAGCACCCCTCGCTGGCCGGGCACTCGCGCATGGCCAAGCGCCTGGCGCGCTGGATCCCCGGCTACGCCTATGACGAGGCCACCTTCTTTGCCTGCGACGGCGCGCCCGATGGAATCGTGCAGCAGCGCCGTGCGGGCTTCTTTGCGCTGGCCGGCCGGCTGCAGGCCAAGTCGCCGAAGTCCATCGCCCTGACGCAGCAGGCGCGCGAAGGCATCCCGGACCTGCGCTTCACCGGGGCCTACCGCGTGCCCTACCAGTTCAGCCCTTTCCTGCGCGAGCACCTCAAGGTCGGCGCCTTCGTGCAGGCCGCCGAAGGCGTGAGCGTGACGGACCTGGACGGTCAACGCTACATCGATCTCACCGGCTCCTACGGCGTCAACGTCATGGGCATGGACTTCTACAAGTCCTGCATCGCTGCGGGCGCGCGTATTGCGCAGGACCTGGGGCCCGTGCTGGGCGCCTACCATCCGTGCGTGGCCGACAACGTGACACGGCTGCAAGCCATCAGCGGGCTGGACGCCGTGTCCTTCCACATGAGCGGCACCGAGGCCGTGATGCAGGCTGTGCGCCTGGCGCGTTACCACACCGGTCGGCGCCACCTGGTGCGCTTCTGCGGCGCGTACCACGGCTGGTGGGAAGACGTGCAGCCCGGCCCGGGCAACCCCCTGCCCCCGCGCGAGACCTACACCCTGCGCGACATGCACGAGGCTTCGCTCAAGGTGCTGCGCACGCGCCGCGACATCGCCTGCGTGCTCATCAACCCGCTGCAGGCTCTGCACCCCAACAAGAACGCCCCGGGTGACTCCACCCTGCTGGACAGCAGCCGCAGCGCGGCTTATGACCGTGCGGCCTACACCCGCTGGCTGCAGCAGCTGCGCGAGGTCTGCACCGAGCGCGGCATCGTGCTGATCTTTGACGAAGTGTTTCTGGGCTTTCGCCTGGCAGCGCGCGGCGCGCAGGACTACTTTGGCGTGCAGGCCGATCTGGTCACCTACGGCAAGACGCTGGGCGGCGGCCTGCCGGTGGGCGTGGTCTGCGGCAAGCGCGATCTGATGCAGCGCTTTCGCGAGGACCGCCCGGCCGACATCTGCTTTGCGCGTGGCACCTTCAACGCCCACCCTTACGTGATGGGTGCGATGAACGAGTTCCTGCGCCGGCTGGAGACACCCGAGATCAGCGCGATCTACCGCGACCTGGACGCCACCTGGGACGCGCGGCGCGAGCGCTTCAACGCCCGCATGCAGGAGGCGGGCCTGCCGCTGGCGGCGGCGAACATGAGCAGCATCTGGACGCTGAGCTACACCCGCCCCTCGCGCTACAACTGGATGCTGCAGTACTACCTGCGCGATCATGGGCTGGCCCTGAGCTGGGTCGGCACGGGCCGCTTCATCTTCAGCCTGAACTTCACGGAAACCGATTTCGAGGACATGCTGGAGCGTTGTGTGCAGGCCGGTCTGCAGATGCAGCGCGACGGCTGGTGGTGGCAGGCGCCGGGCCAGACGAACAAGACCATCAAGCGCGGGCTGCTGCGGGAGATGCTGGGGCAACTCTTCAAGGCCCCGTAAGCCGCGGCCCCCAGCCGTTCGGGCTGAGCCTGTCGAAGCCCCGGAGGAGAACCCTTCGACAAGCTCAGGGCGAACGGACAGGAGCTCAGCTCAGCTCAGCTCTGCTGGCGGGCCAGCTCGGCCTCGTGGGCAATGCGTTCCTCTTGCAGGTGTTCGGGCTTGGCGATCAGCTCGCCTTGCAGCAGGTACAGCGGTGACTTCCAGTAGAGCATGATGTCGTGGAAGGGGTCGGTGATGATCTTGCTGGCCCAGACGATGCCGGTGTACAGGCTATGGGTCACCGCCAGTTGCAGCACGCGAAAGACCAGGCCGCCCACGCCCAGCCAGAGCCAGAGCCAGCCGACGTTGAGCACGTAGCCGCTGAGCACGGTGTGCTCCTCCAGCAGGCCGAAGAAGTCCGGCTGCAGCCACAACACGACAGGCAGGCCGGCCCATACGGCCATGAGCACCACCTTGCGCTGCAGGTTGTAGCCCACCTTGATCTCCTCCTTGTACTCATGCGTGGCGTGGTTCACCTCGTCATAGCCCTTGGGCTCGAAGAAGAAGTGACCCGACTGGCGCGAGACCATGGAGATCAGCCAGGCAATGAGCGCTGCCACCGGCGGCTGGATGAAGAGGAAGGCATAGGCCACCAGAAAGGAGATGGCGCTCAAGAGGTGCAGGGACTGGTTGATGCGGCTGTGGTGGTAGTAGCGGTGGTCGTCCCAGCGCTGGACCTTGAGGGCTTGCAGGAATTGGCTCACAAAGACTCCTTGGTGTGTCGTCAAAACAGAGGGCAGCAAAGCTGCGCCAGAGGGCATGGTCGGGCCCGCGCGTGAAAGAACGATGACAGCGCAAGCGGCGTCATCAAAATTTCATGGACGGCTGATGCGGGCGCGCCACGCTGTCATCGAACTGAGATAAACCCACCGCAAGATGGGCTCATGAAACCCGATACCACCGACCTCCTGGTCGAAGACCTGCCGCCAGCGCAGACGCATCTGCGCATCGCCGTCGTCACCGAGACCTATCCGCCGGAAATCAATGGTGTGTCGCTCACCCTGCAGCGTGTGGTCGAGGGCCTGCGCGAGCGCGGTCACCAGGTCCAGCTGGTGCGCCCGCGCCAGGCCAGCGAAGCGCCGCCGGGCGCATCGGGCGACGTGCTCATGCGCGGCATGCCCATCCCGCGTTACCCGCACCTGCAGCTGGGCCTGCCCTCGCGCCGGCAGCTCGAACCGCTGTGGACACTCAAGCGGCCGGACCTGGTGCACATCGCCACCGAAGGCCCGCTGGGCTGGTCGGCGCTGCGGGTGGCGCGCAAGCTGCGCATCCCGGTGACCTCGGATTTCCGCACCAATTTCCACGCCTACAGCAGCCACTACGGCATGGGCTGGCTGAGTAAACCCATCATGGCCTACCTGCGGCGCTTCCACAACCAGACCCAGACCACCATGGTTCCCACGCGCGAACTGGCGGAGCGCCTGGACGCCGCCGGCTTCGAGCGCCTGCAGGTGGTGGCGCGCGGCGTGGATACTGCCATCTTCGATCCGGCGCTGCGCAGCGAAACGCTGCGTGCCAGCTGGGGCGCAGCACCCGACACCCCGGTGCTGCTGTGCGTGGGCCGCCTGGCCAAGGAAAAAAGCTTGCCGCTGCTGGTGCGCGCCTACGCCCAGGCGCGGCTGCAGCGGCCCGACCTCAAGCTGGTGCTGGTGGGCGACGGCCCGATGCGCTCGGAGCTTCAGGCGCTGGCGCCCGAAGCCATCTTCACCGGCACGCTGGCGCGCCCGGCCCTGGCACAACATTACGCCTCCGCCGACCTGTTCGGCTTCCCCAGCCAGACCGAGACCTTCGGAAATGTGGTGCTGGAGGCCATGGCCAGCGGCCTGGGTGTGGTGGCCTACGACTACGCCGCCGCCTCCGAGAACATCGCGCCCGGCCAGAACGGACTGCTGGCCCCCATGGACGACGACGAGGCCTTCGTGCGCTTGCTGGTCGAGCTGGTGCAGGACAGCGCCCTGCTGCAGCGTCTGCGCACGGCTTCGCGTGACGCCGCACGGCAGAACAACTGGGCCGGCATCACGGCGCAGATCGAGGGTGTCATGAAGCTGGCCATCGCCGGCAGCCTGGCCGACGGCAAGCGCCTGCCCTCAATCGCGCCGCAGCAGATGGCTTAGTAGTGAGAGGCGCACCGGCGCCGCGCGACGGCGCCACAGAATGCGCCCGATGAACACGGCCAGCCCCAGGCCAGCGAGCACCATGACGATCTGCACTGGCACCTGCAGGGCGATCAGCCCGGCATAGAGCCCCAGCATGACGAGGACGCTGAGGTTCTCGTTGAATCCCTGTACGGCGATCGACTGTCCCGCCGTCAGCAGGCGGTGCCCGCGGTGCTGCAGCAGGGCGTTCATGGGCACCACCAGCATGCCCCCCAAGGTCCCGATGAGCAGCAGCGAGGGCACCGCCCAGGTCCAGTGCGGCACCCAGACCGACAGCGCGATCAACCCACCCATGAGCAGGCCCAGGGGCAGCACGCTGGTGGCGTGGCGCAGACGCAATCGGCTGGCCACCAGCACGGCACCGGCCACCACCCCGATGGCGACGATGGCCTGCAGATAGGCCGCCTGGTCCAGACTCAGGCCCAGCCCCTGCACGGCCCAGTGCAGCACAGCGAACTGCAGCATGGCCCCCACGCCCCAGAAGGCCGTGGTGACCGCCAGCGACAGGCCGCCACTGCGGTCGCGCCAGAGTGTGCCGTTGGCATGCCGGAAGTCGTCCAGCATGCGCAGGGGCGCACGGTCGCGCGCCGGGTAGCGCCGCCCGCTGGGCACGATGCCCAGATTGCACAACGCGGACAGAAGATACAGGCCCACGACCAGCAGCAGCGACACGTTCAGCGCGGGTGACGAGGCGCCAGCGGCCACCGGCCACAGAGCAGCGACCCAACCCACCGGGCTGGAGCCCAGCCAAAGCGGCGCGATCAGGACGCCGCCCAGCACCGTGCCCAACAGCACGGAGAGCACCACGGTCGATTCGACCCAGCCATTGGCCGCCACTAGCGCGGCCGGACGCACGCTTTCGGTCAGCAGCCCGTACTTGGCCGGTGCATAGACCGAAGCACCCAGGCCCACCAGGGCGAAGGCCAGCATGGGATGCAGGCCATAGAGCAGCGCCAAGGCGCCCAGCAGCTTGAGCCCGTTCATCCAGGCCATCAGACGGCGCTTGCAGACGGCGTCGGCCAGCGCGCCGATGAAGGGCGCGAACAGCACATACGACAGGGTGAAGGCAAACTTGAGCAGCGGGGCCCACCACAGCGGCGCGCCCAGGTGATGCAGGTGGGCGATGGTGACGATGAGCAGCGCGTTGTCGGCCAGCGAGGAAAGAAACTGGGTGGCCATGAGCCACCCGAAGCCGCGCGGCAAGTCTCTAGACATTCACCACGGGGCGGGCGCTTTCTGTCATATCGGCGGCCTGCTGCACGCCGGGGACGGCCTGGCTGGCCAATGCATTGCGCCGGCCGATGCCCTGGTAGGCAATGCCCTGCTCCTGCAGCTGCTGCGGGTCGTAGAGATTGCGGCCATCGATGATGAGCGGATGGCGCAGGGCCTGGCGGATGAGCCCGAAATCCGGGTTGTGGAAGAGCTTCCACTCCGTCACGACCAGCAGCGCGTCGGCCCCGTCCAGGGCGGCGTTCGCATCAGCCACGAGCTTCAGGCGGGCGAGGCCGTTGGGGATATCAGCCAGATCCTCGGCCAGCACGGCCTGCGCCGCCTCCATGGCTACCGGGTCGTGCGCCACCACCTCGGCGCCGCGCAGGATGAGCTGGCGGATCAGGTGGCGGCTGGGGGCCTCGCGCATGTCGTCGGTCTGCGGCTTGAAGGCCAGGCCCCAGATCGCAAAACGGCGCCCCTGCAGCTCATTGCCAAAGTGCGCCATCACGCGGCGCGCCAGGACCTGGCGCTGTACCTGGTTGACGCGCTCGGTAGCTTCGACCAGCTGCATCTGGCTGCCGTGCTGCTGCGCGGTCTGCATGAGGGCGCGCGTGTCCTTGGGGAAGCAGCTGCCGCCATAACCCGTGCCGGCGTATAGAAAGCTCGGGCCGATGCGGCTGTCGCTGCCGATGCCGCGGCGGATGGCGTCCACGTCGGCGCCCACCAGATCGGCCAGATTGGCCATCTCGTTCATGAAGGAGATGCGCGTGGCCAGCATGGCGTTGGCCGCGTACTTGGTGAGCTCGGCGCTGCGCACATCCATCCAGACCGTGCGCTCGTGGTGACGGTTGAGCGAGGCATAGAGCCGCGTCATGGCCGCGCGCGCCATCTCGCCGGGGGCACCGGCGGGCAGGCCGATCACGATGCGGTCGGGGTGCATGAAGTCGTCGATGGCCGCGCCTTCCTTGAGGAACTCCGGGTTGGAGATCACGGCCAGGGGCAGCGCCTGCAGGCCGCGCTCGGCCAGGGTCTCGGACAACACCGCGCCAACCCGCTCGGCCGTGCCGACCGGCACGGTGGATTTGTTCACGACGACCAATGGTCGCGTCAGGTGACGGCCCACCTGGCGCGCCACCTCCAGCACGTGGCTCAGATCGGCCGAGCCGTCTTCCTTCGGCGGCGTGCCCACAGCAATGAACAGCGCCTCGCAGGCCTCCAGCGCATCCGGCAGGCGGGTGGTGAAGAAGAGCCGCTGGTCGCGGGTGTTGCGGTGGATCACGGCGTCCAGCCCGGGTTCGTAGATCGGCACCACGCCCGAGCGCAGCAGCTCCACGCGCCGAGGGTCGCTGTCCATGCAGACCACCTCGTGGCCCATATCGGCCAGACAGCTCGCCGTCACTAGGCCCACATAACCCGCACCGATCACTGATACTTTCATGGTCACCCCGCTTGTTGGTTCAGGCGATCATGGAAGCGTCATGTGACCGCGCCATGTCCATTCCGTGAACAATCGATGAACGCGGCGCCACGGCATGGGCGCCGGCGCCGCGCAGCGCTCGCTCAAGCGCAGACCGGTGGGCGCTGCGGCATCACGAACAGCCCGCTGCCGGCGAGCTTGGCCTCACGTTTTGCCAGCGCGGCCTGGGTGGCGACCTCCTCAGCGTCGCGATAAGCCTGGCCACTGACCTGCACCGCGCCGATGGAGACCGTGGTGCAGGGGAAGAAGCGCATGACACCGTGGCGATCTTCGGCGTGGATGCCGCCGCAAAGCCTGGCCGCCTCGTCGAAAAGGTCGCGCGCCTGAACAGCAAACTCGGCGACGATGCGCTCGCAACGCGCGGCCCAGTCACCGCTCTGGTACAGGATCATGAAGTCGTCGCCACCCACGTGGCCGACGAAATCTTTCTGGGGATCGCTGTGGGACACGGCCAGGCGCGCCAGCAGGCGGATCATTTCGTCGCCGCGCCAGTAGCCGTACTGGTCGTTGAAAGGCTTGAAATTGTTCAGGTCGATGTAGCAGGCCACGAACTCACCCTGGCTCTCGATGAGGCGCTTGATGTGCAGGCTGATCGGGATATTGCCCGGCAGCGAGGTCAGCGGGTTCGCGTGGCGTGCCGCCTCCAGCCGCAGTTCGGTCACGGAGCGCACCAATTGCTCACCCGTGCCGAGACCCGCGTAGCGTCCGTTGTCCGTCACGATGAAGCCGTCGCTCAGGTAGCGCTGGTCCTGCGAGGTCAGGATGCCGATCAACTCCTCGATGTCATGGCTGCGCTCGATCAGCCGCGGCTGCTGGTTGGCATGCAGCAGGCAGGACTTCTTGCCGTAGATCTCCCTGAAATACAGGGTGGCGTAATGGTCCATGAACTGCTGGCGGTTGATGATGGCCAGCGGCCGTTCGTCATCCACCACGGGTACCGCATGCAAGTCGGGATGGGACTGGAAGATGGCCGCCACATCGTCGTTGCAGGCGCCACGGCTGACAGCGGGCGCATGGATCAGGGAGAGATGACGCAGCTGCCCCATGCGAACGATGTAGCGCTGCTCGGGCATCACCGCGACGCGGCTGTCGTGCAACACCTTGTGCGCCGCGGGCAGAACCTCCGGTTGCGCGTCCATGTCGGGCCGACCCAGGAAATAGCCCTGGCCGTAGGCAATGCCAAGGTCGCGGATCACGCGCAGGTCGGCCTCGTTCTCGATGCCCTCGGCCACCAGGGCCGTGCCGAAGACATCGGCGATCTGCAACAGGGCCTGCAGGGTCTTGAGTTTGTCGGCGTTGGAGCTGATGTCGCGGCTGAAATACTTGTCGATCTTGACGATGTCGGGGCGGATCTGCGACCACAGGCGCAGGCTGGAGCGCCCATCACCAAAATCGTCCAGGGCCAGGGACAGGCCCACGGCATGCAGCGCTCGCGCCACCTCGACCAGACCCTCCATGTCGAGCACCCGTTCATGTTCGGTGATCTCCAGGACCACCATGCGCGGCGACACCTCCATCACGCGCATGGCCCGCGCCAGGGTGTTCGTGCCACCCACCGCAACAAGCCGCTCCAGCGCATGGGCACTGATATTGAGGAACAGGCGCCCTGGCTGATGCTGCTGACCCCACTGGCGCAGGGCGACATAGATGCAGAACATCTCCAGCTCGTAGAGCAGCCCCTCGGCCTGTGCGGCGTTCAGGAGCGCATCGGCCGACTGCAGGGGGCTGCCCTGGGGACCGCGGATCAACGCCTCGTGCGCATGCACGGTTGCGCTCTTGAGATCGACGATGGGCTGGAAGACGGTATGAAGGGCATCTCTGAGCATCAGGCGCGCCAACGGGCCGTCCCGCCCGCTCAAAGCGGACAGGAACTCATGGGCAAACAGACGGACGTGGTCAATCATCGGCGGACGCTGCGCAGCGAACAGGGTTTCCAGCATTCGATTCCAGAGGCGCCACCCGAAAAGGCAGACAAGGATCTACTGTGCCGGTGGCTCGTGTCAGCGGCGTGACGAATTTATTTCAGTCGGATGACATGGCGCCAAGCCATGTGCGCCAGCGCATTGCCGCGGGGCCGGAAACTCTATAGACTGTTTTTCTGTTTCAACCCCAACAACGCCCGACCATGCCAGCACCTGTCTCGACCTCCGCCACGCCCGCCCGCGGCAAGCCCCGAAGCACAACCACCAGGAAAGCAACGCCTCGCAAGGCTGCGACCGGCAAGACCGCCGTCAAGGCCGATACGGCCAAGCCAGTCAAGATCAAGAAGCCCAAGCTGGTCCGCGACAGCTTCACCATCCCCAAGGACGAGTACGAGGCCTTGGCCGAGCTCAAGCAGCGTTGCGCCAAAATCGGCCACCCTGCCAAGAAGAGTGAGTTGATGCGTGCCGGCATCCAGGCGCTGGTGGCTCTGAGCGACAAGGGTCTGGTCGCCGCGCTGGGTAAAGTGCCCTCACTCAAGACTGGCCGACCGAAGAAGGCCTGAGGCTCTGGTCAGAGCACGTCGGGCGACTGCACCGACACCAGGGTGGTTTGTGACACGCCATCGCGCAGGCGATGTCGCAGCCACCAGACGGCGCCCTTCTTCACGCTGCATTCGCTGCCGTGGATGGCGAGCAGGCGCGCGATGGTCTGGCCGAGCACCGGCTGGTGCCCCACTACCACGGTGACACCGCGGCCATCGGGCCATTGCACGGCCTGCAGCAATTGCTCCACCGTGGCTTGCGGCCCCAGCTCCTCACGCAGCTTGTACTTGCGCCCCAGCGCCATAGCGGTTTGTTCGGTGCGGCGGGCCGGACTGACCAGGATGCGTGCGCCCTCGGGCAGCTGGCGATCGAGCCAGGCCGCCATGCGGGCCGCCTGCTTTTCACCGCGCGGGGTCAGCACACGCGCAAGGTCATCCCCGCCCGGCTGGGCCTCATGCGCTTCCGCGTGACGCCACAGCAGCAGGTCCATCTACCGCAGCTCACGTTGGGCGTAGCGGGCCATCAGGGCGTCCTGGGCGCTGAGGACCGCTTGGCCGGCCGCCGGCGCGACTTTGGTGTAGCGGCCGTCCGCCTGCAACTCCCAGTTGCCCTGGGTATCGCCCAGGGCCGCTACCAGGCACTCATCGACGATGCGCTGGCGCAGCAGCGGGTCCAGCACCGGCCAGGCCAGCTCGACCCGGCGCAGCATGTTGCGGTTCATCCAGTCCGCGCTGGACAGGTAGAGGTCCTCGGTTTCCCCGGCGCGGAAATAGAAGACACGGGCATGTTCGAGGAAGCGACCAATCAGCGAACGCACGCGGATGTTGTCGGTCTGTCCGGGCAACTGCGCGGGCAACATGCAGGCACCACGCACGATCAGGTCGATCTTCACGCCTTGCTGGCCGGCGGCGATCAGGGCGCGGATCAGCGCCTCGTCCGTCAGGGCGTTCATCTTGGCGACGATGCGCGCCGGCTGTCCCGAAGCGGCGGCAGCCCCCAGGCCTTCGATCTTCTCCAGCAGCTTGCGGTGCAACTGGAAGGGGGCCACCCACAGGTGCTTGAGGCGCGGCAGGCGGCTCTGGCCCGCCAGATGCACGAAGACGTGTTCGATGTCGGCCGTCAATCCCGTATCCGCCGTGAGGTGGCTGAGGTCGGTGTAGAAGCGCGCCGTCATCGGGTTGTAGTTGCCGGTGGACAGGTGGGCGTAACGCCTGAAGTGCCTGCCTTCACGCCGGGTCACCAGCATCATCTTGGCGTGGGTCTTGAGGCCGACCACGCCATAGAGCACCTGCACGCCGATGGATTCGAGCTGCTCGGCCCAGTTGATGTTGACCTCTTCGTCGAAGCGCGCCTTGAGCTCCAGCACCACCGTCACTTCCTTGCCGCGGCGCACGGCCTCGCGCAGCAGGTCCATCAGGACGGAGTTGGCGCCGGTGCGGTAGATGGTCTGCTTGATGGCCAGCACCTGCGGGTCGTCGATGGCCTCGCGCAGGAAATCCAGCACACCATCAAAGCTCTCGTAGGGCTGGTGGATCATCACGTCGCCACGTCGCAACTGCTCGAAGATGGACTGCCCGGGTACCAGCTGGCCGGGGTAGGACGGTTTGTAGGACGGGAAACGCAGGCGCGGCTCGTCCACCAGGTCGACCAGCTGGGCGAGGCGGACCAGGTTGACGGGGCCGTGCACGCGGTACAGCGCCCCGGCGGGCAGTTCGAACTGGCGCAGCAGGAAGTCGGACAGGTACTCGGAACAACCGGCGGAGACCTCCAGCCGCACCGCCTGGCCGTAGTGGCGGTGCTGCAGGCCCTGGCGCAGCGCCGTGCGCAGGTTCTTGACGTCGTCTTCATCCACCGCCAGGTCGGAGTGGCGCGTGACGCGGAACTGCGAGAACTGGCCCATGTCGCGCCCGGGAAAAAGTTCGGCCAGGTGGGCCCGGATCACGCTGGAGAGCGAGACAAACAGCCGGCGCTTGCCGCATAGGTTGTCGGGCAGGCGGATCAGGCGCGGCAGGGCCCGCGGCACCTTGACGATGGACACGTCGTTCTCGCGGCCGAAGGCGTCGTGCCCGCCCAGGCGCACGATGAAGTTGAGCGACTTGTTGGCCACTTGCGGGAAGGGGTGCGAGGGATCCAGCCCCACGGGGATCAGCAGGGGGCGCACCTCCTGCTCGAAATACTGCTTGACCCAGCGCCGCTGGGCGGTGTTGCGCTCGCCGTGCGAGATGATCTTGATGCCCTGTTTCTCGAAGGCAGGCATCAGCTCGTCGTTGTAGAGCGCGTACTGGCGCTCGACCAGGGTGTGGATGGCTACCGCCATGGCGTCGAAGGACGCTGCGGTGTAGGTGCCCTGCTGCTCAAGGCCCTGCTTGGCGCTCAGATGAGGTTCGGCCCGCACCTCGAAGAACTCGTCCAGGTTGGAGGAGACGATGCACAGGTAGCGCAGGCGCTCCAGCAGCGGCACCTCGGGCCGGCAGGCCCAGTCGAACACGCGCCAGTTGAAGGCGAGAATGCTCTGGTCGCGGTCCAGCAAGACCGGAACGGCGATTCCTTGGGCGATTTCGGCAGGCACGGTGACATCCAGGCTGGCAGATTTCAAATTCATGACAGATTGTTTACAGCATAGATGACATTGGTGTGACAGTATCGTCCAATGACCTTTTCAGAGCCGTGCCCTGACGGACTGGCACCAGGCTGGCCAGGAACTGCTGCGCCGCCTGCTCCCAGCTGAACACCTCGGCCCGCTGACGTGCCGCAGGGCGCGTCACCGCCTGCGCCCGGCACCAGGCCTGCTGCAGATCCTCGTCGAGCACCCCGCCCTGAGCCTGGCCTTCGTGCTGGCCCAGCACCTCCAGCGGGCCATCCACCGGGTACGCCGCCACAGGCGTGCCGCAAGCCATGGCCTCCAGCATGACGAGGCCAAATGTTTCGGAGCGGCTGGGCATGACAAACACATCGGCGGCGGCGTACACCTTGGCCAGCTCGGCCCGCGGCAGGATACCCAGCCAGTGCGCCTGAGGATAGCGCGCCTTGAGCGTGGCTTCCAGCGGGCCCACGCCGCAGACGATCTTGCTCCCCGGCACATCGAGCTGCAGGAAGGCCTCGATGTTCTTTTCATACGAGACCCGACCGACGAACAGCGACAGCGGTCGGGGCAGATCCTGCAACCCGGGATACGAACGCACCTCGTCCTGGTAGGGGAAGAGGCGCAGGTCCACACCGTGGGTCCAGGGTCGCAGGTTCCCGAAACCACGCTGCTGCAGCAGGTTCAATACGCCTTGCGTGGGCACCAGCACGCCCGAGGACGGACGGTGGAAATGGCGGAACAGCGCATAGCCCCAGGACAGTGGCACACGCAGCGCGGCCTGCAGGATCTCGGGAAAACGGGTGTGATACGCCGTGGTGAAGGCCAGGCCGTGTTTCAGGCAGTGGGCCCGCGCCGCCCAGCCCAGCGGGCCTTCGGTAGCGATGTGGATGGCCTGCGGCGCCAGGGCATCCAGACGCTGGCCCAGCGCCTTGCGCGGTCGCACCGCCAGGTCGATGCCGGCGTAACCCGGGCAGGGTCGCGTTCGGAACTGGCCGGGGTGGATGACCTCCACCTCATGTCCCGCTTGGCGCACCTCGCGCACCAGTTCCACCAGCGTGGTGACCACGCCGTTGACCTGGGGCTCCCAGGCATCGGTGACCAGCGCGAGCTTCATGCGGTGGCAGCGCGCGCGGCGCTCGGCAAGGCCTGGGCCGGCGCCGTCTCGCCCCAGCGCAGCAGCTCCAGGCGGCCGTCGTGGTGCTCGACCAGGGCGGTCAGGCTCTCCACCCAGTCACCGTCGTTGCAGTAGAGCACGCCGTCGATCTCGCGGATCTCGGCATGGTGGATATGGCCGCAGACGACACCCTGGTGGCCGCGTTTCCTGGCCTCGTGGGCGACCGCCTGCTCGAAGTCGCTGATGAAGTTGACCGCCTTCTTGACCTTGTGCTTGAGGTAGGCCGAGAGCGACCAGTAAGGCAGGCCGAACTTCGCACGCAGGTGGTTGAGATAACGGTTGAGCTTGAGCGTGAACTCGTAGAGGTTGTCGCCCACATAGGCCAGCCACTTGGCGCATTGGATCACGCCGTCGAAGTAGTCGCCATGCGTGACCCACAGGCGCTTGCCGTCGGCGGTGAGGTGGACGGCATCGTCCACCACCTCGATGCCACCGAAGTGGTGGCCGATGAAGCCGCGTGCGAACTCATCGTGGTTGCCCGGCACGAAGACCACGCGGCAGCCCTTGCGCGCACGGCGCAGCAGCTTCTGCACCACATCGTTGTGGGCCTGCGGCCAGTACCAGCGCCGGCGCAACTGCCAGCCGTCGATGATGTCGCCCACCAGGTAGAGGTGCTCGCTGGAACTGGCCTTGAGGAAATCCAGCAGATCCTCGGCACGGCAGCCGGGTGTGCCCAGGTGCAGGTCGGAGATGAAGACAGCGCGGTAGCGCTTGCCGCCTTTGTCGTCCTCGTGGTCGTCCTCATGCCCCTGGCGCACCATGACCTGGTTCAGCCAGTCGCCGCGGTGTTCGAGCGCGCTCTTCATCAGGCGCCGAAGAAGTGTTTGCGGTAGCGCGCCGGCAGGTCGGCGATGCGCATCAGCATGGGCAGGTCGGCGCTGTTGAAGTCCGGGTCCCAGGCCGGGGCGCCCAGCACCTTGGCGCCCAGGCGCAGATAACCCTTGATCAGGGCCGGCGGCTCGACGTCCAGTTGGCTGTCGAGCTCCTCGACCGGCAGCGGCAGCCGCGGCCAGACCTGATGCTCGATCGGTGCCAGATGGGTTTCGCGCACCTGGCGCCAGATGCTGGCCGCCACGTCACCGCTGATCACACCGTTGTGCAGCATGGGGATGCTGGCGCAGCCGATCATGGTGTCGAGCTTGTTGCGCACCATGAACTCGGCCAGCGCCCCCCACAGGGCCATGATGACGCCGCCATGGCGGTGGTCGGGGTGCACGCAGCTGCGGCCCAGCTCCACCATGCGCTCGCGCAAGGCGCGCAGGCGCGTCAGGTCAAACTCCAGATCGCTGTAGGTGCTGCCGATACGCTTCGCCTGCTCGGGCGTGAGAACCCGGTAGGTGCCGATGACCTGCTGCGATGCCTGGTCGCGCACCAGCAGGTGCTCGCAGTAGTCGTCGAACAGGTCCACATCGTGGCCGGGCACCGTGGTCGACAGACGTGCGCCCATCTCGCCGGCGAAGATGTCGTGCCTCAGGCGCTGCGCCGCACGGACTTCGTCGAGGTGGCGCGCCCACGAAACTTCAATGCCGCCGCGCTCTTGCGCAGGGACCGGCTGATCAGTGCGGTGAAGCGACCCCCGAGGCATGGCAAGGGGAGACAGGGGGAAGGTAGGGTTGGGCAGGTCTTTCATTTTTATCTCCTTCTTGATGTCGATGGATCGGTTTGGCGTGTAAAAAAGCCCCGACTGAGCGGGGCTCGCAAGTAATCAGGTGATGACGGCAGCTCCATCGCGGCGCCGCTCGACCAGAGTGGCCACGCCGCCGTCGCGCAAGGAATTGAAGAAGATGAAGCGCCGGTCCGGCGTGCCCACGATGCTGGATCGCAGGGCAGTCAGCCCGCCTGAACGGGCCATGGCTGCGACGGCCAGCGAACGGGCACGCAGGCCGTCGGGCACGACCAGCCAACGCCCCTGGCGCTCCAGGATCTCGATGGCCCCATGCAACTCACCCTGATCCACAAACAGGGCCAGCACACCATGGCGGGGATTGCCATCCAGCGGCTGGAACAGCAGACCGGTGGCGCGCTGCTCGGGGCTCAGCGCCCATGGATGCAGCAGTTGGGTACCGCGAGGCTGCAGCAAGGCCTCGCCCCCCGGGAAACCAGGCCCCCAGCCGGCGTCGCGCAGGCGGCCAGACTCCCGGCCCATGGCCAGGCCGGGCCGGGTCTCGCCAGGGTCGCGTGGGGTGGGGATGCCGTATTCCTGCATGGCTTGCAGTGTGAGCAAGCCAGATGACGGCTTTGTGGCTGCCGCATGACATCTCCATGACATCGATCGTCCGAATCTGCGGGGCTTGCCATTCTTTCAACGTTTCAAGTATTATTGAAACATGAGAAAAACCAAGGCGACTGAATCCGAAGCCCTTCGTTCGCTGGCGGCGCTGGCCCAGGCCCAGCGCCTGCGCGCCTTCCGCGCGCTGGTGGTGGCCGGCCCCGCCGGGCTCACGCCCGGCCTGCTGGCGGTGCAACTGGACATCAGTGCCAGCGCCCTCTCCTTCCACCTCAAGGAACTGGTGCATGCCGGCCTGGCCAGCAGCGAGCCCGATGGCCGGCATCTGGTGTACCGCGCCAACTTCGCGCAGATGGATGCATTGCTGGCTTATCTGACCCTGCACTGCTGCCAGGGTGCCAGTTGTGAAGTCACGCCAGCAGGCCGCAAAGCCTGCACACCCGCCGCATGAAGCTGGCCGATACCCTGAACCTCGAGTGCACCTGTCGCACGCTGGACGCACAGCAACTGCGCGCCGAGCTGGAGACCACGCCGGCCCTGAGCGGGCTGGTCGATCAGCTCGCGCTGAGCCATCCCCACCTGTTCGCGGCCACTGTCGTCTTTCTGGATCCGAAGACACGCGATGAGATCCAGGAGGCCGTGGCCGCGCTCGATCGCGTCTGCGCCCTGCCCGCCTGGCAGGACCACGCGCTCAAGGGTGCCGATGCCCCGACCCGCCAGGACCACGGACCACACGGCGTGTTCATGGGCTACGACTTCCATCTCAGCGCCGAGGGACCCCGGCTGATCGAGATCAACACGAATGCCGGGGGTGCCTTCCTCAACGCAGCACTGGCGCGGGCGCACCGCGCCTGTTGCGGCGCCATGCCGGCTCTCATGGACCCGAACGGCGAGCTCGACCGGACCGAAGCCGTGATCGTGGACATGTTCCGCAGCGAGTGGCAGGCCCAACGCGGTTCCCACCCCTGGCGCAATGTGCTGATCGTCGACGACGAGCCGCTGGCCCAGTACCTGGCGCCCGAATTCACCCTGGCCCGCAACCTCTTTGCCGCGCAGGGCCTGCTGGCCGTGGTGGCCGATCCTCGTGAACTGCACTGGCGCGACGGTGCGCTGTGGCATCCGGCCCTGCCCGCCGGCCAGCCGGTGGACCTGGTCTACAACCGCCTGACGGACTTTGCGCTGGCCCAGCCCGAACACACCGCCCTGCGCTCGGCCTGGGCCGCGGGCGCGGTCGTGCTCACCCCGCACCCACGCGTCTACACCGTCGCCGCTGACAAACGCCGCCTGATCGACCTGTCCGACCCGGCCCGCCTCGAAGCGCTGGGCGTGAGCCCGGCCGATCGTGCGCGGCTCGCACGCGTGGTGCCGGCCACCGAGGCCGTCACGGCCGAAGGCGCCGAGGCCCTGTGGGCGCGCCGGCGCAGCCTGTTCTTCAAGCCCGCCACCGGCTTCGGCGCGCGTGCGGCCTACCGCGGTGACAAGCTCACGCAACGCGTGTGGCACGAGATCATCGCGGGCGACTACGTGGCCCAGGCCCTGGTGCCGCCAAGTGAGCGTCTGATCAGCGTCAACGGCCAGGCCCAGCGCCTCAAGCTGGACCTGCGCGCCTACGCCTACCGGGGCCAGGTGCAACTGCTGGCCGCGCGCACCTGGTCCGGCCAGACCACGAACTTCCGCACCGAAGGCGGCGGCTTTTCGCCCGTCGTGGTGTTGCCCGATTCCCTCCAGCCCGACGGCTGCGCCGTTTCCCACTCCCCTAACGCCGCATGAATCCACCTGCCCTGAACGTCCTCTTTCTCTGCACGCACAACTCGGCGCGCAGCATCCTGGCCGAGGCCACGCTGAACCACATCGGTCGCGGCCGCTTCAAGGCCTGGTCCGCCGGCAGCAGCCCGCGCGACAAGCAGCAGCCCAACCCGCTGGGACTCAAGGTTCTGCAGATGGCCGGCATCGGCACCGAGGGCTTGCGCAGCAAGAGCTGGGACGAATTCGCTGGCCCCGACGCGCCTCATATGGACCTGATCATCACGGTCTGCGACAACGCAGCCGGCGAAACCTGTCCGGTCTGGCCCGGCCACCCGGCGACCGCCCACTGGGGCTACGCCGATCCCTCGGCCCTGCAGGGCACGGACGAAGAGAAACTCGAGGCCTTCCGCAAAACCCTGTACGCCATAAGGCGCCGCCTGGACCTGCTGATCTGCCTGCCGCCGGAAAAACTGGCGAAGGCGCGACTGGAAGCGGCTGCGCGTGAACTGGCCGAAGGCCACTGAGCAGCACCATGGGACTTTTTGAACGTTATCTGACCCTGTGGGTCGCCCTGGGCATCCTCGCCGGCGTGGGCCTGGGCTTGGTCGTGCCGGATCTGTTCCAGCTGATCGCCAGGCTGGAAGTGGCCCACGTCAACCTGGTGGTGGCCATTTTCATCTGGGTGATGATCTACCCGATGATGATCCAGATCGACTGGAGCGCCGTGAAGGACGTGGGGCGCAAGCCGCGCGGCCTGCTGCTCACGCTGGTGGTGAACTGGCTCATCAAGCCCTTCACCATGGCGGCACTGGGCGTGCTGTTCTTCCAGTACCTGTTCGCGCCCTGGGTCGATCCGCAATCGGCCAGCGAGTACATTGCCGGCATGATCCTGCTGGGCGTGGCGCCCTGCACGGCCATGGTCTTCGTCTGGAGCCAGCTGGTCAAGGGCGACGCGAACTACACGCTGGTGCAGGTGTCGGTCAACGACCTCGTCATGGTGGTGGCCTTCGCCCCCATCGCCGCCTTCCTGCTGGGCGTGACCAACATCACGGTGCCCTGGGAAACCCTGCTGCTGTCCACCGTGCTCTACGTGGTGCTGCCGCTGGCCGCCGGCATGGCCACGCGGCAGCTGCTCAAAGGCCGGGGGCCGCAGGCGTTGGCCGGCGTGGTGCGCCAGCTCAAGCCCTGGTCCATCATCGGTTTGATCGCCACCGTGGTGCTGCTGTTCGGCTTCCAGGCCAACACGCTCGTTCAGCAGCCGCAGGTGATTGCGCTGATCGCGGTGCCGCTGGTGCTGCAGACCTACGGCATCTTCTTTCTCAGTTGGTATGCGGCGCGCTGGCTGAAGCTGCCGCACGATGTGGCTGGCCCCGCCTGCCTGATCGGCACCTCGAATTTCTTCGAGCTGGCGGTGGCGGTGGCGATCTCGCTCTTCGGCCTGAACTCCGGGGCCGCCCTGGCCACGGTGGTTGGCGTGCTGGTCGAGGTGCCGGTGATGCTGTCGCTGGTGGCCATCGTCAACGCCTGGCGGCCCAAGACCGCGCAGGCCTGAGCGTCAAGCGCGCAGGGTGGACGCCAGGCGCTCGGCGCAGGCCTGGGCCTGCGCAGCGTCCCGCGCCTCCACCATGACGCGCACCAGCGGCTCGGTACCGCTGGCTCGGATCAGCACACGGCCACTGTTGCCCAACTCGGCTTCGACAGCCTGCGTTTCGGCGACCAGCCGTGTATTGGCCTTCCAGTCCTGGCCGGGCTGCAGGCGCACATTGATCAAAGTTTGCGGGAACAGCGTGACACCCGACAGGAGCTGCGCCATGCTTTGGCCGCTGCGCACGCAGGTCTGAAGCACCTGCAGGGCCGAGACCAGGCCGTCGCCGGTGGTCTGCTTGTCCAGCGCCAGCAAGTGGCCAGAACCTTCGCCGCCGAGCAGCCACTTGTGCTTGTTCAGCTCTTCGAGCACGTAGCGGTCGCCGACCTTGGCACGCACGAACTGCACACCACGGCTCTTCAGCGCCACTTCCACAGCCATGTTCGTCATCAGTGTGCCCACCACACCGGGTACGTGCTCGTCACGGCCCAGGCGGTCGTCGGCCATCAGGTAGAGCAGTTCGTCGCCGTTGTACAGGCGCCCGGTGGCGTCGACCATCATCAGGCGGTCGGCATCGCCGTCCAGGGCCACCCCATAATCGGCGTGGTGGGCCTTCACAGCCGCCACCAGCGCGTCGGTATGGGTGGCACCGACCTCGTGGTTGATGTTCAGACCGTCGGGGGTGCAGCCGATGGCCACCACCTCGGCACCCAACTCATGAAAGACCTTGGGCGCGATCTGGTAAGCCGCACCGTGCGCAGCATCGACGACGATCTTCAATCCCTTGAGCGTCAGGTCATTGGCAAACGTGCTCTTGCAGAGTTCGATGTAGCGGCCCGCTGCATCGTCCAGCCGGCGAGCCCGGCCCAGGCTGGCCGAATCGACCCAGACCGGCGGCTCGTCCACCGCGGCCTCCACCGCCAGCTCCCAGGCGTCCGGCAGCTTGGTGCCCTGCGCGCTGAAGAACTTGATGCCGTTGTCGGGATAGGCATTGTGGCTGGCGCTGATGACCACACCCAGCGAGGCCCGCTGCGCGCGGGTGAGGTAGGCGACAGCCGGCGTGGGCAGAGGGCCGAGCAGCACCACGTCGACACCGGCCGAGTTGAAGCCGGATTCCAGCGCGCTCTCCAGCATGTAGCCGGAGATGCGCGTGTCCTTGCCGATCAGCACCACGGGCCTGTCTTCGGTACGTTTGAGCACGCGACCCACCGCATGCGCCAGGCGCAGCACAAAGTCTGGCGTGATGGGCGACTGCCCCACCGTGCCGCGGATGCCGTCGGTGCCGAAATATTTCCTGCTCATGGCTATGTCCCCTGGGATACCGTTGATTTCTGGTTGCTATTCATTTTATAGCGTCGAGCACCTTGAGCGCCTGGACGGTTTCCCGCACATCATGCACGCGCACGATGGCTGCGCCCCGCTCCACCGCCAGCAAAGCCGCAGCCACGCTGGGCGCCATGCGTTCGTGCTGTCCGGCCGGCGCCGTGCTGCCGGCAGGCAGGCTGGCGACGGCGCCCAGCGAAGACTTGCGCGACCAGCCCGCCAGCAGAGGATACCCGGCTGCGAGCAACTCGCCCTGACGCGCCAGCAGCGAGAAGTTCTGCGCCACCGTCTTGCCGAAGCCGATCCCGGGGTCCAGCACGATGCGCTGCCTGGCCACCCCGAGTGACTGCAGCGCCTGCCCGGCCTCGTGCAGGAAGGCCAACACGGCCGGCAACACATCGCCCTCCATGGGGCTGATCTGCATGGTGCGCGGCTCGCCGTGCATGTGCATCAGGCAGACGCCACAGTTCGGGTGCTGCGCGACAAGCTGGCGGCCGTCCAGCGGATCGGCAGGATCGGACCAGCGCAGGGCCCAGACGTCGTTGACGATGTCAGCCCCCAGGTCGAGAGCGGCCTGCATGACCCGCGGCTTGTAGGTGTCGACGGACAGAGGCACGCCCAGCTTCGCGGCCTCGCGCAGCACGGGCAGCAAACGCGCCAACTCCTCATCCAGCGAAACCGGAACGGCACCGGGACGGGTCGATTCGCCACCCAGGTCCAGGATGCTGGCGCCGTCCTTGATCAATTGTTCGCAATGCAGCAGGGCGGCACGCGTGGAGGCATGGGCCCCTGGATCAGAGAAGGAATCGGGCGTGATGTTGACGATGCCCATGACCTGCGGCCGGGACAGGTCGACCGCATAACGGGTGGTTTGCCAGATCATGGGCATCACTTTACTTGCCAAGCAAAAGCAAAACGGGGCCTACGCCCCGTTTTTCATGGTGGACAGACTCAGGCCGCAGTAGGCGCAGGATCCGTCTTCACCGCCGGTGTGCCGCCGGCATCGCCGCCACCGGAATTTGGCGTGCGCGGCGTCCAGTCCTTCGGAGGACGGGGCTCCTTGCCGGCCATGATGTCGTCCAGCTGCTCGGTGTCGATGGTTTCCCACTCCAGCAGGGCCTTGGCCATGGCGTGCATCTTGTCGGCGTTGTCCTCGATCAGCTTGCGGGCCTGGGCGTACTGCTGGTCGATGATGCGGCGCACCTCGGCATCGACCTTCTGCATGGTCTGCTCGCTGATGCTGGTGGTCTTGGTGACCGAACGACCCAGGAAGACCTCGCCCTCGTTCTCGGCGTAGACCATGGGGCCCAGGGCATCGGTCATGCCGTAGCGCATGACCATATCGCGGGCGATATGGGTGGCGCGCTCGAAGTCGTTGGAGGCGCCCGTGGTCATCTGGTTCATGAAGACCTCTTCGGCGATGCGGCCGCCGAACAGCATGCTGATCTGGTTCAGCATGTAGTCGCGGTCGTAGCTGTAGCGGTCCTTCTCGGGCAGGCTCATGGTCACGCCCAGGGCGCGGCCGCGCGGAATGATGGTGACCTTGTGCACCGGATCGCACTTGGGCAGCATCTTGCCGATCAGCGCGTGGCCGGACTCGTGGTAAGCGGTGTTACGGCGCTCTTCCTCAGGCATGACCATGCTCTTGCGCTCGGGTCCCATGAGGATCTTGTCCTTGGCCTTCTCGAAGTCCTGCATCTCGACCACACGCGCATTGCGGCGCGCTGCCATCAGCGCAGCCTCGTTGCACAGATTGGCCAGATCAGCCCCGCTCATGCCGGGCGTGCCGCGGGCGATCACGGCCGGGTTCACGTCCTGGCCGAGCGGGATCTTGCGCATGTGCACATTCAGGATCTGCTCGCGACCGCGGATATCGGGCAGCGTCACGTAGACCTGGCGGTCGAAGCGGCCCGGGCGCAGCAGGGCGGCGTCCAGGATGTCGGGGCGGTTGGTGGCAGCCACCACGATCACGCCCAAGTTGGTCTCGAAGCCATCCATCTCGACCAGCATCTGGTTGAGGGTCTGCTCGCGCTCATCGTTGCCGCCGCCCAGGCCGGCGCCACGCTGGCGGCCGACGGCGTCGATTTCATCGATGAAGATGATGCAGGGTGCGTTCTTCTTGGCGTTCTCGAACATGTCGCGCACGCGGGCCGCGCCCACGCCGACAAACATCTCGACGAAATCGGAACCGGAGATACTGAAGAAAGGGACCTTGGCCTCGCCGGCAATGCCCTTGGCCAGCAGCGTCTTGCCGGTACCCGGGGGGCCGACCAGCAACAGGCCGCGCGGGATGCGACCACCCAGTTTCTGGAATTTCTGCGGGTCTTTCAGGAAGTCCACGACTTCCTTGACTTCTTCCTTGGCCTCGTCACAGCCGGCCACGTCCGCAAACGTCACCTGGTTGTTGTTCTCGTCGAGCATGCGCGCCTTGCTCTTGCCGAAGCTGAAGGCGCCGCCCTTGCCGCCGCCCTGCATCTGGCGCATGAAGTAGATCCAGACGCCGATCAGCAGCAGCATGGGACCCCAGCTGACCAGCAGGGTCATGAGCAGGGAGCCTTCTTCGCGGGGCTTGACATCGAACTTGACGCCGTTGGCGATCAGGTCACCAACCAGGCCGCGATCCAGGTAAGTGGCGGTGGTGCGCACCTTGCGGTCGTCGGTGGTGGTCGCGATGATTTCGGTGCCCCCAGGGCCTTCCTGGATCAGTGCGCTCTTGATGCGGTTGCTGCGGACTTCCTCCAGGAAATCGGAGTAGCCCAGCATGCCGGTCGCGGCGCCAGAGCGGGTGTCGAACTGCTTGAACACCGTGAAGAGGACAAGCGCGATCACCAGCCAGACGGCGACTTTAGAAAACCACTGATTATTCAAGTGCAACTCCAGTAGGGATGCCAAGGAAAAACATAACTTGTGACCATTTTAGGCGTTTCAAGCCATCGGCCGATTGATTTTGCCTGCGACGGCCATTTACCATGGAGGGGATTTGGGGGCGATTTCACGCTTTACACGTCGTTCTGCTGTGCCACAGGGAAAAAGATCAAGCGGCTGCCGCTCGTTTCAAACCCACGCCCACCAGAAAAGTTTCAGACGAACGGTCCCGCGAAGCCTTGGGCTTGACCGGTTTGACGGTCTGGAAATTCGCCCGGAAGTGCTGGACGATCTCTTCGTACCCCCGGCCATGGAAGACCTTGGCCACCAGGGCGCCCGAGGGCTTGAGATGGTGCTGGCAGAAATCAATGGCCAGCTCGATCAGGTGTTCCATCCGGGCCGCATCCACCGAGGACAGGCCCGAGAGGTTGGGCGCCATGTCCGAGACCACGACATCGGCCTGGCGGCCCTGCAGCAGCTCTTCCAGCCGGGCCAGCACCTCGGCTTCGCCAAAGTCACCCTGGATGTACTGCACGCCCTCGATGGGTTCCATCGCCAGCAGGTCCAGGCCGATGATGGTGCCCTTGAGTTCGCCCACCGCCGCCCCGTCGGGCGCCATGCGCCGGCGCAGATACTGGCTCCAGGCGCCGGGCGCGCAGCCCAGGTCCACCACCACCTGGCCGGGCTTGATCAGGCGCAGGGCTTCGTCGATTTCCTTGAGCTTGTAGGCCGCCCGCGCGCGATACCCCTCCTTCTTCGCCAGCTTGACGTAGGTATCGTTGACGTGGTCGTTGAGCCAGGCCTTGTTGACCTTCTTGCTCTTGGTGTTGACTTTCATTTTGTCTTTCAAACGGCAACCGGCGCCAACCGGCTGCTTACAGAGGATAATAACGACATGCCAGCGATACAACTGACTCCTGCCGAACGCAAGGAATTCCGTGCCGAAGCCCACCATCTCGACCCCGTCGTGATGATCGGCAACGACGGCCTGACGGCCGCCGTCAAGAAGGAAACCGACTCCGCCCTCAAGGCCCACGGCCTGATCAAGGTGCGCGTCTTCTCGGACGACCGCGCCACACGCGAAACCATTTTCCAGACCCTGGCCGACGAGCTCAGCGCGGCACCCATCCAGCACATCGGCAAACTGCTGGTGCTCTGGCGCCCCAAGCCGGAGAAAGAGCGCGTCGAAGACGAGGACCGCATGCCCGGCCCGCGTGACGTCAAGGTGCTCAAGTTCAGCAAGCGCGGGGGCCAGCGCCCCGAGGTCAAGCTGCTGCGCGTGCTGGGCAACCAGCGCCTGACGCCCGGCGGCAAGGTCAAGCGGGCCAAACCCAAGCAGACCAGCGTCAAGAAACGCAGTCAGACCTGACGTTTCCCCAGCCGCCAGAAAGTCAGGGCGGCACACACCCACTGCGTGAAGTACATGGCACTGCCGATGCGGTGCCAGATCGCCAGGTTTTCCCGCGCCACGATGCGCGGCGCCACCGCGAACTCCACCAGCAGTGCCAGCAGCAGGCCGCCCACGACGAGCAGCCGGGCGGCGTGCAGGGGATCGCCCCCCTCCTCACCCTCTTTCGGACGTGAGGCCAGCAAGAGCAGCGAGGTGCAGGCCACGGACACCCAGGTCTGGGCCGCAAAGAGCTTGGCCGCCAGCGCACCGGCCATGCTGCCGGGCAAGTGTGCGAAAAGCAGTGGCACCACCAGGAAACCGATGGTCGTCAGGCTGCCCCACCACAAGGCAGCCGCCCAGCGCGGCAAGGCCTGAACAAAACGGAACAGGGAGCCTGAGTTGACGTTCACCGGTAGCTGACCGCCATGATCTCGTAGCGCTTGATGCCGCCCGGCGCCTGCACCTCGGCCGTGTCGCCCTCTTCCTTGCCGATCAGGGCACGGGCGATGGGGCTGCCGATATTGATCAAGCCCAGCTTGAGATCGGCCTCGTCCTCGCCCACGATCTGGTAGGTCACGCTGTCGCCGCTGGCTTCATCTTCCAGTTCGACGGTGGCGCCGAACACCACCTTGCCGCCGGCGTCCACGGCCGAAGGGTCGATGATCTGCGCCGCCGAGAGCTTGCTCTCGATTTCCTGGATGCGACCTTCGATGAAGCCCTGGCGATCCTTGGCGGCATCGTATTCGGCGTTCTCGCTCAGGTCACCCTGCGCGCGCGCCTCGGAAATCGCATTGATGACCCCAGGGCGATCCACCGTCTTGAGACGGTGCAGTTCGGCCTTGAGCTTCTCGGCGCCGCGGGTGGTGATCGGAATGGTGACCATGTCTCTGGGGTTCTTAAGGGGTAAAAGTAACGGGGGCAGACCGGCATCTGATGCCAGCCTGCCCCCGGGATTCGGGTGTGCTGCTCGGATTTTATGCCAGTTGAGCGTGAAGTTCCTGCACCGAGCAGACGTCCAGATGGTCCATGTACTTCATGCCCTCGACGGCCGCTTCCGCGCCGGCGACGGTGGTGAACGTGGTGACCCGGGCCAGCAAGGCCGAAGTCCGGATGTAGCGGGAGTCGGCAATGGCGTTGCGGCGCTCCTCCACCGTGTTGATGACCAGGGCGATTTCCTCGTTCTTGATCATGTCCACGATGTTGGGGCGACCCTCGGTCACCTTGTTGACGACCTCGCAAGCCAGGCCTGCGGCCTCGATGGCCGCCGCCGTGCCCTTGGTGGCCACGATCGTGAAACCCAGGGCGATCAGGCCCCGGGCCACGGCCACCGCGCGCGGCTTGTCGCTTTGCTTGACCGACAGGAAGACCCGTCCGGACCGGGGCAGACGCGTGCCCGCACCGAGCTGCGACTTCACGAAGGCCTCACCAAAGGTCTTGCCCACCCCCATCACTTCGCCGGTGGACTTCATCTCGGGTCCGAGGATGGTGTCCACACCCGGGAACTTGACGAAGGGGAACACGGCCTCCTTGACGCTGAAATACGGCGGCGTCACCTCGCGGGTGATGCCCTGCGAGGCGAGCGTCTGCCCGGCCATGCAACGTGCTGCCACCTTGGCCAGCTGGATGCCCGTGGCCTTGGAGACGAAAGGCACGGTGCGCGAGGCGCGCGGATTCACTTCCAGCACGAAGATCACGTCCTGGCCGTCCTGTTTCTGGATGGCGAACTGCACGTTCATCAGGCCGACGACGTTGAGCGCACCGGCCATCGCGGTGGTCTGGCGCTTGATCTCATTCACGGTCTCGGCGCTCAGGCTGTAGGGGGGCAGGGAGCAGGCGGAATCACCGCTGTGCACGCCCGCCTGCTCGATATGCTCCATCACACCACCGATGAAGGTCTTGCCTTCAGGGTCGCGCAGGCAGTCCACATCGCATTCGATGGCGTCGTTCAGGAATCGGTCCAGCAGCACCGGGGAGTCGTTGCTGACCTTGACGGCCTCACGCATGTAGCGCTCCAGGTCGCGCTGCTCATGCACGATCTCCATGGCGCGGCCGCCCAGCACATAGCTCGGGCGCACCACCAGCGGGTAACCCAGCTTCGCCGCTTTCTCCAGGGCCTCGGCCTCGGTGCGCGCGGTGGCATTAGGCGGCTGCTTGAGGTTCAGCTCGCGCAGCAAGGCCGAGAAACGCTCACGATCCTCGGCCGCGTCGATCATGTCGGGGCTGGTGCCGATGATGGGCACGCCTTCGGCCTCCAGGCCCAGGGCCAGCTTGAGGGGGGTCTGGCCGCCGTACTGCACGATCACGCCGATGGGCTTTTCCTTGTCCACGATCTCCAGCACGTCTTCCAGCGTCAGCGGCTCGAAATAGAGGCGGTCCGAGGTGTCGTAGTCGGTGGACACGGTCTCGGGGTTGCAGTTGACCATGATGGTCTCGTAGCCGTCCTCGCGCATGGCGAGTGCAGCGTGCACGCAGCAGTAGTCGAACTCAATGCCCTGCCCGATGCGGTTGGGACCGCCGCCCAGGACCATGATCTTCTTCTTGTTCGTCGGCTCGGCCTCGCACTCTTCCTCGTAGGTCGAGTACATGTAGGCGGTGTTGGTGGCGAACTCGGCGGCGCAGGTATCCACCCGCTTGTAGACCGGCCGCACCTTGAGGGCGCGGCGCGCTTCGCGCACAGCCTTCTCCGTCGTCTTGAGCAGCTTGGCCAGGCGGCGGTCGGAGAAGCCCTTCTTCTTCAAGGCGCGCAGCGTCACCGCGTCCAGCGCCGCCAGGGCCTGCTCGCCCTTCTCGATGGCCAGCTTGTCCAGGTCGAGTTCGATCTTCACGATCTCCTCGATCTGCACCAGGAACCATTTGTCGATCTTGGTCAGGTCGTAGACCTCGTCCACCGACAGGCCCATGGCAAAGGCATCGCCCACGTACCAGATGCGCTCGGGGCCGGGTTCGCCCAGCTCCTTCTCCAGCACCTCGCGGTCCTGGGTCTTCTCGTTCATGCCGTCCACGCCCACTTCCAGCCCGCGCAGGGCCTTCTGGAACGATTCCTGGAAGGTGCGTCCCATGGCCATCACCTCGCCCACCGACTTCATCTGCGTGGTCAGGCGGCTGTCGGCGGTGGGGAACTTCTCGAAGGCAAAACGCGGGATCTTGGTGACCACGTAGTCGATGCTGGGCTCGAAACTCGCCGGCGTGGCGCCGCCCGTGATGTCGTTGCGCAGCTCATCCAGGGTGTAGCCCACGGCCAGCTTGGCAGCGACCTTGGCGATCGGGAAACCCGTGGCCTTGGAGGCCAGCGCCGAAGAGCGGCTCACGCGCGGGTTCATCTCGATCACGATCATGCGCCCGTCTTTCGGGTTGATCGAGAACTGCACGTTGGAGCCACCGGTGTCCACCCCGATCTCGCGCAGCACCGCCAGCGAGGCGTTGCGCATGATCTGGTATTCCTTGTCGGTCAGGGTCTGGGCCGGGGCGACGGTGATGGAGTCACCGGTGTGCACACCCATGGGGTCCAGGTTCTCGATCGAGCAGACGATGATGCAGTTGTCGGCCTTGTCGCGCACGACTTCCATCTCGTACTCTTTCCAGCCCAGCAGCGACTCTTCAATGAGCAGCTCCTTGGTGGGCGAGGCCTCCAGGCCTCGCTTGCAGATGACCTCGAATTCTTCCGGGTTGTAGGCGATGCCGCCGCCGGTGCCGCCCAGCGTGAAGCTGGGGCGGATGACGGTGGGGAAGCCCACGGTCTTCTGCACGGCCCAGGCCTCTTCCATGTTGTGGGCGATGCCCGAGCGGGCCGAGCCCAGGCCGATCTTGGTCATGGCCTGCTTGAACTTCTGGCGGTCTTCGGCCTTGTCGATGGCCTCGGGCGTGGCGCCGATGAGTTCGACCTTGTATTTGTCGAGCACGCCGTGGTGCCACAGGTCCAGCGCGCAGTTCAGCGCGGTCTGGCCACCCATGGTGGGCAGGATGGCGTCGGGCTTTTCCTTGGCGATGATCTTTTCGACCGTCTGCCAGGTGATGGGCTCGATGTAGGTGACGTCGGCCGTGGCCGGGTCGGTCATGATCGTGGCCGGGTTGCTGTTGATCAGGATGACCTTGTAACCCTCTTCGCGCAGGGCCTTGCAGGCCTGCACGCCGGAGTAGTCGAACTCGCAGGCCTGGCCAATGATGATCGGGCCGGCGCCGATGATGAGGACGCTCTTGATGTCTGTGCGCTTAGGCATTCTTCTTCTCCTTGGCCATGTCCATCAGCGCGGTAAAACGGTCGAACAGATAGGCGATGTCGTGCGGGCCGGGCGAGGCTTCCGGGTGGCCCTGGAAGCAGAAGGCCGGACGGTCGGTGCGGGCCAGGCCCTGCAGCGTGCCATCGAACAGGCTGACGTGGGTGGCACGCAGCGTAGCGGGCAGCGACGCCATGTCGACCGCAAAGCCGTGGTTCTGGCTGGTGATGCTCACGCGACCGCTGTCCAGGTCTTTCACCGGATGGTTGGCGCCGTGGTGGCTGTTCTGCATCTTGAAGGTCTTGGCGCCCGAGGCCAGGGCCATGATCTGGTGGCCCAGGCAGATGCCAAAGGTCGGCATGCCGGACTCGATGATCTCGCGGGTGGCGGCAATCGCGTAGTCGCAAGGTTCGGGGTCCCCCGGACCGTTGGAGAGGAAGACACCATCGGGCTTGAGCGCCAGCACGTCCCTGGCCGGCGTCTTGGCCGGCACGACGGTCAGTTTGCAGCCACGCTGGGCCAGCATACGCAGGATGTTCTGCTTCACGCCAAAGTCGTAGGCCACGACGTGGAACTTCGGCGCTTTCTGCTCGCCGTAGCCCGAACCCAGCATCCACTCGGTCTGGGTCCACGCGTAGGACTTGGGGGTGGTCACCACTTGGGCCAGGTCCAGCCCCTTCATGCTCGGTGCAGCCTTGGCGGCGGCCAGGGCTTCATCGATGCGGGCCTGGGTCACGGCCTCGCCGGCTTTCAGCGCCACGATGGCGCCGTTTTGCGCCCCCTTGCTGCGAAGCAGACGGGTGAGCTTGCGGGTGTCGAGGTTGGCAATCGCCACGGTCCGCTCGCGCACCAGGTAATGCGAGAGCGTCTCGGTGCTGCGGAAGTTGGACGCCAGCAGGGGCAGGTCCTTGATGATGAGACCGGCGGCATGGATCTTCTCGGCTTCGACGTCCTCGGCATTGATGCCGTAGTTGCCGATGTGCGGATACGTGAGGGTCACGATCTGCCGGCAGTAACTCGGATCCGTGAGGATTTCCTGGTAGCCGGTCATGGCGGTGTTGAACACCACTTCGCCGACTGTGGTGCCGGTGGCACCGATGGAATTGCCGAGAAAGACCGTGCCGTCTGCGAGCGCCAGGATGGCGTGAGGGTTGGTTCCCTGGAGAGACAAAAGCACTGGGTACTCCGTTGGTTACGGGCGCGCCCACGCATCTACAGGAACGGGTCCTGGCTGCTGCTTTAAAAAGGGATTGTTCGGCCTGAAATGCGCTGGGGCGGCTGGATTTCTGAACAGTTCAAGATTATAGCTTAGGGCCAATGCACTTCGCCGCGCGCTCACCGCACGGGCCGCCTGAAAACCGTTTCAGGAAACGTTTCAGGCCGCTTCCACGGCGCTGGCGTGCAGGCAGATGGCCGCAGCCGCCGCCACGTTGAGCGATTCCTCGCCGCCAGGCTGGGCGATGCGCACACGAAGCGTGGAGCGCGCCATCAGCTCGGCACCCACGCCCTGCCCTTCGTGGCCCAGGGCCCAGGCGCAGGGCCAGGGCAGCTTCTGACGATGGATCAGTTCCCCCTGGTGGGAGCTGGTCACGATGATGGGCAGGGCCAGCGCGTCCAGCACATCGGGTGTCACCCCCTCGATCAGGTGCAGCCCGAAGTGCGCGCCCATGCCGGCGCGCAGCACCTTGGGGCTCCAGAGCGCCGCGGTGCCCTTGAGCGCGATCACCTGCTGGAAACCGAAGGCTGCAGCACTGCGCAGGATGGAGCCGACATTGCCGGCGTCCTGCACCCGGTCCAGGATGACCGCGGCCAGGCCGGGTTGCACGGTGGCATCGACGGGCAGGTCGAACACCAGCCCCAGACGCGCCGGGGACTCCAGCCCGCTGATGCCGTCGAACACGGCATCGGGCACCAGCACGGTCTTGGCCGCACAGGCGCCAAACTCGGCCGCAAACAGCGTCCAGGCCGATTCGGCAAACACGGCGATAGCCGGCTGACGCCCGCGTTGCAGGGCCGCGCGGCAAAGATGATCCCCCTCGACCCAGAAACGGCCGGCCTTGCGGTAAGCCGTGCTGTCCTGCGCCAGGCGGCGCAATTCCTTGAGCAAGGGGTTGTCGCGCGAACTGATAGTGATCGGCTCCTGACTCACCTCAAGACCTCCGTCACCGGCGCAAAAGTCTTGCGGTGCTGTGGACAGGCGCCGTGCGCGCGCAGGGCCGCCAGATGTTCGGCGGTGCCGTAACCCTTGTGCGCGGCAAAGCCATATTGGGGAAATTCGCGGTCGTACTCGGCACACCAGCGGTCGCGGTACACCTTGGCCAGGATGGACGCCGCTGAAATCGCCGGCACGGTGGCATCCCCCCTCACGATAGCCTCGGCCAGAACGTCCAGCACGGGCAGCCGGTTGCCGTCCACCAGCACCTTGGCTGGCTTCAGGCGCAGGCCCTCAACGGCACGGCGCATGGCCAGCAGTGTGGCCTGCAGGATGTTGAGCCGGTCGATCTCCTCCACGCTGGCTTCGGCGATGGAACAGCAAAGGGCCTTGGCGCGGATCTCGTCGTACAGCCTCTCGCGCCTTGCGGCGGTGAGTTTCTTGGAATCCGCCAGGCCCTCAATCGGATGCAGGTCGTCCAGGATGACGGCGGCCGCCACCACGGGGCCGGCCAGCGGCCCGCGCCCGGCCTCATCCACCCCGGCCACCAGGCCCGGGGTGTCCCAAACCAGGGTGGCCTGCTCAGCCAGCAAGAACTTGCGCGATCGCATCGGCCGCCAATCGGGGGGTGTCGCGCCGCAACTCATCGTGCAGCGCGCTGAAGGTCTGCTCCAGGGCTGACACACGCTCGGGCGCATCCAGCCACTGCAGGGTGGCCGCGGCCAGCTTCGCGGGGCTGGCTGCGTGCTGGATCAACTCAGGCACCACGAAGTCACGGCACAGGATATTGGGCAGACCGATCCAGGCTTGCAGGTGCTTGCGCTTCATGAGCTGGTAAGTGAGCCAGTTCATGTTGTACGCGATCACCATGGGACGCTTGAACAGCGCAGCCTCCAGCGTGGCCGTACCGCTGGCGATCAGGGTCACGTCACAGGCCGCCAGAACGGCGTGCGACTGGCCGTCGACGATGTGCAGCTTCCCGTCCATCCCGGCAGCCCGGGCGGCGCGCTCAATGGCGGGACGCAGGGCGGCCAGCGCCGGCACCAGGCAATGGAGTCCCGGGCGACTGCGCTGCATCAGCTCAGCGGCGCGGAAGAACCGCTCGGCCAGGTACTTGATCTCGGACGCGCGACTGCCCGGCAGGATGGCCACCACCTGTGCGTCGGCGGGCAGGCCGAGCGCGGCACGGGCCGCAGCGCGGTCAGGCACCATGGGGATCACATTGGCCAGGGGGTGCCCCACGTAGGTGGCGGCAATGCCGTGCTGTGCCAGCAGTTCGACCTCAAAAGGAAAAATGCACAGCACATGGTCGACACTGCGTTTGATCTTCTCGATGCGCTCGGGCCGCCAGGCCCAGATCGAGGGGCAGACGAAGTGCGCGGTTTTCACGCCCGCAACCTTGAGGTCGCGCTCCAGGTCCAGGTTGAAGTCCGGCGCATCGACACCGATGAAGGCATCCGGCTTGTCGCGCAGCAAACGCTGCTTGAGTTGTTCGCGGATGCCAACGATCTCGCGGTAGTGGCGCAAGACCTCGACGTAGCCTCGCACAGCCAGCTTGTCACTGGGCCACCAAGCCTGGAAACCGCGTTTGACCATCTGCGGCCCGCCGATGCCCAGGGTCTGCACCCCGGGCCAACGGCTCTTCAGGCCGTCGAGCAAGAGGCCGGCCAGCAGGTCACCGGAGGTTTCCCCGGCAACCATGGCGACTCTAGGGGCCCCCACGCTTGCCACCTCGTGTGCTGCGCTGGACATGTCGCTGCGAGACGCAGCGCCTCTTCCGTCCGTCCTTGCCTGCGCAGGCAGGCAAGGAGCCGCGGCCGTCAGCCCCGCGGGGGCCTTCGCACCTTGGGGCGGCCCGGCGGTGCTCAGGGGCGCGTTCATGGCATGTCAGCGGATGATGCCGCGTTGCGGCGTGGTCTGGGAGAGGAAGTCCTGCATCATGGCGACGTCAGGCGCCGCCTCGGGATAGCGCTCGGTCAGCGTGCCGATCTGCGCCCGCGCCTGCTCCAGCGTCAATCCATCGCGGTACAGGGCCTTGTGCATGGCCTTGACGGCGTCGATGCGTTCCGGCGAGAAACCACGGCGGCGCAGACCTTCGAAGTTCATGGACCGCGCCTGGGCCGGCTGGCCCTGACCCATCACGAAGGGAGGCAAGTCGCCGAACAACAGGGAACACATGGCAGTCATGCTGTGGGCACCGATGCGCACGAACTGGTGCACCACGGTGTAGCCACCCAGGATGACCCAGTCGCCCACGACCACATGACCCGCGAGCTGCGTGTTGTTCGCGAAGGTAACGTGGTTGCCCACCAGACAGTCATGGGCGAGATGGGTGTACGCCATCATCCAGTTGTCGTTGCCCAGACGGGTCACGCCGCCGCCCTGCACCGTTCCGATGTGGTAGGTGCTGTATTCGCGCACGGTGTTGCGGTCGCCGATGATGAGTTCGCAGGGCTCGCCCTTGTACTTCTTGTCCTGGTTGTCCGAACCCAGGGAGACAAACTGGAAGAAACGGTTGTCGCAACCGATGGTGGTGTGCCCCTCGACGACGCAGTGCGAGGCGATGCGCGTACCGGCACCGATCTTCACGTGCGGACCAACCACCGTGTACGGACCCACCGCCACCGTGCTGTCCAGTTCGGCCTTGGGATCGACAAGGGCCGTCGGGTGGATCAGGCTCACGCTACCGTCCCCCGCTCAGGCGATCTTGCGCATAGTGCACATGAGCTCGGCTTCCACCGCCAGCTCCTCGCCCACCAAGGCCCGGGCCTTGAACTTGAAGATGCCGGCCTTCATGCGATCGAGGTCGACCTCCAGGATCAGCTGGTCGCCCGGCTCCACCGGGCGCTTGAAGCGCGCCCCGTCGATGCCGGCAAAGTAGTAGACGGTGTTGTCATCCAGCTCGGTGTCCAGCGTCTCGAATGAGAGCAGCGCCGCGGCCTGGGCCAGGGCCTCCAGCATCAATACGCCGGGCATCACCGGGCGGTGCGGAAAGTGACCGTTGAAGAACTGCTCGTTGATGGTGACGTTCTTGAGCGCCTTGATGCGCTTGCCCTTTTCGACCTCCAGCACCCGGTCCACCAGCAGGAAGGGGTAGCGGTGCGGCAATTTCTTGAGGATCTGGTGGATGTCCATCATCATTTTTTCGTTTCCTTCATTTCTTTTTCAAGCGCACGCAGGCGTTCTCGCAGGGTGGACAGCTGTTTCAAGGTCGCAGCGTTCTTTTCCCAGGAAGCATTGTCTTCCAGCGGGTAGAAGCCAGTGTAGTGGCCCGGCTTGTTGAGCGAGCGCGTGACCAGCGAGAAGGAGGACACGTTGACCCCGTCCGCGATGCTCAAATGGCCCAGCACCCCGGCGCTGCCGCCAATCGTGCAATTGGCCCCGATGGTGGCACTGCCGGCCACGCCCACGCAACCAGCCATGGCGGTGTTGCGGCCCACCCGCACGTTGTGACCGATCTGGATCAGATTGTCGAGCTTGACGCCGTCCTCGATCACCGTGTCGCTCAGTGCGCCGCGGTCGATGCAGGTATTGGCCCCAATCTCGACGTCATTGCCGATGCGCACAGCACCCAGCTGCTCGATCTTCTCCCAGCGCTCGCCATCCTTGGCAAAGCCAAACCCGTCGGCGCCGATCACCACGCCCGGGTGCAGGATGCAGCGCTCGCCAATCACGCAGTCCTCGCTGACGGTCACTCGGGACTTGAGAACGCTGTGTGCGCCAATACGTGCGCCACGTTCGACCACGCACAAAGGCCCGATCTCGGCCAGTGCATCGATCCGGGCCTCAGGGTGAATCACTGCGCTTGGATGGATGCGCGACCCGGCAGGCCATTGACGCGCCCGCCGCCAAAGCTGGGTCACGCGGGCGAAGTAGAGATAGGGGTTTTCAGCAACGATGCAGGCACCACGGGCGGCAGCCTCGGCCTGCATCTGGGGCCCAACGATCACGCAGCCGGCACGCGTGACCGCCAACTGCTGACGATACTTGGGATTGCTGAGGAAGCTGAGATGCTGCGGCTCGGCCACGTCGAGGGGGGCCAAGGCCAGGATCTCCAGGGCGGGGTCGCCATGCAACTCTCCCCCGAGCTGCTCGACGATGTTGCCTAGACGAAATGCCACACGCGATCTGCCCGCAAGTAACCCTGCGACCTTACTTGGTCACCGTGGCGTTCAGGGCCTTGATCACCTTGTCGGTGATGTCGTGCCGGGGGTTGACATAGACCGCTTCCTGCAGGATCAGGTCGTATTTCTCGGCGTCGGCCACCTGTTTGACCACGCGGTTGGCACGTTCGAACACCTGCTGCAACTCCTCATTGCGGCGGGCATTGAGGTCTTCCTGGAACTCGCGGCGCTTGCGCTGGAAGTCGCGATCCAGTTCGACCAGTTGCTTCTGCCGCGTGGCGCGCTGGCTTTCCGACAGCGTGGGAGCCTCGCGCTCAAGCTGCTCTGCCTGGTTCTTGATACCGGCCCCCTGGGCCTGCAGCTCTTTCTCGCGCTTGGAGAACTCCTGCTCCAGCTTGGCCTGTGCATTCTTGGCGGGCACCGTCTCCTTGATGATGCGATCGAGGCTGACGAAGCCGAGACGGAATTCCTGGGCCAACACCGGCGCAGCCAGCAGACTCAGGCCCAGCAGCAGGTAGGCAGGGCGGAGGAAGTTCTTCATCAGAATGTGGTCCCGATCTGGAATTGCAGATATTGGATTCTATCGCCTTCGAATTGCCGCAGGGGACGGGCAAAGGCCAGTCGCAGCGGCCCCAGGGGCGAGATCCAGCTGATACCGACACCGCCGGCCGCCCGGAAGTTAGCCGGATCGATCGGGTCGTCCGGCCCATAGATGTTGCCGGTATCGACAAAGGTGTAGACGCGCAGCGTCCGGTCATTGCCGGTACCGGGGAAAGGCGCCTGCAGTTCGAAGTTGAAGTTGACCTTTTTCGAACCGCCATAGGTCAGCCCGGTGACCGTATCACGTGGGCCCAGGCTGCCGGCCTCGAAACCGCGCACCGAACCCAGGCCGCCGCCATAGAAGTTCTTGAACAGCGGATAGGGTTTGCCGTCGATGCCCTGGCCCAGGGCCAGGTCCGAATTGAAGGCAAAGGTGTATTGCTTGGTCAGCGGTACATAGTGCTGATAGTTGTAAGTGCCCCGGATGTAGCGCACCTCGCCGAAGGTACTCCATTCGGCCGTGGCCCGCTGGAAGTTGCCACGTGTTGGCACCAGAGCGCTGTCCCGGTTGTCCCGCCCCCAGCCCAGGGTCAGGGGAACCGCTGTGCTCGCGTACCCGAACTGATCACCATAGTTCCTGAAGGCCAAGGGCAGATTGTCGCCCGGAACGATCTCGATGCGCTCGACGCCGCCCCCCAGGAAGACGGTGTCGCGCTCGGTGAAAGGTATGCCAAAGCGCAAGCTTCCACCGGTGGTCTCCACCGCATACGACGACGGGGATATGAACGGACGCGAAACACGCTGGTAGACATCGATCGTTCTGGAGACGCCATCCTTCGTGAAGTAGGGGTCCGTCGTGTTGATCACGATGATACGGTTGATCCGGCTGGTATTGATCTGGATGCCCAGCGAATTGCCGCTGCCAAAAGCGTTCTGCTGGTTCAGGCCAAGCATCAGCCCCAGCCCCTCGTTGCTGGAAATGCCGGCCCCCACGGTCAGGCTGCCGGTCGGCCGCTCGACCACCTTCATGGTCAGATCCACCTGATCAGCCGTTCCCGGCACTTCAGCTGTTTCCATCGTGACTTCGCTGAAGTAGCCCAGGCGGTCGACCCGGTTGCGGGACAGGCGGATCTTGTCACCGTCGTACCAGGACGATTCGTACTGACGGAATTCGCGGCGGATCACCTCATCGCGCGTGCGGTTGTTGCCAGCCACATTGACACGGCGCACATAGGCACGACGCGAGGGCTCGGCCTGCAGCACCAGTGTCACCCGGCTGGTGCTGCGGTCAATGTCGGGCACGGACTGGACGCGGGCGAAGGCATAGCCGAAACGCCCGAAATAATCCGTGAACGCCTTGACTGTCTCGGCCACCCGGTCAGCGTTGTAGGCTTCGCCGGGGCGGATCGACACCAGCGCCTTGAACTCGTCCTCGCGTCCCAGGTAGTTGCCCGCCAGACGCACCCCGGCCACGACAAAACGCTCGCCCTCGGTCACGTTGTGGGTGATGGAAATATCCTGCTTGTTGGGGGCGATGGCGACCTGCGTCGAGTCAATCCGGAACTCCAGATAGCCCCGAGCCAGGTAATAAGAGCGCATCGTCTCGATGTCGGCATTGAGCTTGGCTCGCGAATAGCGGTCGGACTTGGTGTACCAGCTCATCCAGTTGCCAGTGTCCAGGTCGAACAGGTTGCGCAAGGTGGACTCGGAGAACGCCTTGTTGCCGACGATACGGATCTCGCTGATCCTGGCCGGCTCGCCTTCGCTGACGGTGAAGGCCAGGCTCACGCGGTTGCGCTCGACCGGTGTCACGGTGCTGACCACCTCGGCCGCGTATAGGCTGCGGTTGATGTACTGGCGCTTGAGCTCCTGCTCGGCGCGGTCCAGCAGGGCCTTGTCGAAAGGTCGCCCCTCGGCCAGGCCGATGTCCTTCAGCGCCTTGGTCAGCACAGCCTTATCGAACTCGCGGGTCCCGATGAACTCGACGCCAGCCACGCTCGGCCGCTCCTCGACCACCACCACCAGCACGTCGCCTTTGATCTCCAGCCGCACGTCGGTGAAAAGGCCCAGGGCAAACAGAGCACGGATCGATGCGGTGCCCTTCTCGTCGCTGTAGGCATCCCCCACGCGCAAGGGCATGGAGGCGAACACGGTACCCGGTTCGACGCGTTGCAAGCCCTCGACCTGGATGTCGCTGATCTTGAAGGGCTCAGCGGCCCAGGCCATGTGCGCAGCCATCAACAGGGTTGCCACCAGGGCGGCGGCACGCAGGCTATATCGTTTGAATTGCATCGGTCAACTTGAAATTTGGCTGGGGCACACCGTCGGGTCCGGTGGTTCAGCCCAGGAGACGGGCCAGGTCATTGAACAACGCGATGGACATCATGAGCGCCAACACGGCAACACCGGCGCGCTGCATGCGCTCCAGCCAGACATCCGCCACGGGCTTGCCTGTCACACCCTCCCAAAGATAATACATCAGGTGTCCGCCATCGAGCACCGGCAAGGGCAGCAGGTTGAGCACGCCCAGGCTGACACTGATCAGTGCCAGAAAGACCAGATATTGCGTCAGCCCCATGCTGGCGGACCGTCCGGCGTAATCGGCGATGGTCAACGGACCGCTGAGGTTTTTCAGCGAAGCCTCACCCACCAGCATGCGGCCCAGGGTGCGCACGGTCAGCAGTGACACGTCCCAGGTCTTCTCGACGCCCAGCCACAGGCCTTCCAGCACGCCGTGCTGCACCATGATCATCTCGGGAGCGGCCCCCACATAGGCACCGATGCGCCCGACCACCGCTGCGCCCTGCTGCTGGACTTCGGGGGTCACGTCCAGGGTGATGATGGCACCCTTGCGCTCGATGCGCCAGCTCTTCGTCAGGGCCTGCCCCTCCCGCACGGAGGCGCGGATCAGCTCGCGCAGCTGTCGCCCGTCCTTCACGATCACCCCGCCCAGGTCCAGCACCAGATCGCCCGGCCGCAGGCCGGCACGATCGGCAGCGCTGCCCGGCACGATGTCACCGATCTCCGGCCGGCTCAGCGGCGCGACGATGCCGATGCGCTCGAACAGCTGGGCATCCGCATCGCTCACCGCCATGCTCGCCAGCGGCAGCACGACCTCGGTCGGGGCGCGTGCGCGCGCATCGCTCAGCTCCAGGCGCACATCGCGCCCCTCCAGCGCCCCGCGCGTCAGCAGCCAGCGCACATCCTCGAACGAGGCCATGGCCTTGAGTTCGCCCCCGTCAAAACCAGCCCGCTCGACGCGCTCGCCGCCCCGCAAGCCGGCCCGCTCTGCGACGGACGCGGCCACCGGAGCGCCCAGCACCGCGCTGGCCATCTGCACGCCACTCCAGTTGACCACGGCATACAGCAGCACGGCCAGCAGCAGGTTGGCCAGCGGGCCGGCGGCCACGATGAGCGCCCGCGAGCGCAGCGGCTGGGTGTTGAATGCCAGATGCCGCTCTCCGGATGCCACCGGCGCCTCCCGCTCGTCGAGCATTCGCACATAGCCGCCCAGCGGAAAGGCGCCCAGCACGAACTCGGTCGGCGAACCCTTGGGCTGCCAGCGCAGCAGGGTGTGGCCAAAACCGACCGAGAAGCGCAGCACCTTGACGCCACAGGCCACGGCCATGCGGTAGTGCCCGTACTCATGGATGGCGATCAGCAGCCCCAGGGCCACGATGAAGGCAACAACAGTCAGCATGTCAGTCCTTTGGCGTTCAGGCTGTGAAGCTGCGTACGCACTGCTGCGCCGCCGCACGCGACTGTGCATCCAGCGCCAGCAAGTCGTCCAGGGAGCCAGGCGCCGACGGCACAACGGCTTCCAGTGTGCCGAGGTTGACGGCATGAATCTGGTCGAAGCGGATACGCCGCTCCAGGAAAGCCGCGACCGCCACCTCGTTGGCGGCATTGAGCACGGCCGTGGTTCCCGACGGGCCGCGCAGCGCGTCCCAGGCCAGGCCGATGCCGGGGAAACGCTGTGCATGCCCGGGCGCATCCATGGACTCGAAGGTCATGGCCGACAGCGTGCGGAAGTCCAGCGCCGCCGCCCCCGACGCCATGCGCTCGGGCCAGGACAAGCCATAGGCGATGGGAACCCGCATGTCGGGCGTGCCGAGCTGCGCCACCACCGAGTGATCGCTGTACTGAACCATGGAATGGATCACGCTCTGCGGGTGTATCACCACCTCCAGCCGCTGCGGCTCCAGGCCGAACAAATAGCGCGCCTCGATCACCTCCAGCGCCTTGTTCATCATGGTGGCCGAGTCGACCGAGATCTTGCGTCCCATCACCCAGTTCGGGTGGGCGCAGGCCTGCTCCGGCGTGACCTCGCGCAAGGTCTGCGGATCACGCGTGCGAAACGGACCGCCGGACGCCGTCAGGATGATCTTGTCAACGCGACGCGCCCAGGTGGACGGGTCTTCGGGAAGTGACTGGAAGATGGCCGAATGTTCGCTGTCGATCGGCAGCAGCGTGGCGCCTCCCGTGCGCACCGCCTGCATGAAGAACTCGCCGCCGACCACCAGCGCCTCCTTGTTGGCCAGCAGCAGGCGCTTGCCGGCTCGCGCCGCTGCCAGGCACGGCGCCAGGCCGGCTGCGCCGACGATGGCGGCCATGACGGCGTCCACCTCCTCGTGCGCGGCCACCTCGCTGAGGGCGGTCTCGCCAACCAGCACCTGAGTCTTCGCGCCCGCCTGGCCCAGGCGCTCGGCGAGCTGCGTGGCGTGCACGGCGCTGACCATCACAGCGAACCGGGGCTGGACCTGCAGACATTGCTGCAGCATCAAGTCCACCTGCGTGGCCGCCGTCAGGGCAAAGACTTCAAAGCGATCCGGGTGGCGAGCCAGTACGTCCAGGGTGCTCGTTCCGATGGAGCCGGTGGAGCCGAGGATGGCGACCCGTTGGCGTGTCGGCTGTTTCATCAAGGCAGCACGGAATAAAACATCATGGCCAGCGGCAGCGTGGGCAAGAGGGCATCGACGCGATCGAGCACGCCGCCATGGCCGGGCAAAAGGCGGCTGCTGTCCTTGGCGCCAGCGCTGCGCTTGACCAGCGATTCCACCAGGTCGCCCACCACGCTCATGGCCGCCAGGAAAAGCACGGCCAGCAGCAACAGGATCCAGCCCCCGAGGGACTGAAGATGACCGTACAGGCTGGGCGGCGGCAACACGCCGGCACGCTCCAGCGCCAGCCAGGCCAGCGCCAGCATCACCACGCCGGCCATGCCGCCCCACACCCCTTCCCAGCTCTTGCCCGGACTGATGGCCGGCGCCAGCCTGACCTTGCTGAATCGGCCGCCCCAGGCCTTGCCGGCAAAGTAGGCGGCGACGTCAGCCATCCAGACCAGCACCAGAACGGAAAGCAGGAAGGTGATGCCCACGTCGCGCGCCTGCACCACGGCCAGCCAGGTCAGCCACAGCGCCAGCCAGCCCCCGCCCAAGCGCAGTGCACGCGGCAGTTGACCCCAGCGCGTCACGCCCGCCTTGAGCAGCGCCGCACCGGTCAGCACCCAGGCCCCTCCGGCAACGATCCACAACATGGGCTGGGGGCTGGCCAGCAAGCCCAGATCCCAGGCCATGACACAGGCCACCAGACAGGCGAAGGCCCCGATCCAGGCACCATACAGACCCAGGCCGTTGAGCCGCGCCCACTCCCAGGCCGCAGCGGCAATCAGCGCCAGCGTGACCAGACGCCAGTAAACCGTTTCGGCGTGGAACAGCGCCGGCAGCAGGATCAGCAGGAGGATGACGGCCGTGATGATGCGCTGCTTGAGCATGAGGATTCCTCAGGCGACCTTCTGGCCATTGGCCACGGGCGCCAGCTGGTCGGAAGTCTTCCCGTAGCGGCGCTCGCGCCGGGTGAACTCAGCGATGGCGCGGTCAAGCTCGGCTTCGTCGAAGTCGGGCCACAGCTTGTCACTGAAAAAGAGCTCGGCATAGGCCGCCTGCCAGAGCAGGAAGTTGCTCAGGCGCAGCTCACCCCCCGTACGGATGATGAGGTCGGGATCGGGAACATGGCTCATGGCCATGGCCTGGTGCAGCGAAACCTCGGTGATGGCGCGACCCTGTGCCGCCAGGCTGGCCGCTGCCTGGGCGATATCCCAGCGTCCGCCGTAGTTGAAGCACACGTTCAGAATGAGCCGGCTGTTGGCGGCCGTGGCGAGCTCCGCCTGCTCCAGGCCCTTGCGCAGCTTGTCCGACAGGCCGGCACGCTCGCCCACGAAATGCAGGCGTGCGCCATCCTTGAGCAGTTGCGGGACTTCCTTGCCCAGGGCCGAGGCCAGCAATTCCATGAGCCCGGACACCTCGTCCGCCGGGCGGTTCCAGTTCTCGGAGGAAAAAGCAAAGACCGTCAGTACCGCCACGCCACGGTCCAGACAGGCCCGGATGCAGCGGCGCAGGCTTTCCATGCCCTGGCGGTGACCAGCCAGGCGCGGCAGGAAGCGCTTGGTGGCCCAGCGGCCATTGCCATCCATGACGATGGCGATGTGTTGCGGCGTCATACAGCTTGAACGTTCAGGGTTGGGCGTGGAACGTGGTGGAGCGCGGAGCCGGCTGTTCACGCTGAACGCTCAGCGCCAGACGCTCAAGCGCTCAGACGGCCATGACTTCCTGTTCCTTGGAAGCCACCAACTGGTCGATCGTGACGACGTGTTTGTCGGTCAGCTTCTGGATGTCGGCCTCGGAACGCTTCTGGTCGTCCTCGGACACGGTCTTGTCCTTGACCAGCTTCTTGACGGCCTCATTGGCGTCGCGGCGCAGGTTACGCACGGCAATCTTGGCGTTCTCCCCCTCGGTACGCACCAGCTTGGTCATTTCCTTGCGGCGCTCCTCGCTCATGGGCGGCATGGGCACACGGATCAGGTCACCCATGGAGGCCGGGTTCAGGCCCAGCTCACTCTCGCGGATGGCCTTCTCGATCTTGGCGCCCATGCCCTTTTCCCAGGGCTGCACGCTGATGGTTCGGGCGTCGAGCAGGTTCACGTTGGCGACCTGGCTCAGCGGCACCGTGGCGCCGTAGTAATCGACCTGCACGGAATCGAGCATCGACGGATTGGCGCGGCCGGTGCGGATCTTGGACAGGTGGCTCTTCAGGGCCTCGATGGACTGGTCCATCTTGGCTTCCATGGTTTTCTTGATGTCTGCAATCGTCATGCTTTGCTCCTCTGCGGCATCAGCGGCTGCGCTCAGGCGTAGACCAGCGTGCCCTCGTCTTCACCCATCACGACGCGCTTGAGCGCGCCGTGCTTGAAAATGGAAAACACCTTGATCGGCAGCTTCTGGTCGCGGCACAGCGCAAAGGCCGTCGCGTCCATGATGCCGAGGTTCTTCGAAATCGCTTCGTCGAAGGAGATCTTGCTGTAGCGGGTGGCCGTCTTGTCCTTGTTCGGATCGGCGCTGTAGACACCGTCCACCTTGGTGGCCTTGAGCACCATCTCTGCCCCGATCTCGGCACCGCGCAGGGCCGCAGCCGTGTCGGTGGTGAAGAAAGGGTTGCCCGTTCCGGCCGCGAAGATCACGACCTTGCCCTCTTCGAGGTACTGCAGGGCCTTGGGACGCACATAAGGCTCGACCACCTGCTCGATGGCGATGGCCGACATCACACGCGCCGTCAGGCCCGCCTTGTTCATCGTGTCGGCCAGCGCCAGCGCGTTCATCACGGTGGCGAGCATGCCCATATAGTCCGCCGTGGCCCGGTCCATACCGACCGAACCACCCGCCACACCGCGGAAGATGTTGCCACCACCGATGACGACGGCCACCTCCACCCCCAGGTGCGTGATCTCGGCCACCTCCTGCACCATGCGCTGGATGGTCGCATGGTTGATACCGAAGGCATCGTCGCCCATCAGGGCCTCCCCGGACAGCTTAAGCAGAATACGCTTGTAGGCTGGCTTGGGGACGGACATGAAGGGCTCCTTGCAGGTGGTGGTGATACGCGATCCGGACAGACGGAATTTACAGGATTTCGCTGGCCGAGCCGTCGCTCGGCCAGTGGGACTGTCAGCCCGCCTGCTTGGCGGCGGCCACCTGGGCAGCCACTTCGGCGGCGAAGTCGTCAACCTTCTTCTCGATGCCCTCGCCCACCACGTACAGGGTGAAGCCCTTGACGGTGGTGCCGGCGGCCTTGAGCATCTGCTCGACGGTCTGCTTGTCGTTCTTCACGAAGGGCTGGTTGAACAGCGACACTTCCTTCAGGAACTTCTGCACACCGCCCTCGATGCGCTTGGCGACGATGTCGGCAGGCTGCACGGGCTTGCCAGCCGCTTCAGCGGTCTTGCGATCTTCTTCGGCCTTGCCCGCGGCAACAGCACGCTCTTTCTCAATCAGTTCTGCCGGCACGTCAGCGCTGGTCAGCGCCACGGGCTTCATGGCGGCCACGTGCATGGCGACGTCCTTGGCGGCCGTCTCGTCACCCTCAAACTCCACGATCACACCGATGCGCGTGCCGTGCAAGTAGGCGGCCAGCTTGGCGCCGGAGGAGAAGTGCTTGAAACGACGGAAGCTCATGTTCTCGCCGATCTTGCCGATCAGGCCCTTGCGCACGTCTTCCAGCGTGGGGCCAAAGCCGTCCTGGCTGTAGGGCAGTGCGCCCAGGGCGGCCACATCGGCCGGCTTGTGCTTGGCGATCAGCTCGGCAGCGGCCTTGGCCACGGCCAGGAAGCTGTCGTTCTTGGTCACGAAGTCGGTCTCGCAGTTCACTTCGATCAGGGCGCCGGTGCTGCCGCTGATGGAGCTGGCGACCACGCCTTCGGCGGTCACGCGCGAGGCGGCCTTGCCGGCCTTGGTCCCCAGCTTCACGCGCAGCAGCTCCTCGGCCTTGGCCATGTCGCCCTCGGCTTCGGTCAGCGCCTTCTTGCATTCCATCATCGGGGCGTCGGTCTTGCCGCGCAGTTCGGCGACCATGCTTGCGGTAATTGCAGCCATCTTCTTACTCCGTCATCAATTCAAATATCAGGTTGGGGCTAAAAAAAAGGGGCGCAGCGCCCCTTTCTTCAGGGTCGGGCGTAGCTCAGGCGGAAGCTTCGTTCACTTCCACGAACTCGTCGCCGCTCTCGGAGGCCACGGCCTTGACCACATCATCCACGGCGTTGGCACGGCCTTCCAGGATGGCGTCGGCGATGCCGCGGGCGTACAGCGTGACGGCCTTGGACGAATCGTCGTTGCCCGGGATCACGTAGTCGATGCCTTCGGGGGAGTGGTTGGAGTCGACCACGCCGATCAGCGGGATGCCCAGCTTCTTGGCTTCGGCAATGGCGATCTTGTGGTAGCCGACGTCGATCACGAAGATGGCGTCCGGCAGGGTATTCATGTCCTGGATCCCGCCGATGTCACGCTCCAGCTTGTCCAGCTCGCGAGCGAACATCAGCTGCTCCTTCTTGCTCATCGCGTCCAGGCCGGTTTCCTGCTGGGCCTTCATGTCCTTCAGACGCTTGATCGAGGTCTTGACGGTCTTGAAGTTGGTCAGCATGCCACCCAACCAGCGCTGGTCGACGAAGGGCACGCCGGCGCGCTGGGCTTCAGCAGCCACGGTCTCGCGGGCGGTGCGCTTGGTGCCCACCATCAGGATGGTGCCGCGCTTGGCAGCCAGTTGCTTGGCAAACTTGGCTGCGTCCTGGAACATCGGCAGCGATTTTTCCAGGTTGATGATGTGGATCTTGTTGCGATGGCCGAAAATGAAGGGGGCCATCTTGGGGTTCCAGAAGCGGGTTTGGTGGCCAAAATGGACACCGGCTTCCAGCATTTGACGCATGGTCACGGACATGTGATTAATTCCTGAGGTTGGGTCTAAAATCCGGTCCTCTTTGCAAATGACGTCTGGCGCCAGTTGCAACACCTGGATGGACCGGTTTGCGATTTACTTTGCGGCTGCTGGTGCGGAACGCACCTGCTGTTCCAGCAAAGCCTTGCGACTATAACACACGCCCTGTCCCAATGACGCCCGCCCAGGACCTCCACAGCACCCGTCAGCGCCTTCTGTCCGGCCTGAGCACCGCCCGGACCGAAATCGAGCTGACCATCACCCACGCCACGTCCCGGGTCTGCGAACACGCCTTTATCCAGACCGACTTCGACGGCGCCCGCGCCCAGGCGGCGGCGGCCGATCCGGCCCGCCAGCCCCTGGCCGGGCTGGCGGTTTCGGTCAAGGACCTGTTCGACGTCGCCGGGCAGGTCAGCCGCGCCGGCTCTCTGGTGCTGAACGACGCGGCGCCGGCCCGCCAGGACGCCGTGGCCGTGGCCCGGCTGCGTGCCGCCGGCGCTGCGCTGATCGGCCGGACCAACATGACCGAATTCGCCTATTCCGGGGTCGGCATCAATCCGCATTACGGCACCCCGGCCAACGCAGCAGCCACCGACCTGCCGCGCGTGCCGGGCGGCTCGTCCAGCGGAGCGGCCGTTTCCGTCGCCACGGGCGCCGCCTTCGTCGGTCTGGGCTCGGACACGGGCGGCTCCATCCGCATCCCGGCCGCCCTGCAGGGTATCGTGGGCTTCAAGAGCACCCAGCGCCTGGTTCCCCTGGACGGCACGGTGCCCCTGTCCTTCACGCTCGACACGGTCTGCGCCATGACGCGCACGGTGCGCGACGCCATCACCGCGCACGAGATTCTGGCCGCACGCCGCGTGGTCCGCAGCCATGCGCCGCTGGCGCACTACAGGATGGCTGTCGTGCCGCACGTGATGTTCGACGGCATCGACACCACCGTGGCACATGCCTTCGAGCGCACGCTGCAAGCCCTGCGCGATGCCGGCGCCCGTATCGAGGAGATTCCCCTGCCCGCGCTGGGTGAACTGGCTGGCCTGCAGGCTAGCGGCGGTTTTGCCGCGGCCGAGGGCTACGCCTGGCATCGCCACCTGCTGGCGGACCATGCCGGCCGGTACGACCCGCGCGTCCTGTCCCGCATCCAGCGTGGCGCCACCATCAGCGCGGCCGACTACATCGACCTGCGGCAGGCGCGGCGCAGCTGGATCGCCCGGGTCGAGCAGGCCCTGGCCGGATACGACGTCGTGCTCTCGCCCACCGTGCCTGTCGTGGCACCCCCGCTGGCCGGGGTGCTGCCCGGCACTGGCCAGGATGCGGCGCAAGACGCCGCGCGCGATGAAGCCTTCTTTCGCATCAACGGCCTGCTGCTGCGCAACCCCAGCGTGGTGAACATGCTGGACGGCTGCGCGATCTCCCTGCCCTGCCACGCGCCGGGCGAGCTTGCGGTGGGTCTGATGGTCTGGCAGGGCGCGATGCGCGATGATGTGGTCCTGAACACCGCGCAGCAGATCGAGAATCTGCTGCGTCCACAACAACCATAATCCCCATCCCGACGGTCAATCCGGCCGGCGGGAACCTCACCTCTCACATGAAAATTGCAGTCATCGGCGCCGGCATCATCGGCGTCACCACCGCTTGGGAACTCGCCCGCGACGGCCATGAAGTCACCGTCTTCGAGCGGCGCATCGCAGCAGCCGAGGAGGGCAGCTTTGCCAACACCGGCATCCTTGCCCCCGGCTACATCGCCCCCTGGGCCTCGCCTGGCATGCCTTTCAAGATCCTGCGCCACCTGTTGCTGCGCCACGCGCCGGTGCAGTTTTCACTGCCCCTGCGCGGCAGTGACCTGGCCTGGATGTGGAAGTCCTGGCGTGCCTGCGCCGGCGACACCTACCTGCGAAACCGCCAAAACCTCCAGGGACTGGCCCGCTACACCCGCACGCGCCTGCATGAGCTGGCCGCTGAACTGGAACTTGATTTCGACCGCAGCCAGGGCCTGCTGGTCCTGCTGCGCTCCGAGCGTGACCACGCCCTGCTGCGCCCCGGCCTGCAGTTGCTGCGCGACCAGGGCCTGGCCCACCGCGAAGTCAGCGCCGAGGAAGCGCGCACCATCGAGCCAGCCCTGAACCCCGACACCACCTTCCACGGCGCCCTGCACCTGCCCGATGACGAAGTTGCGAACTGCCGGCAGTTTGTCTTGCTGCTGAAGAACGCGGCGCTGGCCCGAGGCGTGCAATTTGACTTCGGTACCACGGTCGAGAGCCTGGCACCCGGCCAGGGCATGGAGGTCCAGCTCGCTGGCGAAGCGCGGCCGCGGCAGTTCGACGCAGCCGTGCTGTGCGCCGGGGTTGACTCGGCCCGGCTGCTGCGCCCCCTGGGCGTGAAGATTCCGCTGGCCACGGTTTATGGCTACTCGGTCAGCGCCAACGTGCGCGAACCGCTGAACGCCCCGCGCAGCGCCGTCATGGACGAGCGCTACAAGGTGGCCATTGCACGCCTGGGCAACCGGGTGCGCGTGGGAGGGGGCGCCGAACTGGGCGGCCGTGCCGAGCGACAGAGCAAGACCGCCCTGCAGACCCTGTACAAGGTGCTGCACGACTGGTTCCCCGGCGCAGCCATCACGTCCAGCGGTGTGCAGACCTGGAAGGGCGCACGCGCCATGCTGCCCGATGGTCCGCCCCTGCTGGGCGCCAGTGGCATCCCGGGCCTGTGGCTGAACTGCGGCCACGGCGCCAGTGGCTGGGCCCTGGGCTGTGGCTCCGCCCGCGCCCTGGCCGACCTGATGGGCGGCCACCGGCCCGACGTCGCGCTGGACGGCTTTGGCATCGACCGACTGCGTGCCTGAAAAGAGATTGTGTACAGTAGGCGTCATCCCGATAGACAATGTCACCATGAGCCCCGAACTGTCGCAAAAGCTGGCCGCCGCCGTCGATCGCATGCCGGCCTTCCCCAAAAGTGTGCAGGCCATCCTGGACCTGACCCGCGACGTGAACTGCACGCCCAAGGACCTGGTGCAGGTGATCGACAAGGACCCGGTGGTCACGGTCAAGATCCTCAAGGTCGTCAATTCGGCCTACTACAGCCTGCCCAAGCAGATCACATCGATCAACCACGCCGTGGTCTTCCTCGGCTTCAACACCATCAAGAATCTGGCCCTGGGCATCGCCGCCATCGGCATGCTGCCCAAGAGCAATGCCGCCGGCTTCGATGTGCAGAAATACCTGCTGCACTCGCTGGCCACGGCCAATATCGCCAAGAAGATCGCCAGCGATGTGGATGGCGCGGACCCGATGGACTGCTTCATCGCCGGCCTGCTGCATGACTTCGGCAAGGTGGTCTTCGCCCAGTTCCTGCCTGAAGAGTTCCGCCAGGCCCTGGAGGTCTGCCAGCGGGATGGAAGTTCGCTGCACGAGGCGCTGCGCCAGACCATCGGTGTGGACCACGCGGTGGTGGGCGGCATGCTGGTGGAGAAGTGGCGCTTCGCCCCCAACCTCATCGAGACCATCCAGAACATGCATGGCGACGATCTGAAGGACACGCCCATGGTGGCCTGCGTCTTCGCCGCCAACCAGATCAGCAAGAAACTGCAGTTCGGTTTCGGTGGCAACCACTACGTGGAAGCGCTCTCCCCTGCCATGGCCAAGCGGCTCGGTGGCGACCTTGACCAGGTCATCTCCGGGCTCGGCGACCTTCAGCCTCTCTTCGAGGAAGCGCAGGTCTTCTCGAAGCTTGAATCATGAAAATCAAGTTCTGGGGTGTTCGCGGCTCGATCGCATCGCCTGGGCCGCACACGGTGCGCTACGGTGGCAACACCACCTGCATCGAGGTGCGCACCGACAACAACGAACTCATCATCCTGGATGCCGGCACCGGGATCTTCCCGCTCTCGCAGACCCTGCTGGCCGAGTTGCCGGTGCAGGCCAACGTGTTCATCAGCCACTCGCACTGGGACCACATCCAGGGCCTGCCCTTCTTCATTCCCAACTTCATACCCGGCAATGTCCTGCGCCTGCACGGTGCCTACGACCCGGTCTCGGGCCAGGGCGTGGAGCAGGTCATGTCGGTCCAGCTGCAGTACAGCTACTTCCCGGTGCGTGAGGCCGAGATGAAGGGCAGCATCGAATACGTCACGCTGATGCCCGAGCAGAGCATCCAGGTGGGCAGCGCAACCATCACGCCCTATCTGCTCAACCACCCGGTCATCAACTTTGGCTACCGCATCGAGGCGGGCGGCAAGTCGGTCTTCTTCACCGGGGACCATGAGCCGCCGTACAACATCTACTCGCCGCAGGATCCCGAGTACGCCGAATACCAGTCCTTCGTCGATGAAAAGCAGGCCGCCATCGTCCGCGGCATGCAGGGCGTGGATGTTCTGATCGCCGACACCTCTTACACCGCGCAGGAGTATCCAGCCAAGGTCGGCTGGGGCCACGGCACCTTCGCCTCCAGCATCCAGTACGCCGTGCAGGCCGGGGCCAAGGTCCTCTACTGCACGCACCACGAACCCACGCGCAGCGACGATGCGCTGGAGACCGTCTTCGCACAGGCCCTGGCCGCCAACCCCGTCCCCCCCGACGGACCGAACATACGGCTGGCCAGTGAAGGCCACAGCTACGAATTCTGAGCCGGGCCAGGCTTCATGCAGTGCATCGTTCCCGGCGTGTCTCATCCGCTGCACAGCGCAGCGGCCACGCGCGTCCTGGAAGCCGCACTGGCGGCCAGCCTGCCACCCCACACGCTGATGCAGCGCGCCGGTCTGGCCACGGCACGGCTGGCACTGGCACTGGCGCCGCATGCGCACCGCTTCTGGATCGCCTGCGGTCCGGGCAACAATGGTGGCGACGGCCTGGAAGCGGCCATGCATCTGCAGCAATGGGGCAAGACGCCCCTGATCACCTGGCTCGGTACCCCCGACAGCGTTCCCGCCGATGCCCGTGCCTCGCACTCGCGGGCCGTGTCGGCCGGCGTGCGCTTTGTAGACGCGCCGCCGGAAGACTGCGATGCCTGTATCGACGCCATGCTCGGCACGGGCGCGAGCCGCGCGCCCGCTGGGCGCATGGCCGAGTGGATCGCCCGCATCAACACCCTGCAGGTACCGGTGCTGGCGGTGGACCTGCCATCGGGCCTGAATGCCGACACCGGAACTGCCGCCGCGCCCTGTGCGCGCGCCAGCCATACCCTGAGCCTGCTGACCCTCAAGCCCGGGCTCTACACCGCGCAAGGGCGCGACCAGACCGGCCGGGTCTGGTTCGAGTCCTTGGGAGCTGACCTGGCGGACCAGGCCCCGCAAGCGTGCCTTGGCGGTGCCCCCGAGCTTGTCGCACGCGAGCATGCCACCCACAAGGGCAGCTACGGTGACGTGGCCATCGTCGGCGGCGCACCCGGCATGAGTGGCGCGGCCCTACTCGCCGCCAGCGCGGCACTGCAACACGGTGCCGGCCGCGTCTACGTGGTGTTGCTCGACGGCGGCAACCTGGGTGTCGCCCCCGACCAGCCCGAGCTGATGTTCCGCACGCCAGAGGCCATGGATCCCGCCACGCTGACCGTGGTTGCCGGTTGCGGTGGTGGCGGTGCCATCGCGGCGCAGCTGGCACGCCTGCTATCCACGGCACCCCGTCTGGTGCTGGACGCCGACGCGCTCAATGCCGTGGCCCGGGACAGCCAGCTGGCCACCTTGCTGCGGGCACGCACCGGCCGTCAGCGCGAGACCGTCCTGACGCCGCATCCGCTGGAAGCGGCACGCCTGCTGGACCGAACGACCATCGAGGTACAGCAAGACCGGCCGGCCGCTGCGCGGCAGCTGGCGCAGCAGTTTGCCTGCACGGTGGTGTTGAAGGGCTCGGGCACGGTGATTGCCGCGCCAGCTGAAACACCCGTCATCAATCCCACGGGCAACGCGCGCCTGGCCACGGCGGGTACGGGCGACGTGCTGGCCGGCCTGATCGGTGCACGCCTGGCGCGGGGTGAGACTGCTTTTGATGCGGCTTGCGCCGCCGTCTGGCTGCATGGACAGGCGGCAGATGCCTGGCCAGCCGGAACGCCGCTGACCGCCGGCGCGCTGGCCCAGGCCGTGGCCGGCTGACGCGTCAGCCGCGCCCGACAAAGGGCATCTTCGTCGCCATCACCGTGTGGAAGAGCACATTGACCTCAAGCGGCAGATTGGCCATGTAGAGCACCGACTGGCCAACGATGTCCACATCCATCAGGGGCTCCACCGCGATGTCCCCATTGGCCTGCGGTACGCCCTGGGCCATGCGAGCCGCCAGATCGGTGGCGGCATTGCCGATGTCGATCTGACCGACCGCAATGTCGTAGGGTCGGCCGTCCAGCGAAGCCGCCTTGGTCAGGCCCATGACACCGTGCTTGGTGGCGGTATAGGCGATCGAATTGGGTCGCGGTGCGTGGGCCGAGATCGAGCCGTTGTTGATGATGCGCCCGCCGCGCGGGCTCTGGGCCTTCATCACGCGGAATGCATTCTGGATGCACAGGAACATGCCGGTGAGGTTCACATCCACCACACCCTGCCACTGCGCCACCGTCAACTCCTCCAGCGGTACGCCAGGTGCGCCCATGCCAGCGTTGTTGAACAGCACGTCCACACGGCCCCAAGCCTGCACGGTGGCGTCAAACAACGCCCGCACGGCCTCCGGCTTGGCCACGTCGGTCGGCAGCACCAGGGCGCGTGCACCGGCGCCGCTGGTCGCGGCAACCGCCTCCAGCAGTTCGTGCCGGCGTCCGGCGAGCGCCACGCTGTAACCATCGGCCAGGAGGGCCAGCGCCGCCGCCTTGCCGATGCCCGTGCCAGCGCCCGTCACGATGGCGACCTTCTTCATACCGATCATCTTCAACGGTCTCCCCGTATCAAGCCATCAACGCCGCGTGTTGCGCCCCTTGCCCCGGGCCTTGTCCGTGACCTTTTTGGCCGCAGCCTTGACCGAGGCCTTGAGCGCCTGGATGGGCGAAGGCAAGCTGCGCATGCCCGCATCGCCGGCCTTGTTGTTGCGCGCACCGCGTTTGCCCGATGACTTGCGCGACGCGCCGCCGGCCTCGTCGCCCGTCTCGGGCGCCAGCCCCTTGTCGCGCAACGCGCGCGCGGTCAGCTCCTCGCCCTCGCGCACCAGGCGGAAGTCGATGCGCCGGCCATCGAGGTCCACCCGGCTGACCTGCACCCGCACCCGCGTGCCGATGGCGTAGCGGATACCCGTGCGCTCGCCGCGCAACTCCTGGCGCGCCTCGTCGAAGCGGAAGTACTCACCACCGAGCTCGGTGATGTGGATCAGCCCCTCCACGTACATGGCGTCCAGCGTGACGAACAGTCCGAAGCTGGTGGCCGACGTGACCACGCCGCCAAACTCCTCGCCCAGATGCTCGCGCATGTACTTGCACTTGAGCCAGGCCTCCACGTCGCGACTGGCCTCGTCGGCGCGGCGCTCGTTGGCGCTGCAGTGCAGGCCAGCAGCCTGCCAGGCCATGAGTTCGGCGCTGACCTTCTTCGGCTTCTCGCCGCCGGCCTTGAGCTTGGCGGCCTCACTCTTCTCGATCCGCTTCGAAAGCTTGGCATGCGCCTCACCCGGCGTCGGCAGAACCGGCAGGTGATAGCGCGTCTTGCCCAGGATGGCCTTGATCACGCGATGCACCAGCAGATCGGGGTAGCGCCGGATGGGGCTGGTGAAGTGGGTGTAGGCCTCGAAAGCCAGGCCGAAGTGGCCGCTGTTGTGCGGTGTGTAGATGGCCTGCTGCATGGAGCGCAGCAGCATGGAGTGGATCTGCTGTGCGTCCGGGCGCTCCTTGGTGGCAATGGCAATCGCCTGGAACTCCGCTGGCGAGGGATCCTCGCTGATGGTCAGGCCCACACCGGTGACCTTGAGGTAGTTACGCAGCAGCTCGTTCTTCTCGGGCGTTGGCCCCTCGTGTACTCGGAACAGGCCGGCATGCTTGCTCTGGCCGATGAAGTCGGCGCTGCAGACGTTGGCCGCCAGCATGGCTTCCTCGATCAGGCGGTGCGCCTCGTTGCGCGTGCGCGGCACGATCTTTTCAATCCGGCCGCTCTCGTCACAGATGATCTGCGTCTCGGTGGTCTCGAAATCGACCGCGCCACGCTTGGCACGCGCAGCCAGCAGGGCGCGGTAGACGTCGTGCAGGTTCAGCAGATCCTGGATGCGGTCCTTGCGCTTGGCCGCTTCCGGCCCGCGCGTGTTAGCCAGAATCGCCGCCACCTCGGTGTAGGTGAAGCGCGCGTGGCTGTGCATCACGGCCGGGTAGAACTGGTAGGCCGTGACCTCGCCCTCGCTGCTCACGAACATGTCGCAGACCATGCACAGGCGGTCCACGTCCGGATTCAGCGAGCACAGGCCGTTGGAGAGCTTCTCCGGCAGCATGGGGATCACGCGGCGCGGAAAGTAGACGCTGGTGGCGCGTTCGTAGGCATCGACGTCGATCGGCGTGCCGGTCTCCACGTAGTGGCTGACGTCGGCGATCGCCACCAGCAGGCGCCAGCCTTGCTGGGCGCTCCTGCCGCGGCCCTGAGTGGACGGCTCGCAGTAGACGGCATCATCGAAATCGCGCGCGTCTTCGCCGTCGATGGTGACCAGCGGGACGTCGGTCAGGTCGACGCGGTGCTGGCTGTCCTGCTCCCTCACCTTGTCGGGCAGACCGCGTGCCTGCGCGATGCAGGCCTCGGAGAACTCGTGGGGCACGCTGTACTTGCGCACCGCGATCTCGATCTCCATACCCGGATCATCGACCTCGCCGAGCACTTCCTTGATGCGTCCCACGGGCTGACCGAACAGCGCCGGCGGCTCGACCAGTTCGACCACCACCACCTGGCCAGCCTTGGCTTGCCCGGTGGCGCTCTTGGGGATCAGGATGTCCTGGCCATAGCGCTTGTCCTCGGGCGCCACCAGCCAGACACCGCCCTCCTGCAGCAGGCGGCCGATGATGGGCTGCGGGGCGCGCTCCATGATCTCCACCACGCGCCCCTCGGGCCGGCCCTTGCGGTCCAGGCGCACCACCCGCGCCTTGACGCGGTCCTTGTGCAGCACGGCGCGCATCTCGTTGGGCGGCAGGTAGATGTCGGGCTCGCCGTCATCACGCACCACAAAACCATGACCATCACGGTGTCCGTTGATGGTCCCTTCAATTTCTTCCAGCAGTCCGCTGGATCGCTCTAAATTTCTGATATGATTCTCGCTTTCCTGAGATGCCCAGATGGCGGAATTGGTAGACGCACTAGTTTCAGGTACTAGCGAGTAACATCGTGGAGGTTCGAGTCCTCTTCTGGGCACCACAAATATACGGTAAAACCATTGAGGTTTTACCAACGAAAGCCGCTGAGACCTCAGCGGCTTTTTTCATGGGCCGGCCCGCAAGGCACCGGCCGCTCTGACGAACATCGCTCAAACCGGCACCGCCACCAGGTCATGGCCCTGCGTGCCGACGATGCGCGCACGCGTGAACTCCCCGACCTTCAGCGTCTTGCTGATCTTCTCCGGCGGCAAAAGCTGCACCAGACCATCGATCTCCGGTGCATCGGCGTAGCTCCGGCCCACGCCGCCCTTGCGGCCCAGGGCAGGCGCCGAATCGACCAGCACCTGCATGGTGGCGCCGATGCGGCGCTGCAGTCGCGCGGTGGACACCTCCTCGGCCACGGCCATGAACCGGGCCCGGCGCTCCTCGCGCAGCGCTTCGGGCAGCATGCCCGGCAGCTCGTTGGCCGCCGCGCCCTGCACCGGGCTGTAGGCAAAACAGCCGGCCCGGTCGATCTGCGCCTCGCGCATGAAACCCAGCAGGTGCTCGAATTCCTCTTCGGTCTCGCCCGGGAAACCGGCGATGAAGGTGCTGCGGATCACCAGCTCGGGGCAGATCTCGCGCCAGCGCTGGATGCGCTCCAGATTGCGCTCGCCGCTGGCCGGGCGCTTCATGCGCCGCAGCACCTCGGGGTGGCTGTGCTGGAACGGCACGTCCAGATAAGGCAGCACCTTGCCCGCCGCCATCAAGGGCAGGATGTCATCCACATGCGGGTAGGGGTAGACGTAGTGCAGCCGCACCCATGCGCCGTGCGCCTCGGCCAGTTCGCCCAGGGCCTGTACCAGGTCCAGCATGCGTGTCTTGACCGGCTTGCCGTCCCAGAAACCGGTACGGTACTTCACGTCCACACCATACGCCGAGGTGTCCTGGCTGATCACCAGCAACTCCTTCACGCCGCCTTCGAACAGGGCCCTGGCTTCTTTCAGCACATCACCGACCGGGCGCGACACCAGGTCCCCGCGCATGGACGGGATGATGCAGAAGGTGCAACGGTGGTTGCAGCCCTCGCTGATCTTCAGGTAGGCATAGTGGCGCGGCGTCAGCTTGAGTCCGGCCGCCCCGAAGGCACCCGGCACCAAGTCGATGAAGGGGTCGTGCGGTTTGGGCAGGTGCGCGTGCACCGCGTCCATCACCTCCTGCGTGGCATGCGGCCCGGTCACGGCCAGCACGCTGGGGTGCATTTGCTTGACCATATTGCCGCCACCCTCACCGGTCTTGGCGCCCAGGCAGCCGGTCACGATGACCCGGCCATTCTCGGCCAGCGCCTCGCCAATGGTGTCCAGGCTCTCCTTGACCGCATCGTCGATGAAGCCGCAGGTGTTGACGATGACCAGATCGGCGCCCTGAAAGGTCTTGGCGGTCTGGTAGCCCTCGGCGCTGAGCTGGGTGAGGATCAGTTCGGAATCGGTCAGGGCTTTGGGGCAACCCAGGCTGACAAAACCGATCTTCGGCGCAGGCGCGGTGGTATTCGGGGACAGGACTTCACTCATGCCCGTATTGTCCCAGTATTCGGTGACCTCAGCGTTTCAAGCCGAAGGACTCCATCATCTGCTCGGTTTGTTTCTGCATCTGCTCCTGCATCTGCTGGTACAGGTTCTTGGACTGCTCGAGGTTCTGCGTCACCAGCCCTTGCATCATGGGCGTCTGCATGGCCATGAACTGCGTCCACATCTCAGGACTCAGCCCCTTGGATTGCTCGGAGAGCTTGGTTTGCACGTCCTGCAAGGACTGGATGTTCTTCTCAAGGTAGCCACCCATGAGACCCTGCATGGCCTGGCCGTAGAAACGGATGATGTTGGAGAGCACCGAGGCGCTGAACATGGGCGATCCGCCAGCCTCTTCTTCCAGAATGATCTGGAGCAGGATGCTGCGCGTCAGGTCTTCGCTGGTCTTGGCGTCCCGCACCACGAAGGGGTCGCTGGCCATGACCAGTTGCTTGATTTCCGTCAGCGTGATGTAGCTTGAGGTGCGGGTGTCGTACAGACGGCGGTTGGGATACTTCTTGATGATCCGCTCGGCACCCGGAGCGGTCTCGCCTTTTTTTTCTTTCATGCCCTGATCTCCTGTGCTCGGTCTTGCGAACCGCGCTCATGTACTGCGCTGCAACACATTCTAGGAAGCCGGATGCGCCACCGCCCCAAGGTTTACCCTGAGAGCGGATGGCGACAAGACGGAAAAGGATTTGGTAGGCGCGATTGGACTCGAACCAACGACCCCCACCATGTCAAGGTGGTGCTCTAACCAGCTGAGCTACGCGCCTGAGAATTCGTTCGAGACCGCGAGTATAGCAGCAAACTTCGCCTCTCTTTTCACTTCGCCGCCAGAACGCGAGAGAAAAGAAGCGCTGCGCCATAATTGACGTTAACGTCAACGTCAAAACACAGGAGCATTTCATGCAGATCGCAGGCAAGGTATTCATCGTCACCGGCGGCGCTTCGGGCCTCGGTGAAGGTACGGCACGCATGCTGGCAGCCAGCGGCGGCAAGGTCGTCATTGCCGACATGCAGGCCGACAAGGGCGAAGCCGTCGCCAGGGACATCGGTGGTGCCTTCGTCAAATGCGACGTGAGCCAGGAAGCCGACGCGCAGGCCGTGGTGGCCCGGGCCGTCTCGCTGGGCAAGCTCATGGGCCTGGTCAACTGCGCCGGCATCGCCCCGGCCGAGAAGACCGTCGGCAAGAACGGCGCGCACGCGCTGTCCACCTTCAGTCGCACCATCACGGTCAACCTGATCGGCAGCTTCAACATGATCCGCCTGGCCGCCGACGCCATGTGCAAGAACGAACCCGAAGCCACCGGCGAGCGCGGCGTGCTGATCTCCACCGCCAGCGTGGCCGCCTATGACGGCCAGATCGGCCAGGCCGCCTACAGCGCCTCCAAGGGCGGCGTCGTCGGCATGACGCTGCCGATCGCGCGCGATCTGGCGCGCAACGGCATCCGCAATATGACCATCGCCCCCGGCATCTTCGGAACCCCCATGCTCTTCGGCATGCCGCAGGAGGTGCAGGACGCGCTGGCCGCCAGCGTGCCCTTCCCCAGCCGCCTGGGCACGCCCGAGGACTACGCCAAGCTGGCGAAGCACATCTTCGAGAACGACATGCTCAACGGCGAGGTGATCCGCCTGGACGGCGCCATCCGCCTGGCGCCGCGCTGAGTCCGCAGGACCGGGGAGCCCCGATGCGCAGCACACGGCATCTCGCGGTCCTGCTGCTGGTGGGCCTGCTCCTGCCGGCGTCTCACGCCCAGGCGAAATCACCTGCGCCCTCCACCGGCGTACCGACCCAACCCGAAGCGGCCAGCGCCCAGCGTGCCAAGCCCGGCTGGTCCAGCAAGAAGTTTGCGGTGGCGGCGGCGCATCCGCTGGCCGTCGACGCGGGCTACCGGATGCTCAAGGCCGGTGGCAGCGCTGTCGATGCGGCCGTGGCCGTGCAGATGGTGCTCACCCTGGTCGAGCCCCAGTCCAGCGGCATCGGCGGCGGCGCTTTCATGCTGCACCATGACGGCCACATCACCGAGGCTTACGACGGCCGCGAAACCGCGCCCTCGGATGCCGATGAAGACCTTTTCCTCGATGCCCAGCGCCAGCCCCTGAGCTTCCAGGCCGCCGCCCTCGGCGGGCGCGCGGTCGGCACCCCAGGCGTGCTGCATATGCTGGAACTGGCCCACCGCCAGCATGGCCGCCTGCCCTGGCAACAGCTCTTCGAGCCGGCCATCACCCTGGCCGAAGAGGGGTTCCCGGTCGGCCCACGCCTGCACGCCCTGCTCTCCGACGCCATGGCCTTGCGGCAGGACCCGGTGGCTGCCGCTCATTTCTTCGACGAGAGTGGCCGGCCCTGGCCCGTGGGGCATCGCTTGCGCAACCCGGAACTGGCAGCGGTGCTGCGCCGCATCGCCATCGGAGGGGCACGCATCTTTTACGAGGGCGAACTGGCCGAGGCGATCGTGCGCACCGTGCGCGAACACCCGGCCAATCCGGGCCGTCTCACGCGGGCCGATCTGGCCGGCTACGAGGCCCTGGTGCGTGCCCCGCTGTGCTTTGTGCACAGTGCGCGGCCCGTTCATTCCAAAGGCGCACGCCAGCGCGACCTCCGCATCTGCGGCATGCCCCCTCCCAGCTCGGGCACGCTGGCCATGGGGCAGATCCTGGGCCTGCTGGCCCACACGCCGGCTTCCGGCTTACAGCTGCAGCGCAGCCCCTCGGGCCTGTTGCCGGGGCCCGACTGGCTGCACCTCTACACCGAAGCCTCCCGCCTGGCTTTTGCCGACCGCGCCGTCTACGTGGCGGATCCGGATTACGTGCCGCCACCGGGCAGCAGCTGGATGAGCCTGCTCGACACAGACTACCTGGCACAGCGCGCGGCGCTGATTGGCAGCGGCCCGGGTGCGCGGCGCATGCCCGAGGCACCCGCGGGCATCCCCGCTGGCGTGCAGCAAAGCCTGGGGCCCATGCCCGAGCAGGCCGAGTACGGTACATCGCACATCAGCATCGTCGATGGCCAGGGCCGCGCCCTGGCCATGACCAGCAGCATCGAAGCGGCCTGGGGAGCGCACCTCATGGTCAACCGTGGCCAGGGGTTGAGCGGCGGCTTTCTGCTGAACAACCAGCTCACCGACTTCAGCTTCGTTCCGCGCAGCGAATCGGGGGCTCCCATCGCCAACCGCGTCGAGCCGCGCAAGCGGCCGCGCTCGTCCATGACGCCGGTGCTGGTCTTTGACCGGCCCGGCGGTGAGTTCCTGCTCAGTGGCGGCAGCCCGGGCGGCGCCTACATCATCCATTACACGAGCAAGCTGCTCTATGGCACGCTGCATTGGGGTCTGGACGTTCAGCAAGCCATCAACCTGCCCAACTTCGCGGCCTTTGGCGGCCCGGTCCTGCTGGAGGATCGGCGCTTCCCCCCGGGCACGGCAGAGGCGCTGCGCCAGCGCGGCCACCGTGTGCAGGAGCAGGCGCTGACCAGCGGCCTGCAGGCCATCGAGGTGCGCGGCAAGGGCCTCTTTGGTGGCGCCGACCCGCGGCGCGAGGGCACGGTCAAGGGCGACTGATTCCCGGCCCAGCCGGGGTTTCTACAATCGGCGCATGGCCATCCCCCAGTCCTTCATCCAGGAGTTGCTCGCGCGCGCTGACGTCGTCGAGATCGTCGGCCGCACCGTGCAGCTCAAGAAGGGCGGCGCCAACTTCATGGGCCTTTGCCCCTTCCACGGCGAGAAGTCCCCCTCCTTCACGGTCAGCCCGACCAAGCAGTTCTATCACTGCTTCGGCTGCGGCAAGCACGGCGACGCGATCAATTTCCTGATGGAGCAGACCGGCATGAGCTTCATCGAAGCCGTGCGCGATCTGGCCCAGCAGTACGGCATGCAAGTCCCGGAGGACGAGGCCAGCCCGCAGGACCGCGCGCGCGCCGCCGAACAGCGCCAGAAACAGGCCACCCTGAGCGACGTGCTGGAAAAAGCGGGCGAGGCCTGGCGCAAGCAACTCAAGAACTCGCCCCGGGCGGTCGACTACCTCAAGGGGCGCGGCCTGTCCGGCGAAATCGCCAAGGCGTTCGGCCTGGGCTACGCCCCGGAAGGTTGGCGCTCGCTGGCCAGCGTGTTCCCGCAGTACGACGATCCGCTGCTGGTGGAGTCGGGCCTGGTCATCACCAACGCCGACGACAACGGCGGCGAGGAGAAGCGTTACGACCGCTTTCGCGATCGCATCATGTTCCCCATCCGCAACGTCAAGGGTGAGTGCATCGGTTTCGGCGGACGCGTGCTGGGCGACGAGAAGCCCAAGTACCTGAATTCGCCCGAGACGCCGGTCTTCAGCAAGGGGCACGAGCTCTACGGCCTCTTTGAAGCCCGCAACGCCATCCGCGACGCCGGTTACGTGCTGGTGACCGAGGGCTATATGGACGTGGTGGCCCTGGCCCAGCTCGGTTTCCCCAATGCGGTGGCCACGCTGGGCACGGCCTGCACCACCGACCATGTGCAGAAGCTCTTCCGCTTCACCGACTCGGTCGTCTTCAGCTTCGACGGCGACGCCGCCGGCCGGCGTGCCGCGCGGCGTGCACTCGACGGCGCCCTGCCCTACGCCAGCGACGTGCGCAGCATCAAGTTCCTGTTCCTGCCCGCCGAGCATGACCCGGACAGCTACATCCGTGAGAACGGCCGCGAAGCCTTTGCTCGCGCCGTCGGCGAGGCCATGCCGCTGAGCCGGTTCCTGATCGAGGCCGCGCGCGAGGGCTGCGAGCTCTCCAGCGCGGAAGGGCGGGCCCGCCTGGCCAGCAACGCCAAGCCGCTCTGGGTCCAGATGCCTGACGGCGCCCTGAAGCGACAGCTGCTCAAGGAGATCGCCGGGCAGGTGAAGGTGGAGGCCCAGGAACTGCTGGAGCTGTGGGGCAGCGCCAAGAGCACGGGCGGCGCGCCGCCTGCAGGCACGGGCGCCGCGCCGCGCCGTGACCACCGGCCCGCGCCTCGAAGCTCCCGGCGTCTGCCCATCCGTCCGGCCATGGAAGCCGGGGCGAGCAATATTGCCCGCCTCGTCTTCCGCAACCCGGGCTTCTGGGAACAGCTGACCGCGGCCGACCATGAGGTCCTGTGCCGGCTCGAAGGCGCTTTCGGCGACCTATTCCGCTGGATCGACAGCCAGGTGCACGAGCATGGCGCGCAACCCATGGCGGCCCTGCTGGCGGGCATGGGTGGACAGGCCTTTGAGCCGCAGGCACGCCAGCTCATCGAATTCGACAACCTGCAGCCCCTGGGCCGCCAGATCGAAGACCCGGAAACGCCGCTGTCGGACCTGCGGGTCGCGGTGACCCGGCTGCACCTGGAAGCGATCGACATGGAGCTCAAGCAGGTTCAGTCCCTCTCATCGAGCGACGGCACCCGGATCGAGCAGGAAAAACAGCTGATCCAGCAGCAGCTGGCCTACAAGAAATCGTTGCATGAGCTGGGGAAACCGCTGCCGACATGAGCCAACGACCCGCCCCAACATTGAATTTCCGGAATCGCCGGGTATAATCCAATCCTGATTTCGGCAAGAGCGACAGCAGCACCTCCGGGCCAGGCCAACCGTAGCCACAGCGCACGACCGGCCACCTTACCGCAAGGACTGCACTCCAAATGTTCGCCCTCTCATCTTGCCTCTGAGGATTTCTCCTCTGCCTCCCTAACCGCGCCGGTTTATCGGTGCTGTGTTTGTTTCTTTGTGCCAGTTTTTGATGTTTCGAGGTTGATCCATGCCCGCTCAAAAGTCCAAGAAGCCTGCAAAGCCCGTCGCCAAAACCGTCGCCAAGGCTGCGTCCAAATCTGCCGCGAAGGCCAAACCCGTTGCCAAAGCCGCCCCCAAGGTGGCTGTGAAGGCGGCGGCCAAGCCTGCGCCGAAGACCAAAGTCCAGCCCGCCACGAAAGCCAAGACAGTGCCCGCCTCCAAGACCCCTGCCAAGCCCGCCAAGACTGAAAAAGCCGAGAAGGCTGTCAAGCCGACCACCGCCGAACTGAAGAAGCCCGCGGTGGCCTCTACCGAAGCCGTGGTGGCCAAGAAGAAACCGGGTCGCCCGCCCAAGGCGGTCTCCGCCGATGCCGGCGCGCCGGCCAAGACCGGCGCCAAACGCGGCCGCAAGCCGAAGAACGCGGCCGCGTCCGGCGGCGCCGATGAAATGGACATGGCCGACATCGAAGCCGATCTGGTGGGTGAGCCGGTTGCCGCAGGCGAGAAGGTTAAACCCCTGCGCATGAAGATCAGCAAGGCGAAGGAACGCGCCTTGATGAAGGAATTCGGCCTGGACGAGACCGTTCTGTCCGAAGAAGACATGGCCAAGCGCCGCCAGCGCCTCAAACAGCTGATCAAGCTGGGCAAGACGCGCGGCTACCTGACGCACGGCGAAATCTCCGACCACCTGCCCGACAAGCTGGTCGATGCCGAGACGATGGAGGTCGTGATCTCCATGCTCAACGACATGGGTGTGGCGGTCTACGAGCAGACCCCGGACGCCGAAACCCTGCTGCTGAACAACACCGGCCCGACCGCCGCCACGGAAGAGGAAGCCGAAGAAGAAGCCGAAGCCGCCCTGTCCACCGTGGACAGCGAGTTCGGCCGCACCACCGACCCGGTGCGCATGTACATGCGCGAGATGGGCACGGTCGAGCTGCTGACCCGCGAAGGCGAGATCGAGATCGCCAAGCGCATCGAAGGCGGCCTGATGGACATGATGGAGGCCATCTCGGCCTCCCCCGCCACCATCGCCGAGATCCTGCGCCTGGGCGAGGAAATCCGCGAGGGCAAGATCGTCATCTCCACCGTGGTCGACGGCTTTGTCAGCATTGGTGAAGCCGACGACTTCGTGGCCGAGGAAGACTTCGACGAATACGACGAAGCCGACGACGACGACGGCAAGGGCGGCTCCAAGGCCCTGACCAAGAAGCTCGAAGAGCTCAAGAACCAGGCGCTGGAGCGGTTTGACCGCATCCGCAGCCTGTTCGAGAAGGTGCACAAGATCTACGACAAGGAAGGCTACGGCACCCCGGCCTACCAGAAGGCCCAGAAGTCCCTGTCGGACGAGCTGATGACCATCCGCTTCACGGCCAAGACCATCGAGAAGCTGTGCGACCTCGTGCGTGCCCAGGTGGACGACATCCGCAAGAAGGAGCGCGAGCTGCGCCGCATCATCGTGGACAAGTGCGGCTATCCGCAGGACCACTTCATCACCGACTTCAGCGGCCGCGACAAACACGGCCACCCCGCCAAGTCGCACCTGCTCGACCTCAAGTGGATCGAGAAGCAGGCCAACGCCGGCAAGCCCTGGAGCGCCATCATGGCGCGCAACGTGCCCCCGGTGCAGGACCTGCAGCAGAAACTGATGGACCTGCAGTCGCGTGTGGTGGTGCCGCTGGACCAGCTCAAGGACATCAACAAGCGCATGAACGAGGGTGAGGCCTCCTCGCGCGCGGCCAAGAAGGAGATGATCGAGGCCAACCTGCGCCTGGTGATCTCCATCGCCAAAAAGTACACCAACCGCGGCCTGCAGTTCCTGGACCTGATCCAGGAAGGCAATATCGGCCTGATGAAGGCGGTCGACAAGTTCGAATACCGCCGCGGCTACAAATTCTCGACCTACGCCACGTGGTGGATCCGCCAGGCCATCACCCGCTCCATCGCGGACCAGGCTCGCACCATCCGCATCCCGGTGCACATGATCGAGACCATCAACAAGATGAACCGCATCAGCCGCCAGCACCTGCAGGAGTTCGGCTTCGAGCCCGACGCCAGCCTGCTGGCGCAGAAGATGGAGATCCCCGAGGACAAGATCCGCAAGATCATGAAGATCGCCAAGGAGCCGATCTCGATGGAAACCCCCATCGGCGACGACGACGACAGCCACCTGGGCGACTTCATCGAGGACACGGCCAACACCGCCCCGGTGGAAGCCGCCATGCAGGCCGGCCTGCGCGACGTGGTCAAGGACATCCTGGACAGCCTGACGCCGCGCGAAGCCAAGGTGCTGCGCATGCGCTTCGGCATCGAGATGACCAGCGACCACACGCTGGAAGAGGTGGGCAAGCAGTTCGACGTGACGCGCGAGCGCATCCGCCAGATCGAGGCCAAGGCGCTGCGCAAGCTCAAGCACCCGAGCCGCTCGGACAAGCTGCGGAGCTTTACCGACAACATCTGATTGTTGTCTTCAGGCTCTGTTTGAGAAGGCCCGCTGCGTGCGAGCTTTTTCTTTCTTTGCGTTGCGATTTATGTTTGCGTGGCAGGCCGGGTCTCGCCCCGGCGGGCGACTCACTTTCTCTTGCTTCGCCAAGAGAAAGTAAGCAAAGAGAAGGCGAGCCGAAGTCAGGGCCCCTGCGGGGTACCTTGCGCTGCTCGCATCGGGCGGGGTCGGGCTAAACTCGCTGCGCTCAAACAACGCCCGCCCTGATCCGCCCGCTGCTGCGCTGCTCAGCCCTGCCACACGGCATAGGGAGCCAAACAGCCGAACCCCACAAGTACGCGCCATGGCGCGTACTTGTTGTCTTTGGTTTTGGCTTTGGTCTTCGGGCTCCCCCGCCGTCATGAGGAGGCGAGTAGCGCAGAACTGAGCGGATCAAGGGGCGCGCATGTTTGAGCGCAGCGAGTTTGCGCGCACCCCGCTCAGGTCGAGCAACGCAGCGTGCCCGTAGCGCAGCGGAGGGTCGACGAATCCGGCTCGCCTTTCTTTTGGGTACTTTGCTTTGGCGAAGCAAAGAAAAGTACCTCGCCCGCCGGGGCGAGACCCGGCAAAGCAGCCCTGCCAGCCAGGCAGAGCAAAGAAGTCACTCGTAAACGATCACAGCCTTCCCCAGGTCAGCCTGTGCCATCCACCCCGCCAACGCCGCATCACTGGGATAGAACTTCGCATCCTCCCCCAGCTGCAGTTCGGCCGCTGCACCCAGCCCCGGCCCCTGGCGGCGCAAGGTCAGGCGCACACCCAGGCCGCGCAGCAGTTCACCCTGCTCGGTCATCTCGCGTTTCGGGGGATGCTCGGCCACCAGCCGCTGCACGTCGGGCGCACGTCCGTTGACGGCCACGCGCAGGTACTTGCCGAAGCGGCAGCGCGCGGCCTCCAGGCTCCAGACCTGGTTGATGTTGAGTTGCAGGCCACCGGAGAAACGGTCGGGCATGACCTTGGCCATGACGATGATGAGTTCGTCGTCTTTCAGCAGGTTGCGGTTGGCGTTCATCAGCGCCTCGTCCACGCGGGCGTCAAGCACGGCGGTCTTGTCGTCGAGCTTGAACAGGGCCAATTTGCCGCGCTGGCCGTTGATGACCCGAAAATCCGACACGATGCCCGCCAGCAGCTGCGGCTCGCGGGTGTCGATCAGGTCGGCCAGCTCGCGCTTCGCGAAGCGCCGCACCTCCAGCGCCACTTCATCGAACAGGTGGCCCGAGAGGTAAAAGCCCACCGCCGTCTTCTCGTGCGTGAGGCGTTCCTTGACACCCCAGGGCAAGGACTCCACCAGCTCCGGCTCCTGAGTGCTGGCACCGTGGCTATCGTCGCCCAGGTCGAACAGGCCGCCCTGGTTGACGTTGGCGGCCGTGGCATTGGCGAAGTCGAAGGCGCGGTCGACCGAGGCCACCAGGGAGGCCCGGTTGAGCTGCAGGGAATCGAAAGCGCCGGCCTTGATCAGCGCCTCGACGCTGCGCTTGTTCAGGCGGGTGCGGTCCACGCGCACGCAGAAGTCGTACAGGCTGGTGAAGGGGCCGCCTTCTTCGCGGGCTTTCACGATGGCCTCGATGGCCTGCTGGCCCGTGCCCTTGACGGCCCCCAGACCGTAGCGGATGGCCTTGTCGGAAATGGGCTCGAAGCGGTAATGGCCACGGTTCACATCTGGCGACTCGAAAGTCATGCCCATCTTCAGGGCGTCTTCGAACAGCACCTTTAGCTTGTCGGTGTCGTCCATTTCCACGGTCATGTTCGCGCAGAAGAACTCGGCCGTGTAGTGCACCTTGAGCCAGGCCGTGTGATAGGCCAGCAGCGAGTAGGCGGCGGCGTGCGACTTGTTGAAGCCGTAACCCGCGAACTTCTCCATCAGGTCGAAGACCTCGTCGGCCTTGTCCTGGGGGATGTTGTGGGTGGCCAGGGCACCGGCGCGAAATTTTTCGCGGTGCTCGGCCATCTCCTCGGCCTTCTTCTTGCCCATGGCGCGGCGCAGCAGGTCGGCGCCGCCCAGCGAGTAGCCGCCCAGGATCTGCGCGGTCTGCATCACCTGCTCCTGGTAGACCATGATGCCGTAGGTCTCGCTGAGCATCTCGGCGACCGCCGGGTGCGGGTATTCGACTTCTTCCCGCCCATGTTTGCGTGCAACGAAACTCGGGATCAGGTCCATGGGGCCCGGGCGGTACAGGGCGTTGAGCGCAATCAGGTCTTCCAGCCGGGTGGGCTTGGCATCGCGCAGCATGCCCTGCATGCCGCGGCTTTCAAACTGGAACACCGCTTCCGTCTTGCCTTCCTGGAAGAGCTGGTAGGTCGGTTTGTCCTTGAGCGGAATGTTCTCGAAGGCGAAGTTCTCCTGGCCCGGATGGCGCGCCATGATGAACTCGCGCGCGATCTCCAGGATGGTCAGCGTGGCCAGGCCCAGGAAGTCGAACTTCACCAGGCCCACGGCCTCCACGTCGTCCTTGTCGTACTGGCTGACGGCCGCATCGCTGCCGGGCTGCTGGTAGAGCGGGCAGAAGTCGGTCAGCTTGCCCGGGGCGATCAGCACGCCGCCGGCATGCATGCCGACGTTGCGCGTCAGGCCTTCGAGCTTCTGGGCCAGCGCCAGCAGGGTCTTGACCTCGTCTTCCTTGTCCAGCCGTTCGGCCAGGATGGGCTCGGCCTGGATGGCGTCGGCAATGGTGATGTGCTGGCCCGGCTTGTTGGGGATGAGCTTGGAGATGCCGTCGCAGAAGGTGTAGCTCATGTCGAGCACGCGGCCCACGTCACGGATGGCGGCGCGCGCGGCCATGGTGCCGAAAGTGGCGATCTGGCTGACCGCCTCCTTGCCGTACTTGTCCTTCACGTAGTCGATCACGCGGTCGCGGTTGGCCTGGCAGAAGTCGATGTCGAAGTCGGGCATCGAGACGCGCTCCGGGTTCAGGAAACGCTCAAACAGCAGCTTGTATTCCAGCGGATCGAGATCGGTGATCTTCAGCGCATAGGCCACCAGCGAGCCGGCACCGGAGCCACGGCCCGGCCCCACGGGGCAGCCATTGGCCTTGGCCCACTGGATGAAGTCGCCCACGATCAGGAAGTAGCCCGGGAAACCCATCTTCAGGATGGTGTTGATCTCGAACTCCAGACGTTCCACGTAACGCGGCCGTTCGGCATCGCGCTTGGCTGCGTCGGGGTAGAGGTGGGTCAGCCGTTCCTCCAGGCCCTCGAAGGAGACCTTGCGGAAATACTCCTCGATGCTGAGTCCGCCGGGGATGGGGAAGTTGGGCAACTGCGGCTTGCCCAGCACGAGCGTGAGATTGCAGCGCTTGGCGATCTCCACGGTATTGGCCACGGCGCTGGGCAGGTCGGCGAACAGCGCCTGCATCTGCTGGGCGTTCTTGAAGTACTGCTCGCGCGTGAACTTGCGCACCCGGCGCGGGTTGCCCAGGATCTCGCCTTCAGAAATGCAGACGCGCGCCTCGTGCGCCTCGTAGTCGTCGGGCGTGGCGAACTGCACCGGGTGGGTGGCCACCACGGGCAGCTTCATGCGCGCAGCCAGTTGTACCGCAGCGGCGACGTGGGCCTCGTCGTCGGGACGACCGGCGCGCTGCAGTTCCAGATAGAAACGGTGCGGGAAGATCGTCGCCAGTTGCAGCGCCGCCTCGTGCGCGCGCTCGGCGTCGCCCTGCACCAGGGCCTGGCCTACGGCACCACTGTGCGCACCGGAGAGCGCAATCAGACCCTCGTGCAATTCCTTCAGCCAGGCCAGCTTGACCACGGCCTGGGCCTTCACCACATTGCCGGTCCAGGCGCGCGCGAGGATCTCGGAGAGGTTCAGATAGCCCTGCGTGTTCTGCACCAGCAGCAGCAGGCGCGAGGTGGCCAGCAGGTCTTGCCCCAGGCCCTCGAGCATGATCTCGACACCGATCAGGGGCTTGACGCCCTTGCCACGCGCTTCCTTGTAGAACTTGATGGCCCCGAACAGGTTGTTCAGGTCGGTGATGGCCAGCGCCGGCTGGCCGTCCTGGGCGGCGGCCCGGGCGATGTCCTCGATACGGACGGTGCCGTCAACGACGGAAAACTCGGTGTGCAGGCGCAGGTGGGTGAACATATGGATTTGATTTTAGTAGGCTGGCGCTTGCCCCTTCTCAGGGTTCCTCCTCTTTGGTGCAGCTTTTCCGCTAGCTTGGCATTGTCGGGATGTGCGCCCGACAGCGCAGTAACTTTCTTTTGCTTCGCCGAAAAGAAAGTCACCAAAGAAAAGGCGAGCCGGATTCGTCGACCCTCCGCTTGCGCTACGGGCACGCTGCGTTGCTCGGGATCGGCGGGAAGCGCAGAAACTCGCTGCGCTCAAACATCTGCGCTTCTTTTTCCGCCGCTCCCTGCGCTACTCGCCTCCTCATGACGGCGGGGGACGGATACCCAAACCCAAGCCCAAAACAACAAGGACGCACCATGGCGCGTCCTTGTGAAGTTCGGTTGTGGGGTTCTTGCTGTCGGCTGTTTGGTCCCTATGCCGTGTGGCAGGGCTGAGCAGCGCAGCGGCGGGCGGATGAGAGCGGGCGTTGTTTGAGCGCAGCGAGTTTAGCCCGACCCCGACCGATGCGAGCAGCGCAAGGAACCCCGAAGGGGCCCTGACTTCGGCTCGCCTTTGGCGTTTGCGTAACTTCGCTACGCGAAGTGAGCAAACTCCCACTCCGTGACCTTTCGGTTACCTTGCTTTGGCGAAGCAAAGAAAAGTACCTCGCCCGCCGGGGCGAGACCCGCCTTGCCACGCAAACAAACCCATCACGCAAAACGCAAGAAACTAGAATCACTCGCGTGAACGACATCCTCAACATTTCGGCCTATAAATTCGTTCCCCTGCCCGACGCCCACGCCTTGCGCGAGCGCCTACATGAACGCGCCGTGGCTATGGACCTCAAGGGCACGGTGCTGCTGGCCGAGGAAGGGATCAACCTCTTCCTGGCCGGTCCGGGGCCGGCGGTGCGCGAGTTCGTCGCATATTTGCAGGCTGATCCGCGCTTTGCCGACCTCGTGCCAAAGGAAAGCTGGTCGGCCCGTCAGCCCTTTCGCAAGATGCTGGTCAAGGTCAAGCGCGAGATCATCCGCATGAATCACCCCACCATCCGGCCGGCCGCAGGCCGGGCGCCTGCCGTGCCGGCGGCGACCGTGAAGCGCTGGCTGGACCAGGGACACGACGATGCTGGACGCGACGTCGTGACGCTGGACACGCGCAATGCTTTCGAGATCGACCACGGCACGTTCGAAGGGGCGATCGACTGGCGCATCCACAAGTTTTCCGACTTTCCGCAGGCGCTGCACGAGCACCAGACCGAGCTCCAGGGCAAGACCGTGGTGAGTTTCTGCACTGGTGGCATCCGCTGCGAGAAGGCGGCGCTGCTCATGCAGGAGGCCGGGCTGGACCATGTCTACCAACTCGAGGGCGGCATCCTCAAATACTTCGAGGAGACCGGCGGTGCACACTTTCGGGGCGAATGCTTTGTCTTCGACGAGCGCGAAGCCCTGGGGGCCGATCTGCGCGCACGGAGCGAGCAGGCATTTCGAGACATATTTCACCCAAACTGACATCTGCCACCCGCCGGGGCCCTTGATGCGGGCATCACCTCGGGTACGATCAAATGAGGTCCGGCGCTCTCCAAGCCGCCGGAGCGACCGTCCTCATGCGCACACAACAGCCTGCTCCTGCATCCTGTCGCCCTCGCCCGCCATCGGCTGGGAGACGTCGGGCTGTGCTGTCCGCCATGACCCTGCCCTGGCTGCTGCCGCTGGCCGCCTGTGCGCCGCGGCGCCCGCTGGTCCTGGCTGGTCACCCCTGGCCCGGCTATGAGCCCATGTTTCTGGCGCGCACACTGGGCTACCTGCCGGCCCAGGTGGAATTGCTGGACGCCGCGAGTATTCAGGAGTCGCTGCAGCTCCTGCGTGAGGGCCGGGCCGATGGCGCCATGCTCACGCTGGATGAAGCCCTCTTGCTGCGCGACCAGGGCGTGTCCCTGCAAATCGTGCTGGTCTTCGACATCTCGCGTGGCGCCGACATGCTGCTGGCCCGCCCCGGGCTGAGCGACCTGCCCGCCTTGCGCAACAGACGCGTGGGCGTGGAGGACTCAACGCTGGGCTCTCTGATGCTGACGCTGATCCTGGAGAAAGCCGGCCTGACGCGCAAAGACATCGTGGTGCAGCTTATCCCTCACGATCAACACGAAGCGGCCTGGACAGGCGGGCGGCTCGATGCCCTGGTCACTTACGAACCAGTGGCCGGGCGGCTGATCGCCCGCGGCGCGCGCCAGCTCTTGACCACGCGCGAGTTGCCCGACACCATCTTTGACGTTCTGGCCGTTCGCACTGAGGCACTCACGACGCACGCCGACAGTCTGCGCGCCGGTCTGCAAGCGTACTTCAAGGCCCTGGCCTACCTGCGGCAAAACCCCTGGGACGCCGCCTACCGCGTTGCCCCAAGGCTGCAGATCAGCGCCGAAGCCCTGATCGAGTCGCTGCGCGGACTGGAGCTCCCGGACCAGATCGGCAACCTGAGCTATCTCTCGGTCCCCGACGGCCCCCTGCTCAAGGCCGCCCGAAGACTGTCAGCCATTCTGCTGCAGGCGGGCCTGCTGAAGCAGCCCCTGGACGCCGCGCAACTGGTGTCCAGCAACTACCTGCCCAAACGATGAGGCCCCGCCCGCGTCTCTCAGCCTGCCGCGCCGCCCTGGCCGGCCTGCTGCTGACTGTGCTGACGGCGCAGGCTCAAGCCCAGAGCAACGAGATCACCGTGGGCGTGCTGTCCTTCCGGCCCAAGGCGCTTGCCGAGGCCCAGTGGCGCCCGCTGACCGAGCATCTCAACCGCACCGTGCCTGAATCCCGCTTCGTGCTGCGGATCTACGACTACCCGGAGCAGCAGGAGGCCGTGCGCCAGCAGGCCGTGGACCTGCTGATCACGCAACCGGGCGAGTATGTGCGTCTGGTGCACGAAAACGGCCTGTCCTCGCCGCTGGCCACCCTGATCCAGCTTGAGCAGGGACAGCCGGTACGGGCCATGGGCGGCGTGATCCTCGCGCGCAGCGATCGCCTTGATCTGCGCGAACTGGGTGACCTGCAGGGCAAGCGCATCGCGGTGCCCAACGTACTGTCTTTTGGCGCCTACCAGGTCCAGGCCGGTGAACTGGCTCGTACCGGCACCCGGCCGCTGGACCTCCTGGAGACCGGCGTGCCGCAGGATCTGACCGTGCAGGCCGTCGTGGACAGGCTGGCCGATGCGGCCTACGTGCGCACCGGCCTGATCGAACAGATGGCCCGCGAAGGCCGGCTCGATCTGCGGCAGGTGAAGGTGCTGAACGCCCAGAATTACCCAGGCTATCCCTTCGCGCTGTCGACCCGCCTCTACCCGGAATGGCCCGTCATCGCCATGCCCCACCTGGGTGAACGCTCGGCCGTGCGCGTCGCTGGTGCCCTGCTCTCCCTACCGCACGGCGGCGAAACGGTACGCCGCATGGGCATTTACGGCTTCGCCACCCCGGCCGACTACGAGCCGGTGCGCGCCATGATGCGCGAACTGCGTGTTCCCCCTTTCGACAAGCCCCTGCCGATCTCGTGGCTGGACATCTGGCAGCAAAACCGGCTGCTGATCGCCAGCATGGTGCTGATCCTGCTGATGCTCGTGCTCATGGCCCTGCGGGAGATCTGGCTGCGCCAGCGCATCGCGTCCTTCAGCAATGCCATGGGCGAAGGCATGTTCGTGCTCGACCGCCTGGGCCGCGCCACCTACATCAACCGGGCGGCCTGCCGACTGCTGGGCTACCAGCGCGAGTCGCTGCTGGGTCGGCAACTGCTGCCCCTGATCACGTCGCCCGCAGCCCGCGCACAGTACCCGGGCGGCAGCAATCCGCTGCTCGACCCACAACGCTGGCAGCAGCCCTATGAAGGCGAGAACGTTTTTGTCAGTGCCAGCGGCAAGAGCTTTCCGGTCGAAGTCAGCAGCCGCCCGGTGCGGCGCAAGGACCGATTCGTACGCACGGTCGCCGTTTTCTCCGACATCTCGGAACGCAAGTCCCACAGCGACCACGTCTACCAGCTGGCCTACCACGACGCCCTCACCGGCCTGCCCAACCGCCGCCTGCTGTTCGAACGCTTGCAGGAAAGCCTGGGGCGGAACAAGGGCACCCATCGCGGAGCCCTGCTGTTCTCGGACCTGGACCGTTTCAAGCAGATCAACGACACGCTGGGCCACAAGGTCGGCGATGCGTTGCTGCAGGCCGTGGCCGGGCGCATGCTGCGCAAGGTCGGCGAGCTGGGCCTGGTGGCACACACCGGTGGCGATGAATTCGCGGTGCTGCTGGACACCTTGGATGCCGACCCCGAACGCGCCAGTGCGCAGGCGCGCAGCCTGGCCGAGAAACTGCTCGAAAGCATGCGCGAGCCCTTCGGCATCGACCACCAGTACCACCTGGTGTCGGTCAGCATTGGCGTGGCGCTGTTCGACGGCCCCGACACTGGCGCCGACGAACTGATCAAGCGCGCCGAGATTGCCATGTACGAGGCGAAGGCCGGCGGGCGCAATGCCATCCGCTTCTTCGACCACGACATCGCCTTGCAACTCGGCCAACGCGTGGCGCTGGAAGCCGATTTGCACCAGGCGCTGGCCCAGCAGCAATTCTGCGTGCACTACCAGCCGCAGTTCGACAGCAGCGGGCGCATGGTCGGCGCGGAAGCGCTGGTGCGTTGGCAGCATCCGCAGCGGGGCCTGGTGATGCCGGGGCAGTTCATCACCGTCGCTGAGGAGACGGGCCTGATCCTGCCGCTGGGCCTTTGGGTGCTGGAACAGGTCTGCCAGCAGATCCAGCGCTGGCGCGGTCAACCGGTATTGGGCGAGCTGGTGATCTCGGTCAACCTCTGCGTCCACCAGATCCTGCAGGCCAATTTCGTCGAGAGCGTGACTTCGGTGTTGATGGCCACCGGCGCCGATCCCCGCCGGCTGCAGCTGGAGCTGACCGAAAGCGTGCTGGCTCACAACATTGACGACGCCACCGACAAGATGCATCGGCTGGTGGCGCTGGGCGTGCAGTTCGCGCTGGACGACTTTGGCACCGGCTACTCCTCGCTGAGCTACCTCAAGCGTTTGCCCATCCAGCAGCTCAAGATCGACGCCTCTTTCGTGCGCGACCTGCAGACCGACCCGAACGACGTGGTCATCACCCAGACCATCATCGCCCTGGGTCAGAGCCTGGGGCTGGAGGTGATCGCCGAAGGCGTTGAAACCGAAGCCCAGCGCGACATCCTGGTGCAGCAGGGCTGCCGTCTGTTCCAGGGCTATTTCTATGCCCGGCCTCAAGCTTTGGCCGATTTGGTCGATCTCGTTCGTAAAGCGCACCCGCTTCCTCAGGAGTCTCCCCCATGACCGGTTTTTTCGGGCCCGCCACGGCCTTGATGGCGCGCCTGCGCTTCAGTTACAAGTTCGCCCTCTCCGGCCTCGTGGCCCTCGCCCTGCTTCTCTACATGGGCCTCTCCCAGCTCTCGGCCCTGCAGTCCCGCGTGAGCATGATCGCCTCGGAACGTGCCGCCGTGGCCCTCATGGCCGACCTGGTCGAATGGAACAAGGTGCTGATTGAAAGCCGGCGCATCACCATCACGGCGGCCCCGGGTGACCAGGGCGTGCGCCAGCGCTTCAAGGACAACGCCAGGGCCGTGGACGCCGTGCTCAAGCGCATTGAAGACGGCGTGAAGGCCTCTTCCCCGTGGTTCGACATGGGCAAGGAGTTCAAGGGCCTACAGGACGGCTGGACCGAACTGCAAAAGAAGGTCGATGCCCTGCCGCTGGATGCCGACTTCGCCCAGAAGGCCTTCGGCGCGCACGCACCGGAATACGGCCGCCTCTATGCCTTCATGCGCGACATGGGAAACCGCTCCCGCATGTCGCTGGACCCGGACCTAGACCTGTTCTACCTGGGCTACCCGCTGGCCAACAACACACCCACCACCGCTGGCATCGCCGTGCGCATGGCCGCCTATTCCGCGCTCAACGTCTCGCGCGGTGAGATCAAGCCCGGCGACAAGGTGTTCTATGAAGTGACCGAGGCGCGCCTGAGCGACACCTTCAGTACGGTCGAGACCATGCTCTCCCAGGCCATGAAGGCCAACCCCGAGGTGGAGAAGAAGCTCAGCAAGAATTTCGACACACTCAAGTCCAGCGCCAAGGAGTTCATCGCCTTCACGCGCAAGAACTTCACAACAGCGGACACCATCGGTGTCACGCAGCAACAGGCCGGCCAGGCAGCGCAGGCTACCATCGACGCGGCCTGGGCGCTGGTGGAGGCCAACCGCAAGGTCATGGATGAGCTGCTGGCCGAGCGCTCCAGCATCGCCGTCACCAAACGCAACCTGCTGGGCATCGTCCTGAGCCTGGCCATCCTGGTCTCGATCTACTTCTACATGGGCATGTACTACGGCATCACGGGTGCAATGCAACAGGCCAGGCACGCTGGTCGCGCGATTGCCGCTGGCGAGCTGGGCACGGTGCCCGAGCCGAGCACGCGCGACGAGTTTGCCGACTTGATGGTTGACCTGCGTAGCGCAGACCGCTCCCTGATGGGCATCATCAGCAACGTCAAGGGCGCCGCAGAGTCCATCGCCACCGCCTCCTCGGAAATTGCCCAGGGCAATGCCGACCTCAGTCAGCGTACGGAGCAGCAGGCGGGCTCGCTGGAGCAGACGGCCTCGGCCATGGGCAGCCTCACGCAGACCGTGCAGCACAGTGCTGACAACGCACGCCAGGCCTCGCAGCTGGCGGCCACCGCCTCCCAGGTGGCCGCGCGCGGCGGTGAGGCTGTGGGTGAGGTCGTGCGGACCATGGCCGGTATCCAGAATGCATCGAAAAAGATCAACGACATCATTGGCGTGATCGACGGCATCGCCTTCCAGACCAACATCCTCGCGCTCAATGCAGCGGTGGAAGCCGCGCGCGCCGGCGAGCAGGGTCGTGGTTTTGCCGTAGTGGCCGGCGAAGTGCGTTTGCTGGCGCAGCGCAGCGCCGAAGCAGCCAAGGAAATCAAGGCCCTGATTTCCGACAGCGTGGGCCAGGTGGACAAGGGCTCAAACCTGGTCGGCGACGCCGGTAACACCATGGGCGAGATCGTGGCCCAGGTCAAGCGCGTGACCGACCTGATCGGCGAGATCAGCGCGGCCACGGTGGAGCAGTCCTCGGGAATCGCCCGCGTCAACGACTCGATCACCGGCATCGACCAGATGACGCAGCAGAACTCGGCACTGGTCGAAGAATCTGCCGCGGCGGCGGCCAGTCTGCGCGATCAGGCCAACCGTCTCAACGAGATGGTCAGCGTGTTCAAGATCACGAACTGATCAACGACCGCGAGGTCCCCCGGGTCGCGCCGATTGCCTCAGGCCAGGAAACGTCTCTCGGGCAGGGGCATGAATTCGGTCTCGCCCGGAACCTGGCCCAGGCGCTGGGCTTGCCAGTCCTCAGCCGCCTGCGCGATGCGCTCGCGGCGAGCGGAGACGAAGTTCCACCACATGTGTCGCGGTGCATCCAGCGGTGCGCCGCCGATCACCATCAGGCGCGTGTCCTCGACGCCGATCAGCTCCGCGCCCGCCGGGCTCAGCACGGCCATCTGCTGCGCCGCCAGGACCTGGCCATCCAGGGTCAACGCTCCCTGCACCACGTAGACCGCCAGCTCGGGGGCCAGCGGGGGCAAGGCCAGCCGGCCCTTGGCCGCAAGCTGCAGGTCGAGGTAGAGCGTGGGCGACAAGGTCCGTACCGATGAACGCAGGCCCCAGGCCTCGCCCACCAGAACGCGCACGGTCGCATCGTCCACCCGCCCTTCGGGAATCTCATCGGCTGGCGTGTGCGCAAAGGAGGGCTCCGCCTCCTCGTGCTCGCGCGGCAAGGCCACCCAGAGCTGCAGGCCGTGCAGGGTGTAGGTGCTGCTGAGCAGGGATTCGGGGCGGCGCTCGGAATGCACGATGCCACGCCCTGCGGTCATCCAGTTGATGGCGCCCGGCTCGATGAGCTGCGATGAGCCGACGCTGTCGCGGTGCATCATGGCGCCCTCAAACAGGTAGGTCACCGTGGCCAGGCCGATGTGCGGGTGCGCCCGCACATCGTGCTCGGCCCCGGGGGTTTCCAGCGCCGGGCCGAAGTGGTCAAAGAAGACGAAGGGGCCGACCGAGCGCCGAGCCGCCGCCGGCAACAGGCGCCGCACCATGAAACCTCCGCCCAGATCCTTCTGCTGTCCAGTGAGGATGTGCGCTGGCGAAGTCATGGCGTGGGCTGTCCAGGCTGAAACAGGCCCTGTTCGCCTCAGGCACGCAGCCGGGCGGTCACCTCAGCCACGCGCTTGCCGAACTGCCTGGCGGTTTCCAGGTCACCCGGCAGCATCTCGGCAACGCTGGCGTCCGAGGGGGTGGTGGCCATGGCACCGGCCGAGGAGCCCACATAGTTCAGGTCGTTGCGCTGCGACGCCTTGGCGTTGCTGGGCATCATCCCGGTGCCGACCCAGATGGCGCCGTGTTGCATGGCCAGCGTGATCAGGTAGTGCAGGGTGGAGTGCTTGTCGCCGTTCATGGTGGCGCTGTTCGTGAAGCCGGCCATGACCTTGTCTTTCCAGGCCTGGGTGAACCAGGCCTTGCTCGAGGCGTCGGCGAATTTCTTGAACTGCCAGCTCACGGAACCCATGTAGGTGGGGCTGCCCATGATGATGGCATCCGCGGCGTTCAGGGTGTCCCAGCCCCCTTCGGGCAGGTTGCCGTCGGCATCGATGGCCACCAGCTGTGCGCCGGCACCGTCTGCCACGGCTTGCGCCATGCGCTGCGTGTGGCCATAACCCGAATGAAAGACAAGGGCGACTTTGGACATGAGAGAACTCCGATTTAAAAGTTGAAAAAAAGTGGGTTCCCGTGGCACGGGCAGAAGAGTGGACCGGGCGCCTTCCGCTGTGGCGCCCGGCGTCAACGAAGCTCAGGCCGCCAGGTCGAAGACCAGCACTTCGGCATCCTTGCCGGCCTTGAGCTCGAGGCGGCTTTCTGCGGCCAGCAGGGCGGCGTCACCGCCGCTCAGGCGCTGTCCATTGACCTCCAGCTCGCCGCGCACCAGATGCACGTAGGCCTTGCGCGCCGGGTCCAGCGCCAGCGTGGTGGTCTCGGCGCCATCGAACAGGCCGGCGTAGAGCCGCGCATCGGCATGCAGGGTCACGGAACCCTCGGCGGCATCCGGTGAGGCCACCAGGCGCAGCGCACCGCGCTTCTCGGGGGTGGCAAAAGTCTTCTGCTCGTAGCTCGCCGGAATACCTGTCACGTTGGGCTGGATCCAGATCTGGAAGAAGTGCGTGGTGTCCTTGGGCGCGTGGTTGTACTCGCTGTGCATCACGCCGTTGCCGGCGCTCATGCGCTGCACGTCGCCCGGCGGGATGGCGCGGCCGTTGCCCATATTGTCCTTGTGCGCGAGTTCGCCCGAGAGCACGTAGCTGATGATCTCCATGTCGCGATGCCCATGCGTGCCGAAACCGGTGCCCGGGGCGATGCGGTCCTCGTTGATGACGCGCAGATTGCCCCAGCCCATGTGCTGCGGGTCGTAGTAGCCGGCAAAGGAAAAACTGTGGAAGGATTTCAGCCAGCCGTGATCGGCGTAGCCGCGGTCTTGCGATTTTCGGAGGGTCAGCATGGTGGGTGCTCTTGCTTGAATGGCTTTGAGAATGACCCTGACTTTAGGCCCTCGACCTGCTTTTGCCGTCCACCGCCTTTGATGGCATCATTCAAATTAATTCAATATAAACAGATTGATCATGCAAACCGCCCGTGACGTGCTGACCCCCGACGCCCTCGCCATGCTGCAGGCCATCGAGGAAGCCGGCAGCTTTGCCGCCGCAGCGCGCGCCCTGGGTGTCGTGCCCAGCGCACTGACCTACCGCGTGCGCCAGATCGAGGACGCGCTGGACGTGTTGCTCTACGACCGCAGCTCGCGCCAGGCCCGACTCACCGCGGCAGGCGCCGAACTGCTGCGCGAGGGCCAGCGCCTGCTCACCGAGATCGACGCCGTGGCCAACCGGGTCAAGCGCGTGGCCACCGGCTGGGAATCCCAACTCACCCTGGCCATCGACAGCATCATCTCCAAGGCCACCGTGATGGAGTTGTGCGAAAGCTTCTTTGCGCTGGGCGCGCCCACCCGCCTGAAGCTGCGCGAGGAAACCCTGTCCGGGACGCTGGAGACGCTGAGCTCCGGCCTGGCCGACATCGCCATCGGGGTGGCTCTGGAGTCCAACACCAGCGCCGGCATCCAGGGCAAGCCTCTCGGATCGGTCAGCTTCGTCTACGCCGTGGCACCCCATCACCCCCTGTCCACCGCGCCCGAGCCCCTGACGGACGCCTTGCTGCTGACCCACCGCGCCGTCGCCGTGGCCGATTCGGCGCAGCGGGGCGCCGGCCAGACCATCGGCCTGCTGGCCGGGCAGGACGTGTTCACCGTGGCCAGCATGCAGGGCAAGCTCGACGCGCAACTGCGAGGCCTGGGCGGCGGCTTCCTGCCCGAATGCATGGCGCGGCCTCACATCGATGCCGGGCATCTGGTGGTTCGCAGAACCGAGCGGCCCCAGCGCGTGATCCGCGTGGGCTACGCCTGGCGCGGGGGCACCGAACGCACGCCCGGCCGCGCACTGCAGTGGTGGCTCAAGCAGTTGGAGAGCCCGGCAACGCGCAGCGCGCTGCTGGGGCCCGTGCATTGGCGACAGTGACGTGCCCGGATCCAAGAAACAAGCCACAGGGGACGGCAGTCCCAGGAAAAGCCTGCCCCCGGCACTGCCATAATTCCCCCTATGGCTAACCTCGACAAACTCACCCAGTTTTTTCTCCAGGCTCGCTCTGAGGCAGACAAGCCATTTGTCCGCCAGAAAGAGGCCATTACGCCGTCCGACTACTTCTCCCTGAAGCGTGTCAAGGAGCTGCTGAGCAACCCGCTGCTCACGCCCGAATGGGTTCAGGTCACCCTGAAGGGGAAACCCTTGCCGCTGGAGAGCGACTACCTGTGGAAGATGGTTCAGGTGAAGAAGCTCTGCTTTCTGGACAAGGCGAGGATGGACGAGGCGATTTCCAAGGGCGCCTCCGTCGTGCTGGAGGGCCTGGATATTCTGGATCCCGGGCTTCATGCCGTCTGTGCGGAGATCGATGCGCAACTGCCCTGCGCCATCAGCAACTGTGAGGCCTTCTTCTCGCAGAGAAACAATGAGGCCTACGGCGGTCATTGCGACAGTGACGACGTCCTCGTGATGCAGCTCGAGGGCCAGAAGCGCTGGAGAATCCACCAGCCTCAGCCGCGACGGTATGTGGGCAACTCCCCCATGAATGAGCAGCAGATGGGCCCTCTGCTGGCAGAACTTGTCATGAATCCGGGCGACATCATGTTCCTGCGGGCGGGGGTTCCCCACCGCTGCATCACCGAGGTTCCCTACAGCCTTCACCTTTCATTTGATCTCTGCGATCGCACGCCCAACATTGAAGAAATCACCCAAGCGGCCAATCAAGTGCATGCCGAACGCCTCGCCCCCATGAATGCCCCGGCACCGGAGGTGGTGGACCATTACATCCAGCATCTGAAGTCCGAGCGGTTTACCAAACTGCTGACGGATGCAACGGCGAACAAGAAGACCCAGGCGACGCGATTTCGCCAGCAGATGGGCAAGGTCGGGAAGATCACCGCGTTCGACAAATTCCTATAGGTGCAAGGGCGCGAGCGCTGTCGGCGCCTGCACTGAGGCGCCGCCGCGCGGATCGCCTGAAAACGCCTCAAAGGCCTGGGCGGCAGCTTGTTGCCGGACGGCATGGCGCGACCTCTCATCGCTGCCGGGCACCGGGTGGTTCGCAGAACCTAGCGGCCCGCGCGTCGGATCCTCATGGGCTCCGCGTGGCCGGTGCGCACCTGAGAAGCCGGGGGGCGCCATCCCTACGTTACAGTGGCAGTGACGCTGCCAATAAACCAGACACAAGAACGGAGACCGCCAACATGAAATCCGCGCAACACTACGCCGTCATCGGCGCCGGCATGGCCGGCGTGGCCTGCGCCCGCACCCTGGTGCAGGCAGGCCACAAGGTCACGCTGTTTGAGAAGAGCCGCGGCGCGGGCGGCCGCATGGCGACGCGCGAGACGGAATTCGGCAGCTTCGACCACGGCACCCAGTACTTCACCGTGCGCAACCCCCTGTTTGCCCGTGCCCTGGAAACCGTGCCCGGCCTGTGCCGCCCCTGGAGCGCGAATGCCGTGCGCGTGCTCGATCCACTGGGTCGCGTGGTGGCCGCCCCGCTGCCCACGCGCGAATCGCATTGGGTCGCCACACCGGGCATGAACGCGCTGGTGCAGCGCTGGGCCCAGCCCCTGCTGGACAGCGGCGCGATCGAGCTGCAGACCCGGGTGGTGAAGATCGAACGTGATGCCCTGGACGGGCGTCGCTGGCAGCTTCACACCGAAGGCATGGACGACAGCCGCCACGTGCACTCCGGATTCGACGGCGCGCTGCTGGCCATGCCCAGCGTGCAGGCCCACGAGTTGCTGCGCAACTCGAAGCAGGCACCCGCCCTGGCCGAGCGCATCGCCGAGGTCAAGGTGGCGCCCTGCTGGACGTTGATGGTGGCCTTCCCGCAAGCCATGCAGCCCGGCTTGTCCGCCCTCGGGCCGCAGTGGAACGCGGCGCGCAGCACGCACCATCGCATTGCCTGGCTGGCACGCGAATCGAGCAAGCCCCAGCGCGGCCCCATCGAACGCTGGACCATACAGGCCAGCCCGGCCTGGTCCCAGGAGCACCTCAACGATGACCCGGAGCGCGTGCAGGCCAAGCTGCTCAGGGCGTTTGCCGAGGTCACCGGCATCCGCGCCGAACCCAGCTACGCCACCGTGCATCGCTGGCATTACGCCCAGACCACCCAGCCCCTGGACCAGAGCCACCTGTGGGACACGGCCTCGCACATCGGCGCCTGCGGTGACTGGTGCCTGGGCCACCGTGTGGAAGACGCCTTTGTCTCCGGCCTGGAACTGGCGCTCAAGGTCTGCTCAGGCCGCCTGGGCTGAGCCGGCCGGAGGCCGGCCGCCACCGCAGAGCGTTTCGGCCCTGCACAGGTTCACAGCCGGCCCCGCTGACCACGAACGGGCCATCGCCGCCCTCTTCGCCCAGTCGTGACTTACCTCGGCCGCTTCGCCCCCTCCCCCACGGGCCCGCTGCACGCCGGCTCGCTGGTGGCCGCGCTGGCCAGCTGGCTCGACGCCCGCGCGCACGGCGGTCGCTGGCTGGTCCGCATCGAGGACGTCGATGCCCCACGCTGCGTGCCCGGTGCCGACCGCATCATCCTGCAGCAGCTGGCCGACTGCGGCCTGCTGCCGGACGCGCCCCCGCTCTACCAGTCGCAACGCAGCGCGCTTTACCAGCGGGCGCTGGACGAATTGGTGGCGCACGACCTCGCCTACCCTTGCGCCTGCAGTCGCCGCGACATCGAAGCCGAGCTGCTGCGCCTGGGGCACAGCAAACCGCGCCACGGTGAGCTGGTCTATCCCGGCACCTGCCGCGAGGGTTTGCACGGACGCGAGCCACGGGCCTGGCGCCTGCGCGTGAACGCCGGCAGCGTGGCCTGGACCGACCGCCGTCTGGGCCCGCAAACGCAGAACGTCGAACAGGAGGTGGGCGACTTCGTGCTCCGGCGGGCTGACGGCTGTTTCGCCTACCAGCTGGCCGTGGTGGTGGACGACGGCGCGCAGGGCATCAGCCACATCGTGCGCGGCGCGGACCTGGCTGACAACACGGCGCGGCAGATCCTGCTGCAAGGCGCACTGTCCCTGCCCACACCGGTCTATCTGCACACGCCCCTGGTACTGGGCGCCAATGGCGAGAAACTCAGCAAGCAGAATGGCGCGCAGGCGCTGGACACCAGCGAGCCGCGGGCCGCGCTCAAGACAGCCGCATCCGCCCTGGGCCTGCAGGTGACAGGCGCGACCGTCGGGGACTGCTTGAGCGTCGCCACGGCGCAATGGGCCGCGCTCTGGAAACCGGCCGTTAAAATCGGTCCGTGACCGATACCCCCAAGCTCCCCGAACAAGACGCCCAGCCGTCCCCCCCGCCCAAAGACCGGCGCCGCCTGCCCCCGCCCGGCGTGGACTTCCCCAAGACCATCAAGAGCTTCGTCAAGCGCGCCGGCCGCACCACCAGCGGCCAAACCAAGGCCTTCGAGCTTTACGGACCGCGCTTTGTGCTGCCCTACACCGGCGCGCCCCTTGACCGCACGGCGGTCTTCGGTGCCGAGGCTGCCGGGCAAGCGCTGATCCTGGAGATCGGCTTCGGCATGGGCGACGCCACCGCGTCCATCGCCGAGTTGATGCCACAAAAGAACTTCCTGGGCTGCGAGGTGCACGAACCCGGGGTGGGCGCGTTGCTCAAGCACATCGGCGAGCGCGAACTCAGCAACATCCGCATCCTGCAGCACGACGCGGTCGAAGTCATCGACCACATGCTGCCGCTGCAAAGCCTGGACGGCGTGCACATCTTCTTCCCCGACCCCTGGCACAAGACCAAGCACCACAAGCGCCGCCTGCTGCAGGCACCGCTGTTGGCCAAGCTGGCCGCGCGCCTCAAGCCCGGCGGCTATCTGCACTGCGCCACGGACTGGGAGCCCTATGCCCAGCAGATGCTGGCGGTGCTGGAGGCCGAACCCTTGCTGAAGAACAGCGCCGAGGGCTACGCGCCCAAGCCCGACTACCGCCCGCTGACCAAGTTCGAGAAACGCGGCCTGCGCCTGGGCCATGGCGTCTGGGACCTCGTGTTCACGCGCGTCTGATTCGCCATGACGCGCCCGCCGCATCGCATCATCCCGCCGATGCGCGACGGCGTCAGCGCCAGCTGCGTGGCCCTGCCGCACGGCCCCTGGCCGCTGCTCATCGACTTCCTGGCCGAGCGGCTGCCCGCCGTCAGCACCACGCAGTGGCTGCAGCGCATGGCGCAGGGCCGCGTGCTCGACGAACACGGCGCAGCACTGGCGCCCGAGGCGCCCTTGCAGCCAGGCACGCGCGTCTACTATTACCGCGAGCTCGAGGCCGAGACCCTCATTCCCTTTCAGGAAGACATCGTCTACCAGGACGCGCACCTGCTGGTCGCCGACAAGCCGCACTTCCTGCCGGTCACGCCCACCGGTCGCTACGTGCAGCAGACCCTGCTGGTGCGCCTGAAGCACCGCACCGGCATCGAACACCTGAGCCCCATCCACCGCATCGACCGCGAGACCGCCGGCCTGGTGGTGTTCAGCGTGCGGCCGCAGGACCGCGGGGCCTACCAGGCGCTGTTTCGCGAGCAGGTGGTGGACAAGGACTACGAGGCCATCGCCCCGCTGCGTCCCGATCTGCCGCTGCCCGCCGTACACCGCAGCCGCATCGAAGCGGACGAACAGTTCTTCCGCCAGCGCGAGGTGCCGGGGGAGCCCAACAGCGAGACGCAGATCGAGCTGATCGAGGCGCTGGGCGAACTGGCGCGCTACCGCCTGCGCCCGCGCAGCGGCAAGACGCACCAGCTGCGCGTGCACATGGACGCGCTGGGCCGCCCCATCGTGGGCGACCTGTTTTATCCCGAGGTCGTCCACGGCCCCGGCAGTACCGATGAGGACTGGAGCCGCCCGCTCCAGCTGCTGGCCCGCGCGCTGGCCTTCACCGACCCCGTCACCGGCGAGCGACGCCATTTTCAGAGCCGGCGCCAGCTGCTTGGGTGACACGTCTTGAAACAGGATCGCAAGGTTCGCCGGCGATACTGCCAGGCACCAGCCGCACCCCGATGCACACCATGAAAACACTCACCACCCTGCTCGCCTTCACTACGGCCCTGGCCCAGCCCGTCCTGGCCGGCGACCTCTCGGCACTCGGCAACCTCAGTCAGTCTGAATTCCGCACAGTCTCCGAGGACCTCGGCGCCGCCTTCAGCTACAAGCCCATCGCCCCGACCGAGGCACAAGGCATCACGGGTTTCGACATCGGTCTCGAAGTCACCGGCACCGATATCTCCCGCAGCGCTGGTGCCCTGTCCAGGGCCGGCGCCAGTGACAGCAGCATGAACACCCTGCTGGTTCCGAAACTGCATCTGCACAAGGGCCTGCCGCTCGGGATCGACGTGGGCGCCTTCATTGCCAACATCCAGGCCATCAACGCCAATCTCTATGGCGCCGAAGTGCGCTATGCCCTGCTCGACGGCGGCGTGGCCACGCCGGCCATCGGCGTGCGCGGCGCCTACACGCAGCTCACCGGCGTCAACCAGCTCGCCTTCAGCACGCGCAGCCTGGACATCTCCATTTCCAAGGGCTTCACCGTGCTCACGCCCTACGCCGGCGTCGGCCAGGTCTGGGTCACCAGCTCGCCGAATGCCGGCAGCCTTGCGGGCGAAAGCTTCAGCCAGGGCAAGCTCTTTGTCGGGCTCAACGTGAACCTGGGACTGCTCAACCTGGCCCTGGAAACCGACCGGACCGGCAACACCACCTCCTGGGGCATGAAGGCAGGCCTGCGCTGGTAATCGCCCGACGCCATGGGGCCATCATTTTTTCCGATGGGCGCTAAGTAGAAACCAGCGGCCAGTGCCCAGCCCTGCCCCCTACACTGCGCAATCGCCGGCCCGTGGCGGGCTGCGTCCACCTGAGGAGATTCCATGTCATTCACGATCAAGACGCTCGCCCTTGCGCTGGGCACGCTGCTGGCGACCGGCACCGCCCTGGCCCAGGGCAACTGGCCGAGCAAGCCCCTGACCATGGTGGTGGGCTTTGCGCCCGGCGGAGCCACTGATGCGGTCGCGCGCATCATCGCCAAGCACCTGGGCGATGAGCTCAAGCAGAACGTGGTGGTGGACAACAAGGCCGGGGCCGGGGGCAATATCGCCACCGACTTCGTGGCTCGCGCCGAAGCCGACGGCCACACCCTGCTGCTGGGCAGCGTGGGTTCGCTCACGGTGGCGCCGCACATGGTCGCCAAGCTGCCCTACAAGCCCTTGGAGGACTTCGCGCCCGTCACCATGGCCGTGGTCTTCTCCAACGTGCTGGTCGTCAAACCCGAACTGCCGGTCAAGAACCTGGCTGACTACGTGAAGCTGGCCAAGGCCCAGCCCGGCAAGCTGACCTATGCCTCGCCCGGCATCGGCGGCGCGGGCCACCTGGCCGGCGAGTTCCTGAAACAGCGCGCCGACATCGACCTCACCCACGTCGCCTACCGCGGCGGCGGCCCGGCCATGCTGGCCTTGCTCGGCGGAGAGGTCGACTCCTTCATGTCCACGCCGCCGACGGCCGGTCCGCACATGAAAACCGGCAAGGTCCGCGCCATCGCCACCACGGGCCTCAAGCGCGACCCGCTGATGCCCGACGTGCCCACGGTCGCCGAACAGGGCTACCCCGGTTTCGACACGCTGAACTGGTATGCCTACGTGGTGCCCGCCAAGACGCCCAAGGCCGTGGTGGACCGGCTCAACCAGGTGCTGGTCAAGATCCTGAACGACCCTGCCGTGGCCAAGGAGCTCGAACTCAAGGGCCTGTCGCCCAGCCCCAGCACCCCGGCTGAACTGGCCACCTACATGAAGCGCGAGTACGACAACTGGGCCGTGGTGGTCAAGAAGGCCGGCATCAAGCCGGAATGAGCCGCTGAGCCGGGGAGCGCGATCCGCGCCTGGCAGGGGTCCCGCGCTTCCTTACAAAAAGCGGAAGAGGCCAGACGAATCAAGGCGGCACGTTCCGGTCAAATGTCACCAAACCTGGCCCGGAAGACCTCGCATGGACCGGGGCCCGTCCTAGAATGAACCGATGAGTTCTTTGCGGACCGGACCCATTTCCTTGCTGGATCTCCAGAACGATCCGGTCCTGATCCGTTTTTTCTGGCTGGCCTCCTTCATCTTCACGGCGGTCGGCGCTGCCCACCTGTTCACCCACCTGCAGACGACCCCGCCACCGCTGTGGCGCATCGCCATGAGCATCGCCCTCATCATGATGGGGCTGATCGCCAACCTGCTCATGTTCAGAAGGCGGCACGTCGCGGCCTTCAAGCTGATGATCTGGGGTGGCTGGGTCATCATCACCTCGGTCACCGTCGTCAGCGGGGGCATCTATTCGCCCAACCTGATGATCTATCCGCTGCTCATCATTGCCGGCGGCTGGCTGCTGAGCATTCAAACCGGCATCGTGCTGTCCGTCCTGAGCGCCCTGGCCATTGCGTGCCTGGCCCTGGCCCAGGTGAGCGGCCGCTTGCCCCCCACCCAGACGGCCCCCATCTCCGTCGCGGCCACGACGGCGGTCGCCATGGTCATCGCCGCGGCCCTGTGCGCGATCTTCTTTGCCAAGAGTTATCTTGGCCGCTTCAACGAGGTGCGCCAGCTCGGTACCGACCTGCAAAAAAGCCAGGACCAGCTGGCCTATGTCCTGTCAGTGGCGCGGGAGAGCGTCTGGAGCTGGGACGTGCGCCAGGACGTGGTCGTGCATGACCGCAACTGGTGCGACGTCCTGCAGCTCGACGAGAAGTACCTGCAGCACAGCAGCGAGGGTTTCACGGCCCTGGTGCACGAGGCAGACCGCGAGCGCATGCGGGAACAGCTGCGCAAGTGCCTCGAGGGCGGCGGTGCCTACCGCAGCGAACACCGCATGCTGCGCAGCGATGGCCGCACCATCTGGGTACGCGACCGGGCCGACGTCTTCGAGCGCGATGCACAGGGGCAGGCGCTGCAGGTGATCGGCAGCACCGCCGAAATCACCGAACGCAAGCAGATGGAAGCGCAGGTCCACCAGCTGGCCTTCTACGACGCGCTAACCCGCCTGCCCAACCGGCGCCTCTTCCATGACCGCCTGAACCAGGCCATGACCGCCAGCAAGCGCACGGGCTTCCATGGCGCCCTCATGCTGCTGGACCTGGACAACTTCAAACCCCTCAACGATGCCCACGGCCACGCGGCGGGCGACCTGCTGCTGCTGGAGGTGGCGCAGCGACTCAAAAGCTGTGTGCGCGACAGCGACACCGTGGCGCGTCTGGGCGGGGATGAGTTCGTCGTGATCCTGGCGGAACTCAAGGCGCCGGTCGATGAGTCCATCGCCGTGGCCACCAGCGTGGCGGAGAAGATCCGCGCTTCGCTCGGCGCGCCCTACCTCCTGAGCCCGAACGATGGGGCGCCGCAGGGCAGCGCCATTGAACACCGCTGCTCCGCCAGCATCGGGGTGACGCTCTTCCTCGGTCAGCAGACCAGCCAGGACGAACTGCTCAAGCAGGCCGACGCCGCCATGTACCGGGCCAAGGAAGCCGGACGCAACCGGATCCAGCTGGCCGAACAGCTGCCGGGGTGACCCGGTGTCTGGCTGGTACGCTCAGACCCGCTCGAAGATCGCGGCGATACCCTGCCCGCCACCGATGCACATGGTGACCAGGGCGTAACGGCCCTGAATGCGCTGCAGCTCGTACAAGGCCTTCACCGTGATCAGCGCACCCGTAGCGCCGATGGGGTGGCCCAGCGAGATGCCCGAGCCGTTGGGGTTGACCTTGGCCGGGTCCAGACCCAGGTCCTTGCTCACGGCGCAGGCCTGGGCCGCGAAAGCCTCGTTGGCCTCGATCACGTCCAGGTCCTTCAATGTCAGGCCGGCCTTCTGCAGCGCCTTCTGCGTGGCCGGGACCGGGCCGATGCCCATGTACTTGGGATCCACGCCGGCGTGGGCGTAGGCCACCAGGCGTGCCATGGGCTTGAGACCACGGGCCTTCGCGGTGCCCGCCTCCATCAACACCACGGCAGCGGCCGCATCGTTGATGCCCGAGGCATTGCCCGCCGTCACCGTGCCGTTCTCCTTGGCGAAGACCGGCTTGAGCTTGGCCATGTCGTCCAGGGTGGCACCGGGGCGGAAGTGCTCGTCGGTGGCGTAGGCCACCTCGCCCTTCTTGCTCTTGAGCATCACGGGCACGATCTGGTCCTTGAAAAGACCGCCCGCCGTGGCGCGTTCGGCGCGGTTGTGGCTCTCCACGGCCAGTGCGTCCTGCTGCTCGCGGGTGATGCCCCACTTGGTGGCGATGTTCTCGGCCGTCACCCCCATGTGGATGGTGTGGAAGGGATCGTGCAGCGCGCCGATCATCATGTCCACCATCTTGGTGTCACCCATGCGGGCGCCCCAGCGCATATTGAGCGAGGCAAAGGGCGCGCGGCTCATGTTCTCGGCACCGCCGCCGATGGCGATGTCCGTGTCGCCCAGCAGGATGGACTGGCTGGCCGAGACGATGGCCTGCAAGCCGGAGCCGCACAGGCGGTTCACGTTGTAGGCCGGCGTCCCCTGGGCGCAGCCGCCGTTGATGGCGGCCACCCGCGAAAGGTACATATCCTTGGGCTCGGTGTTGACCACATGGCCGAAGACCACATGGCCCACATCCTCGCCGGCCACACTGGCGCGGCGCAACGATTCGCGCACGACCAGCGCGCCCAGTTCGGTGGGCGGCACGTCCTTGAGGCTGCCGCCAAAGGTACCGATGGCGGTGCGCACAGCGCTGACGACGACGACTTCACGTTGCATGATGAACTCCGGAGGTGATGACGATGGCCATAGGATAACGGCTCGGGCCCAGGGCCTGTTGGCCGTGATTCTCCAGGTGTGCTGCGGCCAGGAAGGCCAAGCGGGGTGTTGCGCGGACGGGCGGATCAAGCCCCCTCAGGGGCTGGTCACCGTACGATTGCGCCCCTGCGACTTGGCGGCGTAAACCGCCTCGTCCGCGCGTTTTACCAGCCGCGCCAGAAAGTCCGGTGCTGCCTCGTGCGGGCCACTGACAAGCCCCACGCTGACCGTGATGTGGCCTGCCGCGGTACGCACCCGCTCGATATGCTCATGCACCCGCTGAGCAACCCGCGCAGCCGCCTGGGCGTCCGCATCGGGCAGCCAGATGACGAATTCCTCACCGCCGTAGCGCGCCACGAGATCGGTGCCGCGGGCGCTGGCCTGCAACTGCCGAGCCACGGCAATCAGCGCACGATCTCCCTCAGGATGACCATGCAGATCGTTGATGCGCTTGAAGTGGTCCACATCGACCATCAACAGCGAGGCGGCAGCCCCCTCACCCTCCCGCAGCTGCCACTGCTGCGCGGCAAGCTCCAGCGCACGGCGGTTCTTCAGGCCCGTCAGCGGATCGGACAGACTCAGTTCGGAGAGGTGGCGATTCTGTTCTTCCACCTGAGCATTGCTGGCGGCCAGACGCTGCGCCAGGCTCTGGGCGTCGGCGCGCGCCCGGATCAGCTCGGCCTCGAAGCGGCTGCGCTCGCGCGCCACGAAGAAAGCCCAGATGATGGTATCGACCCCTTCATTGCGCTTGCGCACGGCATTGACCATCACCGGCACCGGTTCGCCGTCGGCACCGACCAGGTGCAGATAGATCTCACGCACCACCGCGGCGTGATGTAGCGTAGGAAAAAGATGGGTCTGGCTGAAGATGCGTGACGCTGGCGTGAGCAGCGCATCCACAGACCGGCCCTGCCAGGACGCCTCCTCAGCGCCGACGAGCGCGAGGAACTCGCGGTTCAGGCGCACGATATGCCCTTGCAGATCGGTGATCATCACCGCGCAAGGGATGTCGTCGACCGCCAGCATGCATGCTTTCCCGGAATCCGCTCAGGCCTGGGAAAAGTAGCGCTGCATGGCATCCACCACGAGGTGCGGATGGCTCATGTGTGCACAATGCCCCGTCACATCCAGGACTTCCAGCGTGCTGCGCTGGAGCTGGCGCTGCAGGTAGTCGCCCACCGACAGGGGGGCCAGCGCATCGTTGCGGTGCTGCAGCACCAGACAGGGATGCGATAGGCGGGGCAATTCAGCGCGGTTGTCGGCAAAGAAGGTGGCCTGCGCGAACAGCCTCGCCGCCAGCGGGTCGGTTGAACAGAAGCTGTCCGACAATTCACCGGACAGGCTGTCTTTCTGCGGCTCGCCCGCCACGACGGGCGCCAGGTAACTGGCCCAGCCCATGTAGTTCTGTTCCATGAGATCGATCAACCCCTCGAGGTCCTTGCGCTCAAACCCGCCCACGTAATCGGGCGGATGGTTGATGAAGCACGGCGACGGCCCGACCAGCACCAGGCTGTCAAACAAGCTGGGGCGGGCAATGGCGGCAAGCATGCCGATGCTGGCACTGACCGAATGACCCACAAAATGCACCCCGCTCTGGATGCCCAACGCATCGCAGACATCCAGCACATCCTGGGCATAGCCCTCGAGGCGCGCGTATCTGACAGGATCGAACGCGGCCAGATCAGACTTGCCACTGCCCACGTAATCGAAGAGCACCTGCCGGTGTGTCCCCTCGAACGCCGGCGTGATATGCCGCCACATGCGCTGGCTGCAGCCAAAACCATGGGCATAGAGAAGAACCGGTGCGTCCGACTGCTGCGCCTCCATGACCGAAACGTTGTTTCGTTTCAGGATGTTCATTCATCCGTCTCCTGTTGAGGGCCGGTCGCTCCGGCATCGATGCGGGCCAGTCTACTTCAAAGCCTTGAACTCACAGCGCAGATTCGCAGCATCCCTTTGCGAAAACGTGCGTTCTCCACGACTCTGGCGGAACAGCCGCATGGAGTTACTGATCTCCTCCCGTCCCTGCCACGATCTGGCGCCAACCCTGATGCGGGCAGTGATAAGCTGGTGAAGTCTGTTCCGCACGGAGTTCCCCATGTCCAGCCACGTCCTCGTCGCCGGTGTCGGCATGATCGCTTTTGCCAAACCGGGCGCCAACCGCCCCTACCCCGAGATGGCCGCCGAGGCCGTGCGCGCCGCGCTGGCCGATGCCGGCCTCGACTACGCGCAGATCCAGCAGGCCTATGTGGGCTACGTCTACGGCGACTCCACCGCCGGCCAGCGCGCGCTCTACGAGGTGGGCATGAACGGCATCCCCATCGTCAACGTCAACAACAACTGCTCCACCGGCTCCACCGCCCTCTTCCTGGCCCGCCAGGCCGTGGCCAGCGGCGCCGCCGACTGCGTGCTGGCTCTGGGCTTCGAGCACATGAGCCCCGGCGCCCTGGGTGCGGTCTTCGGCGACCGGCCCTCGCCCTTCGACCGCTTCGATAGCGCCACCGAAGAGCTGGTGGGCCACGCCGAGATCCCGTTGGCCCTGCGCTACTTCGGCGGCGCCGGCCTGGCCCATATGCAGCAGTACGGCACCAAGCTGGAAACCTTTGCCGCCATCCGCGCCAAGGCCAGCCGCCACGCCGCGCACAACCCGCTGGCCCTGTTCCGCAAGGAAGTCAGCACCGAAGACGTGATGGCCGCGCCCATGCTGTGGGACGGTGTGATGACCCGCCTGATGGCCTGCCCGCCCACCTGCGGCGCCGCCGCGGCCGTGATCTGCTCCGAGGCCTTTGCGCAGAAACACGGCCTGGACCGTTCGGTGCGCATCCGCGCCCAGGCCATGACCACCGACACCAACAAGACTTTCGAGGCGCACGACATGCGTGAGGTGGTGGGTTACTCCATGGCGAAGGAGGCCGCGCGTCAGGTCTACGAGCAGGCCGGCATCGGCCCGCAGGACGTGGACGTGGTCGAGTTGCACGACTGCTTCGCGCAGAACGAACTCATCAGCTACGAAGCCCTGGGCCTGTGCCCCGAGGGCGGCGCCGAGAAGTTCGTGATGGACGGCGACAACAGCTACGGCGGGAAATACGTCACCAACCCTTCGGGCGGCCTGCTCAGCAAGGGCCACCCGCTGGGCGCCACAGGCCTGGCGCAATGCACGGAACTCGTGCAGCAGTTGCGCGGCCAGGCCGGAGCCCGCCAGGTGCCCGACGCGCGCCTGGCCCTGCAGCACAACCTGGGCCTGGGTGGCGCCTGCGTTGTGACGCTGTACGAGCGCGTTTGATCGACGCAAAAAAAAGCCCCTCACAAGAGGGGCCAAGTCGGAGCACACCGAAAATTACTTGGGCATGATCACGGTGTCGATCACGTGGATCACGCCGTTGTCGGTCGCGATGTCGGTCTTCACCACATTCGCGTTGTCAACCTTGACTCCGCCCATGGTGCTGACGGTCAGCTCGGAACCCTGCACCGTCTTGACCTTGCCGGCCTTGACGTTGGCGGCCATCACCTTGCCCGGCACCACGTGGTAGGTCAGCACCTTGGTCAGTGCTGCCTTGTCCTTGAGCAGGGCGTCCAGTTGGGCCTTGGGGATCTTGGCGAAGGCTTCGTCGGTCGGTGCGAAGACCGTGAACGGGCCCGGCCCCTTGAGCGTGTCGACCAGACCGGCGGCCTGCACGGCAGCCACCAGGGTCTTGAAGGAGCCAGCGGCGACGGCGGTGTCGACGATGTCGGCAGCTTGGGCAGTCAGGGCGCCAAAGCTCAGCAGGGATGCAATCAGGACTTTCTTCATCTCGGACTCCAATGTCTAAAGGGTTGGGGGATCCCGCTTGGGATGCGCCGCAACGTTGGGCGCAGACGGATAATAACCGTTCGGTGTCATTTGATACCGCAAGGTATAATAACTAACCAACCGGTGTGGTTATAGTCTTCCTGGGCCAATCCACGCCCCCTAAACGCCCGATATGAACGCTACTGTCCTCAAATCACCCACCGCACCGGCCCGGCGCAGCTTTCGCGAGCAGATGCATTTGGCCCGCGAAGACGCCATCGTCCAGGCCGTCAACCGCCTGCTGGCTGAAAAGGGCTTCGATGCGATGACCGTGGACGAGGTGGCCGCCGAGGTGGGCATCGCCAAGGCCAGCCTTTACCGTCACTTTCCGAGCAAGGAAGACCTGGCGGCCGAGGCCATGGTGCGCACGCTGGAGCGCGCTCAGGCTTTTCTGGACGGGCTCGATACCAGCGCGCCGCCCGTGCAGAGCCTGCAGGCAGCCGTGCGTTGGATGCTGCAGGTGCAGTTGCAGGGTGAGATGCCCTCGCTGCCCAGCGCCAACTCCAGTCTGCGCGCTACGCTCATGACGCACCGCAGCTATATGGACCGGCTGATGGCCGTGAGTGAAAAACTCGGTGGCTGGATCGAGGCCGCGCAAGCCGAGGGTCGCCTGGACGCGACGCTGCCGCCCATCGTGGTGCTCTATACGCTGTATGCGCGCGCCTGCGATCCGGTGCCAGGCTTTCTGCGCAGCACGGGGGAGTACAGCGACGAACAGATCATCGAGCTGCTGTTGCGCACCTGTTTCCAGGGACTCACGGCGCGCTGATCGCGGCTACGCCCTCAGGCGGTACCCACCCAGCCATCGAGCCGGCGCTGCAGCTCGGCCTCGATGCGACCGCGGTAGGCGCTGAGCAAAAAACCCAGGGTGATCCGCAGCTCGAAAGCATCGGCACTCACACGCAGCTTGCCCTTGAGGCCCGGGCGCTCGAAATCGATGTGCTGGCCATCCGCCTGCGCCTGCACCGCGCACCGCAGGCCCCAGTCCTGCTCGGCCTGGGCCTGCCAGTCGCGCGCCAGTTGCAGCGCAGCGTCATGGCCAAGGGTGTGCGCACGGTGGATGTGGATGTCGGCCATGCGCCCAAGCTTAGCGGCGGCGCAAGCGGCCTGTGCCTCGAGGGGCTTTAGGCAGCAGGCCCACGGTTTGGGACCGGCTAGGTGCGGCGCCAGGCCGACCCGGGCCGACAGCGTGCCCGGGTTGCAGGAGATCCGGCCAGCGGCAGGCCGGCGGCCCGCCATTCGCTCACGCCGTCAGTGGTCTTGCGCGCGCGGTAGCCCGACTGGCGCAACAGGTTCACGGCTTCGTCAGACATCAGGCAGAAAGGGCCGCGGCAGTAGGCGACGATCTCCACGTCCCGGGGCAGCTCGGACAGGCGCTGCGCGAGCTCTGGCAAGGGGACCGAGCGTGCATACGGCAGGTGTGCGGTGTTGAATTCCTCTGGCGGGCGCACGTCGATCACCACCACTTCGCCGCGCTTGGCCTGCGCCAGCAGTTCCTTGCGGCCCACGGTGGCCAGCAGGCCGGGCTCGGCCACCATCTTCTGCAGCGCCAGGTGCAACTCCACCAGATGCTCTTCGGCCACCTGGCGCAAGGTCACCCCCAGCTGGGCCACGTCCGCGCCGCTCAGGCTGTAGTAGATGCGCTTGCCTTCGCGCCGGGTCTGCACCAGGTGCGCGGCCTTGAGGGCCTTGAGATGGGCGCTGACCAGCTTGACGTCGACAGCCACGTCGGCCGCCACGGTTTCCACGGCCTTCTCGCCCTGGGCCAGCATTTCCAGGATCTCCAGCCGCTTGGGGCTGGACAGGGCCTTCCCAACGCGGGCCACCTGTTCGTACAGCAGATCCTTGAGCTTGCGATTGTTCACGGTTGACTTTCCGAAAGTTGATTGTTATTCTAACGAACGTTTGAATGTTTGCAAGTCATTTCCACAGCCCAGCCCGCGCGGCACGCCCCCACACAACGGAGACCTCCATGGATTTTGAACAGTTCGTCCTCGGGCACGAACCGGCCATCCGGCTCGGCTTCTTCCTTGGCATCTTCATCCTCGTGGCCCTGTGGGAGACCCTGGCGCCGCAGCGCGCCCGCCGGCTCACGCGGCTGTACCGATGGAGCAGCAACCTGGGCCTGGTCGTCCTCAATACGGTCGTCGTGCGCCTGCTGTTCCCGGCCGCCGCAGTTGGCGTCGCAGCCTTCGCCGCCGCCGAGGGCTGGGGCCTGCTGAACCATTACGCCGTGCCCTTCTGGCTGGCCGTACCGCTGGCCGTGGTCGCCATGGACTTCGTCATCTGGCTGCAGCACGTCATGGTGCATGCCGTGCCGGCCCTGTGGCGCCTGCACCGGGTGCACCACGCCGATCTGGACTACGACCTGACGACCGGCGCGCGCTTCCACCCCCTGGAGATCGTGCTGTCCATGCTGATCAAGTTCGCTGCCATCGTGGTGCTGGGCGCGCCGGTGCTCGCGGTGGTGATCTTCGAAGTCCTGCTCAACGCCACGGCCATGTTCAACCACGGCAACATCCGCCTGGGCGCCGGGGTGGACCGCGTGCTGCGCTGGTTCGTGGTGACGCCCGATATGCACCGGGTTCACCACTCGGTGGAAGACGACGAGTGCAACTCCAACTTCGGCTTCAACCTGACCTGGTGGGACCGCCTCTTCGGCACCTACCGCGAGCAGCCGCGTGCCGGCCAGCTCGGCATGACCATCGGCATCCGCGGGCACGACGATGCGCGCGAGGTCAACCGCCTCGACGGCATGCTGCTGCTGCCCTTCCAGGGCGAGATCAGCGACTACGCCATCAACCGGCGCAACTTCGCCGAGGAAGAGCGCCGCGCGCAGGATCCCCACCGATGACGCGCATCCTGCCCCGCCTGCTGCTCGTCCTGGCACTGCTGGCGGCCATCGCCGCCGCCATCGTCTGGCGCGAGCGCTTCGACGCCGCCGCCCTGCAGGCCTGGGTGCAAGGGGCCGGTACGGCCGGGCCGCTGCTCTTCATCGCCGTCTATGCCCTGGCCACCGTGCTCTTCCTGCCCGGCTCGGTCATCACGCTGGCCGGCGGCGCGCTGTTCGGCCCGTTCTGGGGCACGCTGTGGAACCTCAGCGGCGCCACGCTGGGCGCCGCGCTGGCCTTCCTGATCGCGCGCTACCTGGGCGCCGACTGGGTGGCACGCCGCGCCGGCCCGCGCCTGACCCGGCTCAACGAGGGCGTGGCGGCCGAAGGCTGGCGCTTCGTCGCCTTCGTGCGCCTGGTGCCGCTGTTCCCCTTCAACCTGCTGAACTATGCGCTGGGCCTGACGCGCGTGCCCTTCGGCGCCTACGTCTTGGCCTCCGCGCTCTTCATGCTGCCCGGCACCTTCGCCTACACCTGGCTGGGCTATGCCGGGCGCGAGGCGCTGGCCGGCGGCGAGGGCCTGGTGCGCAACGGGCTCATCGCACTGGCGCTGCTGGCCGCCACGGCTTTCCTGCCGCGCTGGATCGGCCGGCTGCGTGCCGCCCGCAGTACCGGGCCCCTCACCCATCACCCTGAATCTGAAACATCTCCCATGACTGTCATCTCCCGTCCCTACTCCCACCCCGCCCTCGCCGGCCTGCTGCTGGGCCTCATCACCCTGACCATCGCTGTCATCGGCGGCATCGGCGCGCGCCAGGGCTGGTGGCATTTCCTGCCGGCCCTGCAATGGGCCGAGTGGGCGGCTTACGGTGCCGCGCTCGCGCTGGTGCTGTCCTTCACCGGCCTCGTACAGGCCCGCCCGGGGGCCCGCCGGCGCGGCCTCGTACTGGCCGTGCTGGGCACGCTGGCCTCGCTGCCGCTGGTACTCATGGCCATCCAGTGGGAATACGCCACCCGCGCCTATCCGCCGATCAACGACATCAGCACCGACACGCAGGACGCCCCGGTGTTCTGGGACATGCCCATCGCCACCGATTACCCCGGCGGCGCGGTCGCCGAGCAGCAGCGCGCGGCCTACCCCGACCTGGTCCCGCTGCAGCTGGCGCTGGCGCCGGCGCAAGCCTACGAGTACGCGCTGGCCGTGGTGAAGGAACAAGGCTGGGAGATCGTCTCCACCGCGCCCGAGGAAGGCCGCATCGAGGCCATGGCCCGCAGCCGCCTGTACGGCTTCGTCGACGAAGTCGCCGTCCGCGTGAGCGCCGAGGGCAGCGGCGCCAAGGTGGACGTGCGGTCGCGCTCGCGCACCGGCCGCATCGACCGCGGCGTCAATGCCAAACGCATCCGCGCCTACCTGGCGGCGGTGGCCGCACAGGCCGGACAAATCCACAAATGACCCCGGGTACGCCCATTTTGCGCACAATGTCCGACGACCGTTCCCTCACGGGAGCGGCCTCCCTTCATCTGAACGAGAGATCGACATGACACAAGCCCTGGTGGGCGTGATCGGCGGCAGCGGCCTGTACCAGATGGACGCACTGCAGGACGCGCAGGAACTCTCCCTCGACACGCCGTTTGGCAAGCCGTCCGACGTGCTGGTGACCGGTCGCGTGCACGGTGTGCCGGTGGCCTTTGTGGCTCGCCATGGCCGCGGCCACCGGCTGCTGCCCTCCGAGGTTCCCTACCGCGCCAACGTCTACGCGCTCAAGATGCTCGGCGTGCGCTACGTGCTGTCCATGTCCGCGGTGGGCTCGATGCGCGAGACATTCAAGCCGCTGGACATCGTGCTGCCGGACCAGTTCATCGATCTGACCAAACGGCGCGAGAGCACCTTCTTCGGCCAGGGCGCCGTGGCCCACGTGTCGATGGCGCAGCCGGTCTGCGCGACCACCCGTGGCGTGCTCGCGCGGGCGGTGCGCAGTGTGCTGGCGGCCGACAGCGGCGCCACCAACATCGCCCTGCACGAAGGCGGCAGCTACGTCTGCATCGAAGGCCCGCAGTTCTCCAGCCTGGCCGAATCGCAGTGGTACCGCGGCATGGGCGCAGGCGTGATCGGCATGACCAACATGCCCGAGGCCAAGCTGGCGCGCGAAGCGCAGATGGCCTACGCCACCCTGGCCATGGTGACCGACTACGACTGCTGGCACCCGCACGAGGACGACGTCAGCGCCAATGCGGCCCTGGCCAACCTGTTGCAGAACGCCGGCCGTGCGCAGCGCATCGTGGCCGAGGCGATCGGCCTGCTCGGTCAGGAACAGCCCGCCAGCGCCGCGCACACGGCGCTACAGAACGCCCTGGTGACCCAGCCCGAGGCCATGGCCCCCGAAGTACGCCAGCGCCTGGCCGCCCTGCTCACCTGAGTTTTCACGCCACCATGCACGACACCCTCACCCTGCTGCAGCAGGTCGCCTTCCCCGCCATTGATCGGCTGGGCACGGCCACCCTGCAGGTCAACCTCGGCTACCGCTGCAACCAGAGCTGCCTGCACTGCCACGTCAACGCCGGGCCGAACCGCACGGAGATGATGGACGAGGAGCTGCTCGCCCTCATCCCGCAGGTGCTGGCCGCGCGCAAGATCGGCACGCTGGACTTGACCGGCGGTGCACCCGAGTTGCACCCCGGCTTTCGCGACCTGGTGCGCGCCGCCCGCGCGCTGGGCGTGCACGTGATCGACCGCTGCAATCTCACCATCCTGCACGAGAGCGGCCACGAGGACCTGGCCGACTTCCTGGCCGCGCAACAGGTGGAGGTGATCGCCTCCCTGCCCTGTTACTCCGCCGCCAACGTGGACCGCCAGCGCGGCGACGGCGTGTTCGACAAGAGCATTGCCTCGCTGCAGCGGCTCAACGCCCTGGGCTACGGCAGGCCGGAATCCGGCCTGCGGCTCAACCTGGTCTACAACCCGCAGGGCCCCTCGCTGCCGCCCGACCAGCAGCGCCTGCAGGCCGACTACCAGCGCGAGCTGCACGCGCACTTCGGCATCGTGTTCAACGCGCTCTACGCACTGGCCAACATGCCCATCCAGCGCTTCGGCTCCACGCTGGTGTCCAAGGGCACGTTCGCGGACTACCTCGATCTGCTCCAGCACAGCCACCTGAGTGCCAACCTGGCCGGCGTCATGTGCCGCACCCTGGTCAGCGTGGACTGGCAGGGCTGGCTCTACGACTGCGACTTCAACCAGCAGCTGAACCTGCCGCTGGGCACAGCCGGTGTGCGCCACCACCTGCGCGAGCTGCTGCAGGCCGACGTGGCCGGCGTGCCCATCCGCGTGGCCGGCCACTGCTATGGCTGCACCGCCGGCCAGGGCAGCAGTTGCGGCGGCGCGCTCTAGCCAGGAAGCGCATGGCGCAGCCGACCCTGCACATCGTGATGCCGGTGCTCAACGAAGCCGCCGGCATCACGGCCACGCTGGGGCAGCTGCAGCCCCTGCTGGCGCGCGGTGCGCGGCTGGTGGTGGCCGACGGCGGCAGCAGCGACGGCACGCGCGATCTGGTCCACGCGTTCGCCGCACGCCGGTCCGGCGTGCAATGGCTGGATGCGCCGCGTGGCCGCGCACGGCAGATGAACGCCGGTGCACAAGTGTCTGTTGATGCGGGCGGCGAGACGCCCCTGCTCTTCCTGCACGCCGATACCGCACTGCCCTCCGATGCCGACAGCCTGATCGCCACCGCGCTGGCCGACGGCCGGCACCACTGGGGCCGCTTCGACGTCGCCATCCAGGGCCGGCACTGGCTGCTGCCGGTGATCGCCTTCTTCATGAACCGGCGCTCGCGCGCCAGCGGCATCGCCACCGGCGACCAGGCCCTGTTCATGACGCGCGCCGCGTTCGAGGCCGTCCGTGGTTTTCCCGACCAGCCGCTGATGGAAGACATCGAGATCTCGGCCCGTCTGAAGCGCCTCACCCCCCCGGCCTGCCTGCGCGCGCGCGCGCGCACCTCGGGCCGCCGTTGGGAGACGCACGGCGTCTGGCGCACGGTGCTGCTGATGTGGCGGCTGCGCCTGGCCTACTGGCGCGGCGTGCCCGCGGCGCAACTGGCGGAGCGGTACCGGTGAGCACGCCGCCCCGCCTCGTCGTCTTCGCCAAGGCGCCACAAGCCGGCCAGGCCAAGACCCGGCTGGCCCCGGCCCTGGGTGCCGAGGGCGCCGCCACGCTGGCGCGCGCATTGCTCCATCACGCCCTGACACAGGCCCTGGCCGCCGGTGTCGGCCCGGTGGAGCTGTGCATGAGCCCGGCACCGGACAGCGCCGCCTGGCAGGGCCTGCGCCTGCCCGCCGGCATCAGCCGGGCCGACCAGGGCGAGGGCGACCTCGGCGAGCGCATGGCCCGCGCCGTGCAACGCGTCACCACCGGGTTGCAGCAGCCCGTGCTGCTGTTCGGCACCGACTGCCCCGCACTCGATGCCACGCAGCTGCGCGCCGCCGCTGCGGCGCTGCACACACACGACGCCGTGCTGCTACCGGTGGCCGATGGCGGTTACGTGCTGATCGGCCTGAAGGCGCCCTGCCCCGCCCTGTTCGAGCACATGCCCTGGAGCACGGCCACGGTGGCCGCACAAACATTGCAGCGCCTGGCTGCCCTGGGCCTGTCCACCTGGGTCGGCCCCACCCTGCACGACATTGACGAACCCGCCGATCTGCGCCATCTTCCCCCTCATCTCCAAGCGAACTGACCATGCCTGACATCCCTTCGACCCACGACCTCGTCCAGGACTACTACGGCCGCCAATTGAGCGGCACGAACGACCTCAAGACCAGCGCCTGCTGCGACGTGAGCAGCCTGCCCGGCTGGCTCAAGCCCCTGCTGGCACGCATCCATCCCGAGGTGCTGTCGCGCTACTACGGCTGCGGCCTGGTCTGCCCGCCGCTGCTCGAAGGCTGCCGCGTGCTGGACCTGGGCTGCGGCTCGGGGCGCGACGTCTACGCGCTGGCGCAGCTGGTCGGCCCTACGGGCTCGGTGGTCGGCGTGGACATGACCGACGAGCAGCTGGCCGTGGCGCGCGCGCACCAGGCCCACCAGGCGCAGGTTTTCGGCTTTGACAACGTGCGCTTCCTGCACGGCTACATCGAGCGACTGGACGAACTCGGTCTGGAGCACGGCAGCTTCGACGTCATCGTCTCCAACTGCGTGGTCAACCTCTCGCCCGACAAGGACGCCGTGCTGGCCGGCGTGCAGCGCCTGCTCAAGCCCGGCGGCGAGTTCTACTTCTCGGACGTCTATGCCGACCGCCGCGTCCCTGCCGCCGTGAAGAACGACCCAGTGCTCTACGGCGAGTGCCTGGGCGGCGCCCTGTACTGGAACGACTTCCAGCGCCTGGCGCAGCGCCACGGCTTTGCCGACCCGCGCCTGGTGGACGACCGGCCGCTGGCCGTGACCGACCCGCAGCTCGCCGCGCGCACCGGCAACCTGCGCTTCTACTCGGCCACCTACCGCCTGTTCAGGCTCGACGGCCTGGAATCCGCCTGCGAGGACTACGGCCAGGCCGTCATCTACCGCGGCAGCATCCCCGAGCACGCGCGCCGCTTCGTGCTCGACAAGCACCACGACATCCAGGCCGGCAAGGTCTTCCCGGTCTGCGGCAACACCTGGCGCATGCTGCACGACACGCGCTTCGCCCCGCACTTCGACTTCATTGGCGACTTCAGCACCCACTACGGCATCTTCGAAGGATGCGGCAGCAACCTGCCCTTCGACAGCGGCACGACCGCCGCCGTGGGCAGTTGCTGCTGAGCCGGCCATGGCTACGCCCGGCAAACCGGCCCGCTACGACCGCAACCTCGTCGTCATCGGGGGCGGCGCGGCCGGCCTCGTCACAGCCTACATCGCCGCCGCCACGCGCGCCAGCGTCACGCTGGTCGAGGCGGGCCGCATGGGCGGCGAGTGCCTGAACACCGGCTGCGTGCCGAGCAAGGCACTGATCCGCAGCGCCAGACTGGCGCAGCAGATCCGCCGGGCGGCAGACCTGGGCCTCGGCGGCGCCGAGCCGGTGGTGGACTGGCGTCGCGTCATGCAGCGCGTGCAGGCCGTAGTGCAGGCCATCGCCCCGCACGACAGCGTGGAACGCTACACCGCCCTTGGCGTGGAGGTGCTGCAGGGCCAGGCGCGCTTGCTCGATCCCTGGACGGTGGAGGTGCGGCTGCACGACGGCGGCACCCAGCGCCTCACGACGCGCGCCATCGTGCTGGCCACCGGCGCGCGCCCCGTGGTGCCGGCCATCGCCGGCATTGAAGATGTAGACGGCCTCACCAGCGAAACGCTGTGGGAAGCCCTGGCCCGGCTCGACGCCCCGCCGCGGCGCCTGCTGGTGCTCGGCGGCGGCCCCATGGGCTGCGAGCTGGCCCAGGCCCTGCAGCGCCTGGGCTCGCAGGTGACGCTGCTGGAACAGGGAGCGCGCCTATTGGTGCGCGAGGACGCGGACGTGGCGGCGTTCGCGCGCCAGACGCTCGAGGGCGAGGGTGTGCGCGTTCTCACCGGCCGCCGTGCGCTGCGCTTCGAGCGCACAGGGGCGACGCGGTGCGTCTGGCTGGAGCCGGATGCCACCGGGGCCGAGAACGCCATTGAATTCGACACGCTGCTCTGCGCCACGGGCCGCCAGCCGCGCTTGCAAGGCCTGGGGCTGGAAGAACTCGGCATCGACACCGGCTCCCCGCTGGAAGTCAACGCCTGCCTGCAGACGGTCTGGCCCCACATCTACGTGGCGGGTGACATCGCCAGCCCCATTCCCACCACCCCGGTCGCGGCGCACCAGGCCTGGTACGCCGCCATCAATGCCCTGTTCGGATCGTTGCGCCGCTTCAAGGTGGACTACCGCGTGGTGCCCCAGGCCATCTACCTGGACCCGGAGATCGCGCGCGTGGGCCTCACCGAAGCACAGGCGAGGCAACAGGGTGTGGCCTACGAACTCACGCGCTTCGAGCTGGGTGCGCTGGACCGCGCCGTCACCAATGGTGCCACCGCCGGCTACGTCAAGGTGCTCACCGTGCCGGGCAAGGACCGGCTGTTGGGCGCCACGGTGGTGGGCGAACAAGCCGCCGAACTGTTGCCGCAGTTCACGCTGGCCCTGCAGCATGGCCTGGGGCTGAACGCGCTATTGCGCACGCTGCACGCCTACCCCACGCTGGGCGAAGTCAGCCGTCAGCTCGCCGGGCAATGGCGGCGCGCCCATGTACCGAAGTGGATCTACCCCTGGCTGGCGCGCTACCACGCCTGGCGGCGCGGCTAGGTTTTTACTGCGACGGCGGCGGCGATTTGGCCTTGGCGCGGGCCCACAGGCGCAGCCCCAGCAGCGCGGCCGGCAGCAAATGCCAGAAGACGTCGAAGATGTCCAGCGGCTTGGTCAGCGTGCCCTCCATGAACATGCGCCACTTCTCCACCAGGTGCGGCTCGGGCACGAAGGGGGCGGCCAGCATCCACAGCGTCATGATCACCAGCAGGGGCACGGGCAGGCGTTCGATCCATTTCATCATGGGTAAATTCCTCAACGGTATTTCTTCAGGTACACACCCTCGAACCAGCGCTTGGCCCAGTGGAAGATGCGGCTGGACGGCAGGATGATGTTGCGCGTGGGGGTGCGCCACACCAGCGTGCCCTGGCTCAGGGCGTCGATGATGCACATCAGCTCGACCTTGAAGGTGGCCGCGGGGGTCTGACCGCGCAGGCCGGCCAGCACGTTCTGCGCGGCGGCGGCGGCCTGCAGATCGGCCATGTGGGCTTGTTTGGGCATCCAGTCGGGGCCGGGGAAGCTGCCCGAGTCGCCCACCACGTAGACATGCTGCGTCCCTTCGACGCGGCACTGCGCATCCGCCTTGAGCAGTCCGCCCGGTGAGCGCGCCAGCTCGGTCTTCTCAAACCACAGATTGCCGGTCATGCCCGGCATGAAGAGGATCAGGTTGGCCGGGAACTCACCGCCTTCGGTGACCACCTTGTCGGCCTCGAAGCGCACCATCTTGTGGCCCAGGTGGGTGCGGATGTTGCGTCGCGCCATCTCGGCCAGCAGGTGCCGAACGGCCTTGGGGCCCAGGCGGTTGCCGGGGTCCTTGGCGGGGTTGAAGAAGACCAGTTCGAACTGGTCGCGCCGGCCCTCACGCTTGAGCTGCTCGTCGATGCCGAAGAGGAATTCGAACATCGGCCCGCCGCGCACGGCGCTGGGTTCATTGGGGTTGCCGGCAAAACCGACGGCGATGGTGCCGCCCTTCATGGCGCGCAGACGGTCGCGGATCTTTTCTGCCGCGGTGATGCCCTCGCAGGGGGTGATGGCGTGTTCGATGCCCGGCAGTTTCTTGATGAAACGCCCGCCGCTGGCGATCACCAGCGCGTCGTTGTGCACTTCGCCGGCCGTGGTGTCCAGCACGCGGCCGCCGTCGCGCAGGCCGGTCACTTCGGCGGCGACGTGCGTGACCTTCATGCGGGCGAAGAAGTTGGTCAGCGGCACCACCAGCTGCTCGCGCGTGCGCAGCCCGGCTGGTATCCAGATGATGCCGGGCAGGTAATGCAGCTCGGCGCGCGGCGAGACCAGCGTGATCTCGACCGAGGGATCAAGCCGGCGCAGCTCGCGCACGCTGGACAGGGCGCCGAAGCCGGCGCCGATGACGGTGATGCGGTGGGGGGTGCTCATGGGTGTTGCCTCTTGGGTGGGTGGGGCCAGGGCACCTGGCCCGCATGACGCCCGGTGCTGATGTTACCGGGCCGCGAATACCCCCACCGGCATACGGCCAGGCCAGCGCCCCGGCCTCGGATCAGCCCAGCGCCGCCGGTGCCGCCTCGGCCGCCGGCAGGCGCACCTGGTTGTCCGTGCCGAACTGGTAGTCCTCGAACACGTGCTGCGCGCTGAGCAGCTGGTAGCTGCCGTCAGCGTAGCGCAACGATGTGTCTTTCAGGCGCCAGGCCAGCTGGCCGCAGGTCCAGATGTCGAAATTGCGCATGTGGGTGCACAGGCAGGTCTTGTCCCACACCTTGACCTTGCGCTCGCCGGGGTGGGCCGCCACCTCGCGGTTGTAGGCGTCGATGTAGGCGCACTTGCCGTTGGCGTCCAGCAGGTAGCCATAGGCCTCGCAGTTGGGGCGGATGCCGTCGCCAATGCCCGGGCTGCCCTTGATCATGCGCATGGGGTAACCGGTGGGCGAGATCTCGTTGACCTCGATGTCTTCCTCGTTGGCCTTGAAGTATTCCTGCTTGATGTCGTCGGGCAGGCCGCACTCTTTGGTGACGGTGAAGCGCGTGGCCACCTGCACGCCAGCCGCGCCCATTTCCATGAAACGCACCGCATCGCTGCCGGTGAAGATACCGCCCGCGGGGATGACCGGAATGTTGAGTTGCTCGGTCTTCAGATACGCCAGGATCTCGGCCACGATGGTGGCCAGGTCGTACTTGGCCCAGTCCATGCCGAAGCCCAGGTGGCCACCGGCCAGCGGGCCTTCCACCACCACGTAGTCGGGCAGGCGGTTCAGGCGGCTGTTCTTTCGCAGGAAAAGCTGCAGTGCGCGCAGGGACGAAACGATGATGCCCAGCTTGGCATCACGAAAACGCGGGTTGTCCTCGATCAGCGCAAAGGAACCCAGGTGCAGGCCGGCCGCCAGCGTGATGCCGTCGATGCCCGCGTCCAGCGCGGCGTTCATGCGCACGCTGAGCGTCTCCTTCGGGCCGTTCATCGTCAGCTTTTCCATGCAGTTGATGAAGATCTGGCCGCTGCCGGCCTTGCGCGCCATGGTGTTGCCCACGTGCAGGCGCGTGGCCTCGGCCAGGTCCGCCAGGTTGAACTTCACGGCCGACTTGTCCGCCGACTCCACGTTGTACTGGTACTGCGCCTGCTTGGCCTTGACGAACTTGGTCTTGTAGCGGCGGTCCGTCACCGTCTTGACCATGGCATCGGAAATGTGGCCCACCCCACCCAGGCGAGCCGCCTCCAGCGCCAGGTCGGAGGAGGAGATGTCCACCCCCATGCCGCCGATCATGATCGGCACCAGCGCCTGGTGGCCCAGGTTCATACGGAAATCATCAAGGCGTTTCATCGTCTGCTCTTGTGTCTTGTGTCGTGTAACTATCAACCCAACCTGGCCGGCAATTGCGCACCGGCATCTTATGGCTGATTATGGTCCTGCCGCCCGCGGCGTGGGGCCTGTGCCAGGCACAAACCAAGGGGAATTGAGGAAATCCTGATCTAGCTCAGTGCCACAGGCCGGCACAGGCGCACAATCGCGTATCGACATAGCCATGCGGCGCATGGGCCGGCACCGGCCCGCCCCCGCCTACCCCTACCTGCCATGCTCAGCTTCCTGCCGTCCCTCGTCAAAGGCGTTCTCGCCGCCGTGCTGCTGGCCATCAACACCTTGTTCTGGTGTGCGCTGCTGTTCATGCTGGCACTGCTCAAGCTGGCCCTGCCCTTCCAGGCGGTCCGGCAGGCCATCGACCCGGCCCTCAACGCCATCGCCACCGCCTGGATCGCCTGCAACAGCGGCTGGATGCGACTCACACAGAAAACCAGCTGGGATGTGCAGGGCGTGGCCGAGCTGCCCTACCAGGGCTGGTACCTGGTGAACTGCAACCACCAGTCCTGGGTGGACATCTTCGTGCTGCAGCATGTGATGAACCGGCGCATCCCCCTGCTGAAGTTCTTCCTGAAGCAGCAGCTCATCTACGTGCCGGTGATCGGCCTGGCCTGGTGGGCGCTGGACTTCCCCTTCATGCGCCGGCACGGCAAGGCCGCCCTGCGCAAGAACCCGGATCTGCGCCGGCAGGACCGCGAGACCACCCGCCGCGCCTGCCAGAAGTTCGCCCGCGTGCCCACCAGCGTGATGAACTTTGCCGAAGGCACGCGTTTCACCGCGGAGAAACACCAGTCGTCTGGCTCGCCCTACCGCCACCTGCTCAAACCCAAGGCCGGCGCCCTGGCACTGGCGCTCAATGCCATGGGCGAACAGTTCCACGCCATGATCGACGTGACCATCGTCTACCCCGCAGGCGCCCCCACCTTCTGGCAGTTCCTCTGTGGCCGCACCCCCAAGGTGATCGTGCGCGCGCGGCAGCTGCCCATCCCGGCCGAGTTCTGCTCCGGGAACTATGAAGACGACTCGGAGTTCCGCGGCCAGTTCCACCGCTGGCTGGCGGCCATCTGGGAAGAGAAAGACCAGCAGATCGACGCGCTCAAGCAAAGCTGAGCGCGCGCCACGCAGATGCCGGTGCTGCACGATGACGTGGGCGGCCCCCTGGCGCGTCTCGATCACTTCCAGCCGTGCGTCATGCCCCCCCTAAGGGCCCCCGGACGGTGATCGACGAAGGGATCACCGGCGCCAGCGCCAGCTCCACAGCGCGATGTCACGACCGTCCAGCAAGGCCTGCTGGCCCGAGCCGGCGCGCTCGCATCCCATCAGATGTGTGGACACATGGAAAGACGCCTGTTTACTGCACGCATGGGGTCGCCCGTTCTTAAGGGCTAACTGGAGCCGCTACCCATCCGCTGGGCCTCCAGCCACAGTGCCCGCTTGGATCAGGGATTGCAATCCGGACACTGTGAAGGCTCGGCACACTTCCGGTCGGCGCGCGACACCAGTTCCTGGTGCTGACAGGCCGCGCACCGCAGAAGCTCGGCGCGATAGACCTGGGTCGGGCTGCCGCAATCCCGGCATGGCAGCCCGGGCTGGCGTTCCACCAGGCCATAGCCGGGCAGACCACAGGCGGGGCAGTTGGACTGCAGCCGGGCACACAGATCCCGCGTTGCGTCGGAGATGAGTGCCATGCGCGTGGGGTTGGCCGAGGCGCGCAGATCGGTCTCTGCAAATACCTGTGCATTCGCGGCCTGGGCGCGACAGCGCTCGAAGGTCGCACGCAGCGCCTCCCAGTCCGCAAGACCCTTGTCGAGGCGCGGGTCGTCGCTGCCCTGCGGGCGCAGCACCAACTGGTGCCCGGGAAAGCCCTGTTGATGCGCGAACTGCTGCAGCGCGGCCCACTCTGCGGTCTGCAGCTGGCCGCTGCGTGCCGCGCCCTGGGCCACGCCGACCACCTCGACGCCAAGACGGTCGTCCACCAGGATCACCATTTCGACGTTCCACGGAAACATGCCCGACCAGGGGTCCGGGCCGAAGCTGCCTTCGCTGGCCAGCCCGACCGGCAGTCCACTGAGCTGCATGCCGATGCGCGCCTTGCGCTGCGCCGCATCAAGCTGGCTGCCCGTGCGCGACGTGTCGCGCGTGAAGGTGCCGAGCTGGTCAGTGTCGTAGCCGCTGACCAGCTGCAGGCGGCAGCCCAGCGGCAATTCGAGCGCGGGCATCATCACCTGCTCCTTGCCATGCTGTGTCAGTAACGCAATTGTTTGTCCTTGGTAACGCGACATCCAGTCTCCATGTCCAACTCCTGCCAACGCCCTGTAGCGTAGCGCAGGAAGCGATCACCATCGTAACGCCTCTGGTGCAGCCAGCCGTTGGCCAGCAACTGGCGCACAAGGGCATGGTTACCGATCACCTGCTTGATCGCTCCTTTCGGCGCATCGATGACCACCGTCAGGCGCAGCGACATCTGTAGCGCCTCCCGGCTGAGCTCTGCACCGGGGACCCTATAGACGCCTCGGTTGCTGACGCAGCCTGGCGACGCAGGCCCACGCGCGCCTGCTGCGGTCCGCAGGGGGTTATGAGCGCTAACGAACATACATTCCTGCCGCTTCTTTCTAGGCTTGCGCACATTGATGCCTCAGGTACGGCAAGCACGCCATCGCCGACGCTCGATGCCCCGATTCAATGCGCGGCACCTTAATGAAATGGCACATGACATGAAACGCCACGGCTCCATGAACCGCCGCTACCGCCTGGTGTGGAGCGAGGTACTCAACGCCTGGATCGCGGTCGCTGAACACACCAGGGGGCATGGAAAAGCAGACTCGGGCCGCAAGCTCATCCAGGCGCTTCTGTCCGCGCTGCTTCTGCCGGGCCTGGCGCTGGCGGCACCTGAGGGCGGTCAGGTCGTGTCCGGCACGGGCCAGATCTCCCGCTCCGGCGCCACCACCACCATCCAGCAGTCCAGCGCCAGGCTGTCGCTCAACTGGAACAGCTTCAACATCGCGCCCTCGGAAACCGTCAACTTCCTGCAGCCGTCGGCCGCCGCGATTGCGGTCAATCGCATCCTCGACACCCAGGGCACGCAGATCCTCGGCCGCATCCAGGCCAACGGTCAGGTCTACCTGATCAACCCGAATGGCATCCTGTTCGGCCAGGGCGCCCAGGTCAATGTCGGGGGCCTAGTGGCCTCCACCCTGGATGTCAGCGACGCCGCCCTGAGCGGCAGCACCCGATACTTCAGCGGCAACGGCTCCGGCCGCATCATCAACCAGGGCACGATCACCGCCGCCCCCGGCGGTTATGCCGCCCTGCTGGGCCAACACGTCAGCAATGAGGGGGTGATCACGGCGCAGCAAGGCACCGTCGCACTGGGGGCGGGCAGTGCGGCCACGCTCACCTTCAGCGGAAACCACCTGGTCCAGATGCAGATTGACCAGAGCGTGCTGAACAGTCTGGCGCACAACGGCGGGCTGATCCAGGCCGATGGCGGCCTCGTGATGATGACGGCCGGGGCCAGGAACGCCTTGCTGGCCAGCGTCGTGAACAACACCGGCGTGATCCAGGCCCATACGGTGGAGAACCGCAACGGCACCATCGTCCTGCTGGGCGGCATGCAGGCGGGCAGCACGCAGGTGGGCGGAACGCTCGACGCCAGTGCGCCGCAAGGCGGCGATGGCGGCTTCATCGAGACCAGTGCGGCCCACGTCAGCATCGCCAGCGAGGCCAGGATCACCACCGCCGCTGCGGCAGGCGTGTCGGGCACCTGGCTGATCGACCCCCTGGACTTCACCATCGCGGCCAGTGGCGGCGACATCACCGGCACGGCGCTCTCCGGCTTGCTGGGCAGCAACAGCGTGATCGTCAGCACCACCGCCGGGGCCAATACAGCGACAAATCTTTACTCCACTACCACCGGCCCGGGCGACATCCACGTCAACGATGCCGTGAGCTGGGCCGCCAACACGCTCACCCTCTCGGCCGACCGGAACATCAACATCAACGCCAACCTGAACGGCTCGGGCAGCGCCAGCCTGGCCCTGCACTACGGGCAGGGCGCCGTCGCGGCGGGCAACACCAGCGACTACACCTTCGCGCGCAACTTCCAGGCCAACCTGCCCGCCGGGCCGAACTACAGCACGAAGCAGGGTTCGGACGGCGTCGTGACCCATTACACCGTCATCAACAGCCTGGGCGCCCAGGGCAGCATCAGCGCCGCCGACCTGCAGGGCATGACCGGCAATCTGGCGGGCCACTACGCGCTGGGCAGCAATATCGACGCGGCCATCACGTCCACCTGGAACAGCGGCGCCGGCTTCACCCCTATCGCCCTGGGCACCCAGTTCACCGGCCGCTTCGATGGCCTGGGCCATACCATTTCCGATCTCACCATCAACAATGCGGCCCTGCATGTCGGGCTGTTCAGCACAACGGGCCCCACGGCCGATCTGCGCAACGTCGGGCTGGTCGGCGGCAGCCTGACCGGCAGCAGCAGCCTGGGCTGGCTGGTGGGCAGCAACACCGGCGTGGTCAGCCACAGCTACGCCACGGGCAGCGTGAGCGGCACCAGCAGCATCGGCGGCCTGGTGGGCGACAACATCGGCGGCACCATCCGCGACAGCCATGCCACGGGCAACCTGAGCGGCTCCAGCAACGCCGGTGGGCTGGTCGGCAACAACGCCACCGGTACGGTCAGCCGGAGCTACGCCACCGGCACGGTGGACGGAACGAGCAGCGTGGGCGGACTGGTCGGCGGTAACACCACCGGTGCGGTCAGTCAGAGCTACGCCACGGGTAACGTGAACGGCTCCACCGGCGCCGGCGGGCTGATCGGCCGGAACGACAGCGGTCTGGTCAGTGACAGCTATGCCACGGGCAACGTGGTCGGCACCACCAGCGTGGGCGGGCTGGTCGGAATCAACACCTCGGGATCGATCAGCAACACCTACGCCCGCGGCAGCGTCCTCGGCTTCGGCAGTGTGGGCGGGCTGCTGGGCAGCGGCGCCGGCACCATCAGCAACAGCTACTGGGACACCACCAGCTCCGGCACGCTGGTCTCGGCCGGCGGCACGGGCCTGACCACCGCCCAGATGCTGCAGCAGGCCAGCTTCAATAGCTGGGACTTCGCCAACACCTGGATCATCTACAACGGCATCACGACCCCGCTCCTGCGTACGTTCATGACAGCGCTCACGGTGGCGGCCAACAACGCCAGCCGCACGTACGACGCGCAGGCGTTCACCGGTGGCAACGGCGTGAGCTATTCCACCACGCCCGACGCCAACCTGCTCGGCACCGTCAGCTACAGCGGCAGCTCGCAGGGGGCCACGAATGTCGGCACCTCGGTCATCACGCCAGGCGGCCTGTACTCCAACCAGCAGGGTTACGCCATCAGCTACGCCGACGGCACGCTGAACACCACGGCCTACGCCGTCAGCCTGAGCGGCAGCCGCGGCTACGACGGCACAACGACCGTGCAGTCCGGCGCGCTGGCGCTGGGCCCGCTGGTCGGCAGCCAGACCCTGATCCTGAGCGGCTCCGGCACGGTGGCCAACAAGAACGTCGGCAGCGCCAAGCCCCTCACCGTGACCGGCCTGACGCTGGGCGACGGCACCGGACTGGCCAGCAACTACACGTTCAGCGGTGGCACGCAGACCGCCAACATCACCCAGGCCGCGCTGACGCTGAGCACCAGCAACGTCAGCAAGATCTATGACGGCGGCCTCTCGGCCGCGGGCACGGCCATCGTGACCAGCGGCACCCTGTACAGCGCTGCTGGCGACACGCTCAGCGGGGGC
>JAUYQZ010000021.1 GCA_030695415.1 Hylemonella sp.
AACGCGGGCAAAGTGCTGGAACAGGTGCCCTGCTATGTGGGCGGCGGCTGGTACGCACCCGGAAAGGGCATCGCGGACCTGGAGGCCGAAATCCGGATGCGCCTGGACGAGGGGTACACCACGATGAAGATCAAGGTCGGCGGCGCGCCGCTGGCCGAAGACCTGGCGCGCATCGAGGCGGCCATCGCGGTGCTGGGCGGCGGGCACCACCTGGCGGTGGACGCCAACGCCGGTTTCACACCCGATCGCGCCATCGAGTACGCCAAGGCGCTCGCACCGTACAGCCTGCGCTGGTTCGAAGAGCCGACCGATCCCGCCGACTTTGCATTGATGTCGCGGCTCACCAGCATCTACCCGGGCGCGATCGGCACGGCGGAGAACCTGTTCTCCACGCAGGACATCAGGAACCTGGTCCAGTTCGGCGGCCTGCGCGCGGGCACCGACATCATCCAGATCGACGTGCCGCAGTCCTACGGCATCGTGCAGTTCTCGCGCACGCTGGACATGCTGAAAAGCATGGGCTGGTCGAGGCAGTCGATCTTTCCGCACGGCGGCAATTTGATGACGCTGGCCGTGGTTGCGGGTTTCGGGCTGGGCGGATGCGAGGCCTATCCGGGCGTGTTTGGCGTGTTCGCGGGGTTTGCGGACGACTCCAGGGTGTCGGGCGGCATCCTCACGCTGTCAGACCGGCCGGGCATCGGATTTGAGGGGCAGAACGAGCTGTATGGGGTGATGAAGTCGATGTTCTGAGGGGGCTTGCGACGAGCGCGCTCACCCGGATAGCACACGCTAGTGCCCTGGTCAATCAGTGAATCGTGTGATGACGTTCGCAGGGGAACGGCCATACTCCTTCTTCTGAAGTTGCCGCGCAAACAGGGGAACGCAACATGTACGAAGTCACGGCCCGCACCACCTTCCCCTACTCAGCCATCTGCCACATCCAGGTGACCTTCGCCGACGGGTACAACGCGCGGGGGTCTGGCGTGGTCGTGGGCAACAACGACGTGCTGACGGCCCAGCACGTCGTGTATGACGCTTCGCACGGCGGCTATGCCACCAGCATCACCGTCACGCCGGGCGCTGACTCGTCCCCGTTCACCGCGCCTTTTGGCAGCTTCAGCAATTGGGGAAACATCCAGGCCCGCACCCGCAACTGGGACCAGAACGGCGACGGCCTGGTGTCGCAGTCAGAGGCGCAATACGACATGGCCCTGATCGGGATGCGGGTGAATATCGGCGCGACGGTCGGCTATATGGGCCTGTCCAATACGTCCAGCGACTTTTCCGGGACGATGGCCGGCTATCCCGCGCGGGGCACTGGCCTGATGGCGGAGCGCGTTTATGCCGATGCGTCACGCGACTATGGCGTGTTCGACATTGACTCTGGCCTGGGTGGTGGCGCTTCGGGCGGGCCGCTGTTCAACGACAGCAACCGGGTGGTGGGTGTGCTGTCCAGTGGCAATTCTTCCAACACGTCGTCCACCTACGCAGCGCTCTTCGCACCCGGCACCTGGGACTGGCTGGTTGCGGCGATGGCCAGCAATGACAGCCTGGTGGGCGGTTCTCCCGCGCCGGCGCCATCACCGTCGCCCGCGCCTGCGCCTTCTCCGGCACCGTCACCATCGCCCTCGACCACGCTCAAGACGGGCACTACGGCCGATGATTCCTGGTTGTTTGGCTCGGTGTTGCCCCCGGGCGCGTTGACCATCTCGGACCCGGGCGGCCGCGACACCTTCAATGCGTACCTGGTCAACGGCAACCACACGATCGACCTGAACCCCGGCGCGCGCTCCACCATCGGCAGCAACACGGTGACCCTGACCGCCGGCACGGTGATCGAGGACGTGCTGGCGTACAACGGCAATGACATTATTTTTGGCAACAGCGCAGACAACACCGTCTGGGCCGAGGGCGGCAATGACCAGCTGACCGGGCGCGGCGGCAATGACTGGCTGGAGGGCGGCGCTGGCATCGACACCGCGGGGTATAGCGGCGCCTATGCCAGCTACTCCATCACGTTCCCGCTCACTGACATGGTTGCCGTGACAGACCGCCGCACCGGTGGCGACGGCGCCGACACGCTGGTGGATATCGAGCGCCTGAAGTTCTCCGATGTGTATGTCGCGCTGGACCACAAGGGCAACGCGGGCATGGCCTATCGGCTGTACCAGGCGGCTTTCAACCGCACGCCGGACAAGGCGGGGCTGGGCTTTCAGATGCATGAGATGGACGTGGGCGTGTCGCTCCAGGCCGTGGCGCAGAACTTCATCAACAGCCCGGAGTTCGCCCGGACCTACGGCGCACTGAACAACACGCAATTTGTCAACCAGCTCTACACCAACGTGCTGCACCGCGCGGCGGACGCGGGCGGCCTGAGCTACCACGCCGGCAACCTGGCCGCCGGCATGAGCCGGGCCCAGGTGCTGATGGGCTTTTCAGAATCGCCCGAGAACCAGGCCGCGCTGATCGGGTTTATCCAGGGCGGCATGCAGTACACGCTCTAGGGGTGGCGGTGTCGCGCCGGCCAGGGTTGCCCGCCGGATATCGTGAAAATAGTGCCAGATTCTGGATCGATCATGCTAATATTTGGCATGATTTCCGACGCCCTGTTCAGCAACAGCCAGGCCCGCCTTTATCCGTGGCTGTTTGGGCAACCGAATCGCGCGTTTCACCTGAACGAGTTGCGCCGACTCAGTGGTCTGGGCAGCGCTTCGCTGCAACGCGAACTCAATCGCCTGGTGAGCGCCGGCCTTGTTGATGGCCGTGCTGTCGGCAACATGCGACAGTTTCAGGCCAACCCGGATTCCCCGGTGTTCACGGAGTTGGTCGCATTGACCCACAAAACTCTCGGCATCGTGCCCATCATCAGGTCCGCGCTCGAGTCACTGCAGACACCGCCGAAGGCCGCCTGGGTATATGGCTCGGTAGCGCGCCAAAGCGATACCGCACGCAGCGACATCGACCTCATGCTGGTTGGTGAAAAACTGCGACTGGGCGACGTGCTCGCCGCCCTCGAACCCGCACAGCAACAACTGGCTCGCCAGATCAACCCCACCTGCTACACCCCGGCCGACTTTGCCCGCCGCCGTGCCGAGCCCGGCTCTTTTGTCAACCGCGTGCTGGCCCAACCCATGCTGCCCCTGATCGGAAACGCCAATGAGCTTGCAGGCGCTCGATAACCTTGTACGCATCGGCCAGCTCAAGGCCGAAGCGCGCAATTCCAACGAAGTGGCCCGCATGCTCGCCATGGCCCGCACGCGGCTGGCTGATGCCGGGCTGCCTGGTCTTTCGCTGGAGGGACGCTTTACCAGCGTCTATAACGCGGCCCATGCTGCCGCGCTGTCCGCGCTGCGATGGCACGGCTATCGCAGCGAAAACCGCTACACCGTGTTCCAGTGCCTTACGCACACATTGGGTTGGCCTCCAGCCCGCTGGAGAGTGCTGGACACAGCCCACCAGCGCCGCAACCTGGCGGAGTACGAAGGCTATTTGGAGATTGATGAGGGCACCGTGACGGAGATGGCCGAGTTAGTGGAGAAACTGATTGGGGAAGTGCAGGGGCTAAGCGATGCTTGAGGGCTGCGGCCCGTGTCGCCGTCGATCGCAAAGCTCATTCGCGTTCGGCAGCGCTTTTGCGAGAAGGAGGGTGAACTTGACTGAGAAGTGAAGCGGGTGATGGGAATCGAACCCACGTTATTTGCTTGGGAAGCAAGAGTCCTACCATTGAACGACACCCGCGTGTGCGTAGCAGGGCCGTAGTTTACTTGAGGATGTCGCCCAGGCAGAGGTACTTCAGTTCCACGTAGTCGTCCATGCCGTGGTGTGAGCCTTCGCGGCCCAGGCCGGACTGCTTGACGCCACCGAAGGGCACGTGCTCGGTGGCGATGACGCCGACGTTGATGCCGACCATGCCGTACTCCAGCGCCTCGCTGACGCGGAAGATGCGGCCCACGTCGCGGCTGTAGAAGTAGCTGGCCAGGCCGAAGATGGTGGCGTTGGCCATCTCCACGACCTCCTGCTCGGTCTTGAAGCGGAACACCGGCGCGAAGGGACCGAAGGTCTCCTCGGTAGCGCACAGCATGTTCTGTTTCGCCTCGGCCAGCACGGTGGGCTGGAAGAACTGGCTGCCCACCTCGGTGGCGCGCTTGCCGCCGGTCAGCACCTTGCCGCCCTTGGCCACGGCGTCGGCCACGTGGCGCTCCACCTTGTCCAGCGCGGCCGGCTCGATCAGCGGGCCCTGCGAGACGCCGTCCTCGAAGCCGTTGCCGATCTTCACGGCCGCCACCTTGGCGGCGAACTTCTGCACGAACTGGTCGTACACGCTTTCCTGCACGTAGATGCGGTTGGCGCAGACGCAGGTCTGGCCGGCGTTGCGGTACTTGCTGGCCATGGCGCCTTCCACGGCCGAATCGATGTCGGCATCATCGAACACGATGAAGGGGGCGTTGCCGCCCAGCTCCAGCGAGAGCTTCTTGACCGTGGGGGCGCTCTGCGCCATCAGGATGCGGCCGACTTCGGTGGAGCCGGTGAAGCTGATGTGGCGCACCACGTCGCTGGCGCAGAAGACCTTGCCCACGGCGATGGAGTTGTCGCCGTCGGCCGTGAGCATGTTGAGCACGCCCGCCGGGATGCCGGCGCGGATGGCCAGTTCGGCGGCGGCCAGGGCCGTCAGCGGCGTCAGCTCGGCCGGCTTGATGATGACCGGGCAGCCTGCGGCCAGCGCCGGTGCCACCTTGCGCGTGATCATGGCCAGCGGGAAGTTCCAGGGCGTGATCGCCGCGCAGACACCGATGGGCTGCTTGATGACCATCAGGCGGCGGTTGTTGTCGAACTGCGGCAGCGTCTCGCCGTTGACGCGCTTGGCTTCCTCGGCAAACCACTCGACGAAGCTGGCGCCGTAGGCCACCTCGCCCTTGGCCTCGGGGAAGGGCTTGCCCTGCTCGGCCGTCATGATGCGGCCCAGGTCTTCCTGGTTGGCCATCAGCAGGTCGAACCACTTGCGCAGGATGATGCTGCGTTCCTTGCCGGTCTTGGCGCGCCAGGCCGGCCAGGCGGCGTTGGCCGCCTTGATCGCGAGCTCGGCGTCGGCCGGGCCCAGGTTGGCCACGTCGGCCAGCTTGCGGCCGTTGGACGGGTCCAGCACGTCGAAGCGCGTGCCGGCGGCGCCCTTGACCCACTGGCCGTTGACCAATGCGTCGGTCTTGAGCAGGGTGGGATCTTTCAGCAGCGAAAGCGGGGAGGTCTTCATGTCCATGGTGTGTCTCTTCGGTGGTTTTTTTTCGAGCGAGACGACGATTCTGCCAGCCCGAGGACGGGAAGGCCATCGCGGGGGCGACAGGCGGCGCGTGCAGTGCCTCAAACTTATAATCGTTTGTTCAAGCAAATCAAGCAGTTACGTGGATGCGCCAGCCCAGGCGCGGCGTCCCTGCCGTACCCGACCACACCATGAGCCAACCCGTCATCTCCGTTGCCGACATCCGCAAGACCTTCCTGGACTTCTTTGCCGCCAAGGGCCACACCGTTGTGCAGTCCAGTCCGCTGGTGCCGGGCAACGACCCGACCCTGATGTTCACCAACTCCGGCATGGTGCAGTTCAAGGACGTCTTTCTTGGCGCCGACAAGCGCAGCTATGTGCGCGCAGCCTCGGTGCAGGCCTGCCTGCGCGCCGGCGGCAAGCACAACGACCTGGAGAACGTGGGCTACACCGCGCGCCATCACACCTTCTTCGAGATGCTCGGCAACTGGAGCTTTGGCGACTACTTCAAGCGGGAATCGCTGAAGTGGGCCTGGGAGCTGTTGACCGAGGTCTACAAGCTGCCCAAGGAGCGTCTGCTGGCCACGGTCTACGCCGAGGACGACGAGGCCTATGACATCTGGACGAAAGAGATCGGCCTGCCGCCCGAGCGCGTGATCCGCATCGGCGACAACAAGGGCGGTCGCTACAAGTCCGACAACTTCTGGATGATGGCTGATACCGGCCCCTGCGGCCCCTGCTCGGAGATCTTCTACGACCACGGCGACCACATCGCCGGCGGCCCGCCGGGCAGCCCCGATGAAGACGGCGACCGCTTCATCGAGATCTGGAACAACGTGTTCATGCAGTTCAACATGGACGAGACCGGCGCCGTCACGCCGCTGCCCGCGCCCTGCGTGGACACCGGCATGGGCCTGGAGCGCCTGGCCGCCATCCTGCAGCACGTTCATAGCAATTACGAGATCGACATCTTCGCTGCGCTGATCAAGGCCGCCGGCCGCGAGACCGGTACCCAGGACCTGGCGAACCCGTCCCTGAAAGTGATTGCCGACCACATCCGCGCCACCGCCTTTCTGGTGAGCGATGGCGTGATCCCCGGCAACGAGGGCCGCGGTTACGTGCAGCGCCGTATCGTGCGTCGCGCCATCCGCCACGGCTACAAGCTGGGCCAGAAGAAGCCCTTCTTCCACAAGCTGGTGGCCGAACTGGTGCGCCTCATGGGCGACGCCTATCCGCGTCTCAAAGAGCAGGAGCAGCGCATCACCGAGGTGCTCAAGGTCGAGGAAGAGCGCTTCTACGAGACGCTGGCCAACGGCATGGAGATCCTGGACGCGGCCCTGGCCGACGCCAAGGTGCTGCCGGGCGATGTGGCCTTCAAGCTGCACGACACCTACGGCTTTCCGCTGGACCTCTCGGCCGACGTCTGCCGCGAGCGCGGCCTGAGCGTGGACGAGGCCGGCTTCAAGGCCGCGATGGAGAAGCAGAAGAGCCAGGCGCGTGCCGCCGGCAAGTTCAAGATGGACAAGGCGCTGGAGTACAGCGGCGCCGGCAACCAGTTCGTGGGCTACGAGACACTGGAGGCCCCGGCCAAGATCGTGGCGCTGTATCTGGACGGCACGTCCACCGCCGTGCTCAAGTCCGGCCAGACCGGCGTGGTGGTGCTCGACACCACCCCCTTCTACGCGGAGAGCGGCGGCCAGGTCGGCGACGAGGGTCTGCTGACGTCGGGCTCGGCCCGCTTCGAGGTGGCCGATACGCAAAAGATCAAGGCCGATGTCTACGGCCACCACGGCATGGTCGGGCAAGGCACCCTCAACGTGGGCGACCACGTGACGGCGCTGGTGAACCTGGAAACGCGCGCCGCCACCGAGCGCAACCACTCCGTCACCCACCTGATGCACAAGGCCCTTCGTGAAGTGCTTGGCAGCCATGTGCAGCAGAAGGGCAGCCTGGTCGACGCGGAGAAGACCCGGTTCGACTTCACCCACAACGCGTCGGTGACCGACGTGCAGATCCGCGCGATCGAGACCCAGGTCAACGAAGAGATCCTGGCCAACAGCGCCACCCAGGCGCGTGTGATGGATATTGAATCCGCACAAAAGACCGGCGCCATGATGCTCTTCGGTGAGAAGTACGGCGACAGCGTGCGCGTGCTCGACATCGGCACGAGCCGCGAGCTCTGCGGCGGCACCCATGTGCAGCGTACGGGTGACATTGGCTTCTTCTCCATCACGGCCGAGGGTGGCGTGGCCGCAGGCGTGCGCCGCGTGGAGGCCGTCACTGGCCTGAGGGCGCTGGCCTATGTGCAGGGCATGGAAGAGACGCTCGGCGGCGTGGCCGGGACGCTCAAGGTCACTCCGAGCGAAGTGCCCGCGCGCGTGGACGCCATGCTGGGGCAGGTGCGCGATCTGGAGCGGCAGCTCGCCGCACTCAAGGGCAAGCTGGCCTCCGCCCAGGGCGACGAACTTCTGGCGCAGGCGGTGGACATCAAGGGCCTGAAAGTGCTGGCCGTGCGCCTGGAAGGCGCCGACGCCAAGACCCTGCGCGACACCCTGGACAAGCTCAAGGACAAACTCAAGACAGCGGCCATCGTGCTGGCCGCCGTGGATGGCGACAAGGTGCAGCTCGCTGCCGGCGTGACCGCTGACAGCATTGGCAAAGTGAAGGCCGGCGAGCTGGTCAACTTCGTGGCGCAGCAGGTCGGCGGCAAGGGCGGCGGCAAAGCTGACATGGCCATGGCCGGTGGCACCGAGCCGGCGAAGCTGGACGCAGCCCTGGCCAGCGTGCCCGGCTGGGTGGCAGAGAAACTCTGATGCAGCGGCGCAAGCTCCTGGGGCTGGTGCTTGGGGCCGTGGCGGCACCCGCGCTGGCCCAGACGCGTTCGTATGACGTGTCGCCCTGGCCCGCCAATCGGCCAGCGCCTGCACTGCAGGCGCTGGACATGCAGGGCAAGAGCTGGAAGCTCTCCGACTTGCGCGGCCGCGCCGTGGTGCTCAACTTCTGGGCCACCTGGTGCCCGCCCTGCCGCGCCGAGATGCCCTCCCTGCAGCAACTGGCCGAGATCTACGGCCCTGAACAATTGCTGGTGCTGGCGCTCAACGTGGGCGAGGGCCCGCGCCGCATCGCGCAGTACCTGCAGTCCAGCGGCCTGAATCTGACCGTGTTGTTGGATCCGCAGAGCGAGGCCGCCAAGGCCTGGGGCGCCAGTGTGCTGCCCACCACCATCCTCATTGATGCCGAGGGCCGGCCGCGCCAGCGCGTGCGTGGTGAAGTGGACTGGAGCGGGCGCGAGGCGCAGGCCCTGGTGGAGCCGCTGTTGCGCCGCGGTGTCAGACCGGGCGTTTCGAGCTGAATAGCCGTCCGAGGGGCGCCTCGACACGGCGCTCGAACACGAAGGCCAGTGCGATGCTGGCCGCCCAGCCCAGCCCCAGCATGATCGCGCCGGCCGCAGGCCCGCTCAGCCCCAGCTTGGCATGCAGCGCATTGGCCAGCATCAGCACGGGGAAGTGGATCAGGAAGAGCGCGTAGGAACTGCGCCCCAGCAAGGCCAGGGCATGGGCCAGCCCCTTGGGCCAGTGCAGGCTGTTGGCGTGCAGGTGTGCCAGGCCCAGCAGCAGGGCCGTGGCGCCCGCCAGCGCGATGCGCGTGCGCCAGTCGAGCGCGAGGGCGAGCAGCACCCCAAGCGCCAGCAGGCCCAGCCAGCGCCGAGGCCGGGCCGACAGGCCTGCCCAATGGGCCGCCACGCCCAAGCCGTAGCTGCCGAAGAAGTACAGGGCCCAGTTGTCCCAGCTGGCATCGCGGTTGAAATGGAACAGCGAGGCGAGCATCACAGCCAGCACGGCGGCGTGGCGCAGGCCCGAGCGCGCGCCCAGCCACAGCAGCAGGGCCAGCAGGACATAGAGCTGGAAGTCGATGGCCACGTACCAGATGCCGGCCGAGAGCGATTCCACGCCCAGCACGCCGTGCAGTAAGAGCACATGGGCCAGCAACTGGCTGGCGGTGGGCGCCGCGGGGATGAAGTCGGCACTCAGCCAGGAGCGTGCCAGCGCGGCACACGCAAGGGCCAGCAACAACGCCGCTGCGAAGGGCAGGGCCAGGCGCACGTAGCGTCGCCAGATGCTGCGGGCCAGATCGGCCGCAGGGCGCGTGGACAGCGGCTCAAGGCTCTGCAAGGCCAGATAGCCCCCCAGCACCAGGAAGATCTGCACCGCCATGCGGGCATCGTTGTAGAGCCAGCCCATCAGCGCCGGGGCGGCAAGCGCCGTCGCGTCGGCCAGCGGGCCGTAGGCCGAGAAATGGTGCAGCACGATGAGCTGCGAACCGATGCACTTGAGCGCATCGATGTGCGTCTGTCGCGCCTCCATGACAGATCAGATCCGGGGGATGGGCATGTCCGAGGTGCCGGGGCGAACCCAGCGCGCGAACTCGCGCGTGGTGTCCATGCAGCCGCCGGCCTCGGTGTAGACGCCGCGCGGCTCGCGCCAGCGGGTCATGCGCGCCATCACCTGCGCCAGTTCGTCCGGGTTGGCGAGTGTGGCCTCGATCAGGGGCGCGATGCGGACTTCGTCGATCTGCGACTCGCCCTGTTCGTCGCGGTACAGGCCGTGGCGCCAGTGGTAGATCTCGACGCACTTGCGCGTGAGCGTGTAGGGCTGCTGCTGCTTCCAGAAATTGGTGAACAGGCCGTCACCGAGATAGACGACCCAGGAGCCCTCGAAACCGCAGGCGTCGGCCGATGCCTCGTCGGGGTTGCGGAACCAGACGCGGTCGCCCGGCACGTAATACAGCGGCGGCACCGGCGCCTCCAGCGAGCCTTGCTCGCGCAGGAAGACGTTGTGGAACTCCTCGGACATGATGGCGCGCTGGCGCCAGAGGTCCTGCAGGCGGGCGAACAACTCGGTGTTGCTGCGTGCCAGTTCCTGGGCGATACCCAGCAGCGTCACGTACTCGGTGGCGCGGTAACAGGAGAAGGAGTAGAGCCGGCCCGAGACCTCGGGCTGGGTGGTCTTGATCAGGGCGTCGATCAGCGGCACCTCTGGCAGCAGGGTGAAACCGCGGCCCTCCTGGTAGGCCCAGCAGTCCTGCGGGCGCTCGGCGGCGTTGGTGTCAAAGGCCAGCGTGGTGTGGCGTGCCGCCTGCACGATGTTGCGGCGGATGTGGATGGCCGATTCAAACTCATCCAGGCTGGGGTAGTCCAGGCCGGTCGGGCTCATCAGCAGCGTCACCAGGATCTCGCGCTCCAGGTCGGTGTCACTGTCCAGGGGGTGCAGGCCCACGGTCTCGGCCAGCAGCATGGTGCAATAGCCTGGCGCCCAGGCCCGGGTGGTCGGCTGGTCGAGCCACAAACGCAGCCAGGGGCCCTGGCCGTCCTCGCCGGACTCGGCGCGGACCAGCGCGTTCAGGTCCGGCGCGGCCAGTCGCTCCAGGACGAGATTGCGCGCGGACTCGGCATCGCCGTGGTCCCGGCCTCGCAGCACAACGCCGCGACTGACGGGCCCATCCCCGGTCTGCTCCATCCTGGTGTAGTTCTCCAGCAACCTTCTCATAAACGTGGCGGTCAATATACCCCACCCTTTATGGGGAAAAATTGGGGAAAACGCCGGGTCGGCCGGCACGCGACAGTCCGTGGTCGCTTGCCGATCCGGAAGACCGCAAGCCGTTTCGGGGCCTCTTGACCCGCTTCGCAGGCGTCCAAGCAGCCATTCGGGAGCCGTCCTGATGACCACCGCACATCGAACCTTCCTCATGAACGCGGCAGGCCCGCCCGCCGCCTACACGCTGCCGGTCGTGGACCCGGCCCACGGACGCCTTCAAGTACGGCGCGCGAGATCAAGGTCTGAGTCCGCTGTGGCGGCATAAAAAAAGGGCGCCGTCGGCGCCCTCTGCAAATCCCCCTGGAGAACTCCCTCTGACCCCTCCTACCCTCAATTGCGTAGCCGTCCGTTGCGCGTGACCATGGCCAGTTCCACATACTTGCTGCCGTGGTTCTGCTCAGGCCCGTAGTGCACCGTGTACCCGCCGACGTCATAGGTGCCCAGATTGCGCAAGGCGGCCAGCAAGGCCTTGGGGTCGCCGACGCGCTTGCTGCGGCGCATGGCTTCGCTCAGCACCTTGGCGCCGATGCAGGCCTCCAGGTGCGTGCTGTTCATGGGCTTGCTGATGCCGGCATCCTGCAGGGCCTTGCCGCACTCGCGGATGATGGGCAGCGTCGCGGAAGCATTGGGCACCACCTGCGAGATGGAGGCGCCGGCGCCGGACGCTCCGGCCGCGTCGATGTACTGCTGTGCCCCGACGAAGGACAGGCTGGACATGGGGACGAAGAGCCCGCGTGCCGCCAGCTGTTTGCTGATGTCGGCCGCCGGCCCGGACAGCACGGTGTTGATGATGACCTCGGGCTGCAGGGCCATCAGCGCATTCATCCGGTCTGCATCGATGCCCGCGTTGCGCTGCAGGGCAAACGCCTTGGGTGTCTTGCCCTGGCGAATCAGGTACTCGCTGACCACGCCCAGGTTCTGTACGCCGACCTCGTCGTCGTAATGCACCACCACCACCTGCTTGAGGCCCAGGCTGGTCCAGAAGGTCAGCATTTTCTCGAGTTCGTCACCATAGGAGGCGCGTAGCGTGTGGACCACGGTGCTGGGTTTGCGCACCGGGTTGGCGCCGGAGAAGGGCGCGTAGAAGAGCATGCCGGCCTTCTCGGCCTGGGGCATGGCGTCCAGGCTCAGCGTGGCCGAGCCGTAGCCGAACAGGGCCACCAGGCCCTTGGTCTGCAACAGCTTGCTGGTGTTCTCTCCGGCGATCTTGCGCTGGTTCTGGTCGTCCAGGGTGAGCAACTCGACCGGGGCCCCAGCCACGCCGCCCTGGGCATTGAGCATCTTGAAATAGGCGTCGGCGCCGTCGCGGATGTCCTGGCCGAAGACGGCATTGCTGCCGGAGAGCGGCGCGGACTGGCCGACGATCCAGGCGTTCTGCGCCTGGCTGTGAGCCCCCAGCAGCAGGCCTGCGACACACAGCAGGCTGATGATGGCGCGGCGATGGAAGAGCGGCTGCTTCATGGCGTATCCCGGTCAAAAGAGTGAGTGCCCTGATCGTGCGCGCCAGATTGTTTCAGGGCTAGCCCTGAAACCGAAACACCTGTATGCGGATGTACCGCCGTGTAAGTGGACGTTACGAGCATCCGCCGTCGCGCGCGATCCTCACCGGCTCACGGTTCGGCGATGGCCTGGCTAAGGATGAAGGCATCAATCTGGGGATCGCTGTAGCCGAACTCCTTGAGCAGCTCGCGCGTGTGCTGGCCCAGCAGCGGCGCAGGCCGCGTGACCTGCGTGGGCGTGGCCGAGAAGTGGATGGGACAGCCCAGCGCGCGGGTCAGGCCGGCCTGCGGATGCTCCAGCTCCACCACCATACCGCGTGCCAGCGTCTGCGGGTGGCTCAGCGCCTCGCCCACCGTGTGCACCGGGCCGGCCGGTACACCCGCGTTGTCGAAGGCAGACTGCCACTCGGCGCGTGTGCGCGTACGCAGCACGGCGTTCATCAATCCGACCAGTTCCTCGCGGTGCGCCATGCGCTCGCTGTTGGTGACAAAGCGCGCATCGCTGCGCCACTCCGGGTGGCCCAGCACCTCGGCAATGCGTTCCCAGTTGGCCTGGTTGGCGCCGCCGATGTTGATCCAGCCGTCGCTGGCCTCGAAGGCCTGGTAGGGCGCGGTCAGGATGTGGGCCGAGCCCGTGGGCTCGCTCGACTTGCCGGTGGCGAAAAAGATGGCCGCGTGCCAGTAGAGCTGCTGCAGCGCGGCGTCGCTGAGCGAGGTGTCGACGATCTGGCCCTCGCCGGTTTTCAGCTTGTGTACATAGGCCGCGACGATGCCCAAAGCGCCCAGGATGCCGGCATTCATGTCCGACACCGCATTGCCGTTCTTGGCCGGTGCGCCGCCCGGTTCGCCCGTGATGGACATCAGCCCGGCAAAGCCCTGGGCGATCAGATCAAAGCCGCCCTTGCTGGCGTAGGGCCCGGTGCGGCCATAACCCGTGATGGCACAGTAGATCAGGCCCGGGTTGGCTTTGGCGAGAACCTCGTAGCCCAGGCCCAGCTTGTCCATGGTGCCGCCGCGGAAGTTCTCCACCAGCACGTCGGACTTCTCGACCATGCGCAGCAGCACGGCCTTTCCGTCCGGGTGCTTGAGGTCGATGGCGATGCCTCGCTTGTTGCGGTTCATCATCATGAAGGGCGCCGAGACGCCGTTCACGAGCGGGTCGCGGTAGGCGCGCGCATCGTCGCCGCCGGGCAGCTTCTCGACCTTGATCACATCGGCGCCCATGTCGGCCAGCATCTGGCCGCAGGTCGGGCCGGACATGATCTGCGTGAGTTCGAGCACGCGCAGGCCGGCCAGGGGGCCCGCTCTGGGTTTCGTCATCACTGACCTTTCCAGTTGGGGGGACGTTTCTCGACAAAGGCGCTCACGCCCTCGCGGAAATCGGCGCTGCCGTAGGCGGCGCGCACCAGGTCCTCGCCCTCGGGCAGCTCGTGCACGGTCAGGCGGCGCAGGCCTTCCTTGCTGACGCGCTGCGTCACCGGGGCCAGGGCTACGAGCCTGCCCGTGAGACGCGCCACGGCGGCATCGAGCTCGGCCGGCGCGCTGACTTCCTGCAGGTAACCGCAGGCCAGGGCCTCGTCGGCGTTGATCATCTCGGCCAGCAGCAGCATGCGCTTGACGCGCTGCATGCCGAAGGCCGCGCTCAGGCGCGCCAGGTTGCTCACCGACAGGCAGTTGCCCAGGGTCTTGGCAATCGGCACGCCGAACTTGGCGGAGGGGGTGGCGATGCGGAAATCGCAGCCGGTGGCGATGGCCACGCCACCGCCCACGCACCAACCCTCGACCACAGCCAGCGTCGGCATGGGCAGGCTGCCCAGCAATTCCATGCAGGCGTCGATCTGGCGCTCGTAGGCCACGCCGTCCTCGCCGCCCTTGGCGCCGCTGCCAAAGTTCTGGAACTGCGCGATGTCGGTGCCGGCCACAAAGGCCTCGCCACCGGCGCCGCGGAAGGTCACAACACGCACCTTGCTGTCGTCCTTGAGCTGGCGGCAGATGGCCATCAGCTGCTCGTACATGGCCCAGGTCATCGCATTGCGCGCCTGGGGGCGGTCAAAGATCACCGAGGCCACGCCGGCCTCGATGCGCAGGGTGACCTGGCCTGATTCGTTCATGGGGGAGATGCCCTGTAGCGGGTGCGAAGGTCTGCGGGAGTTATTCGAGGGACGCCGTGGAACCGGCTCTGCCGGGCCACTGGCGTCGCCCCCTGAAAGGGGGGAGAGGTTCCGCACATCGTGCGGAACCTCACGGGGGTTAGCTCTCTACAGTCACCTTGGCGTCCTTGATCACCTTGGCCCACTTGATCTGCTCCGCGCGGATGAAGTCGGCAAACTGCTGGGCCGTGCCGCCGCCATCTTCGGCACCGTACTGGTCCAGTTTTTCCTTCACGTCGGGCATGGCCAGCACCTTGTTGATGTCCTCGTTCATGCGCTGGGCCATGGCCGAGGGCATCTTGCCCGGGCCCACCAGGCCGTACCAGGTGGTGGCTTCGAAGCCGGGGAAGCCGGACTCGGCCATGGTCGGCACCGTCGGGTGGCCCGAGGCGCGCTTGGCGCGGGTCTGGGCGATGGCACGCACCTTGCCGCTCTTGACGTGCGGGGTAGCGGCGGTCATGGTGTCGAAGGAGTACTGGATCTGGCCGCCGATCAGGTCGATCAGCATGGGGCCGGACCCCTTGTAGGGCACGTGCAGCGCGTCCACGCCGGCCGCGAGCTTGAAGGACTCCATGGCCAGATGCTGGGCCGAGCCCTGGCCGGCCGAGCCGAAGCTGACCTTGCCGGGCTGGGCCTTGCAGTGCGCGACCACGTCGGCCACGGTCTGGGCGGGCAGGCTGGTGTTGGCGATCAGCAGGTTGGGCGTGACACCCACCAGGGTCAGCGGCGTGAAGTCGCGCTCCACCACGTAGCCCAGCTTGGGCATGAGGCCGGGCGCCAGGGCGTGGCTGTTGATGTGGGCCATCAGCAGGGTGTTGCCATCGGCTGGTGCCTTGGCCACGAAGTCAGCCGCGATCACGCCGGACGCACCAGCCTTGTTCTCGATCACGACCGTGGTGTTCCACATGGCCTGCAGCTTCTGGCCCACGATGCGGGCCAGCACGTCGGTGCCGCCGCCCGGGGCGAAGCCGACGATGATGCGCACCGGCCCGTTGGGCAGGGTTTGCGCCTGAAGCATGGGAGCGGCCAGGGTGGCGGCGGTGGCGGTAACGAAAGTTCTGCGTTTCATGGTTTGTCTCCTCGGGTCGTTGTAAAAATTCTGTGGGCCGCTCAGGCGGCCTTGCGCTGGGGCACGCTCGCCGGATGGCCGGCGTAGTAGTCCATGATGGCCTGCACGCCCGAGCCGGCCAGCTTGACGCCGGCGAGTTTCAGACCCATCTCGCAGCCGGCCACCGCGGCCACCAGCGTCAGGTCGTTGGTGTCGCCCAGGTGGCCGATGCGGAACATGCGGCCCTTGATCTTGCCCAGGCCGGTGCCCAGCGAGCAGTCGAAACGCTCGTAGATCACCTTGCGCACGGCGTCGGCGTCCACGCCCTCGGGCGTCATCACGCCAGTCAGGATGGGCGAATGCACGCTAGCGTCGGCGCACTGGATGGGCAGGCCCCAGGCGTTCACGGCGGCGCGAACGCCGGCGGCCCAGCGCTGGTGGCGCGCGAAGACCACGTCCAGGCCCTGGCCCAGGATCATGTCGGCCGCCTCGCTCAGGGCGTAGAGCAGGTTGGTGTTGGGGGTGGACGGCCAGTAGCCGCTCTTGTTCATCTCGATGATCTCGTCCCAGGCCCAGAAGGCCTTGGGCAGGCGGGCGGTCTTGCTGGCCTCGATGGCCTTGGGCGACAGTGCGTTGAAGCTGATGCCCGGAGGCAGCATCAGGCCCTTTTGCGAGCCGCTGATGGAAACGTCCACACCCCATTCGTCATGCCGGTAGTCGGCACTGGCCAGGCCGGAGATGGTGTCCACCAGCAGCAGGGCAGGATGCTTGGCCGCGTCGATGGCCTTGCGCACCGCGGCGATGTTGCTCGTCACACCGGTGGAGGTTTCGTTGTGCACCACGCACACCGCCTTGATGGCGTGGCCCGTGTCGGCCTTCAGGCGCTGCTCGATCAGGTCGGCCTGCACACCGCGGCGCCAGCTGGCCGGCACACCGTTGTCGGTGCCGGGCAAAGCCAGCACCTCGGCCTTGAGACCCAGACGGGTGGCCAGGCGGTTCCAGAGGAAGGCGAAGTGACCGGTCTCGTACATGAGCACGTGGTCGCCGGGGGAAAGTGTGTTGGCAAGCGCGGCTTCCCAGGCGCCGGTGCCCGAGGCCGGGTAGATCATGACCGGGTGTTTGGTCTGGAAAATCTTCTGCATGTCGGCCAGCACCTTCAGGCCCAGGGCGCCGAACTCGGGACCGCGGTGGTCGATGGTGGGCAGGCTCATGGCGCGCAGCACGCGGTCGGGCACGGGGGAGGGGCCCGGGATCTGCAGGAAGTGGCGGCCGGTGGGGTGGAAATCGGTGGTCAGCATGGCAAGTAGTGAATAAGGAACGCCGCCATTTTTTGCATACAAAATTTGTTTGTCAACCAGAAAGACCCTAAAATCGCCGGAAATCGAGCGTTTTTTGAATACAAAACATGCCCACGGCTGAAATTCTGTCCATGCCCACGGCCCTGCACGGGCAGGTCACCCAGCGCCTGCGCCAGCTGCTGGTGGAGGGCCGGATTGCCCCCGGCGCCAAGCTCAACGAGCGTGAGTTGTGCGAGCAGATGAAGGTCTCGCGCACTCCGCTGCGCGAGGCTATCAAGACCCTGGCCGCCGAAGGCCTGGTGGAGTTGCTGCCCAACCGCGGCGCCATCGCCGTGGCGCTGAGCGAGGCCGACATCCTCAACACCTTCGAGGTCATGGCCGGCCTGGAGGGCCTGTCGGGCGAGCTGGCCGCACAGCGCATCACCGCCGAGGAACTGGCCGAGATCCAGGCCATGCACTACGAGATGAAGGCCGCCTACACCCGGCACGACCTCTCAAGTTATTACCGCCTGAACGCCGCCATCCACCGCGCCTTCAACGCCGCGGCCAAGAACCCGGTACTCACCGCCACCTACACCCAGGTCAACGCCCGCCTGCAGGCCTTGCGCTTTCGCTCCAATCAGGATGGCGAGAAATGGGCGCGGGCCATGCAGGAGCACGACCGCATGATCGAAGCCCTGCAACAACGCGACGGCGCCGCCCTGCGCGCCGAGCTGGTCGCCCACCTGGGCCACAAGCGTGATGTGGTGGTCGAGCAGATGCGCACGGCCCAGGCCGTGAACGCGAAAAACTGAGTACCGATATGAACGCCCCCCTGCCCGCCAGCGTGACGCAAACCTCCGCCAGCCAGACCTACGAGTCTGTCTCCCGCCTCGGCAACGAAGTCGCCGGCCGCCTGGCCGCTCGCCTGCGCGCCGAGACACAGGGCGAGGTGCTGTTCAGCCCGGCCGACCGCGGCCGTTACGCCACCGATGCCTCCATCTACCAGGCCATGCCCGTGGGCGTGTTCCTGCCGCGCGAGGCGGCCGAGGTGCGGCTGGCCATCGACATCTGCCGCGACCTCAAGGTGCCCATCGTGCCGCGCGGCGGCGGCACCAGCCAGTGCGGCCAGACGGTGGGCGCGGGCCTGGTCATCGACCACAGCAAGCACATGCGCAAGATACTCGACGTCAACGTCGAGCAGCGCACCGCGCGCGTGGAGCCCGGCCTGGTGCTGGACCACCTGAACGCCGACCTCAAAAAACACGGCCTCTGGTACCCGGTGGACGTGTCCACCAGCGCGCAGGCGACGCTGGGCGGCATGGCCGGCAACAACTCCTGCGGCAGCCGCTCCATTGCCTACGGCAATATGGTGCACAACGTCATCGGCGCGCAAGCCTGGCTGGCCGACGGCGAGCTGCTGAACTTCGGCCGTTACGACCAGGCCAGCGGCCGCGCCAAGCAGATCGGCGACTACGTGCGCGGCCTGGCCGGCCTGCACCGCGACGAGATCGAAGCGCGCTGGCCCAAGGTGCTGCGCCGCGTGGCCGGCTACAACCTGGACATCTTCCACAACCAGAACGAGAAGCCCTACACCAGCGACGGCTCGGTCAACCTGGCGCACCTGCTCATCGGCAGCGAAGGCACGCTGGCGCTCACGCGATCGCTGTGCCTGCAGTTGAGCGAGCTGCCGCGCGCCAAGGTGCTGGGTGTGGTGAACTTCCCCACCTTCTACCAGGCGATGGACAGCGCCCAGCACATCGTCAAGCTGGGCCACAACATGCAGGGCGGGGCGCTCACGGCCGTGGAGCTGGTCGACCGCACCATGATCGAGCTCTCGCTGCAAAACCCGGCCTTCGCGCCCACCATCCGCACCGCGCTTGCGCCCGCCATCAATGGCGGCAAACCCGAAGCCGTGCTGCTGGTGGAGTTCTCGGGCGCCAGCAAAGCCGACATCGCGCCCAAGATCAGGGAACTCGTCGATCTGATGGGCGAGCTGGGCCTGCCCGGCAGTGTGGTCGAGATGATCGACGACGCCTCGCAGAAGAACCTGTGGGAAGTGCGCAAGGCCGGCCTCAACATCATGATGAGCCTGCGCGGCGACGGCAAGCCCGTGAGCTTCATCGAAGACTGCGCCGTGCCCCTGGTGCACCTGGCCGAATACACCACCGCGCTCACCGAGGTCTTCAGCAAATACGGCAGCCGCGGCACCTGGTACGCCCACGCCTCGGTGGGCACGCTGCACGTGCGCCCCATCCTGGACATGCGCCGCGACGGCGCCAGGAAGATGCGCGCCATTGCCGAAGAGGCGAGTGAGCTGGTGCGCAAGTACAAGGGCGCCTACAGCGGCGAGCACGGCGACGGCCTGTGTCGCGGCGAATGGATCGAGTGGCAGTTCGGCCCGCGCCTCACGCAAGCCTTCACTCAGATCAAGGAGTACCTGGACCCGGCCAGCCTGCTGTGCCCCCAGCGCATGATCAAGCCGCCGAAGATGGACGACACCACGCTGATGCGTTTTCCGCCTGCGTACCGCGTGGTGCCCATCCAGCCCGCGCTGGACTGGAGCGCCTGGAACGTGCAGGCCGACCCGGTGACCGAAGTGACCACCGCCCCCGGCACCGGCGGCGACCCGGCGCATGGGCTGGCCAAACACGTGGAGATGTGCAACAACAACGGCCACTGCCGCAAGTTCGACGCCGGCACCATGTGCCCGAGCTACCGCGTCACGCGTGACGAGCAGCACCTCACCCGCGGCCGCGCCAACACCCTGCGCCTGGCGCTGTCCGGGCAGATCGAGGGGCTGGACGGCCAGGACGCCTTGACCAGTGAAGTCGTGCGCGAAGCGATGGACCTGTGCGTGAGCTGCAAGGGCTGCAAGCGCGACTGCCCCACGGGCGTGGACATGGCCAAGCTCAAGGTCGAGTTCCTGCAGCACTACAAGGCCAAGCACGGCCATACCCTCAAAGACAGGCTGGTCGGCCAGCTGCCCGACTACGCGCGCCACGCCGCGAAGATCGCCCCGCTGCTCAACCTGCGCGACAAGATTCCGCTCATGGCCCAGCTCAGCGAAAAGCTCTTCGGCTTCTCCGCCAAACGCAGCCTGCCGCAGTGGCATTCAAAGCACTTCTTCAACACGCCGGTGCAAAGTGCCACGCGCGCCGAAGTGCTGGCTGCGACCAAACCCGTGGTGCTTTTCGTCGACACCTTCAACGGCTACTTCGAGTCCGAGAACGCCCACGCCGCCCTGCAGGTGCTGCAGGCCGCCGGCTACACCGTGCACGTGGCCACCAAGGTGCAGGACGACGGCAAACACCTCTGCTGCGGCCGCACCTTCCTCTCCGCCGGCATGGTCGATCAGGCCAAGGTGAAAGCGCGCGAGGTGGTGGAGAGCCTCTTGCCCTTCGCCGAGAAGGGCATTGCCATCGTCGGTCTGGAACCGAGTTGCCTCTTGACGCTGCGCGACGAATTGCTGGTCATGGGCCTGGGCGAGCCGGCACAGGCCATTGCCAAACAGGCCCTGCTGTTCGAAGAATTCCTGGCCCGCGAGGCCAAGGCCGGCCAACTGGAGGCCTTCAAGGCCAAACTCAAACCCGTGAGCCAGTCGGTGCTCTTGCACGGCCACTGCCACCAAAAGGCTTTTGCCGCCGTCACGCCCGTGATGGAGGTGCTCAGCCTGATCCCCGGCGCCAAACCCGAACTCATCGAGTCCAGCTGCTGCGGCATGGCTGGCAGCTTCGGCTACGAGGCCGAGCACTACGAGGTGTCGATGCAGATGGCCGAGGCCAACCTGCTGCCAGCGGTCCGCGCCAAGGCGGATGCGATCGTGGTGGCCGACGGCACCAGCTGCCGGCACCAGATTGCCGACGGTGCGCAGCGCGAGGCGGTGCATGTGGCGAAGTTGCTGGCGGGGCAGCTGGCCTGAGCCAGCCTGCTCTGATAAGGCTTCGGCGCTTGATGCAATTCCACAGGGTCAATTACCTCTTCGCTGTTTTCCTGTCCGTGGCCCTGCATGCCCTGGCGCTTGTTCTTGCGGGCAACTATTCAAGCAGATCCATCAGCAAGCCAGAAGTCCCAAAGCCTGAGGAGAAAGTCATTTTTCTCGAAGCGATGCCAGCATCGCCGCCAAGAACTCGTAAAACGTCCCCCGAACCAAGCCCAGTCTTGGCGCCTGACTCCCCGCCTGCTGCGGACCGTCAACCGGCGTTCATGCCTGCACCGCCCGCACCGACAGCGCAGGAGTGGGCCTTCGCCGCCAAATACACCCTGAAGAACAGCAAGAGCTACCGCTACACCTGGGGGCAGCAGGTCCGAAGCATGATGGGCACGGCGGTCGAAGGGCCGGATCAGGGCATCGTGCGGTTCCGGATTGAAATCGCTCCTGACGGCACATTGGCACGACTGGAAACCTTGTGGACGACCTCCGTGGTGGCGGAGAAGCTGGCGCGCAAGGCCATCGAGAACATGCCCCCGCTGCCACCGACCCCGACTGGCAAACCCCTGATCTTCGAGAAGACCATTTCGTTTCAGCCGTTTGCTTCAGACGGTCCGCCCCTCTACAAGAACGACTGCCTGCCCGACCCACCGGCGTTCCGCAATCCGTTCATGTGGGATGGCAAATCGCCACAAGTGCGCACCGTTCCTGCGCCCAGTGAGCCACTTGATCCTTCGGCCCTGGAGGAATGCCTCAGGCAACTGCCCGACGACTCCATCGAAGCTGAAGGCGCGCACGACCAGAGACAGCTCGAGCAATGGCGTTCGAACAAGCTGGGACGCTGAGGTACGCGTACGACTCGCGAATGTCGTTGACCTCAGTCAATATTTTTGTGGGGGTCCAACACGTGAACGCGCATCACCTTGGGCTATGGCGGCTTCGGGTCCTGGACTCTGGACTGGCTGATAGTTAACTCGCCGGCCTGCCATCGCCGCGCTCATGGCTTGACGCTATGGCTCGGTTTGCGCTCCGCTTGCCCGTCTGCCCCGCTAAACTCAGGACAGCCAACTACCCCCTGAGGCATGGAGAATCGTGCGATGAGCTCCCACCGGCTGCCGGATGTCCCCCTTGGAGAAGCAGCCTCCGGGCCTGCGTCCTGGCGCGCCCGCGCCAGCGCACCGCTGAACCTGGCCATCGGGCTGGTGTGCGTGGTCGCCATTGTCGGCATCTGGTGGGTCACGCTGCAGCGCATCGCCTTCGAGCGCGACCAGGCGTTGGCTGCGGCCATGCAGGCGAACTCCAACCTGGCCATTGCTTTCGAGCAGCAGGTCTTCCGCACGCTGAAGTCGGCCGAGCAGGTGGCGGCCTTCGTGCGCGAACAGTATCTGCGGCAGGGCTCCGGCATCAAGCTGAAGCGCTGGGTCGAGCAGGGGGTGATCCGCGAGAAGATGTTCACCATCGTCAGCGTGGTGGACGAACGCGGCGAGATCGTCAGCAGCAGCCAGGCGACCGGCCGGGTGAACTATGCCGACCGGGAGTTCTTCCGGGTCCAGCGCGAGGGGGCGGGGGACGACCTGTTCGTGAGCCGGCCGGTGCTGGGACGGGTCACCGGCCGCTGGCAGATTCCCATGTCGCTGCGCATTTCGCGCCCCGATGGCAGCTTTGCCGGTGTGGTGGTGATGTCGGTGGACCCGGCCAATTTCACCGATTTCTACCGGCAGGCCGAGCTCGGGCCCCAGGGGCTGCTGGAGCTCACCGGCCTGGATGGCATGGTGCGCGGGCGCAGGACGGGCAGCCGCAGCAGCTTCGGCATGGAGGCGCAGGGGCTGGCCTGGTTCCAGCGCCGGGCGGCTGCGCCCGCGGGGGATTTCGTCGACGAGGGCGCAGCCGCCGATGGCGTGGCGCGCATCGTCAGCTACCGCACCATGGCGGGCTATCCGCTGATGGTGACCGTGGGTACGGCCCATGCCAGTGAGCTGGCCCCGGTGCTGCAGCGGCGCGCCAGCTACCTGGCGGTGGCCGGCAGCGCCACCGGCGTATTGCTGGTGTTTGCTGGCCTGCTGATGCTGGTGCTGGCGCGCCAGCGAGCCGCGGCCGAGGCCTTGCAGGCCAGTGAAGCGCTGTTTCGCGCCACCTTCCACCAGGCCGCGATGGGCATTGCGCACATCGGACCCGACGGCCGCATCCTCGGGGCTAACGATAAGTTCTGCCGCATGCTGGGCTACAGCGGCGAGGAGTTGCGCGCGCGCACCGTGTTCGAGCTGTGCGACGCGGACCGACGGGACGAGGCGCGGCAGTTCCTGCTGGACCGTCTTTCGGCCGACTCGCCCTTGCTGCCGCCGGAGATGGAGGTGCCCTACCGGCGCAAGGACGGCACCGTGCTGTGGGTGGTCGAGGCCCTGGGCGTGGTGCGGGACCCGCAGGGCAGGCCGGATTTTCTGGTGGCGGTCACGCAGGATGTGACGGCCCGCAAGGCGCTGGAGGAGCGGCTGTCGCACGATGCACTGCACGATGCGCTGACCGGCCTGCCCAACCGCGTGATGTTCCAGGACCGGCTGGCCCGGGTGCTGGAGTCGGCGCGCCGGCGCGCCGGTCAGGCCGCCGTGCTCTACCTCGACCTGGACGGTTTCAAGGCGGTCAACGACAGCCTGGGCCATGCGGCCGGCGACGCGCTGCTGCAGCAGGTGGCCCGACGGCTGGAGCACTGCGTGCGCTCCGAGGACACGGTCTCGCGGATCGGCGGCGACGAGTTTGGCGTGGTGCTGGCGGCGCTGGCCCAGTCCCAGGATTGCGAGGCCGTGGCGCTCAAGATCGTCAGCACTCTGGCGGCGCCGTTCGAGCTGCAGGGCGAGACCGTCTACATCTCGGCCAGCGTGGGGGCGGCCTTGTTCCCTGACCATGGCAACGACACGGCCAGCCTGCTGGCCCACGCCGACAACGCCATGTATGCCGCCAAAGATGCAGGCAAGAACCGCTTCCGCTGGGAGTCGCAGCCCGGAGTCTAGGTCGGCATCGCCCGGCGCGCCAGGGCAGGCCGGCTTGGCGGGGGCTGCGGATCGGCCTAAGATGAAAAATCTGCATCCTTGCTAAGGAAGCCCGCCATGTACAAACGCATCCTTTTGGGTTACGACGGCTCTGAGTCCGGGCAGCAGGCCCTGCTGGGCAGCCGCGAGATTGCGCAGTGGAGCCAGGCCGAGTTGGTGCTGGTGGCCGTGATGCCGCTGCCCATTGCCAGCTTGGGACCCGAGGGCGGACTCTACGACCCCAAGGTGGAGGAGATCGAACGTGAACGCTACCGCGCCATCCTCGAAGCCGGGGTGCAGCGTCTGGCGCAGGCGGGGTTGCAGGCGCGCGGAGAGGTGCTCAGCGGTGACCCGGTGCACGAACTGGCGAAGGCCGCCAGCCGCCTGCGGGCCGATCTGATCGTGCTGGGGCACCAGCACCAGGACAGCTGGGCCGCGCGCTGGTGGCGCGGCTCGGTGTCCAAGCACCTGATCGAGCATGCGCCCTGTAGCGTGCTGGTGGTGATCACGCACTGATCACGCGTGTCCTGTGCCGGGGGGCGCACTGGCCCTCAGTCGTTGGCCTTGAAGCCGGTGGCGCGGACCACCTCGGCCCAACGTGCAGTCTCGGCGGCGATGGTGGCGGCAAAGGCGTCGCCGTATTCCTGCGGTACGTCGAAGCCCTGCGCCTCCAGCCGGGCCTTGTAGTCCGCATCCGTCTGGGCCTTCTGCGTGGCCGCGGCGATGGCGTCGAGCACCGCCTTGGGCGCGGCGGCCGGCGCCAGCAGGCCGAACCAGATGGTGGTGTTGAGTTCCGGGTGGCCCAGCTCAGCCAGCGTGGGCACCTGCGGCAGGTGACGCGAGCGCTGCGGGCCGGTGACGGCGATGGCGTTGAGCTTGCCCGACTGCACGTGGGGCAGCGCCGACTGCAATTGCGCAAACCCCAGCGGCACCTGGCCACCCAGCAGGTCGGTGGTCTGCGGTGCGGAGCCCTTGTAGGGGATGTGGGGCATGTCCAGCTTGAAACGCTGGCTGAGCTGGTAACCGAGAAAGTGCGAGGGCGTGCCCGGGCTGAACGAGGCATAGGCGGCCTTGGCGGGGTTCGCGGTCGCCCATTGGACGAGCTCGGGCAGCGTGCGGGCCGGCACCGAGGGATGGGTGACGAGCACCAGCGGCGCTTCCACGCCCTTGGCAATCGGCTTGAAGCCCGCTTGCTGCCAGCGCTGCTGGGAATAGACCGAGGGGTTGATGGTCATCATGGACTGGGTGCCGATCCACAGCGTGTGGCCGTCGGGCTGCGCCTTCTGCACGAACTCGGCGCTGATGTTGCCGTTGGCGCCGGGCTTGTAGTCGACCAGGAAGGTGCCGCCGGTGACCTTGCCCAGCTGCTGCGCCAGGGCGCGGGCGTAGGCGTCGATGGCACCGCCGGGCGGTGTGCCGACGATGAGCGTGACCGGCTTGCTGGGCCAGGCGGGGGCTTGCGCGCTGGCGGCCCAGGGGGTGAGCAGGCAGGCACCGGTCAGGGCCAGCGCCAGGCGGCGGGCGCGGTGAATGTTGTTCATGGCGGGTCTCCTTGATCGTTCGTTTTTAAGAGGGCACTCAGTCCAGCTTGAGCTTGATGCGGCGCGCCACCTCGCCCCAGCGCTGCGTGTCCTGCGCCAGGCGCGTGGCGGTTTCAGCGGCATTGCCGGCCACCACGCTCTGGTCCGACTGCGCGAGCCGCTCGACCAGTTCCGGACTCCTGAGTGCCACGGCCATGGCGTCGTGCATCTTTTGCACCAGGGCCGCAGGCGTGTCCTTGGGGGCGAACAACACCAGTGAGAAAGTGGCATCAAAGCCGGGGTAGCCGGTTTCGGCCACGGTGGGCACCTCGGGCAGCAGCGGGGAGCGCTTGGCACCGGAGACGGCCAGGGCAAGCAGCTTGCCCGCCTTCACATGCGGCAGCACGGTGGGGCCGGCGAGGAAGCCGCATTCCACCTGGCCGCCCAGCATGTCCTGCACGGCGGGTGCGGGGCCCTTGTAGGGAACGTGCGTCATCTGGATGCCGGCCGCGGTGCTGAACAGCTCGGTGGTGAGGTGGCCGGGCGAGCCGGCGCCGCCCGAGGCGTAGGTCATCGGCGTGGCGCGCGCCTTTTTCACCAGCTCGGCCACCGTCTTCACGCCCACGTTGGGGTTGCACACCAGGGTCTGGCTGAAGGCGCTGGCGCGGATCACGGGCTGCAGGTCGGAGGCCTTGAAGGGCATCTTCTCGTAGACATGCGGGTTGACCGTCAGCGTGGTGTCGGTGGTCCACAGCCAGGTGTAGCCGTCCGGTGCGGCACGCACAGCCTCGGCCGTGCCGATGTTGCCGTTGGCGCCGGGCTTGTTGTCGATGACCAGGGGCTGTTTGAGGATCTCCTGCACCTTGGGCGCAGCGCCGCGCAACACGATGTCGCTCGGGCCCGCGGGTGGCAGGGGCACGATGACGCGGATCGGCCGCTCGGGCCAGGAGGGCTGGGCGCTGGCGTGCAGCGCGCTCAGGCCGAGCAGCAGGCCAGCGGCCAGGGCGGACAGGGGGGTGCTTCGGTTCATGGGGTCTCCTCGTTGTTGTGTGTGTGGGGCGTACCTGGTCAGCGTGGCGGCATGTCCTTGACCGAGTAGCCCAGGCTGACGGTGGCGTCCTCGGGGATGGCTGGCACGGTGGCCTCCCAGCGCAGCCAGTCCTCGCGCATGCGCGCCAGGCGCTCGGGCTCGCGCGCCGCCAGGTTGGCGCGTTCGCGGGCGTCCTGCGTGATGTTGAACAGGTACTCGTGCTCGTCCACCTTGAGGTACTTCCACGGGCCCTGGCGCAGCGCGCGCTGGTGGCGGTGGTTCATGCGCCAGTACAGAGGGCGCTCGAAGGTGTCGGACGGCTTGCGCAGCACGCGCGCCAGCGAGACGCCGTCGATGGGGAAGTCGGGGGCGGGCTGTGCGCCGCCGACATCGAGCAGGGTGGCCGACCAGTCCATGGTCATGCAGTGCTGCTCGCTGGTGCTGCCAGCGGGAATGACGCGCGGCCAGTGCGCAATCCACGGCACGCGGATGCCGCCTTCGGTGAGGTCCATCTTGCCGCCCACCAGCGGCCAGTTGTCGGAGTAGCGCTCGCCGCCGTTGTCGCTGGTGAAGACGATCAGCGTGTCGTCCAGCAGGCCCTGCGCGCGCAGCGTGGCCACCAGCGTGCCGATGCCTTCGTCCATGTGGTGGATCATGCGACGGTAGGTCTCGACGTTGCCGCCGTGCAGGTGGAAGAGGTTGTCCTTGACCTCTTCGGCCAGGTGCGCATCGTCGCGCGTCTCCCAGGGCCAGTGGGGGGCGGTGTAGTGCAGGCTGAGGAAGAAGGGTTGCCCGCCGCGGGCGGCTTCGGCGCGGCGCTGCACGTAGTCCACCGCGCGCTGCGACAGCAGGTCGGTGAGGTAGCCCACCTCGTGGTGCTCTTCCTCGCCGACGTAGAGATCGTGGTCGCCCTTGCCCGAGCAGTGCGAGAAGTAGTCCACGCCGCCGGCCATGATGCCGTAGAACTCGTCGTAGCCCGAGCGTAGCGGCCCGAAGCTGGGCGGGTAGCCCAGGTGCCACTTGCCCACGAGCGCCGTGGCGTAGCCCGCATCACGCAGCAGCGAGGGCAGGGTGGGGAGCTCCGGCGGCAGGCCCAGCCTGGGGTTGCCCTTGCTGCGGCTGTTGATGGGCTCCTCCATGCCACCGCGCAGGCGGTACTGGTAGCGCATGGTGATCAACGCGAAGCGCGTGGGTGAGCACACGGGCGAGTTCGAATAGCCCTCGCTCAGGCGCAGGCCGCCGGCGGCCAGGGCGTCGATGTGGGGCGAGACCGGGCCGAACTGGGCGTTGCGCCCGCCGTAGCAGCCGAGGTCGGCGTAGCCGAGGTCGTCGGCCACGATGTAAATGATGTTGGGCTTCATGCAGGGGGAAGTTAGCATTCCCGCAGCCATTCGTAAAATCGATGTTTGATTGTTTGAATTAAAAAATTTCTATGGATCCACGTCAACTCATCCAGCTCGCCTCGATCCTGGAGTGCGGCTCGCTCAGCAAGGCGAGTCAGATCCTGCACCTGACGCAGCCCACGCTGACCCACAGCATGCAGGCGCTGGAGCTGCACGCCGGCGGGCAGCTGTTCGAGCGCAGCCGTTTCGGTGTGCGCAGCACGGCCCTGGGCGAGGTGCTCGCACGCGAGGGCCGGGCCATCGCCCGGCACATGCGCGACGCGGACGAAGCCTGCGCACGGCACCGCACTGGCTTTCGGCACAGCATCCGGCTGGGCACCGGGCCGCTGGTGGGCATGGCCTTCGTGCCCGGCCTGGTGGCCGCCCTGTCGGCCGTGGAGCCGCGCTACGCCCTGACGATCCAGAGCGACCGGCCCCACCTGCTGGTGGACCAGCTCGTCGACGGTCGGCAGGATTTCGTGATCGCACCGTCCTGGCTGGACAAGCCGCCGCCGGGCGTGGAGCGCTTTCTGCTCGTGGAGGACGAGATCGGCATTTTTTGTGGGCGCGACCATCCGCTCGTGCAGGCCGGCGGGCTGGCGCAGGCCCGCGGGCTGGATCTGGAGTGGGTAAGCCTGGGCACGGCCTCGCCGTTCGACCAGAACGTGCGCGAGATGCTGCAGCAGGCCGGCCTGGACAAGGCGCGCCCGGGCATCACGCTGGTCGGCGACGCCTCCATACTGCTGCGCATCCTCGCGCAGGGACGCCATCTGTCGGTGCTGCCCAAGTTCCCCTTGCGCCTGCTGGGGGCCGGCTCGGGCTTGCGCGAACTGGAAGTTGCCGCGCCGTCCATGCCGCGTCCCATCTACCTTTGGTGTCGTACCGAATCGCTGGAAGACGCGTCGCTGGTACGACTCAAGGATTTGATTCTGGAGCACGCGGCGTCCACGGCGGGCGTGGCTGACACCGGCAGGTGATTGCGGCGGCGGCCGGGGTGGCGGCTCAGCCGCGCGGCACTGCGTCGAACTGCGGGGTTTGCCTAGAAGCCCTTGGTGAGATTGATCCAGCCGCGGGTGGCGGCCTGGCCCGCAAGCTGTTCGGGCGTGGCTCCGATGGGCGTGGCGATGTAAGCCTGGGCCTGCCAGCGCTCCTTTCCTGACCAGCTCAGCCCCAGGCCCGCGCCGCTGAGCACGGCGTCGTTGCGCCCGGCCGCCCAGGGTCTGCGGTTGATCTCCAGCTGCGCGCTGTCGACGAAGACCTGCAGCTGCCATGACCCGTTCCAGGCCGGGCCCAGGTTGTGCCGGTATTCGACGCTGGCGAAATAGCCGCTGTCGCCCGAGATGGCGCCCACGTCGTAGGCCCGTACGGTGTACGGCCCGCCGGCGGCCATTTTCTTGGAGGCGTCCAGGTTGTCCTGCGTCCACTGGCCGTTTAGGCTCAGGTACAGGGCCTTGTCCTGGCCCAGGTCCTGCAGGCGCGCAAGCTGGGCGTTCCATCGGGCGTAGCTGCCCTGGGTGCGCGCCGACGCAGCATCGACCGATCGCGCCACGGGATCTTCGATGTTGACCTGCCCCGTGGTCCAGTTCACGGACCAGTTGTTGATGCCGCCCGACAGGACGGTGTCCCGCGAATCACCCGAAAGGCTCAGGGTGGTGTTGTCCACGGTGCGGTCCGTGCGGATCGCGCTGCTGCCCAGGCGGTCGCGCAGTCGCATCTGGTCATATTGCAGCTGCCCGTGCAGGCTGGCATTGCCCCGGCGCAGCAGGGGGTGCCGCACCCACAGGCTCGAGATCTCGGCATCGCCGTGGCCCTGGAGCGTCGCCAGCGTATTGCCCAGCGTGTAGTTCAGCGCGGCATAGGCCGCTCCCAGTCGGGTGCCGCGACCGCTCAGCAGCGTTTCATACGACAGGCGCCCGTAATTCATGCCCCGATCCTCGGACGTCATGCCGCTGAGGCTCAGCACGTCGCCATGGTGCAGCGGGTTGTTGATGTAGACCAGGCCGCCGACGCGCCCGCGGCCGGTGTAGCGGCTGCCGTAGTTGTCCAGCGTCACGTTGCCGGCGACGCGGGGGCCGGCCTCTGCCAGCACCGACAGGTCGGACGTGCCGACGCTGGAGCCGGGCCGCAGGTTCGCATTGACCACGACGCCCGGGATGTCGGACAGCAGCAGCAGGGCGTGGTCCAGCTTGGCCTGGGCGATGAACTGGCCGTCTCGCAGGGGCGAGAGCGTGTCTTCCAGCAAGGGGGTGCTCACCGGGCTGCGGTTGTCCAGGCTGATCTTGTCGTAGCGCGCTTCCAGCACCTCGATGACCACGATGCCGTTGCGTATCACCTGGGCCGGAATGATGGCCCGCGCCAGCGGATAACCATGGCGCTGGTAGTAGTTGGTGATGCGGTCGGCCAGTTCCTGCAACTGGACCAGGGTGAGCTCCTGCCCTTCGCGCTGGGCCACCAGGGCGTACAGAGTCCGCCCGTCGAACAGGGTGTTGCCGGTGATCTGCACGGCCTGCACCTTGAATGCCGCGCCCGGCGGCAGCCTGCCGCGGCTCTCGCTTTCGATGCTCAGCCCTGGCCGGGCGGCCGGGGCCGGGGCGGGCGCGCTCCGCGGGATCTGCTGCAGGAGGGTCCCCGCGCCCGGCGTGGTCTGCGCCGGCACCCCCAGGGGAAGCAGGGCGACCAGGACGGCCCCCAGGGGCAGGGTGCCGCGTGCAAGCGGGTACAGGCGTGACTTCATGGTGAGACGTCGCATTTGGTGTTGATGGCGTTGGCGGGCATCCTGACGCCGCCCTGCTCGACGCGCACCAGCAGCATGGTCCCGATGAAAACCCCCGAGGTGTCGCGACCGGTGTCCAGCGTGTTCAGGGCCGAATCGCTGCCTTCGCCCGAGACGTTGCAGGAGGTCGTGCCCGGTCCGGAGGGCGGATTCTGCTTGAGGAGAGCCACCAGATCGATCAGCTGGGTTGGCTCGCGCACCGGGTTGGTGTTGCGCGGTAACCCACGCTCTTCCAGCAAGGCGCTGAGCAGGGGTTGGAGCACGGCGGTCGTGTCGACCACGACGACCGGCTGGGTCAGCGTCAGGGCGGTGGCGTTGGGCGCGGCCTGGGTGAAGGTGTAGTTCGCGGCGCTCAGTCCGCCCCCGATGATGGGGTAGGAGCCCGCCATGCTGCTGGTGCCCACCGGGCTGGTCCAGGCCAGCGTGCCCGTGGTCGCGCTCGCGGGCGTGTCACCCAAGACAAAACCGCTCAGCGAGCCGGACAGGCCGAAGGGCGTTTGTCCCACCAGGAAGCTGGCGGGCAGCGCCGTGTAGACCAGCGTGGCCGGGGTGATGGTGAAGAGGCCGTCGGTGAAGCTGTCCAGCGTGTAGTTGCCGTTGGTGGCCAGGCTGCCCTGGGTGATGGCGTACGGTCCGCCCGCAACGTTCTCGCCACCAGCCCGCGCAAGAGCACCCGAGAGCACGCTGGCTGTGGTGTCGCCGTTCACCAGGCCCGTGCTGGCGAAGGTCAGGGTCGGGTCGGCGCTGCCGTAGACCTTGCTGCGGGCGTCGGCGCTCACGAGCAGCGGCGCGGCCGTGACGCCCAGGCTGCCATTGACATAGCTGACCGTGTAGTTGCCAGGGGTGAAGCTGCCGCCGGTGGCGGCGCTGGCCGTGATGGCATAGGGACCGCCGGCCACCCCAGCCGTCGGCGCGGCACCGGCGCTGGCCAGGACCACTGTGCCGATGGACTCGCCATTTCTGAGGCCCACGCTACTGAACTCGGTGCCGGTGAAGCTCACCGTGTCGCCGTAGGTCTTGCTGCTGCTGTTGGCGGCGATGCCCAGCGGTGCGGGCGTCACGCCCAGATTGCCATTGACGTAGCTGATGGTGTAGTTGGTCGAGCTCTGGCCGGAGGGCGTGATGGCGTAGTTGCCGACGCTGGAGGTCGGTCCGGCTGGCGTGGTGAAGGCCAGCGTGCCGCCGAGCACGGTTGACGTTTCCCCGTTCTGGAAGCCGGTGTAGGTGGCGCTGAGGGCGGGGTTGGCATCGCCGTAGAGGCGGGTGGCGCTGTTGGCGGCGATGCCCAGGGGTACGGGGGTCACGCGCAGATTGCCGTTGACGTAGCTGATGGTGTAGTTGGTCGAACTCTGGCCGGAAGGGATGATGGTGTAGTTGCCCACGTTGACGGCACCCTGCGAGGTGCCGCCGTATTGCAGCGTGCCGCTCAGGGAGGTGGCCGAGTCCCCGGGCAGGAAGCCGCTGTAGTTCACGCCATTGCCGCCGCTGTAGGGCAGGCCGTCGTAGGCCTTGACGGCCGCATTCGCCGCCACCCCCAGCAGCCCGGCGGGGATGACGCCCAGGGTGCCATCGACGTAGCTGATGCTGTAGTTGCCGGCATTGAAGCTGCCGCCGGTGGCCGCGCTGGCGGTGACGGCGTAGGGGCTGCCGGCCACCCCGGCGCTTGGCGCGGCGCCCGCGCTGGCCAGGCTCACACTGGCGATGGATTCGCTGTTTTTCAGGCCGGTGCTGGTGAACTCGGTGCCGGTGAAGCTCACCGTGTCGCCGTAGGCCTTGCTGCGGCTGTTGGCGGCGATGCCCAGCGGGGCCGGGGTCACGCCCAGGTTGCCGTTGACGTAGCTGATGCTGTAGTTGCTTGCGCTCTGACCTGACGGCGTGATGGCGTAGTTTCCGACGCTGGAGGCGGCCACGGCCGGGGTGGTGAGGGCCAGCGTGCCACCGAGCACCGCAGACGTTTCCCCGTTCTTGAGGCCGGTGTAAGTGGCGCTGAAAGCCGGGTTGGCATCGCCGTAGAGGCGGGTGGCGCTGTTGGCTGCAATGCCCAGCGGGGCCCGGGTCACACCCAGATTGCCGTTGACGTAGCTGATGCTGTAGTTGCTTGCGCTCTGGCCGGAGGGCGTGATGGCGTAGTTGCCGACGCTGGAGCTGGGCACGGCCGGGGTGCTGAGCGCCAGCGTGCCGGTCAGCGCTGCTGACGTTTCCCCGTTCCTGAAGCCGCTGTAGACGGCGCTGAAGGCGGGGTTGGCGTCGCCGTACAGGCGGGTGGCACTGTTGGCGGCAATGCCCAGCGGCGCGGGCGTCACGTTCAGATTGCCGTTGACGTAGCTGATGGTGTAGTTGGCCGAACTCTGCCCCGAGGGCGTGATGGCGTAATTGCCGACGTTGGAGCTGGGCACGGCCAGGGTGCTGAGGGCGAGCGTACCGGCCAGTACCGTGGACGTTTCCCCATTCTGGAAGCCGGTGTAGCTGGCATTGAAGGCGGGATTGACATCGCCGTACAGGCGGGTGGCGCTGTTGGCCGCGATGCCCAGCGGCGCCGGAGTCACGCGCAGATTGCCATTGACGTAGCGGATGGTGTAGTTGGTCGAGCTCTGCCCGGAGGGGATGATGGTGTAGTTGCCTGCGTTGACGGCACCCTGCGAGGTGCCGCCGTATTGCAGCGTGCCGCTCAGGGAGGTGGGGCCGTCGCCACTCTGGAAGCCGGCATAGGTCACGCCATTGCCGCCGATGAAGGCCAGGCCGTCATAGGTCTTGATCGCAGCGTTCGCCGCCACGGCCAGCAGGTCGGCCTGGACGACGACCAGCGCACCGTCGACATAGCTGATCGTGTAGTTGCCGGAAGTGAATGTGCCGCCGCTGGCGGCGCTGGCCGTGATGGCGTAGGGGCTGTCGGCCACCCTGGCGCTCGGCGCTGCGCCGTCGCTGGCCAGGCTCACGTTGCCGATGGATTCGCTGTTTCTCAGGCCGGTGCTGGTGAACTCGGTGCCGCTGAAACTCACCGTCTCGCCGTAGGTCTTGCCGCGGTTGTTCGCCACGATACCCAGCGGGGCCGGGAGCACGCCCAGGGCCCCGTCGGCATAGCTGATGGTGTAGTTGCCGGCGTTGAAGGTGCCGCCGGTGGCAGCGCTCGCGGTGATGGCGTAAGGACCGCCGGCCACCCCGGCGGTGGGCGCGGCGCCCGCGCTGGCCAGGCTCACACTGGCGATGGACTCGCTGTTCTTCAGGCCGGTGCTGGTGAACTCGGTGCCGCTGAAGTTCACCGTATCGCCATAAATCTTGCTGCTGCTGTTGGCGGCGATGCCCAGTGGGGCCGGGAGCACGCCCAGGGTGCCGTCGACATAGTGGATGCTGTAGTTGCCGGCCGTGAATGTGCCGCCGGTGGCCGCGCTGGCCGTGATGGCGTAGGGGCCGCCGGCGACGGCGGCGGTCGGCGCGGCGCCCGCGCTGGCCAGGCTCACGCTGGCGATGGTCTCGCTGTTTTTCAGGCCGGTGCTGGTGAACTCGGTGCCGCTGAAGCTCACCGTGTCGCCATAGGTCTTGCTGCGGCTGTTGGCGGCGATGCCCAGCGGGGCCGGGGTCACGCCCAGATTGCCGTTGACGTAGCTGATGCTGTAGTTGGTCGCGCTCTGGCCCGACGGCGTGATGGCGTAGTTGCCGACGTCGGAGGTGGGGACGGCCGGGGTGCTGAGGGCCAAGGTGCCGGTCAGCACCGTGGACGCTTCCCCGTTCTTGAAGCCGCTGTAGGTGGCGCTGAAGGCCGGGTTGGCATCGCCGTAGAGGCGGGTGGCACTGTTGGCGGCGATGCCCAAGGGCGCAGGCGTCACACCCAGAATGCCGTTGACGTAGCTGATGGTGTAGTTGGACGCGCTCTGGCCGGAGGGCGTGATGGCGTAGTTGCCAACGTTCGAGGTGGGGACGGCCAAAGTGCTGAGGGCCAGGGTGCCGCCGAGTACCGCGGACGTTTCCCCGTTCTTGAGGCCGGTGTAAGTGGCATTGAAGGCGGGATTGGCATCGCCGTAGAGGCGGGTCGCGCTGTTGGCCGCGATGCCCAGGGGCGCGGGCGTCACGCCCAGGGTGCCATCGACATAGCTGATCGTGTAGTTGCCGGCGTTGAAGCTGCCGCCGGTGGCGGTGCTGGCGGTGATGGCGTAGGGGCCGCCGGCGACGGTGGCCGTCGGCGCAGCGCCCGCGCTGGCCAGGCTCACACTGGCGATGGATTCGCTGTTCTTCAGGCCGGTGCTGGTGAACTCGGTGCCGCTGAAGTTCAGCGTGTTGCCGTAGATCTTGCTGCTGCTGTTGGCGGCGATGCCCAGTGGGGCCGGGAGCACGCCCAGGGTGCCGTCGACATAGCTGATCGTGTAGTTGCCGGCGGTGAAAGTGCCGCCGGTGGCTGCACTGGCCGTGATGGCGTAGGGGCTGCCGGCTACGGCGGCGGTTGGCGCGGCGCCGGTGCTGGCCAGGCTCACGCTGGCGATGGTCTCGCTGTTCTTCAGGCCGGTGCTGGTGAATTCGGTGCCTGTGAAGCTCACCGTGTCGCCGTAGGTCTTGCTGCGGCTGTTGGCGGCGATGCCCAGCGGTGCGGGCGTCACGCCCAGATTGCCGTTGACGTAGCTGATGCTGTAGTTGCTTGCGCTCTGCCCCGACGGTGTGATGGCGTAGTTGCCGACGCTGGAAGTTGGCACGGCCGGGGTGGTGAGGGCCAGGGTGCCACTGAGCACCGCAGACGTTTCGCCCCCCTTGAAGCCGCTGTAGGTGGCGCTGAAAGCCGGGTTAGCGTCGCCGTAGAGGCGGGTGGCGCTGTTGGCGGCAATGCCCAGCGGGGCCCTGGTGATGTTGGCGCTGAGGCCACCAGGTTGCTGCAAGGTGTAGTTGCCCGCGTCCGTGCCGCTGATGGCGTAGCCGGTGACGGCAACGGGCTTGGCGGTACCCGCGTCCTTGGTGTCAAACAGGGCGGCGGCGGTGCCGCCCAGCGTCACGATGTCGCTGCCCAGCGGGGCGATGGTGGCGCTGCCGCTCAGGGTGGCGGTGCGGGTGGTGTCATAGACCTTGGCGTTGGCAGTGAGGCCGCTGATGGCCAGGGTCGCCAGGTTGATGGAGCTGGTGGTATTGCTGACGTAGCTGACGTTGTAGTTGGCGTTGTTGATGCCGTCGCCCACCGTGACACCGGCGACGGTGACCGTCTTGGTGCCGCTGCCCACGTTCTTGTTCGT
>JAUYQZ010000001.1 GCA_030695415.1 Hylemonella sp.
GAAACTGGGTGCCGAACTTTTCAGCCAGCCACTTCTTGGCCACAGAGCCCGCCGCCACCGTGGGCGCCGTCATGCGTGCGGACGAGCGCCCGCCACCGCGCGGGTCGCGCAGGCCGTACTTGTGCCAGTAGGTGTAGTCAGCATGGCCGGGGCGGAAGGTGCTCAGGATGTCGCCGTAGTCCTTGCTGCGCTGGTCCTGGTTGCGGATCAAGAGCGCGATGGGTGTGCCAGTGGTGCGCTCCTCGTACACGCCAGACAGTATCTCGACCGCATCGGGCTCATTGCGCTGCGTGACGTGGCGACTGGTGCCGGGGCGGCGCCTGTCCAGGTCGTGTTGAATGTCAGCCTCGGACAGCAGCATGCCGGGCGGGCAGCCATCGATCACGCAGCCAATGGCTGGGCCGTGGGATTCACCAAAGTTGGTGACGCAGAAAAGGGTGCCGAAGGTGTTGCCGCTCATGGCGCTCGATTATCCCCGAGCACAGGGGCTCGACAGCCCCCAATACAGGGCACTATTTATTTAATAGCTGGTTGCGCTTTACCAGCAAGCGCTAGAAGCCAATTTGACTACAAATTCAGGCTTTGCCACCGCATCCTGCGGTAACACCCGCCTGGTCAAGGTGCGCCTCAGACAGGGGTGTCGCCCGTTTCCGGCCAGTCGCGAATATAGGCCTTGAGCATCTTGTTTTCGAAGTTCTGGCTGTACACATCGGCCTTGGCCACGTCGTAGAAACTGATCACGCCCATGAGCATGCGCTTGTCCATCACCGGCATATAACGCGCGTGGCGGTCGAGCATCATGCGGCGCACCTCGTCCATGTCGGTCTCGGTGGTGCAGGTAAGCGGGTGATCGTCCATCGCCTTTCGCACCAGCAACGTGCCCACACTGCCGCCGTTTTTGACGATGGCCTGGATCACCTCGCGGAAGGTGAGCATGCCCACCAGGTCTCCGTGCTCCATCACCACAAGCGAGCCGATGTCTTTCTCGGCCATGGCATCCACTGCCCGCACCAGTGGTTCGTCGGGGTGAACAGTGAAAAGGGTACCGCCCTTGACGCGCAGGATGTCGCTGACTTTCATGTGCTTCTCCGTGGACGCCACTGGGGCGCTATGCATTTGGTAGTCAAATATAGCCCACAATGCCGGGATATCTGCCCCGTTCGATACACCTTGGAGACATTTTTCATGCCCGGTTACGCTGATCCCGGCTTTGACACGCTGGCCTTGCACGCAGGCGCCACCCCCGACCCCGCCACTGGCGCACGTGCCGTGCCCATCCACCTGACGACCTCGTTCGTATTCGAGTCGAGCGACCACGCTGCCGCACTGTTCAACATGGAGCGCGGCGGACACGTCTATTCGCGCATCAGCAACCCGACCAACGCCGTATTCGAGCAGCGCATGGCCGCACTCGAGGGCGGCGCTGGCGCTATCGCCACCGCCAGCGGCCAGGCCGCGCTGCACCTGGCGATCTGCACGCTGATGGGCGCGGGCTCGCACATCGTGGCCAGCACGGCACTGTACGGCGGCTCGCAGAACCTGCTGCACTACACGCTGCGACGCTTCGGCATCGAGACCACCTTCGTCAAGCCCGGCGACATCGACGCGTGGCGCGCGGCCATCCGCCCCGATACCAAGCTGTTCTTCGGCGAGACTGTGGGCAACCCGGGCCTGGACGTGCTCGACATTTCCACGGTGGGCGCCATCGCGCACGAGCACGGCATCCCACTGCTGGTGGACTCGACCTTCACCACGCCCTGGCTGCTCAAGCCCTTCGAGCATGGTGCCGATCTGGTGTACCACTCGGCTACCAAGTTCTTGAGCGGCCATGGCACGGTGATCGGCGGCGTGGTCGTCGACAGCGGCCAGTTCGACTGGGAAGGCTCGGGGCGCTTCCCCGAGATGACCGCGCCCTACGAAGTCTTTCACTACATGGTGTTCAGCGAGGAATCGACCGTGGGCGCCTTCCTGCTGCGCGCGCGCCGCGAGGGCCTGCGCGACTTCGGCGCCTGCATGAGCCCGCACACGGCCTGGCTGATCCTGCAGGGCATCGAGACGCTGCCACTGCGCATGGCGCGCCACATGAGCAACACCGAGAAGGTGGTGGCCTTCCTGGCCGGCCAGCCCTTTGTCTCGCGGGTAGGCCACCCGCTGCTGGAGAGCCACCCCAGCCATGCGCTGGCGAAGAAGCTGCTGCCGCGCGGCGCCGGCTCGGTGTTCAGCTTCGACCTCAAGGGCAGCCGGGAACAGGGCAAGGCCTTCGTCGAGGCCCTCAAGCTCTTCAGCCACCTAGCCAATGTGGGTGACTGCCGCAGCCTGGTGATCCACCCGGCCAGCACCACCCACTTCCGTATGAGCGACGAGGCGCTGGCGGGCGCCGGCATCTCGCAGGGCACGATCCGCCTGTCCATCGGCCTGGAAGACCCGGATGATCTGATCGAGGACCTCAAGCGCGCCTTGAAGGCTGCTGAAAAGGCAGGTGCATGATGGAGTTGATCGTCAACGGCGCCAAGACCTACTGCTACACCGGCGGCAAGCCCTTCGATACGGCCAAGCCCACCGTCGTGATGATTCACGGCGTGCTCAATGACCACAGCGTCTGGATCCTGCAGAGCCGCTACCTGGCCCACCACGGCTGGAACGTGCTGGCCGTGGACCTGCCGGGCCACTGCCGCAGCGCCGGCGAGGCCCCGGCATCGGTGGAAGAGGCGGCCGGCTTCGTCGCCGCCCTGCTCGACGCTGCCGGCGTGCAGCGCGCGGCCCTGGTCGGCCACAGTTGGGGTTCGCTGATCGCTCTGGAAACCGCCTCACGACTGAAGGAGCGCATCAGCCATCTGGTTCTGGTGGGCACGGCCTACCCCATGAAGGTCTCGCAGGCGCTGCTGGACGCTTCGCTGAACGAACCCGAGAAAGCGCTGAAGATGATCAACGTCTTCTCGCGCAGCACGCTGGCCGCCCCGCCCTCGGCCCTGGGCCCGGGCACCTGGATCTACGGCGCCAGCCTGGCGCTGGGGCGACGCGTGCTGGCGAGCAACCGGGCCGTGAACGTGTTTCACCGCGGCTTCCAGGCCTGCGATCTCTACGCCAACGGGGAACAGGCGATCCAGGCCATCACCTGCCCGGTGCTCTTCCTGCTGGGCAGCCTGGACCAGATGACGATGCCGAAGGCGGCCCAGGGCCTGATCGCCAAAGCACGGGAGAGCGGCAAAAAGGTGGAGGTGCTCAGCCTGCCCGTGGGCCACCACCAGATGACGGAGAGCCCCGACGAGACGCTGGCCGCGATCCGGAATTTCCTGGCGTGTTGAACTTCAGGCCGTGAATGCCAGCTGGCGGTGCCGGTCCAGCCCCATGAACAGTTAGGTGGGCCACAACCGGTCGATGAACATGGACCGGGTTCCTTTCAGACCTGCGGCACGTCGCGCAAGAACACCGGCAGGTCCATCACCGGCGGGCGGCTGCCGGCCTGGTAGAGCATGTCGGCGACGTAGCCGCGGTGGTAGGTCTTGTGATTAATCACATGCAGCAGCATGTCGCCGCGCCGCATGGTCCCGGCGCCACCGTCGACAAAACGGAAGTCCACCACTTCCGCCTCTGCGGCTGCATCCAGACCGTCCGCGTAGGCGACGTACCAGCGGTCCAGCTCGGCCTGGTCCTTCTTCAGTTGCGCCAGCGCGGGCTCGGCCTCGGGCTGGCGCGAACTGTAGCCATGCGCACGGCCCTGCAGGTGCGCCTGCCAGATCCTGTCCACCACCCAGGCGTGGGCCAGCATGCCCACCATGCTGTGCTGGCCGTGGTTGCGCCGTGCCGTGCTCTCGGCGGGCGGCAAGGCGACCAGCGCATCGAACAGGCGGGTGTTGGCCCAGGCCGTGTAGCGGCTGAGCATGCGCAGATGACGCAGCGCGGTATCGGACATGCAGCGTTCCTTCGTGGCATCGCAGTGACGGCGGCACTATACCGCGGCGCTGTCGCCTGCGGGCTTGCCCGAAGCCGGCCAGCCGGCCTACACTGCCGCCATCACGAGAACACCGGAGACCCGCATGCAGACTGCCACCCCCAACGACCCGCGCGCCTTCACGAGCTTTGCCGAGTTCTACCCTTTCTACCTCGGCGAGCACAGCAACCGCACCTGCCGCCGCCTGCATTTCCTGGGCAGCACGCTGGCCCTGAGTTGCCTGGCACTGCTGCTCGTGACCGGCGATCCCCTGTACTTCCTCTACGGCCTGCTCTGCGGCTACGGCTTTGCCTGGCTGGGCCATTTCGGCTTCGAGAAGAACAAGCCGGCCAGCTTCAAGCGCCCGCTCTACAGCTTCATGGGCGACTGGGTCATGTACAAGGACATCTGGACCGGCAAGATCCCGTTCTGACCGGGATTGCTACTATTTCGATAGCGCGTCGGCCAGCTTGAGGTCGTCCAGGCGGGCGCTGGCCCAGAAGGTCTCGGTGCTGGCTTCACACGGCAGCAGCATGGCCTGCATCAGTGGCGCCAGCGGTGTGCGCGCCGGTTCGGCGAGCAGCACCAGGCGCGGCATGCCATCGTGCCCGTCGTCCACCAGCCGCCCCACCCAGTCCAGCGTCACCAGGGTCTCGACCAGCGGTTCGAGCTGCAAGGGATCGACGTGCAGTTGCTCGGCCGCCTGCATCAGCGTGAGCCCGCGACGCGCATTCACCAGCGCCTGCAACAGCTCCAGCGACAGCCGGAAACGCCAACCCGGCACCACCGCCCGCCGCGACACCCCGGCCAGCAGGCTGGGCAGATAGGCCGCGATCACGGCCCCCAGCAGCACGATGGCCCAGGCCACGTAGATCCAGATCAGCAGGATGGGCAGGGTGGCGAAGGCGCCGTAGACCGCCGAGTAGGTGGGCACCATGCCGATGTAGAGCGTCAGCAGCTTCTTGGCCAGCTCGATGGCGGCGGCGGCAAAGATGCCGCCGCTCCAGGCATGGCCCCATTTGACGGCCGTATGGGGCACGTAGTGGTAAGTGGCCGCCAGGCCGCCGGCGATCATCAGGAACTCGATCCCATCGAGCAGCAGGCGCAGGCCGCCGGGCAGGCCTCCCGTCATGCCGCGCGAGGCCGAGACGATGTAGGAGGTGATGGTCAGGCTGCCCGCCAGCAGCAGCGGGCCCAGGGTGATGGCGGCCCAGTAGACCAGCACGCGTTGGCCCAGCGGGCGCGGGCGGCGCACGCGCCAGATGGCGTTGAGCGTGCGGTCGATGGTGAAGACCAGGCTCAGGGCCGTGAAGAACAGCACCGTCAGACCAGCCCAGCCCAGGCGGCTGGCCTTGCCGGCGAACTGCGTCAGATACCCCAGCACCTGGCGCGCAATGTTGTCGGGCACCAGGCTTTCCACCAGCCACTTCTGCAGCACGTCCTGGAACTTGGCGAACATGGGGAAGGCCGTGAACAGGGCCAGCGCCACCGTGAACAGCGGCACCAGGGCGATGGTGGTGGTGAAGGTCAGGCTGCTGGCGGACAGGCCCAACCGGTCCTCGCGAAAACGCTCGCGCAGGGTCAGGGCGGTGGTTTTCCAGGGAAAGCGCGAGAGATCGTGCAGCAACTCTTGCAGGCGCAGGGACAAGCTCATCCCGCTATGATGCCACCTCCATGCACGCCACCGACTCCGCCCTCCCCTCCCACGTCCGGCTCAGCCGCCAACTGGCCGTGGCCAGCCTGCTCGGGCTCATCGTGCTGGGCCTGGCCTGGGAGCTCTGGCTGGCGCCGCTGCGACCGGGCGGCTCCTGGCTGGCGCTCAAGGTGCTGCCGCTGTGTCTGCCCCTGGCCGGTCTGCTGAAGAACCGCATGTACACCTACCGCTGGCTCAGCCTGCTGCTCTGGTTCTACTTCACCGAAGGCGTCGTGCGCGCCACCACCGAACCCGCCCCGGGCGCCTGGCTGGCGGCGCTGGAAGTCCTGCTGAGCCTGACCCTGTTTGCGGCCTGCGTGATGCACATCCGCCTGCGCCAGAAGGCGGCCCGGGCTGCCGCCCCGAACCTCGACACCGCCACACCATGACGACCCCCACCGAACTGCTCACCCAGCTGCGCCAGATCGTCGGCGCCCCCAACGTATTGACCGAAGGCGACCTCAGCGCCTGGGAGCTCGACTGGCGCAAACGCGAGCGCGGCCGCGCCCTGGCCGTGGTGCGCCCCGCCTCCACCACCGAGGTGGCGGCGGTGGTCAAGGCCTGTGCCGCTGCGCGCGTGGCCATGGTGCCGCAGGGCGGCAACACGGGCATGGTGGTGGGCTCCACGCCCGACGCCAGCGGCACCCAGGTGGTGCTCAGCCTGACGCGCATGAACAAGGTACGCAAGCTCGACGCGGGCAACCTGACCATCACAGTGGACGCCGGCTGCGTGCTGCAGAGCCTGCAGGAAGAGTGCGAGAAGGCCGGCTTCCTGTTCCCGCTGAGCCTGGCCTCGGAAGGCAGCTGCACCATCGGCGGCAACCTGGGCACGAATGCCGGCGGCACGCAGGTCGTGCGCTACGGCAATACACGCGAACTCTGCCTGGGCCTGGAGGTGGTGACCGCCCAGGGCGAAGTCTGGGACGGCCTGCTGGGGCTGCGCAAGGACAACACGGGCTACGACCTGCGTCACCTTTTCATCGGTTCCGAGGGCACGCTGGGTGTGATCACCGGCGCCACCATGAAGCTCTACCCGATGCCGAAAGCCCAGCTCACGGCCTACGCCGCGGTGCCCTCGCTGGAAGATGCCGTCAAGCTGCTGGGCCTGGCGCACGAATATCTGAGTGCGGGCCTGACCGGCTTCGAGGTCATGGGCCAGTTCGCGCTGAGTCTGGTGGTCAAGCACTTCCCGCAGCAGCGCGTGCCCTTCTGGCAGGACTCGCCCTGGTGCGTGGTGCTGGAGAACTCGGACAACGAGTCCGAGGTTCATGCCCGCGAACAGTTCGAGCGCCTGCTCGAAGCCGCCATGGAGGCCGGCTGCGTCACCGACGCCGTGGTGGCCGAGAGCATGGCCCAGGCCAAGGCGCTGTGGCACATCCGCGAAAGCATCCCGCTGGCCCAGGCGCAGGAAGGCCTGAACATCAAGCACGACATCTCGATCAACGTCTCGCGCATCCCCGAGTTCGTGCGCGAAACCAATGCCCTGCTGCTGCAGAAGTTCCCGGGCGCACGCCTGGTGACCTACGGCCATCTGGGTGACGGCAATCTGCACTACAACGTGCAGGCGCCCGAGGGGGCTGATCAGGCGCGTTTCCTCAACGAGGAAGAAGCGCCCATGAATGCCGTGGTCTACGAGGTAGTGGACCGCTACCGCGGCTCGATCTCTGCCGAGCACGGCATCGGCAGCCTCAAGGTGGACAAGCTGCCGGACCACAAGTCACCGGTGGCCCTGGGGCTGATGCGCAGCATCAAACAGGCGCTGGACCCGCTGAATCTGATGAATCCGGGGCGGATGATTCGCGGTTGACTCTTGACTGATGAGTCGCACACGCACGACCCCGTTCGGCCTGAGCTTGTCGAAGGCTTCTTCCTAGGCTGGCGTTTTTTATTGCGTGGCAAGCCGGGTCTCGCCCCGGCAGGCGACTCACTTTCTCTTGCTTCGCCAAGAGAAAGTAAGCAAAGAGAAGGCGAGCCGGGTGCGTCGTCCCTTCGCTGCGCTACGGGCACGCTGCGTTGCTCGGCATCGGCGGGAAGCGCAGAAACTCGCCCTACGGGCTCAAACATCTGCGCTTCTTTTTCCGCCGCTGCCTGCGCTACTCGCCTCCGCACACGGCGGGGGGAACCGGATACCCGAACCCCGCAGTCCCCGCTAACGCAGGGACTGCGGGATTCACGGTTTGTCATGCGCGCCATGCCACGCTATAGTCAGCCAAATTCTTGAAACAAAGCAAGCACTTAGCTTGCAGCAAGGGAGGCGCCAGGATGAACGTCCGTCCATGTTATTCCGCACTTTTGCGGTCTATATCACGTTAGGGCTCACATGGGACGAGCGCTGTCGCCACACACGACCTTCCTTCTCAGCACAGGAGCCTTCATCGCACTCTCCGTGGTCACAAGTGCGTTCGGCATCGCTAGTCCGTGGCTGACGCTGAACGAGAACCAGATTCTCTATCTCTTCTCCACAACAGCACAGGTAATCGCCGCAGTCTACGGCCTCACCCTCACCGGCTTCCTCTTCTTTCGCAACGAACTTACGCGCGAAGCGAACGAAGACGAAACGTTGGAAGAAGCGATCGATGAGCTGAAGACCCGCTACTTCAAGCTACTTGTGTACATCACTGGCCTAGTCGCCCTCACCCTGCTTCTTGCGAACCTCGTCATCTCGCACGAAACTTCTCCACAAACCGACCTCACTACGATCCTCATCAATGTTGGCCAGTCTGCGTTTGCGGTGGCCTTCGCAGCTATCACGCTCTTCGTGTTTGATGTGATTGCACCGCAACGCATCGAACGGGCGAGCCAGAACCTCCAAGATGAACTTGATCCTTCGCGAGACCGCGAAGCGCGTGGAAGCCTCGAGGACTTCCTCCGGAACTACAACCAGATCGAAGGCCTGCTGTCCGAAGCAGGAGAGCCGTATCAGTCATATGCGACCGCCTCCGCACAAGCGAGGCTGCCAAGGAGAATGTCAAACATGCGCTTGGCGGACATTCTGTTCCGAAGTGAGCGAATCAACGGTTCTCTGCATGGGCACCTTCGCGAGTTGATAACGCTCCGAAACGCGATCATTCACGGTGCCGAACCCATCGTCAGCCAAGAGATCGTCGCCACCTCCGCAACGGTGCTCGCCGAGTTGCGAGCCGTGTTGCAATCGGAGCGGTGAGCTCTAGCGGAACCTAATTCAGGTCAAGAGATCAATCATGCCCACGCTCGACGAGGTATATGCCAAGTTCGGAGAAGCAGCCGAGGCCGCCCAGCTTCTGGAACTTGAGCTGGGCAACTCACTGATCTTCGCCGCTGTGGACCTCCATGGGTTGGCCAAGATTCGAAGCAAGTCACTGGGGCGGAAGCTCATCGGGGAGATCGATCGCAAGACGCTTGGTCAATTGCTAGCCTCGCTTCGAAAGTCTGCGCCACCTCCACCGGAGCTTGAAGCTGAGCTTGCTGTGGCGCTGTCCGAGCGCAACCGACTCAATCACTCTTTCTATAGGCAACACAACTTTCGTCGCAATAGTGACGAAGGTCGCACCATCATGATGGCTGACCTCCAAGTCATCCACGAGAGAATCCTTGGGGCTTACACCAGCCTAATGATCTTTTCAGGAACTGACGTCCAGAAGAATCCAATTCCGTTCACGCCAGTCACTCATCTCAACCTAGAGGTCAAGGGCGATGGTGACGCCTAACCCCTCCGACAAGGGCACGCGATAGCGTGCCCTTGTCGCATTTGTCTTCGGTTTTCGGTTTCCCCCACCCTTGTGTCTGTGCCGAGAAGCGCAGCGACAGGCGGATCAAGAGACGCGCATGTTTGAGCGAAGCGAGTTTGCGCGGCTCCCGCCTGACGCGAGCATCGCAGGGTGCCCCGGCAACGCCGGGGTCACAGACACCAGGGTCGCCTTTCTTTTGGGTACTTTGCTTTGGCGAAGCAAAGAAAAGTACCTCGGCCGCCGGGCCGAGACCCGGCTTGCCACGCAAGAGAAGTTCCAGCCAAGGGAAAGGCCTTCGACAAGCTCAGGCAGAACGGATCATTGACAGAACGCCAACAGGCATCAATCAAGCTTGACGCCCGCATCCTTCACGAGCTTCACCCAGAACTTCTCGTCCCGGGCCAGGAAGGCCGCATAGTCCGCCGGCGACTGGGACACCGACACCTCGGTGCCTTCACGCGCCAGCGCGGCCTTCACCGATTCCTGCTGCATGGCCGCCTTCGTGGCCTCGAAGAGCTTCTGCACGATGGCCGGGGCTGTGCCAGCCGGCACGAAGAAGCCGTACCAGAAGTCGAGCTCGTACTCCGGCAATCCGGCGTCCTTCATGCCCGGCAGATCCGGGAACAGGGCGCTGCGTTCGGTGGCGCTGATCCCCAGGCCACGTACACGACCGGACTGGATGTGCGGCAGGGTGGACGGTGGCGTGCCGAAGTAGATCTGGGTATCGCCCGCGATCAGTGACTGCATGGCCGGGCCGCCGCCGCGGTAGGGAATCTCGGTGAACTTGACCCCGGCCACTTGGGCAAACTGCGCAGCGCCCAGATGGGTCGCCGAGCCGTTGCCGGCCGTGGCTACGTTCAGCGCACCGGGGGCGGCCTTGGCCTTGGCAATCAGTTCCTTGACCGAGTTGATGCCGGCGTTCGGGTTGACCGCAATCACCAGCGGCGAGGCCGTGAGCTTGGTCACGGGCAGCAGGTCGCTGGGCTTGTAGCTGAGCTTGGGATTGAGCGCGGGGTTGACCGAGATGGCGGCAGGGCTGGCGATCAGCAGCGTGTAGCCGTCCGGGGCCGACTTGGCCACCAGATCCGCTGCGATGCTGGAGCCGGCACCCGCCTTGTTCTCGACCACGATGGGCTGGCCCAGGGCGCGGCCCAGGGCCTCGCCGACGGAACGCGCCACATAGTCGGCGGCGCCGCCGGGCGCAAAACCGACCACCAGCTTGATCGGTTTGTTCGGATAGGCCGTGGCCTGCGCGGACGCTGACGACACGCCGCCCAGGGCCAGCAGCCCGGCCAGGAGGATCAAAGATGGTCTCATGATGTTTCCTTCCGTTTCCATTGAAAACAGGGTGGCGCGTGCCAGGGGATGAAGCCAAAGCGCCCCATCCGCTGCAGACGTGCGCGGCCTCACTCCAGCTTGACGTCGGCGCTCTTGACCAGGTTTACCCAGAACTTCTCGTCCTGGGCCAGGAAGGCGGCGTAGTCAGCGGGCGACCTGGACACCGAGATCTCGGTACCCTCGCGGGCCAGCGCGGCTCTCACGCCGGGCTGTTTCATCGCCTCCTGCGTGGCCTCGAACAGCTTCTGCACGATGGGCTGGGGCGTGGCGGCAGGCACGAAGAAGCCGTACCAGAAATCGATGAGGTAGTCCGGCAGGCCGGCCTCCTTCATGCCCGGCAGATCGGGGAAGAGCGGGGTGCGCTCCAGCGTACTCACGCCCAGCCCGCGCAAGCGGCCAGCCTGAATCTGGGGCAGCACCGAGGGCGGTGTGCCGAAGGTCACTTGCGTATCACCAGCAATCACCGACTGGATGCCCGGGCCGCCGCCACGGAAAGGAATGTGCTGCATCTGTACGCCCGCCACCTGGCTGAACAGGGCCGCACCCAGATGCGGGGCCGAGCCGTTGCCGGAGGTTGCGAAGTTCAGCTTGCCCGGCTCCTTCTTGGCACGGGCGATCAGCTCCTGGACCGTGTTGATGCCCGTGGCCGGGTTCACCGCAATCACCAGCGGCGAGCTGGTGAGCTTGCTGACCGGCTGCAGCTCGCTGGGCTTGTAGGGAAGCTTCGGGTTGAGCGCGGGGTTGACCGAGATGGAGCTCGGGCTGGCGATCAGCAGGGTGTAGCCGTCGGGCGCCGACTTGGCCACCAGATCGGCTGCGATGCTGGAGCCGGCACCGGCCTTGTTCTCGATCACGATGGGCTGGCCCAGGGCACGGCCCAGGGCATCCCCGATCGAGCGCGCCACAAAATCGGCGGCACCGCCCGGGGCGAATCCCACCACCAACTTCACGGGCTTGTTGGGATAAGCCTGCGCCTGGGCCAGTGTGGCGTGGGTGCAGGCAGTCAGGGCCAGGGCCGTCAGCAACAGTTTGCGTTTTTGCATGTCGTCTCTCCTCGTGATGAATGGTTGGCGTACGAAACTCTGCTGGCACCTCAGGGCAGACCGGCCAGCACGATCTTGCCCATGTGCTGGGCGGCTTCCATGGCGGCCTTGGCCTGGGCCAGCTGTTCGAAGGGCAGCACCCGGTCCACCAGGGGCACTATGCGGCCATCGGCCAGCATGGGCAGGATCTGCGCCTTGAAGGGCGGCACGCCCTCGGCCTTCAGGTCCGCGTTGCGCAACTTGTTGGACACGCCGAACAGCGTGAGGCGCTTGGCGTGCAGGGCATCGAGGTCGATCTCGGCATGCAACACGCCGTCCACATAACCCACCACGGCCAGGCGGCCCTGGAAGCCCAGGCAACGCAGGCTCTCGGCGAACATCGTGCCGCCCACGGCGTTGACCACCAGGTTCACGCCCTTGCCACCCGTGGCCTGCATGACGGCCTCATGGAAATCGGGCGCGCGTGTACAGATGCCGAGATCCAGACCCAGGGAATTCAAGTGGTCGAGCTTGGCCTGCGAGCCCGAGGTGCCGATCACCTTGGCGCCCAGGGCCTTGGCCATGGTCAGCGCGGTCACGCCCAGGCCGGAGGACACGCCCGGGATCAGCAGCCACTGGCCGGCCTGGAGATGGCCCTGCAGCACCAGCATGTCGTGCACCACCAGGCCGGTCAGGGGCACGGCCGAGGCCTGCTCCCAGCTCAGGCGATCGGGCTTGGGCATGGCCTCGCGCTGGTCCATCAGCACGTACTCGGCAAAACCACCTGAACACCGGCCCATGACGGCGTCGCCCGGTTTGAAGCCCGTGACGCCGGCGCCGGAGGCCAGCACCTCGCCCGCCGCTTCCATGCCGGCAGGCTTGGCGCTGCCTTCAGTCTGCAGACTGTGGCCGACGATGAACTCGCCGCGGTTCAGACCCGCGGCACGCACGCGCACCAGCAGCTGGCCCGGCCCGGCTTCGGGACGGGGGATGTCGCGCAGTTCCACCTCGATCTTGCCGCCGCTGATCCTGGCCCAGTAGGATTTCATGTCCTTGTCCTTCCTTGTGTCACTTGCCGCGAAACACGGGCTTACGCTTTTCCATGAAGGCCTTGCGGCCCTCGGCATAGTCCTCGCTCTGGAAGCAGCCCTGGATCAGCGCGCGGCATTTGTCGAAATCCACCTCGGGCGAGGGCTTGAGGATCTCGGCCATGATGGCCTTGCCGGCGCGCACCGTCAGCGGGGCGTTGGCGGCGAGGGCCTGGGTGTATTCGGCCAGCAGCGCGGGCAACTGGTCCGGCGCACAGACGCGCGAGATCAGGCCCACCTCCTTGGCTTCCGCTGCGCTGATGCGGCGTGCCGTGAAAAACAGGTCCTTGGCCACGCCGGGGCCGACCAGGTCCACCAGGTTCTTCAGGGCCGAGTAGCGGTAGCCCAGGCCCAGGCGCGCGGCCGGGATGGAGAAGACGGCGTCGCTGCTGGCGATGCGGATGTCGCAGCTCATGGCCACGTTGACCCCGCCACCGATGCAATACCCGCGGATGCAGGCCAGGGTGGGCAAGCTGCAGTTGTAGATGCCCATCAGCGCCTCTTCCGCCATCACTTCATAGCGGGCCACGGCCTCTCGCGCGGCGCGCATGTCTTCGAACTGGGTGATGTCGGCGCCGGACACAAAGGCCTTCTCGCCCGCACCGCTGAACACCACCAGGCGCACGCGCTCGTCCGCTTCGGCCTGGGCCAGCAGGGGCGGCACGGCCTCCCACATGTCGACCGAGAGCGCGTTGTGCCGCTCGGGGTTGTTGAAACGGATGTGCAGGGTGCTGCCATCCTCGTCCATCCAGCTCTGCACCCGCTCGGTGGGGGAAGCGTAGGTGATCTCTGCCATCTCAGTAAACTCCTTGTGCCTTCAGGCGCTTCATTTCATCATCGGCCAGGCCGAGTTCATGCAGGATCTCGGCGCTGTGCTCGCCGCGCTTGGGCGCGGCGCGCGCGATGGTGCTGGGCGTGCGCTCCAGTTGCACCGGCTGACCCACCAGGCGCTGCGGACCGTGGTGGGCCGAGACCACGTTCTTGACCATGCCGAGGTGCTGGACCTGCGGCTCCTCGAACACTTCCTGCACGTTGTTGATCAGGCCGCAGGCCACGCCGCCTTCGTTGAAGCGTTCAACCCAGTAGGCACGGTCCTGCGCGGCCAGGCGGCGGTTGATCTCTTCGTTGAGCGAGTCGCGGTTGACCGAACGGCCCATCTTGTCGTGGTAGCGCGCATCCGTCACCCACTCGGGCGCGCCCAGGATGTCGCAGAAGCGTTCCCAGATCTTGGAGCCGAAGACGGCGATGTTCATCCAGCCGTCGCGCGCCTTGTAGACGCCGGTGGGGATGCTGGTGGGGTGGTAGTTGCCGGCCTGTGTGGGCACCTCGCCGTCGATCAGCACGCGCGAGGTCTGGAAGTCCATCATGTAGACCATGGACTCCAGCAGCGAGGTGTGCAGGAACTGCCCCTTGCCCGAGGCCTCGCGCTCCAGCAGCGCCACCAGGATGCCCTGGGCCGCAAAGATGCCGGCGCACAGGTCGGCGATCGGGATGCCCACGCGCATGGGGCCGTCGCCCGGCGTGCCGGTGACCGACATCAGGCCGCTCATGCCCTGGGCGATCTGGTCAAAGCCCGGGCGCTGGGCCAGCGGGCCGGTCTGTCCGAAACCCGAGATGCTGGCGTAGACCAGGCGCGGGTGCTCTTTGGCCAGCGTCTCGTAGTCGATGCCCAGGCGGAACTTCACGTCAGGGCGAAAGTTTTCCACCACCACGTCGGCGGTGCCGATCAGGCGCTTGAGCACGGCGATGCCCTCGGCTTCCTTGAGGTTGAGCGTGATGGAGCGCTTGTTGCGGTGCGTGTACTGGTAGTCGGAGCCGTCCTGGCCACCCAGGGTGTCGTCGCCGCGCATGTGATCGGGCATCTGGACCTGGATGACGTCGGCGCCCCAGTCGGCGAGCTGGCGGCAGCAGGTCGGCCCGGCGCGGACCTGGGTCAGGTCGATCACGCGAAAACGCGCGAGAGCAGAGGAAGCGGGGAGATGGGGCATGGGAAAGCGTTCAGCGAGTCAAACTGGGACGAAGTGTCCCGCCCACCCCCTAAAGTGTCAACACTTTGGCGTGAATCGATGACACTTTTAATGGTTTTCCCCAATCCCCAAACCACAGCGGATGCTACGATTCAGCGACTTAGAAGACGCCAAGCCCGATCTGCCCCATGGACTCCGTCAAAGAAAAATCCGAGCAGGGCCTCTCCCCAGCCATCGCGGAAGAACTCAAGCGCCTGATCTACAGCGGCGAGATCCAGCCCGGTGACCGCCTGAACGAAGCCGCCCTGGCCTTGCGCATGGGCACCAGCCGCGGCCCGATCCGGGAAGCCATCCGCATGCTGGCCGGCCTGGGTCTGGTCACGGCCGTGCCCAACCGCGGCGTTTTCGTGCGCCAGATCTCGGTGCGCGAGATGCTGGAGATCTACGAGCTGCGCGCGCTGATCTTCGGTTTCGCCGCCGAACGCGCCTGCGAGCACCTGGACGATGCACACCGCGCCGAAATGGAACAGCTGCTGGTCCAGATGGACGTCGCCTGCGAGGCCGGCGAGAGTACGGCCTATTACGAACACAATCTGCGCTTTCACGCCCTGATCCTGCAGCTCTCAGGCAACCAGCGCGCCCACCAGGCCTACGACGACCACGTCAAGGAGCTGCATCTGTTCCGGCGCCGTTATTTCAATGCGCCTGGCAATATGCGCCGCTCCAATGCCGAGCACCGAGCCATCTTCGAAGCCGTCACCAAGGGCGAAGCCAGGCGTGCCCGCACCCTGGCCGAGCGCCACGTGCTCTCGGGGCGAGACCGTCTGCTGACCCTGCTGGACCAACCCGCCTGAATGCCTGCCGGGAGGGGCCCGGACTTGTAGGAAAATCGGGGCCATGACCTCCCGCCCTGTCCGTTCCCAGTACGAAGACTTCATGCGCCACGTCTACACGACCGGCGTGACCAAGACCGACCGCACCGGCACCGGCACGCGCAGCGTGTTCGGCCACCAGATGCGCTTCGACCTCAATGAGGGCTTTCCGCTGGTCACCACCAAGAAGGTGCACCTGCGCTCCATCATCCAGGAACTGCTGTGGTTCCTCACGGGCTCGAGCAACAACAACTGGCTCAAGGAACGCGGCGTCTCCATCTGGGACGAGTGGGCCCGCCCCGACGGCGACCTGGGCCCGGTCTACGGCGTGCAGTGGCGCAGCTGGCCCACGCCCGACGGCGGCCATATCGACCAGATCGCCGAGGTCGTCAAGACGCTCAAGAGCAACCCGGACTCGCGCCGCATCATCGTCAGCGCCTGGAATGTGGCCGAGCTCAACAAGATGGCGCTGATGCCCTGCCACGCCTTCTTCCAGTTCTACGTCGCTGAGGGCAAGCTCAGCTGCCAGCTCTACCAGCGCAGCGCCGACATCTTCCTGGGCGTGCCCTTCAACATCGCCAGCTACGCCCTGCTCACGCACATGCTTGCGCAGCAGTGTGACCTGGCGGTGGGCGACTTCATCTGGACCGGCGGCGACTGCCACATCTACAGCAACCACCACGAGCAGGTGGAACTGCAACTGAGCCGCACGCCCCACCCCTACCCCACCCTGAACATCAAGCGCCGCCCGGACTCGATCTTCGACTACCAGTTCGAGGATTTCGAAGTGCTGGACTACCAGTGCCACCCGGCCATCAAGGCGCCGGTGGCGGTGTGATCAATCAACGCCAGCTCCTGGCCCTGATCGCCCTCACGCTGATGTGGGGCATCAACTGGCCGATGATGAAGTTCTCTCTGCGAGAACTCTCGCCCATGTACTTCCGCGCGCTGACCATGACGGCCGGCGCGATCTTTCTCTACACCTGGTACCGGGCCCAGGGCCTGCGCATGCTGCCGCGTGGTGCCGAGTGGCGCTCGGTGCTCGCCATCGGCGCGCCCAATATGCTGGGCTGGCACACGGTGTCCATCCTGGGCGTGAAGGAACTGGCCTCCGGGCGTGCGGCCATCCTGGGCTTCACCATGCCGATCTGGACCGTGCTGATCAGCGTGCTTTTTCTGGGCGAGAAACTCACGCGTCGGGTGGCGGTGGCAGCCGTGGCCGTGGGCATTGCCATCGCCCTGCTGACCTCCAGCGAGTTCACCGCGCTCAGCGGCCGGCCGCTGGGCATCGTCTGGATGGAAATCGCCGCCGTCTGCTGGGCCATCGGCACGCTGCTGATGCGCCGCGCCACGCTGACCCTGCCGGTGGAGACGCTCACCATCTGGACCATGATCCTGGCCAGCGCCTGCCTCTGGGGCATCGCCCTGGCCAGCGAACCCTGGCCCAGCTGGCAATTCACCGGCCCCATGTGGGCCAGCCTAGCCTACGGCGCCTTCATCAACTACGGTTTCGCCCAGACCTTGTGGGCTGGCCTGGCGCGGCACCTGCCGCCGTCCACCAGCGCCATGAGCATCATGGCCATCCCGCTGATCGGAACCCTGAGCGCCACGGTCATTGTGGGTGAATGGCCGCACTGGCAGGACTACCTGGCCATCGTGTTCGTGATGGCCGCGATTGCCGCCGTGTTGCTGCCGCCACGCAGCCGGAGAACGACCGTATGAAACTGCATCTCATCTTCGCGCGCGCCGCCAATGGCGCCATCGGCAAGGACGGCGTGATGCCCTGGCATCTGCCCGAAGACCTGGCCCACTTCAAGCGCGTGACGCTGGGCAGTCCGGTCATCATGGGCCGCAAGACCTGGGAATCGATCCCGGCGCGCTTTCGCCCGCTGCCCGGCCGCACCAACGTGGTGGTCACACGCCAGCCAGGCTGGACAGCAGCGGGCGCGCACGTGGCGCACTCGCTGCCCGAGGCCATGGCCCTGTGCGGCGCCGTGAGCGACGCCTGGGTCATCGGCGGGGCCGACATCTACGCCCAGGCCCTGCCGCTGGCCAGCAGCGCCGTGGTGACCGAGATCGAGGCCACCTTCGAGGGGGATGCCTTTGCGCCACAATTCGGCCCCGGCTGGACGGAGACGCAGCGCGAACAGCATGTATCCTCCACCGGTCTGAAATTCAGTTTTGTCACTTACACGAATACACGAGGAGTCTGATATGTCCGGAGGCGGTTTTCACGTGCACGGCCCGCACGACCACGAGCTTGAGCACGCACAGCAAAGCGGTGGCCATGGCGAGCACGGTAGCGGCATGACCAACCAGATCGCCATGTTCACGGCCATCATCGCCACGGTGGGGGCCATCTTCGCCTACATGGGCGGCGCCACCCAGGCCAATGCCGGCATGTACAAGAACGAGGCCGCCATCAGCAAGACGGCCGCCTCCAACCAGTGGAACTACTTCCAGGCCAAGAGCACCAAGCAGTCCCTGGCCGAGGTCTCGCGCGATCTGACGCCGAACAAGGAAGAGAAGGACAAGTACCAGGCCAAGATCGACCGCTACGAGAAGGAAAAGGGCGAGATCAAGACCGAGGCCGAGAAGCTGGAAGCCGATTCGACCCAATGGAACAAGAAGAGTGACGAGCAGATGCACCTGCACCACCGCTGGGCCCAGGCCACCACGGTGCTGCAGGTCTGTATTGCGCTGGCCGCCATCGCCCTGCTGACACGCAAGAAGTGGCTGGAGTACGCCATGTTTGTCGCGGGAGCCATCGGCGTACTGGTTGGCGGTCTCGCGATGTTGCACATCTGACGCCCTTGCGATGAAGCTCGCCACCTGGAACGTCAACTCGCTCACCGTGCGCCTGCCGCAGGTGCTGGACTGGCTGGCCGCCAACCCGGTGGATGTGCTGGCGTTGCAGGAGCTCAAGCTCACCGACGAGAAGTTTCCTCACGACGCCTTCACGGCCGCTGGCTACCAGGCCGAGTGTTTCGGCCAGAAGACCTACAACGGCGTCGCCCTGCTCACCCGCTCACCCATGAGCGCTGTGGTCCGGAACATCCCGGGTTTCGAGGACGAGATGGCACGCGTGATCAGCGCCACGGTGAACGGCGTGCGTGTGATCGGCGCCTATTTCCCCAATGGCCAGGAGCCGGGGTCGGACAAGTTCGCCTACAAGATGCGCTGGCTCAAGGCGCTGCATGGCTGGGTGGCGACTGAATTGCTCGCATCCCCGAAGCTGGTCCTCATGGGCGACTACAACATCACTTTCGACGACGCCGATGTCTGGGACCCGGTGGGCCTGAAGGACAGCATCCACTGCACCGAGGAGGAGCGCGCCCACCTGCGCGCGCTCACCGCGCTGGGTCTGCATGACAGTCTGCGTCTGTTTCCACAGCCCGAGAAAAGCTATTCGTGGTGGGATTACCGGGACTTTGCCTTTCGCCGCAACCGCGGCCTGCGCATCGACCACATCCTTGTGAGCGACGCGCTCAAGCCATCGGTGAGCGCATGCAGCATCGACAAGGCACCCCGAAAGAACGAACGCCCCAGCGATCACGCGCCCGTCACGGTTGCCCTCGATCTCCCGCACTGAGTCCGCTCAAGCGGGCTCTGTCGGTGATGCGCCGGCAAGCGTCACCGCCGCATGCGGAATGTGAATATCGAAGACCACGCCCTGCCCCGGCGTGCTCGTGCACTGGATGCTGCCAGCCATGCCCTGGGTGATGATGTTGTAGATCACGTGCAGCCCCAGGCCGCTGCCGCCCTGGCCGCGCCTGGTTGTGAAAAACGGCTCGAAGATATGCGCCAGGTGCTCCTCAGCAATGCCCCGGCCGTCATCCTTGTAGCGCAGCAGCAGCCCACCGGGTTCCCCGCTGACTTCGATGGCCATGTGGCCGGCCTCCACGCCTTCAAATCCATGGATCAGCGAGTTCATCACCAGGTTGGTAATGATCTGGGAGATGGCACCGGGGTCGCCGTAGAGTTGCAGTTCGTCCGGGCAAGACAGGCTGATCTGATGCCGGGTGTGGCTGAGTTGCGGACTCAGACTGCGCAGCACTTCCTGCAGGTACTCTTTGAGATAGAACTGGCGCCGGTGTCCACCGCTCTGATCCACGGCAACCTGCTTGAAACTGCGGATGAGCTCGGCCGCCCGCTGCAGGTTGGACAGCACCATGGCGGTGGACTCTGAAGCGGCGGCCATGAAACTGGTCAGATCGTCGCGCGACATGGCGCCAGACTGGTAACGCTCAGCGAGGGCCTTGACTGTCAATTCCAGATGGGACGCCGCGGTGACGCCTATGCCCAGCGGGGTGTTGATCTCGTGCGCCACGCCAGCCACCAGGCCCCCGAGCGCGGACATCTTTTCTGCCTGGACCAGATGGTCCTGGGTACGGTGCAACACATCGATGGTCCGTTTGAGATCGTCATTGGCTGCCTCCAGTTCCGAAGTGCGCCGACTGACTCTCTCTTCGAGCGTAGTGTTGACCTCGCGCAGATTCTGCTCCTTGGCATCAAGCTGCCCCAGCATCCGATCGAAGGCCTGGCTGAGAACGCCGATCTCGTCACGCGCGCCCGAATGCAGAAATCGCGCCTCCCCCTGCTTGCCGGACAGGCTGGCAACGTGAGCGGTCATCGACTCCAATGGCCTGGTCAGGCGCCGCATCAGCAGCCAGACCACACCCAGCACGGCGACCGTACCCCCGGTGAGCAACCAGATGAAGGTGCGCCTGGCTTCATAGAACGGCGCAAATGCCTCCGCCTCCGGGTAATTCACCCCCAGCACCCAGTTGGTGCTCGGAATGCGCTGGAAACTGACCAGCATCCTCACCCCCAGGCTGGTTACGGTGCGCCCGCTGCCCTCCAACTCCTGCAGGGAGCGGTCGTACACCTGGTTCTGCCCCGCCGGTGGCCCCTGGCTCATGATCCTGCTGCGGTTGGGATGCAGGATCATGGTTCGGTCCACGGTGGACAGAAAGAGGTAACCGGTCTCGCCGACCTTGGTGTCGATCAGATCCGCCAGGAAGTTCTTGCCCATCAGTTCAACGCTGCCGTGGAAGCGACCGATCATTTCTCCATTGCTGGCGAACAGGGGGATTCCAATGCTGATCACCGGCCGCCCCTGGGCCCGCACCGAGACGAAGGGCCGGGAAATATAGGGCTCCCGGGTGGTGCTCACACCCTTGAAAACATCCACCTTCGAAACATCACGGCCACGTCCGCCCGCAATGAATGGTGCCTCGGCAAGGACACGGCCATTTTCCAGGATGAGATACAGGCCATTGTCAAAAATGCTGAGCAAGGGGCGCTGCCGGTCGAGGAAGGCCTGCGCCTTGTCCGGATCGCGCAACAACTCGGGGGAGATATCACGCGCCAGCGCGGCCAGGGCCTCGCGCGCCATTGTCAGCTTGGTATCGGCCGATTGGGCGACCGAGCTTACCAACGCCATCTGCTGCTTGTAGACCGTCTCCTCGAAGCGGTCTTCAAAATAGCGCAAGCTGATCACAGCCAGCGCCTCGACGAACACCAGAAACACCAGCGTGACGGCCAGTGCGGTTTTCGTCTTCATATTCAGGGCGGGAAGTCGGGCCCGTATGGAAAATTTCATTCGCTCACTTATCCCGGGATTTGGACACTGTCACCACATTTCCAAACTCAAAAACGCACACAAGCCGTCTGCGCCCACGGGCGTTCAACTGACTCCCTGACATGGTCAGGCAGATGGCTGTGCAAAGCCTCCCCGGCCGAGCAAGACACCGATTTCCTCAAACGAAACCGGTTTACTGAAGAGATAACCCTGAGTCGCATGACATCCCAAGGCACGAACAAACTCAAGCTGCGCGGGGGTTTCCACCCCCTCGGCAATCACTTCCAGTTCCATCGAATGCGCCAGTGTGATGATGGCGGTCACGATGGCACCCGCATCCTTGCTGTCCGGCAGGTCATCGATGAATGACTTGTCAATCTTGATGGTGTCAAAAGGCAGGCGCCGCAGGTAATGCATGGACGAGTAACCGGTGCCAAAGTCGTCAATCGACAGACGAACACCCGCCGCGTTCAGGTCCTCCAGAATCTGCGTCACGGCGGACACGTCATCGACCAGAACCCCTTCCGTGATCTCCAGGTCGAGCAACTCGGGCGCCAGGCCGGTCTGCTGCAGCACCTCCCGCACCCGCTGCGCGAAACCTGGCTGCCGGAACTGGAGCGGAGAGATATTGACGGCCACCCGCATGGACGGCAAGCCAGCGACGCGCAGGGCCTGGGCCTGCGCACAAGCCGTCTTCAGGACCCAGTCGCCGACCGGCAGGATCATCCCCGTTTCCTCCAGCAAGCCGATGAACTCGGTCGGCGGGACGATCTCGCCCTCCGGACGCTGCCATCGCAGGAGCGTCTCCATGCCGATGATCTTCCTGCTCACCGTCTCCACCAGGGGCTGGTAGACGAGGAAGAACTCCTTGCGCTCCAGAGCGCGCCGCAGACCGGTTTCAAGACCCAGACGCGCGAGTTCGCGCGCTTCATCGCGGTCGGTATAAAACTGGAAATTGTTCTTCCCGCCGGCTTTGGCGTTGTACATCGCCACGTCGGCGCGTTTGAGAAGCACCTGGCTGTTGTCACCATCCTGCGGGTACATGCTGATGCCCATGCTGGTGGTCACGAACAGTTCACGCCCCTCGATCAGGAAGGGGGCTTTCACGTCCTCAAGCACCTTCTGGGCCCGCAGTATCACGTCTTCACGCGTGGCGACATCGTTGAGCACTATTGAAAACTCATCGCCACCCAGACGCGCGACCGTGTCGCCGTCGCGCACACAAGCCACCAGACGCTTGGCCATCGCCTTCAGGAGTTGATCCCCCGTGGCGTGGCCGAGGGTGTCGTTGATGAGCTTGAACCGGTCCATGTCCAGGAACAGTACCGCCACATGGCGATCACGCCATTTGGAGCGGGTCATGGCCTGCTCCAGACGGTCGGCCAAGAGGATCCGGTTGGGCAGGCCCGTCAGGCCGTCATGGTGGGCAAGATGCTGCATCCGCGCCTGCAGGCGGATCTGGTCGCTGATGTCGCGTCCGGTGGAAATGAAGTGGGTGATATTGCCCAGTCGGTCACGTTGCGGCGTGATGGTACGGGCCTCGTGGTAAAGCGAGCCATCCTTGCGCTTGTTGACGATGACGTCACTGAAAACCTCACCCTTGAGAACCACGTTCCACAAACGCCGGTAAAAAATCTCGGGCAGTTGGTCCGACTTCAGCAGGCGCGGCGTCTGGCCACAGGCCTCCCCGCTCTCGTACCCGGTCAGCTTGGTGAAGGCGACGTTCACGTATTCGATGATGCCTTCGCGGTCGGTGATCATCACCGAATCAGCCGTCTGCTCCACGGCTGCAGAGAGCTTGCGCATCGACTCGCCAGCCTGATGCCGTTCCGTGATGTCCTGCATGACGCCCACGAGCCTGACCGGTTCTCCGTGGTCGTTGTAATGCACTTCCCCCTGCTGATTGACGAAACCGGTGCTGCCGTCCCCCCGCCGGATCGGGTGCTCAACGTTGTAGGGCTGGTGGGACGTGAGCGCCATGCGGATGGCCGAGTTCACACGCGAATAGTCATCGACCAGGATCTTTTCCAGCAGCGTCTCGAGGTTGGGCACCACATCTTGCGGTGAGACACCAAGAATCCGGTAGATCTGGTCGGACCACTCCATGGTTCCGTCAACCAGATTCCATTCGTAGTTTCCGATCGACGCGATCTTCTGGGCTTCATCGAGCAGCGCCTTGTGCCGCTGAAGCTTCTTGTTGGAAGCCGATAGCTCAGCCGTTCTTTCCTGGACCTGGGTCTCCAGCCTCTCGTTCGACGATGCCAGGGCCTGGATCTTGAGCAAGTCGTCGTAGCCACGCAGTGCGGTCGTGACGGAGGTCACCAGTTTCTGCGCGCTGAGATCGGATTTTTCCTTGTAGTCGTTGATGTCGTAGTCAACGATCACCCGCCCTTCCGGTGCCTGGCCGGGCTGCCCGGTCCGCAGAATGATCCGCAGAAGGGTGTTGTCGAGCTTCTCGCGAATGAACTTCACCAGATCGAGGCCGGCATGCTCGGTCTCCATCACCACGTCCAGCAGGACCACGGCGATATCCGGTTCTTTGCCCAGAAGCTCCCGCCCCTGGGCTGCTGATGTGGCGTGAAAAAGCTGAAGCGGCCGATCCTTGTAGCGAATCTTGGCGAGCACCAGGCGCGTGACGTCATGGACACCCTGGTCGTCATCAATGACGGCCAGTTTCCAAGGCGCCAGCGCAGCTTGCGCCAAGGACTGCTCGTCCCCGGTGTCTACCGGGACAGTATCGGCAAACAGGAGGCTGTCATCGTCGACTACGGTATTTGACGGCACGTTGGACTGCTTCTGTATGAATCAGTTGTTTATACCCCCTGGCTCTGATAGAGGTTAGCACGGCAGAAGACATTCCGGGCAAAAGTGCACAAACGGCCATGTAAACCGCTACCAAGCGTCGCCGCAGCTTGGCTCATGCCCCGCCCGATCTACTCGAGGCCGAGTTCCTGGATCTTGCGCGTGATGGTGTTGCGGCCTATGCCCAGCTTGTGGGCAGCCTCGATGCGTCGGCCACGCGTGTTGTCCAGCGCCGTCAGGATCAGCATTCGCTCGAAGCGGCGGGTCAGTTCATCCCAGACATCCACGCGACCGCTGAGTAGCAGGGTCATGGCATCGGCCTGCAGGCCGCTCTCCCAGTCACCCGGAGACGGCATGCCCGCTGCCGGCACAGCCGAGGCCACCGACTCCCGCGCGCCTGTTGTCGCGCCAGCTGGTGTGGCCACCGTACCCGCGTCGGCAGGCAGCGGCCCGATCTCGGGGGGCAGATCCTTGGGCTCGATCACCTGGGCGGGGGCCATGACGGTGAGCCAGTGGCAGATGTTCTCGAGCTGGCGCACATTGCCCGGAAAACCGAAGTGCCCCAGGCGTTCCAGCGCCGCATCTGAAATGCGCTTGGGCTCCACGCCCAGCTGGCGCGCACTCTGCAGCAGGAAGTGGCGCGTCAGCATGGGCACGTCTTCGCGCCGCTCCCGCAGGGCCGGCAGGCGCAGTCGGATGACGTTGAGACGGTGGAACAGGTCTTCGCGGAACACGCCTTCCTTGACCCGCTGCTCCAGATCCTGGTGGGTGGCTGCGATCACGCGCACATTGGCCTTGACGGCGCTGTGCCCGCCGACGCGATAGAAATGCCCATCCGAGAGCACGCGCAGCAGCCGTGTCTGCAGGTCGAAAGGCATGTCACCAATTTCGTCCAGGAAGAGCGTGCCGCCGTCGGCCTGCTCGAAGCGGCCACGGCGCATGGTTTGCGCACCGGTGAAGGCGCCGCGTTCGTGCCCGAACAACTCGCTCTCCAGCAGATCCTTGGGGATGGCCGCGGTGTTGATCGCGACGAAAGGCCCGTTGGCGCGCGGCGAATGCTTGTGCAGCGCACGCGCCACCAGCTCCTTGCCCGAACCGGATTCTCCAGTGATGAGCACGGTCACATTGCTCTGTGAGAGGCGGCCGATGGCGCGGAACACGTCCTGCATGGCCGGCGCCTGGCCCAGCATCTCGGGGGCCTCGTCGATGGACTCCTGCGCCACTTCCTCACGCTGGCTCTCCTCGACCGCACGACGGACGAGCTCCACGGCCTTGGGCAGGTCGAAGGGCTTGGGCAGGTATTCGAAAGCGCCGCCCTGGAAGGCCGAGACCGCGCTGTCCAGGTCGGAGAAGGCCGTCATGATGATGACGGGCAACCCCGGGTGGCGGGCCTTGACCTTTTCAAGCAGTTCCAGACCGGAGCCACCCGGCATGCGGATGTCACTCACCAGCACCTGAGGGCCTTCCCCCTCCTCGTCCAGTGCCGCCAGTACCTCGCGCGGATTGGTGAAACTTCGCGTGGGCATCTGCTCGCGTTGCAGCGCCTTCTCCAGCACGAAGCGAATGGACTGGTCATCATCTGCTATCCAGATCGGCTTCATGTCGGCTACACCCTTAGGTCATGCTGCCATTCTCAGGGCAGTGGTATCACTATTTTGAAATCGGTCCGGCCCGGCTCGCTGTCGCACTCGACCAAGCCATGGTGTTGCTGCACAAAAGTCTGTGCCAGCGTCAAGCCCAGGCCGGAGCCGCCCTCACGCCCCGACACCAGCGGGAAAAAGATGCGGTCCTTGATCGAGTCCGGCACGCCGGGCCCGTTGTCGATGACATGCAATTCCAGTGCCAGCTTGTAGCGTTGTTTACCGAAAGTGATCTGGCGCGCGATCCGGGTACGGAAGGTGAGGCGCGCATCGCCAGCGGCGATACGCTCGGCCAGGGCCTGGCAGGCGTTGTGCGCGATGTTGAGCACAGCCTGGATCAACTGCTCGCGATCGCCGCGAAACTCGGGAATGGAGATGTCGTAGTCACGCACCACGCGCAATCCCCTGGGGAACTCGGCCAGGATCAGCGAGCGAACGCGTTCGCAGACCTCGTGCATATTGACGTCGCCCACCACATGCGGGCGGCGGTGCGGCGCCAGCAGGCGGTCCACCAGGGTCTGCAGGCGGTCGGCCTCGTGGATGATGACGCGCGTGTACTCCGTCAGCTGGCTGTCGATCTCCATCTCCAGCAACTGGGCCGCGCCACGGATGCCACCCAGCGGGTTCTTGATCTCGTGCGCCAGGTTGCGGATCAGCTCCTTGTTCGCCTGGGCCTGGTCCAGCAGGCGCTCCTCGCGTTCCTGTCGGGCCTGCTGCTCCAGCGGCAGCATTTCGATCAGGATGTCGCCCGGCTGGTCGGTCTGCGTCAGGATCACATGCACCGGCAAGGGCTCGCGCCCGGTGCGCTTGAGCCAGGCGTCGTAGCGCAGGGCGGCGAAATCATTCTCACGCAGGCCGCTCAGGGCAGAAGCCAGCACCTGGGGCTCGGTACAGTGCTCGGCCAGGTCCGAGCCCTCGATGCTGCGCCGTGACATGCCCAGCGCATCCTCGAGGGCGGAATTGGCGTAGACCACCGCCCCGTCCCCGTGCACGACGGCAACGAGCGTGGCCAGAAGATCGAAGGGCTGAAAGCGGCTGGGGGAAGTGGGTGACAGGTTCAAGCCGGCTATTTTGACTCAGGAAGGCGATCAAGCTCGCGGCGCAGGCCGGCCAGATCACTTTCATTGCGCTCGATTCCCGCCTTGAGCTCGGTCACGCGGTCCAGGTACTTCTGGTGGTTGCGAAACTCGGGGCCCATTTTTTCCGGCTCCCCGTTGTTGTATTCGGTCATCAGATCGGCCCGGCGGGCCTCGGCCTTGCGCAACTCGGCTTCCAGGATCTGGCGGGCGTCGGCATCACGCTGGCGCTGCTGCTCGCCATCGACGCGTGAACCCGTCTGGGTGGCCGAGGCCAGGCGAACCGGTTCGGCCACACGCGGGCGCTGCACCACCGTCACGTTACCGCCTTCAAGCAATTTGCAGCCCTTCTGGCCGGGCTGGACGGTATTGGTGTATTCATTGCCGCAACGGTAGATGCGGCCCTGGGCCTGGGCCAGATCGGCCACGGCCAGGCCCGCTACGAAAAGCGTAGCTGTCAACGACATGAATAAAGGCTTCTTCATAGGGTTCTCCGCGCATCGGAAATGCAGGGGTGGTCTGAGAGTATCGACTATTCCTTTGACAAATCAAACCCCGAAAGTTCACGGAAAACAAAAAGGACGGCCTGAGCCGTCCTTTTTTTGCGACAGGCTGTAACGAATCACAGCCTGAGGTCGCCCCTTACAGGGAGTAGTACATGTCGTACTCGACCGGGTGCGGCGCCATGCGAAAGCGCGTCACTTCGCCCATCTTCAGCTCGATGTAGGCATCCAGCATGGAGTCGGTGAACACGCCGCCCTTGGTCAGGAAGGCGCGGTCCTTGTCCAGGTAGTCCAGGGCCTGGTCCAGGCTGTGGCAGACGGTCGGCACCAGCTTGTCCTCTTCCGGGGGCAGGTGGTACAGGTCCTTGGTGGCGGCTTCGCCCGGGTGGATCTTGTTCTCCACGCCGTCCAGACCGGCCATCATCAGGGCGGAGAAGCACAGGTAGGGGTTGGCCGACGGATCCGGGAAGCGTGCCTCGATGCGGCGACCCTTGGGGTTGGCCACGAAGGGGATGCGGATCGACGCGGAACGGTTGCGCGAGCTGTAAGCCAGTTTCACCGGAGCTTCGAAGCCGGGCACCAGGCGTTTGTAGCTGTTGGTGCCGGGGTTGGTGATGGCGTTCAGCGCGCGGGCGTGCTTGATGATGCCGCCGATGTAGTACAGGGCGAAATCGCTCAGGCCGGCATAGCCGTCACCGGCGAACAGGTTCTTGCCGTCCTTCCAGATGGACTGGTGCACGTGCATGCCGGAGCCGTTGTCGCCGGCGTAGGGCTTGGGCATGAAGGTGGCGGTCTTGCCGTAGGCGTTGGCCACGTTCCAGACCACGTACTTCAGGACCTGGGTCCAGTCGGCGCGCTGCACCAGGGTGCTGAACCGGGTGCCGATCTCGTTCTGGCCGGCGCCAGCCACTTCGTGGTGGAACACTTCGACCGGAATGCCCAGGGACTCGAGGATCAGGGCCATTTCGGCGCGCATATCCTGCGTGCTGTCGACCGGGGGCACCGGGAAGTAGCCGCCCTTGGTGGTGGGACGATGGCCACGGTTGCCGCCTTCGAGCTGCTTGCCGCTGTTCCAGGGGGCCTCGTACTCGTCGATGGCGAACATCACGTTGCCGGGTTCGTTGGACCAACGTACGCCGTCGAAGATGAAGAATTCGGGTTCAGGACCAAAGTAGGCGGTGTCACCAATGCCGGAAGCCTTCAAGAAGGCTTCGGCGCGCTTGGCGATGGAGCGCGGATCGCGGTCGTAGGACTTGCCGTCGCTGGGCTCAACCACGTCGCACTGCAGGAACATCGTGGTCTCTTCAAAGAAGGGGTCGATGTTGGCGGTGTTCGGGTCGGGCATGAGCTGCATGTCCGAAGCCTCGATGCCCTTCCAGCCGGCGATGGACGAACCGTCGAAAGCGTGGCCCGAACTGAACTTGTCTTCGTCAAAGTGGGAAACCGGCACGGTCACGTGCTGTTCCTTGCCACGGGTGTCGGTGAAGCGGAAGTCAACGAACTTGACCTCGTTTTCCTTCACCATCTTCATCACGTCTGCGACGGTCTTGGCCATCTGGTACTCCTGGTTGGAAGGTTGTTTAAATGTTACGCAGGCACATGGATGCAGTTTCTATGCCAATCCGACTTGCGCCGGCTCGCGTCGACTTTTGTATTTTGCCTTGAGTTTCTGACCCTACAGGACAAGGGATAGGAGCCGGAGCAGAAAACTTTCACGCGAATAACCCAATTTGGTGCCATTAAAACGCACCAAATTAGAACATCAACTTTTACGCACCAATTCAGGGCCCGTCTTGGCGCCCAAGCGGCTCAGCCCTTCAAGCAGCTCCGCATAAGCCCGCGGGACCAAGTCAGGGCCACCCTTGACCCCCAGTTCGATGTGCCGCCCATGCTGCGGATGATCGACGCTGGGCAGGCTAAAGACCTTGACATCGGCATGCCGTGCCTCGATGGTCTCCATCAAGGGCGTCAACGTCGCCTCCATGGCCCCATAGACGATGACGGACTGTTCGCACCAGGCATGGCGGCGGAACAGCCCGGCGTACTGGGTGTCCAGCACCCACTCGATCATGGGCCAGGCCATGACCGGAAAGCCTGGGACGAAATGAACAGCGCCTCGACCCGAGAGGGGGGCGCAACTGAAACCCGGAATCTTGTTATAGGGGTTGGGAATGATCTGCGCGCCCACGGGAAAGACCCCCATATTGAGCCGGTGCACATTGTCCGGTCGATCCGGCTCATAACTCAGCCCCTGCTCGCGCGCCACATCCTGCATGCGCTCGCGGATCAGCAGTTCGGCCTGCGGGTGCAGCGCGAGCTCGACGCCCAGGGCGCGCGCCGCACACTGGCGCGTGTGGTCATCCGGCGTGGCGCCGATGCCGCCGCAGGAAAACACGATGTCACCGCAGGCGAAGGCACGCGCCAGGGTGGCCGTGATGCGATCCGGATCGTCACCCACGTAATCGGCATAGGCGAGCTGCAGGCCGCGCGCGCCCAGCAGTTCAATGACCTTGGGCAGATGCTTGTCGGAGCGTTTTCCCGACAGGATTTCGTCGCCGATGATGATCAGGCCGAAGGAGATGGTTGCATCAGACATGGGGTTCGGTCGAAGTGCTGGCGTGCTGCAGGCGCGGTGGATGGCCGGCTGCCGGCAAGGGCTCAGCGCGCAGCGCGGCCAGCGCCGCCAGGCTGTAGTGGGTGAACCAGAGCGCGGCAAAGATGAAGATGAAGGTGTAGGTCCAGATGGCCAGCGGGACCAGCAGCGGCGCGAGCACCACCGCCATGGCTCCGATGGCCCAGATCAGGCCCGGCGCCGCCCCCATGTAGCCGCTGAGCACGCCGATGCCCAGCAGCCAGTAGCGATGGCGACGCATCAGCTCCTCGCGCTCTTCCTGGGTGGCATGCTGGGCCAGCGCGTCGTAAACCATCACGCGCGAGGTCAGCCAGCCCCAGATCAGAGGCGGCAAGATGATCACCAGTGGGGGAATCAGCCACAGCGGCAGCGTCACCACCAGGGCCAGCAAGGCCAGCAGGGCCGAGCCCAGCCCCTGCAGCAGGCTGCCAGCGAAGGTGCCGCCATGGCGTTGCGCGAGGGCACCGAAGCGACGCTCGGCCACCAGCCTGACGATGGCCGGCGTGGCCAGCCAGGCCACCGCCAGCAGGGACAGCACGATCACCAGTGGCAGCACCAGCACGATGAGCAGCAGCGGGGCGAGCACCCTGCGCAAATGGCCCATGGCCACGCTGTCGAGCCAGCGGGACAGGCCGTCCATCAGCAGTCCGTCCGACAGCCAGGCCTGCAGACCGTCCAGCGCATCCTGCCAGTAGAGCCAGAAGAGGCCCGCGCTGCAGGCGCCGATGAGCAACAGCGGCAGGAGGGACAGCGCGATGATCCGCGGCTGCAGGCAGTTGGCCAGTGCGCGCCAGAAGGAATCCAGGAACAGGCTCATGGCGGCAAGGATAACCGCAGGCGAACTCAGGCCCGTCCCGCGAGCCGCTTGAGTCCCAGCCATTGCTGCGCCCAGAATCCGCGCCCGTAATCACGCCCCTGCTCCACCTGGTCGCGGATGCCGGTGGGGTCGTAGCGCTGCTCGAAGTTGGCGGTGCGGAACAGCATGTCCCAGCAGGGCAGCAGCACGCCGAAGTTGTGACCGCCGAGGGACTTGCCAGGTGTCTCATGGCCGATGCCGATGCTGTGGTGCAGGCGGTGAAAGCGCGGACTGACCCATAGCCGCTCACCCCAGCGGCCAAAGGACAGTCGCAGGTTGGCGTGCTGGAAGCTTTCGCTGAGCTGGGTGATGGCCACGATGGCCACGAACTGGCCGGGCGCCACGCCGATGAGCTGGGCCAGCGTCACCAGCACCAGGTCACGGATCAGGTCGTCCAGCAGGTGGTTGCGGTTGTCGCTCCAGGCCGTCATCTGGCGCTGCGAATGGTGCAGCGCATGCAAACGCCACCACCACTCAAAGTGATGCTGCCCCCGATGCAGCCAGTAGTCGAAAAAATCCATGGCGACCAGGTAGATCAGCAGGCTGGCCAGCGGCAGATCGGTCACGCCAGGCCACAGATCGTCCAGGTGGAAAGTCGGCATCCCGGCCACGCGCAGCATGCCGAACAGATCGTCCAGCCAAGGCGTGAGCGTGAAGAAGAGCACCAGCCGGAACAGGCCCAGGCGATGGATCAGGGTGTAGAGCACATCGACACGGATGGCCGCGCGGTCTGTGACCGGCTCCGCAGGCCGCCAGCGCTGCAGCGGGACCAGCACCCCGATGATCACGACCAGTTGCAGCAGGCCGACCAGCAGCCAGCCGGTGCCGCTGTAGGCGTCCTCCAGCCGGTTACCCAGGCCCAAGCCGAACAGCAGGGGCTGCACCAGCGTCATGAAGAGCCATTGCTGCAGATCGTCGAAAACGTTGACCAGCGCGTCCATGCCCGACTATTTCCCGGGCGCCGTACGCTGCGCGATCCAGCCCCTGAAGTCCGGATGCTCGCGCAGGGTCTGGAAGCAGAAGCCACGCTGCTTGAGCCCCGCGATCAGCGGCTCCAGCACCGCCGGCGCCCACGGGTCCACGCGGGACCAGATCCCCAGGTGGGCCATCAGCACATCACCAGAGCGGATATCGCGCAGAGCGCGCTTCAACAGGGCATCGTTCGGGTACTTGTCGCTGGGCAGTTCGTCGCCCAAAAAGCCGGCGGGCGCCCAGCCCACGTGCAGGTAACCACACTGCCGAGCCGCGGCCAGCAGGGCCGGCGACGTCTTGCCACCGGGAGCCCGGAACAGCGGGAGCGGCGTGCGGCCCGTATGCTGCTGTAAACGGGCCGTGGCGGCATCGAGTGCTGCGCAGTATTGGGCAGCGCTCCAGACCTGGTCCTTGCCTGCCTGCGCGCCTGCCGACGCCCGGATACGGAAACGGACGCTGCCGTCGGCCTGCGCCAGATCGGCCCGCCAGTAGCTGTGGTCCAGGGTGTGCGAGGCGAACTCATGCCCCTCCTGCGCACGGGCCCGCCACCAGGCGGCCCACTGCGTGCCCAGGCTGCCATCGCCCACCTGGGTACGCTCGTCGGCCGCGAAGAAGGTGGCGCGTACCTGCTGGCGACGCAACACATCGGCAATCAGAGGCGCCACGCCCATGTGGCCCGTGTCAAACGTCAGGTAGAGGGGCTGGCTGCAGTTGTCAGCCCGCGAGCTGTCGGCGGTCACCGGCAGCGCCGCAGCCAGCAGGGCCAGCGCCAGGGCGAGGAGGTGGCTACTGGCGCGGCGCATGGTCCAGCGTCCAGACGCCGTGCGGCGACTTGCCTACGCGCACCTGCCGCACCACCTGCCGCGTGGTGGTGTCGATGACGCTGAGCTTGCCTGCCCAGCGCGAGGCCAGCAGGATATAGCGGCCGTCGGCCGTGAGATCCATGCAGTCCGGTCCACCGGGGCCGGGGTACTCATCCACCACCGTCATGGTCTTGTAGTCGATCTTGCTGATGGTGTTGGCCACGCGGTTGCTCACCAGCACGTGGCGGCGGTCACCCACAGCGCGGAAGGCGTGCGCGCCCTTGCCGGTGGGGATCATCTGCACCAGGGCCGGCACCGGCATGGCCAGGTCATAAACCTCCACGCCCTCCCCGCCGGTCAGGCCGACGAGCAGGAACCGGTCGTCGGGCGTGCCGAAGACGTCGGCAGGCAGGGAACCCGTTTTGACGCGCCACCTGATCACTTGCTGGACCAGGTCGAAAGCCACCAGCTCATTGCTGTCCTGCATGGTCACGTAGGCGGTCGTGCTCTTGCTGTCGATCCAGATGTGGCTCGGTGTCTTGCTGGTGGGAATGCGCTTGGCCAGGGTGAGGTCGCGCCCGTCCCAGCGGTAGATATCGACGTGATTGAGCCGGTTGGCGGCCGTGACGAACCACTGCATGTCGGGCGAAAAACGCAGGTGGTAAGGATCGAGAATATTGCGCACCGTGCGCTGCACCTGGGCTGTGCGCGGATCGACGAAAGTCAGGGAATCGCCGAAAGCGTTCGCAATGATGAGCGACTTCTCGTCCGGGGTGAGGTAAAGATGGTGCGGCTCCTTGCCGGTGGGGACGCGCTTGATTTCCTTCCAGGTCACCGGGTCGATCACGCTGACATCGGCGTCCTTGGAGTTGAGCACGAAGACGGGGGCCGGCTGCGCTTGCGCCACGGACCAGCCAGCCGACAGGGCCAGCAGGAGAACAAGGGCTCGGAGAAAGAACTTCAGCATGGAACGCTCGCGGTCTAAGGAATTGCAAGTGTAGCGGCCGCTGCGCGGCCTTTGACCCGCGCCGTTGACGGCGGATTCACCGTGGGCGCCGCTGCCAGGCCCGACTGGCCTCAGGCCTGGATCAGCGCCAGGTCCGCAGTTTCCAGCCAGCGCCACTGGCCCGGGCCCAGATCCGCCGGCAGCTTGAGCCCGCCGATCTGCGAGCGGTGCAGGGCTTCGACCCGGTTGCCGACGGCAGCCACCATGCGTTTGACCTGGTGGTACTTGCCGCCTGTCAGCGTCAACCGCAGATGCTGCGACTCCGGGAGTTCGCAGGCCGCCGCCCGCACCGGCCGGGGGTCATCGTCCAGCACCACGCCCGCCAGCAAATGCTGCAGCTCGCGCTCGCTGGCCGGGTGCTTGAGCGTGACCTCGTAGACCTTGGGCACCTCATGCCGCGGCGAGGCCAGGCGGTGGATGAGTTGGCCATCGTCCGTCAGCAGCAACAGGCCTGTGGTGTCCTGGTCCAGCCGGCCGATGGCCTGAACGCCCTGCACCGCCCCCTTGTTGGGGCGCTGGCGCAGCGGCGCAGGCAGCAAGGTATAGACACTGGGCCAGGCCGAGGGTTTTTGCGAGCACTCGATGCCCGCCGGCTTGTTCAGCATGATGCAGGCGCGGACGTGGCAAGTCCAGTCCAGCCCCTGCACCCGCAGGCGCAGCCCTTCGACCTCGAATTCGGCGCTCGCCTCCAGGCAGGGGCGCCAGTCGCCCGAAGCCGTGTCCTGACACTGCACATGACCGTGCTGGATCAAGCCCGTGCAAACCCGGCGGGTGCCGAAGCCCTGGGCAAAAAGAATGTCCTGAAGTTGCATGGAACGATGGTCATTGCGCCGCTTTTGCGCAACAACCTCCCATGAATATGGGGTGCTGCAGCCCCCCCGCCCTGTAAACAGTCCTGAATTCCGTGCAAAAGTTCATCTCAAAGCCCCTTCAGCATGCTCCAACTTCATTCTTTTCATTCAGTATCCATCGCTAGGACCCTTACACTTTTGCCAAACAACGATACCGCTGCTTATGAACGGGTACACAGGGTGGATGATAGTCGCAGGGCTGATGGCCGTGAGCGCCGCAATGGGTGCGTACGGCTACGCCATGCGACTGAAGAAACTGGATCTGGCCAAGCGGCGCATCCCGCGCAAATGGCCACTGGCTGTGCGCCCCATGGTGAACAGTCGGGAGCGGCTCGTCTGGCGCTGGATGCTTCGTGCCTTCCAGGACCAGCACATCATGGTCAAGCTGCCGGTCACGCGCTTCACCATGCCACAGGTGCAGCAAGAGGGCCAGCACTGGTTCCAGATCCTCAGTGGCGTCTACTGCACCTTCACGGTCTGCAACAGCGAAGGCCAGGTGCTGGGCTGCGTTGACGTACCGGGCCAGCAGGGCCTGTCGCTGAGCAACCAGACGCTCAAGCACACCCTGCTCTCGCAATGCAATGTCCGCTACTGGGTGGTCGATCCCGAGCATCTGCCCAGCGTCAGCACGATCCGGGCCGCCTTCCTGGGCGAACAGGCCGTGATGAAAGAGGAACTGGAGCGCGTGCGCAGCGAGACCGAATTCAACCAGACGCGTGCCAACCTCAAGGCCGCGATCTCCCGCCAGCGCGGTCACCAGCCCACGCCCAGCGAATTCGCACGCCTTGATGCCATCCTGTCGGCCGACCCCCAAAGCCACGAAGCCTACGAGAGCCAGCTGTCCACGACCTGGAAGCATGACTCTTTCGTGGCCCCGCTGGACAGCCGGGGCGCCGAGCTCTCGGAAGGTCGCTGACAGGCGCGCGTCGGTCCGGACCCTGCCCGGCTCAGTGGCTGGCGTCAGGGAAACCTTGGTAGATCACCATCATCTCGTCCACGTGGGTCAGCACCCAGTCGACGATGGCCGGATCAAAATGGATCCCGCGCTGCTCACGCAGGTGAGCGAGGGTCTCCTCCAGCGGCCAGGGCTCCTTGTAGCTGCGCCGACTGCCCAGGGCGTCAAAGACATCGGCGACCGCGCCGATACGACCGTAGAGATGGATCTCTTCGCCACGCAGCCCCTGCGGATAGCCACTGCCATCCCATTTCTCATGGTGGTGACCTGCCAGCAAAGCCGCCGCCTGCAGGATCTCGCGGTTCGAACGACCCAGCATCTCGCGCCCGATCTCGGCGTGCGTTCGCATCACCGCCCACTCCGTCTCGTCGAGCTTGCCCGGCTTGTGCAGGATGGCATCCGGTATGCCGATCTTGCCAAAGTCGTGCAGCGGGGCGGCGATCTTGAGCACCTGGGCCTCCCGCTCACTCAGACCGACCCCTTTGGCGATCAGGTAGCTGTACTCGGCGACGCGGCGCACGTGCTGGCCGGTCTCGCGTGAACGCGTCTCGATGGCCTCGCCGAGCATGTAGACGATATCGCGCTGAGTGGCGTTGATCTCTTCGTGCAGCAGATTGTTTTCGTAGGCGATGGAGACATTCTGCAGAAACAGCTCGATCAGGCTGGAGTCATCGTCCGACAGCGGCTTCTGGCTGCGCAGGTAGATCACGTTCTCCTTGCCGCTATGGGTGCGGAAGTACCCCCAGTACTCGCCCGCCTGCCGCGTGGGCTGACCGGTCTTGAGCACCTCACCCACCTGCTTGAGCAAATGGTCCGGCAGGGTGGCCAGCACGTTGGAGCCGACCAGGGCAGAGAACTGACCGGTGGCCGCCACCACCGTGACATGCCCGGATTCGCGCTCCAGTGCCAGGCTGTCGCACTTGATCAGCATGGCATCGCGGTCGAGAAACAGCAAGGCCACGAGTTGCTCCAGCACACCCTGGACGAAGCAGCCCATCTCTCGGGTCTGGAATATTTTCCCGGTGGCGTTGATCACGCGCTTGAGGCCGGCGCGGTTGGCCTCCAGCGCGATCAGGTCACGATAGGAACGCAGGCTGGTCAGTACCGTGCTGTACAGTTTCTGGGAGGACAGCTCCGACTTTTCCTTGTAATCATTGATGTCGTACTGCCGGATCACTGAACGCTCGGGCGCCTGGCCGGGCTGACCCGTGCGCAGGATCAGGCGGATCAGGCGGTTCTTCTGGACCGTACGGATCTGCTGGATCAGGTCGAGTCCCGCATGCTCGGACTCCATCACCACGTCAATCAAGGCCACCGCGATGTCGGAATGCGCCGACATCATCCGCTCAGCCTCTTCGCCCGAGAAGGCGTTCAGGAATTCAAGCCCGCGCCCGTCGAACTCGAAGCCGGCCAGCGCCAGGCGGGTGACCTCATGGATGCCCTGTTCGTCGTCAACGATCAGGACCTTCCAGCCCTGGCGCAGCGACTCCGGCGCTACCCCGGTCGAAGCCTCTTGCGCAAAGACCAGTTCGTCATCCTTGTCCGGCATTTCCATGCTGCTGCTCCGTTGTCAGGGGAAAACTGATGCGAAAAGTCGCTCCCTTTTCGACATCCTTGACCAAGTGTACTGAACCATCCAAAGCGGTGACGACCAGGTTGAAGACGATGTGCAGCCCCAGGCCGCTCCCCCCCGAGCCGCGCCGCGTGGTGAAGAAAGGATCGAAGATGCGATCCCGGATTTCCGGTGAAATCCCCCGGCCGTCGTCGGCGCAGTCGATCTGCACTTCATCGCCCGTCCGCCTGGCGAACAGGCGGATGGTGCCGTCCTGATCCGCGTCATAGGCATGGATCAGGGCATTGATCACCAGATTGCTCAGGATCTGGTAGATCACGCCGGGATTCGTGTGGAGGCGCAGCCCCGGCTGACTTTGATTGACGACCCGCACCCGGCTACCCTTGAAGCGGGGCTGGAGGCTCAGGATGACCTCGTCGATATACCGCCCCAGATCGACCTCTCGCTGCTCGTCGCTGGACTGGTCCACCGCCACCTGCTTGAAGCTGCGGATCAGTTCGGCAGCCCGCAGGAGGTTGCGCACCAGGATATCGCTGCCCTCGATACTCTGCTGCAGGAAACGCTCCAGCATCGAGCGCTTGATGGTTCCGGCCTCGAACTCCCGCTTGAGGCTGTGCAGATCTTCCTGCATGGCCGTGGCCGAAGTCACCCCGATGCCCAGCGGCGTGTTGATTTCGTGGGAGATGCCCGCCACCAGACCACCGAGCGATGCCATCTTCTCGGCCTGCACCAGCTGCGACTGGGTCTGGCGCAGGTTCTCGATGGACGTGCTGAGACTCTGGTTGGCCACGATCAAGGCCTGCTCGGCCCGCTTGCGCTCGGTGATGTCGATGCCGGTGCCAATCATGTATTCCAGTCGGCCCTGCGCATTGGTGATCATGGCGTTGTTCCACGAGAGCAGACGTCGCCGGCCATCCTTGGCGCGCCACTCCACCTCGAGATGCCTGGTCAACTGGTCGGGGAAGACGACGTCTTCATGCTTGCGGCGCACCTCGAGCCGGCGCTCGGGCGTGACGACCGACTCCCAGATCGGCTGGCCACGCAGTTCGTCAAAGGTGTAGCCGGTCAGTCGCTCACAGGCCCGGTTGAAGCGCACAAAGCGTCCATGGTTATCGACGACGAAGATCAGCGTGTCGGCGGTCTCCAGGATGGTCTCGATGAAGCTGCGCTGCTGATCCAGTTCGTGCGTGCGCTCCAGCACACGCTGCTCCAGCGTCTCGTTGAGCCGTCTTAGGGCCAGCTCGGCGTGCTTCTGCTCTGTGATGTCCTGGATCGAACCGATGAGCTTCAGCGCTTGCCCCTGGGAATTCATCACCGCGCGGGCACGGATGTGGACATGCTTGACCCTGCCATCCGGCAGGACGATCCGGTGCTGCGCAGAAAGCCTGCCGCCCGTGGCAATTGCTTCTTGACGTTGCCGTTGGTACTCGATCATGTCTTCCTCAGGGATCCTGGACAGGACCGCCGCCGCCGGCACGTGCCCGTCCGGCGCGTTGAGCTCGTGAATACGCAATGCCTCTTCCGAAAGGAAGATCTTGCGTTCCTGACTGGTGAGATCACTCTCGAAGCTGCCGGCTCGGGCCAGCTGCTGGGCTTCTTTCAGATTGGCTTCACTCACGCGCAGGGCCATGTCCGCCAACTGTTGCTCGGTAATGTCCTGGATCGTTCCGCTGATGCGCACCGGCTTGCCCTGCGCATCCTTGTAGAAGGCACCGCGTAACTGCACGTGTTTGATACGCCCTTGGGCGAACAGCAGGCGCAACTTGGCCGAGAAATCCTGGCTGTGCGTCATGGCGACGTCACGCTTGAGCCGCAGGAGTTCGCGATCATCGGGGTGAACCGACTCCCTCAGCTGCGCCCGCGATATCCAGCCACTGGCTGACTCGAATTCATGGATACGCAAGGCCTCTTCGGACATCAGGTAGGCGTCCCTTTCGAAATCAAAATTCCAGCTGCCGAGCCTGGCCAGCTGCTGTGCCTCCTTCAAACGGGCCTCGCTCTGACGCAGGGCCTCCTCCGCTTCCTTGCTGCGCGTGATGTCGCGCTCGATCGAGATGTAGCGGGACGCTCCGCCAAGCTCGTCCCGGACCACCTGCACATCGACCACGGCCCAATAGGGGCGGCCACTCTTGTGGTAATGGACGATTTCGGTCTCGAAGCGTTCGCTTCGTGAAAGTTTGTCCTGGATAAAGGCCAGGGTCTTGGGGTCCGTGGCTGGACCGTTGAGCAGATCGCTCGGACGCCGGCCCACGGCCTCCTCCAGCGAGTAGCCACACATCTTGGTGAAACCCTGGTTGACCCAGCTGATGCGGGCCCGGGCATCCATGATGATCACGGCGTTGTCGGTGCTTGAAGCCACCAGCGCGAGTTCGCGCGTCTGGGCTTCACTGGCGCGCAGGGCGGCTTCGGTTGCCTTGCGCTTCGAGACGTCGATGCACACCAGCAGGTGTCGTATCGAGTCTGCGTGGCGAAAGCCGCTCAGGACCAGCTCGCAAGAGCGCGCATCGCCTGTTCGGGTCCGCAGCTCCGCCTCTTGGCGGCCAGCATCCGACGGGGGCTCCGACACGCTGGTCACGGGCGGCAGCTCCGGGGCCTGACCCTCGATCAGTGCCGTCCAGGATGGAAGCGCCTGCAACTCGGCTTCGCTGTAGCCGCTGAACCTTTGCATGGCCACATTGGCATACACCACCCGCCCATCGTGGATGACGAGTACGGCTTCACCCGCATCCGACTGGGCTGCCAGCAAGGCGCGGTAGAAGCTGTTTTCGCCAGTCACCTCGTCGAAAAACGTCAGGGCCAGCGAAGCCGCCAGCACCAGCACGGCCACCAGGCCGACGAACAGGCCGATCGCGCTGCCAGTCCAACCGGTTTGCGCCGCGGCGGAGACAGCGTCGGGCGCGAAACGGGCGGCCGCCATGCCTGTGTAGTGCATGCCGGCGATCGCTACGCCCATGACAAGCGCACTGGCCAGGCGCCGCGCAAACGACATGCCAGCCCGAGCGCGGTCCTGAAGAACCAGCGCCATAGCCGACCAACTGGCTGCCACGGCAATCACGGCAGACAGGGCAAGCAGCCAAGGATCGTAGACGATGGGCGGGGTCATGCGCATGGCTTGCATGCCGCTGTAGTGCATGGTCACGATGCCCAGCCCCATGAGCAGGGCAGCCATCAGCCGGGCTCGCGCCGCATCGCTACGTCGGGCCAGGGTGTGAAGGGCAACGGCCGAGGCCAGGATGGCCGGCAGCACGGAGAGTGCGGTCAATCCGGGGTCGTAGGCCACCGGCACCGGCAGGTGCAGCGCGAGCATGCCAACAAAGTGCGTGGCCCAGATGCCGACACCCATCGCAACCGCCCCGCCGGCAATCCACCAGGGCCGGCTCGTCCGGCTGGCCCAGGCGAGGCGGTAGGCCAGACGCAAGGTGGTGTAGGACGCCAGGATCGCGATCAGGACGGAAAAAGCAACCAGGGGCCATTGGTAGCTGAAGGTCATGGCGGTCGTGGTCGAGCGTTGTCGTTCTCGGGGAAGTGGGGACCAATATAGCCCGAACCCAGGCCCCAAAAGAAAACCCGGCCGCATTGCGCCGGGTTTATGTGACAAATGTGGCGGCGTTCCAAGGGGTGAAAGCCGCGGTAGTCCTCCTGCGCGGCTGTGCAGGTTTTTTCCAATTGCGTCGGACTGGCAGTGATCAGATCGGCCCCGCGTTCAACTGCGCCGCCTCGGCCTCATCCCAGGACATGCCTTGCGACGAAGGTGTACAGCGGAATGCCAAACAAGATGTTCAAGGGGAAAGTGATCGCCAGGGACAGCCCGAAGTAGAGCGAGGGATTGGCCTCGGGAATCGCGTAGCGAAGCACGGCCGGCACAACGATGTAGGAGGCGCTGGCCGACAGCACCATCAGCAAGGCCGCGTCGGCGGCAGGCAGCTGCAGCAGCGCGGAAAGCGCCAGGGCAATCGCCGCATGGACCAGCGGACCGATGCCGGCGTAGGCAATCAGGACGGGCGATGTCGTGCGCACCGAAGGCAGGTTCCTGGCCACCATGAGACCCATGTCCAGCAGGAAGAAGGCCAGCATGCCCTTGAACAGATCGCTCGAAAAGGGCGCCATCACGGCCTTGCCGGCATCCCCGCTCAGGTAGCCGATGGCCATCGCTCCCAGCAGCAGCAGGTGTGCGCCATCGGTGAAGGACTCGTGCAGTATCTTGCCCAGGGACGGGCCGGTTGCCGGCCGGCCGAGCACGGTCGCGGTGCCCCCGCCTGCGGGGACCACGGCGTTGGCCACCTGTTGGCTGTGCCGAAGGGTATTGGCCAGCAGCACGGCCATGATGATGGCCGGGGACTCCATGAGCACCATGGCAACCGCCATATGGCCGCCGAAGGCCATCTGGTTGGCCTCCAGGTACTGCATGGCCGTCACGAAAGTCACTGCACTCACGGACCCGTAAGACGCGGCAATCGCGGCCGCATCAAACCGCGAAACCCGGCTCTTCAGAAGCTGATAGCCCAAGGCCGGCACGATAAAGGCCATCAGCACCGCCGCCGCCAGGCTGACCATGACGGTTCCGCTCATGCCGGACTGCGCCAGCGCGAAACCGCCCTTGAGGCCCAGGGCCATCAACAGGTAGAGGGACAGGAACTTGGAAATCGCAGGGGGAATTTCCAGATTGGATTTGAGCGCGCCCGCCAGCACGCCAAAGACGAAAAACAGGATTGCGGGGTCAAGCAGGTTCTGCATTGGGGTTCTCCTTTGGCCCCAATCCTAGGGATTTCAATGAATTTAGTAAAATCGATTCTTAGATACATTTATATAGATTTTTATCTATGAATATCACCTTTCGACAACTGCGCCTCTTCCTGGCTCTGGCGAACACCGGAAGCGTCAGTCGTGCAGCGCATGAATGCCACGTCACGCAACCCACTGCTTCCATGCAGCTGAAAGAGGTCTCCGACTCGGTTGGCGTGCCACTCTACGAAGTGATCTCGAAGCGGGTGCATCTCACTGATGCAGGCAGGGATCTCGCCAGAACAGCAAGATCCATTGCAGACGATTGGGCCGCGTTCGAACAAAGGATCGACGCCACCAAGGGGCTGACGCGAGGCAAGCTCAGGGTGGCCGTCGTGAGCACCGCCAAGTACTTCGTGCCGCGCCTGCTCGGAACCTTCTGCGCCAAGCATCCCGAGATCGACATCTCACTGGAGGTCTTGAACCGCGACGGCGTCGTTCAACGGTTGCGGGACAACCTGGACGATCTGTACATCATGTCGATGCCGCCGAAGGACATCGACCTTGAAGATCAGATCGTCATGCCGAACCCATTGGTGGTGATCGCCGCCATCTCGCATCCCCTGGCAGCGCGTCGCAAACTCGAACTGGATGAGCTGAGCAAACTGCGCTTCATCCTGCGTGAGCGTGGCTCCGGCACAAGGATGGCTGTCGACGCCCACTTCAAGCGTCTCAGATTCAAGCCCAACCTTCGCCTTGAGCTGGGCAGCAATGAAGCCATCAAGGAAGCCGTCGCGGGAGACCTCGGCATCTCTGTCATTTCAAGCCACGCCCTGCATGGCCAGGCCGCCGAGCATGGGGTATCAGCGCTGGACGTCGCGGGCTTCCCCGTCGAGTCCAACTGGCACGTGGTCTGGCAGAAGGGCAAGCAGTTGTCGCCCATCGCCAAGGTGTTCCAGGAGCACCTGCTCGCCCAGTCCGGGAAATGGGCGCACAGCAGGTCTGATGCTGAGGCAGCTTGAGGAAAAAGAAAAAGGCCGCTAACTGTATGTCGTTAGCGGCCTTTATCGGGTCGTATGGTGGAGCTGGGGGGAGGCGAACCCTCGAACCCCGGCCCAATCGAATCAAGGACTTAGCAGCTGGTGGTTAAGAAAATGGCACACCGAACTGGCACACCAGCCTGGATCTCGCGAGTTCAAATCCCAAAATGACACTTGAACCGCCGTCCGCATTGAGATGCTGACACAGTTTCCTCGGTCTTGCCACTCACTTCTTATAGAGCCCAGCAAAAGCATCGCTTTTAAAAGAGCATGAAGCCCCAGAGCGGCATGGGACGCTTATAGGGCCATACCGAGCAGACGCCCCAATTCGACCGAAGTAGAGCCACCACGGCGTTCTTCGCCAACATGGGCTGACAACTGACGATCAAGTGCTTGCGCTGGGGCGCTAGGCTCTTGCGTTTGTTTTGCGGCGACCCATTCAAAACACATGACACTCCTTGCGATTTTCTTGCGTTTAAGTGTCTTAACTTATTGATTTATATAGGTTTTATTTAAAAATCGCACTCCCGCTGGGCCTCCCTATAAGAAGGATGCCCAGGCGACCAGGAAAAACGGCGCCTAGGGCCTGCTCCCGCGCGTTTCCTGGCTAGGGGGTACAAGGTCCACCGGGACCCCACCGAGGGGCTGGTGGACCTTGTCACCATCAGCCCTGCACCACCAGTGTCACGATGGCACTCCGATCAAAAGTAATCGGGATCAGGTCGCTGCCAGGGCTCACCTTGCGGATAGCGTTGATGATCCGAATCTCAGGGTCACTCAGCTTCAACGGGCCCAAGCAACTCTCGATCACGTCGAGCAATTTGCTGTCGTATTCCGACAGGATGAGTCGCAAGGTCTCCCCAGGCTCTTTGTCGAGGAGTTCGGCCAGGAGCCGTGCCTTGTTCAAAGGGAACCTCATTGCTCCGGTCTTGATTGCTTTGAGCACAGCTGCGCTATCCAGCTCCAGCCATTCGGCCATGGCGGGGTCATCGTGATTCAGTTTCCGCTGCAGGTCGCTGATGAGTCCTGCCACGGTGGATTTTGTCGATTCGTTCATGCTTTCTCTCCAGATACGCGGTCAGCGAGTTGCGACCGTCTATTTGTATTTGAAGAGTGAACCCTTGGATTGCTACAGATGAGTTAGCGGAATACGAATCTACGTATCTACGTATTTCAATAAATCCATGCAGCAAGATAGAAAGCAAGATTTACGTATTTACGTAAATCTTGCTGCTGCGAGGCGATGGGGTGCCCCTCCTGGGCCCGATGAAAACCGAACCTCAGAATCTAGGAAGCGCTACTTTCCACACCACCGACACCACGGCCGCGCAGCGCCTCATATAGCTCCGCCGGTCCGAGCAGGATGTCCTTCAGCCCGAGACGCACGCGCTCGGAGTCCAGCGCCTGCATGCTCATGGTCTGGTGCGCTGCGAAGGCATCCATGATGGCGTTCATCAACTCAGCCGACAGGTCGGGCGAGTTCGCGAACTGCTCCTTGGTGTTGCTCATAGCCTGTTGAATCAGAACGTCAGACTCCAACAGCTTGCCTTTGAGTACGTTGTTGACGTAAACCAGCTTGTCTTCATCGGTCAGCTCGCCTTGGAAGAGATCATTGACCTTGGCCACGATCTCGGACAATCTGACCTTGATCTTGTCCTGACCCTCGCCAGTTCCCGAGTCGCCCAGCGGCATAAGGAAGTGGTCAGCCCCCTCGTCACCCAGGACCAGTGATCGCTGCCCCTGGTCTTTCAGCTTGTGATGTGTCATGACCACTTTGGACAGATCGATGCCCTCGCGCTCACGACCGAAGTCCAACAGGGGTAGCAGGCGCTTATAGAAGATCGCCCGCTTCTCGATGGCTGTGTTGCCATAGTCGAACATCTGGCTGAGGAAGGCGTAAACGCGCAGGAAGGTTCCCAAATCCCGCTTGAACAGCAGCAGCGCGTTCATCTCGTCCTTGGCCTCCTTGGCAGCCTTGCTACCCGGCTGGGTGGACTCTGCGTCGGCATGGGTCTTCCGCGCGGCCTTGTAGCGTTTCAGCAGGCGGTCGGCAACGGGCTCGATGGCCCCCACCAGCATGGCCTGAGTCGCTTTGGGGTTCAGCTCTGCCAGGATCACCCGCTCCACCTCGAAGTCGTCGTAGTGGCCAGACGCGTCCAGCTTGGACCGCAGCTCGTAAACCAGATGCGGGTCGGTCACACCGGCCAACTCCGCCGTTTCGTAGTAGGTTTGGAAAGCCGTCAGCACCTCCTCGGGGTCGTTGACGAAGTCCAGGATGTAGGTCGTGTCCTTCAGTCCATAGGGCCCGCTGTAGGCACGGTTCAGGCGTGAGAGGGTCTGCACAGCCTGGATACCGGCCAGCCGCTTGTCCACGTACATGCCACACAGCAGGGGCTGATCAAAGCCCGTCTGAAACTTGTTCGCCACCAGCAGGATCTGGTACTCGTCGGTGGCAAATGCCCCACGAATGTCCCGGCTCTTCAGGTTCGGATTCAGCTTGCTGCTGTTCTCATTCACCGCTTCGGGCAGCGACTCCGGGTCGTTCACCTCGCCGGAGAAGGCCACCAGGGAATCCAGCCGGTAGCCGTTGTCCTTGATGTACTTGTCGATCGCCAGCTTCCAGCGGACGGCCTCCACCCGGCTGCCCACCACTACCATGGCCTTGGCGTGACCATTGAGCAGGGGCTGCACGTTCTCGCGGAAGTGCTCCACCACCACGGCCACCTTCTGGCTGATGTTGTACGGGTGCAGTCTCACCCAGCGCATCAACCCCTTGACCGCCTCACTACGCTCGACCTCCTTCTCGTCCCAGTCCCGGCCGTTGTGGGCCAGCTTGAAGGCGAGCTTATAGGGCGTGTAGTTCTTCAGGACATCAAGGATGAATCCCTCCTCGATCGCCTGGCGCATGGAGTAGACATGGAATGCGCCAGGAAGGTTGTCCGGGCCGGCTGGCAGGCTGGGGTTTGGACGTCGTCCGAACAGCTCCAGAGTCTTGGCTTTGGGGGTGGCGGTGAACGCCACATAGCTCACTGCATGTTCTCCCTTACCGTCACCCGCCCGCGCGGCCATCTGCGCGGCCAACACATCCTCGGTGGACACCTCGCCACCATCATTCAGTTCAGCCAACTCCTCAGCACTGAGCACTTGGCGCAAACTCGCTGCCGCGGCGCCCGTCTGACTGCTGTGAGCCTCGTCGGCGATCACGGCGAACCGCCTGCCCTGTGTTGCAGCCAGCTCCTGCACCGTCTTGAGGGCGAACGGGAACGTCTGAATCGTGCACACGACGATCTTTTTACCGCCTGCGAGCGCCTCAGCCAGTTCTGCACTCTTGCTCTGGCCCTCGCCTTTGATGGTGGCCACCACGCCAGTGGTGCGCTCAAAATCGAAGATGGCTTCCTGCAGCTGGGTGTCCAACACCGTCCGGTCGCTCACCACCAGCACACTGTTGAACAGCTTCTGGTTCTGGCTGTCGTGGAGGTCGGCCAGGAAATGTGCCGTCCAGGCGATGGAGTTGGTCTTGCCGCTTCCCGCGCTGTGCTGGATCAGGTACTTCTGACCCGGGCCCTCGGCCAGCACAGCCTGCACCAGATTTCGCGTGGCATCGAGCTGGTGATAGCGCGGGAACAGGATCGACTTGATCTGCTTCTTGGTGTCGCGCTGGGTCACCAGATAGCGCCCCAGGATCTCCAGCCAGCTGTCACGCTGCCAAACTTCCTCCCAGAGGTAAGCCGTACGGTGGCCCTGGCCGTTGGCAGGGTTTCCCGCACCGCCGTGGTCACCCTGGTTGAAGGGCAGAAACTGCGTTCCCGCCCCCTGCAATCGGGTGGTCATCATCACGGTGCGGTTGCTCACCGCAAAATGCACCAGCGCGCCCCGTGGGAAGTCCAGCAGGGGTTCGGTGGTGTTCTTACCCTTGGGGCGTGGTACGCGGTCAAATCGGTACTGATCCACCGCAGCGTTGATGTCCTGGGTGAAATCCGTCTTCAACTCGGCCGTACCGACTGGTATGCCGTTCAAGAAAAGCACCAGATCGATGATGTCGTCGTGGTTGGTCCGAATCTGGCGCACCGCCCTCAGCCGGTTGGCGGCGTAGCGAGCCTGCAGGTCGGGATTCATGGCCAGTGCCGGCTTGAACTGGGCCAGCTTGAGCGGCGCTTTCAATCCGAGCATCTCGATGCCCACGCGCAGAACCTCCAGGGTGCCGCGCTCGTCCAGTGCTTTACGCAGTCGATCCAGCAGCATGTCCTGCGCCGCGCTGCCGTGATTCTTGGTCAGTGTCTCCCACTCCTGGGGCTGGGACGCCTGCACCCAGGCCGCCAGATCGGCTGGGTAAAGTGCGCGCGGGGTGTCGTAGCCGCGGGCATCACCCTCGCTGCCCGGTTCTGCATACAGCCAGCCATGGCCGGCCAGGTGATTGCAGATGTCGATCTCGAACTGGATTTCGTTATGCAGACCCATGACTTGTCGCCTCCCTCTGTGTCTGCACGGTTTAGATGTTGAGCTGCTGGATCGGCGGTCGTAGCGCCGCCTCGAATCGGATCAGCTCCAAAATCAACTGGTCCTGTAAGTCCGACCAAGCATCGGGCGGCGTCTTCCAGCCGCCCTCCATGTCGTAAGAGACACGACATCCCTTGCGCCCGGGAAGCGGATCCCAGTTCAGCTTGTGCCCGAAATCATTCTCAATCTTGTCCTGCTGCCCTTTCAACACCTCGAACGCCTTGGTATTCCACTCATCGGGCTGTTTGGCGTCGCGGATGTAACACTCCACCCTGGCGCGATCCTCAGTCAGAGACAGGTTCAGGCCAAACCCCGACCGCCCGATGCCAGCCGACAGCCAGTGGTCTGTAGAGGTGCTTCGGTTCGCCAGGATCTGGGTACTGTCTCTTGATCGCTCGATCAGCTGCGCCCAGAACTTCCTGAAAATCTCCTGCCGCACCGTGCGTACCTTTTTGACCTCTTGGGCCTGCTCACGTGCCTTGACCTCATAGTCGGCAGCCTCAGGTAGCGGAATGATCTGGGCCACGTCGATGAGCATCTTGTCGCCCAACTTGTAGGGCTGGAACCGAACACAGGTGATATCCAGATTGTTCTTGTTCAGCCAGATGACGGCCGTGGTCAACTCAGGGGAAAAGTCACCAGACACCAAGATGATGCGAACTTCACCGGTCAGCTCGATCTCCTCAACTGAGTCAGCTTCCAGGAAATCCAAGATGTCCGCAGTGGCGCGCTCCCTGGCTTCATCACCAGGCAACATTCGCGCGTAGCCGGCAATCGCGCGCTCCAGGGTCATACTCGCCACCATGGCGGCATACCTGATGGCCTGCAACTCCATGTGCCCACCATCCTCGGTCCGCTTGATCTCCACGACAACCAGATTGGCCTGCTTGTCCAGGCACAGCAGATCGATGCGCCGCTTGCTGTCTTCCCAGTCGCCGAACTCTTCACCGATTACCAGCAGGTCATCGCCGAGCACCGAAATGTCAGACAGCAGCAGCTGCTGCAGATCCTTGCGCTCCATCACTTTTTCCGCCACAAAGGTCGTGGGTGGAAGTGCGGTCAGGCGACCAGCATTGACTTGGTACAGCGGCATTCTGGTCTCCCCTTGGAACTTCTTATTAGTTAGTGAGTTTATCTTGGGTCAATACAGGCCCTAGTGTTCTGCTTTTGCGGCTTATGCTGGCTCTTTCACGGCCGTACGGACATCGATTTGTCCGGTCACGGCCGCGGAGATCAACGCGGTGCGGCGTTCTTGCAGCAGGTCGATGGCGCGTTGGGCTTCGGTGGTGAGGGTATTGAATTTCGCCGACTCAAGGGCAAGGAAGGCTGCGATATCTGCACGCTCGTTTTCTGGCGGCAGCGGAACTTCAAAATTATTCAAGACACCAATCGTCAATTGATTAATCGTTGAAGTCATAAACGCGCCAGATTGAAATTCAAACAAGGGTGAATTCAAAACACAGGCTATATATGCGCTGTGCTGGCTTCTAAAAACAGTCATGAACGCTCCGAATGTAAGCCCAGAAGCGGACTCGTCGATAGTCGCATTTTTTCCGATCAAGGCACGGCTTCCATTTCGCGAGCAAATGAGAATGTCACCAACTTGTGTAACTAACTCTTCTGGGATAGCAGCAGAAACATACACATTGTCGTCAAACGCAATGACCCCGCCTTGAACATTCGATGACCGCAGTACAAGTGTTCCGCTAGCCCCGCCCTCAACTATGTCGGCTGGGCTATATGTCAGTCCGGTGATCGCCTCGCCGAGATACTTCAGGCGCTTCAATTCCCAGTGCGCCGGAACCTCCCCCAGCCACTCCACCCCTGAATCCCTCATCGGCACCGTCGGGTCCAGTCCCTTGGTCACGGCCTGCGAGATCACGGCCTGGAGCTTTTCCTTGAGCAGGGCGATGAGCTTTTCCTGCTCGGCCACCAGCGCGTCGATCTTGGCGGCTTCGTGGTCGAGGAAGCTCGTAATAGCCGATTGTTCGTGAATCGGTGGGACGGGAATGCGAAGATTCCCGACAGCCTCTACAGACAGACCTGGCTGAGCGGCTGATACGGAATACTGGTTCAAATTCATTGCCCGCATCAGTTCGCCGAGCCAGCGAGTTTTAAGCTCGACCGTCGGCGCTGCCACAACCGCATGCTCGGATGCCCAAAATTTTCCCGTAGCGTAGTTGACGTTCCCGCATAGGGCGCCTTGGCGGCCCACTAGCGCGTAGGTTCCTTCGTGCGTGTAGCGTGAAGTAAATCCTCGCAGGCCATTTCCGCCAAAGACGGGGTAATCACCTTCATCTTCAATGTCTTCAGCGGTAATCGACTCGCCGCTCTTAAGGTCGGCGATTCTCTTGAGAGCGCAAATGTCCCAATGCGTCGGAACCTCCCCCAGCCAAGGCACCCCGCTGTCCTTATATGCGGGATAGCGCGGAAAGCTCATGCCGACAGCTCCTTGATCATCTCAAGGATGCGGTCAGTGGTCTTCTTCAGCTCGGCGTCGATCTCGGCCAGCGGGCGCGGTGGCGTGAAAACGTAGAAGTGCCGGTTGAAGGGGATCTCGTAGCCCACCTTGCTCTTCTCGTGGTCGATCCATGCGTCGGGCGCATGGGGCAGCACCTCGCGCTTGAAATACTCCTCCACGTCCTCGGTCAGTGGCACGTTCTCGGTATCGCGCAGGGCGCTGTCGGGCTGGGGCTTGCCTTTCTGCTTGCCCTTTTCAATCAGCAGCACCTGGCCCGAGCCATCGCGCAGTGGACGCTCCACCGTAATGGTGCGGTAGCCGAACTCCTCGTTGCGGAAGATCCGACTGATGGGCTTGCCATCCAGCTCAGCTTCCACGAAGTCGCCGAACAGCCGGGTGATCTGGTCAATCTGCGCGTCACTGATCTCCTTGCGCTTGGAGCCCAAGCTCTTTCGCATCTTCTGCCACATGCCACTGGCGTCGATCAACTGCACCTTACCCTTACGCGCTACCGGCTTGCGGTTGCTGATGATCCAGACGTATGTGCTGATGCCAGTGTTGTAGAACATGTCGGTGGGCAGGCCAACGATGGCCTCTACCAGGTCGTTCTCCAGCACGTAGCGGCGAATCTCACTCTCGCCACTGCCAGCCCCGCCAGTAAACAGCGGTGAGCCGTTGAGCACGATGCCGAAGCGGCTGCCGCCCTCGGCGGCTGGGCGCATCTTGCTGAGCAGGTGGAGCAGGAAGAGCATGGAGCCATCGGACACGCGCGGCAGGCCGGGGCCGAAACGGCCGTTGTAGCCCTGCTGCTCGTGCTCCTTACGCACATCCTTCTCAACCTTCTTCCACTCCACACCGAACGGCGGGTTGGACAGCATGTAGTCGAACTTCTTGTGCGCGTGCCCATCGTCGTTCAGGGTGTTGCCGAAGGTGATGTTGGCCACGTCCTGGCCCTTGATCAGCATGTCGGCCTTACAGATGGCGTGAGACTCGGGATTGAGCTCCTGACCGTAGACCGTGAGCCGAGCCTGGGGATTGTGTTCGGCCAGGTACTCCCCCGCCACGCTGAGCATGCCGCCGGTGCCGGCTGTGGGGTCGTACATTGTCCGCACCACGCCGGGCTTGCTGAGCACGTCGTCGTCCTCTATGAAGATGAGGTTGACCATCAGGCGGATCACCTCGCGCGGGGTGAAGTGCTCACCGGCGGTTTCGTTGCTGAGTTCGGCGAACTTGCGGATCAGCTCCTCAAACACCAGCCCCATCTGCATGTTGCTGACCTTGTCCGGGTGTAGGTCGATCTGGGCGAACTTTTCGGTCACCTGGTAAAGCAGGCCAGCCTTGGTCAGCCGCTCGACTTGAGCCTGGAACTCGAAGTGCTCGAAGATGTCACGCACCGCAGGCGAGAATCCCTGGATGTAGGAATAGAGGTTCTGAGCAATGTGGTCCGGGTCACCCACCAGCTTCTTCATGTCCAGCGGAGAGGTGTTGTAGAAGCTCTGGCCGGACGTTCGCAGCAGGAACGGCTCCGGGTTCACACCAGCCTTGGTCTTGGCAGCGAGCTCCGCCAGGACGGCTGCCTTGGTGGGGTCCAGAACGCAGTCCATGCGGCGCAGTACGGTGAAAGGCAGGATTACTTTGCCGTAGTCAGATTGCTTGTAGTCGCCGCGCAACAGATCGGCGACGGACCAGATGAATGCGGAGAGTGTTTGTTGGTTCATTGTTCCCTGGGTGAGCGGTGGCTTAATCACTCTGGGCGGAGTATGCCACCGGGGAATCGCCGTCCTTGCGGGCGATGCCCGCACCATGGTGGGCGCCGGCGACGCGCTGTGCATTATGGGCAATCACGAGTTCAATGACATCGGCTAGCTGCGGATTCAAGTACTGCATATCATTGAAACCATTTACCCGTATAACTAGCATTCACTGGTGATCGCCACAGCGCAAAGCGCCTCGCATTACGCTGGCAGTCCCCCACTAGAGTTGAACAACGATATCAAATGTGGTTATGAAAGATCAACATGGCTAGATTGGACGGAGCAGCTGATCTACAGCGCTGGCGGAGCCCTCCCGTTCTCCGTTTGCTCAGCACGGGAACCTTGCTTAAGGGCAATCACCAGAACAAGGTGTGGCGTGGTATGGCTCAGCTACCGGGAAGTACGGAGCCTGGGCTTCCCATGGTCATCAAGTGGGTACCCAAAAATGAGGTGCTCGCAGCGGAGCTTGCGTGTGCTTTAGCTGCTCGCGCACTTAAGCTTCAAGTTCCTCCTGGCGCCCTTGTCCTCGCGGAAAAAGTTGACCTTCCTGATCTACCTCGTCGAGTCACGGGAGCCACGACTGACTGGGTAATCTGCTACGGAAGCGAACTGCAGTGGCCTGACGACACCGTCGCCCGTCCATCGCAAGCCCCAGCGGTGGAGGAGTGGACTTGGCAACGCCTTTGCGATACCCCCCAAGGACCTGCCGGTGGCGTGTGGGACGAGTTGGTGGCGAACGACGATCGCCATTGCGAAAACGTTGTTTTTGACGGAAGTCGGTGGTGGCTTATTGACCATGAGTACAGCCTCCCAGGGGTCGCCAAGATAATGAAGCGGTTCGCAGAACAAGTCGCTCGACAATCTGTTGTCGATGAGCATGCCAAGGTAAACATCTTGGCCCAGGAGGTCCTACGAAGACGACCCAATGACCACAAGATGGACACCCTACCAGGGAGTTGGCAGCAATTCCGTCAGCGGCTTCAGTGGCTCGCCGACCAGGCACAGCATTGGCAAACTGGCCTCGCGCCGGTCGATACCATCCTCATGATGACGCACATATATCTGCGATCTATAGATTTGCGGCTGCCAGCTTTGGCACTACACTTGCAGCAAAGATTAGCTCGACCTGATCCGGCATCGCTGTGGAACTCTCCATCCCCCCCACCCGCACGCAAGACTACGCCTCGCCGCCCTGTGTAGCGCGGTACAGCCCGGTATTCTGGGAACCGATTGCTGGAACAGGCGAACGGGTTGTCGCGCTCGTATCACTTGAGCCCCATGAGGCGAGTCGCCAGAACTTGAGCGCGGGAACCTACTGCGTCCTTCCTCCTGAGCGTCTTAGAGCCATGCTAGGCCGGCAACGTGGAACAGCGGCGCACGGTGTTCTCCGAGAGGTTGCAGACTTCATGACGCAGCGCCAAGTGGCTGGCATGCCAGTTTCCGAACTTGAAGCTCCATTTCACGGATTCCAGATGGGGCCCTCCTTGGTCGCTCGTGGATACAGCATTGATCAGCTCCTCAATGCGGCGGTCAGAACGGTTTGTGCTTTTGGTACAGCAGACGACCTGATTGAAGAGGAAGAATCGAGAGAAACACCACGCAACACCGTGCGTACTACCGAGTTCTTGCGCGCCCTGAAGCGTCATGCCGCTGGGGACGACAAAGAAATTGGCGCTAGGTTTGAAAAGACACTGAGGGGTTCAGCACTGATGCCAGAGATCTCCGTTGACTACGCCTACCAGCAATGGATGGTTCAAGTTACCAGTCTTCCAGCAACTCCAAAACAGGCAATGCATGCATTGCGTGAAGCACAGAGCAAGCTCTACGAAATCGATCTTCTCCGGAAAACAATGGATGAGAATACGATTCGTCCAGTGTTGCTGATTAACGATGACGTACTGAACAGCAGCCTCAACGATAGCGGCAAAGAGCAAGCTTCACGTATGCTTGAGCGCCTCCAGCAGCTTAGCAAGGCAGATCAACTGGATCTTCTTCAGGCATCTACGCCATACGATGGTGCCCGCCAAATTTTGGCACTGGTTTAGGCTCTGAGCACAGGCATATCTTCCCACCGAGTCGTGTACCTGGGCGTGCGCCGCTCCTGTTTCATGCTCCAGGTCCTGCGCTCATCGGCCAGCCCCGCGCTCCCCAGGATAAGCGTACCGCGGCCGTAGCGGTTGTTCACCAGATCCAGTGCTTGCATCAGGCGCGGCCTGGCGGTCACACCTCTGGCTGCCTGGGGATCACCAAAATCGAGCTCCTGCTGACCCTCAGCAGCCGGGGCGAGTTCCAGCAGGATGACCCCGGCTTTGGCATAGCGGTGCCCAGCCTGATAGATCGCGCGCAGGCCCACAAGCGCAGCCTGGGTGATGGCAAGACTGTCGTCGGTGGGGCGTCTCAGCGGTACGGTGGTGGAGGCTGAGTGCTGCTTATCTTGGGTCCGGAACGGGCTGGTCCTGATGAAGACCAGCACTCGCCCTGTGTGACCTGCTTGCCCCCGCAGTTTCACGGCCGCGCGGGATGCGAATTCAGTCACCGCCTCCTGCAGGTCGCGCAGCGCCGTCACGGGGCTACCAAAACTGCGCGTGTAGGCGATCTCCTGCTTGGGCGGTGGTTCGTCTTCCATCTCGATGCACGGCACGCCCTGGAGCTCGCGCACGGTGCGCTCCAGGACCACGGACCAGCGCCGTCTGACGGAAGCAGGGTCGAGCTGCACCAAGTCCTGGACTGTCTTTACACCAGCCTCGCGGAGCTGGGCGCCGATGCGTGGGCCGACACCCCAGACCTCCCCCACATCAGTGGTCTCCATCACCGCCGCCTGCTGCTGGGCGCTCATGCCCCCCAGATTGCAGATCTGGGCCAGGTGTTCGGGGTAGCTTCCTGGCTTGCGTTCTGCAGTCTTGGCAATGAAATTCGCCAGCTTGGCCAAGGTCTTGGTCTGCCCGATTCCGATGCCGCAGGGAATCCCAGTCCACATCAGGATGCGCTGACGCACGCGCCTGGCCCGCTCGGTCAGATCGCCCCTGATCCCCGACAGGTCCACGAAGCTCTCGTCGATGGAGTACACCTCCTGGCGGTGCCCCAGACCGGCGACGACACTCATCATGCGGTCACTCATGTCACCGTAAAGCTCGAAGTTCGCGGAGAGTGCGACCAGTCCGTGGCTCTCCTCAAAATGCCTGATCTCGAACCAGGGGGCTCCCATCGTGATGCCCAGTGCCTTTGCCTCGTTGCTGCGGGCTATAGCGCAGCCATCGTTATTGCTGAGCACGACCACGGGCTGCCCATTGAGGCTGGCCCGGAACGCCCGCTCGCAGCTGACGTAGAAGTTGTTCCCATCGACCAGGGCATACATGGTGAGTCACCGCCCGAGCATGTAGATGTAGAGGCCGGGAGCTGAGGGCAGGTCACCAACCGCCTCCCTGAGCCTGGCTGAGTTTTCGTTGAGCAGGGTATCGGCCCGCTCAGACCGGCTGCGTGGTGCGCCCTTCATGGTCAGGTCTTATGGATTTTTAAGGTAGCAACCACGATGCCCCAGATCTCGATGGTCTGGCCGTCCTTCGGAACGATGTCCGCGTAGGTGGGATTTGCAGCCTTGAGCTTTATCCGTCCGGCCCGCTGCCAGAGGTGCTTGATGGTGTACTCCCCGTCCAGCACCGCCACCACGATCTGGCCGGACCGGGGTTCGATGCCCCGATCGATGATCGCCACATCACCATCATCAATGCCCGCATCTCGCATGGACTCTCCGCGCACGACCATCTGGTAGGCCGCAGTCGGGTGCTTGATCACCTTCGCAAGCACGTCAATGCGCTTAGAAGCGAACTCCTCGGCAGGGGAAGGAAAGCCAGCCGGCACCTTGAAGTCCACCGCGTTCAAGAGCAGCCCGCCAACCGGGTGGGGGTGAGGTGCAGAGATTACCCGGGTACTGTTCATATATACAGTTTACACCCCGGCGGCCATCCCACCACCGCCTCGCCGCCACTAGCAACTACATGACCGCCGGTTTGGTCACTCTGTCAATCCTCGCAGTCGAAGAACCCGAATGCATCGGGCTTCTTGCCAGCTCTCATCCGCTCACACGCCAGCAAGAACTGCTTTGCCGCGGCTAGATGCGGCTCGGTCACACAGCCCCGTGCCAATAGACCTCGCACCCGCTCGGCCAATGCCTGCACATCGCCATACGGCTCCAAACCGCGAGGATCCACACGAAGATTGGTTCGCCAGGCCAGATCCGACCCGCTTTGCGACCTGGACTCGGACGCCTGTGCAGAAATCAATTTGGGCAGCCCCTCGTCGCTTGCAGCTGCGGCCTGCCACCAGGCAATAGCTTCCGCTGCGTTTCCCCATTCGCGCCAAGTGCTGACCAACCAGGACACCGAGGGGTGGTCGATGAAGTCGGCATCGGCCGCAAGCTGTTTTACGCGTACACACCAAGCCAACTTCAGCGTCTGGGCTTCCACCGCAGATACGAGTGGATCGCCCGCGCCTTTGTCTGCCTTCTCGGCCTCCTGCGAAAGGGAAGCGATCAGGTACATGCTGCATCGCAACGCTTTCCCATTTTCCAACGCCCGAATCAGCAAGGGGGCACGCTTAGCGGATTCGAGCTTCTTGAGGAGATGGAACACAATTCGCCCCACGCGAACTTCATTGCCGAAGCCGAACATGCCAGCGTCCCGATCCCCACGTGAGAGCAGCTTGTCGCCCACATCTAACAGAGCTTTGATTATCGGTTGCACGTTCGCATCGTCTACCTCTTTCGCTACGTGGTCCATAAAGCGGTCAAGTAACGCCGGCACCTTCGAGACGCCGCTGGGACCCTTAACGGATGCAGCTGCCTCCAGCACCTTCGTGAACGACGCCGATGAATCCGTAGTGGCCAACAGCGCGTCGATGTCTGCACGCGATACGGCATCCTGCGATAGCGAGAGTCTGAAGTACGTCGGAAAAACTTCCGGCGCACAAATGCGGAGCTGGCGTCGCCAATCTCCCACCGAGTCTGAGCCGTAGTGCATATTTCCCCACACCGACTCCAAGCGCGGGAACAGTCGCACGATCATGTCCTTGATTGAAGCCTGAAGTGGCTCCGATACTGTCTTCAGCCAGCCTTCATGGAAAACCTGCGCGCGCTGCTTGACTTCACCAGCGTCGAATCCGCCAATACGCGCGTAACCTGTGAATTCTTCGGGAGAGCTGCGAATTGCGTCATACACGCTGGGCAGGAAGACACGAAGCGCTTCAACAGCGATAAAGTCCACCGGATTGATTTCACCGACCACTGCTGGGTATGTCACGCTCAGCGCGTTGGTTAGCCGTACGACATCACGAGGCACCGTGATCAGCGGGTCTAAACCCGAGTGAAAGATATTATTCCAATGCATGCTGTCGAAGCGGCCTTCTGGCGTCGGTGCCATAACGGCATCGAGCCGCTTGAACAAGGCTGCGCGCAGCGCAGTACGGTCCGGTCGCGGCAGTTCAAATGGGACCTGGATGATCTTCTCCAGGTAGCGCTCGCCAGGCAAACCCGTCTGCTCACTGATAGCCGTAGCCGCCACCTCGCGATCGAAGGCCAGCAGATAAGTCACGTAAGGGAAGTCGGCAAGCGCCTTGATGACGGTGAAGAGCTGCCGCACCTCGTCCGGAGCCAGGCGGTCGATGTCGTCGATCACGACCAGCACGCGCTTCCTCTGTACCAGCAACAGGTCCGAAAGTGCCTTCTTCAATGCTGGCACATCCTTGGGTTTTGTGGCCAACCGCTTGGTGCCGGCCTCAACGATCTTCCCGAAAAAAGGAATGCCGACGCTCTTGCCGGCGAGATCGGCGACCCCACCGAGCGCACCCGAAAACTCTGCAAGAAGATTTCCGACCTTATCGAATCCCTTGTATTTGGCCGGCAGCACGGCCTGTAGCTGGCCTAGAAAGGCTTTGGCGAGATGCTCTTGCCCGGAGAACCACCACGGGTTGAAGGGCACGACGACCGGACGATCCTCTTCAGAACCAATCTCCAACTCATGCTGAACATAGGCCAGCACGGTGGACTTGCCCGAACCCCAGGGGCCGTAGAGAGCAAGCACGATGCCATCACTGCCGCGATAGTCCCGAATCGCTTTAGCCAAGGTCCTCGCGAATGGCGCGTGGCCGAAGAGGTCCTGCGCGGGGTCAGTCGAAGGGCGGTCTGATGATAGTGCGGCGTGGTCAGTCATTCGCATGGGCATCTTGCTGCTCAAAATGCATGGTAACAGTCAGAAAGTTCATGACGATGATTGACGGACCGCTTTGAGTCGCCACTCCAGCCCGAAGACCAGATGCGATTCTGTTCTCAGTCAAAGTCGTTGTGTCTGAGTAAACTAAGTGCCCAATGTGTAGCCACTACGAGGCCCCCAGAAACCCGGAACGCTACCGCGAAGCTTTCGGTGTCCAGCCCCCAGCCGAGCTGGGCAAGCATGACGTTTGGCCTTCCTACATGGCCGGATTCATCCGGCGCCATCCGCACGCCGGCGTGGGCGACGATGCTGTACCAGAACGCGAGGCGCTGCTGGGGATGTTCGGGATGGTGCCCCACTGGGCCAAGGACGCGGCGGTTGGCCGCCGAACGTATAACGCCCGCAGCGAGACCGTTGCCGAGAAGCCCAGCTTCAGGGATGCCTGGCGGCGCACCCAGCATTGCATAGTGCCGGCCGAGGCCATCTATGAGCCGGACTGGAGGTCTGGACGGGCCAGACCCACCAGGATCTCGCGCGCTGATGGCCAGCCGATGGGTATTGCAGGGCTCTGGACGACCTGGCGAGCTCCGACCGGTGAGATCGTGCCCAGCTTCACGATGCTGACCATCAACGCCGACGACCATCCGCTGATGAACCAGTTCCACAAACCTGGCGAGGAGAAGCGCATGGTGGTGATCCTGAACGAGGACAGCTACGACGCCTGGCTGGCCGTTGGCGCCACTCACACCCGGGAGTTCCTGCTGCAGTACCCGGCTGAGCTGATGCGGGCCGACACGGCCCAGCACGTCCAATCGTGAAAACGGCTTGAGCAACTTGGGCGGGGCTGATACGCTAGCTCCCGGGATCATCTAAGTAGAACAGCATGGATGAGAAGACCCTCGGCATCCTGGTGATGGGAGGCATCGTGGTGGCGCTCGGAGTGTTCGGGGCGTACATGGAAGCCCGTCAGCAGGCCCGGGGAGAAGCGCGCAAGCAGGGCCAGGTGCGGCGCCTACGCCCCCTACGCCGCCGCGTGCACACCCACTGAACAGTGGGTACGCCCCGGCTGCTGGAACAGCCTGGCTGAAGCGGTGTTTCGGCGCCACCTTGTCAGGTAGGTTTCAGGCCGGAAAGCCAGTATCCATGCGGCTCTTCAGTCAGCACTGACTATGAAAAACCCCACCGTATATCTTTAGATATACGGTGAGGCACTACCTACCCTGTCCAGGGCCGACCCAGGCTCGGGTGATCAGCCCACACTGATCGGCAATCTTACGTTTCATCTCGCTCATGGACTGCTTGGTCACAGTAGATCCTGTGATCCATTTGTAGACAGTGACTGCAGCGGTCGGACTCCCCACCGCTAGCTCGATCGCCTCGCAGTAGGTCAGCCGGCCCTCAACCTCGTCCCTCGTGAGTGGAAATTTCGGACGCTTCATCAACTCCTCAAGTCGGGGGCGAATTCGCACTTTGACTCGCTTCTGGGCGTTCCGAACCAGACTCCCGGCGTCACGGCTGATCAGGCCGGTCAAACCCATCTGGGCGAGCACGGGGATGTCGAGGAAATACAAAACCTTGTAGGCCGACTCGAACCCATACTTAACCCCGCCAAAGCTGCTACCACCGCCCTCGGCACTGCCGTGCGATTGGATCGAATTGACCCGCAGGAAGCCCGTGACAGCAATTTCAATGTTGCTGTTGAACACACCCCTCCAAGCCGTCTTTCTCACGGTGTGGGTGTCGCCAAGCAGCGCTCGCAGCCACTCCAGATCAATCCAACGCTTCATGAGCGTCCTCGTCGCCTCCTCCCCAATCTTTCGGGGCCCCACGCTAGCCATATTTGCCGGTGGCAGCGGGGCGATCTTGGCAAATGGTGACACCCCGCGCCACATGGGGGCTACGCCGCGTCGCGTGAACTCTTGGTTGATCGCCCATAGAGCGGGTGCGGTCAATTCGAAAGCCATCGGCTGTTTGAACCAGTGGGCATTCTGACCACGCAGCTGGTCGAGATCCATGGCCGGCCAGCCCTCGCTCAGCTCACGCCAGCGCGGCTGCATCTTGGAGTTCTGGACTCTGAACGCCTGGTACGGATTGAATATCTGAAAAATCATTGAAAGGCGCCGCTGTTGATTTAGCTCTCCAGCGACAGGGGCGACTGTGCAGTTGCCATCAACTATGAGAGGACCGACGCTTCGGGCCTGGCGAGGCGACGAACAACACGTCCTCCACAACCGGAATCAGACTGGAGACATCGGTGGACAATGAAAAGCGGTCCACGGTCGGCTTGCGCTTCTCCGCGTCTTTCTTGTTCCAATACACCTTGCCGGTGATCAGCTCGCCCTCGTGCCCGACGATGGGCGCCACTAGGTGCGGCGTGACGCCAGCATCGAGGAGCGTCGTGATGAATCCGTGCCTGAAGGAGTGAAAGACTGTCTGCTGCTTGGCGGTGACGCCAACCTTTTTACGATATCGCTGAAACCAGTTCGAGGCTGCATGAGCAGGCCCGTCTCGGCGGGTGCGGCTTAGCTCTGGGAAGAGGTGCGCTTGACCAGATTGGCGCAACGTCTCAACGTACCGCAGGATGCCCAGCCGGATGAGTTCGGGATGAATTGGCACCAAGCGCTTCGCGTTCTTGGTCTTGACTCGCTTTGCCCTCGTACCGGGCTCATCAGAATCTTCGACGGCCTCGACATCGTTGATATCGATACACGGGATGCCTTCGACTTCCACGAAGTCCTTGAGATCGAGTTGGCACAGCTCACCCAAGCGTGCACCCGTATACAAGGCCAGAGGGATGAGCCAATAGGAATAGGCTGTAGTAAATTTTCTGTCGATGAAGCTCGGATGCTTCAGCAGCGCCTGCAACTCATCGCTGGTAAAGGGACGCCTGTCGGTTTGGTTTTCACCACTCTGACCAAAGCCCGTGAACGGATTGTCGTCAATCCCCCACTTTCTCTTCTCGTCCAGCGCCCAACGATACATCCCGCTGATGCGCTCCATTTTCTTGGAGGCGTTGTACTCAGATTGAGGCTTGGGCCTCATGTCGAGCAACTCGGGGATCGTCTTGCCGCGGTAGGCTGCCACCCGATTCATGTTCGCTGGCAACCGCCGCAAGATGTTGAAGTACTCGCCGGCAACGTCTCGGTCGATCAACCCAATGCGGACATCGCCCATGACGGCGATGAACATCTTGATGTCAGTCTCGTAGCCCTCCAGGGTCTTCTCGCCTGGAGGCTTCTTCCGACCACCGTGCGCCCGGTAGCTGAAGCTCAGCATGTAGCTCTTCAACAGCTCAGAGAACAAGACTGTGCGCTCTGGTGGCCAGGGGAATACCAGACGCTCCACAAGCTCGTTTTGGCCCTTGAGCTGACCTGTCGAGTAGGCTTGCTTGGCGACCTCTTTGGCCCGCTGGCGCGGAACCATAGCGAGGAGCTGATCCTCACGCTCTTGCAATTCGTCGTTGAGTATGGCCAGCTTTGCGCTGAGTTCGGCGTTCTTAAGTATTTGTGAACGCCAGAGTTGAAAATAGTCCGGGCTGAGGGTCTCGTCGTTCTCTGACATGCGTTTCAATGTCGCCGTCAGTCGCGGCAAGTCTGCAATCAATACAAGTGATGCGATTATCGCTGCCTGACGCTGCTCGGTTCCCAAGCTCAGCCGGATGTCGCCTCGACCCACGAAGGATCGAAGATCAGCCGGGACGATCAGGCGAAAGTAGAAAGTACCGTGGCGGTTGCGGTACAGATGGGAAGCGACCCTGATGGCCATGGGGACTCTCCTTGCCGCCGGCACACCCTGATGGCACACCGACGTGGAAAGCCGCAAAGCCTTGGTCGAAAAGTCCAAGTCGAATCAACGACTTGGACTTGAATTGGTGGAGCTGGGGGGATTTGAACCCCCGTCCGCAAGCCTTGTTCGAGCAGATCTACATGTTTAGCGGTCTGATTTGGATCTCGCTACTGGCATCGCGCAGTCGCACGCTATGCCAGCCGCCAGCACCCTATTTTCTCGTCCGCTGCTAAGGTACCCAGCCCCGGACCAGCCGATGAAATTATCTTTACAGCCGGGAGGCTTGCGCCCCCTTGCCCAGCCCATCGGCCTGCTGTTGTAAAGCTCACTGGCAATTAAGCAGCGAGTGCGAAACGTTCGTCGTTTGCAGTTAGGTTTTTTGAATCAGTTTTACGAGCACATTCAGCTCGACATGCACCACATCGCGTCCGAACCCACGTCGAAACCAATGCAGCCCCAAGCGTTTCATTTTAGGCCTGTTCGAGCAATTGCAAGAGTTCGCCCGGAGAATTAATCATGGCGTGGGCCCCCCAGCTGGCCACATCGGACTTCTGACCCAGGTAGCCATAGGTGGCGGCCACCGTGCCCATGCCGGCCGCCAGACCTGCCACGATGTCCCTTTCGTCGTCGCCCACGTACAGGCAACGCTGCGGATCCAGGGCGAGGCGGCGCGCGGCCTCCAGCAATGGCGCCGGGTGCGGCTTGGGGTGCGGCGTGGTGTCGCCGCCAATGATGGCCCGTGCGCTGGCAAACAGGGGCATGGCGCCCGTCAGCGGCAGGGCAAAGCGCTCGATCTTGTTGGTCACCACGCCCCAGGCCAGCTCGCGCTGCAGCAGAGCCTCGACCAGCTCGGCCACGCCGGCAAAGGCATAGGTACGGTGCGTCATGCAGCGTTCATAGTTGACCAGGAATTCCTCGCGCAACTCGTTGTAGCCCGGATCTTCGGGCGTGAGGCCGAAGGCCACGCCGATCATGCCGCGGGCACCGGCGCCGGCCATGGGGCGGTAGCGCTCCAGAGGCAGGGGCGGCAGGCCACGGATGGTGCGCATCTGGTCGGCCGCGGCTCCCAGGTCGGGCGCGCTGTCGATCAGGGTGCCGTCCAGATCGAACAGGACGGCGTCGATACCGGCAAAAGACCGCATCACAGTTCAGACTTGCGCGTGGCCAGCAGGTAGTTGACGCTGGTGTCGTCGCTGAGCCAGTAGCGCCGGGTCAGGGGGTTGTATTCCATGCCGCGCGTGGGGCCCAGCTCCAGACCGGCCTGACGGCCATAGCGCGCCAGCTCGCTGGGGCGGATCAGCTTGGCGTACTCGTGCGTGCCGCGCGGCAGCAATTTGAGGATGTACTCGGCGCCGACGATGGCAAACAGGAAGGACTTGGGATTGCGGTTGATGGTGGAGAAGAACACCCAGCCCCCGGGCTTGACCAAAGTGGCGCAGGCCTGCACCACGGACGCCGGATCCGGCACGTGCTCCAGCATCTCCATGCAGGTCACGACGTCGAAACTGCCGGGCCGCTCGGCCGCCAGCGCCTCGGCCGCCACCTCCCGGTAGTTCACGTTGGGCGTGCCGGCCTCCAGCGCATGCAACTGGGCCACCTTGAGCGCCTTGCTCGAGAGGTCGATGCCCGTGACCTGCGCGCCCCGGCGCGCCATCGAATCCGACAGGATGCCCCCTCCACAGCCGACGTCCAGAACCTGCTTGCCGGCCAGCGGCACCATGCCGTTGATCCAGTCCAGCCGCAAGGGGTTGATCTGGTGCAGCGGGCGGAATTCGCTCTCGGGATCCCACCAGCGGTGGGCCAGCTCGGAAAACTTGGCCAGTTCGGCAGGGTCGGCGTTCACGGTAGTACTCATGGCCCGATTATCCGGTAGCTCAGAAACCTTTCGCCGCAATCCGTGAAACGGATTGCGGCGTAGGCTAACTTCGCGAAGCGAAGTTAAGCGCAGCGGCCGGAGCCACAAACAACAAACCCCGCCGAAGCGGGGTTTGTTTCAGGTCATCCGGAGATTACCTGTTGGCGCGGGTACCGACCACTTCGATTTCCACGCGGCGGTTCTTGGAACGGCCTTCGCTCGTGCGGTTGTCAGCCACAGGCTGCTTCTCGCCCTTGCCTTCGGTGTAGACACGGTTCTTGTCGATGCCCTTGGTGGTCAGGTAGGCCTTCACGGCTTCCGCACGACGCACCGACAGCTTCTGGTTGTATTCGTCGGTACCGATGGAGTCGGCATGACCCACGGCGATGATGACTTCCAGGTTGATGCCCTTGACCTTAGCGGCCAGATCGTCCAGCTTCGCCATGGCATCGGGCTTGATGACCGCCTTGTCGAAGTCGAAGAAAGTGTCGGAAGCGTAGGTCACCTTGACGGCAGCGGCCGGCGGCGGAGCAGCGGGAGCCGGAGCCGGAGCCGGAGCCGCGACAGGTGCCGGGGCGGGTGCGGGTGCCGGTGCCGGGGCGGGTGCCGGAGCAGCAGGAGCGGCCTTCGGAGCCGGGGCGGGTTCAGGGGTGGACGCACAACCGGCCATCACAAGTGCGACTGCAGCGAACAGGGCTGCCACGGGATTCAGTTTTTTCATGGTTCTCCTCTAGCGGATTGGGGCCTGAGCGGCACGGCGGTTAAATGGAAGGCATTCATTGCGATGAGCGCCACCCGACTGTCACGGGCATTGTGCCATATCAAATCGGGGGGTCAACCCGTGCACCGCGGCGCAGGCGCATGCCCGCTGGGCTCGCCGACGGTCTGTTGCAGCCATGCCACAAGGCCGGCACTTTAGAATCACGGATTGCCCACGCCCGAGCCTACCTCCTCCATGACCCAATTTGCCAAGGAAACCCTGCCCGTCAGCCTCGAAGAGGAGATGCGCCGCAGCTACCTGGACTACGCCATGAGCGTGATCGTCGGGCGGGCCCTGCCCGATGCCCGCGATGGTCTCAAGCCGGTTCACCGGCGCGTGCTCTTCGCGATGCACGAACTCAACAACGACTGGAACCGGGCCTACAAGAAGTCAGCGCGTATCGTCGGTGACGTCATCGGCAAGTACCACCCGCACGGCGACCAGTCGGTGTACGACACCATTGTTCGCATGGCGCAGGATTTTTCCATGCGCCACATGCTGGTGGACGGCCAGGGCAACTTCGGTTCGGTCGACGGCGACAACGCCGCCGCCATGCGGTACACCGAAATCCGCCTGGCCAAGATCGCGCACGAGATGATCGCCGACCTGGACAAGGAGACGGTGGACTTCGGCCCCAACTACGACGGCTCGGAAAAGGAACCCCTGGTCCTACCCAGCAAGCTGCCCAACCTGCTGGTCAACGGCTCCGGCGGCATCGCGGTGGGCATGGCCACCAACATCCCGCCGCACAACCTCAACGAGGTGGTCGACGCTTGCCTGCACCTGCTGCGCAACCCCGAGGCCTCGATCGACGAACTGATGGAGATCGTGCCGGCACCCGACTTCCCCACCGCCGGCATCATCTATGGCATGCAGGGTGTCAAGGAAGGCTACCGCACCGGCCGCGGCCGCGTGGTGATGCGCGCCAAGTGCCACTTCGAGGACATCGACAAGGGCCAGCGCCAGTCCATCATCGTCGACGAACTGCCCTACCAGGTCAACAAGAAGAACCTGCTGGAGCGCATCGCCGAGCTGGTGCACGAGAAGAAGATCGAAGGCATCAGCCACATCCAGGACGAGTCCGACAAGTCCGGCATGCGCGTGGTGATCGAGCTCAAGCGCGGCGAAGTGCCGGAAGTGGTGCTCAACAACCTGTACAAGCAGACCCAGCTGCAGGACACCTTCGGCATGAACATGGTGGCCCTGATCAACGGCCAGCCCAAGTTGTGCAATCTGAAGGACCTGATCGAGGTCTTCCTGGATCACCGCCGGGAAGTGGTGACCCGCCGCACGGTGTTCAACCTGCGCAAGGCGCGCGACCGCGGCCATGTGCTGGAAGGTCTGGCCGTCGCTCTGGCCAATATCGACGATTTCATCGCCATCATCCGCAACGCGCCCACCCCGCCCGTGGCCAAGGCCGAGCTGATGGCCAAGCCCTGGGACAGCAAACTGGTGCGCGAGATGCTCACCCGCAGCCGTGCCGACGGTGGCGTGGTCAACGCCGACGACTACCGCCCCGAGGGCCTGGAGAAAAACTACGGCATGGGCAATGACGGCCTGTACCGCCTGTCCGACACACAGGCCCAGGAAATCCTGCAGATGCGTCTGCAGCGCCTGACCGGCCTGGAGCAGGACAAGATCGTCACCGAGTACAAGGACGTGATGGCCGAGATCGAGGACCTGCTCGATATCCTGTCCCGTTCGGAACGCGTCGCCATCATCGTGTCCGAGGAACTCAGCGCCATCAAGCAGGAGTTCGGCCAGGGCAAGGTCGGCCTGCGCCGCAGCCAGATCGAGCACAACGCCCAGGACCTGGCCACCGAAGACCTGATCACGCCGACCGACATGGTGGTGACGCTCAGCCACAGCGGCTACATCAAGAGCCAGCCCCTGTCCGAGTACCGGGCCCAGAAGCGTGGCGGCCGCGGCAAGCAGGCCACCGCCACCAAGGAAGACGACTGGATCGATCAGCTCTTCATCGCCAACACGCACGACTACATCCTGTGCTTCTCCAACCGCGGCCGTCTGTACTGGCTCAAGGTCTGGGAAGTGCCCGCCGGCTCGCGCGGCTCGCGTGGTCGCCCCATCGTCAACATGTTCCCGCTGCAGGAGGGCGAGAAGATCAACGTGGTGCTGCCGCTGACCGGTGACAACCGCAGCTTCCCGGCCGATCACTACATCTTCATGGCGACCTCCATGGGTACGGTCAAGAAGACCTCGCTGGATGAGTTCAACAACCCGCGCAAGGCCGGCATCATCGCCGTGGACCTCGACCCGGGTGATTTCCTGATCGGCGCGGCACTGACCGACGGCCAGCACGACGTGATGTTGTTCAGTGACGGCGGCAAGGCCGTGCGCTTCGATGAGAACGACGTGCGCCCCATGGGCCGCAATGCGCGCGGCGTGCGCGGCATGATGCTGGAGGACGGCCAGGGCGTGATCGCCATGCTGGTGGCCGAGGACGAGCAGCAAAGCGTGCTGACCGCCACCGCGAACGGCTACGGCAAGCGCACCTCTATCACCGAGTACACGCGCCACGGCCGCGGTACCAAGGGCATGATCGCCATCCAGCAAAGCGAGCGCAACGGCAAGGTCGTCGCGGCCACGCTGGTGCATGCCGACGACGAGATCATGCTGATCACCGACAAGGGCGTGCTGGTGCGCACCCGTGTTTCCGAGATCCGCGAACTCGGTCGCGCGACCCAGGGCGTCACCCTGATCGGCCTGGACGAAGGCGCCAAGCTCAGCGGCCTGCAGCGCATCGTGGAAAACGACGCCAACGCAGCGGATGGTGCGGAAGGCGCCGAGGGCGGGGCGGAAGACGCCACCTGATGCAGCGTCCCTACAACTTCTCGGCCGGCCCGGCCACCATCGCACCCGAGGTGCTGCAGCAGGCCGCCAGCGAAATGCTGGACTGGCATGGCAGCGGCATGGGCGTGATGGAGATGAGCCACCGCGGCAAGGAGTTCATCAGCATCTATGAGCAGGCCCAGGCCGACCTGCGCGAGCTGCTGGCAGTGCCGGAGAACTTCCGCATCCTCTTCATGCAGGGCGGTGGTCTGGCCGAGAACGCCATCGTGCCGCTGAACCTCTCGCGTGGCGGCCCGGTGGACTTCGTGCTCACCGGCACCTGGAGCCAGAAGTCAATCAAGGAAGCGCGCAAGTACTGCCCGGTCAACGTAGCGGCCACGGATGAAGCCCAGGGCTTTACCCATCTGCCGGACCCGGCCGGCTGGACGCTCAGCCCCGACGCGAGCTATGTGCACCTCTGTTCCAACGAAACCATCCACGGCGTCGAGTTCCACGAACTGCCTGACCTGAAGGCGCTGGGCTCCAGGGCGCCGTTGGTGATCGACTTTTCCTCCCAGGTCGCGTCGCGGCCGGTAGACTGGTCGCGCGTGGGTCTGGCCTTTGGCGGGGCGCAGAAAAACATCGGCCCGGCCGGCCTGACCCTGGTCGTCGTCCGCGAAGACCTGCTGGGCCACGCCCTGCCGGCCTGCCCCAGCGCCTTCGACTACAAGATCGTCGCCGACAACGACTCCATGTTCAACACCCCGCCCACCTATGCCATCTACCTGGCCGGGCTGATCTTCCAGTGGCAGAAGAAACAGGGTGGCGTGCAGGCCATCGAGGCACGCAACATCGCCAAGGCCAAGCTGCTGTACGAGGCCATCGACCAGTCACAACTCTACGTGAACCGTGTCGCCAAAGACTGCCGCTCGCGCATGAACGTGCCCTTCTTCCTGCGCGATGAGTCGCGCAACGAAGCCTTCCTCGCGGGCGCCAGGGCGAACGGCCTGTTGCAGCTCAAGGGCCACAAGTCGGTCGGTGGCATGCGCGCCAGCCTCTACAACGCCATGCCCCTGGAAGGCGTGCAGGCCCTGGTGTCCTACATGCGAGAATTCGAGCGCACGCAAAGCTGATCATGGCCAAGACCCTCCCCGAACTGCGCATCCAGATCGACGCCCTGGACCAGGAACTGCTGGCCCTGCTGAACCGCCGTGCCGCGCTGGCCAACGAGGTGGGTGAGATCAAGAAGGTTGAAGGTTCACCCGTGTTCCGTCCGGAACGGGAGGCCCAGGTCATCTCCGGCCTGCAGGCGGCCAACCCGGGGCCGCTGCAGCGCGAGAGCGTGGCGACCATCTGGCGCGAGATCATGTCAGCCTGCCGCGCCCTGGAAGCGCCGCAGCGTGTGGCCTATCTGGGCCCGGCCGGAACCTTCAGTGAACAGGCCGCCCTGCAGTTCTTTGGCTCCAGCATCGAACGCATGCCCTGCGGCAGCATCGACGAGGTCTTTCGCGCCACGGCGGCCGGCGCCGCCCAGTTCGGCGTGGTGCCCATGGAGAACTCCACCGAGGGCATGGTCTCGCGCTCGCTCGACCTCTTCCTCGCCTCGCCCCTGCACGTCATCGGCGAGACCAGCCTGCTGGTGCGCCACAACCTGCTGCGCCAGAGCGATACGCTGGAGGGCATCAAGGCCGTTTACGCCCATCCGCAGGCCCTGGCCCAGTGCCAGAACTGGCTCAACACCCACCTCCCGCATGCCGAACGCCATGCCGCCGCCAGCAACGCCGAAGGCGCGCGGCTTGCCGCCACCCATCCCGACTGGGCCGGCATCGCCAGCGAGCGCGCCGGTAGCGAGTTCGGCCTGCATATCGTGGCCCACGCCATCCAGGACGATGCCTACAACCGCACACGCTTTGCCGTGGTCTGCCTGCCGCAGACCCTGCCCACCCCGGACGCGTCGGGCAAGGACTGCGTGAGCCTGATCGTCTCGGTGCCCAACCGCCCAGGCGCCGTGCATGACCTGCTGGTTCCGTTAAAAAAACACGGTGTGTCCATGACGCGCTTCGAATCGCGACCGGCACGTTCGGGCCAATGGGAATACTATTTCTATATTGATATCCAGGGCCACACCTCGCAGCCCCATGTCACCGCCGCCTTGCAGGAGTTGCAGTCCCTCTGCGCCTTCTACAAAGTTCTCGGCACCTACCCGGTATCTGAATAATGTTTGAACAGTTGGGTCTGATTGGCTGCGGCCTCATGGGCGGGTCCTTTGCCCTGGCGCTGAAACGCGCCGGCTTGGTCAAGCGCGTGGTCGGCTACAGCAAGTCGCCCTCCACCACAGAGCGCGCCCGCGCCCTGGGCGTGATCGACATCGAGGCCCCCTCGGCCCTGCTGGCCGTGTCGGGTGCCGACATCGTCCTGATCGCCGTGCCGGTCTCGGCCACCGAAGCCACCTTCAAGGCCATCAAGCACCTGGTCACGCCGCAGATGCTCATCATGGACGTCGGCTCGACCAAGCGCGACGTGGTCGATGCCGCCCGCCGCGCCCTGCGCGAGCAGATCGGCTCCTTTGTGCCCGCCCATCCCATTTCCGGCAAGGAAGTGTCAGGGGTGGAGCATGCCGACCCCGACCTGTACTCCGGCAAACAGATCATCCTGACGCCGATCGACCGGACCCACGCCCCGCAGATCCAGCGGGCCATCGACGTCTGGTCTGCCCTGGGCTGCAATGTGCTCAAGATGACGCCCGAATCGCACGACGCGGCTTTTGCGGCGGTAAGCCACCTGCCGCACCTGATCGCCTTCGCGCTGATGCACTCCATCACGGGCCAGAACCAGGGCAAGGATTTCCTGTCCCTGGCCGGACCGGGTTTCCGTGATTTCACCCGCATTGCCGCCAGCGACCCGCATGTCTGGCGCGACATCATGATTTCCAACCGCGAGGAGCTGCTGACCCAGTCCAAGCTCTTCCAGCGCAACCTGCAGGCCCTGGAGCACATGATCTCCAGCGGCAACGGAGAGGCACTCGAAGAGCTGATCGGCCAGGCCAGCCAGGCCCGTGCGGGCTGGAGCATGAACAAGAATCGCCGCTGACCCTTTGCGCCGCTGATGTTCTCCACTGCATTTCTCGACCTGCCACCCCTGGCCGGCGCGCAAGGCCGCGTCACCCTGCCCGGTTCCAAGAGCATTTCCAACCGCGTGCTGCTGCTGTCGGCCCTGTGCCGCGGCCGCACCACCCTGCACGACCTGCTCGATTCGGACGATACACGGGTCATGCTGGCGGCGCTGCGCCAGCTCGGCTGCGGCGTGCAGCAGGAGGGCTCCACCGTCGTGATTGACGGCATCGCCGGACAGCTTCCGTCGACCCCGCTCAAATTCTTCATGGGCAACGCCGGCACCGCCATGCGCCCGCTGACCGCCGCGCTGGCCATTGCCGGCGGTGACTTCGAGCTCTCGGGCGTGCCGCGGATGCACGAACGGCCCATCGGCGATCTGGTCGACGCGCTGCGTCCGCTGGGCTGCAGCATCGATTACCTCGGGAAGGAAGGTTATCCACCCTTGCGCGTGGGTCGACCCAGACTGCAGCTCGATGCCCCGATCCAGGTACGCGGCGACGTCTCGAGCCAGTTCCTCACGGCCCTGCTTATGGCCCTGCCCCTGGTCGCGAAGGATCGCGATATCACCATTCAGGTGACGGGCGAATTGATCAGCAAACCCTACATCGAGATCACCCTCAACCTCCTGGCGCGCTATGGCATCACCGTCCAGCGCGAAGGCTGGCAGCGTTTCACCATCCCCGCCGGCAGCCGCTACCAGTCGCCCGGCGTGCTGCACGTGGAGGCCGACGCGTCCTCGGCCAGTTACTTCATCGCATTGGGCGCCATCGCAGCCGAGGCGGCGGCGCCGGTACGCATCGAGGGTGTGGGCGAAAGCTCCATCCAGGGTGACATCCGCTTCGTCGAGGCGGCCCGCCAGATGGGCGCCCACGTCACCGGCGGCCCGAACTGGCTGGAGATCTCGCGCGGCAGCTGGCCCCTGAAAGCCATCGACCTCGACTGCAACCACATCCCCGACGCCGCCATGACCCTGGCCGTGATGGCGCTGTACGCCGATGGTCCGACCACGCTGCGCAACATTGCGAGCTGGCGCGTCAAGGAAACCGACCGCATCGCCGCCATGGCCACCGAACTGCGCAAGCTCGGCGCCACGGTGGAGGAAGGCGCGGACTACATCCGCGTGACGCCGATGGTCACCTCCGCCTGGAGAGCGGCTGCGATCCACACCTACGACGACCACCGTGTCGCCATGTGCTTTTCGCTGGCCGCCTTCAACCCGGCCGGGCTGCCGGTGCGCATTCTGGACCCCCAATGCGTGGCCAAGACCTTCCCTGATTATTTTGAAGCCCTGTTCTCGGTCGCCACGCCGGTGAGCGGGGCCGTGCCGGTGCTCTGCGTGGACGGACCTACCGCCTCGGGCAAGGGCACCCTGGCCGCCGCCCTGGCCGAACGGTTGGGCTACCACCTGCTGGATTCCGGCGCCCTGTACCGGGTGACCGCGGTGGCCGCCTTGCGCACTGGCCTAGCCCTGCAGCCGGAGAACGAAGTGGCCATCGCCGCCCTGGCCGAGCGCCTGCCGGTGCGCTTCGAAGGTGAGCGCGTGCTCCTGGCTGGCGATGATGTCAGCGCCGCCATCCGCAGCGAGGAAGGCGGCATGAACGCCTCCAGGGTCTCGGCCCTGCCCGCCGTGCGCACCGCCCTGGTGGCCCTGCAACACAGCTTTGCCCGCCTGCCTGGCCTGGTGGCCGATGGGCGCGATATGGGCACGGTGATCTTCCCGGACGCCCCGCTCAAGGTATTTTTGACCGCAAGTGCCGAAAAAAGGGCCGAAAGACGTCATAAGCAGTTGATTTCAAAGGGGATTTCAACTAAACTCGAAGGCCTTCGCGCCGATCTGGAAGCGCGTGATGCCCGGGACACATCCCGCAGCGTCGCGCCTCTCAAGCCGGCGCAGGACGCCCGGTTGCTGGACAACTCGGATCTGTCGATACAAGAGTCGGTGGATCTGGTGCTGGACTGGTGGCAGGGCAAACAGCCGTTCGGACCCTCAGAATCCTGAAGTCCAAGCGGCACAGAGGCCCACCCGGCTCCCTTCGCGCTGACAAGCGCCTGGCCGAGTGGTTCAACAACGCAACCCCGCGGATCATCCGCACACAACGCCGTCGACAGCACCCCCCCAGCAGCAATCGTGCTGCTGCAACGCCATGACCTTTGGGTCACGGACGCTTAGATGGTCTAGGAACTTACATGTCTGAATCTTTTGCCGCCCTGTTTGAAGAATCCCTGACACGCACTGAAATGCGTCCGGGCGAAGTCATCACCGCCGAAGTCGTTCGTCTCGAACACGGCTTCGTCGTCGTGAATGCCGGCCTCAAGTCCGAGGCCTATGTCCCCGTCGAGGAATTCAAGAACGACCAGGGCGTGCTCGAAGTGCAAGTGGGCGACTTCGTGTCCGTCGCCATCGGCTCCATCGAGAACGGCTACGGCGACACCATCCTGTCGCGCGACACCGCCAAGCGCCTGGCTTCCTGGATGAGCCTGGAAAAGGCCCTGGAAACCGGCGAATTCGTCACCGGCACCACCAGCGGCAAGGTCAAGGGCGGCCTGACCGTTCTGGTCAACGGCATCCGCGCCTTCCTGCCGGGCTCGCTGGTCGACACCCGTCCGACCAAGGACCTGACGCCCTACGAGAACAAGACCCTGGAATTCAAGGTCATCAAGCTCGACCGCAAGCGCAACAACGTGGTGCTGAGCCGCCGCGCCGTGGTGGAAGCCTCCATGGGCGAAGAGCGCGCCAAGCTCATGCAGAACCTGAAAGAAGGTTCCGTGGTGCAGGGCGTGGTCAAGAACATCACCGAATACGGCGCCTTCGTGGACCTGGGTGGTATCGACGGCCTGCTGCACATCACCGACATGGCCTGGCGCCGTGTGCGTCACCCCTCCGAAGTGGTGACCGCTGGCCAGGAAATCACCGCCAAGATCCTCAAGTTCGACACCGAGAAGAACCGCGTGTCCCTGGGTCTGAAGCAGATGGGCGACGACCCGTGGATGGGCGTGAGCCGCCGTTACCCCACCAGCACCCGCCTGTTCGGCAAGATCACGAACATCGCCGATTACGGCGCGTTCGTGGAACTCGAGCCGGGCATCGAAGGTCTGGTGCACGTGTCCGAAATGGACTGGACCAACAAGAACGTGGCCCCCTCCAAGATCGTGGCACTGGGTGACGAAGTCGAAGTCATGGTCCTCGAGATCGACGAAGACAAGCGCCGCATCAGCCTGGGCATGAAGCAGTGCAAGGCCAACCCCTGGCAGGAATTCGCACAGGACACCAAGCGCGGCGACCGCGTCAAGGGCCCGATCAAGTCGATCACCGACTTCGGCGTGTTCGTCGGTCTGGCTGCCGGCATCGACGGCCTGGTACACCTCTCGGACCTGTCCTGGAACGAGCCGGGCGAAGCCGCCGTGCGCAACTACAAGAAGGGTCAGGAAGTGGAAGCACTCGTGCTGGCCGTCGACGTGGACCGCGAGCGCATCTCCCTGGGCATCAAGCAGCTTGACCAGGATCCCTTCACCACCTTCACCTCGGTGAACGACAAGGGCTCCATCGTGAGCGGCAAGGTCAAGACCGTGGACGCCCGTGGCGCCGAGATCGATCTGGGCCAGGACATCCTGGGTTATCTGCGCGCCAGCGAAATCTCGCGTGACCGCGTGGAAGACGCCCGCAATGTGCTGAAGGAAGGTGACGAAGTCACCGCCGTGGTGGTCAACGTGGATCGCAAGACCCGCAACATCCAGCTGTCGATCAAGGCCAAGGATCTGGCCGACGAGCAGGGTGCCATGGCCAACCTGAACCAGCAGTCGGCCCGCGAAAGCGCCGGCACCACCAGCCTGGGCGCCCTGCTGCGCGCCAAGCTGGACACGTCGGAAAAGTAATCGGCCCTTGAGCGTCCGGCGTTGAGAGTTGAGCGTGCATGGCACGCCCCGCTTTCACGCCGAACGCTCAACCCCGAACGCTCAACCTTCTTCAAGATGACCCGCTCCGACCTGGTTGAAGAACTGGCTGCCCGTTTCGGTCAGCTGACCCACCGCGACGCCGAGTTCGCGGTCAAGGCCATCCTGGACGCGATGAACGATGCACTGGTGCGTGGGCACCGTATCGAGATCCGCGGCTTCGGCAGTTTCTCCATCAACCGGCGACCACCGCGCATGGGGCGCAATCCCCGCAGCGGTGAGAGCGTGGCCATTCCCGAAAAGCGCGTCCCCCACTTCAAGCCGGGCAAGGCCCTGCGCGAAGCGGTGGACCAGCGCACCAGCGAAATGCAGGCGGATGAAACCAAGAAGTGATCTCGCCACTCGCTAGAATGCCCTCACCCGGGGGACATTGATGAAACAACTGACATGGCTGCTGAAGTGGATACTGCGGGCAGCCATTTTTTTTGCCCTGCTCGCCTTCGCCCTGAACAACCAGCAGGACGTCAGCGTGCACCTCTTGTTCGGCCAAGCCTGGCAGGCCCCGCTGGTGCTGGTGCTGCTGGCCGCCTTTGCCCTGGGCCTGGCCGCCGGCGTGCTGGCCATGCTGCCGCGCTGGCTCAAGCAGCGCCATGCTGCGCGCCAGTTGCGCCGTCGGTCGCTGACCGACAGCGAGCTCGCCCTCACCACCATCCAACCGCCCCATGAATCTTGACCTGAGCTGGATCCTGCTCGGCCTGCCCACTGCCTTCATCCTGGGCTGGCTGGCCTCGCGGCTGGACCTGCGACAGCTGCGCATCGAGAACCGGCGCAATCCCAAGGCCTATTTCCGCGGCCTGAACTTCCTGCTCAACGAGCAGCAGGACCAGGCCATTGACGCCTTCATCGAAGCCGTCCAGCAAGACCCCGACACCTCCGAACTGCACTTCGCCCTGGGCAATCTGTTCCGCCGCCGCGGCGAATACGAGCGCGCCGTGCGCGTGCACGAACATCTGCTTTCGCGCGGCGACCTGTCCGAGGCCGATCGCCAGCGTGCCCAGCACGCCCTGGCGCTGGACTACCTCAAGGCCGGACTGCTGGACCGCGCCGAGGATGCGCTGATCAAGCTGGAAGGCACGCCCTTCCAGGCCCAGGCCCGACTGGCGCGACTGGCCAACTACGAGCGCTCGCGCGACTGGCCTCAGGCCGCCGAGATCGCGCGCAGGCTCGAAGATGCCGAGCACGGCAGCTTCAGCGGCCGACTGGCACACTACCTCTGCGAACAGGCTGGCGCCCACCTCGCGCGCGGCGAAGTCACGCAGGCCCGGGACGTGCTGACCCAGGCGGTGGCCACCGCACCATCGGCCCCGCGCGCGCGCATCGAACTGGCCCGCCTGCAGATGGGGCAGGGCCAGGCCGCACAGGCCTGCGCCACGCTGGAAGAGGCATTGAGCGCCTGCCCCGCGGCCACACCGCTGATCGCTGGCCCTCTGGCCCAGGCCGCACAGGCCTGCGGGCGGGCTCCCATCGTGCTGGCCCGCCTCAAGGACATCTACGAACTCGCTCCCGCGCTGGACGTGCTCGAAGCCCTGGTCACGCTGGAGGCCGCCGCCGGCAGCGCCACCAGCACGCGCGACTGGTACGTGCGCCACCTCGAACGCGAGCCCTCGCTGGTGGCGGCGGCCAAGTGGATCTCCGGCGAGAAGCTGGAGCACGAACAGTTTCATCCCCAGGTGCAGCGTGCGCTGGACCACGCCGTCAAGCCGCTGACGCGCTACCGCTGCGCGGCCTGCGGCTTCGAGGCCAAACAGCATTTCTGGCAATGCCCGGGCTGCCAGACCTGGGACAGCTATCCGGCCCGCCGTGTGGAAGAGCTGTAATGAAGCACCCCCGACTCTCGCTCACTGCGTGTAGCTCGCATCCCCCCTCGAGGGGGCACACCCAGCAGTCCGGCAAAGCCGGTTCTGCGGGTGTCCGCGACTATGCTTTCGCATGCGGTGCATCCGTCGATAAAGCAATATGAACATCTCCAAAGCCCAACTCGCCAAATCGCGCGTGCTCGTCGTGGGCGACGCCATGATCGACCGCTACTGGTACGGCGCGGTCGATCGCATCAGCCCCGAGGCACCGGTGCCGGTGGTGCGCGTCACGCGCGAGGAACTCCGCATCGGCGGTGCTGCCAACGTGGCGAGCAACGTGGTGTCCCTGGGCGCGCAGGCGACCCTGCTCACCGTCGTCGGCGACGACGAGGCCAGCCATACCCTGGAGACCCTGGTCGCCAAGACCGGCATCACCCCGCACTTCGGTCGCGACGCGGCCCTGCAGACCACCGTCAAGCTGCGCGTGATCGGTCGCCAGCAGCAATTGATCCGCCTCGACTTCGAGAACAGTCCCAAGCGCGAAGTGCTGGCTTCGCAGACCGCCGACTTCCTCAAGCTGCTGCCGCAACATGACGCCGTGCTCTTCTCCGACTACGGCAAGGGCGGCCTGGACCACGTTCATCACATGATCGACCATGCCCGCGCGGCCGGCAAACCGGTGCTGATCGATCCCAAGGGCTCGGACTACTCGCGCTACAGCGGTGCCACCGTCATCACGCCGAACCGGGCCGAGTTGCAGCAGGTGGTGGGCGCCTGGAACAGTGAAGAAGAGTTGCGCGCCAAATCACGCGCCCTGCTGGAGAAACTGGGCCTGCAGGCCCTGCTGCTCACGCGCAGCGAGGAAGGCATGACGCTGTACGACGCCGCAGGCGAAACCAGCGTGGCCGCGCAGGCGCGCGAAGTGTTCGACGTGACCGGCGCGGGCGACACCGTGATCGCCACCCTGGCCGCCCTGGTGGGCGCCGGGCTGGACCTGCGCCAGGCCATGCCCCTGGCCAACAAGGCCGGCGGCATCGTCGTGGGCAAGTTCGGCACCGCGACCGTCAGCTACGACGAGCTGTTCGGCGCGCAATGACAAGAAGGACTCCAACATGACACGAATCGTAGTGACCGGGGCAGCCGGTTTTATCGGCGCCAACATCGTCAAGGGCCTGAACGAGCGCGGCATCGACGACATCATCGTCGTCGACGACCTGAGCCAGGGCGACAAGTTCCGCAACTTCGCCGACCTCCGGATCGCCGACTACGTGGACATGGATGACTTCTATCCGAGCTTCGAGGAAGGCCACTACGGCCAGGTCGAGGCCGTGTTCCACGAAGGCGCCTGCAGCGACACCATGGAGCAGGATGGCAAGTACATGATGGACAACAACTACACGCTCTCGTGCGAGTTGTTCCAGGCCTGCCAAGCGCAGGGTACGCGCCTGCTCTACGCCTCCTCGGCCGCCACCTACGGCAACTCCGAAACCTTCCGCGAAGTGCCCGAGTTCGAGGCCCCGCTCAACGTCTACGGCTACTCCAAGCTGCTGTTCGACCAGCGCATGCGTCGCGAGCTGGGTGTCAATTTCGAGAAAGCCAAGACACAGGTCGCCGGCTTCCGCTACTTCAACGTCTACGGCCCGCGCGAACAGCACAAGGGCCGCATGGCCAGCGTCGCCTTCCACCAGTTCAACCAGTTCCGCGCCGAGGGCAAGGTCAAGCTCTTTGGTGAGTACGGTGGCTATGCGCCCGGCGAGCAGATGCGTGACTTCGTCTTCATCGACGACGTGGTGGCCGTCAACCTCTGGTTCTTCGACCATCCGGGCAAGAGCGGCGTGTTCAACCTCGGCTCGGGCCGGGCCCAGCCCTTCAACGACGTGGCCGTGGGCGTGGTCAACACCCTGCGCGGTCTCCAGGGCGAAGCCGCCCTGCCGCTGGAGAAGATCGCCGCCCAGGGCCTGATCGAGTACATCCCCTTCCCCGACGCGCTGCGCGGCAAGTACCAGTGCTTCACGCAGGCGGATCTCGCCAAACTGCGCGCCGCCGGCTGCGACCACCCATTCGCCGACGTGCAGACCGGTGTGGCCCAGTACGTGAAGTGGCTGGCCAGCAAGGCCTGAGCCGCCACCCTTCCCCTGACTGAGCCCGGCCCCCCCGGCCGATGGGGATGCCCGGCAAGGCCAGGCGCGCACGCTCACCGCTGTGGCTTCGGCGTCTCATTGAGTTGTTCGCGCAGCGCGGTCTTGAGGACCTTGCCGTAGTTGTTCTTCGGCAGCTCGGCCACGAACAGGTAGCGCTTGGGTCGCTTGAAGCGCGCCATCTGGGCCAGGCAGTGCTCGTCCAGCGCCAGGTTCGTGGTCGCGTCGGGCCGCAGCGGCACCACGAAAGCCACCACCACCTCGCCCCATTCAGCATCGGGCGCGCCGACCACCGCCACCTCGGCCACGCCCGCAGCGGTCAGCAGCACCTCCTCCACCTCGCGCGGATAGATGTTGGAGCCGCCGCTGATGATCAGGTCCTTGCTGCGGTCCTTCAGCGTGAGGAAGCCGTCGGCGTCCAGGCTGCCCATGTCCCCGGTCACGAGCCAGCCGTCGTGCAGGGCAGCGGCCGTGGCCTGCGGGTTGCGCCAGTAGCCGGCCATCACGCTGTCGCCGCGCACCAGCACCTCGCCGACTTCACCTGCGGGCAGCTCACGCCCCTGCCCGTCTGCCACGCGCAGCTGCACCGGCGTCTGCGCCACCCCCACGGAAGCCAGGCGCTCCAGATGCCGCGGATGGGCGGTGTCCGTCAGGTGCGCACGTGCCAGTGCGGTGGCCACCATCGGCGTCTCGCCCTGCCCGTAGATCTGCACGAAACGCGGCCCCATCACGCGCAGGGCGCGCTGGATATCGGCCACGTACATGGGCGCACCGCCATAGACGATGGTCTTCCACACCGCGGCCGCATCCGCCGGCCCCAGCCCGGCCTGCTCCGCATGGTCCACCAGGCGCTTGACGATCGTCGGCGCGGCAAAGGTCGACAGCGGCCCCAGTGCACGGCCCAGCGTCTGCAATTCGGCCGGGTCCACACCGCCTGAAGCCGGCACCACGTGCCGGGCGCCGGCCATCAGGTGCGGAATGGCATAGAGGCCGGCACCATGCGACATCGGCGCGGCATAGACGATGGTGTCGTGCGCCGCCACCGGATCGACATCGACGAAATAGGTCAAGCCCATGGTCATCAGGTTGCGGTGCGTGATCATCACGCCCTTGGGGCGGCCCGTGGTGCCGCTGGTGTAGAACAGCCAGGCCAGATCACCAGGTACGCGCGGCAGCACCGGCTGGGCCAGCGCATCGGGCAGCGGCGCCAGCAGCGCGTCCATCTCGGGCGAGTCCACTTCAATCTGGCGCGCCAGCCCGGCCAGCGGTCCGGGTGCCACATCGGCGCTGACGAAGCCCCAGGCCGGCTCTGCGTTGCCGATGATCCACTCCACCTCGCGCGGATGCAGCTTGGCATTGACGGGCACCACGGCCAGCCCGGCCCACCAGGCCGCCCACAGGATTTCCAGGTAGCGAGGATGGTTGCCCATGAAAATCAGCACGCGCTCGCCCGGCTGCAGGCCCGCCTCAATCAAACGGCTGGCCAGGCTGGCACTGCGTGCGGCCCAGGTGCCGTAGCTGGCATGCGCCTGGCTTCCATGGAAGATGGCGTCCTTGTCAGGCGAGAGGCGGGCGTGGCGCAGCAGCAGGTGGGCGAGGCTCATGGGGTCGGTGGGTTCATGTAGCAACGGGGCAGAACGATCAGCAGGAGTGGCCTGGCTGGCGGTCGGGCATACATGCCGTATCTTGCCCGAACGCGCGCGCTGCCCGATCGCGCTGGCGCGCAAGCCCGCGTGGCATTTTCGTCAGCCACCAGCGTGTCGTCACCCCGTGCAAGCCGGGTGTGCGTTCCACGTCACGGCGGCCGTCCTTGCGGATAGGGAACAAAAAAACCGGCGGAACCCGCCGGTTTTTTTCTGGGCGCGTTCAGCGCGTCACTTGCACTTGAAGACTTCAAAGCTGCGCTTGCCGTACTCCAGGGAATTGCCTTTGACGACGGTATCCCCACCCTTGTCGATGGCCTCATTGCGTGCCATCTGCAGCAGGTTGTCTTCCACCGCCTCGGCGCTGCGCGTGATGGGCCCCAGCGTCGACAGCACGCTAAGCGTGGAACGCCCCAGCGACTTGCAGTTGGCCACCTCGCTCTCCTTGGCCAGCACCACCTGGTCCGCGCCGATGCGCTCGCCGATCAGCTTGCTGGCACAGCCCGACAGGCTGGCGGCCAGCAGCCCCAAGGCCGCAAGGCCCATCATCTTTTTCGAAAACTGCATAGTTCCTCCAATCAACAACAGAAAACCAGATGTCAGAAGTCTAGCGACTCTGCGTGTATCAAGATGCAAAACAAGGGATCAAACGCCCGTGAGCTTGCGGTAAGCCTCGCGCGTCGCGGGTGACACGGCGGCGAGTACCTGTGCGTGGCTGGTCTGGTGACGGGCCTGCAGGCGCGCGGACGCAATGGCCCTGGAGCGGCAGAACCAGTGGCAGCTGTGCTGCATGAGAAACAGCTCGGCCGACATCGTGAACGCCTTGTCTCGCAGCGGGAGCTGGCCGCGGTTCTCGGTCATCGCCGCGATGCCCTCGGCATGGATGGCCAGCGCGTGGCGCATGTCGAAGGACTGGCGCGGAAGGAGCTTGTCGGCGTAGGGGAAGGCAAAGCCCAGGGTACTGACCTGCGTCTGCCCGTTCCAGACCTTGGAGAAATCGGTGGCGAAACGCTGAAACTGGCTGTTCAGCTCGGCCTCGGCCGTGCCCAGCATGCTCCAGATCTGCGCACGGCGCTCCTCATTGGCCTCACCGAGCGCGCGCAGATAGCCCTCGGTGACGTTCTCCATCAGCTTCTCGATCTGGTACTGGCTCAGGTAGCCGCCCAGCAAATGGATACGCCGGCGCTGCTCGCGCGCCCTGAGAAACTGGAAACCCGCGACGGGCACCAACAGCAGAAACAGAAACTCCATGGACCACCCAAACGACAGAAAGGGTCAAGTGTAGTGGCAGGCCCTCGTCAGCGCTCCAGCGCCACCACCCGCTTGTAGAGCAAGCCGCCCGCGTAGAGCGAGAGACCCACCACCACCAGGCTGCCAATGCGCAGCAGCGGTGCCGCGCCGGCCAGGTCGTAGAGCATGACCTTGACCAGCGAGGCCGCGAAAATGAACAGCGAAGACTTGCCCAGGTCCTGGTCCCGGGTGCGGAAGGCCAGCGCCAGCGAAGCCAGGGCCAGCGCGCCCCAGGCCAGCGAGACCAGCAGCGCGTTGTCGAAGCTGCGCAGCACCACGCCCATCAGGCCGATGTGCGCGGCATACAGGGCAAACACCATCCACGGCCGCAGGGCGACATGGCTGCGCCCGATGAACCAGGCAGCATAGAGTTCGGCCGTGAACAGCAGCGACAGCAGCGTCGCCTGGCCCGCACCGCCCGTATCGTCCAGCAGAACCACGCGCACGTAGTTCAGGGCCAGCAGCGCGCCCAGCAAGAGCTTGAAGGGCAGCATGAGCTGTGCGTCGGCCGCGGGACGCGTGATGAAGAGCGCCGCCGGCGGCAGCACCAGCAGCACGGCCCAGGGCGCCCAGCGATCGGGCAACAGCTCCAGGTAGACGGCGTGGAACAGCACCAGTGCGGCATAGGCCCCGACGATGAAACCGCCGGCTGCCAGCGACACGCCCAGCGCGCGCCGCGCCACCCCGTAGGCCAACAGCAGCACGGCCGCGCTGCCCAGTGCCACCCAGGGCGCCAGCGCGGGCACATGCCGGCTGAGGATCGCGTACTGCAGGGCATAGAACAGCAGCAGCAGGGGCAGGTGCGCCACGCCCTCGGCCTGCGTCATGGGGCGCGCGTGGCGCACCGAGAAAGCGATCGCCGCCGTCAGGAAGACCGCGAACTGCAGGGTCTGGAACACCAGCGCCACGCCCCACTGGCTGCGCGCCAGCTGCTCCCACAGCACCTGGAAGGCGACCAGCGCCATGTAGCCGGCCAGCAGATAGGGCCGGCGGTTGCCAATGGCCAGCGCATAGAGAGAAAACACCACGCTCCAGGCCGTGAAGTAGATCGCCAGGTCCACCACCGAGCCGGTCAAGGCCCGCAGCAGCAAGGGCGCGGAGTAGGAGCCCACCACGGCGAACAGGCCGTAGATCTCGCTGGCGAAGAGGCGCCCCAGCCACAGCGCGAGCAGGCAGTTGCAGATCACCGCCGTGGTGGCCACACCGGCCCCGATCAGGTGGTAGTAGAGATGGGCGCCGTAGATGGTCAGGAAAAATACCACCAGGCCACCAGCTGGCAGCAGGCTGGCGTAGTTGCTGTCCAGGCGGCGCAGCCGCAAGCCCGCCGCGATCAGGCCCACGCCACCCAGCACGGCCAGACCCAGCTGGCGTGGCGGCGTCAGCCAGCCCGTGTCGTAAACCAGCCGGATCAGGTAGGCCGCCGCCAGCACCAGCAGCGTGGCCCCGGTCCAGCCCATGACCTGCGTGACCGTGAGCTCGCTCTTGTCAACGGACTTCTCGAAGAAGGGAGATGCTTTCGCCGGCTCGACGCGCCGTGCGGACACCGGTGGGTCGTAGGCTTGCGGCTCGGTATGGCGGAAGTGCGGATCTTGCTCATCGCGCACCGGCTCGGCGCCAACCACCGCGCGCGGGGCCTGGGGCCGGCCCGACGAGAGATTCGATACAGATTGCTCCAGCCGCTCCAGGCGCAGGGTCAGCGCCTGCAACTGCTTTTCGACATCAGCCATGAATTCTCCTTGGCACCTCTTGACAGCCGGATGCTAACCGGTCGGCCGGCACGGCATCAGCACACCGGCCTCCAACGAGACTGAAGGCGGGTGGTTTGGGTCCAGGCAAATGCGCCATGTGTGGCGAAACGGATGGATTACACACATAATCGTGACACGTTGATGTCACAAGCAGAGGCCTCCCGGATGATTCAGGATCAGACCGTCTACACGCTGAGCGCCAGAGGCGAGCGGGAGCTTCGTGGGGGCAAGACGACACTGCCCCCACTCGAACTTGAACTCCTCGTGAGAATGAACGGGGACCTGACGCTGGGACAGATCCGGGAACAGATGCCCGGTGTCGACACCAAGCTCTTCACAGCGGCCTTTTTCAACCTGCAGAGTCTGCAGCTGCTCTCGGTGCAGGAGACCGATCCTTTCGCATCGCGGTTCATGCCCGAGTTTGATGAGTCGACACTGGCGCTCGTCAGCCCGGAGGCCGACTCAGGCACCTTGTCGCTGGGCAAGGCGGGCTACTACGTCAGCATTGCCCGGACGCGAGGCGCGAGCCGGGCCCGGCTCGCTGGCGAAAAGTATTCCGTCATCGTGGTGGAAGACGATCCCATGCTCGCAAAGTTCATCGCGAGCTATCTGTCCATGGAAGGATTCACGGTCCGGCGGGCTGCGAACCGCGCCGAAGTCATGGCCGAGTTTCGGCAGTTGCCCGTTCCGGACCTGGTCCTCCTGGACGTCACCCTGCCCGATGCCGATGGATTCGACATCCTGCTCAGGCTGCGCAAACACCCGGCATTCAAGGATGTCGCCGTGATCATGCTGACTGGCAAGGCGACCCGCGAACATGTCCTCAAGGGACTGGCTGGCGGTGCCGATGGGTATGTCACCAAGCCCTTCGAGGCCGAGGTACTGATCCGCGCGGTGAACACCGTCATGGGTCGACAACAGGCACCGCCGCGAGGCTCGGCGCACGACCCCTGGTCCAATTCGGACACCAAGATCAGAGGCAAATTCTAGCCACGAGGGGCAGGCAGCCGTTCTCGATGACGCCATGATGAAAAACATCAAGCTGCTTTGGGCCGAGGACGATCCCTTGATGCACACAGTGATCGAGTGTGCGTTCGAGAGCCAGAGGGGCTTCGACTTGCGCCTGCTCTCCTCCGGCGCCGATGCCCTCACCGCTGCGAACGAGGACCCGCCGGACCTCGTCCTCCTGGACGTCTTCATGCCCCTGATGGACGGCCCCGCCACACTGCGCGAACTCAGGCGCAACCCCGCCATGCGAAACGTCCCGGTTGTCTTTGTGACGGCGGAGTCCGACGTGCAGGGCATGCAGGATCTTCTTAGTCTTGGCGCGATCGGAATCATCAGCAAACCCATCGACATCGTTTCACTGCCCGGGCAGGTACGCGACTTTGCAGCAAGGCATGACGCCGCCCAGGCCGGCGCGGTCGACCGCCCGCGGCAAGAACCGTTCACCGACATTGACGGCATGGATCAGCTGCGCGAAGAGTACTTCGACCGGATCCTCGAATGCCGCGACGACATCCAGAAGAACGGCAAGAACTTTCTTGCCGGGAACGAGGCCAGCGCCGCACTGGCCGCCATCCATTTCCAGGCCCATACACTCGCCGGATCGGCCAAGACCTTCGGGTACGCCAGCATCGGAGATGCCGCGCGCGAGCTGGAGTTCGCCACGGCAACGACGCCAGCTTCGCAGCCGGTAGATCGACAACGCGTGACTGAAAAGATCGAGGCCTTCTGCGCCTGCGCGAACGAACTCGCCCAGGCCAGGTCAAGACACTGAGCCGGCCTCCCCGGGCGCTACGCCCGTCGGGCCATAGCCGCCGCCGCCCGGCGTGTGGATTTCGAACACGTCGCCCGGCGCCATATCGGTCTGGCCGATGTGGCCCAGCTCCTCGACGCGGCCATCGACGCGCAGCACCCGGTTGATGCCCGGCTGCCCGCTCTGGCCGCCGGCCATGCCGAAGGCGCCGCTCTTGCGGCCGTTGGACAGGATGCCGGCCGTCATCGCTTCCAGGAACTGGACCCGACGCACACCGCCGTCGCCGCCGCGCCAGCGGCCGGCGCCGCCCGAGCCGGATCGGATTTCGTAGCCCAGCAGGCGCACGGGAAAGCGGAACTCCAGCACCTCGGGGTCGGTCAGGCGCGAATTGGTCATGTGGGTCTGGACCACACTGGTCCCCGCAAAGCCCCCGACCACGCGGCCAGCGCGATCGATCTCTGCGCCCGCGCCACTGCCGCCCGAGATGGTCTCGTAGTACTGGTACCTGGCATTGCCGAAGGTGAAGTTGTTCATGGTGCACTGGCTGGCCGCCATCACACCCAGGGCGCCATAGAGCGCATTCGTGATGCAGCTGGAGGTCTCCACATTACCCGCCACCACCGAGGCCGGCGGGTTGGGGTTGAGCATGGAGCCCGGCGGGATGATGACCTTGAGCGGCTTCAGACAGCCCGCGTTGAGCGGAATATCGTCGTCCACCAGGGTGCGGAAGACGTAGAGCACCGCCGCCATGCACACCGCCGTGGGCGCGTTGAAGTTGTTGCTCTGCTGCGGGCTGGTGCCCGTGAAGTCGATCTCGGCGCTGCGCGCCTTCGCATCGACACGGATGGCCACGCTGATCTGCGCGCCATTGTCCAGCGGCAGCGTGAACTGGCCGTCCTTCAGGCGCGTGATCACCCGGCGCACCGACTCCTCGGCGTTGTCCTGCACGTGACGCATATAGGCCAACACCACGTCCAGACCGAACTGGGCCACCATCTTGCGCAGCTCCTGCACACCCTTCTCGTTGGCAGCGATCTGCGCCTTGAGGTCCGCCAGGTTCTGTTGCGGATTGCGGCTGGGGTATTCACCGCTTTGCAGCAACGCCAACATATCGGCTTCGCGCAGCACGCCACGGTCCACGAGCTTGAAATTCTGGATCTGCACACCCTCTTCCTCGATACGCGTCGAGAAGGGCGGCATGGAGCCCGGCGTGATGCCACCGATGTCTGCGTGATGACCTCTGGAGCCGACGTAGAACGTGGGTTCCGTCTCACCCTCGAGATAGACCGGCGTGATCACCGTCACATCCGGCAGGTGCGTGCCGCCGTGGTAGGGGTCGTTGAGCACGTAGACGTCGCCCGGCTGCATCTTCCCCGCGTTCTCGCGGATCACGGTCTTGATGCTCTCGCCCATGGAACCCAGGTGCACGGGCATGTGCGGTGCGTTGGCAATCAGATTGCCCGCTGCGTCGAACAGGGCACAGCTGAAGTCCAGCCGCTCCTTGATGTTCACCGAATAGGCCGTGTTCTGCAGCTGCAGGCCCATCTGCTCGGCAATGTTCATGAAGAGGTTGTTGAACACCTCCAGCAGCACCGGGTCGGCCGTGGTGCCGGCGGCATAAGTCACGGTGCGCGGCACGCGGCGCGTGAGCACGATGTGGTCCAGCGCCGTGATCCCCGCCTCCCAGCCCGGCTCCACCACGGTGGTGGCGTTCTTCTCGGCAATGATGGCCGGGCCGGCGATGTGGTCGCCCGCTCGCAAGTCTTCGCGCACCACCAGCGCGGCCTCGTGCCAGGCACTCCCCGAATAGAAACGCACCGTCTCGCGGCGGGGCACCGCACGCGGCGGGTGCAGCGCATGGCGCGGCTCGGCCGGCGCGTCGCCCGCCACCACGGCCTCCACCGAGACCGCTTCCACCATCAGGCGCTTGCCTTGCATCAGGAAGGCGAAGCGCTGGCGGTAGGCGGCCTCGAAGGCGGCGGTGATCTCGGGCAGGGCACCGAAGGAAACAATCAGCGCCGAGTCACTGCCCTCGTAACGCACGTGCACACGCCGCTGCACGCGCACCGCGGCGGCGCTGAGCTGCTGGCGCTCCAGTTCGCTGCGCGCGGCCTGGGCCAGCGCGTCGAGCTTGGTGGTGATGCTCGGCAGGGCGTCCGCCTCCAGCGGCAGCTCCACCGCCTGCTCACGGATCACGTTCTGGTCGGCCAGGCCCATGCCGTAGGCCGACAGCACCCCCGCCAGCGGGTGCACCAGCACCCGTGTCATGCCCAGGGCGTCGGCCACCAGGCAGGCGTGCTGGCCGCCGGCGCCGCCGAAGCACTGCAGGGTGTAGCGCGTCACGTCGTAGCCCCGCGCCACCGAAATCTTCTTGATGGCATTGGCCATCTGCTGCACGGCGATGCTGACGAAACCCTCGGCCACGTCCTCCGCGCTACGCCCCGTCTGTGCCGCCAGCGCAACGAACTTCTCGCGCACCACGGCATCGTCCAGCGCCTCCTTGCCGCCAGGTCCGAACACATGCGGGAAGTGCGCCGCCTGGATCTTGCCCAGCATCACATTGGCATCCGTCACCGCCAGCGGGCCGCCGCGCCGGTAGCTGGCCGGGCCCGGGTTGGCGCCGGCGCTCTGCGGCCCCACGCGAAAGCGCGCGCCATCGTATTGCAGGATGGAACCACCGCCGGCGGCCACCGTGTGGATGCTCATCATGGGCGCGCGCATGCGCACGCCGGCCACCTGGGTCTCGAACTCGCGCTCGAACTCGCCCGCGTAGTGGCTCACGTCGGTGGAGGTGCCGCCCATGTCGAAGCCGATCACCCGGTCCATGCCAGCCAGCTCGGCGGTGCGTGCCATGCCCACGATGCCACCGGCCGGGCCGCTGAGGATGGCGTCCTTGCCCTGGAAGGCGTGGGCATCGGTCAGGCCGCCGGACGATTGCATGAAGAACAGGCGCACGCCCGGCATCTCGGCCGCCACCTGGTCCACGTAGCGGCGCAGGATGGGCGAGAGGTAGGCGTCCACCACGGTGGTGTCGCCGCGGCTCACGAACTTCATCATCGGGCTGGTACCGTGCGAGGTGCTGACCTGGGTGAACCCGATCTCGCGCGCCATTCGCCCGGCCGCCGCCTCGTGCGCCGTGTAGCGGTAGCCGTGCAGGAAGACGATGGCCACGCTGCGCAGACCGGCATCGAACTGCGCCTGCAGATCGCGCCGCAAGGCCGCCTCGTCCAGCGGCGTCACCGGTTCGCCACGGGCGCCCACGCGCTCGTCGGCCTCCACCACCGCGTGGTACAGCAGTTCGGGCAGGACGATGTGGCGGTCGAACAGGCGTGGGCGGTTCTGGTAGGCAATGCGCAGCGCATCACGGAAGCCGCGCGTGGTGACCAGCAGCGTGGGCTCGCCCTTGCGCTCCAGCAGGGCGTTGGTGGCCACCGTGGTGCCCATCTTCACGCAGTCCACCTGCTGCGGCGTGATGGGCTCGTGCGCCTGCAGGCCCAGCAGATGCCGGATGCCGGCCACCGCCGCGTCGCGGTACTGGCCCGGGTTCTCCGACAGCAGCTTGTGCGTGAGCAGGCTGCCGTCGGGCCGGCGGCCCACGATATCGGTGAAGGTGCCGCCGCGGTCGATCCAGAATTGCCAGCGGGCGACCGGGGTGATGGGGGTCTGTGGGGCCATGCGGACTATCGTATCCCAGCCCTGGCGGCGGGTCCGAATGGCAACAGTCCGTATCGAGCCCTCTGCCCAGCCTCGCGCCTGTTGATAATGGCGCTGCTGTCACGCAAATCGACTACGGCATACAAGCAGACTGGGAGGTCATTCAGCATGGGCAACAAGATTCCAAGAACACTGGGTGTCCTGGGAGGCATGGGCCCCTTGGCGACCGTCGATTTTCTGAACAAGCTGACGCAAGCCACGACAGCCACCCACGACCAGGACCACATTCCCATGGTGGTCCATTTCTGTCCGCAAATCCCCGACCGCTCGGATGCGCTCGCCGCACAAGGCCCCTCCCCCCTGCCGTCCATGATCGCAGCGGCACGGCAGATCGAACGGTCCGGCGCCCAGGCCCTGGTCATCCCCTGCAACACGGCCCATGCCTGGTATGAGGAGCTGTCCGCCAGCCTGGGCATCCCCCTTCTCCACATCGTCGACGCCGCCGTGGCGCAGATCCCGCCCGAGCTTCGCCGTGAGCCAGTCGGCCTCCTGGCAACCCGTGGCACCCTGGCCAGCGGCGTCTACACGCTCAGGCAACCCGGCCTGAACTGGGTCCAGCCGCTGGAACAGGAAATGTCGGACTGGGTCATGCCGGCCATCCGCGCCCTCAAGTCCGGCGACATGGAGGGCGCCCGGCGACTGCTGCAAAGCGCCATCGAGTCCCTGCAGCGCCGGGGCGCCCGCTCCATCATGCTGGGCTGCACCGAACTGCCGCTGGCGCGCGCCGGGGACGCTCATGATGTGCCACTGATCGACGCCACGCAGGCGCTGGCCCTCAGCGCGATCCGCTGGGCCCTGGCCCGGGAGTGATGGCATCGGGGTATGCCCGAAGACGCGGCGGTCGGCCCAGGGATTATCCTGAGTCCACTTCCAACCCATTCACCCCGGAGTCGCCATGAAATTCAAGCTGTCCCTGGCCTGCGCTGCCCTCGCCCTGTCCGCTTCTGCCCTGGCCCAGACCAAATGGGATCTGGCCGCCGCCTACCCGGCCAGCAACTTCCATTCCGAAAACATGGCGCAGTTCGCCACCGAGGTGGACCAGGCCACGAGCGGCAAGCTCAAGATCACGCTGCATGCCGGTGCCTCCCTGTTCAAGGCGCCCGAAATCAAACGTGCCGTGCAGGGCGGCCAGGCCCAGGCGGGGGAGATCCTGCTCGCCAACTTCCAGAACGAGTGGCAGATCTACGGTGCCGACGGCCTGCCCTTCCTGGCCGACAGCTACGACGCGGCCATGAAGCTCTACAGGGCCCAGAAGCCGATGATCGAGAAGAAGCTGGCCGAACAGGGTCTGGTGCTGCTGTACTCGGTGGCCTGGCCGCCGCAGGGCATCTACACCAAGAAGCCCATCAACAGCGCGGCCGACCTCAAGGGCGTGAAGTGGCGCGCCTACAGCCCGGCCACCGCACGCATCGCCGACCTGGTGGGCGCCCAGCCCGTCACCGTGCAGGCTGCCGAGCTGCAGCAGGCCCTGGCCACCGGCGTCGTGGAGTCCACCATGACCTCTGGCGCGACGGGCGTGGACAGCAAGCTCTACGAGAACCTCAAGTACTACTACGACACCCAGGCCTGGCTGCCCAAGAACATGGTCATCGTGAACAAGCGAGCCTTCGACGCGCTGGACAAGCCCAGCCAGGACGCCGTGCTCAAGGCCGCTGCCACCGCCGAGACCCGCGGCCTGGCTGCCAGCCAGCGCGTGAACACCGAGACCCTGGCCAAGCTCAAGGCCAACGGCATGCAGGTGCTGGCCCCCTCGGCGCAACTCAAGGCCGACCTGAAGAAGGTCGGCGACACCATGCTCACGGAGTGGCTGGAAAAAGCCGGCCCCGAAGGCAAGGCCCTGGTGGACGCCTACCAGCGCTGATTCCCCGACATGCCTGACACCCGCCCGGGCGCCGCGCGCCGCGCGCTCGACGGCCTCTACGCCTTCGGTGGCATCCTGGCCGCGCTGTGCGTGCTCACCATCCTGGTGCTGATGATCGGCGCCTCGGTGGGGCGCATGGCGAACTGGCGCGTGTCGTGGATCAACGACGTGGTGGCCTGGCTGTGCGCGGCAGCCGCCTTCCTGGGGATGGCCTACAGCTTTCGCAACGGCGACTTCGTGCGCGTCACCCTGCTGCTGGAGTCGGTCTCGCCGCGCGTGCGGCGTTGGCTGGAAATCGTCTCGCTGCTCATCGCCACCGTGGCCATTGCCTACCTGGCCTGGTGGGCCGCGCGCTTCACCTACGACAGCTGGCGCTTCAAGGACATCGCCGGCAATATGGTGGCCATCCCCATCTGGATCCCGCAGATGAGCTTCGTCGTCGGCTCCGCCATCCTGGTCATCGCGGTGATTGATGAGTGCGTCACCGTGCTGCGCGGCGCCAAGCCCAGCTACGTGGCGCGTGTCGAAGAGCGCCACGCCCGCGGCGACTTCTCCGAAGAACTTTGAGGACTATGGATGGGCTTGCTTGAAATCGGGGCCCTGCTGCTCTTCCTCATGCTGCTGATGCTGGCCGGCGGCGTCTGGATCGCCATGACGCTGGCCATCGTGGGCTGGGTGGGCCAGGCCTTCTTCACCAGCACCCAGCCGGGCATGAACCTGTTCTCCTCCTTCTGGGAGACGGCCGCCAGCTGGGAGCTGGCCGCCCTGCCGCTCTTCATCTGGATGGGTGAAATTCTTTACCGCACCAGACTGTCGGAGCAGATGTTCGACGGCCTCTCGCCCTGGCTCTCGCGCGTGCCCGGCCGCCTGATGCACACCACCGTGCTGGGCTGCGGCATCTTCGGTTCGGTCTCGGGCTCGTCCGCCGCCACCTGCGCCACCATCGCCAAGGTGGCCCTGCCCGAACTGGAGCGTCGGGGTTACGACCGCAACCTCGCCCTGGGCTCGCTGGCTGCTGCCGGCGGCCTGGGCATCCTGATCCCGCCGTCCATCACCATGGTGGTCTACGCCGTGGCCGCCGACGCCAGCGTGATCCGCCTCTTCCTCGCCGGCTTCCTGCCGGGCTTCCTGCTCATGGCCCTGTTCTCGGGCTACATCATCTGGTGGAGCCTGCGCAATCCTTCAAAGGTGCCGCCAGCGGAGGCGCCGACCAGTTTCATGGACAAGATGCGCCGCTCGGGCAGCCTCATTCCCTGCGGCCTGCTCATCGTCTTCATCGTCTGGGTGCTGGTGGCCGGCATCGCCACCGCCACCGAATGCGCGGCCTGGGGCGTGGTGGGCTCACTCGCCATCGCCGCGGCCAGCCGCACGCTCACGCTGCGCAATTTCTGGGACGGCCTGGCCGGTGCCACGCGCGTGAGCTGCATGATCATGTTCATCCTGGCCGGTGCCGCCTTCCTCACCAAGACCATGGCCTTCACCGGCATCCCGCGTGAGCTGGCCGAGTTCGTGCACAGCATGAACCTCTCGGCTTACGGGCTGATCGCCGTGCTCGTGGTGGTCTACCTGGTGCTGGGCACCGCGCTGGACGGCATCTCCATGATCGTGCTCACCAGCGCCGTGGTGCTGCCCATGGTGCAGAAGGCCGGCTTCGACCTGGTGTGGTTCGGCATCTTCATCATCATGCTGATCGAGATCGCCGAGATCACCCCGCCCGTGGGCTTCAACCTCTTCGTGCTGCAGAACATGACGGGCGTGGACAGCAACCGCATCGCACGGGTCACCCTGCCCTTCTTTGCCTGCATGGTCCTGGCCATCGGGCTGATCACGGTCTTCCCGGGTATCGTCACCAGCGTGCCGAACTGGCTGATGGGTGTGGAGCGCTAGGACAGACCGGCCGCCTAGGCCTTGCGCAGGGCGATCGTCACCAGCGCCGAAGCGTCCGCCAGCGCCGTCACGCCGTGCAGGGCACCCCCTGCCAGGAACAGCAGCTGCCCGGCGTGCAGCACGTGGCTGCGGCCGTCGATGGTGACGTCGAGCGTGCCCTCGATGCAGTGGATGGTGATCTCGCCGGCCACCTGGTGCGGCGGCAGTGACTTGCCGGCCTGCAGCACCAGCCGCATCACCTCCAGGTGCTGCGCCTTGAACAGCGCCACGGTCTTTTCATCCACCAAGCGCGCGCCCAGCGGCTGGACGTCGATGGATTGACCGGCAGAGGCGTGCGGGATGGCCATGCGAACGATGATACGCCCGGGGTGCAAGCAGAGAGACCCCGTGAACCAGGGGCGACAAACTCTCCCCATGCTCCCCGTCCTCGCCATCTGTCTCGGCGCCTGCGTGCCGAACTGGTTGATGGGGGTGGAGCGCCAGGACCGGCCGGCCGCCGGCCCGGGCATCGGAATTGCGGTCGTAAATCACGAAACAGCCGGCCGCTCGCCGCGCATCGTTGCCAGCCAGGCCGGGGCGGCCTACACTGTTTCTCAATCCTTGGAGGCCCGTACCCTATGCCTTTGCTCCTGCCTGCCCGCGACAACGCGGCCGTCCAGTTTGGCGTGCGGTCCCTTGCCATCACCGTGACCATCGTCACGCCGCTGCTGGTGATCTTTGCCTGGTTCAACATGGTCCTGCGGCTTGGGCTGCCGCCGAGTTTGCAGGTCTTCGCCGGCCCCGTGCTGATGGCATTCCTGGTGTCGCTGGTCATCGCCGGCCTCAATACCCTGAACTTCGTCAGGCTCCACGCCACCGAGCAGGCCAAGCTGCGTGAACTCAACGAGACCCAGATCGAAGTCATCCTCACCCTGTCGGAAGTGGCCGAGTCGCGCTGCGGCGAGACCGGGGCTCACATCAAGCGCGTGGCGGAATACTGTCGCCTGCTGGCCCAGCTCGCCGGACTCGGCGAGGACGAGGTCTTCCTGCTCAAGACCGCCGCGCCCTTGCACGATCTCGGCAAGATCGGCACGCCCGACCACATACTGCTCAAGCCCGGCAAGCTCACGCCGGAGGAGTACGTCGTCATGCAGGAGCACGCCGAGATCGGCTACCGCATCCTCGCCGACTCGACCAAACCCATCCTCAAGATGGCTGCGGTCATCGCCCGCAACCATCACGAAAAGTGGGATGGCTCAGGCTATCCGCAGCGATTGCGCGGTGAGGACATTCCGCTCCCGGGCCGCATCGTGGCCATTGCCGATGTCCTGGATGCGCTGGGAACCGAACGCATCTACAAGAAGGCCTGGAGCCGGGAACAGATCCGCGATTTCTTCCAGCAACAGGCCGGGCTCCATTTCGACCCCCGACTCACCGGACTCTTGCTCGACCACTTCGAGCGCTTCGAAGCGATCCGCAAGCAGTACGAAGCCTAGACCGGGCGGGGCCGCGCCGAACGCCGGCCGCCGCCTGCCCCGGCGCCACCGCACCGCGCGAGTGCGAGGCCCGTTATCATTTCCCCATGCTCCCCGTCCTCGCCATCTGTCTCGGCGCCTGCGCCGGCGCCCTGCTGCGCTGGCGCCTGGGCCTGTGGCTCAGCACCCCCGGCGCCCTGCTGCCCTGGGGCACGCTCACGGCCAACCTGGTCGGCGGCTACCTGGTGGGTGTGGCCGTGGCGGTGTTCCAGGCCCTGCCGCAACTGGACCCCACCTGGCGCCTGCTGCTGGTCACCGGCTTCCTGGGCGCGCTGACCACCTTCTCCAGCTTCTCGGCCGAGGTGGTGGCCATGCTGCAGCAGGCGCGCTATGCGCTGGCGCTGGGCACGGCCGGTCTGCACCTCTTCGGCTCGCTGATGCTGACGGTGCTGGGGATCAAGAGCGTGGAGCTGGTGGCGGGCGGGCTGCGCTGAATAACGAAACCGCTGCGGCAGGCTCTTTTCGAATTGGCGCCCAAGCCCTGAAACAGTGATGCAGGTCCGCATCGCCTGCGCGGCCGGGACCGATCTGCTGGAAGGATGTGCCTTTTACGGGCAGCAGTAACCCGGCATCGGTGAATACTTTCTCTCCGACTGCTTGTGTTCGCCCCGAAACGGAAATCCATCCACTCGCCGCGTACGGCCGGCTGGCAGCGATTTCCGACTGCTACTTCGGAAACCTGACCGTCCTGTTGCGGTCCCAAGCAGTCAGCCGCGGTCGGCGCCCAAAGCTGTCACCTTATGCCCCTTTTGGGGGATATCGCCAGAGCTTTACGCCTCGTAAACTCGGGGACGCCTACTGCGTGGCCCATGCGGCGTGCCGGAGCCGTCCAGCGTTAAGCCGCATGAACGACAGAGACTCTTTCGATTGAGAGAGAACGGAGTTTTTTGGCGTCGCATAGCTCGGCGTCCTGATGGGCGAAATGTCGAGGCTGCGAGACTTATTGGCGAAGCGGATTGGTGCCCGATCAATGGACTATGGTGGCGAGAGAAGCAATCGGGCATCATTGCCAACAATACGCGAGTGTTGAGGAACCCACTGAAATGACACGCAAGACATCTTCAGCAGCGGCGAGACTTCGCTGGCTAGGCCAGCGTCTGAGCAAAGTTTTCTCAAGCCTCGTCGAAGGCTTTTGGTGGCCGCCGGTGGCATTGCTGGTAGTAGCCATCTACTGGTTCTCAGTCGCGAGCGGTATTCCGCTTCCGTCCGAACCGACTGTGGAAAAGTATGGGGTATACGGTGACAGCTTTGGGCGCCTCACGTCGCTATTCACGGCGCTAGGGTTTGGTGGCCTAGTCATTACGCTCTTGCTTCAGCAACGGCAGATTCGCACGCAGGCAGAGGCCGCCAAACTCCACCGACAGAAAGAGGAGAAGGGCCGGTACGAAGAGATCTTGTTCAGGCTACTGGATATTTACCGCCAGACGCTCTCGGAGGTCCGTGTGGGGGAGGCAACGGGTCGCGATGTTCTTCGAAAGGCCTTGGAAAAAGTAGATGCTGGCATCGTTGAGGATGGTGTAAACGGTCTGCCGCGAGATCTGCAGGGTAAGTGGGATAGCGACGCTCTTACAGATGACGATCTGCAACGCATCGACTATCTGCACTTCAGAAACTTCAAGATCGTGGCGACCGAGATCAATCCCCAGGCACGCTTAGTAGACACCTTCGAGGTTCTGCTCGAACACATGGTCAGCGGCGCGCCGGATCACTTGCTGATTAAGGCATACAAGGATTTGGTATTCGCTCAGATCACCTTCCTCGAATGCCGCTACTTCTTTCTGGTTGCCCTCTCCCACCCAAGCAGGGGCCGTCTTCGAGACCTCTTAGCCAGAACGGGGTTTTTTGATCGAATTTCCCGCTCGCAAATTCACCGACTCCACCGCGACATGTACAAGGAATACTGGGGCCTAGCGATTGAGCAGCGGGAAACGCCGGCTAGCATTCCGATGCCACCAGGGCGCATCAAGCGTGCCATGCGTTCTCACAAAGCTGCGGGGGGAGTCCCGAAGACTACATACACGCCCTTGGGCGTGCGTCAATCGCAAAAGGCGGTGGAGAAGATGGAAAATGATGGCGGTAAGTGAAGTTCGTTCTGCTTAAGGCTTCGAAGGCTGGCCGGCTGCGGCCTCCGCTCATCTCGGACGTTGCGATAGGTTCTTTGAAAGGCATCGATGACTCAAAAGACACCGGAACAACTCGCCGCGGAGGGCTACATTGGAACGTCGCCGGAGAAACTTTCTGAAAAATCGGACCCTGAACTGGCGATTTGGCAAAAAGGCTGGAAGGCAGAATCTGCCGAATACATTCTGGCCGATCGGGAATGGCAAAGGCGTTTGTCCATGCGCCAACTTGACGCCCAATTCCGACTAGAAGAGCGCCTCGCGACTGCGAATCGTTGGTGGACCATGGCTGCAACAGCCATAGGCGTAGTCGGCACTTTGGCAGGCGCGTGGTTTGGAGCCTATTGGGCTTCAGAATATTCAACGCCCTGTGCTAGCAAGGGTACGGCGGCGATAGTCCAGCCGTCAACTCCAGGGAACGACACGAAGACACTGCAGCCGTGAGCAGCAGACTGAACGCCCACTTTCGCGTATTGCAGCCGCCCCCTTTGGGTCGGAAGCTGGCACTCAACAGACCAAGACGAGCGACTGCAGCCAGCCTGAAGCAGCCATCGTGACCCGTTCCACGCCAGCCCCAAAGCGACGCAGCTGAAGCGTTTATGCATCTTGCCGCGCCAACTCCTTCCAGCCTCACCCACCCACAAGTAGCCACAGCGTTGCCGCGCCCACCAGCAAGGACAGCGTGGGGATGATGAGCAGCACGCCACGCAGGAGGCCCGGTGGCTGCCGCGCGGTCAGCAGCAGGCCCACGGTGGCCAGCGCGGTGGGCTCCGGCGTGATGCCGAACAGCTCGATCTGCGTCCACGGCCGGCCGGCCAGCAGCCCGGCCAGCGGGTACAGCAGTACCCCGCTGAGGGCCAGCAGCCAGCCCAGCCTTGGCGCCGCCCCGCCAGCGGGTGGCGCGGGCGCGCCGCGCGGCAAGGCGCTCAGACCCAGCAGCACCGCCTGCACGGCGTAGGCCAGCGCGTAGTAGGGCGCGGCCCAGTTGATGGTGGCGTAGTGCTGGCTGTGAAAAGACCAGCCCACCCAGAGCCAGACGGGCGCGAGCAAGGCCGCCATGACGCGGGCGGCGCCAGCGCGCCGCCTTGCGGCCAGCCCGAGCAGGGCCAGCCCCAGGACGAGCGCGGCCAGATGCGCCGGCCAGACATCGAGGTTGTGCAGTTCGATCAGGCGCCAGTAGGTCTTGGGCGCGAACATCAGGAAGCTGGACAGCCGGTAGGTCCACCACTCGGACATGCTCACAGCCCCTGCACGTGGGCGGCCATGCGCCGGCGCAAGGCCGCATCGGGCATGGGCCCGAAGGCCGCGCCCATGTTCTCGCGCACGTGGTTCACGTCGCTGGTGGCGGGGATCACGCAGGTGACGGCCGGGTGCGAGATGACGAACTTCAGCGCGACCTGGGCCCAGCTCACACAGCCGATCTCGCCCGCCCAGGCGGGCAGCGGGTGGCGCTGCAACTGGCGCAGCAGCGCACCCTGGCGAAACGGCCGGTTGACCAGCACGGCGATGCCACGCTCGCGGGCCAGCGGCAACAGGCGGGCCTCGGCCTCGCGGTCGAGCAGGTTGTAGCTGAACTGCGCGAAGTCGATGCGCTGACTGCGCATGATCTGCTCCATCTCGCCGTGGCGGCGGCCTTCCGAGGTGGTGATGCCCACATGGCGCAAGCGCCCCGCCGCCTTCATGGCCTGCAACAAGGGCAATTGCTCCTGCCAGGCCAACAGGTTGTGGACCTGCAGCAGATCGAAACCCGGCACGCGCCAGAGCTGGCGCGAGGCCTCGATCTGCGCCGCCCCGTCTGCGGAAGTCCAGACCTTGTCGGCCGAAAAAACGCGCCGCTGCGCCGCCAGCGCCTGCAGACCCTCGCCGATCACGCCTTGCGAGGAGCCGTACATGGGCGAGGAGTCGATCAGCCGGCCGCCGGCATCGAAGAAGTGGCGCATGACCTCGGCGCACTGCGCACGCGCCACCCGATCGTTGCCGACGTTGAAGGTGATCCAGCTGCCCAGGCCCAGCACCGGGATCTGTTCACCGGTCGAGGCGATGGTGCGGTGCAGTGGCTGCGGCCGCGCCGGGCTTTGCGCATGGACGCCCGCCGCGCCCAGCGCGGGAAGCAGGTGCAGCAGCAGCTCGCGGCGTTTCATGATTGCGGCCCGGTGTAGTGTTCATTGTAGGCAGGCACGCGCCTGATGCGGCGCGACTTGTTCAGACCTTCCCTAGGTGGCGCCGTGGCGATATACAGTGGGGTTTCAAATTCAGGAGGAGCAGGCCGTGCGCTATGTCAAGAAGCTGTTGCTGGTGGCTGTGCTGGGCGTGGTGCTGGCGGCAGGCGGCTTGCTGTGGCGCTGGCAGCTGCCCAGCCTGGCCACGGGCGTGGCGGCCAAGGCCATGTGTTCGGCCGCCTTCGTGGCCCAGCGCCCCGAGGCGGGGCTGTTCGAGTCCGAGGTCGCCCATCAGAACCCGCTCATGTTGCTGGTGCATGCCGAGCTGGACGCCGAGCGCCGCAGCGCGCGGGCCCGCTTCCTCGGGTTTGCCGAGCGCGAGGCGCGGTGGCTCGGTGCGCGGGGTTGCGTGCTGGAGGCGCCGGCCGATGCGGCCCCGATCATCACCCAAAGCGACGCCGGTGCCAGGCCGGCAGCAGCAGCGGCGCCGTGGCCGCTGGGCGACGCGGCCTTGCCCCCCGCCGCATGGGGGCCCCAGGTGGACGCGGCCCGCTTGCAGGCGGCTGTCGCACGGGCCATGGACGGCGCCGGCGACAGCGGGCGCGCCAACCCGCGCGCGGTCGCCGTGGTGCAAGGCGGGCGCCTGCTGCTGGCGCAGTACGCACCCGGCTTTGCGCCCCAGACGGCCTTGCACGGCTGGTCCATGACCAAGACGGTGACGGCCATGCTGACCTACAAGCTCGCCCATGCACAGGGTTGGGATCTGGACACGCCGGTCGTGCAAGTGGCGGCCGGCGCGCGGGCGCCGGCATGGCTGGCGCAGTGGCGTAATGATGGCCGCGGCGCCATACGCGTGTCGGACTTGATGGCCATGCGCGACGGCCTGCAGTTGCGGGAGAGCTACGAGCCCGGCGGCGAGGTGCCCCACATGCTCTGGCTGCAACCCGACATGCCGGCGTGGGTGGCGGCTCACCCCGCCGAGGCGGCGCCGGCCACGCGCTGGCGCTACCTCAGCGCCAGCAGCAACCTGATGGCCGCCACCGTGCGCAGCCGTTTTGCCGACGACCCGAGCTATTGGACCTATCCGCAACAGGCCCTGTTCGACCCCCTGGGCATGCAGGGGGCCGTGATGGAGACGGACACCGCGGGCAACTGGGTGGGCTCGTCCTATCTGTGGGCGCGCTTGACGGACTGGGCGCGTCTGGGCGAGCTGACCTTGCGTGACGGGCGCTGGGGCGAGCAGCAGGTGCTGCCGCCGGGATGGCGCCTGCGTGCCGCCACCGTGGCGCTGCCCGAGGGCGAAGGCCGGGGTTATGGTGCGGCGTCCACCTGGCGCTTCGGCGATCGCGGCGCGGGCAAATGCCGCGGGAATGCGGGCGTGCCAGAGGACGTCATCGTCATGAGCGGTCATTGGGGCCAGATGGTGGCCGTCGTGCCGTCGCTGGACGCCGTGGTGGTGCGCATGGGCTGGGTGCATGGCGCGTACGACCAATGCGCGATGCTGCAAGACATGCTGGCGGCGCTGCGCCAGCCGTGAAGGCCGATTCGGGCAGCCGGGCCACCACGCCGGACGATCAGGCCTGTCGCGCGGACGGTGCTTCCAGCAGGCTGCGGATATGAGGCTGCGCAGCGGCGCCATGCAGACGGTAGAGGGCGAGCACCTGTTCACATAGGGCCTGCCAGTGCCTGGCGCCTTCGTCCAAGGCCCGCGCCAGGGCCTGGCCGCCATCCCCCGCTTCATACGCTTCATAGGCGCGCGCCAGCCCGGGCGCGAACTCGGCACGCAGGCCTTCGAAATTGGCGAACCAGAAGTGCAGCGCTGCTGCATCGCCACGCTGCAGCAGCGTGGGCAAGGTGACGCGGCAGTCGGCCAGCAGGTCGCGCACGGCGCGCACATGGAGTTCGGTGCGGCGATCATTCAGGCCCTGGCGCATGACGGACCAGTCGGCCCCCAGCAGCGTGCGGGCCTGGGCTTCGCCCAGTTCATGCAGCAGCAGGGTCTCGGCCTGCGCCTGCGCCATGCGGGGCACGGCGGCCTCGCCCTCTTGCGCGTAACCATGCGCATCGAGCGCGCGCTTGAACGCCCCCTCGGGGCGGCGCAGCGTCCACCCTTCGTATTTTTCCCAGAGCCAGCGCTGCAGCGATTCCTGGCGCAGGTAGATGGTGCCGTCCTGCAGGGCCGCCGGGGGCGAGGACAGGCCGCGCGCGTACTCGCGCCCGCTCACGCGCACCAGCACGCCTTCGCGCAGCCGCGCAGATTCGAGTGCCGCGAGGAAGAAGCTGGCGCGGCCGGGTGCGGTGTAGCCGGCGCCATAGACCAGGCCCTGCGGGGCTAGCGCGGCGTTGATCGACGCCACATCGAAGGGGTCCACGCTGCCGCCGGGCAGAGGCAGCGCCCGCCAGGCCTGGCCCTCCAGGCCGTCCCACAGCGCCTCGCGCGCGCTGAGCCAGGCGCCCACGGCTTCGCGCGCCATGGGCTGCAGCGCGGGCAGCCCCAGCTCCCAGCGATAGAACTCGCGCATCTGCAAGAGGTAGATGCACAGCGTCATGTCGGCCGCATGGCTTGCGTCGGCGATGTGGCAGTTGGTCTGCACGGCTTCGACCAGGGCACGGTCCGGGGCATTCATGGCTGGGGCCCCTGCGGGGTTCGGCGGCGTGGCTGCCAGGCCATGATCTGCGCCACGATGTCGGGCCAGGGCAGATCGGTCAGGCTGCCATGCGCTTCCTGGGCCTGGCCAATCAGGCGGTGCACATCAGCGTGATCGGTCTGCAGCACCTGCTGCATGCCGCGCAGGCCGCCACAATGCAGGCGCATGACGGTGGCGTGCGTGAGCGGTGCGCCCGGGCGCAGCTTCAGCGGAAAGGTGGCGCGCTCCACAAACAGGCGCTCCAGGGTTTCGCAGTTCAGGTGGGCCGGCGCACTGGGGCAGGCCAGGGTTTCGCGCTCGGCCAGCGAGCGGCGCTGCACCAGTTCGCACACGGCGTGGCGCGCCAGCAGCGCCCCCTGGAAGACGCAGGGCAAGGGGTTGCGCTGTGTGCGCATCTCCCGGAAGGCCGCTTCGTCGACCATGGCGCGCCCTGGAATCTATTCTTCGCCGGGCGGGCCGGGTTCGCGCACCTGGCACAGCAGGTCTTCGGCCTGCAACTCGTTCTCGGCAAAGATGACCTTGACCTTGTCGCGGGTGCCCGCGTCCAGCCCGTTGCGCAGGACCTTGGCCTGGGCCGAAGCGGGCGCAAACGCAGCGTGCTCCTCCAGTTTTTCCAGCTGGCCGAAGGGTTTGAGACGATAGATGTAATACGGCACGTGGGGTCCTCAGGATCGACGGTTCTCAGACGTAACGCTTGCTGGCCTTGCGGCGGCCCGGCAGCGCCTTCTGGATGATGACGCCGCGCACCGCCGAGAGATCAGGCAGCGCCAGGTCGGGAAAGGCGGGGTTCAGCGCATGCAGCTGCCAGGCCTCACCCGCCTTGCAGAGCTGGCGGAAGATCCATTCGCCCTCGTGCTGCGCCAGCACGTAGCTGCCCTCGCGCAGCGCACCCTCGGGCTCGATGAGGATGATCTCGCCTTCCATGAACTCGGGCTCCATGCTGGTGCCCAGCACGCGCAGGGCGAAGGCTTCGCTGCCGCTGCACGCGGATTCCTCCATCATGGGCGCGTCCAGCGTCGTCATGCGGTCTCCCCCACCGGCTCCAGCAGCACGTTGGTGTGGATCTGTGCGGCCGGCACACCCGAGGCGCGCAACTCGGCCTGCAGGGCGTTCACGAACACTTCGGGGCCGGCCAGGTAGAAATCGCACTCGATGTCGAACAGGTCGGCGCGCATGGCGCGCGCGAGCTGGGCCGCGCCGAAACTGATGTCCGGCTCGGCCAGCAGTTCGTACTCGAACAGGTCCAGCGCCTCGCCCCAGGCCCGGCACTGGTTCTCCAGGAAATGGCCGTCAGGCTTGGTGGCCAGCCAGAACAGCGACAGCGAAGGCGCTGCATCGAGCGCCAGCGCGTGCTCGATCAGGCTCTTGACGGGCGCGAAGCCGGCGTCGCAGGCGGCGAAGACCAGGGGGCGCGAGGTCGCGCTGTCGGCCAGCACGAAGTCGCCCACGGGGCCCCAGACGGTGACGGCATCGCCGGGCTTGATGCCTTCGGCGAAGAGCTGCAGCGCGAAGGGGTCGAGCGCATGGCGCTCGATGAAGAAATGCAGGTTGCGGTCATCGCAGGGGCAGCTGGCCACCGGATAAAGCGCGTGCACGTCGCTGCCGTCCGTCCGGTTCACGCCCAGGGTGACCGACTGGCCGGCCAGGAAGCGCAGGCGATGGCTGCGCGGCGTCTGCAGGTGCAGCAGCCGCACACCGGGCGCCAGCTGGGTGACGGCGCGCACGGTGGTGACGATCTGCTGCTGCGGGATGTCCTGCGGACCGGTGGCCTCCAGCAGCTCCAGGGTGAGCTCGCTGCTGCCCGCGGTGTGCACGCACATCAGGGTGTAGCCCTGGGCGCGCTCGGCTTCGGACAGGGTGTAGTCGCAGGGCTGGGTGCGCACCACCTGGCCGTTGATGACGCGCACCTTGCACATGCCACAGGTGCCATTGCCGCAGCCGTAGTTGAGCTTGAGGCCGGCGCGCAGGCCGGCCTGCAGCAGGGTATCGTGCCCCTCGACGATGAATTCGTGGCCACTGGGGCGCACGGTGACCTGTGCGGACATGACCTTGAGCATATCGTCCATCACGGTCAACAGGTCGGCCTGCTCGGTCGCCAGGGCCTTGGCCAGACCCTGGTCGACAAAATCCTGCAACTCGGAGAGTTCGAGCGGGGTGGCCCCCTTGCCCTGCATCGCCTGGATGCGCCCCTGCAAGGTCACCACCAACTCATGGTAGCGCTGCAGGTAGCGGCGCACGTCGGCCAGTTCCTGCGTCTGGTTGAACAGGCGCGTGGCCAGCACCTCCTGGCTGGGCAGCAGGCGTTCGCGCAGGCGGCGGCCGAAGGCCTCGTCGCGGATGGTGTTCACGCGCTCCAGGATGCCGCTGTCTTCCAGCTGGGTGGCGGGGTACAGGCGCAGCAGTTCGTCGGTGGAGACCAGGCCTTCGTTGAGCACCATGGAGCCGTCTCGCACCTGCTGCTGAAGCACGCCGCGCGAGACGCCCACCAACTGCGCCGCGCGCCAGACCGTGAGCCAATGTGTCATGCGGCCACCTCCTCTTGCGGTACCTGCGCCCATTCGTCCTGAACATAGTCCAGATAGCGGGCGCGGTAGAGCAGGCGCGGCTGCGCCGGATCGTCCGTGAATGCGCTCCGCTCGTGCGGAACATTGTTGGCCACGATGCCCATGCCTGGCTGCAGCAGCAGGCGGAAGATCCAGGGCTGCGGGCCGGCCAGAAGCTGCTCGATGAAGGCCGCAGCATCGCGCGTCGCTGCGTCGTCCTTCCAGGCAATGCTGCGGGTGCGTGCGGTGTAGCGCATCTGCAAGCCGCCATCGGCGCGCAGGTAGAAGACCGGGCCGCTCTGCGCCGGCCGGGCCACGCCCTGCTCGTCGGCGCGCTCAGGGATGGTCATGGCATCGGGCGCCATCAGGGCACGCACCCACCCTGGGTTGGCGTCGCGCAGGGCCAGATAGATCATCTCGTGGTCGACCAGATGGCTCACGCCGCCCTCGCCGGCATGGCGCACGCAGTGCAGGATCATGCCTTCGATGCGGCGCGCCTTCGGGTGGTAGTAGCCATCGGTATGCCACTTGATGGGCTTGTTGGTATAGGGGATGAACTCGCCTTTCGTGGCGCCCCCTTCCTCCTGCGCGACGGCAATCGACGAGATGCCGTCCTCGTCGGCCAGCCAGTTGGCGTCCAGCCGGTGCAGGCCGAGCTGGGCACCGAGCAGAGACGGCAATGCCTTGTCTTCTGCGGTCACCGGACTGCGGTAGACGGCCATATTGGCCCGGGCGCACAAAGCCAGGATGGCTCCGCGCTCCGCCAGCGTCAGCCGGCGCGGATCAGCCACGTCAACGACCAGTTCCTCCGCCCGGCGCGGATGGGAGGCCAGCTTGGCGGCACGCCAGCGCGCGTAGGCTTCGGGCTGATCGAGGTCGAAGGGATTGACTTTGGCACGCAGATTCATTTCATCGCCTCCAGGCACATCGGCTCCGCGAAGCCCAACCGGGGAACGCCGTGGAACCGGCTTTGCCGGGCCACTGGCGTTGTCCCCCTCGGGGGGAAGGCGGCGAAGCCGACACAGGGGGGAGTCATCTCATTCTCCAGACATGGAGGCGCGGCGCTTGGGGCGCGGTTCGGTGGACAGCACGCCGTCCATGCCGCGCGTGACCATCTCCAGCGCCTCGGGCACCTCGTAGGCCATCACCTGGTCCTTGACCCAGTGGCGGTCCTTCTCGGGCAGGACGGACTCCAGCCGGCTGCCGAGGTAGCGCACGAAGGCGAAGTCCGGGCCCTCGGAGCCATGGCCGAACTCGGCATAGCCTTCGGCCACCGCGTTGTACTGATCGATGAACTGATTGCGCCAGCGCTCCTGCCCGGCTGCCGGCTCGCCCAGCCACTCCTGCTCGCTCTCTTCGAGGATCTCCGCCACCCGCACGACCAGGGCGCTGGTGAACTCGGCGCGTTGCTCACCCGTCATGCGTTCGAAGGCCAGGCGGTCCACCACCTGGCACAGGAAGACCAGCACCTCGCGCATGAAGGCGAAGTACTGGGGCCCGACGTCGATGTCGAACTTGGCCTCGCGCATCTGCTTGACCATGTTCTGCGTGACGCGCCAGGTGATGAAGGCCACCGCGCTGGCATTCTCCCGCGGCGTCTTCGGCCGCCCTTCGTTGAACCACTGGTTCTTGATGCGCAGGGCCATGTTCTCTTTCTTCAGGCGGACTTCAATAGCCGCCTTTGCCCAGCGGCTGCGGCAGGCCGGCCACCTTGGCCGCCTGCTTGGCCGGGCCGGTGGGGAACAGGTCGTACAGGTACTTGCTGTCCACATCCCCGTCGCGGCTTTCGTTGAATCCCTTGAGCATGTTGCGGAAGTTGGGGGTGTGCCCGTTTTCCTTGTACTCGTTGCGCATGTAGTTGATGACCTCCCAGTGCGCGTCCGTCAGCTTGATGCCTTCGGCCTCGGCGATGGCCTGCACGGCCTCCTCGCTGTAGTCGGGTTCGAGCAGGTAGCCCTCGTTGTCGGTCTCCAGTTCGACGCCATTCACGCTGTAGCCCATTCCTGTGTCTCCTCAGCTGGTTGAAGAAAAAAATCAGACGCCCACCGCCGCCGCCGACTTGTGCGGCACAAACACGCCGCAGCCCAGCAGGCGGTGCGGGCCCAGGCCCTGCTCCTGCACGCGCAGCGAATCCGCCTGGCTGAGTGCATGCAGCATCAGGCTGAACGTGGTGAGGGTATGGTCCTCATGCGGGCGTCCGCCACGCTTGCCGCAGACCGTGTGCGTGCGCACGCCCAGGGACTGCAGTTCGCCGGCCACGGTCTGCATGAAAGCCACTTCGTCCTCGCCCTCGGCCGCCACGGCGTAGGCGTAGAGCGTGGCATGCGGCAGCAGTTCGCGTTCGCGCGGCTCGCCCAGTTGCAGGGCATGGCCACCGACCGAGAGCGTGCGACCGGCCAGGGCGCGGGCATCGGCCACGCGTTCGCGCGGCAGGCGCAGGAGCAGACGGGTGCGCTGGGACAGCAGGCTCACCGGGCCGACGCTGGAACCCTGCACCAGCTTCAGGGGGTGGACGCCAGCCCGCGCCTCCTGCGCCAGCCAGGGCAAGACCTGCTGCAGCGCAGCATTCAAGGCCTGCATGTAGTCCCGCGGGACGGTCCGGCCCGCCAGCGGGAAGGCCAGGTCGACAACGCCGGCCGGGGGCAGATCGTCCTCGAAGCTCATGGCGTCGGGGTCTCCCGCGGCTGCTTGTCAGCCCATTCGAGCAAGGCCCGCCCCCAGGCCTCGGCCGTATCTGGGTCGATATCGAAGATGGTGAAGCGGGATTTCTCCCGGATGCGCGTGCGCAGGAAACTCATGCCGCCGGTGTCGAAGTCCACCTGCTGCAGCTCGATCTCCTGACCGCCGAGCGGCACCCTGAATTTGTCCAGCGGGGTGATCTGGGTCATGTCTCCGTCTTTGCTTTGTTCTGGTGGCCTCTCAGGGAGAACCCTGAGGGCCTGTCGCAATGCTTCTATTGACGCAATTCCGGGCCGCACCGTCTATAACCGGGACGGGTGGCGCCATATAACCCTTTTGGGTAGTCCCGCCTACTCAACGAGGGGGATAGCAAAGGGGCCACCCCCACCCCTACGATGCAGCAGATCCATAGAAAAGGGGCCAACAGAGCCCGGCAAGAGTCAGCAGAGTGTGAACGCCGTCGTCAGACACGGCATCCAGGACTTGCAACAAGTTCCAAGACAGGAGACAAGATCATGGCGAAAAAAATGCACGCCACCCCGATGCTCGATGAACTCGAGACCGGACCGTGGCCCAGTTTCGTGACCGGCCTCAAGCGCCTGGCCAACGACAAGGACTACATGGTTGACCTCATGGGTCAGCTGGAGACGTCCTACCAGACCCGCAAGGGCTACTGGAAGGGCGGCACGGTCGGGGTGTTCGGCTACGGCGGCGGCGTGATCCCGCGCTTCACCGAACTCAAGGACGAGAACGGCAAGCCGAAGTTTCCCGACGCGGCCGAATTCCACACCCTGCGTGTGCAGCCCCCGGCCGGCATGCACTACAACACCGACGTGCTGCGCAAGATGGCCGACATCTGGGAGCGCCACGGCTCGGGCCTGATCGCCTTCCACGGCCAGTCGGGCGACATCATGTTCCAGGGTGCCAAGACCGACAAGGTGCAGGACGCCTTCGACGAGCTCAACGAACTGGGCTTCGACCTGGGTGGCGCCGGCCCCGCGGTTCGCACCTCGATGAGCTGTGTGGGCGCGGCGCGCTGCGAGCAGTCCTGCTACGACGAGGGTCGCGCGCACCGCCAGGTGCTCAATGCCTTCACGGACGACATCCATCGCCCGGCCCTGCCCTACAAGTTCAAGTTCAAGTTCTCGGGCTGCTCCAACGACTGCATGAACTCGATCCAGCGCTCGGACATGGCGGTGATCGGCACCTGGCGCGACAACATGCGCACCGACGAAGTCCTGGCGCGCAAGTGGTTCGACAAGCACGGCATGAACGAGCTGGTGAACGACGTCATCAACCGCTGCCCGACCAAGACCATCATGCTCAAGGAAGTCAAGGACGTCGCCAAGGGCGACAAGATTTCCAGCGTGAAGATCAACGACACGCAATGCCTGGAGATCGACAACAGCAACTGCGTGCGCTGCATGCACTGCATCAACGTCATGACCGGCGCCCTGGCCCATGGCACCGACACCGGCGCCACCATCCTGGTGGGCGGCAAGCGCACCCTGAAGATCGGCGACCTGATGGGCACCGTGGTGGTGCCCTTCATGAAGCTCAAGACCGACGAGGACTATGAGCAACTGGTCGAGCTGGGCCAGAAGGTCATCGACTTCTTCGCCGAGAACGCGCTGGAGCATGAGCGCACCGGCGAGATGATCGAACGCATCGGTCTGGTCAACTTCCTCGAAGGCATCGGCCTGGAAGTCGACGCCAACATGGTCTCCACGCCGCGCACCAATCCCTATGTGCGCGCCGATGGCTGGGACGATGAAGTGGCCAAGATCAACGCCCGCAAGCAGGCCGCCGCCTGAGCGGGCGCACGCCCTCCTCTTCACCACGTAAACGAACGATAACGGGAAGACCCTCATGGCCCAAATGCGTACCCCCATCGAAAGCGGCGTGCCGGACAACAAGCCCTACCTGCACCCCACGCTCCTGAAGAACTACGGCAACTGGAAGTACCACGACCGGCCTCGTCCGGGCGTGCTGCACCACGTCTCGCACACCGGCGACGAAGTGTGGTCGGTGCGCGCCGGCACCCAGCGCCAGATGGACGTCTACACCATCCGCAAGCTGTGCGACATCGCCGACACCTATGCCGAAGGGCATGTGCGCTTCACCATCCGCTCCAACATCGAGTTCATGGTGTCCGACCCGAACAAGGTGGCGCCGCTGATCAACGCACTGGAGGAAAGCGGCTTCCCCGTGGGCGGCACCGGCAACTCGGTCTCCATGATCGCCCACACCCAGGGCTGGCTGCACTGCGACATCCCGGGCACCGACGCCTCGGGCGTGGTCAAGGCCCTGATGGACGAGCTCTACGACGAGTTCAAACGCGAGGACATGCCCAACCGCGTGCACCTCTCGACCTCCTGCTGCGAGATCAACTGCGGCGGCCAGGCCGACATCGCCATCATCGTGCAGCACACCAAGCCGCCCAAGATCAACCACGACCTGGTGGCCAACGCCTGCGAGCGCCCCGCCGTGGTGGCACGCTGCCCGGTGGCGGCCATCCGCCCGGCGCTGGTCAACGGCAAGCCTTCGCTGGAAGTGGACGAGAAGAAATGCATCTGCTGCGGCGCCTGCTACCCACCCTGCCCGCCCATGCAGATCAATGACCCGGAGCACTCCAAGCTGGCCATCTGGGTCGGCGGCAAGAACTCCAACGCGCGCGGCAAGCCCACCTTCATGAAGATGGTGGCCTCCGGCCTGCCCAACAACGCGCCGCGCTGGCCCGAGGTGTCGGAGATGGTCAAGAAGATCCTCTACACCTACAAGGCCGACGCCCGCCCCTGGGAGCGCCTGTCGGACTGGGTCGAGCGCATCGGCTGGCCGCGCTTCTTCGAGAAGTGCGACCTGCCCTTCACCAAGTACCTGATTGACGACTGGCGCGGTTCGCGCGCAAGCCTCAATGCATCGACCCACATCCGCTTCTGATCGCCACGGCGACACAACCACGACATGAAATTCGGATTACTCGTCAGCGAAGGGCCCTACACCCACCAGGCGTCGGACAGCGCCTACCAGTTCTGCGTGGCGGCCCTGGCCAAAGGCCATGAGATCCAGCGCGTTTTCTTCTACCACGATGGCGTGAACAACGCCACGAAGCTGACAGAGCCGCCGCAGGACGACCGCCACATCGTCAACCGCTGGTCGGCGCTGGCGGCGGAGCACAAGGTGGACCTGGTGGTCTGCGTGGCGGCTGCGCTGCGCCGCGGCATCAAGCAGGAGGTGCTGGCCCCGGGCTTTCGCATCTCGGGCCTGGGCCAGCTGGTGGACAGCGGCATCAAGGCCGACCGCCTCGTGACGTTTGGAGATTGAGATGAAGAAATTCATGTTCATCAACCGCAAGCCGCCTTACGGCACCATCTACGCGCTGGAGAGCCTGGAAGTGGTGCTGATCACCGCCACCTTCGACCAGGACGTGAGCCTGGTCTTCATGGACGACGGCGTCTATGAACTGGTCAAGGGCCAGCAGACCAAGGACATCGGCATCAAGAACTTCTCGCCCAGCTACCGCGCGCTCGAAGGCTACGACGTGGAGAAGCTCTACGTCGATGCCGACTCGCTCACGCAGCGCGGCCTGACCGAGAAGGACCTGCTGGTGCCGGTGGAAGTACTGGACGCCGCGCAGATGGCCGAGCTGATGGCGCAACAGGACGTGGTCCTGAGTTTTTGAGGAACAGATTCCCATGTTGCACATCGTGAACAAATCCCCCACCCAGGCCGGCTCGCTGGCGAGTTGCCTGCGCATGGCCCTGCCCGGGCAGGCCGTGCTGCTGATCGAGGACGGCGTTTACGCCGCCACCACCGGCAGCAGCAGCGAAGCGCAGGTGCGCGCTGCCGCCGGCAAGCTGAAGTTCTACGCCCTCAAGCCCGACCTGGAAGCGCGCGGCATGACCGCCCGTGCCATCGAGGGCGTGACGCTGGTGGACTACGGCGGCTTCGTCGACCTGGTGGCCGAGCACGGCCCCTCGAATTCCTGGCTCTGAGCGCCAGACCATAACAACTGATTTGACAACCTGAGGAGAGCAAGATGGGCATCGAAGTCAACGGCAGCACCTACGAGACCGACGAGGAAGGCTACCTGATCAACCTGGCGGACTGGAACAAGGACATCGCCGAGTACCTCGCCGTCGAGGAAAAAGTGGCCCTCACCGACAACCACTGGGAAGTCATCAACTTCCTGCGCGACTACTACAACGAGTACCAGATCGCCCCGGCCGTGCGCGTGCTGACCAAGGCCATCGGCAAGCAGTTCGGCGAGGAAAAGGGCAACAGCAAGTACCTGTACGACCTGTTCCCCTACGGCCCCGCCAAGCAGGCCTGCAAGATCGCCGGCCTGCCCAAACCCACGGGCTGCGTCTAAGACACGCCGCTCCTTCTGCTGCGTGCAGCAGTCCCGCGTTGGCAGGCTCTCCCCTGCCGATGCTGGATCGCTGCGCCCTGAAGAAGGCTCGCCCGTCTGACTGAATGAACCAAGGCTAACGTGATGAGTGCTCTCTCCCTCCTCTACGCCGCGCTGTTCTACTTCGCCACTGCGGTGCTGGTGCTGGGTCTGGCCCGCAAGATCCGCCAGTACGCGCGCACTCCCTCGCCGCTGAAGATCGCCCTCACTCCCGCCCCCATCACCCCCGCCGGCGTGGGCTGGCGCCTGACGCGCGAAGTCGTGTTCTTCGAGAGCCTGTTCCGCGCCAGCAAATGGACATGGATCTTCGGCTGGCTGTTCCACGCCGCCCTGCTGCTGGTCGTCCTGCGCCACGTGCGGTACTTCCAGGAACCGGTCTGGACCGTGATCACCCTGATCCAGCCCTTTGGCACCTACGCCGGCTTCGCCATGGTCGCCGGCCTGGCCGGCCTGTGGGCACGCCGCTTCCTGGTCGACCGCGTGCGCTACATCTCCACCCCCTCGGACCACCTGATGCTTGCGCTGCTGATCGCCATCGGCCTGAGCGGCCTGGCCATGCGCTTCGTGACCCACACCGACATCGTCGCGGTCAAGGTCTTCATGCTGGGCCTGATGCGTTTTGACATCCAGCCGCTGCCCGCCGACCCCGTGCTGCTGGTGCACCTGGGCCTGGTGGCCCTGCTGATGATCATCTTTCCCATCAGCAAGCTGCTGCACGCGCCGGGCCTGTTCTTCAGCCCCACGCGCAACATGACCGACAACCCGCGCGAAGCACGCCACGTGGCCACCTGGGCCAGCGCGCTGGACAAGTAAGAGCACGGAGCACCGAGACACCATGGCCACCGCCGCCTTCACCACCCCGAAGCTCAAGGAATACCCGGTCATCCCGCTGATCCAGGTGGGCGCGACTTCGCACCTCAAGCCCTTCGTCGCCAACGAGGCCATCCAGAAGAACCTGGGCTTCCCCGGCGAGCTGGTGGAAGGGTGGCAGGAAAAGGCCATCGCCAAGATGGGCGATCTGCTGGGCAAGTACCGCTCGCTGCAGGTCTATATGGACGCCTGCGTGCACTGTGGCGCCTGCTCCGACAAGTGCCACTACTTCCTGGGCACCCAGGACCCCAAGAACATGCCGGTGGCGCGCCAGGACCTGCTGCGCCAGGTCTACCGCCGCTACTTCACCTTCGCCGGCAAGTATTTCCCCTGGCTGGTCGGCGCCAAGGACCTCACCAAGGAAATCCTGGACGACTGGTACAGCTACTACTACCAGTGCTCCGAATGCCGGCGCTGCTCCGTCTTCTGCCCCTACGGCATCGACACCGCGGAAGTGACGATGGCCGCGCGCGAGATCATGGATTCGATCGGCATGGGCCAGAAGTACTCCAACGAGATCATCGGCAAGGTGCACCGCATCGGCAACAACCTGGGCATCCCCGGCCCTGCGCTGGAAGACACCCTGGAAGGCCTGGAGGAGGACACCAAGGACGAGACCGGTGTCGACGTGCGCTTCCCGCTGGACGTCAAGGGCGCCGAAGTGCTGCTGGTCACGCCCTCGGCCGACTTCTTCAGCGAGCCGCACGTGGACAGCCTGATCGGCTACGCCAAGGTCTTCCACGCCGCTGGCGTGAGCTGGACCCTGTCGACCAAGGCCAGCGAGGCCGGCAACTTCGGCATGTTCATCGGCAACTACGAACAGCTGCGCAAGATCGCGCTGCGCATCCGCGAGGCGGCACTCGAACTGGGCGTCAAGCGCATCGTGGTGGGCGAGTGCGGCCACGCCTGGCGCGTGGCCTACAGCTTCTGGAACACGCTGGTGGGCATCGGCGCCGGCGGCAAGGACCCGTTTGCCATCGAGTTGCAGAACCAGCTGGACCACCGCTACAAGCAGCCCATGCACATCTGCGAGTTCACGCACGACCTGATCCTGCGCGGTGCGCTCACCTTCGACAAGGAAAAGAACGACAGCCGCATCATCACCTTCCACGACTCGTGCAACGTGGCACGCGCTTCGCGCATGGGTGACTTCGCCGGCGGCCAGTTCACCATCCCGCGCGACATCATCAGGGCCGTGGCCAACAACTTCCACGACATGGCGCCCGAGACCATCCATGAGAGCACCTTCTGCTGTGGCGGCGGCGGCGGCCTGCTGACCGACGACCTGATGGAGCTGCGCGTCAAGGGCGCGCTGCCGCGCATGGAAGCGCTGAAGAACGTGGTGGACGAACACAACGTGAACTTCATGGCCACCATCTGCGCCATCTGCAAGGCCCAGTTCACCAAGGTGCTGCCGCAGTACGGCTTCGACATGAGCATGGTGGGCGGCGTCCACCAGCTGGTGAGCAAGGCCATCCGCCTGGGCGACAAGTAAGAAACAACGGCACCAGACCCTACGCAACGACACCAGGAGACACGACATGTCAGCCAACCCCGAATCCGTCAGCGTCCAGCCCCTCAACTTCAGGCGCTACAAGGACGGCGACAACAAGCCGCGTCCCTGGCAGCAGCAGATCTTCAACGCCGACCACTCGCACAAGTGCCCGACCTACATCCAGAGCACGCCGCCCTGCCAGGGCAGTTGCCCCTCGGGCGAGGACATCCGCGGCTACCTGAACATCGTGCGCGGCGTCGAGAAGCCGCCGGCCGGCATGAAGTGGCAGGAATACGCCTTCCGCCGCCTGACCGAGGCCAACCCCTTCCCCTCCGTGATGGGCCGCGTCTGCCCGGCGCCCTGTGAATCGGGCTGCAACCGCAACCAGGTGGAAGATTTCGTCGGCATCAACTCGGTCGAGCACTTCCTCGGCGAATACGCGATCACCAACAAGCTGGCCTTCAAGGCCCCCGACTTCACCACCGGCAAGAAAGTGGCGGTCATCGGCGGCGGCCCGGCCGGCCTGTCGGTGGCCTACCAGCTCGCCCTCAAGGGCCACGCGGTCACCATCTTCGACGAGCGCGAGGAGCTCGGCGGCATGATGCGCTACGGCATCCCGGGCTTTCGCACGCCGCGCGAGGTGCTGGACGCCGAGATCCAGCGCATCCTGGACCTGGGCGTCACGGCACGCATGAAGACGCGCATCGGCACCGACATCACCATGGAGCAGATCCACAAGGATTTCGACGCGGTGTTCCTGGGCATGGGCGCCCAGTCGGGCCGCCCGCTGCCGGTGGAGGGCGCCGAAGCCCCCAACTGCGTGACGGCCACTTCCTTCCTCAAGGCCTTCAACGACGGCCGCCTGCGCCATGTGGGCAAGCGCGTGGTGGTGGTCGGCGGCGGTGACACCTCCATCGACGTGGCCACGGTGGCCCGCCGCCTGGGGCACATCGACAAGATCAACCCCAGCGACCGCCCCGAGCACGCCATTGCCGGCACCGTGGCGCACGACGTCGCCGCGGTCTCGGCCAAGCAGGGCGCCGAGGTGACGCTGACCTCCATCTTCGCCGTGGACAAGATGCAGGCCTCCAGACACGAGGTCGAGCACGCCCTGTCCGAAGGCATCGCCATCCGCGGCGGCTACGCGCCGGTGGCCGTGGTGCGCGGCCCGGACGGCCGCGCCACCGCCCTGCGCGTGATCCGCTGCGAGGCCAAGATCGTTGGCGGCAAGCTGGAGATCAAGAACATCGAAGGCTCGGAAGAAGACATCCCGGCCGACCTGATCGTCTCGGCCATCGGCCAGGCCGTGGACTTCACCGGCCTGGAAATGTTCAACAACGGCAAGGGCGCGGTGCCAGCCGACAAGAACTACCAGGTGCAGGGCCACACCGGCGTGTTTGCCGGTGGCGACATCATCCGCCCGCACCTGCTCACCACGGCCATCGGCCACGGCGCGATTGCAGCCGACGGCATCGACCGCTTCCTCGGCGGCGAGGCGCTGGAAAAGCGCCCGAAGATCGACGTGCATGCCTTCGACCTCACGCGCAAGATGATCGAGAAGGGCCTGACCATCAGCGATGTGCACGAGCCCATCCGTGGCACCGACAGCAGCAACGTGGCCATCCACAACTACGACGACCGATCCAGCCGCTACGTCATCTCGCACAAGGAACTGTTCCTCGGCCACTTCCCGTTCACGCCGCGCAACAAGCGCACCATCACCAACCTCACGGCCGAGGAGGCCCTGGGCAACTTCGACGAACGCCTGCAGGCCCTGGTGGAAGCCCAGGCCCAGTCCGAGGCCAAGCGCTGCATGAGCTGCGGCCAGTGCTTCGAATGCGACAACTGCGTGGTCTACTGCCCGCAGACCGCGGTGTTCAAGGTCAAGAAGAACCAGTCGACCACCGGCCGCTACGTGGACACCGACTACAACAAGTGCATCGGCTGCCACATCTGCCAGGACGTCTGCCCGACCGGCTACATCCAGATGGGACTGGGCGAATGAAACTGCGCTTCCTTGCCCTCTTGCTGCTGGCCTTGGGTCTGTCGGTTCACGCGGCCGATCAAGCCGGCAAGACCTCGCGCGTGCCCAAGCCGGTCATCGAAGCGGCCAAGGGCGGGCAGTGCGTGGAGCCTGCCGACGATATGCGGCGCAACCACATGAAGTACCTCCAGCACCAGCGTGACGACACCGTGCATGGCGGCATCCGTGGCGCCAGGCACAGTCTGAAGGCCTGCATCGAGTGCCATGCCAGCCCGGCCACCAACAGCGTGACGGCCGCGCCGACCAACTTCTGCATCAGCTGCCACAGCTACACCGCGGTCAAGGTCGACTGCTTCGGGTGCCACGCCACCCAGCCGGCCAAGGGCGCCACTTCCTTCCACCCGCTGGTCCACCCCACGGGCGCCACCGCCGCGCTGAGCCGGCAGATGCGCCAGCTGGCCAGCCCCCACAAGCAACCCTGAAGACGGCCGCCATGAAACCGGAGACCTCCACCCCCTGCTCCTGCGGATCCGGCTCTGGCTCCTCCTGCCAGGGTGAGACCCAGAAGGCACGCCGCGGCTTCCTGGGCGTGGCCGCTGCCGGCCTGGCCGGCATCATGCTCGCGCCCGGCGTGCGCCTGATCGAAGTGGCGCAGGCCGCCACGCCCGGCGGCGCCAACGCGGCCGCAACGGCCGGCGCCAGCCCCAAGGTGCGCTGGGGCATGCTGGTCGATACCAACAAGTGCACGCCCGGCTGCAATGCCTGCGTCAGCGCCTGCCAGACCGAAAACGGCCTGCCCGTGAAACCGGGGCCGACCGACGCGCAGTGGATCCGCAAGATCGAGATCAAGGAAGTCAGGACCGGCAAGAGCCACTCGCTGCCCGTGATGTGCCAGCACTGCGCCGAGCCACCCTGCGTGGACGTCTGCCCCACCGGCGCATCGTTCAAGCGCGCCGACGGCATCGTGCTGGTCGACAAGCACATCTGCATCGGCTGCCGCTACTGCGTGATGGCCTGCCCCTACAAGGCGCGCTCCTTCATCCACGAACCCGTCACCAACCAGAAGCCCGACGTGCCGCGCGGCATGGGCACGGTGGAAGGCTGCACGATGTGCGTGCACAAGGTGGACAAGGGTGAGAACCCCGCCTGCATGACGGCCTGCGCTGCCGCCGGTTTTGGTGCCATCGCCTTCGGCGACCTCAATGACCCCAACAGCGACATCTCCAAGCGCGTGGCGCAGTACAGCACGCGCCAGCTGCGCGAGGACCTGCACCTCGACACCGGCGTGCGTTACCAGGGACTTTGAAGATGAAGATTTCCTTGCGTCAACTCGAAGGCCGCAGCGCCGGCTACTGGGCCCTGGTGGCCGTGCTGGCCGCGGTCAGCGGCATCGGCCTGCTGGCAGCCTGGACCATGGAGCACCACGGCCACATCATCACCGGCATGAACAACCAGATCGTCTGGGGCATTCCGCACGTCTTCGCCGTGTTCCTGGTGGTGGCCGCCTCGGGCGCGCTCAACGTCGCCTCCATGGCCTCGGTCTTCGGCAAGACGGCCTACAAGCCGCTGGCACCGCTCTCGGCCCTGCTCGCCATCGCCCTGCTGGCCGGTGGCCTGGCCGTGCTCATGCTCGACCTGGGCCGCCCCGACCGCCTGATCGTGGCCATGACCTACTACAACTTCAAGTCCATCTTCGCGTGGAACGTGGTGCTCTACTCCGGCTTCATGGGCCTGGTGGTGGCCTACCTCTGGACCATGATGGAGCATCGCATGAACGCGTACTCCACCTACGCGGGTCTGGCAGCCTTTGTCTGGCGCCTGCTGCTCACCACCGGTACCGGCTCCATCTTCGGCTTCCTGATCGGTCGCCAGGCCTTCGGCTCGGCGCTGATGGGCCCCATGTTCATCGTCTACTCGCTGTCCTACGGCCTGGCCGTCTTCCTGCTGGTGTTGCTGGCCGTCAGCCGCTGGACGGATCGCCCCCTGGAAGCCGCCATGCAGGCGCGCCTGACGCGGCTGCTCGCCGTCTTCGTCGCCTGCGCCGCCTACTTCGTGCTGGTCTACCACCTGACCAACCTCTACTTCGCCCGCCAGCACGGGCTGGAGCGTTTCCTGCTGCTCGACGGCGGCGTCTACACCCGGCTGTTCTGGCTGGGCCAGCTGGGCGTGGGCAGCCTCTTGCCGCTGGTGCTGCTGCTCACCCCCCGCACGCGCAACTCGCGCGCCATGCTGGTGCTGGCCGCGCTCGCCATCATCGCCGGCGGCCTGGCCCAGATGTACGTCACCATCATCGGTGGCCAGGCCTACCCGCTGCAGATCTTCCCCGGCTACGAGGTGAGCAGCAGCTTCTACGACGGCGTGGTCGGCAGCTACACCCCCAGCCTGCCCGAGTGGCTGCTGGGCCTGGGCGGCGTCGGCATGGCCGGCATCATCGTGGTGCTGGCGCTCAAGTGGCTGGCCTTCCTGCCGCAGCGCCTGGACCAGTTCCCGCCGGACCAGGTCGGCACCACGGCACATTGAAGCGGACCGCGTGATGAACCGCCTGCTCGTCTCGGCTGCACACAAGTCGTCGGGCAAGACCACGGTCACGCTCGGCCTGTGCGCCGCGCTCAGCGCGCAGGGCCAGCGCGTTCAGCCCTTCAAGAAGGGGCCCGACTACATCGACCCCATGTGGCTGGCCCAGGCCAGCCGACGCCCCTGCTACAACCTCGACCCCTACCTGATGAGCAGCGCGCAGATCCGTGCGCTGTTCGGCCAGCACGCCCGGCACGCCGACATCAGCATCGTGGAAGGCAACAAGGGCCTGTACGACGGCCTGGCGCTGGACGGCAGCAACAGCAACGCCGCCCTGGCCCACCTGCTGGAGTTGCCGGTGCTGCTGGTGATCGACGCGCGCGGCATGACCCGCGGCATCGCCCCGCTGATCCTGGGCTACCAGGCCTTTGACAAGAACTTGCGCATCGGCGGCGTCATCCTCAACCGCGTGGGGGGCAGCCGGCACGAGGGCAAGCTGCGCGCGGTGATCGAACACTACACGGATGTGCCGGTGCTGGGCGCCATCGCCGAAGACGAGGAACTGGCCGTGGCCGAACGCCACCTCGGGCTCATGCCCAGCAGCGAACACGCCGACGCGCAGCAGCAGGTGCAGCGCATCGGCGCGCGCATCGCCGCGCAGGTGGACCTGGCGGCCGTGCGCGCGCTGGCCGCCAGCGCCCCGCGTTTCACGCCCGAGCCCGTGAATACCTCCGTTCGCCCTGAGCTTGTCGAAGGGCTTCGACAGGCTCAGCCCGAACGGAAAGACATCGTGCGCATCGCCATCGCGCGCGACCAGGCCTTCGGCTTCTACTACCCCGACGACCTGCAGGCGCTCGAAGCCGCCGGCGCCGACTTGCTGCCCTTCGACACCCTGCGCGACGCCGCCCTGCCGCCCGCCATCGACGGCCTCTTCATCGGCGGCGGCTTCCCCGAACTCTTCCTGCCGCAGCTGCAGGGCAATGCCGCGCTGCGCGCGCAGATTGCCGACGTGATCGAGGCTGGCCTGCCCGTCTATGCCGAGTGCGGCGGCCTCATGTACCTGGCCCGCTCCATCACCTACCAGGGCCAGACCGGCCGCATGGTGGGCGCGATTCCCGGCGACGTCGTCATGCACAAGAAGCCGGTAGGCCGCGGCTACGTCAACCTGGCCGCCAGCGCCGCCATGCCCTGGCCCGGCCTGCAGGGCCGGGAAGTGCGTGGTCACGAATTCCACTACTCCTCCATCGAGGGCCTGCCCACCGGTCTGCCCCATGCATGGCGCGTGACACGCGGCCACGGTATCGACGGCCAGGTCGATGGCCTGGTGCATCGCAAGGTGCTGGCCGGCTACGCCCACCTGCGCAGCCTGGACGCCGATGGCTGGGCCCCCGCCTTTGTCGATTTCGTGCGCCGCAGCCGCGACGCCGCCCGTGGCGCCGCCCAGCCCGAAGTTGCAGGAGTGGCCCCATGACCGAGACACCCGACCCCATCGCCACGGATGTATTCACCCGCGAACTGATGGTGCAAGGCCGGCCCGTGCTGACCGACTCCGAAGGCTATCTGCGCCACCTGGGCGACTGGTCCGAGGACTTCGTGCGCGCCCTCGCAGCCCATGAGGAACTGACCCTGACCGCCGAGCACTGGGCCATCATCCGCTACCTGCGCGAGTACTATGCGGAGCATGGTGTGCAGGCGCAGGTGCGCGTCATGATCAAGCATTTCACCGAACTCTGGGGCCCCGGGCGCGGCAACAACCACTACCTGCATGAACTGTTCCCGCGCGGCGGCCCGCAAAAGCAGGGCAACCGGCTGGCCGGCCTCTTGCGGACCAAGGGCGAACACTGATACACACCTGACGAGGAGCCAACACCATGTTCACACTGACCAGCGCCGCGGCGCAACAGATTGCACAAGCTGCCCAGGACAGCGGCGCGCAGGACGCCGTGCTGCGCGTGGCCGCCCGGCGCGAGCCCGACGGCGCCATCGGCTACGGCATGGGCTTTGACGACGTCGGCGAAGGCGACATGCGCCTGCAGATCCAGGACGTGCACATCGTCATCGCCCCGCACCATGCCGAGCTGCTGGAAGACACCACGCTCGACTTCGTCGAACTCGAGCCCGGCCAGTACAACTTCATCTTCGTCCAGCAGGAAGCGGAGACCGCGGGCAGCAGCGCTGGCGGCTGCGGCACCGGGGGCTGTGGCAGCGGCGGCTGCGGCACAGGTGGTGGTGGTGGTGGCGGTTGCGGCAGCAAGGGAGGTGCCCATTGAACTCGCATCACATCACCGGCGCCCCGCGCGGCCGCGTCTACCTGGTGGGCGCCGGCCCGGGCGACCCGGAGCTGCTCACGCTCAAGGCCGTGCGCCTGCTGGAGCAAGCCGACGCCATCGTCTATGACAACCTGGTCTCCAGCGGCGTGCTGGAGTTTGCCCGCCCCGAGGCCCAGCGCATCTACGCCGGCAAGCGCCGCAACGAGCACACCATGCGCCAGGAGCAGATCAACGCGGTTCTTGTGCAGCTGGCGCGCGAAGGCAAGCAGGTGGTGCGCCTCAAGGGCGGCGACCCCTTCGTCTTCGGCCGCGGCGGCGAGGAAATGCAGGAACTGGCCGCGCACGGCGTGGACTTCGAAGTCGTGCCCGGCGTCACGGCCGCCTGTGGCGTGGCCAGCTACGCCGGCATCCCGCTCACGCACCGCGACCACGCGCAGGTGGCCATGTTCGTCACCGGGCATTTGAAAGAAGGCAGCGTTGCCGACCTGGATTGGCCCGCCCTGGTGCGCCCCCGGCAGACCGTGGTGATCTACATGGGCCTCAACGCCCTGCCCGAGATCTGCCGCCAGCTCATGGCGCACGGCGCCCCGGCCACGCGGCCCATCGCCGCGGTACAGCACGGCACCCTGGCCACGCAGCAAGTGCTCACCGGCACCCTGGCCGACCTGCCGGCCAAGGTAGCCAGCAGCGGCTTCACCTCACCCAGCCTCCTGATCGTGGGCGACGTGGTCAAGCTGCACGGCAGCCTGCACTGGTTCGACCCCCTGACCGGCGACGCCAGCACCCTGTCGCACGCGCACGACGTGCCGGTGGATCTGCCGATCAATTCGGCGGCGGCGAACTGAGTCGCTTCAACGTTCGAGCCAAGGCGGCACCGATGGTGGGATGCCAAGCCTCGGCCACAGAAAATGTACAGCGTATCTGTGACTGAGGCCGGGTAGCCCGCCCTCGGGGCACGCCTTGAGAGGGCTTAGGCAGCAACCCGCAGAGGATATGTCCGCAGGTGCGCCTTCAGCTTAGGGAAGAGCTGGTCAACAAGCTCCGTAAGCTTCGGCTCGGTCTTGATGAACTTGTTCATGTTTCCCCCACCAGACAGCGAGTCGTATACCGCGCGCCCCGCCTCCTTGCCATCTGCCCAGATCCGCAGGTCTGCTCGGGCCAGGTAGATTGCAAGGTCCCACCGATAGATTGCCTCGTAAGTGGCGACGAGTGGGCATGACGTGCTGGGAGATTTGTCCGGGAGAGTGCGAACCTTGAAGCCCTTCTTCTCAAGCACGCGTAGATAGACGTCATGGAACCCGCCCTGTACTACCTCGTCATTTCGGACGAGGCAGAGTTCCTGGGCGCGCTGATCAATGCCTGAGGGAGTTATTTCTTGGGTGATGGCGCATCCAGACATTGCGACTGCCAAAGCTACAACAAGGGTTCGATACTTCATGGGCTCCTCCGATGATGGACTGTGAAAACTGACGGCTCTTGCGGCCTAAGGTCATGTATGCCGCAAACGCTGCGGGTTAATCTGGCAAACACCGCAACATCCTATCGAGAGAGCCGTGACCAGACGATCCCCCAAAAGAGGGATAGAACAACACTTTTGGAGTTGCCGGGGCGGGATAGACAGGGGCGCATCGCCCCGCCGCAAGGAGGCCGCCTACTTGCGCGACTCGCTGCCCGGCTGGCTGCCGTCCACCGACGTCCGGTGCTCGAAGGCAAACACCGCCGCCTCCACGCGCGAGCCGAGATCGAGCTTGGCCATGATGTGGCGCACGTGCAGCTTCACGGTGTTGTGGCTGATCTCCAGCGCCTGCGCAATGACCTTGTTGCTCTTGCCGCGGGCCACGTGCTCCAGCACTTCACGCTCGCGCTCGGTCAGGCTGTCGACCAGGTCGCGCTTGACGCTGCCCTTCTGGCCCTGCTGCCACATCTGCGCCAGCTTCATGGCCATGCTGGGCGCCACCACCAGTTCGCCGCGCGCGGCATGGGCGATGGCCTCGATCACCTCGTCGGGCTCCATGTCCTTGAGCAGGTAGCCGCGCACGCCGGCGCGCAAGGCGCCGGCCAGGTCTTCCTCGGCGGTGCACATGGTCAGGATGACCACGGGCGTCTCGATGCCCTCGGCGCGCAGGGCACGCAGCACGCTCAGACCGTCGATGGGGCCCAGGCGCAGGTCCAGCAGCACGAGGTCGGGCTGGTGCTGGCGCACCAGGGCCACGGCCTCGTCCACCTTGCCGGTGTCGCCCAGCACCTGCATGCCGCCGCGTCCCCGCAGCAGATCGGCCAGGCCGCTGCGCAGCACGGCATGGTCGTCCACCAGCACCAGTCGCACCGCCGGCTGGGTCATGCGGTTCCCGTGCGGGTCGTCGCGTAGGGCACGGTCAGCCGCACCAGGGTCCCGCCGCCGCTGCGCGGGCTGATGGCCACCACGCCGCCGAGGCGCTGGGCGCGCTCCTGCATGATGCCCAGGCCGAAATGCGCGCTGCCGTCGGCCGGCTGCTTGGTGAGGCCGCGGCCGTCGTCCTCCACCCGCACGTCCAGATGCGAGCCACTGTGGATCAGGGTCAGCCAGGCCTGTTGCGCACCGGCGTGGCGGCCGATGTTGGCCAGCGCCTCCTGCACGATGTGGAAGACCTGCACCTCCTGCTCGACCGAGAGGCCGAGGTCGGACACCTCGCACTGCAGCTGCAGCGCAATGCCGGCCCGCTGGCGGAATTCGGTGGCCAGGCCCTGCACGGCATGCAGCAGGCCCTGCGGGTCCATGACGGTGCGGAAGTTGGTCATGATCTCGCGCAGATTGGCCTGGATGCTGCCCACGGCCTGCTCGACATCGTCGAAGTATTTCTGCGACAGCCCGTCGTCATGCGCGCGCATGGCGTCCTGCAGCAGGGGCAGGCGCATGTTCACGTAGACCAGGCTCTGGGCAATGCTGTCGTGCACCTCGCTGGCCAGGAACTTGCGCTCGGTCATCACGGTGCTGCACAGGGTTTCGCGCTCCAGCCGCGCGTTGTGCAGGGCCAGCCCCAGCAACTCGCCGATGGAACGCAGCACGGTCTGGATGTCGGCGTCGAGTTCGCCGTCACCTTCGAAGAACAGGTTGTAAAGGCCGAGCATGCGGCCGCGGTGGCGCAGGGGCACGGCCAGCATGCGCCGGCAGTCCTGGTAGAAGCGTGCGTCGCTGGGGTGCTGGCGCGCGCAGGCGCTCATGTCGGCGGTCCAGGCCGGGGCTTCGCTGTCGGCGGCCACGCCGCAGGTGCCGCAGTGCCGGTCCACCATCAGCTCGGCCATGCGCACCTCGGGCGGCAGGCCCACGTCGCCCACCATGCGCATGTGCTCGCCGTCTTCCGACAGGATGCGCACCACGCCAGCGTGGGCACCGGCCAGGCGCACGATCGGCGCCAGGAACTGGCCCAGCAGGGTTTCCAACTCGTGGCCATCGCTCAGGCCGGCGGTGATTTCAGCCAACAGACTGGCCACCGGCGGCGCCTCGGCCGCTGGCGCGGTGACAGCCAGGCCCGCCGGCTGAAGCGCGGGCCTCAGCATGGCGACCCCCCTTCGGAGCGGCAGCTAGGATGGATCATTGTGTCCTCTGTGCACCATGCTGGGGCGTGGTGCATGGTTTATGGTTATATATTCACCAATCAGTATATGGACGAATACCCCCGGGGGGAAGGCTGGTTTACAGCTTTGACCCTCAGGTTTTCCCTGACTGGTGCGCCGCTTGGCCCGATTTTCCGGCAACGCCACCCGGGGATACCCCATTACCCATTTGGGTAAGGCGGTAATTACCCGAGTCGGTAATAGACGTTTTCCCTCAGGCTTGCGGTAATCCTAGGATGGCATCCACTCCCTTGCACGACCCGCAAGCCCCGCCGATGGCCGGGGCCACCACCGACACCCGCAACACCACCTGCTACATGTGCGCCTGCCGCTGCGGCATCAAGGTTCACCTGCGCAACGGCGAGGTTCGCTACATCGAAGGCAACCCGGACCACCCCCTGAACAAGGGCGTGATCTGCGCCAAGGGTTCCTCCGGCATCATGAAGCAGTACTCCCCGGCGCGCCTGACCAAGCCGCTGAAGCGCAAGGCGGGCAGCGAGCGCGGCGCCGGCGAGTTCGAGGAAATTTCCTGGGAAGAGGCCTTCTCCACGCTGGAGACGCGCCTGCGCCACCTGCGCGCCACCGACCCCAAGAAGTTCGCCCTCTTCACCGGGCGCGACCAGATGCAGGCCCTCACCGGCCTGTTTGCGCGCCAGTTCGGCACGCCCAACTACGCGGCCCACGGCGGCTTCTGCTCGGTCAACATGGCCGCCGGCATGATCTACACCATCGGCGGCTCCTTCTGGGAGTTCGGTGGCCCGGATCTGGACCGCTCCAAGCTCTTCATCATGTTCGGCACGGCGGAGGACCACCACTCCAACCCGATGAAGATGGCGCTGTCCAAGTTCAAGCGCAACGGCGGACGCTTCATCTCGGTCAACCCGGTGCGCACCGGCTACTCAGCCATTGCCGACGAGTGGGTGCCCATCAAGCCCGGCACCGACGGCGCCATGCTGCTGGCGCTGATCCACGAGCTGATTGCGCTGGGCCTGTACGACCGCGAGTTTCTCGCGCGCTACACCAACGCCGGCCAGCTGGTGAACCAGGACACGCAAGGCGACGAGTTCGGCATGTTCCTGCGCAAGCCCGATGGCGACAAGGTCAACCCGCTGCGCCCGGCCAACTTCTGGTGGTGGGACCGTCACACGGGCCAGGCCGTGGCCGACCACACCGAGGGCGCCGACCCGGCCCTGCTGGGCCAGTTCGCCATGCCCGACGGCACGCCCGCGGTGCCGTCCTTCCAGCTGCTGGCCGACCGCGTCAAGGCCTACACCCCGGAATGGGCCGCCGGCATCACCGGCGTGCCGGCCGCCACCATCCGCCGCATGGCGCACGAGATGGGCATCACCGCGCGCGACCAGAAGATCGAGCTGCCCATTGCCTGGACCGACAGCTGGGGCAAGAAGCATGAGTCGGTGACCGGCAACCCGGTGTCCTTCCACGCCATGCGCGGTCTCGCCGCGCACAGCAACGGTTTCCAGACCATCCGCGCGCTGGCCATCCTGATGAGCCTGCTGGGCACCATCGACCGCCCGGGCGGCTTTCGCCACAAGGCGCCCTACCCGCGCGCCGTGCCGCCCAATGCGCGCCCGCCCAAAGGTCCGCAGGCCGTCAAGCCCAACACGCCGCTGGACGGCGCGCCGCTGGGCTGGCCCGAGAGCCCGGACGACCTGTTCGTCGACGAGCAGGGCGGCCCGGTGCGCCTGGACAAGGGCTTCTCCTGGGAACACCCGCTGTCGGCCCACGGGCTGATGCACAACGCCATCACCAATGCCTGGCGCGGCGACCCCTACCCGATCGACACCCTGATGATCTTCATGGCGAACATGGCGTGGAACTCCACCATGAACACCAGCGAAGTGCGCAAGATGTTGAACGACAAGCGCGAGGACGGGGAGTACAAGATCCCCTTCCTGGTGGTCTGCGACGCCTTCCAGTCCGAGATGACGGCCTTCGCCGACCTGGTGCTGCCCGACACGACCTACCTGGAGCGGCACGACGTCATGTCCTTCCTGGACCGCCCGATCTCCGAGTTCGAGGGCCCGGTGGATTCGGTGCGCATCCCGGTGGTGGCGCCGAAGGGCGAGTGCAAGCCCTTCCAGGAGGTGCTGGTCGAACTCGCCGGCCGCCTCAAGTTCCCGGCCTTCACCACGCCCGAAGGCACACGCAAGTTCCGCGACTACCCGGACTTCATCGTCAACTACGAAACGGCCCCGGGCTCCGGCATCGGCTTCCTGGCCGGCTGGCGCGGCAAGGGCGGCGAGAAGTCCATGCGCGGCGAACCCAACCCGCGCCAGTGGGAGATGTACGCGCAGAACAACTGCGTCTTCCAGTACGAGATGCCGCTGAACATCCAGTACATGCGCAACTGGAACCGCGACTACATGCAGTGGGCCCAGTCCATGGGCCTGCGCCGAGACGCCGACCCCATCGTGATCCACATCTATTCCGAATTCCTGCAGGGCTTCCGCCGCGCCGCGCAGGGCAAGCGCGCGGGCCGGCAGCCGCCGGACCACCTGCGCAAGCGGGTGGAGACCTACTTCGACCCGCTGCCCTTCTACTACACGCCGCTCGAATCGCAGGCCACCGACACCGCCACCTACCCGCTCAACGCGGTGACGCAGCGCCCCATGGCCATGTACCACGCCTGGGATTCCCAGAACGCCTGGCTGCGCCAGATCCACACCTACAACTTCCTCTTCGTCAACCCGGTCACCGCGAAAGCGCAGGACATCGAAGACGGCGGCTGGATGTGGGTGGAGTCGCAATGGGGCAAGGTGCGCTGCCTGTGCCGCTACTCCGAAGCGGTGGAGCCCGGCACGGTCTGGACCTGGAACGCCATCGGCAAGGCGCCGGGCGCCTGGCGCCTCACGCCGGACGCCAACGAATCGCGCCAGGGCTTCCTGCTCAACCACCTGATCAGCGAAGAACTGCCCGGCTCCAGGGCTGGCAGCACGGTGTCCAACTCCGACCCGATCACCGGGCAGGCCGGCTGGTACGACGTGCGCGTGCGCATCTACAAGGCCGAGCCCGGCGAACCGGAAGAATCGTGGCCGCGCTTCGACGCCGTGCCCGCCGCGCCCGGCACCGGCAAGACGCCCGAGACGCAGTCCTACTTCGCGGGCAAGGGAGAATGGAAATGACGCAGCTCGCCCTGGTCATCGACCTCAACGTCTGTGTCGGCTGCCATGCCTGCGTGACCAGCTGCAAGCAGTGGAACACCTCGGGCACGGCCGGCGCGCTGGCCGACCTCAACCCCTACGCCGCCGAGCCCAACGGCACCTTCTTCAACCGCGTGCAGACCTTTGAGGTGGGCGAGTACCCCAACACGCAGACCGTGCACTTCCCCAAGAGTTGCCTGCACTGCGAGGACCCGCCCTGCGTGCCGGTCTGCCCCACGGGCGCGAGCTACAAGCGCGAGAGCGACGGCATCGTGCTGGTGGACTACGACAAGTGCATCGGCTGCAAGTACTGCTCCTGGGCCTGCCCCTATGGCGCGCGCGAGTTCGACGAAGACCGCAAGGTGATGACCAAGTGCACGCTGTGCGTGGACCGCATCTATGACGAGCAGATCCCGCAGGCGCAGCGCAAGCCCTCCTGCGTGATCGCCTGCCCCTCCAACGCTCGCCTGTTCGGCGACATCCACGACCCCGAGTCCGAGGTGTCGGTGGCCATCACCGAGCGCGCCGGCTACCAACTCATGCCCGAGTGGGGCACGAACCCGGCCAACCACTACCTGCCGCGGCGCAAGACCGAGATCCGGATCCACCCGGAAGACCTGCAGCGCGTGGACAACCCGCTCAAGATCGACGGCCAGCAGCCCGAAGTCGCCCACCGCACGCCCGGGCGCGAGGACCACTCCACATGAAACCCGCCTTTTCTGTCATCTTCCTCACCACCCTGATCGGGGCCGCCCAGGGACTGTTCCTGGCGCTGTACCTGGCCGAACTGCTGCTGCAGCCCGATCCGACGCTGCGTGGCTTCCTCATCACCGGCGACATCGTCGTGCTGGCGCTGTCGGGCCTGGGCCTGATCGCGTCCTTCTTCCACCTCGGCCGTCCGGAGCGCGCCTGGCGCACCGCCACCATGTGGCGCACCTCCTGGCTCTCGCGCGAAGTGATCGTGCTGCCGGTGTTCATGGCCGGCGTCTTCCTGCATGCCCTGTCGCACTACTTGGGCCAGGGACCGGCCGCGTTGATCGGTCTGCTCACCGCGCTCGCCAGCCTGGCGCTGTATGTCAGCACCGCCATGATCTACGCCTCCATCCGCTTCCTGCAGGAATGGGCCAGCCCCCTGACGGTGGCCAACTACACGCTGCTGGGCCTGGCCTCGGGCTTCACCCTGGCCACCGTGCTGGCCGCTGTGGCAGCACCCGAACTGGTCGCGGTCTACGCGCTGCTGGCCGCCGTGTTCACGCTGGCCGGCTTCATCACACGCACCGCCTCGCTGCTGCGCAACGCGCGCCTGGCGCCGAAGTCCACCCTTCAGACCGCCATCGGCATCAAGCACCCGCGCATTGTGCAGAAGTCGCAGGGCTTCATGGGCGGCGCCTTCAACACCCGCGAGTTCTTCCATGGCAAGAGCGCCGCCATGTTGCGCAGCGTGAAGTGGAGCTTCCTGCTGCTGGTGTTCCCGCTGCCGCTGCTGTTCATGGTGGCCGGCCTGCAGACCGGCTCGCTGCCGATGCTGGCCGCGGCCTTCGCGCTGCAGTACATCGGCCTGCTGGCCGAGCGCTGGTTCTTCTTCGCCCAGGCCAACCACCCGCAGAACCTCTATTACCAGACCATCGCCTGATTGACTCGTCTCAAGCCCTGGCGGTCAATGTCATGCACATCAGCTTGCGCGCGATACCGAAAAAAAGCCCGGCTCCAACATGAATGACAGCAAGCGACTGGCCGACCGCCTGCAACGCCTCTTTCCGTTTCTCGCCTGGTTTCCGATCTCTGCGCTGGTACTGCGCAGCGACATGATTGCCGGCATCACCGGGGCGCTGGTGCTGGTGCCCAAGGCCATGGCCTACGCCCAGCTGTCGGGTCTGCCGGTGCACTTCGGCCTGTACGTCGCTTTCATCCCGGCGCTGCTGGGCGCCCTGTGGGGCTCGTCGCGCCAGCTTGCCACCGGGCCGGTGGCCATCATTTCGCTGATGACAGCCGCCGCCCTGACGCCGCTGGCCGTGCCTTTTTCCGAGGACTACGTCGGCCTGGCCCTGCTGCTGACGCTGATGGTGGGCGCGATCCAGTTCGCCCTGGGCGCCCTCAAGCTTGGCACCATCGTCAACTTCGTTTCGCACCCGGTCATCCTGGGCTTCATGAACGCGGCGGCCATCATCATTGCGCTGTCGCAACTGGACATGCTGCTGGGCATCCCCAAGGGACGCAGCGACTCCTTCCTGCAGGACATCTGGGAGATGCTGGGCTACCTGCCGCAGACCCACTGGCCCACGCTGGCCATGTCGGCCTTTGCCCTGGCGCTGATGCTCGGGCTCAAGCGCGTCAAGCCGATCTCCAAGCTCAGCGTGCTGATCGCCGTGGCGGTGACGATCGTGGTCAGCCAGGCCGTAGGCTTCGAGCGCAGTGCCAGCAGCCCGATCGAACGCATCGCCGACGCCGACACGCAGGAGCGCGCCCTGCGCTACGTGCGCGACGAGCAGCGCATCAGGGAACTCAGCGCCCTGGCCAACAGCCAGACGGCCCAGCTGCGCAAGCTGGAAGCCAGCGACCCGCGTGCGGCCGCCGTGCTGCGCCACCAGCTGCACGTGACCCAGCTCGACGCGGCCGACCTGGCCGCGGACAACCAGCGCCGCATGAAGGACTTCAAACACATGGTGTTCCTGCGCGCCGATCCGGCTGGCGGCGAAGCCACGCTGCACCTGGAACACCAACTGCCGCCCGGCGTCGCCACCGACGGCCAGCCGTGGCGCATCAAAAAGATCGAACAAGGCGAGCTGCGCCTGAGCGGCGGCGGCGACGTGGTGGGCAACATACCGCAGGGCCTGCCGGCGTTTCGCGCGCCCACCCTGACGTTCGACGGCGTGCTGGCCCTGCTGTCGGCGGCCATCATCATCGCGCTGGTGGCCTTCATGGAGTCGATCGCCATGGCCAAGGCGATGGCCGCCACCACCAGACAGCGCATCGACCCCAACCAGGAACTGATCGGTCAGGGCATGGCCAACCTGGGCGGCGCCTTCTTCCAGTCCTACCCTGCCAGCGGTTCGTTCACGGGCTCGGCCATCAACCTGCAGGCCGGCGCGCAGACGGGTTTTGCGATGGTGTTCAACGCGGCGTTCGTGGTGGCCACGCTGCTGTTCCTCACGCCCTACCTTTACCACCTGCCCAAGGCGACCCTGGGCGTGATCATCCTGATGGCTGTGACCAGCCTGGTCACGCCGGCCGCCCTCAGGCACACCTGGAAAGCCAGCCGCAGTGACGCCTTCGTGGCGCTCCTCACCTTCGTCGTCACCCTGCTGGCTGCGCCGCACCTGGACAAGGGCATCCTGATCGGCGCCGCGCTGGCCATCATGATCCACCTCTACCGCACCATGCGCCCGCGCGTGGTGCAGCTCGGTCGCCACCCCGACGGCGCGCTGCGCGACGTCCGCACCCACCCCAATCTGCCCACGAGCGATGACGTGATCGCGCTGCGCTTCGATGCCTCGCTGTACTTCGCCAACGCGCCCTTCTTCGAAGATGCCGTGCTGGCCGCCGTGGCCGACAAGCCGGCCGTCAAGTACCTGCTGATCGTGGGCAACGGCATCAACCAGATGGACGCCTCGGGCGAGGAAGTAGTGCGCGGCCTGGTCGAGCGGCTGCGCGCCAACGGCATCACCCTGGTGTTCTGCGGCCTGAAGAAGCAGGTGCTCGACGTCATGCACAACACCGGCCTGGATGAATTCATCGGCGCCAGGTTGATCTTCCCGCACGAAGACCAGGCACTGGAGGCCATCTACGACTGGCTGGGTCACAAAGGCAAGGGCGAACTGCTCAGGGCGTCGGTATGATCCGGACGACGGCGACAGGCACAGCCACCTTTCCTCTCCATTCATGATCAACGCCACCACGCTGCGCCGATGGTTCCCCTTTCTCGGCTGGCCGCGTCCGACGGCCGAGGCCCTGCGCCAGGACGCCTCGGCCGCTCTCACGGGCGCGGTGGTGGTGCTGCCGCAGTCCATCGCCTTCGCCAGCATTGCCGGCCTGCCGCCCGAATACGGGCTGTACGCCGCCATGGTGCCGGCCATCGTGGGCGCGCTATGGGGCTCGAGCCGGCACCTGGTGTCCGGGCCGACCACGGCCCTGTCCATCGTCGTCTTCGCCTCGATGAGCCCGCTGGCGCAAGCCGGCAGCGCGCAGTACATCGGCCTGGTGCTCACGCTCACCCTGCTGGTCGGCCTGATCCAGCTGGGCATGGGCCTGGCCAAACTGGGCGCCCTGGTGAACTTCATCTCCCACACGGTCATCCTGGGCTTCACGGCGGGCGCTGCCTTCCTGATCGTCGCCAGCCAGATCGGCAATTTCCTGGGGATGTCGATTCCGCGCGGCCTGCCCTTCCACGAAACGCTGCTGTACGCCGGGCAGCACCTCAACGAATCGCACCTGTGGGTGATCGCCGTCGGCATGTGCACCCTGCTCTGCGGCATTCTGGCCCGACGTCACCTGAAGAAGTTTCCCTACATGATCCTGGCCATGCTGGCCGGCAGCCTGCTGGCGGTCGTGGTCAACCATCTGGTGGGTGCCGAGCAGGCCGACATTGCCAGCATGGGTGCGGTGCATGCGACGCTGCCGCCACTGACACTGCCCGGCCTGTCTTTCGCCGCCGTCCAGTCCCTGCTCTTCCCTGCCTTCATCATCGCCATCCTGGGCCTGACGGAAGCGGTGGCCATTGCGCGCTCCATCGCCACCCAGTCGGGCCAGCGCATCGACAGCAACCAGGAATTCATCGGCCAGGGCCTGTCGAACGTGGCGGGCAGCTTCTTCTCGGCCTATCCCTCCAGCGGCTCCTTCAACCGCAGCGGACTGAACTACGCCTCCGGCGCACGGACCGGACTGGCCGCGGCCTTCTCCGCCGTGTTCCTGCTGGTGATTTCTGTCTTCGCCGCGCCCGTGGTGGCCTACATCCCGATCGCGGCGATGGCGGCCATCCTGTTCATCGTGGCCTACGCGCTGGTGGACTTCCATCACGTCGGCCTCATCCTGCGTCGCCACCCGCGCGAACGAGTCGTGCTGCTGGTCACTTTCTTCGGCACCCTGATCGACCTGGAAAAAGGCCTGTTCCTGGGCATCGTGACCTCGCTGCTGTTCTACCTGCACAAGACCTCGCAGCCCGTGATCGAGGAGCGCGCCCTGCCGCACGGGCAGCTGGGCACGCCCGGGCGCAAGCTGGTGGCGGCCGACGACCACACCCCGACCTGCCCGCAACTCGCCATCCTGCGCATGCAGGGCTCCATCTACTTCGGCGCCGTCGAGCATGTGCGCAACCACCTGCACGCGGTGGACGAGAAATCGCTGATGCTGCTGTCGCGCGGCATCAACTTCGTCGACCTGGCGGGCGCCGAATTACTGGGCGAAGAGGCGAAGCGACGCCAGGACCAGGGGGGGCGCCTCTACCTGGTGGGTCTGTCCAGCGCGGTGCAGCACTCGCTCAAGCGGGCCGGCCAGGTCGAGGTGATCGGCGCGCAGAACATCATCACGCACAAGAGCGAAGCCTTCGCCACGATCTACCGCCAGCTCGACAACGAGGTCTGCCGCCATTGCACCCAGCGTGTCTTTGAGGAGTGCCAGGCTCGTCTGCCCAGCGGCGAACCCCGGCCCGCGGCCGCACCACCCTCCCCCTGAAAAAGAAAGGACCCATCGCATGAGCGACGCACTGAACTACCTGATCCAGGCCCGGCCCGATGCCATGGGCCACTACTTCAAGTTCCTCAAGGAAACCGGCAAGCACCTGGACCCCAAGACGCGCAACCTGATCTCCGTCATCACCAAGGTGCATTCGCAGACCGAGCGAGGCTTCCGGCAGTACCTCAGCCGTGCGCTGCGCGAAGGCGCCACGCCCATGGAGGTGCTGGACGCGCTGCTGATGGCCTTTCCCGCCCTGGGCCTGGCCAAGATCATCTGGGCCACCGACATCATCCTGGACATGAACATTCCGGGCTTCGAGCCCTCGGCCCTGCACGGCGAGCCGCCGAGCTGGCGCGACGTCATGGCCGCGGCCGACGTGCCCGACGGCGAGGTGGCCCGCGTGGATTGCGAGGGCCGCGGCCTGTTCATCTACCGCGAGAAGAAGGCCTACCAGGTCTACGACAGCCGCTGCCCGCACCAGAGCACCAACATCCCCCATCTGGCGCTCAAGGGCAGCACCCTGACCTGCCCCAAGCACGAATGGGCTTTCGACGTGAAGAGCGGCGACTGCATCAAGAAGGGCAACACCCCGCTCACGCGCATCGAATCCAAGGTGCTCAAAGGGCGGCTGATGGCGCGCTGGTAAGCGCCGGCCCGGCCGGGCCAGGCGACCCCGGCCCAACCCTATTACCCACATGGATTACACCGCCCCACCCGTTGCGGTAATAGACGCCGCCGGGGGCACCGCCAAGAATGGTCATTGGCAGCCATACTGCGAGGGTGGCGCGCCCGCGACACCCGACAACCGATGCTGCAACGGCAGCGAATGGAGACAAAGATGAACTTCGACAAGGAATACGACGCCTCCGGCCTGGCTTGCCCGCTGCCCATCGTCAAGACCAAGAAGGCCCTGGCCGACATGGCCTCGGGCACGGTCCTGAAGGTCATGGCCACCGACCCCGGCTCCGTCTGTGACATGGCGGCCTTTGCCGAGCAGACCGGCAACGCGCTGCTGGAGCAGGGCGAAGAAGGCGGCAAGTACGTCTTCTTCCTCAAGAAGGCCTGAAGCCGCACGGACGACCCGACAAGAACATAACGAGGAGACAAGAACATGGCTAAGAAAATGGCGCTGATCGCCACCAAGGGCACGCTGGACATGGCCTACCCGCCCTTCATCCTGGGCTCGACCGCCGCGGCGCTGGGCTGGGACGTGCAGATCTTCTTCACCTTCTACGGCCTGCAGCTGCTGCGCAAGGACCTCAGCGACGTGAAGATCAGCCCGCTGGGCAACCCCGCGATGCCCATGCCCATCCCCATGCCCGTCATGGTGCAGATGCTGCCGGGCATGGAGTCCATGGCCACCATGATGATGAAGCAGAAGATGAAATCCAAGGGCGTGGCCTCGCTGGAAGAACTGCGCGACCTGTGCCTGGAAGCCGACGTCAAGTTCGTCGCCTGCCAGATGACGGTGGACCTCTTCGAGTTCCAGAAGAGCGACTTCATCGACAACATCGAATACGGCGGCGCCGCGACCTTCATGAAGTTCGCCGGCGAATCCGACGTCTGCCTCTTCATCTGACCCCAGCTGTCAGACACCGGCCTCCAGCCCCGGCTGGACGCTGCCCGCCGGGGCTGGATCGACCGCCCTGACCCGGCGGACATCACAGCCACCTTGAGTTTGCGTCCCGCCGACCGAATCCAACGCCAAGGGTATGCCATGAAACGTCTGATCGCGAGTCTGTTGTTCCTGCTGGCAGCGTCGAATGCGCTGGCGCTCGCCCCGTATGTGCGTGGCGCCAAGCTGCCCGCTGCCGAGTTGCCGGCACTGATGGCCACCGTCGAGCAGAAGCTGCAGGCCGCCGGCTTGACCGTGATCGGCCGGCACCTGCCCAAGGGCATCCCGTCCAACGCCACGATCGTCGTCACCGACCCCGGCATCCTGGATGCCATCGGCAAGGTGGGCGGCTCGGCCATCACCGCCGCGGCCTTGCGCGTGGGCGTGCAGGCCGACGGCAGCGTCTCCTACATGAACCCCGAGTACTGGCACCGCGCCTTCGTGCGCAAGAAGTACGGCCAGGTGGAAGCCGCCGTCAAAGCGGCGCAGGTCCGGCTGGCGCAGGCACTGGGCGAAGGCGCGGCTTTCGGCGGCGACGTCGCGGCCGACGATCTGGCCAGCTACCGCTACATGTTCGGCATGGAACGCTTCGACACCAACAGCGAACTGGCCCAGCACGCCAGCTTCGACGAAGCGCTGGCCCGCGTGCGTGCCAACCTGGCCCAGGGCACGGCCGACACCGGCAAAGTCTACGAGGTGGTGATGGCGGAGCAGAAGATCGCCGTCCTGGGCGTGGCCATGAACAGTGCCGACAGTGGCGAGGGCTGGTGGGTCAACAAGATCGAAGGCAGCGCCCATGTGGCCGCCCTGCCCTACGAGATCTTCATCGTCGACAACAAGGTCTACGCCCTGTACGCGCGCTTTCGCATCGCGCTGGCCTGGCCGGAGCTGGGCATGGGCCAGTTCATGCGCATCATGGGCGCACCGAATGCCATCCAGGACATCATGACCCGGGTGGCGACCAAACCGTAAGATTCGCACCCTGTTACTACTGACAACTACTACGGAGACTATCGAATGGAGAGCACCGTCAATCTGAGCGCCTGGGTCGTCTGGGGCGGCTTCGCGCTGGCCCTGGTCTTTGGTTTCGTCGCCAGCAAGACCAACTTCTGCACCATGGGGGCGATCTCCGACGTCGTCAACATGGAGCACTGGGGCCGCATGCGCATGTGGCTGCTGGCCATTGCCGTGGCCATCGTGGGCACCAGCGTGCTGAGCTACACCGGCGCAGTGGACCTGAGCAAGTCCATCTACCAGCGCCCCATGCTGCCCTGGCTGTCGCTGATCCTGGGTGGGGTGCTGTTCGGCGTTGGCATGACCATGGCCGGCGGCTGCGCCAACAAGAACCTGCTGCGCGTGGGCGGCGGCAGCGTGCGCTCGCTGGTGGTGCTGGTCTTCCTGGGCATCTCGGCCTACATGACCCTCAAGGGACTGTTCGGCCAGTGGCGCGCCAGCCTGCTCGACCCGGTTTCCGTGGACCTCTCGGGCTGGGGCTTCAAGACCCAGAGCCTGGGCGACATCCTGGGCGGCCTCACCGGCCTGCCGGGCAAAACGGCCCTGCTGCTGGCCACGGCCATCGTGGCGCTGGCGCTGCTGGGCTTCGTGTTCAAGGACAAGCGCTTCCGCGCCAACCTGAGCCAGATCATTGGCGCTGTCGTGCTCGGCGGCATCATCATCGCCGGCTGGTACCTCACGGGCCACATCGGTTACGCCGAGAACCCCGACACGCTGGAGATGACCTACTTCGGCACCAACACGCGCACGCTGGAGTCCTTCAGCTTCGTGGCGCCGATCGCCTACAACCTGGAACTGCTCATGCTGTGGACCGACAAGTCCCTGCGCGTGACCTTCGGCATCGCCACCGCGCTGGGCGTCATCCTCGGCTCGCTGGCCTACGCGCTGTCCACCAAGAGCTTCCGCTGGGAAGGTTTCGCCAGCTTCGCCGACCTGCGCAACCAGCTCGTCGGTGCCATGCTCATGGGCTTCGGCGGCGTCACCGCCATGGGCTGCACCGTGGGCCAGGGCCTGACCGGCGTCTCCACCCTGGCGCTGGGCTCCTTCATCACCATGCTGAGCATCATCGCCGGTGCCACCGGCATGATGAAGTGGCAGCAGCGCGACTGAACCACCACCAGCCCCCGCAAAAAGCCGCGCACTGCGCGGCTTTTTGCTTGGATCGTGCACTTGTTCACGCCTACTCACCCATTGGGAGGGTGCCAGCCACGCCTTACGGGTGAGAGACAGTTGCCGGCCCGCACCCTACGATCGTTTCCTTGCACTCCTGGCCCCCGGATACATCGAGGGGCGCTGGCACAGGCAGGGCACGCGGTAACAACAGAGAGGGCTTGCCTGCCAAGGCACGGGAGCTGCACCCAGAGGGTGCGCTCTTGCTCCAATACAAGAAAGAAAACAATGGCAGGCAGATATCTTTTCGCGCTCCTGGCTTTATCTCTACTGGCAGGCTGTGGCACGCCCCGGACCCAGCAGCCCCTGGGCGTTGCTGTACCCGAAGAAGTCAGACAGGACATCAGGACTGAAAAGCCGCTGGTGCAGTGGAAACTGGCGAAGGTGACCTTTGACAAGGCGCGCATCTGCCTGGACTGCGGGGCTGTTGGCAACTATTTCAAGCACTACCTGGACAGGCGATTCAACCAGGAGTTCCCGGCCTTGCTGGAGAAGAAACTGTCCGAGAGCGGGTTCTTTGATGCCAGCTCGGGTCGATCGATGTCGGTTGTCGCCACGCTGGTCAAGTTCGACCCCGGCGAAGGTGATCGCAAGATCATGACAAGCCGGCAATTGTCCATCCGCTATGAGTTCATGGATGGAAGCTCGGTGGTCGCCGTGCGCGACATCACCAGCGTCGGGAAATCGAATGCTTTTCAGGGTAATGAGCGCTACCCCGAGGCTGTCGATGACGCCATCACGCGCAACATCCGCTTGCTGGTTCTGAGCCTGTTCGCCAAATCAAACTCGGCAGAGGCCGGACGAGCCAGGAGCGAAATGGCCGCAATCGATGCGGAGGCTAAACAAGATCTTCGCGGCAGTCTGGGCGGAATCGTTCTCTTTGGCGCCATTGACTCGGTCAAGGCCGTTGGCAGTGCAGTGGGCGGCGCCGTCACGTTCGTGGGCCAGAACAGCGGCGCCATTTCCGAAGGACTCAACTCGACGTCTGCGGCAATGGACCGCAGCAACCGATCGAATAACGCGGCCTATGCCCAGGCACTGACTGCATCCAGGCCGCAGCCCGTGACTCCGTCCGCATCTTCCGGGTCACAAAGCGTGAACAGGCCGCCGAATCAGCATACGGCGGGCAATACGACATCGACGGGACAGCGCAGTGCAGGCAGTCCGGCCAGCGCGAGCGCCGCGAAGCCGTCGACTTACGCCCCAACCCGGGTGGCGGCCAACAGTGGGCACGTTTGCCCCGAAGACAACCGGATGTTCACCTCGGCCGATCTTGCTGCAGGCTGTGCCGACACCTACGTCAAGGCCAGAACGAAAGCCGACGCTGAAGCCAGGCAGAAGGCTGATGAGGAACGCAAGGCGGGAGTGGCCCGGGCCGAGAAGCTGGCGGCGCAAGACAAAGAGCGCGCCGACAAAGAGGCCCAGCGAAAAGCCGAAGGCTGGCTGGTGAATGAGAAGGTCTATGGAGACTCGCTCGAAGAGCATCAAGCCCAGACATGGTGCCAGAGAAGAGTGCCTGAATATCAAAGGGAAATGCAGGCCACCCGGAACAAGCTGATCAGCGTGGGCACCTGCTCCTGCAAGTCGGGGGGCGCTGCGGTGTCGCTGAGCAAGCTGTTCCGTTGTGAGTTTCCTGTCACGTACCGGGCGTACGAGACCAGTTCACGGTGACCTGCAAGTGACTGAACAAAAAAGCCGCGCAGTGCGCGGCTTTTTTACGATGCGCACAGCGCCAGTGCCTCAGGCGTTCCAGCTCAGGTTGTTGCAGGCCTCGCACTCGTCCTTCATGATGCCCATCTTCACCAGCAGCGAGTGCACCTTGCAACCCACGCAGAAACCCAGCACGGTCTCCATCCACATGAAGCCCAGGCAGACCCAGACCAGCACCAGCGGAATCCACTTGGGCATGTAGTTCACCGTGGTGGGCAGCACCTCGTGCATGGCCACCGCGTTGACCCAGCCGGCGAAGGTGTCCGGGTTGAAGAACACCAGGCAGACCGCAATGAAGCTCGCGCCGATCGCCCACGCGAAACGCTTGGGCGTCAGCGGCTTCCACACCGGTGCATGGCCGCGGGCCAGCAGGCTGGCAATCAGCACCGTCGGGGAAAGGCGTGAAGTGAAGGCAAACATGCCAGCCAGCATCTCGAACAGCGCGTAGATCAGCACCCAGGTCTGCAGCGTGTAGTCGTAGGTGCGGCGCACGGCCTCCACGTGGTAGAGGATGCGGTCGTCGAAATCGGTGTCGAAGGTGTCCTTGATGTAGTTGCCGGTCACGACCCAGTGCGAGCCGAATACGGCGTCATAGAGCGTGAAGGCCATGAACAGGGGGATGGCCAGCATCAACCCCGCGCGGATGCGCACCGCGATATCGTTGATGAACAGCGTATCGGCGGCCGGGTCCTGGAACCACAGGCGGTGGAAGGTGGTGAAGAACGGTCCGTGGGCTTTTTTCAGCGGCATGAAAGGTCTCTCGGCAGGAACGGGGATCAGAAGCCTGCCCGCCCGCCCACATCAAGGGGACCGGCTGGCCGGGATTTTCATAATTAAGAATGTGAGCATATAAGAAAGTTCCACTACTCCGCAAGCGGACTTTCACGTAGCCCGAGGCCTCAGCCCTAGGGTTTACCCACCCCCGCGCTGGGTGTAAAGGTCAAAGCGCTGCATGAAGGCATGGCGCTCAGCCTCGCTCACCCCGCTGAAGGCAAAACGCAGCGCCAGGCGCGGCAGGCGCATGAGGGCGATCGCGCGCTCGGGCTGCGCGCTCCAGGCCAGTTGCAGGCGGCCGGTACCCAGGGTGACCTGCGCCTTCGCGCCGCGGACTTCATGCGGATGGTCCCCCACCGCGCGCGGCAGCCAGGACAGCCATTCGGCCTCGGTGCACGACATGTCGCGCTCGAAGGTTTCGGGGTAGAAGGATTGCACGGGGGCGGACGCGGATAAAGGCTTCGACAGGCTCAGCCCGAACGGGATAGGGCACGCGGCGGGAGCGGCTAGCCGCCGGCAATCGGCGGCCAGATCGCCAGCACATCGCCTTCGACCAGCGCACGCGTGGCGCGCTGCTCGGGCGGGATGTAGACGCCGTTGATCAGCACCAGATGCACCAGCTTGGGCGGCAGGCCATAGGGCTCGATCACCTGCGCGATGGTGGCGCCGGGCGCCACGTCCAGCGGCAGCTGGTTGTCGCCGCGCGCCTGCGAGGGCAGGTAGTCGGTCAGCGAGGCAAAGAGTTTGAAGGTGATCTTCATCAGGAAGGCAAAGGCTTCGACAGGCTCAGCCTGAACGGAAACATCAACACGGGCAATGACCGGCCGTCAGGCTCGCCGACGCGCATCGTCCGCGCCGCTCCAGTGCCCCTGCGCCTGCGCGCAGGCCAGGTAGGCCGGCACCAGCTGCGTGGGGTCCTTGAGCAGTGCATCCTTCCAGCCGCCGAGTTTCACCTGACCTTCGACCAGGCCGCGCATCACGCCCACGTGCTCGGTCCAGCCCACGCTGTTGCAGCCCACCAGCACATCGTCCTGGAACTGCAGGCTCAGGTGGCGCCACTGGGCAGCATCGGTCAACTCCGCATGCTGGCCACCGGGTACACCCTGCCAGTTGCCGAAACTGGTGGAGATCAGGCCCAGGGTGTCGAGCACGTTGATCTGCGTGACGCCGCGCAGCACGGCGCGCTTGCCCGGCCTGTTCTGCAGCGCCATGTTCAGCGCCGCCACCCGCGCCTGCTCGGCCGCATTGGGCTGGATGGCGCTGACCACCGTGGTGCCGCTGACCTTGTCGAAGGCTTCGGCGCAATCGCCTGCGGCGTAGATGCCCGGCACATTGCTCTGCATGTGCTCGTCGGTCAGCACGCCCAGCAGGCAGGTGACGCCCGACTTTTCCAGAAAGCCGATGGCCGGCTTCACCCCCGTGGCGCTGATGACCAGGTCCACGTTGAGCGTCTTGCCGTTGGACAGCTTCACGTCCAGTGTCTTGTCCTTGCCCGGCGCGATCGAATCTACGCGCGTGCCGGTGAACACCGTCACGCCCTTGCCCTGCACCCACTGCTTGATCATGCCGCCGGCCGCCGGCCCCATCATGCGCGGCACCATGCGGTCGCCCATCTCGACCACGGTCAGCGCCACACCGCGTGCGGCCAGCGCCTCCATGATGATGCAGCCGATGAAGCCCGCGCCCATCTGCAGCACGCGCGCGCCCTTGGCGGCGCGTTCCTGGATGGCGCGTGCATCGGCCAGCGTCCAGCAGCTCTCCACACCGGGCAGGTCCATGCCGGGGATGGGCGCACTCACCGGCCGGGAGCCGGTGGCGATGAGCAGGGTGTCGAAGGCCAGCGACTGGCCGTTGCCCAGCGCCACCTTGCGGCCCTTCACGTCAACAGCCGTCGCTTGCGACTGCACGGACTCAATGCGCAGGTCACTGTAGTGGCGTGCGCCCTTGCGCAGCAGGGTGCCTTCCTCGCCGATGTTGCCGATCAGCAGGTAGGGGATGGCCATGCGGGAATACGGGGCCTCAGGCTCATCCCCCACGAGGGTGATGCGGTCGTCCGGCGCCTGCTTGCGGATCGTCTCGGCCGCGATCACGCCGGCCGGGCCGGCGCCCAGGATCACATGATGCATATGGGTCTCCAGGTTTTGCCCTCGCCCCTGCTCTCTCCGCATCGGGAGAGAGCGGGCGTCAACTTACAGCCCCAGGCGTTTCTTGGTGTCCGCCGTGGGCCGGCCTTCGGGATCCCAACCGCGCACCTCGTAGTACTTCGGCAGCATCTTGGCCAGCTCGCTGACCTTGCCCTTGGCCGGGCCGGTCTTGGCCGGCTCGGTCAGCAGGCGCTTCGGTAAAGAGTCATCCGCCTTGGTCAGGCCCGCGCGGTTGTTGAACTCGCGCTCCATGTTCCAGATGCGCTCGCCGATCTTGGCCAGCTCCTCGGTGGTGTACTGCTCGCCGATGGCGCCCTGCAGCTGCGGCGCCAGGTCGGCCAGGCCCCAGGCAAAGGTGGTGAACACGCACAGGCCCGAGGAATCGAAAGCGGCGGTGGCGTCCTGGAAGGCCTTGACCAGTTCCGGCTTGCCCTCGTGCTCCAGCGGATCGGTCTTGACGGGAATGCCCAGCACCTCGGAGGCAATGGTGTAACCGCGCAGGTGGCAGCCGCCGCGGTTGCTGGTGGCGTAGGCCAGGCCGATGCCCTGGATGCCGCGCCCGTCGTAGGCCGGGAACTCCTGGCCCTTGGAGGTCATGGACAGCTCGGGGTGGCCGTACTTGGCCGTCAGGCGCTTGCTGCCCTGGCCGATCTCCTTGCCGAAGCCGCGGCCATGCACCGTCTCGTCCACCAGGAAGGCCAGCGCCTTGGCCGAACCGAAGGGCGCCTCGATGCCGATCTGCTCCTTGGTGAGCACGCCTTTTTCATACAGCTCCATCACGGCACCCACGGTGGCGCCGAAGCTGATGGGGTCGATGCCTTCCTCGTTGCAGATCATGGTGGCGTATTGCAGGCACTCCAGGTCATTCACGCCGTTGGCCGCGCCCAGCGCCCAGGCCGCTTCGTACTCCAGGCCGCCGGAGGCGCCCCAGTACTGCGGCTTGTTGGCCACCGTGAAGTGGCCCTCGTCCATCTTGCTGATGCGCCCGCAGGCGATGGTGCAGCCGAAGCAGGCCTGGTTGGTCACCAGCTGCTTCTTGCCATCGGTCTTGCGCGGCGTGGCCATGGCTTCCGCCGAGATGTCCTTGGCGCCTTCGAACTGCACGTCCTGGTGGTTGCGCGTGGGCAGCGCGCCCACCTCGTTGATCACGTTCATCAGCACCTGGGTGCCATATGCCGGCAAGCCCTGGCCGGTGACGGCGTTGTCCTTGAGGATCTGCTTCTTCTCCTTCACGGCCTTCATGAAGGCCTTCGGGTCGCGGATATTGCCCACGCCCTTGGTGCCGCGCACGGCAATGGCCTTCAGGTTCTTGCTGCCCATCACGGTGCCTACGCCCGAGCGGCCGGCCGCGCGGTGCAGGTCGTTGACCACGGCGGCGAAGAGCACGCCGTTCTCGCCCGCCTTGCCAATGCTGGAGACGCGCAGCAGCGGGTCCTGCAGGCTCTGCTTGAGCGCCTCCTCGGTCTTCCAGACGCTCTGGCCCCAGAGGTGGCCGGCATCACGCAGCTCGGCCACGTCGTCGTTCACGTACAGGTAGACCGGCTTCAGGCTCTTGCCTTCGAAGATCACCATGTCCCAGCCGGCCATCTTGAACTCGGCTCCCCAGTAACCGCCCGAGTTGGAGCAGGCGATGGCGCCGGTCAGCGGGCTCTTGGTGATGACGGTGTAGCGCCCGCCGGTGGAAGCCATGGTGCCGGTCAGCGGGCCGGTGGCCCAGATGATCTTGTTGCCCGGCGAGAGCGGGTCGACCTTGGCGTCCACCTCTTCGACCAGGTATTTGGAGCCCAGGCCGCGCGAGCCCAGGTAGGCCTGCGCCCAGTCCATGTTCAGCGGCTCCGACTTCACGGTGCCCTTCGTCAGATCGACGCGGAGAATTTTTCCTGCCCAAGACATGATTGTTTCTCCTTAAACCGCAGAGGGTTGGTTGCCGAGCTTGTTGGCCCACTGTTCCATCTTGCCCAGGCCGGTCCAGTTGGCGTCGATGAAGGTGATGGCGCCGGTCGGGCAGGCGTCGGCACAGGCCGGTTCGCCGCCGCACAGGTCGCATTTCTGCACCTTGCCGGTTTCCTGCACGTAGTTGATGGTGCCGAAGGGGCAGGCGATGGTGCAGACCTTGCAGCCCACGCAGGTGGAGTCGTTCACCACCTTGGCGCCGGTGGCGCGGTCCATCGTGATGGCCTCCACCGGGCAGGCATGCAGGCACCAGGCCTCGTCGCACTGGGTGCAGGTGTAGGGCACTTTCTTGCCGGTGTGGTGGAAATCAAATACCTTGATGCGCGACTTGGCGGTCGCGAAGGTGCCGTAGTTCTCGAAGGAACAGGCCATTTCGCACTGCAGACAGCCGGTGCATTTGTCTGCGTTGATGTGCAACACCTTTTGCATGTGTGTCTCCTGGGTTTCGTGCCGCGGCACTTTGCCTATGAACCGTTGTACATAGCATTCTTGGATTGCGGCCCTTCGCAACGACTAGGGAGAACCCTAGTCGGCTATTGCGCTCGCGCGCTTTATTCTCAATATGCAACACCGGGCGAGAAGGCGAAAGGCTGGCATGATGCCCCTCAAACACGATCCGCCGCCGCAGACCGCCATGCACGCCATGCCCAGCCCCCAACCCCCAACGCGTCTCGCGCGCATCGCGCAGGCGCGCCAGCTGGCCCTGCAGGACGCCACGCCCCTGGCCGGTGGCCTGGTGGAACCCTGGATCGCGCAGAGCTGGCAACGCTGCCTGGCCCAGGGCCTGCGCCCGCAGGACCACGTGAGCTTCGAGTCTGTCTCCGCCAGCGTGATGCGCCACACCTCGGAAGCCAACCAAACACTGATGCAGGCCGCGCGCCCCATCCTCAAGCAGCTCGGCGGCGCCCTGCTCGAAACGCGCTACTTCGCCATCCTCACCAACCATGAGGGCGTGGTGATCGACACCGACGGCCCCATCGACCGCAGCGACCGCCGCGCCGCCCTCATCACCCGCGTGGGCGTGGACCTGTCGGAGAAGGCCGTGGGCACCACCGCCATCAGCGCCGCGCTGCGCGAGCTGCAGCCGGTCTGGCTGCACCGCGGCGAGCACTTTTTCCAGGACACCTCGGTCTACAGTTGCGCCGGCGCGCCCCTGTTCGGTCCCGACGGCCGCTGCGTGGGCATGCTCGACCTCACCGGCGTCGAAGCCGCCGAGCGCCCCGAGCTGCGCCACCTGGCCACGCACGCCGCGCGCCGCATCGAGAACGCCCTGATGCTGCAGCGTCCGCACCGCCTGCTGCTGCGTCTGAACTGGCCGGGCATGCCCCTGGGCGACGACGCCGACGGTCTGCTCGCGCTGGACGGCGATGGGCAGGTCACGGCGGCCAACCGCTGCGCGCGCCAATTGCTGCCCATGCTGGGCACGGGCCACACCGGCTTGCACAGCCGCGACCTCTTCGCCCTGCCCTGGGAAATGCTGTTCGACGCGGCGCGCCACGGCGGCGTCATCGAAGTGCCGTTGTGGTCCGGCCTGCGCCTGCAGGTCCGCACCGAACTCGTGGGCCGCACCGCCCGCCCGGTCATGGCGCAGCGTGAGCCCGTCACCCCGAGCGCCACCACCCTGCCCCTGCGCGACGTGGAAACCGGCCTGATCCGCAAGGCCGTGGAGGAAGCCCGGGGCAATGTGGCCCAGGCCGCGCGCAGCCTGGGCATCAGCCGCGCCACGGTCTACCGCAAGCTGGGCACCGCGAAGCGGGACTGAACGCGCCCGGAAGGGCACGCCCCATTCAAGGCGGGCGCAGCACGAAACGGAACAGCAGGCCCTGCGCCACCAGGCCCGTGAGCGTCAGGCCCAGCATCAGCAGGCCCAGGTTCACCGGGCCCTCGTGCGGGAGCAGGCCCACCGCGTAGCCGCTGGCCGCGCCGGTCAGCTGCTGCAGCAGGCCGGCCACGGCGGCGGCGGCGCCCGCCAGCGCGGGGATCAGCCCCACCGAACCCGACAGGGCCGAGGGCATGAGCAGGCCGTGGCCCACGCCCAGCAACACCAGCGGCAGCGCAAAGGCCAGCGGCGTGCGCAGGCCGGCGAACGCCAGCGCCAGCATCAGCCCCAGGCCGGCCAGCACGGCCGCCTGCCCCAGGCCCATGACGGCGCGGTCGCCCCAGCGGTGCACCAGGCGGCTGGTCAGCAGGTTGCCCAGGATGTAGGGAAAGGGGATGGCCATGATGTACCAGCCCACCTCGCCCGGCCCCACCCCGTAACGCGCCAGCACGATGGGCGCGCCGGCCAGGAAGGCGTAGAACGTGGCCGTGGTCATGGACAGCACCAGCACGTAGAGCAGGAAGGCCGGTTCGCGCGCCAGCCGCGCATAGGCATCGAGCAGTGCGCGCAGCCAGTGCGCCTGCTGCGGCGGCGCAGGCTGCCTGGCCGGCAGGCCGCGCCACGCCGCGATGAAGGCCAGCACCGCCAGCGCCGCGATGAGCATGAAGTTGACCTGCCAGCCCAGGCGCTCGTGCACCTGTCCGCCCAGCAGCGAGGCCAGCGGCGGGCACAGGCCCAACGTCATGCCGACGTAGGCCATCATGCGCGTGCGCTCGTGGCCATGGAAATGGTCCTGCACCAGGGCCCGGCCCACCACCATGCCGGCCGCGCTGCCCGCGCCCTGCAGGCCCCGCGCCAGCGTGAGCACGGTGAGGTCGGGCGCGAAGGCCGCCAGCAGCGAGCCGGCAAAAGCCAACATCAGGCCGAACAGCAGCACGGGCCTGCGTCCCAGCCGGTCCGACAGCGGGCCATAGACCAGCTGCAAACCGCCGTAGGCCGCCACATAGGCGCTGAAGGTCAGCTGCACGCTGGCCTGGCTGGCGCCGAAGGCCACCGCCCAGTCGGGCAGCGAAGGCAGGCAGATCGTCATGGCCAGCAGCCCGAAGGCCAGCTGCAGCAGCAGGTTGGCCTTCAGCCAGCCGCTGGGATGCGCCGGGGTGGCGGCTGCAGGGTCTTGGGTCGTGGAAATCATGGGTGGTGATCGGTCGGCGCCGATGATGAAGGGCTAAGGCGCTGTCGGCAGCCCAGTGTAGCCACGCCCAGCCCCCCGACTTCGGGCTCACCGGCTCTGGCGGTCAGCGCAAGGCGCCAGCGCGGGGATGGTCAGTAAGATGCCTGATGCGTTTGCAATCCCACGAATTTCTGCTGACCCGCTGGAGCGGCCGATCCACGCGTGCCCAGCTCCTGTGGCGCGACATGCTCGGCGTCGGCACGCTGATCAACCTGCTCTTCACCTTTGCCGGCCTCATGGTCATCGCCCAGGGCGGCCCGGGCCATTGGGCCTTGGCCCTGCACTTCGCGCCGCTGCCCTACAACCTGTTCCTGCTGCTGTCGGTCACGCGATCGCCGTGGCGGCGGCCGGCCGACCTGGCCCTGGCCGGCGCCTGGTTCGTGGCCATGCTGCTAGTCTGAGCCAGATCAGCGCGACCGTACCGCCTCAGGCCAGCCCTTCGGCTTTCATCGCCGCCTGCACACCGGGGCGCGCTGCCACGCGGGCCATGTAGGCCGTGATGTTGGCGTAGCCGCTGATGTCGATCTTCACGTACTTGGTCCAACCCGTCACGGTGAACAGGTAGGCGTCGGCCACGCTGAAGTCCGCGCCCATCAGGTAGTCCTTGCCCGCCAGCTGCTCGTTCACGTAGCCCAGGCGGCGCTCGATGCTGGCGCGGCACTGCTCCTTCCACTCCTGCGGTGCAGCGGGGTTGAACAGGGGGCTGAAGGTCTTGTGCAGCTCGGTGCCGATGAAGGTCAGCCAGGCCTGCAACTGGTAGCGCGCCAGTGTGCCGTTAGGCGGTGCCAGCTTCTTGTCCGGGTGCTGGTCGGCCAGGTACTGCACGATGGCCGGGCCTTCGGTCAGCACACTGCCGTCGTCCAGCTGCAGCGCCGGCACGTAGCCCTTGGGGTTGATGGCCAGGAAGTCGCCGCCCGAACCCGTGGTCTTGCCCTTGAGGTCCACGGTGTCGGTCTCGTACTTCAGGCCCAGCTCTTCGAGCACGATGTGGGGGGAGAGGGAGCAGGCGCCGGGCTTGAGGAAAAGTTTCATGGTGAGATCTCGTTAAAAAGTGGATCACCCGCCAACGGCGGACAGGTCGCGCCAGTGTAGGCAAAGCGCGCCATCCCTGCCGGCGCACGGCCTATTTGAGGCTGAACCGCACCGTCACGGTCTTGCCACCTACGCCATTGATCACGGCCACGGCCCGCGCCCCCTTGGCCAACTTCACACCCGGCACCTCGATCCGGTCCACACCCAGGGCGAGCGGGTAGTCCTTCTTCTCGCCGCCCTGCAGCACGGTGAGCTTGCCGCTCATGCCCGCGGGTTTCACGGCCTGGCCGTGGTCGTCGATGTAGATCGCGGCGCCACTGGCGTGCTGCACCAGCTCGAACACCAGGTCGTTGACCTGCTGCGCCACGCCGCCATGCTGCGCCTTCACCTCACCGTGGGCCCAGGCCATGTTGGGGCCCAGGCCGGCCCACACCAACAAAACAGTCGTCAGAAATTTCTTCATGGTCTTCACTCCATCGTCTGCAGCGCACTTCGCAAGGGGCGGCGCCGGGGTGCCCTGACACTCAGCATCAATACGCTTCCCGCCCCTGGCCGGCTTCCTCGTCGTTCACCGCCAGCAGCCGGCGCAGCGGCTTCTCGCCCATCAGCCAGAACAGCACGGGGGTGAGCAGCGTGTCCAGCAGCGTGGAGCTGACCAGCCCGCCGAAGATCACCACCGCCACCGGGTGCAGGATTTCCTTGCCCGGCGCGTCGGCTGCCAGCAGCAGAGGCGTCAGCGCAAAGGCGGCCACCAGCGCCGTCATCAGCACCGGCGTGAGCCGCTCCAGCGAACCGCGCACGATCATGGCCTGGCCGAAGCTCTCGCCCTCGAACTGGCACAGGTTGATGTAGTGGCTGATCTTCAGGATGCCGTTGCGCGTGGCGATGCCGGCCAGCGTGATGAAACCCACCATCGATGCCACCGACAGGCTGACGCCGGCGATCCACATGGCGATCACCGAGCCGATCAGCGCCAGCGGGATGTTGGCCATCACGATGCCGGCCAGCACCGCCGAGCGGTAGCGCGAGTACAGCACCAGGAACATCATGGCCAGCGACACCAGCGACAGACCCAGGATCAGCCGCGTGGCCGCCTCCTGCGCCTGGAACTGCCCCTCCAGGCTGATGAAGGTGCCGCTGGGCAGGGGCATCTGCGCGATCACGCCACGGATGTCGGCGATCACATGCGCCATGTCGGTACCGTCGGTGTTGGCGTAGACGATGATGCGGCGCCGGCCGTTCTCGCGCCCGATCTGGTTGGGGCCATCGCCCTCCTCCACCGTGGCGATGCTGCTCACCGGCAGGCGCCCGGCCGGCGTGTCGATCAGCATGCGCGCCAGGTCCTGCGGGCTGCGCTGGGCATCGGGCAGGCGCAGCACCAGCCCGTAGCGGCGCGCGCCGTCCACGATCTGCGCCACGTGCGCGCCGTCGGTCAGCGCCTGCAGCGCGGCGATGGCCTCGCCCGGCGCCAGCCCGGCCTGGGCCGCGCGCGCGTAGTCCAGCCGCACCGTGATCTGCGGGATCAGCACCTGCTTCTCCACCGTCAGGTCCACCAGGCCGTGCGCCTGGGAGAGGCCCGCGCGCAGCTGTTCGGCCAGGCCGCGCAGCGTGTCAGTGTCGTCGCCAAAGATCTTGATGGCGATCTGCGCGCGCACGCCCGAGAGCAGGTGGTCCAGCCGGTGCGAGATCGGCTGGCCGATGGCCACCTGCGCCGGCAGCACCGCCAGGCGCCGGCGGATGTCGGCCAGCACCTCTTCCAGCGCACGCCCTGATCGCTGCAGGTCCACCTCGATCTCGGTCGAGTGCACCCCCTCGGCATGTTCGTCCAGCTCGGCGCGGCCGGTGCGTCGCCCCACCTGCACCACCTCGGGCACGTCACGGATCAGCGTCTCGGCCACCGCGCCCACGCGGTTGGACTCGGCCAGCGAGGTGCCGGGGTTGAGCAGTAGCGAGAGCACCAGCGAGCCCTCGTTGAAGGCCGGCAGGAAAGCCCGCGCAAAGAAGGGCACCGAGGCCGCCGCCAGTACCACGGCCACCACCGCCGCCGCGATCAACGCGCGCGCATGCCGGAACGACCAGGCCAGCAAGCGCGTGTCCTGCCGCTTGAGCCAGCTCACCAGCGGCGAGTCGCCGTGGTCCAGCCGTTTCATGTGGGGCAGCAGGTAATAACTCAGCACCGGCGTGACCGTCATCGAGACAAACATCGAGGCCAGGATGGAAACGATGTAGGCCACGCCCAGCGGCGTGAACAGCCGCCCCTCGATGCCCGGCAGCGCAAACAGCGGCACGAACACCAGCACCACGATGACCGTGGCATAGACGATGCCCGAGCGCACCTCCACGCTGGCCTGGCGCACCACCTCGAACACGCTCAGGGGCTGCGCCGCCGTGCGGTTGAGCTTGAGACGGCGCAGGATGTTCTCCACGTCCACCACCGCGTCGTCCACCAGCTCGCCGATGGCAATCGCCAGGCCGCCCAGCGTCATCACATTGATCGACTGCCCCAGCCAATGGAAGACCAGCGCCGTCACCGCCAGCGACAGCGGAATGGCCACCAGCGAGATCAGCGTGGTGCGCGCCGACAACAGGAAGGCAAACAGCACGATGGCCACCATGATGGCGCCGTCACGCAGCGCCTCGCTCACGTTGTTGACGGAGGCCTTGATGAAGTCCGCCTGCCGGAACAGCACACGCGGCTCGCTCAGGCCGGCCGGCAGGCCCTGCTTGAGCTCGGCCAGCGCGGCCTCGACGGCGGCCGTCAGCTGCACCGTGTCCGCCGTGGGCTGCTTCTGCACGCTCACCACCACCGCCGGTGCGCCGTTGTAGCCCGCGTCACCGCGCTTGAAGGCGGCGGCATAACGCACGCCGGCCACCTGCTGCAGCTGGATGGGTCGGCCGTTCTTCCAGGCCACGGCCACCCCCGCCAGGTCTTCCACCCGGCTGGTGCGCCCCACGTGGCGGATCAGGTACTCGCGGCTGTTGAGGTCGATGAAGCCCCCGCCCGCGTTGGCGGCAAAACCGCGCAGCGCCTGCTCCAGCTGCGTCAGCGTCACGCCGAACTGCGCCATGCGCGCCGTGTCCGGCTCCACCCGCAGCTGGCGCACCTCGCCACCAATGGGGATCACCTGCGACACGCCGGGGATGGACAGCAGGCGCGGGCGCAGCACGAAGTCCGCGTACTCGCGCGCCTGCATGGGGGTCTGCCCCTGCGCATCGGCCTTCAGCGGCAGCGCCACCAGCATGATCTCGCCCATGATGGACGAGACCGGCCCCATCACCGGCGTCACGCCCGCGGGCAGGCGCTCGCGCACCAGGGCCAGGCGCTCGGCCACCAGCTGGCGGTTGCGGTAGATGTCGGTGCCCCAGTCGAACTCGGCATAGGCAATCGACAGGCCCACGCCCGAGGTCGAGCGCACCCGTGTCACGCCCGGCATGCCGTTGAGCGCGATCTCGATCGGGAAGGTCACGAGCTGCTCCACCTCCTGCGGCGCCATGCCGCCGGCCTCGGTGAGCACCGTGACCACCGGCTTGTTGAGATCGGGGAACACGTCCACCGGCGTGCGCCAGGCGGTGATCGCCCCGTAAACCATCAGCAGCGCCGCCAGCGCCAGCACGATCAGCCGGTTGTGCAGGCTGGAACGAACGATCCAGTTGAACATGATGCTGGCTCCGTTCAGCGGATCTGCGCGATCAGCGGCGCACCCTGCACCACCACGCGCTTGTCGGCGCCCAGGCCCTGGGTCACCACCACGGTCTGCGCGTCCAGCGCCCGGTACTGCACCGGCTGCGGCATGTAGCGCTCGGCGCTGGTCTTGATCCAGACGATGGGCTCGTTGGCCGGGTTGCGCACCACGGCCTGCGCCGGCAGCACGATGCCCTGCACCCGCTCCTTCAATTGCACGATCAGCTGCACCGGCTGGCCGATGGCCAGCGGCAGCGCCGCCCCCGGCTTGCCGGCCTGCACGCTGAAGGTCAGCGGCAGCAGGCCGTCGCGCAGCGCGCGCGCCGCACCCAGCAGCTTCAGGCGCGTGCCCGGCACATCGGCCAGCTGCGCGCCGGCGATGCGCGTGCCCAGCGTGGCGTCGGGTGTGCCGGCTTCCACCAGCATGTGCGCCGGGTCCACCACCTCGAACAGCACGTCGCGCGCCTGCACCACCTGACCGGCCACCAGGGCCACGCTGGCGATCACCCCCGACACGGGTGCGGTCAGCGCCTCGCGCTGGCCCAGGCTGGCGCCCACGCTACCCTCGCGCTCGCGCAGGCCGGCCAGGTCGGTACGCGCCGCGTCGATGTCCTTGCGCGGCACCGTGCCTTCCAGGCTCTCCAGCCTCTGCAGTTTCTGCTCGGCGATCTGGCGCTGTGCGCGCAGTTCGCTCAGCTGGCTCTGCTGGTTCGCCACGGCATAAGGCTCGGCCTGGTAACGCACATAGGCCAACACCTCGCCGCGCTTCACCGCCTGGCCCGCCACCGGCAGGCCGCGCGGCCCGGGCTCCACCCGCCCGCCGTAGACGGCCTGCACCCGCCCGCTGCGGTTGGGGTCCATCACCACACGCGCCGGCAGTTGCAGGGTGGCCGCAGCATCGCTCATGCCCGCCAGCGTGGTACGTATCGCCATGCGCCGCTGCGCCGTCTTCGGTATGTTCACGCTGCCATCGGGCAGGCGCGCCAGCACGGCCGCCACACCCGCCGGCGCTTCGTTGCCGTGATCGTGGCCCTCGTGCGCCTGCACGGGCACAAAGCTGCCCGCCAACCCAAGCACCAGCACCCAGCTCGTCATGCGCTTCATGCGTGTTCTCCCAAAGTCGGCAGCATGGCCGTGGCGCGGCGCCGCCGCAGGAACCAAACCACCCCGGCAGCCAGCACCAGCCCGCCGATCACCAAGGTCAGCCACCCACCGGCGCCGAGGCCGATGTCGTGTTCGTCGATCAGGGCCGTCGCGGCAGCGGGGCTCAGCGTGCCGTCCAGCAGATCACTCTCCTGCCCCTTGACGATGGTGAACACCAGCGCGTGTTCGCCCGGCTGGCGCAGCAGCGCCAGCAGGCGCGCGTCGTCCACGGCGTAATCCCCATGCTCGGCATGGAACTTCGCGACGGCCTTCAGGCCACCCGACTCCACCTCGACCTGGGCGTCCAGCACGGGCTCGTTGGTTTCGAAACGGTCGATCAGCAGCGACAGCTCGCCCGCGTAAAGCATGCCAACCAGTTCGAAGAGGTCGGAGCTCGCTTCCACGCGCGGGACACCACCGGCAGCCGCTGCCGTCGCGGGCGCATCCAGGTGTTCGCCGCCCGGTCCGTGGGCGCCGGGGCCCGCCCAGGCCGGAGACAGAAGACTCAACGCCAAGACCAACGCAAACACGCCGCCCCACACACCGTTCGCGTCGAGCCTGTCGAAACGCAGCGCTTGCACTCGCCAGGACTTCGACAAGCTCAGTCCGAACGGCAGTGAAGCAATCCCAAAAGTGATCCATGACTTCATGGCAACCATCCCAATGCTTGTTGATAACGGGCACGCGCCAGTCCCAGCGCGGCTTGCTGTCGGGCCCAGGCGGCCTGCGCCTGGCTGGCGGCGCTGAGCGCGCGCAGCAGCTCGGGCAGGGCCAGCTCGCCAGCGGCAAAGGCGCGACGCAAGAGGCCCGCGCGCTCCTGCAGCAGCGCGGCACGCTCGCGCTCGGCCTCGGCGCGCGCCTGCGCATTGCGCAGCGCCAATCGGCTGGCCTCCAAAGTGGCGCCCAATTGCTCGCGCAGGCGTTGCGCGCGGGTGTCGGCCACGTCCAGCTCGCCGCGCGCCGCCGCCTCCAGAGGCAGGTTGCGGTCCTGCGTACCGAAGGGCAGGCGCAGTTTCACGCCCACGCTGTCCTGGGTGCTGCCGCCGGCGCCCTGCTCATGGCGGTAACCCACAGCCAGCTCGGGCGCGTCGCGCCGCGAGTGCTGCACCAGGTCCAGGCGGCTGCGGCTCAGCGCCAGCGCACGGTTGGCTTGCGCCAGCTCGGGATGCGTTTCGTCCAGCACAGCCGGCTCGGGCACGGCGGGCTCGGAAGGCTCCGGTGCCAAAGCCTGCCCGGTCAGCACCTGCCAGCGGGCGCGCGCTTCGCTCAGGCGCTGGCCGGCTTCGGTGCGCAAGGCGAGCGCATCGAGCAGCTCGGCCCGCGCGGCCATGGCATCGGAGCGCGCCAGATCGCCGGACTGCACACGGCGCGCCACGTCGGACGCCAGCTGCTCCAGCGTCTCGGCGCGGGCCTGGGCCTGTTGCCACTCGGCCAACAGGAGCTGCAGGCCCCAGGCCTGTTCGCGCACCTCGCCAGCCACCCGCAGCTTCAACAACCGGGCGCTGTCCTGCGCCAGCTGCCCCTGCGCGTCGGCCGCGTTTTGCCGCGCCGTCTGCTGGCCCGGCAGCCACAGCGGCCAGGCCAGGCCCAGTTCGGATTCGCGCCCGCCGCCGGGGTTGCCGCCGCGGTCGGTGCGGTAGCCCAGCTCCAGCGCTGGCGCACGCGCCCACAGAGCGCCGGCCGCACTGCGCGCGGCTTCGGCCCCGCTTTGCTGGGCGGCGGCTTCGCGCGCCTGGACCGAGCGCAGCCAGGCCGACTCGATGGCCGCGCCCAATGAAATGCGTGGCTCGTCCGGCGCAGCGCTCGCCTGCGCCTGGGCCACGGCCCCTGCTGCGCCCAGCACACAGGCCAGGACACACCTTCGTATGGAATACAACACAAGACCCCCAGAGTGATCGACAGGGTCCGCACAGGCCTGCGTACAGGCGCCGCACGGACGACCAGGCCGCGCGCCCACCCCACGGGGGACGGCACGCGGTGCGGATCAGCTCAGGAGTCGGGGGGGACGGCGCAGGCCGTCGAGATGCGGTGGGGGCGGCACGGGCTGGGCCGTCTGCGCCACCTGCTGCGGCAGAGATTCCAGCGCCACCACGGAGGGCGCCTGGAACACGGCCAGGTGATGGAAGCAGCAGTCAGCCATCATGTGCTGGATGGAATCCTGCGACCCGTCGGCGTGGACGACGCCATGATCGTCATGGTGGTGCGCCTCGCCCTGCCAGTGCATGACGGCGTGATCCAGCGCCTGGCCCTGCGCGGCCAGCAACTGCGGCAAGCCGGCCGCGGACGCGACCTGCCAGACGTTGAGCAGTACCAGGAGAAGGGCGATGAGACGTTTGCGCACGGCGGCATCTTAGCAGCGCGCGTGGCCCCGCGCTAACCATGGGTATGGGCCGGGCGCGAAGTGGCCGATTGGCTGTTGCGCGCATCAATGCCGCAGACCCGATAGCTTGACAAGACTGGCCGTCGGTGCCACAAGGGCTGGGGCCCTGGCTCCCATGCTGCTTGTGACGCATTCGGTACGACGGGCTTGCCACATCACACCAAGGAGGTGACACATGTTCTCTGAATACGGCTACTACATGGGCGGGATGCACGGCTTCTGGTGGTTCTTCTGGCTGGTGCTGATTGTGCTTGTCTGGTTCACCGTGCTGAGCCCGGACAGCCGTGCAAAACGCCGGGACCGCGACACGCCACATGAAATCCTGCGCAGGCGCCTGGCCAGCGGCGACATCACGCCCGAAGCCTACGAACAGGCCAAGGCCCTGCTCGACCGGGACGCCAGCGCCGGGTAACACCGAACGAATGGCGATGCGCGAGCGCAGCTTCTCGATGGCGTTGCCCGCGATGAACTCCTGCGCGAAGCCCAGCAGCGCGCGGCCCAGGGCGGCGAACAGCGCCTCGGCCGGCAGGCCCCAGTAAGCATCGGCCAGGGCGGGCGCCTCCGGCTGCCGATGCCGCAGGGGCTGAAACCACCCATGAAAAAGGCGCACCGGTCTGCTCCTGAAGCTGGGCGGGCCAGGGGCTGCGACCGGGACACCTACTGCAGGCGGGGACGGGCCGCGGGCGGCGCGGGGCGAACGCGTCATGCGAGGCGAAGTGGCTGCCCTGATCAGGTCAGGGGCTTGAGTGGATGCACAACAACGTGCATAGATAGACAGAATAGGCGTGCATAAGAAACAGACCTATGCCAAACGCAGAACAGCACGGTCCCGGGGAGCGGTCTCGGCAAAAGAGCACCCAGTGGAATCAATCGTGCCACACCTGCCGGACTGCTTTTTTTGCGTCGTGAGCAGTCAAGAATAAGCAAATGCTTGCTGCAGCTTACGTGTGTCTGGATACGTCTCAGCTCCGTTCTGATCTGAAATGGCGGCTATTGCACTCCTCCAACAATCACAGCGCTCGGCTGCAAATCGACGGTCGTGGCTTCTGTGGCTTCCGCTTTAGCCTCATCTCCCGCAGCGCTAGCTGCAGACTTTCGAACCGCCTCTTTGACAAAGGATGTTCCATATATTTCTTGGTAGGCATTCAAAAATTCAGGCGACTCTCTAAATTTGTGGAATAGCGGCCACTCGTGATATGACAATTCATCAATCAGTTCGCCATTTTTTCCAATTGCCTTCATCACCTTTTCAGCTTCTTCAAAATCATCTGTAAGAACTGCCCTTGCCAGCTTGAAGTCTCGATAGCTAGCCGTCCAATCCACTGATTGCAGATACTTCTGAGCTTCGTCGTTATTGTCGGAGAATTTCGCTGCAATAGCTGCGTTAACAACTCTAACTCTCCACGTCAGATCCTCTGCATCTTTTTTCATCTGTTCACAGAGACAGAACCTAGAGATTTCAAGTCCTGTTTTCCAGCGCTTATCTTTAAGTAAGTTGTAAACAGTCATATTTGCACAGTCATGAGCAACCTGAACTTGATCCGGGAAGACTTTTCTCCATAACGTATGGCTTAGCATAAATGCCACTTTCGACAATACAATGACTGCTCTTGCAAAGTACGGGACATCAATCGCGAGAACCTCTCCCATGTCAGGGCGTTTTAAAAAGCTGTGGCCTTCTCGATCGCAGACGGTCAAGTACTGTTCGCTGACCTTGCCTCCGTTGTGAACAACGATGTTTCTTCGCTGGGACAGCTCAACAAACTCACCCCATTCCGGAAACGCCTTTAATGTCTTCATGCTGAACTTGTTTTCTAGAATTGAAAACTGCTCAACATAGCTCTCCCTGCGAAAGGATTCGATCTCTTTATCAAGCATGTCAACCTTGACGGCATTAAGGTCCTCATACTTCAACAGTTCAGAAAACGTAACTTCCTTTGCAATGCTTTTAAGTAGGTCTTCCTTGTTCGTATATATAACCTTGAGCAAAGCACCTATGAATGCGTCAAACTCACTAAATAATTGAGTAAAGAGACTTCTTTGAAGCGTCTCCGGAATCCTCAACCCTCGAAGACCATCTATATCTCGAATTGCTTTTAGCAATTCAGCAGCTTGGTGAGCAGACTCCGCCTTGTAGAACTCTTTTCCGTCCTCGTCGATCTCTGTTTGAAATTTTTCTAGAGTCTGACTATTTTTCTCGTGTTGGTCTTTAAGCCAACGGTACAAATGCGGCATCACCACCTGATGCGTTCTTAGTACCGACTGAATGTCAGCCAGAAACGTCGTAAGCACTCGATCCAATGGATGTAATGGGGGTTTTTTTCTTTCATTATCTTGAGGCTTAACCTCAACCAAATCTTGAACTGCATTATTTGATTCGGCTTTGATAATTGGACTCGGACGAAAATGCTTCTTCTTTGATCCCATAGCACCTCCCTTTTGATTGAACGTGTTTGGTATTCGCCAGACAGTTACTAGATTCTGACTGACCCGAGGTTCATGAGTGCGATGAACGACTCTGGGTCAGATGTCGCCCTTCTTTCCCCGCCAAATCTATCATGCAGCACGCTGCGTGATAGAGGTCGTCACACGCAGTCATGCAGTCACGCAGTCATGTCTTGCGTTTTGCCAGTCAGCGCCTCGGCGCTCTCATCCGCCGACCAGCGCAATCCGATGATCCAAACGCCTACCCGCCAGCAAGGCCTTCGGCAACCCGTTCTCCAAAATGGTAGTCATGCCATCCGTGGCTGACGACAAAGCCGAGGCCGTACCCCTGTAACATCATGCCTCAGTCCGTTTCAGCATCAAGAGGCCAGCATGCAACGCATCGTCATCTGCGGCGCCGCGGGGCGCGACTTCCACAACTTCAACACGGTCTACCGTGACGATGCGGCCGTGCGGGTGGTGGCCTTCACCGCCACGCAGATTCCCGGCATCGATGCGCGGCGCTACCCGGCCAGCCTGGCGGGAGCGCTGTACCCGCAGGGCATTGCCATTGTTCCCGAGGCCGAGCTGGAGGCGCTGTGCCGGCGCGAGCGGGTGGACACCGTGGTCTTTGCCTACAGCGACGTGACCCACGCCCAGGTGATGCACCTGGCCTCGCGTGCGCTGGCCGTGGGCTGCAACTTCACCCTGCTGGGGCCGCAGGCCACCATGCTTCGCAGCCGCAAGCCGGTGGTGGCCGTGTCGGCCGTGCGCACGGGCTGCGGCAAGTCGCAGACGGCGCGCCATCTGGCGCAGATGCTCAAGGCCCGCGGCCTGCGCGTGGCCGCCATCCGCCACCCCATGCCCTATGGCGAGCTGGAGCGCCAGCGCGTGCAGGCCTTCCACACCCTGGCCGATCTGGACGCGGCGCAGTGCACGATAGAAGAACGCGAGGAATACGAGCCGCACCTGGCGGCCGGCCACGCGGTGTTTGCGGGGGTGGACTACGCGGCGGTGCTGGCGGCCGAAGAGGCGTGCGACGTCATCGTCTGGGACGGCGGCAACAACGACTTTCCTTTCTACGTGCCCACGGTGCACGTGGTGGTGTGCGACGGCCTGCGGCCCGACCAGCTGAACACCCACCACCCGGGCGAGGCCGTGTTGCGCATGGCCGACATCGTGGTGGTCAACAAGGTGGACGCCGCACCGGCGGCCGACGTGGCCCAGCTGGGAGCGGCGCTGGCCGCGCTGCTGCCGGGCGTGCCCGTGGTGCGCGCCGCCTCGCCGGTGCAGGTGGACGCACCCGCGCAGCTGCGCGGGCGGCGCGTGCTGGTGGTGGAAGACGGCCCCACCATCACCCACGGCGGCATGGCCTGGGGCGCGGGTTATGGCGCGCTGCGGGCGTACAAGGACGTGGAAATCGTCGACCCGCGAGAGAGCGCCGCACCGGAGATTGAGCGCGTCTATGCGCAGTACCCGCACATCGGCCCGGTGCTGCCGGCCATGGGCTACAGCGAGGCGCACCTGGCCGCGCTGCGCGCCACCATCAACAGCAGCCGCGCCGACGTGGTGCTGGCGGCCACGCCGATCGACCTGGCCCGGCTGGGCGGCTTCACCAAGCCCATCGTGCGCGCCCGCTATGGTTATGCCGACGCGGGCGCACCCACACTCGCCACGCTGGTGGGCGAGCGGCTCGATGCGGCCACTGGTTAAGGCAATGCCAAACCAGTCCGTTCGCGTTGAGCCTGTCGAAACGCTCTCCGTGCGAATCAGCATTCTGCAAAGGGCTTCGACAGGCTCAGCCCGAACGGTGAGGTGCTCAGGGTGAGCTGTGAGATGCCATGACCATCAATGAATCCGCCGTGAAGCCCGGCCTGCTGGTGATTGCTCTCGGCGGCAATGCGCTGAGCCCGCCCGCCGGCGACCCAGGCTACGCGACGGAGCGCGCCGCTGCAATGAACGCGGCGCGCCAGCTGGCGGCCCTTGCCACCGAAGACCACCGCCTGCTCGTCGTGCACGGCAACGGCCCGCAGGTGGGCCGGCTGCTGGGCAGCGCGGCGGACACCGGCAACCTGGACATCCACGTGGCGCAGACCCAGGGCGAGCTGGGCTACCTGCTGGCGGAAGCGCTGGAGCAGATGAGCGGCACGCCCACCGTGGCGCTGGTCACGCGCGCCCTGGTGGACCCGGCGGACCCGGCCTTTGAGCACCCCACCAAACCCATCGGCCCGCTGCTGCCCGCGCGCCCGGGCGGGCCGGCCGTGCAGTTGCCCGGCGGCTGGCGCCGCACCGTGGCCTCGCCGCGCCCGCTGGCCGTGGTGGAAGAACGCGCCATCGCCACCCTGCTGCGCGAGCAGCACGTGATTGCCGGCGGCGGGGGCGGCATCGCGATCGCCCGCACGGCGCAGGGTTCGCAAGGGCTGGCCTGCGTGATCGACAAGGACTGGATGGCCGCGCGCCTGGCCATCGCCCTGGATGCACAGTTGCTGGTGTTCGCCACCAATGTGGCGGGCGTGGAGGACGCGCATGGCACGGCGAAGGCACAGCTGCGGCCGCGCTTGACCGTGACCGAGGCACGCGAACTGCTGGCCGCGGGCGGGCTGGGCGCGGGATCAATGGCGCCCAAGCTGGAAAGCGCTATTGAATTTGTAGCAGCCACCGGTCGGCCCGCATGGATATTGCACACCAATGTGCTGGCGCAGGCGCTGGACGCCGCGCCGCCGGGCACGCGGGTGGTGCCTTAGGGCCTGACTGTGAAATGGGCATACGGACGGTGATCTGGATGCACCTTGTCCTCAAGGAGCTGCGGCGGCGCCACCAGCATCTCCCCGCGCTCTACATGGGCAGCGGCTTATCCGAGCCGTCTATGAGCGAGACGACCTTGAGCCGGATCTGGTAGCGCCCGGATTTCACGAGCTCGATGACCTGGTCCGAGGCCCAGCGGGACGCGGGGCCGTAGCTGAGCCGGAGCTCGGCGCTCTGCCCGCGCCGGAGGGTCTGGCGCACGAAGCCTTTCCAGGGGGTGGCTTCGGTACCGGATGGCGCGATGACGGTCACGGGCATGGCGCCCGAGGTGTCGTAGAGCCAGGCGTCGAAGGTGATGCGCTTGAGGCTTTCGTAGCCCATGTTTTGCACCTCGACGATGACGGAGATCTCGTTGCCGCCCGAGACGCCCTGGACAACTTCTGCACGCTTGAGGGTGATGAGCACCTGGGGCGGTGCTTCGACATGGACGGTGGTGCCTGCAGGCAGGGGGGCGGGCCCGGTGTCTGCCGCAGGCGCGGCGCCCGCTGTTGCTGCGGATGTCGGTGCAGGGGCCGAGGCCTTGGCAAGCGGGGCCGGAGCGGGCGCGGGCGCAGCCACGGGTGCTGGGGCCGGCGCGGGTTTGGGCGCGGGCCGGGGCACAGGCTTGGGCGCCGGTTTGGGCACAACGGTGGCCACGGGGGCGGGGCTGGGCTCGGGCTCGAACAAGAGATAGGCCAGGCCCACCACGGCGACCAGCAGGGCGACCACGGCCGTGCCAAAAAGAATGCGATAGCGGACGACCAGATCTTTCAGCCAGAGGCGCAGGCGGCGGGGGGCTGTCTTGCGGGCCTCGGCGAGCTGGTCAAGTATCTGCTCGCCCTTGTCTTCAAAGTCGGCGGCTGACTTGAGTTTGAAGCGCTCCTGCTTCAAGGCCTGCTTGTGCATGCTGTGCAGGTAGCGGATGCGCTTGCGCAGTTCGGGGGGCACCACGTAGCGGGTCGAACCGAGCCGCTCACGCAAGCCCGCGCCGGTGCTGCCCCAGTCACGCTGAAGCACGCGCTCGATGCGCCTGCAGATGTTGAGGACGATGTCCTTGTCCTTGTCGCTCATTCGTCGGTCTTCCGTCGGTCCATGCTGCCGGATGACAGCCGCGCTGCCCCCAAGAAAATGCCCTCGTCCAGCCGGGCTGAACGAGGGCATGCATGTTCTGGTGTGTTGTTCTCTGCAAGCTCACCGTCGTCGCTTGCGCCCTGTGGAGTTCAGTTTACCGGCAGTGCACCTGGCGTTCCTCGCGCGAGCCCACAAAACCCCACGAAACAGGGTTGGGCGGCGCCGGATTGGCGCGGGCATGGAGACAGCCGCCCAGGCTGTCTGCCTGACGGAACACGGCGTGGCCTGCGGCCAGGGCTGGCTGTTCGCCAAGGAGATGCCGGCGCGGGAACTGGCTCAGGCGCTGCAGGAGCAGGCGGCCTGGGCGTTTAGAGTCGGCGCCCCTTGATGAGGCGCAGCAGGATCACCACCACGGCGACGACCAGCAGGATGTGGATGAATCCGCCCATGGTGTAGGAGGAGACCAGCCCCAGCAGCCACAGTACGATCAGGATGATGGCAAGGGTTTCGAGCATCTTGTTCTGCCTAGTTCTTCGGGTCGCGTTTGGCAGCGTCCTGGAGGTCTTCACCGGCCTTCTCGATCTTCTCGCCGACTTTTTCCTTGGTCTCATCGATTTTCTCGCCAGACTTCTCGACCGCCTTGTCGATGGATTTGCCGGCCTTCTCGGCCGGGCCTTCCTGCTTCTGGCAACCAGCCAGCGCCGCGAGCAGGACCGTCAGCACAACGGTGGCCGTTGTCGTTGTTTTGTACTTCATCATTTACCCTTCCGGCTCGGCAAGATCGCCAAGACAGTTCCCACCTTAAAAGCCCGGACCATTTCTGGCTGTTCGCTACCGCACACAGAAGGCGGGCCGGACTGGCCATCAGCCACCCTGCGCCGGCTTCGATGACCCGGACGACGCGTTCCCGGCCTGCAAGGCGCGCAGCTGCGCCTCCAGGGTTTCGATGCGGTCCAGATAGTCCAGCACGATCGCCACCGCGAAGAGCTCCAGGTCATAGTCCCGACGCAGCTTGCCCGCGGTGCGCAGCCGCGGGATGTACTGGGCCGGGAACTGGGGTTCGGGCTGGTCGGCCTTCAAGGGGGAGAGCGCGCCGTACTCCACCAGCTCGTCCAGCTCGGCCGAACTCATGCCGCATATCCGGGACAGCTCGGCCAGATTCAAGACCTGGCCGGCATCAAGCCATTCACACTCAAGGTGCAGCTGGTTCATGGGAAGTCTCCTTGGGCAAGGCCGCTCGCGGGTTGAAGGTCGAGATCCTGGCCAGCTCTTCATAAAGCTTGCGCTCCGGCTCCGACAGCGTGGTGGGAACGTCGATGCGCACGGTGGCGTAGAGGTCACCGCCCGGGCCCTGGCGCTTGGCCAGGCCCCGACCCCGCAAGCGCAGCTTGCGTCCGCTGCGCGTCCCGGGGGGCACGGTGAGCATGACGCTGCCGTCCAGTGTGGGCACTTCCAGCTCGGCGCCCAGCGCAGCCTCCCACGGTGTCAGGGCCAGGTCGAAGTACAGGTCGTGGCGGTCGACGCGAAACACGGGATCGGGACGCAGTTCGATGTGCAGGTAGAAATCGCCGTCGCCCCCGCCGTTGCGGCCCTTGCCCCCTTTGCCCCGCAATCTGAGCTTCTGACCGGCCGTGACGCCGGCCGGAATGGACACTTCCAGCGTGTGTTCACCTGCCGGATCGCTCAGCTTCAGGCTCAAGGTGGCTCCGCGGTGCGCGTCCGCAAGGCTGATGTGCACCGTGTCCTCGTAGTCCCGCCCTTGAACGGGCATGGCCCCTGGGCGCGCACCGCCGCCGCGGCGCCCCATCTCTGCCAGCAGGTCCGCCAGGTCGATGTTCTCGAAGGAATCGAAGCCCGCCGCATGGTCGCTGCGCCATTGGGGCGGTGGCGAGAACTCGGCGCCGGACGGTTGCCGCCCCAACGCGTCATAGGCGGCACGCTTGTCCGGGTCCTTGAGCGTTGCATAGGCCTCTGCCGCGTCCTTGAACTTCTCTTCAGCGTCCTTCGCCTTGGACACATCCGGGTGGGTCTGGCGGGCCAGCTTGCGGTAGGCCTTCTTGATCTGATCCAGATCAGCATCGCGTGCGACGCCGAGGGTGGCGTAGTAGTCCTTGTATTTCACGCCGCAAACCTCGCGACGTGAACCGCTGCGCCGCGCCGCACCATCCTGCCCTCAATAGTCAGGGTCATGGCGCAGCCTGATGCGGGTCGATGGAAGGGCGGATGGATGGAGCGTGGGCCTGGCATGGCTTTGAAGCGGTTTGAAGGTCTGGGGGGTTGACCTTAAAAGCCCGGGCGGCGTTTGACCGTGCGCCACCGTACAGAGAGGGCGGCAGCCCTCGTCAATACTCTTCCCGCAATCCTGTTCCCGGGATTGATCGTCCGCACGAACTGCAAGCCTGGACCGGATGGCCACCCCTTATGCAATGGCGCGTTGACATCGCCTGGAGCCTGCTGCGACAAACCTCCCAGTCGTGGCTGGACGACCATGCGCCCAGCATGGGCGCGGCGCTGGCCTACTACACCCTGTTCTCCCTGGCGCCGCTGCTGCTGATCGTCATCTCCGTGGCCGGCCTGGTGTTTGGCGAGGAGGCAGCGCGCGGCGAGATCACCCTTCAACTCCAGTCCCTGATGGGCGACGCCGGTGCCCGGGCCGTGCAGGACTTGCTGACCAGCGTGAACGAGCCGACCAAGGGCCTGTTCGCCACGGCCGTGGGGCTGCTGCTGCTGCTGCTGGGTGCCACCAGCGTGTTCGCCGAACTGCAGGATGCCCTGGACCGGATCTGGCGCGTGCCCACGCGCATCCGCGCCAACGGCTGGCTGGCGCTGCTGCGCGCGCGCCTGCTCTCTTTCGGGATGATCCTGGCCATCGGGTTCTTGCTGACCGTGTCGCTGCTCATGAGTGCCGTGCTGGCGCTGGTGGGCCGCTCGGTGGAGCCGCTTTTTGGCGGCTGGTTCGTGGTGGGCGCCGTCGCCAATGCCATCGTCGGCTTCCTGCTGGTCGCTGCCATGTTCGCCATCATCTACAAGGTGCTGCCGCGGGCACGCGTGCAGTGGAACGATGTATGGACGGGCGCCGTGTTCACCGCCATCCTCTTCAGCCTGGGCAAGCTGCTGATCAGCCTCTACATCAGCCGCTTCGGGGTGAGCTCGGGCTTCGGCGCCGCCGGCTCACTGGTGATCGTGCTGCTGTGGGTGTACTACTCGGCCCAGGTCTTCCTGTTCGGCGCCGAATTCACCTGGGTCTATGCCCGTGTGCTGGGGTCGCGTCAGATGGCGGTGCGCACCTGAGTGGGGCCTGGCGCTCAGCCCGGGCCAAGCCCGCGGCCTGTCTTGAGCGATCACGACCCATGGATAAACACCCGTCTTGACTCTTCCGCACATTCGTCTACCATGGCTATTAACAATTAGTTACACCGACAGGGGGAGCACATGAGAAACGTCGCTATCTGCCTCTCACTGGCGTGCATCTTGAGTGCATGCGCCAGCAAACCAGGCACCTCTCTCAGCCATACAGTGCCCGTCAACACCGCCGCGATGTCCAAGGCGACGGCCACGCTGCAGGGAGCCATCACCCGGAAATCTTCAGAGGCAACGGAAGACGAACGGGATGCCCTGAGAACGTCCCTGTCGGCGATGGAGCAGTTCTGCACACTCCGCCTCTCCAGCATGGAAAGCGACTCGAAAGACAAAGCGAAGAACGCGTTCTGGCTATCGGTTGCGGGTGCCATCTCCGGGGCAGTCATTGCACCGGCTCTCACCGCGGGGAATGCGGCCGGCAACAGCACCGCGATCGCGGCGTTCAGCGGTTTCTCAGGCGCCACGAACTTCATGTCGCAATCCCTCACCTCCTCGGGCAACAGCGGATCGGCAGACGCCACCACGCGAAACGCGATCGTCACCAGCATCTGGCAGCAACTGAACATCGCCTTTGACGAACAGAAGACCATCGGTGAACGGCTGACAGCCGTCGACAAGGCCAGGGCAGCCTGCGTTTTCTACAGCATCCAGGTCCCCTCGACCACTCAAGCGCCGAGCAATTGACGCTCAACCCATGTGATCCACCGCGATGAATGTGCCGACTCCGCACGATGGTGAGCGAGTGCCATAAGAAGAACGGCATCTCCCCCCACGCCTCATGTTCAGATTCGGACCTCAAACCCTGCGTGAACTGCGCGCCGACATCGCCGCCATGTACGGCGATGATCAGGCGGAAGCCGCGCGCCTGCGGGGTGCCCACCTGAGGTCTGTCATCCGGCTGACGCCGGCGATGATGGTGGCCAACGTCGGCAGCGGCGCGCTGGCCGTCTGGTCGTTTGCGCCGGGCATTACGGCAGGCCTGTGGACCTGGCTGGCGGTGCTGTGCGGGGTGTGCGGCCTGGCGCTGTTCAACTGGGCGCAAAGGCGGGGCCACCGGGTGCTCACCGCGTCTTCGCGCAGCGTGCACCGCGCCACCTGGAACGCCATGCTGCTGGCCAGTCTGTGGGGGGTCTTGCCCCTGCTGTGGCTGCAGGGTGCCACCGTGGGCCAGCAGTTGACGCTGGTCACCCTGATCACCGGCATGATCGGCGCGGGCAGTTTCGTGCTCAGCCCCCTGCCCTACGCCAGCCTGGCATGGGCGGCGGTGATTTCCCTGGGCGCGTTCGGAGCGCTGGCTTCGGTGGGCGGGGCCGCGTCGGCCAAGGTGGCGCTGCTGCTGAGCCTGTATTCACCCATCGTGATCATCGGCTCGCTGGTGAACTGGCACAAGGCCACGGCGCTGCTGCGCTCGCAGGCGCAGTCTGCCCGGCAGGAACAGATGCTGGCCGTCTTGCTGCAAGACTTCGAACAGAACGCCGGCGACGCCCTGTGGGGCACCGGGCCCGACGGCTGGCTGCGGCATGCGTCGCCCCGCCTGCAGGAGCTGCTGGGTCTGCAGCCCGATGAACAACGCCTGGTGAGCCTGGTGGAGCTCTTGCAGCAGCGCAGCCCGGCGGGCGCCGAGCAGTTGAGCCAGCTGATGGCGGCGGGCCAGCCCTTCCGGGACCTGCGGATCTCGATCAACGATGCACGCGGCACGGTGCACCTGCAGATGAACGGCAAGCGCGTGGCGGACGACGACGGCGCCTTCCTGGGCTGGCGCGGCGTCATCAGCGACGTGACCGAAAAAGTCAACAGCGAGGAACTGCTGCGGCGGCTTGCGCATACCGACTCGCTCACCGGCCTGGCCAACCGTTTCATGCTGCGCGACACCCTGGCCCGACTCATCAAGCAGAACCAGCCCCTGGCCTTGCTGACCATCGACCTGGACCGCTTCAAGGCCGTCAACGACAACCACGGCCACAGCACGGGCGACGCGGTGCTGAAGGCGGTGGCGGACCGGCTGCGCGCCTGCATGCCCGCCGGGGCCCTGCTGGCCCGCCTGGGGGGCGACGAGTTTGCGGTGGTGCTGTCGGCGCCGGCGGCCATCGCCATGGCCGAGACCGTGGCCCAGGGCGTGGTGGATTCGCTGGCCGAGCCGGTGGAGCTGGGCCCGCGCACCTTGCGTATCGGCGCCAGCGTGGGCCTGACGCTGCGCGCGAACGAGCCCGTGTCGCTGGACGGCCTGCTGGTGCAGGCCGACATGGCCATGTACGCGGCCAAGGAGGCGGGGCGCGGCCAGTGGGCCCACTACACGCCCCTGCTGGGCGAGCACAGCCGGCGCCAGCTGGCCATCGAACAGGGCCTGCGCAGCGCGCTGGAGCGCGGCGAACTGGTGCTGCACTGGCAGGCCAAGGTGGATCTGCTGACCCGGCGCATCACCGGCGCCGAAGCGCTGATGCGCTGGACCCACCCCACCCTGGGGCCCATCCGCCCGGCCGAGTTCATCCCCGTGGCGGAACAGGCCGGCCTGATCAACGCCCTGGGCCAGTGGGCCCTGCGCGAAGCCTGCCACGCCGGCACGCACGAGCTGGCAGGCTTGACGGTGGCGGTCAATGTGTCGCCCATCCAGTTCCAGAGCCCGCATTTTCTGGCGCAGCTGCGCGAGACCTTGCACACCTCGGGCATGGAACCCGCCCGGCTGGAGCTGGAGCTCACGGAATCGGTCTTCATCGAAGACGCCGACCAGGCCCTGCGCATGCTGCAAGCCGTGCGCCAGACCGGCGTGCGCCTGGCGCTGGATGACTTTGGCACCGGCTTCTCTTCGCTGTCCTACCTGCGCAGCTTTCCCTTCGACACGCTCAAGATCGACCAGGCCTTTGTGGCCGAGCTGCTGTCCAAGGACAACTCGCGCGCCATCGTGCGCATGATCAGCGAGCTGGCCAAGACCCTGGGCATGCGCACCGTCACCGAAGGCATCGAGACCGTGGCGCAGATGCAGGCCGTGCGCGCCGCGGGCTGCGATGAGATCCAGGGCTATCTGGTGTCACACCCCATGCCGCTGGCGGAGTTTCCGCACGCCTACGACTTCGAGCAGACGGAGAAGATGCACGGCTGACCGTGCCCCGCGCCCTCAGTCTGCCACCCGCGCCCCCGCCGCAATGATGGACGGCGCCGCATTCAAGGCCTCAATCGCAAATCCCGCCGCCTGCTTGTAGCGGGCCATGAACTCGTCACGCTCGGCCTTGGGGATCACCTCGTCGATGTTGTCGAAAACACCGCCGCAGCGCTCGTCCACCAGGCCCAGGATGGCAAAGGGGCCGGAGCCTCGGTTGCGCAGCACCAGGGCCGAGATGTCCTTGCACAGCTTCTGGTCGTAGGCCTGCAGGGCCTGAGCATTCACGCCATGCTGCAGCAGGGCCGCGCCCAGCACGCGCGTGTCCACGATGGCCTGGCTGGCGCCGGCCGAGCCCACGGGGTACATCACGTGCGCGGCGTCGCCCAGCAGGGCCACGCGGCCGTCCACCCAGGTGGGCACGGGGTCGCGGTCGATCATGGGGTACTCGAACACCTCCTTGGCGCCGCGCAGCATGGCGGGCACGTCGAGCCAGTCGTAGTTCCAGCCCTCGAAGTGGTGGATGAAGTCTTCCAGCTTCACGCGGCGGTTCCAGTCGCCCTGCGGCCAGCCACCCTGGTTGTCCACGGTGATCTCGGCGATCCAGTTGATGGTGGACAGGCCGGTGGCCGGGTCCGGCGGGGAGATGGGGTAGACCACCACGCGGTGGCGCAGCGAGCCCACGCCCACGAAGGAGGCGCCGGTGCGGTTGGCCACGCCCGGCGTGGTGCCGCGCCACATGATGGCGCCACCCCACTGGATGGGCGGCTGCGTGGGGTGCATCTGCGCGCGCACGGCAGAGTGCAGGCCATCGGCGGCCACCAGCAGGCTGCCGGGGACGTCGCGGCGCTCGCCGCTGCGCGTCTCCACAAAGGCAGTGACGCCCTGCGCCTCGTTGCGGTAGCCGGTGATGCGGCAGCCGGTCTGCACCGCGCCCGGCCCCAGGCGGCGCTGCACCTCGTTCAGCAGCAGCATCTGCAGCTGGCCGCGGTGCACCGCATATTGCGGCCACTTGTAGCCGGCCAGCAGGCCGCGCGGCTCGGCATACACATCGTTGCCATTGCGGCCCACCAGCGCCCATTCGCGCGCCTGGATGCCGATGGTGTCGAGTTGCTCGGCGCCGATGCCCAGCTCATACAGCTCGCGCACGGCGTTGGGCTGCAGGTTGATGCCCACGCCCAGGGGCTGCAGTTCGGGCACGGCCTCGAACACCTGGCAGGGCACGCCGATCTGGTGCAGGGTGAGGGCCAGGGCGAGGCCGCCGATGCCGCCGCCGGCGATGAGGACGGGTGCTTGGTCTGGTCTGGGGGAAGTCATGTTGATTCAGGGTCCGGGCCGGGGCCTAACCCCGAGGTGGCGACACTTTAAGGCATCGCCGGCCCGGGCCGGCGGCGCAGCGTCGCGCAGAAGACGCGTTGGCGCATTTTTGCCTCCGCTATCATGGGTCGGCCCCCCCAACACCCCTCTGAGATGCGACCACACTTCCGCAGCTACACCCTTGCCCTGACGCTTGCCCTGCTGAGTCAGACGCCGGCCCAGGCCGCACCAGAGCCGGGCCCCTCCCCCGCGCCGGCCTCCGAGGTGGCCCTGACCCCGCCCCCGGCCACCATTGCGGACCTGCTGCTGCTGCTACGCAGTTATGTGCCGGACCATGAACGCGTGCGCAAGATCACCGCGGAGATGCAAAAGCCAGTGCCCGCCAGCACCAAGCCCGACGAGTTGGCCCTGGCCTGGCACCTCAAGGCCATGGCCGCCGACGCTCTGCAAGAGATGGAGACCCGGGGTGACTACTTGGCACAGGCGCTGAGTTATGCCCGGCAGACGGGCCGGCGCGACGGCACGGAGGTTGGCAGCTACCTGCGCATCCGCAATGAATATGCCGGCAATCTGGGGCCGACGCGGGGCATCGCCGCAGCGCAGGACGAGTTTCTGGACTTTGTGCGCGAGCTGGAGCAGAAGCCCGAAAACAACCTGGGCATCCAGATCGGTGCGTACCGCCACGTCGCTGACAACTACCGCCAGTTGGGTGACTTGGACAACGCCCGGCGTTTTCTCAACAAGCTCGATGCGCTCTATCGCACCCAGGCGGCCAAGCGCGGCAAGTCGCTGCAGCTGCCGCACTGGTCCGCGCAGATTGAAACCACGCGCGGGCGCATCCTCCACAGCGCGGGACGCCTGCAAGACGCCGAGCGGGCCTTTCTTGCCGCGCAGCGGCAGCGGCAGACCAGCCTGCAAAATATCGCAGCCCTGGAGGCCCGGGGCAGCTACGCACAGCCTGAAGACCGCCTGCTGATGCAGGAGGACAGCGCCCAGACCTATCTGGCCAACAACCTCATCGCCCAGGGCCGTCTGGACGAGGCCGAGGTGATGCTGCGTGAGATACTCAAGAGTTCCCTGGTGCGCGAAGGGCGCAACTCACGGCAGGTGGGGCGCGCACTCACCGCCTTGTCCCGTCTGGCGACCGAGCGCGGCCACCACGCCGAAGCGGCCGTGTTGGCCGAGTGGAGCGTGCGCACGCTGGCAGAAGCCGGCCAGGCCAGGCTGAGCCCCTCATCTATTCAGGCCAGCAGCCGGTTGGCCAATGCGCTGGTGAACGTGGGCCGTGCCCAGGAAGCCGTGGTCCTCATCGACGCGCTGCGACGCGAGTTGGCCGACGACACCCGCCTGGAAGAAGGCTTCGGCCAGGGCTCCCTGCTGTCCATCCGGGCCTACATCCTCACCAACCGCCTGGCCGACGCCCTGCGCGACGGCGACAACCTGCTGCGCCACAACACCCGCCACTTCGGTGCCGGCC
>JAUYQZ010000037.1 GCA_030695415.1 Hylemonella sp.
CATGGAAGTGCTCGACACCATCGCCATCGTCGCGAAGTCCAATTCGACCGTGCTGCTGCGCGGCGAGAGCGGCACAGGCAAGGAGCTTTTTGCACGCGCGGTGCACGACCTATCGAGCCGCAGCGCCAAGCCCTTCGTCAAGCTGAACTGCGCCGCGCTGCCGGAAAGCGTTCTTGAATCGGAGCTGTTCGGTCATGAACGCGGCGCTTTCACGGGCGCTGTCGCGCAGCGTGCGGGTCGCTTCGAATTGGCCAACGGCGGCACGCTGCTGCTCGACGAAATCGGGGACATGCCGCCGGCCTTGCAGGTGAAGCTGTTGCGCGTGCTGCAGGAGCGCGCGGTGCGCCCGCTGGGCTCGAGCCAGTCGCTGCCGGTGGACGTGCGCATCATCTCGGCCACGCACCGCGACCTCGAAGAGGCCATGGCCACGGCGCAGTTCCGCGAAGACCTGTATTACCGCCTCAACGTGGTCACGCTGACCCTGCCCACATTGGCCGAGCGGCGCGAAGACATTCCGCTGCTGGCCAACCATTTCCTGGCCAAACTGGCCGCCAAGTACGGCAAACGCAGCTCGGGCTTCGCGCCCGAGGCGCTCAAGGCGCTGACCATGTCGGCGTGGCCGGGCAATGTGCGCCAGCTCTACAACGTGGTCGAGCAGGTCTGCGCCCTGTCCACCACGCCGCTGGTGTCGCTGGCGCTGGTGCAGCGCGCGCTGCGCACGCCCTCGGTGGAGGTGCTGAGCTTTGCCGACGCCAAGCAGCGCTTCGAGCGCGAGTACCTGGTGGGCCTGCTCAAGATGACCGACGGCAACGTGGCCGACGCGGCCCGACTGGCGCAACGCAACCGCACCGAGTTCTACCGGTTGCTGCAAAAGCACGCGCTGACACCCGGCCTGTTCAAGAGCGACGCCACGCCGGGTTCTTCGGGTATTCCCGGAGATGCTGTCGCCGATGAGTGACAGCCTGATTCCCTTGATTTCATTGGATTTTTTGTACAACGCGGCACCCGATGTCGCCGTTTGACGACAAAAACAGGCGTTTGAAGCCCTGGCCGGCGCCTCTTGCTGGTCAGCAGAAGAGGTTTTCCCTCCAAGCCTTTGATTCAGCTGGGTTTTTTCAACCTGGCACAGGGTTTGCCCACTACAAGGCATGTCCCTCACCATCCGCCCCTTTTCAGCCGCCCGGTGCACCCGCACCCTGGTGCTGCTGGGCGCCCTGTTTTCCCTGCTTTGCGGGGCGTCAGCCCAGGCCCAACGCTTCGACTGGGATGGCCTGACCCAGCTGGCGCAAAGCCGCTCCGCCGAGCCTTATCAAGCAAACAGCGACAAGCTGCCCGCCGAGCTGGCCAGCATCACCTACGACCAGCTGCGCGACATCCGTTTCAAACCCGAGCAGTCGCTGTGGCGCACCGATGCCCTGCCGTTTGAGGCGCAGTTTTTCCACCTTGGCCTGTACCAGACCGAGCCGGTGCGCATCCACGAGCTGCTGTCCGATGGCCGCGTGAACCACCTGCCCTACAGCGGTGCCGACTTCAACTACGGCCAGAACAGCTTCGACCCGGTCCCCTGGGGCGACCTCGGCCACGCCGGTTTCCGCCTGCACTACCCGCTCAACGGCCAGACCTACAAGGACGAGCTGGTGGTGTTCCAGGGCGCGAGCTACTTCCGCGCACTGGGCGCTGGCCAGCAATACGGCCTGTCGGCCCGCGGCCTGGCGATCGACACCGTGGGCGGCAGCGGCGAAGAATTTCCGCGCTTCACCGAGTTCTGGCTGCAGCGCCCGGCCGGCGATGCCAGCGAGATCACCGTGTTCGCCCTGCTCGAATCGCCAAGGGCCACCGGCGCGTACCGCTTCGTGATCCGTCCCGGCCAGCAGACCACCACCACGGTCACCGCGCGCATCTTCCTGCGCCCCGGCGCCGGCCCGGTGAACACGCTGGGCATCGCACCGCTCACCAGCATGTTCCTCACGGGTGAAAACCAGCCTTCGGCCAGCGACTTCCGCCCCGAGGTGCACGACTCCGACGGTCTGATGATCGTCAGTGGCGACGGCGAATGGCTGTGGCGCCCGCTGCAGCGCCCCAAGGCCGTGACGGTCAGCTCCTTCACCATGAAGAGCCCACGCGGCTTCGGCCTGATGCAGCGCGACCGCAGCTTTGCCAGCTACGAGGACGTGGAAGCGCGCTACGAGCGCCGCCCGAGCGCCTGGGTCAAGCCGCTGGGCGACTGGGGCCCCGGCCGCGTCGAACTGGTGCAGCTGTCCGCGCCCGACGAGACGCACGACAACATCGTGGCGTACTGGGTTCCGGGCACGTTGCCCGCACCGGGTCAGCCGCTCGAAGTGGCCTACGAACTTGCCTGGCAAGGCGATGTCCAGCAGCGACCGCCGTCGAGCTGGGTCACCCAGAGCCGCCGCGGCCATGGCTACACCAGGCTCAGCGCAGAAGAACAGGGCCGCCAGCCGCAATACGTCATCGACTTCACCGGCCCCGCGCTGGACGCGCTGCCGGCCAACGCCACGGTCAAGGCCGTGGTGAGCGCCAACACCAACGGCCGCGTGATCGAGACGCTGGCCTACCCCAACCCCGCCACGCGCACCTGGCGCGTGACCTTGCGCGTCGAGCGCGTTGATGCCACCCAGCCCGTGGAATTGCGCGCCTTCCTCCAGCACAACAACGACACCGTGAGTGAAACATGGACACATCTGCTGTTACCCGAATGAACACGTCCACGAACCCCACCCCGGCCTTGCGCAGCACCCTGCGCGAGGAACGCCACCCCAACGCGGTGACGGCACCCCCGCTCAACCGCGGCTCCATGGTGCCGCGCCCGTGGCGCGGTTTCTGGAACAGCATCGGCACCGCGCTGCTGAGCCTGGCCGGCAAGGCACTGCCGCCCTACGAAGCCTCGGTGCAAGCCAGCCCGCAAGCTGCACCCGAAGCCTGGGTGACGGCAGCGAACCGCCGCCGCGCTGTGTTCATGCTGCTCACCGTGCTGAGCACGGCGTTTGCCACCAGCCTGTTCGCCACCGCCCAGCCGGAACACAACAACGCGTGGCTGCAATACGGCCAGCTCGCACTCTTCGGCCTGCTCTCGGCCTGGGTCGTGACCGGTTTTGTGACCGCACTCATGGGTTTCTGGGTCTCGCTGCGCGGTGACGCACACACGCTGTCGGCCGCTGCGGTGCAACACCACCCCATGAACCCCGACGCACGCACGGCGATCATCATGCCGATCTGCAACGAAGACGTGGCCACCGTGTTTGCCGGACTGCGCGCCACCTGCGAGTCGCTCGCAGCCACCGGCCATGCGCGCCAGTTCGACGTGTTCGTGCTCTCCGACAGCTACAACCCGGCGATCGCCGCGGCCGAAAAATCCGCCTGGGAAAACCTGCGCGCGGCCCTGGCCGCCCAGCCCGAGCTGCCACAGATCGAGGTGTACTACCGCCTGCGCACACGCCGCAGCCACCGCAAGGCCGGCAACGTGGCCGACTTCTGCCGCCGCTGGGGCAACGACTACCGCTACATGGTCGTGCTCGACGCCGACAGCGTCATGAGCGGCAGCTGCATCGTCTCCATGGTCAAGCTGATGGAAGCCAACCCCAAGGCCGGCATCGTGCAGACCGCCACCCAGGCCATCGGCCACGCCACGCTGCATGCGCGCGCGCAGCAGTTTGGATCACGCGTCACCGGCCGCCTGTTCACGCTGGGCATGCAGTTCTGGCAGCTCGGCGAGAGCCACTACTGGGGCCACAACGCCATCATCCGCGTCGAGCCGTTCATGAAACATTGCGCGCTGGCCCCCATCCAGGGCACGGGCGGCATGTCCGGCGGCATCATGTCGCACGACTTTGTGGAAGCCGCGCTGATGCGCCGTGCCGGCTACCAGGTGTGGCTGGTCTCCGACCTCACCGGCAGCTACGAACAGCAGCCGCCTGACTTGCTCAGCGAGTTGCAGCGCGACCGCCGCTGGTGCCAGGGCAACCTGCAGAACTCGCGCCTGATGGCCGAGCCCGGCATCCACCGCGTGCACCGCACCATGTTCGCCATCGGCGCCATGTCCTACCTCTCCGCCCCCTTGTGGCTGGCCTTCCTGACCATCGGCACCGCCCTGTGGGCCGCCAACTCCAGCGCGATCCCGAGCTGGCAGGCTGTGCCCGAAGAGCTGCGCGCGCTGTGGATGTGGACGTTGACCATGCTGTTCATGCCCCGTGTGCTGGGTCTGATGGCGGTGTTCATGAAGGGTGAACAGAAGTCGTTCGGCGGCACCGCTGCACTGCTGGTCAGCTCCGTGGCTGAAACCGTGATGGCCCTGCTGCAGGCCCCCATCCGCATGCTGGCGCACTCGCTGTTCGTGCTGGTGGCCATCACCGGTCTCAAGCTGGAATGGAAGTCGCCCCCGCGGGAAGCCGTTGGCGTGACCTGGCGCGATGCCCTGGCGCGGCTGGCCCCCATGACGGTGGTGATCGGCCTGCTGGGTCTGGGTGTGGCGGCGATCAACGCCAACGCGCTGATCTGGCTTGCCCCGGTTGCGCTGCCCCTGCTGCTGGCTGTGCCCATGACCGTGGCCACCAGCCACGTGGACCTGGGCGCATGGATGCGCTCGCGCGGTGTGCTGCTGATTCCCGAAGAGTCGTGGTCGCCGGCCGTGCTGCGCCGCGCGTGGCGCCATGCCAGCCGCTTCACACTGGCACAGGCCGTCTGAGGATTGCTCAGCACGCTCTCTGCCAACGCGCCGCTTCTGCGGCGCGTTGTCGTTTCAGGACCCGTTGTGTCGCACGCGCATGCCCTGCCACCAGCCTCCCATCTGGTTCACGACCAGGCCCAGGAGGACCAGTCCCGTGCCCAGCCACTGCTGGAGCAACGGCAGTTCATCGAAGAACATCCAGGCCGACCACAAGCCCACCACCGGCACCAGCAGCGAAAACGGCGTGACACGTCCGGCCGGATGTCGCTTGAGCAGGCGCGTCCAGAGGCTGTAGGCCAGCAGCGTGGCCAGCCATGCGAGGAACAGCACGGCCAGGAAGGCCTGCAGGTTCATGCCGGCCACCTGCTTCAGCACGGTCTGAGGCCCGTCCATCCACAGTGCCAGCGCCACGAACGGCACGATGGGAAACACGCTGCTCCAGACAATGAAGGGGAACGGGTCGTAGTCGGCCACGCGGCTGGCCAGGCGGGCCACCAGGTTGGACACCGCCCACATGAAGGCCGCCGAAACGGTGAGCACAAAACCGGCCAGCGTCATTTGCCCCGGGCCTTCGCCGTGCGCGGTGGCGATCAACACCAGCCCGCCCAGTGCCACCACCAGTCCCAGCCCTTGCGAGAAGCGCGCGCGCTCACCCAGCACCGGCACCGCCAGCAGCAGCGTGAAGAAGGCCTGCGTCTGCATGACCACCGAGGCCATGCCCACCGTCATGCCCAGCTGCAGGCCGAGGAACAGGAAACCGAACTGCCCCAGGCCCTGCGCCAGCCCATAGGCTGCCACATAGCGCCAGGGCAGTCTGGGAAACTTCACGAACAGCAAAAAAGGCAGGGCGGCGGCCGCAAAACGCATCGCGCCCAGCAACATGGGTCCGATGCCCTGCAGGCCGACTTTCATCACGACGAAGTTCAAGCCCCAGATCACCACCACCGCGAGCGCGCGCAGCAGGTCGCCGCGCGAGAGGGGCAACGCATTCACGGCGCGGCCCTCACGCGGCGGCCCTGCGCGGTGCGCGCCGACACGAAAGCTTCAAAGGCCTCGGCGCTGGTCTTGCGCGGGGTGTAGCCAAAGCGCTCCTTCAGCGCGGTGTTGAGCAGCACCGGGCGGTAGCGCAGGAAGTCGAGTTGCTCCGGGCCGTAACGGGTGATGCCCAGCGCCGAGCCCACGCGCAGCGCGGCGCGCAGCAGACCGGCGGGCAGCACACGCGGCTTCTTGTGCAGGCGCTCTGCGATCTCGGACAAGGTCAGCGCGCCGTCGCCCGCGAGGTTGTAGCAACCCGGCTGGCCCCGGCCGCTGACCGCGTGCAGGATGGCGCCGGTCACGTCCTCGTCCCACACGAACACAAAGGGGCTGTCGCTGCCCTGGATCATGAGGATGCGAGGCTTCTCGAACAGCGCGGTGATCTGGTTGTCCACCCGCTCGCCCAGGATGGTGCCGATGCGCAGCACGGTCTGGCGCAGTTCCGGGGCGCTGGCGCGGGTCTTGGCCAGCATCTCCTCGACCAGGCGCTTGTGGTGCGCGTAGGCGAACACCTCGTTGCCGCGCAGCGGGTGCTCCTCGGTGAGCCAGGCCGGGTTGTCGGCGTGGTAGCCGTAGGCCGCGCCGCTGCTGGAGACCACGAGGTGGTCCACCCGGTGCGCCAGGCAAGCGCGGATCACATTGCGCGTGCCGCCCACGTCCACCTCGTACTCGAAGGCGCGATTCGATCCCTTGCCCGGCGTGACGATGGAAGCCAGGTGCACCACGGTGTCGATGGCGTTCATGGCCACCGTGTCGGCCAGCGCGGGCGAGCGCACGTCCTGCGCAACGTAGACCACGCGCGGAAGGCGCCGCTCGGGGGGCACCTCGCGCACGTCCACCGCCACGATGTGCTGGATGTGCTTGTCACCCGCCAGCGCTGCGATCAGGCCGCGTCCCAGGAAGCCGTCAGCCCCCGTGACCAGCACGCGCCGGGCGGCTGGCGCTTTCTCGGCCACGGTGTTCATGCGCGAGGAACCGGGGGAACCGCCGGCACGCCGCCCTGCAGCGGCCGTTTCGACCACCAGCTCGCCAGCAACAGGCCGGCGATGATGTCCCAGAAACCCCAGACACCGGCCACCACCGCCATGCCACCCAGGCCGCCGAAGAAGCTGAAGATCAGCACCAGGCCCAGGCCGGCGTTGCGGATGCCGACCTCGATGGACAGCGCGCGGCGGTCGTAGTCGGGCAGACCCGCCACCCGTGCAATGGCATAACCGGTGCCGAACGCCAGCGCATCATGGATCACCACCGCCAGCAGCACCAGCCCCACGTAGTCGAGGAAATAGCGCCAGTTGCCGGCGATGGCACCGACGATGAAGACGATGAGCGCAATGAAGCTCAGGATACGCACCGGCTTCTTGAAGCGCGCGGTCCAGTTGGGGAAGCGGTGCGCGCACCAGAGACCCAGCACGAAGGGCACACCGATGATGAGCAGGATGTGGCCCACCATCTCCAGCGGATCCAGCGCGATGGTCTTGAGCAGCGGCGCCGCGGTGGGGTGGATGCCGCCCCAGAACGCGAAGTTCAGCGGCATGGCGACGATGGCAATTGCGTTGGACACCGCCGTCATCGACACGCTGAGCGCGACGTTGCCGTTGGCGCGGTAGGTCAGGATGTTGCTCACGTTGCCCGGCGGGCAACAGGCCACCAGGATCATGCCGAGTGCGATGCTCGGCCCGGGCTGCAGCAGCAGCGTGAGCGCGAAGGTGATGGCAGGCAGCGCGATGAACTGCGCCACGATACCCACGGCGAACGCCACCGGCATGCGCAGCACGCGGCGGAAGTCATCGATGCGAGTGTCCAGCGCGATGCCGTACATCAGGAAGGCGAGCACGCCGTTGAGCACGGCCAGCGAGGCCGGGTTGAAGTTCAGCCGGATTTCGTCCACGGGCAGCATGTTGGTCTCCTCTTGTTGTTGTGGCGTGGCGCTCAGGCCAGCGCTGCAGCGGCCTGACGCACTGCGCTGCGGTAGGCGTCCTTGTTCACGTAATACGCCATGCGCTCAAGTTGCAGGTATTTGTAGCCACCCGACAGGTCCGGCGGCGGGCCGCCCTTGGCGGTTTTGAGCGCGGTGGCACTGGCCCGCCCCTCGTCCAATCCCTTGAAATAGCGCGCCACCAGCTCGGCCTGCTCATAGCGGCCCTGCCAGCCCAGGCCGCTGGCCTCGACCATGCCGAGCACGGCGAGGCGGTCGAAGCGCGGCGCGAAGATGTTGAGGTAGAGCCGGGGCGCCATGCCTTGCCAGTTGAGCAGGGCATGGTCGAGAAACGGGTAGTGCAGCTTGTAGCCGGTGGCCGCGAGCACCAGGTCGTAGTCGCCACGGCTGCCGTCCTTGAAATGCACGGTGTGGCCGTCGAAGCGGGCAATGTCGGCGCGCACCCCCACGTCGCCATGCCCGATGTGGTACAGGATGAGCGAGTTCACCACCGGGTGCGACTCGTACATCTTGTAGGCCGGCTTGGGAAAGCCGAAGCGCACCGGGTCGCCGGTGAACCACTTCAGTATGGTGCTGTCGATCTTTTGCTTGAGCCAGGGCGGCAGCGTGATCTTGCCGCCGATCGAATCGGCCGGTTTGCCGAACACGTACTTGGGCACGAAGTAGTAACCGCGACGCACCGAGATGTCCACGCTGCTCGCCTGGTGCACCGCGTCCACCGCGATGTCGCAGCCGGAGTTGCCGGCACCCACGATGAGCACGCGCTTGTACTTGAACAGGTCGGCGCTCTTGTAGGCCGAGGTGTGCAGCAGTTCGCCGGCGAAGCGGCCCTCGAAGGCCGGCATGTTGGGCTCGGCCAGCGTGCCGTTGGCCACGACCACGCCCTTGTAGTCGGCCCAGGTTTGCTGTCCGTTTGCGTCTTCGGTGGTCACGCGCCACAGCGTGTCGGGCGCGTCGCTCACCGGCTCGACCCGGAGCACGCGCACACCGAAGCGGTAGTGCTCGCGCAGCTTGAAGTGGTCTGCAAATGCCTGGAAGTAGTCCAGCAACTCGCGGTGGCTCGGGTAGTCGGCCACGCGCTCGGGCATGGGGAATTCGCTGAACTCCGTCATGCGTTTGCTTGAGATCAGGTGCGCCGACTGGTACACGGTGGAACGCGGGTTGTGGATGTTCCACAGGCCGCCCACGTCGGTGTGCGCCTCGAAGCCCTGGAAGGCAATGCCGTGTTTCTGCAGACAGCGTGCGCCCGCGAGGCCCGACGGGCCGGCGCCGATGAGGGCAATCTGCTGTTCGGTGGGAGTGGTCATTTCAAGCCTGGAATATCTGTTGAACCCGGCTCCCCGGCGCGAGGCTTGCGCGGTTGGCCGAGCAGGATGCGGTCGTGCAGCCGTGCAGGCAGCAAGTTGAGCGTTCGGGAAAGCCAGCCGATGCGCCGCGGCAACACGATGTGTTCGTTGCCTGCGGCCACGCCTGCAAGCAGGCGCCGTGCGGCCTCGTCGGCCTCCATCAGGCCGGGCATGGCAAAGCGGTTGCCGGTCGTGAGCGCGGTGCGCATGTAGCCCGGGCTGATGGTGTGCACCGTGATGGCGGTGGGCCGCAGCTCGGCGCGCAGGCTCTGCAGGTAGGCGATGAGGCCGGCCTTGCTCGCGCAGTACGCGCCGTTGCCCGGCATGCCGCGCCAGCCCGCCAGACTCGCCACGCCCACCAAGGCGCCGCGCTGGCCACTGGCGCGCATGGCTTCCAGGAAGGGCTGAAAGCTGGTGGCCACACCGAGCAGGTTGATCTCCAGCATGCGGCGCATCACGGCGAGGTCGCTCGCCTGCACGGTGTCGAAGCCGCCGGCCACACCCGCGTTGGCGATCACGAGGTCGGGCACGCCGAAGCGCTCCATCCAGTCAGCGGCCATGGCCTGCAGGGCGGTGGTGTCCGACACGTCGGGCTGGTAGACGGCACAGCGCTCAGGCGCCAGCGCGGCCAGTGCGTCGAGCGCGGGCCGCTGCAAGCCCACCAGCGCCACGCGTGCACCAGCGCCAATGAGCTCGCGCGCCAGCGCCTGGCCCAGGCCGCCGCAGGCGCCCGTGACCACGGCGTTGTGAAAAATGGAAGGCGTCAAACCCCGGTCTCCTCGTTCTTGTGTTGTCCGCGCACTGTAGGCGGCACTAGAATGAATCTCGAAATAATTGCACGAATCGTCTCATTTTTCGAGATATGAACACCACCTCTTCGGTCGACGGCGAGAGCAGCCCTGGCTTGCGCCTCATGGAGCTGCTGGATCTGCTGGTGCGCCAGGAGACGCCGCAGGCACTGCCCGACGTGGTGGGCCTGACCGGTTGGCCCAAGCCCACGGTGCACCGCATGCTGGCGCAGCTGGAGGCCGGTGGCTGGCTGGTGCGCGAGCCCGATGGCCGTCACTTTGTTTTTGCGCCCAGGCTGCTGCGGCTGTCCGAGGCGGCGCTGAGCAGCAGCGCGCTGCAGGGCGTGCGCCACGCGGTGCTGCGCCAGCTGGTGAGCGAGGTCGGCGAGAGCTGCAACCTGACCGCGATGTCGGGCGCCGACGTGGTTTACCTGGACCGTGTGGAGTCCGCTTTTCCGCTGCGACTGGAACTGCGCCCGGGCACCCGGGTGCCGGTGCACTGTTCGGCCAGTGGCAAGCTGTTTCTGGCCTGGATGGGCGCACGACAGCGCCGCACCTTGCTCGACGGCCTGCCCCTCACGCGCTACACCGCCAGCACCTTGACCGATCGCGCTTCGCTGGAGGCAGAACTGGAGGCGATCCGCCGCGACGGTCATGCAGTGGACGCCGAGGAGTTCGTGGAAGGACTGGTGTGCGTCGCGGTGCCGGTGGCCGCGCCGGGGCAGCGCACAGTGCGTTGCGCGCTGGCCTTGCAGGCGCCGGCGGCGCGCATGACGCTGGCCCAAGCCAGGCTGCAGTTGCCGCGCCTGCAAGTCGCCGCGCTGGCGCTGGCGCGCACCCTGGGTTGAGCCCGCCCCCGCTTCAGTGCAGCGTGTTCAGCTCATGCCGGGCAGTTTGGGCATGCCCTTCATGCCCCCCATGCGCTTCATCATCTTCATCATCCCGCCGCCCTTCATCTTCTTCATCATGTCCTGCATCTGCTCGAACTCCTTGAGCAGGCGGTTGACCTCCTGCACCTGCACACCCGCACCCGCTGCGATGCGGCGCTTGCGCGTGGCCTTGATGATCTCGGGCTTGCGGCGCTCCTTGAGCGTCATGCTGCAGATGATCCCTTCCTTGCGCACGATGTCCTTCTCCGCGCGGCCCATGTCCACCTGACCAGCCTTGGCGGCCATCGCACTGGGCAGCTTGTCCATGAGGCTGGAGAGGCCGCCCATCTGCTTCATCTGGCGAATCTGGTCGAGGAAATCGTTGAGGTCGAAGCCCTCGCCGCTCTTGACCTTGGCCGCAAGCTTTTGCGCTGCTGCCATGTCCACCCCGGCGGTGACCTGCTCGACCAGCGCCAGGATGTCGCCCATGCCCAGGATGCGCTGCGCGTGGCGCTCGGCATCGAACACCTCCAGACCGTCCAGCTTCTCCGACACACCAGCGAACTTGATCGGCGCGCCCGTGATCTGTCGCACCGAGAGCGCCGCGCCACCGCGCGAGTCGCCGTCGAGCTTGGTCAGGATGATGCCGGTCAGCGGCAGCGCGTCCTTGAAGGCCTTGGCGGTGTTGATCGCGTCCTGGCCCTGCATGGCGTCCACCACGAACAGCGTTTCCACCGGCTTGAGCACGGCGTGCAGCTCCTGGATCTCGCGCATCAGCGCTTCGTCGATGGCCAGGCGGCCAGCGGTGTCGACCAGCAGCACATCAAAGTAGTGCCTGCGCGCGTAGTCGATGGCCGCACGCGCGATGTCCACCGGCTTCTGGTCGGGCGTGCTCGGGAACCACTCCGCGCCGGCCTGCGCGGTCACGGTCTTGAGCTGTTCGATGGCGGCCGGGCGGTAGACGTCGCCCGAGACCGTGAGCACTTTTTTCTTGCGCTTCTCGATCAGGTGTTTGGCCAGTTTCGCGGTGGTGGTGGTCTTGCCCGCGCCTTGCAGGCCGGCCATGAGGATCACCGCCGGCGGCTGCGCCGCGAGGTTGATGTCCGCCACGCCGTCGCCCATGGTCAGCGCGAGTTCGCGGTTGACGATGCCCACCAGCGCCTGACCCGGTGTGAGCGAACCCACCACCTCCTGGCCCAGCGCCTTGTCTTTGACGCGCGCGATGAAATCGCGCACGACGGCCAGGGCCACATCTGCCTCCAGCAGGGCCATGCGCACCTCGCGCAGCATGTCGGTGACGTTGGTCTCGGTGATGCGGGCCTGGCCGCGCATTTCCTTGACGATGCGTGAGAGTCGGTCGGAAAGGGCTGATGCCATGCTGCGCTCGGGTGGAGGGAGATGAACCCGCAGGCTGCTGAGTTTGCGCCGGCTGGGGTGGGTGTCGGGCCATTGGCCGGGCTTCCGGCGGCTGGCAACGGTCAAGGCCGTTAAACTCCGCCCATGATTTTAGCCGCGCCCACCCCCACCCTGCTGCGCGCGCCACATCCCGCATGAACCTGCTGCCCTCGCTTGCAACCAACCTGCCCGCGGTGGTGCTCTCGGGCCTGGCGGCTCTGGCCTACGCCGTGCTGGCCTGGGTCCATCCGCGCGCATCGGCCATGCAGAGCCGGGCCTTGCTCACAGTGGCCTGGCTGTTGCACCTGGGTGTGCTGGTGTTCGGCCTGTTCGAACAACCCGCACGGTTCGGTTTCGCGCCCTCGCTGTCGGTCACGGTCTGGCTGGTGCTCACCGTCTACATGATCGAGAGCCGCCTGTACCCGCAACTGCGCGAACGCTGGCGGTTTGCCTTTCTCGGCGCGGCGGTGGTGCTGCTGGCCCTGGTGTTTCCCGGCACGCCCTACCCCGCCTTGCGTTCGAACTGGATGCCCCTGCATTGGGCACTGGGCATCGCGTCATACGGCCTGATCGCGGTTGCCGTCGGCCATGCGTGGTTGATGCAGCGGGCCGAGAAGGCCATGCGCCTGGGCACCTCGGCCGACACCGCGATGCCGCTGCTCACGCTGGAGCGGCTCACCTTCCGCTTCGTGGCCGCCGGGTTTGTGCTGCTCACGGCCACGCTTCTGGCCGGCTGGTATTTCTCCGAACTGCTCAACCACCGCTGGGTGTGGGACCACAAGTCGGCCTTCTCGGTGCTCTCGTGGATCACCATGGGAGTGCTGCTCTGGGGGCGCTGGCGCCTGGGCTGGCGCGGCCGGTTTGCCGCGCGCATGCTCTATCTGGGCGCCGGGCTGCTGCTGCTGGGTTATGCCGGTTCCCGCTTTGTGCTTGAAGTGCTGCTGCAGCGCAGCTGAACGAACGCCTCCATGAAATACCTGCTCGTTCTGGCCGTGGTGATGGTGGCCTTTTATGTGTGGCGCCACAACCGCATCGCCGACCGATCGCAGTCCCGCCCGCCGCCACCACCACCTGCCTCGCCTTTGCCTGTGGTGATGGTGGCTTGCCGGCACTGCGGCACCCACCTGCCCCAGGGCGACACCGTGCAAGGGACACTGGGCCCCTACTGCAGCGCCGACCACCGCCGACTCAAGGAAGGCGGCCCGGCATGAGCGTGTCCCGCCCGGCGCTGGCCACCACACCCGATTCTCGGAACTGAGATGGCCCGGGAAGACAGCTCGCAGTTCGCCCCGTCGTGGTTTGTGGCCTACGAGACCGGCAACAACCAGGGTCGCGAGCAGCGCCTGCGCGCCTTTGTGCGCCTGTGGGTGGCTTTCATGCGCGCACGGGTGTTCATCGCCGTGGTGCTGCTGTCGCTGCAGATCTTCATGGTGGTCACCGGCACCGGCGGGCCCGACTGGCTGGTGCTGCTCGCTGCGATCCACCTCACGGCGGCCCTGGTCGTGCTCTACGCCTGGCGTCCGGTGGAGCAAGGCAAACCGATCCAGCTTCAGTGGGTGCTGACCATCGGGGTTGATGTGGTGGTGTTTGCGCTGCTGCAGTTCTTCCAGATCGGCTCCATCAACTACACGCCGCTGTTTGCCCTGCCAGTGCTGCTGGCCTCCATCCTCGGCCCGCTGATGCTCGCCCTGGCCACCGCCGCCTCCGTCACGCTGTACCTGCTGTGCGAAGCCGTGCTGAGCGCTCCCCTGTTCAGCGACATGGCCACGGCCAAACTGCTCCAGGCGGGTCTGGCCAGCACCGGCTTCTTTCTGGTGGCGGTGCTGGCCAACCAGCTGGCCATCCGGCTGGCGCGCGAAGAGGCTGTGGCTTCCAGCAGCCAGGCCGCTGCGCGAACGCAGGCGCAGGTGAACGAACTGGTGATCGAGAGCCTGAGCGTGGGTGTGCTGGTGGTCGATCCGCACGGCGTGGTGCGCAACGCCAACCCGGCCGCCCAGATCATGCTGATGGGCGAGGCCTATCCGCAGGCCGCCAAGCTGCTGCTCTCGGCCCGCCCCAGCTGGAGCCACCTGTCCGACCTGGTGACCGAGACCTTTGCACTGGGCCAGGCGCTGGAGACCGAGACCACCATCGACAACGAAGACCGGCCCAGCCAGCGACTGCACGCGCGCACGCGTCTGACCTCGCGCGGCGGGCGCAGCACCGGTCTGTGCGTGCTCTTTCTGGAAGACCTGCGCGAGGTCGAAGCCCGCGTGCGCACTGAAAAACTCGCCTCCATGGGCCGCATGTCCGCGGCGGTGGCGCACGAAATCCGCAACCCGCTCTCGGCCATCACGCAGGCCAATGCCCTGCTCGACGAAGAGGTCAAAGACCCCGCACAGAAGCGGCTCACCCACATGATCGAGCAGAACGCGCAGCGGCTTTCGCGCATCGTGGACGACATCCTGAACGTGGCGCGCGCGCAGCCCGTGCGAGGCGACGGCACCACACCCAGCCTGCCGCTGGACGCCATGGTGCGCCAGATCACGCTGGACTGGTTGCGCCAGAACCCGGCCAAGGGCGTGCTGGGCGTGCACCTGCACGCGCCGGCGGCCATGGTGGAGTTCGACCCCGAACACATGCGCCGCCTGCTGGTAAACCTGCTCGACAACGCCCTGCGCCACGCCAGCGGCAAGCCTTCGTCCATCCGCGTGGTCACACAACCCAGTGGCGCAGACCACAGCAAGCTCTCGGTCTGGAGCGATGGCCAGCCACTGGAAGCCAGCGTGATGCGCCACCTGTTCGAGCCCTTCTTTTCCTCCGAGAGCCGCTCCAGCGGCCTGGGTCTGTACATCTGCCGTGAGCTCTGCGAGCGCTATGGCGCCCAGATCGCCTATCAGCGCGTGCGGCTGGACCAGCTCGAAGGCAACGAGTTTTTCGTGTCCATGCCCAACGGACATCCAGGCCAGCAACCCATGCAACAAAACCTGTCGTATGCGGGTGGCGAATCGCGGCCCTTCAGCACCCGCTTCAGCCCCACCCTGGGCGATCCTGCCCCGAGCTGAACCGCGAGCGCGCACACCCACCCATGGCCTTCAGCCTCAACGCCACGTCCATCTCGGCCTCCGTGCTCGTCGTCGACGACGAGCCCGATCTGCGCACGCTTTACGAGCTCACCCTGCTGCGTGAAGGCCACGCCGTGGTGGCTGCAGCCGATCTGGCGCAGGCCCGTGAGTGGCTGGCGCAGCAACGGTTTGACGTGTTGATCTCCGACATGCGACTACCCGATGGCCTGGGGCTGGACCTGCTGCGTGAACTGACCGACGCCCAGCGCACGGAAAAGTGCATCGTCATCACCGCCTTCGGCTCGGCCGACAACGCGGTGGAGTCGCTCAAGGCCGGGGCCTTCGATTACCTCACCAAACCGGTGGACCTCAAACAATTGCGCAACGCGGTGACACAAGCCGTGCAGAGCCAGCGCCACCCGCTCATGGGCCAACAGGCGCGCGCCGGCAACGGCATGGCTGTCAGCACCGAGCCCATGCGAAGCGCCCCGCCACCTCCCTCGGGCCTGAAGTCACTCGGGCGGATCGTCGGTCGCGCGGCCAGCATCGTGCAGATCAAGGGGCGCATCGAGAAGGTGGCCACCAGCATGGCGCCGGTGCTGATCCTGGGCGAGTCGGGCACGGGCAAGGAGCTGGTGGCGCGTGCGGTGCACGACTGTAGCCACCGCAGCGGTGGCCCCTTCGTGGCGGTGAACTGCGGCGCCATTCCAGAAAACCTCATCGAGGCCGAATTCTTCGGCGCGCGCAAGGGCGCCTACACCGGCGCCACGCAAGACCGCGAAGGCTACTTTCAGGCGGCCAAGGGCGGCACCCTGTTCCTCGACGAAATCGGCGATCTGCCGCTGGCGATGCAGGCCAAGCTGTTGCGCGTGATCCAGGAGCGCCGCGTGCGTGCGCTCGGTGGCGTGCAGGAAGAAGCGGTGGACGTTCGCCTGGTCAGCGCCACCCACCGTGACCTGAGTGCCCTGGTGCAAGGAGGGCAGTTCCGCCAGGACCTCTTCTACCGGCTCAACGTGATCGAGCTGCGCACACCTTCGCTGCGCGAGCGGCGCGACGACCTGCCCGAGCTGGCGCAGGCCCTGCTGGAACGCATCTGCAAGGAATCGGGTCAGGACACACCCGAACTCTCGGCCCGGGCACTGGACTGGATCAAGGCGCGCGACCTGCCCGGCAACGTGCGCGAGCTGGAAAACCTGCTGCAGCGCGCGCTGGCCCTGAGCAGCGGCGACCGGCTGGAGCCCGAAGACTTCGGCGACACCGACGACACGGACGAGATCCCCACCCAGCCCGACCAGCTGCCCGACTCGGTGCTGGCTGCGTCACCCATGGCGCGCGCACCCGACGAGATCCCGACCGACCTGCAGTCCTACCTGGACGAACAGGAGAAGCAGGTCTTGCTCAAGGCCCTGCGCGAATGCGACTTCAACCGCACCGCCGCGGCGGCACGGCTGGGCCTGAACCTGCGGCAGATGCGCTACCGCATCCAACGCCTGGGCATCGCCATGCCTTCCAGCGACGACGATGCCGCCTGAATCGCCTGCAGCATCCTGGACCGGCGGCTGGCTGGCTGCAGCTCGTCACTGCCCTTCACCCAATCACGGCCTTCGACCAGATGGCGCACAGATCGACCTGATCGTGCTGCACTCCATCAGCCTGCCGCCCGGCGTGTATGGCGGCCCCGAGGTCGAACAGCTCTTCACCAACACGCTGAACTGGGACGCCCACCCCTACTTCGGGCAGATCCGCGGCATGGAAGTGTCGGCGCATTTTTTCATCCGCCGCGACGGTGAACTGGTGCAGTTCGTCGACGCCGATGCGCGCGCCTGGCACGCGGGTGCGTCCTGCTGGCGCGGTCGGGACAACTGCAACGACGATTCCATCGGCGTCGAACTGGAAGGCCTGGAAGGCGAAACCTTCGAGGCTGCGCAATACGCCACCCTCAGCCGGTTGTGCCAACAACTGCAAGCACGGTATCCAGTGGCCCACGTCGCAGGTCATGAGCACATTGCACCCGGCCGCAAACTGGACCCGGGGCCCGGATTCGACTGGGCACGTTTGCAACGCGCGCTGGGCTGGTCGCTGGCGTTTTTCCCCGAGCCGATGACCGGCACGAATCCACCCGGCGCCTGAAGTCACGGACCGGACGAGACCCGGCGCACCCACGCCACAAGCCGGTGGCGGCATGCGCGAGCAAATCACGCCACAAGGCCCGCCGTTGCTGCGTCCAAAATGCGGCGCCCAGTTTTTTCAGGCACTCCAGCGCGACCCTGGCCCGCACCAGTGCACGGACCGATCCGGCTCTTGTCGAGATCACCCAAACGGGGCTTCCCCCATTGGGGTGGTTTTTTCCAAAACGCTACCTGTAGTGGCTTGAAGACCACCCACACACCAGATATAGTGTGTGCTCTGCGTTTCCAGATTCGACACAGTCCACGTTGCTTCGGCCCGTTTTCACTCCGTTGAGAACTTTTTGGCACCCCGAACAACGCCGCGAACCCGAACTGAAACCGAACGTCTTGCTCCCCGTCCCCGCGCCTTGCGAGCAGGCCCATCACAACAAATGAAAGAGGAACCATGCTGACCGCTTCCCCCACCCCCGCCACACCGTCCGCCCCCCAGAAGCAGCCCATGGGTTCATCCACGCCGGCCTCCAACACATCCAGCAGCTCGGTGTTCGCGCAGTACCAGATCATTCGCCGCAATGGCGCGGTGGTTTCGTTCGAACCCAGCAAGATCGCCGTGGCCATGATGAAGGCTTTCCTGGCCGTGCACGGCACCCAGGGCGCCGCCTCGGCCAGCGTGCGCGAGACGGTGGACGAACTCACCGGCGCCGTGGTCAAGGCGCTGATGCGCTCGCGCCCCGGTGGCGGCACCTTCCACATTGAAGACGTGCAGGACCAGGTCGAGCTCGGTCTGATGCGCAGCAGCCACCACGAAGTCGCACGCGCCTATGTGCTGTACCGCGAGCGCCGCACGCAAGAGCGTGCCCACCAGGCCGAAGTGGCCAAACCGGCAGAGGCCACGTTGCACGTGATCGACGGTGGCCAGCGCGTGCCGCTCGACCTGCAGCGCCTGCAAGCCCTGATCGCCGACGCCTGCAAAGGTCTGGGCAAGGACATCCAGCCAGACCCGATCGTGGCCGAGACCAAGCGCAACCTGTACGACGGCGTGCCGATCGAAGAGGTCTACAAGGCTTCCATCCTGGCCGCGCGCACGTTGATCGAAAAAGATCCCGACTACACCTACGCCACCGCGCGCCTGCTGCTGCACACCATCGTCAAGGAAGTAATGGGCGAAGAAGTGCCCTCCACCGAGATGGGCGCGCGCTACGCCGACTACTTCCCGCAGTTCATCAAGAAAGGCGTGGACAACGACCTGCTCGACGAGCGCCTGCTGCAGTTCGACCTGGCCCGCCTGGGTGCCGCGCTCAAGCCCGAGCGCGACCTGCAGTTCGACTACCTCGGCCTGCAGACGCTGTATGACCGCTACTTCCTGCACGTGCGCAAGACCCGCATCGAACTGCCGCAGTCCTTCTTCATGCGCGTGGCCATGGGCCTGTCGCTCAATGAAATCGACCGCGAAGCGCGTGCCATCGAGTTTTACGAAGTGCTGTCTTCGTTCGACTTCATGTCGTCCACCCCCACGCTGTTCAACAGCGGCACGCTGCGCTCGCAGCTCTCCAGCTGCTACCTGACCACCGTGCCCGATGACCTCGACGGTATCTACGAGTCGATCAAGGAAAACGCACTGCTCTCCAAGTTCGCCGGCGGCCTGGGCAACGACTGGACCCGCGTGCGCGCCCTGGGCAGCCACATCAAGGGCACCAACGGCGAATCGCAAGGCGTGGTGCCGTTCCTGAAAGTGGTCAACGACACCGCCGTGGCGGTGAACCAGGGCGGCAAGCGCAAGGGCGCGGTCTGCACCTACCTGGAAACCTGGCACCTGGACATCGAAGAGTTCCTGGAGCTGCGCAAGAACACCGGCGATGACCGCCGCCGCACCCACGACATGAACACGGCGAACTGGATTCCCGACCTGTTCATGAAGCGTGTGATGGAAAAGGGCGAATGGAGCCTGTTCTCCCCCAACAACGTGCCCGACCTGCACGACAAGTTCGGCATCGAGTTCGAGAAGGCCTATGTGGCCTACGAAGAGAAAGCCGCGCGCGGCGAGATCAAGCCTTATCGCAAGGTGCCCGCCACCGACATGTGGCGCAAGATGCTCTCGATGCTGTTCGAGACCGGCCACCCCTGGATCACGTTCAAGGACGCCTGCAACGTTCGCAGTCCGCAGCAACACGCCGGCGTGGTGCACAGCTCCAACCTCTGCACCGAGATCACGCTCAACACCAGCGACACCGAAACCGCCGTGTGCAACCTGGGCTCGGTCAACCTGCTCAACCACATCAAGCACACCGACGACGGCGCCAAAGTGCTCGACCACGACAAGCTGCAGGTCACCATCAAGACCGCCATGCGCATGCTCGACAACGTGATCGACATCAACTACTACGCCGTCAAGAAGGCGCGGGACTCCAACCTGCGCCACCGCCCGGTGGGCCTGGGCATCATGGGTTTCCAGGACGCGCTGTACGAACTGCGCATCCCCTACGCCAGCCAGGCGGCCGTGGACTTCGCCGACCAGTCGATGGAAGCGGTGTGCTACCACGCCTACTGGGCCTCCACCGAACTGGCGCGCGAGCGCGGCCAGTACTCCAGCTACAAGGGCTCGCTGTGGGACCAGGGCATCCTGCCGCTGGACACGCTGGACCTGCTGGCCAAGGCCCGTGGCGGCTATGTGGAAGTGGACCGCTCCGCCACCCTGGACTGGGACGCGCTGCGCCGCAAGATCGCCGCCGACGGCATGCGCAACTCCAACTGCGTGGCCATCGCCCCGACCGCGACCATCTCCAACATCATCGGCGTGGATGCCTCGATCGAGCCCTGCTTCGGCAACCTCTCGGTCAAGTCCAACCTGTCCGGCGAGTTCACGGTGATCAACAGCTACCTGGTGCACGACCTCAAGCGCCTGGGCCTGTGGGACGACGTGATGGTCATGGACCTGAAGCATTTCGACGGCTCGCTGGCCCCCATCGACCGCGTGCCGCAGGAGATCAAGTCCCTCTACGCCACAGCCTTCGAGGTCGAAACGCTCTGGCTCGTCGAAGCCGCAGCACGCCGCCAGAAATGGATCGACCAGGCCCAGTCGCTCAATATCTACATGGCCGGCGCCTCGGGCAAAAAGCTGGACGACACCTACAAGCTGGCCTGGCTGCGTGGTCTCAAGACCACCTACTACCTGCGCACGATGTCGGCCACGCACGCCGAGAAGTCCACCGTCACCGCGGGCCGGCTCAATGCGGTCTCCTCTGGCGGCGCAAGCAGTGGCGGCATGAGCGCGCTTGAAGCGGCAGCCGCAGCAGCGCAGGCACAGATGGCGACCGCAGCAACCGACATCAAATTTTGCGCGATTGACGATCCGGGCTGCGAAGCCTGCCAATGATCGTCCCGCGCATGTCGCAGTGCATGAATGCCTGCGATGTTATTGAGCAACAAAATCGGGCGGCGATGTGAATGAATACTTTCCATTTCATGTCGCCGCTCTCATAATTCGCTGATTGGAACCTCCTATGTTGTCCTGGGACGAAGAAGTCAAGCCCACATCGTCAATGTCTTATGCCGGCGCTGCCACGAGCAGTCGCCCGACTGAGCTTCCCTTGCAATCTCCCGCCTTGCGCATGGCACAGCATCCTGCAGCGCCTTCCGCGCCTGTGGCGGCTGCCCCCCTTGTCAACCTGAGCGCCCCGGCGCAGCGCATGAAGGCTGCCGACAAGCGCATCATCAACGGCCAGACCGACGTCAACCAGCTGGTGCCCTTCAAGTACAAGTGGGCCTGGGAGAAATACCTGGCCACCTGCGCCAACCACTGGATGCCGCAGGAAGTGAACATGAACCGCGACATCGCCTTGTGGAAGGACCCGAATGGTCTGACCGAGGATGAGCGCCGCATCGTCAAGCGCAACCTCGGCTTCTTCACCACCGCCGACTCGCTGGCCGCCAACAACATCGTGCTGGGCACCTACCGCCACATCACGGCCCCCGAGTGCCGCCAGTTCCTGCTGCGCCAGGCCTTCGAGGAAGCTATCCACACCCACGCCTACCAGTACATCGTGGAGTCGCTGGGCCTGGACGAGTCCGAGATCTTCAGCGCCTACCTCGAGGTCCAGTCCATCCGCGACAAGGACGAGTTCCTGCTCCCGTTCATCAACGCGATCATGGACCCCAACTTCCACACCGGCACGCTGGAAACCGACCAGACGCTCCTGAAGTCCCTGATCGTTTTTGCCTGCCTGATGGAAGGCCTGTTCTTCTACGTTGGCTTCACCCAGATCCTGGCGCTGGGCCGTCAGAACAAGATGACGGGTGCCGCCGAGCAGTACCAGTACATCCTGCGCGACGAGTCCATGCACTGCAACTTCGGCATCGACCTGATCAACACGATCAAGCTCGAGAACCCGCAGCTGTGGACGGCCGAGTTCAAGGCCGAGATCAAGGCCCTGTTCGAGAAGGCCGTCGAGCTGGAGTACCGCTACGCCGAAGACACCATGCCGCGCGGCGTGCTGGGCATGAACGCCTCCATGTTCAAGGGCTACCTGCGCTACATCGCCAATCGGCGCGCCACCCAGATCGGCCTGGAGGCGCTGTACCCCAATGAAGAGAATCCCTTCCCCTGGATGAGCGAGATGATCGACCTGAAGAAGGAACGCAACTTCTTCGAAACCCGTGTCATCGAGTACCAGTCCGGTGGCGCGCTCTCCTGGGACTGAAAAAATCAATCTATGGCTTCCAGAATCACACCGGCTGTTGATCGCTCCTCAGAGAGCGGCGCCAGCCTGTGTCACCCCGTTCATGGCGTTGGGGTCAACCCCAGCCTCATGAATCGCTCCATGCACCCAACACGCATGAAGTGCTCTTTGTAACTTGATCAAGGAGAATTAGTAATGGCAACTGCAAAAAAAGCGGCTAAAAAAGCCCCCGCGAAGAAGAAGGTAGCAGCAAAGAAGGCCCCGGCCCGTAAAGCTGCAGCGAAGAAGGCTCCGGCCAAAAAGGCCGCTGCCAAGAAGGCTCCGGCAAAGAAGGCCGCGGCAAAGAAGCCGGCAGTGAAGAAGGCTGCTGCGAAGAAGCCGGCTGCCAAGAAGGCCGCCGCCAAGAAGCCGGCTGCGAAAAAGGCTGCTGCAAAGAAGCCCGCCGCGAAAAAGGCCGCCAAGAAAGTAGCGAAAAAGGCCGCCGCCAAAAAGCCGGCCGCCAAAAAGCCCGCTGCGAAAAAGGCCGCCAAAAAGCCGGCGAAGAAAGCTGCGAAAAAGCCTGCTGCCAAGCCTGCTGCGGCCCCGGCCCCGGCGGCTCCTGCGGCTCAGACCACTCTGAACCCGCAGGCCGCATGGCCTTTCCCCACGGCCAGCCGTCCTTAAGACGGTGCGCGCCTCAAGCCCGTTGCCTGCAAAGGCAGCGGGCTTTTTATTTGGCTGGCTGAATGACACCCACGCTGCCCCCACAGTCTTTCCTGCATCTGCAGAAGGATGGTGCCGTCCTCGTGGATGTGCACGTCATACCGAATGCGGCCCGCACGCAGATCCAGGGGCTGCACGACGGCGCACTGCGTGTGCGCCTGCATGCTCCACCCGTGGACGGCAAGGCCAATCTGGCGCTGCAGGCGTGGTTGGCCGAGACGCTGGGTGTCCCGAGATCCGCCTTGGAATTGGTGCGCGGAGCCACCGCGCGGCGCAAGCAGTTGCGCGTGGCGGCCCGCCATGCCACGCAGGCCCGCTGGCAAGGGCTGCTGCCCTCCCCCGGGGGCTGAGCCCTCAGGCGCCGAAAGCCTGGGGGGAAACGGTGTAGTTCTGCGGGCCGCGATGCGCGATCTTGTGCGAGCCCATGCGGTTGCCCAGTTCTGCGCTGCGCGCCAGCGACCAGCCCCGCTCCAGGCCAAAGAGCAGACCGCCGCGGTAGGCGTCGCCGCAACCGGTCGGGTCGACTACGGCCACTGCCGGCACCGGCGGCACCAGGGTCTTGTCGCCATCCACCCAGACCTCGCTGCCTTCGTGACCCAGCGTGATGACCAGGCCGCGCACCTTGCGCGAGATCTCCGCCGGGCTCCAGCCAGTGCGATCGCACAGCATCTTGCCTTCGTAGTCGTTCACCGTGACCCAGGTCGCCTGCGCCACAAAATGCGCCAGTTCCTTGCCGTCGAACATGGGCAGGCCCTGGCCCGGGTCGAAGACGAAGGGAATATCGGCCGCCTTGAATTGCTCGGCATGCTGCAGCATGGCGTCGCGCCCGTCGGGCGAGATGATGCCCAGTTTCACATCGGGGTGGCGCTCGATGCGCGTGACATGCGCCTGCATCATGGCGCCGGGGTGGAAGGCCGTGATCTGGTTGTTGTCGCGGTCCGTCATGATCATGGCCTGCGCCGTGTAGGTCTCGGGGACCTCACGTACGTGCCGGGTGTCGATGCCCAGTTCACGCAGGCGCTGCACGTAACCTGCGCCGTCATTGCCGACCGTGGCCATGGGCAGCGGCTGGCCTCCCAGCGCCTTGAGCGCATAGGCGATGTTGCCGGCGCACCCGCCGAAATCGCGCCGCAAGGTGGGCACCAGGAAGGACACATTGAGGATGTGCAGCTGGTCGGGCAGGATCTGCTCGGCGAAGCGGCCCTCGAAGTTCATGATGGTGTCAAAGGCCAGGGAACCGCAAATGAGTGTTGCCATAGGAAGAAGTCGTAGGTTCAGGGATAGAAAGCCAGCAAGCGGTAACCCGCCACGCGCTCGCCGGCACCATTGGTCTTGATGGTCAGCACCAGCGTGGTCTGGGTCTCGGACGCGGCGGGAATCACCCCCGAATTCACGCCCAGTTCCTCCGGCTGAAAGACGCGCCGCAAAAGTGCGTGGTCCAGCGTGTCGGTCAGGGCCAGCTCGACGGCCGGCATGGCCAGGTCAAAGTGGGCGTTGTTTTTGAGGGTCAGGCTGAGCCGGTACAGATCGCCCTTGATCTTGCTGAAGGCCGAGCTGTCGATCACCACCGACTCGATCTGCCGAAGCGGTTCGACCTGACATCCCAGCAGCAGGCAGGCTTCCTCGATCAGCGGCTTGAGACGGGGCTCGACCGTGGCAACGTAGTCACGCTCATGCACCAGGACCTGCAGCGCTAGGCCCAGCCCGAGCAACAGGCAAGCCACCAGCAGCGTGGCGCGCACCAGCGGACGGTGCCAGCGCGTGGTCTGGGTGGCCGCGCGCATGAAGGACAGTTCGGCCGCCGACGAGGGGGCAGCCGCTCCCATCGTGTGCGCCGGCTCCGCCTCAGCCGAGAAGCGAGGCTCGGCCCGGCCGGCCTCTCCATAGGCCGAGCCCTGTGGCAACAAACCGGCACTAGGCTCGGCTGGCTCCAGAAGCATATCGACCAGCGGCTCCTTCGAATCGACATCCACGATGAGGGGATCGCCCATGGCAGGTCCTGAAGGGCTCAGGGCAGCGGCGCCCGTCTCGGAGGCCATGGCGCTCGCCAGAGCCCCCTCGAAGGGAACGGTGTCCGGGGCTGACGCAGCGGGCACGCCGCCATCCTGCCCCACAGCGTCCTGCATATGGGCCGAAGCGTCAAAGATCTCCTCACACTTGCCGCAGCGCACCCAGCCTTCGGAAATGCGCAACTGGTCCGGCACGACCTTGAACATCGTCCGGCAGGCAGGGCAGCGTGTGATCAGGCTCATGGATGATCGATTGTAGAGCCCGGAACCGGAATCTAAGAGCCTGTTCCGGGCTCTAGAGGGTCGCGGTCATCAGGATCCAGCCGTCTTCGGCATCGGCCACACTCAAGGCGGCATAGGGCGCATAGGCTTGCTGGAGTTCCTCGGCCTGGCGCTCGAGGATGCCCGCCAGCACCAGCGCACCACCGGGCGCCACGCGTGAACACAGCAAGGGTGCGAGCACCTTGAGCGGCGTAGCAAGGATGTTAGCTAGCACGGTCTGGTACTGCCCCTGGGCCCTTTCGGGCAGGCCGGCATACAGCGCCACGGCATTGGCCTCGGCGTTCAGGCGGGTCGAATCGACGGCGGCCGGGTCGATGTCCACGGCATCGATCTCGCGCGCGCCGAACTTGGCCGCACCGATGGCCAGGATGCCCGAGCCGCACCCGTAGTCCAGCACACGGCCCAGGCCCTGGGCGCCGTGGCGGGCAATCCAGCGCAGGCACATGCGGGTCGTCGGATGGGTCCCGGTACCGAAGGCCAGCCCCGGATCGAGCCGGATGATGGTCTTGGCCTGCGCGGGCGGCTCGTGCCAGGTGGGCACGATCCAGAACTCGGGGGTGATGTCCACCGGCGCGAACTGCGACTGCGTCAGCCGCACCCAGTCCTGCTCGGGAACCTCGGCCACGCCCAGCACGCGGCAATCGACGAAGAAATCCTGGGCCTGCAGCAAGGCTGCGGCCTCGTCTGCGGCAGCGCGCGCGGAGAACAGGGCCAGTACGCGTGAGCGCTGCCAGCCATCGGCCGGCGGCGGCATGCCGGGCTCACCGAACAGGGCCTGCTCGGCCTCGGTCTGGGCGTCCGCGTCCTCGACGCTGATACTCAGCGCATCGAGCGCGTCGAGCGCATCACCCAAGACCTCCACACGGACCTGAGGGCACAGCAAACGAAGTTCGTACATAAAGTGGCGGCGCAGGTTGAAATCTCGCAGGCTCCCGTGAACCGGCTTCGCCAGGCCACTGGGAGCGCCCCCCTGCCACCGCAGGTGAGCCGGGGGAAGGCGCGTCAGCGCCTCAGGGGGATTACCGTTTGTGGTGTCGCATCCACTCTTCGAGGTAGTGGATGTTGGTGCCGCCGCTCATGAACTTGGCATCGGCCATCAGTTCACGATGCAGCGGAATGTTGGTGCTGATGCCCTCGACCAGGGTCTCGGCCAGGGCGGTGCTCATGCGGGCCATGGCCTGCTCGCGCGTGTCGCCATGCGTGATGATCTTGCCGACCATGGAGTCGTAGTTCGGCGGCACGAAGTAGTTGGTGTAGACGTGCGAGTCGACACGCACACCCGGGCCGCCCGGTGCGTGCCACATGGTGATGCGGCCCGGCGACGGGGTGAACTTGTAGGGATCTTCGGCGTTGATGCGACACTCGATCGCGTGGCCCCGGATCACGATGTCCTTCTGCGTGAAGGGCAGCCGCTCGCCAGCCGCGACCATGATCTGCGTCTTGACGATGTCCACGCCGGTGATCATCTCGGTCACCGGGTGCTCCACCTGCACGCGCGTGTTCATCTCGATGAAGTAGAACTCGCCGTTCTCATAAAGAAACTCGAAGGTGCCCGCGCCACGGTAGCCGATCTTCTTGCAGGCTGCGACGCAGCGCTCGCCCACTTTCTCGATCAGCTTGCGCGGAATGCCCGGTGCGGGCGCTTCCTCGATGATCTTCTGGTGACGCCGCTGCATGGAGCAGTCGCGCTCGCCCAGGTAGACGGCGTTCTTGTGCTTGTCGGCCAGGATCTGGATTTCCACATGGCGCGGGTTCTCCAGGAACTTCTCCATGTAGACGGCCGGGTTGTTGAAGGCCGCGCCGGCCTCGGCCTTGGTCATCTGCACGGCGTTGACCAGTGCGGCCTCGGTATGCACCACGCGCATGCCGCGCCCGCCGCCGCCGCCGGCGGCCTTGATGATGACCGGGTAGCCCACGCTCTTGGCGATGCGCTTGATCTGGGTCGGATCGTCGGGCAGTTCGCCCTCGGAACCGGGCACGCAGGGCACACCGGCCTTGATCATGGCCTGCTTGGCCGAGACCTTGTCGCCCATGATGCGGATGGACTCGGGGGTCGGGCCGATGAACTGGAAGCCGCTCTGCTCCACACGTTCGGCGAAGTCGGCGTTCTCGCTGAGGAAGCCATAACCCGGATGTATGGCCTCGGCATCCGTCACCTCGGCGGCGGAGATGATGGCCGGCATGCTGAGGTAGCTCTGGGCCGAGGGCGCCGGCCCGATGCAGACAGCCTCTTCGGCCAGCTTGACGTACTTGGCCTCGCGGTCAGCCTCGGAATAGACCATCACCGCCTTGATGCCCAGCTCGCGGCAAGCGCGCTGGATCCGGAGAGCGATCTCTCCCCGGTTGGCCACCAGAATCTTCTTGAACATGGGGTGGCAGCCTTATTCGACGATGAACAGGGGCTGGCCGTACTCTACGGCCTGACCGTTCTCACAAAGGATCTGCGTGATGGTGCCGGCCTTGTCGGCCTCGATCTCGTTGAGGATCTTCATGGCCTCGATGATGCAAATCGTCTCACCCTGCTTGACGGTCTGCCCCACTTCCACGAAGGCCTTGGCGCCGGGCGAGGCCGAACGGTAGAAGGTACCGACCATCGGCGACTTGACGGCGTGGCCGCTGGCCTCCGGAGCGGCAAGTACCGGGGCCGCAGCCACCGGGGCGACCGGCGCCGAGGCGGCGGCGGGGGCGGCCATGGCCTGCGGAACCGGCATCTGGTAGGCCTGAACCATGGCGGGGCTGCCCTTGACAATGCGCACCTTGCCTTCGGCTTCGGTGATTTCCAGTTCTGACACGTTCGAATCAGACACCAAATCGATCAGGGTCTTGAGTTTTCGCAAATCCATGGGATCTCCAACGTCGTTATTCCATATGGCTCCAATTTATAACAATTGGCAGCAATTTCCAGCCATCTACAGCGAACTCACTCCGCCCGCTCATGGCCGGGAGCCATCATAAGCGATCTGGGGGGTACTATTTCAGTTCGCGCCAGAGCGCCAGGTCACGCTCGCTGAGCTTGCCGATTTTACGATTCAAAACCGATCCATCGGCGCCAAGCAGCACCGTGAAAGGCAGACCGCCGACCTGATTACCCAGGCTCTTGCTCAAGGCCAGCCCCTCCATGCCTGCCAGCACGACGGGGAAAGCCAGGGGTTGACGCGCCAGAAAAGCCTGTACGGGAGCCAGCTTGTCGACGGCGATTCCGACAACTTGCCAGCCTTTCGAGCTATTTTCCTGGAAAAAGCTGTTCAATAAAGGTAGCTCCTCGACGCAAGGCGGACACCAGGTGGCCCAGAAGTTGATCATCAGGGGGCGCCCGCGCAGGCTACTCAGCGCCAACCGTGTACCCGTTGGCGTATCGAATTCCAGTGTCCACAGTTGTTGGGCTACCGACTCATCCATGGGGGCAGGCGAGTAGCGCCACCAGGCCAGCCCCGCACCGGCCAGGCCCGCCACGGCAGCGGCAACGGCATACAACGCACGTCGACGTTTCGGAGAACTGCTGTCTTCTGATGTCAAAAGATACCTCAATGGTTTTCAAGCTGATCCAGGATTCGGCGTACGGCCGCCAAATCACCACGTGGACTGCGGCCCTTGCTGTCCCGGATCAGGGCGCCGCGCAGGTCGTCCAGATCATGGACCATCAAATGTACCCCGATCGTCTCACCCAACTCCCGGCTGGGGGCATGGAAGCTCAAGGCCTCCACGGGTTCGCGGTGCAAGCCCGTCACGGTCCGGGGTTCGTAGGCGACCCTCTGGTCAATCAGTTCGATTTCAGCCGACTTCTCGTCCTCGCAGAACAGCTGGATATAGATATCGGACAGGCGTGTGGCCGTGCCATGCCAGACCGCCCCGCTCAGATGGGGCCGGAAGCGCTCCAGCCGCTCCATCCAGAACAGGGCCAGGCGGCGCAGGGCCTGCAGTTCGGCCGGCTGGGTATCGGCGCAGAAAACGGCGATGTACTCGCGCACCGCATCTTCGACTTCGTCATTGCCCGGCAAGGGGGTGCGTGGCGGCAGGCCGAGCTGGCGCACGGCGCGGCGTTTGGCCGGGCCATACTCCAAGCCTTCGTCCACCACCATCTGGGCCGCCACGGAGGCAACTTCACGCGTGTCCATGAGGCGCCATTGTGCGCTTGTCGGGTCCAGTTGGCATGTGGCCACCCCCTAGAATCGCCCGATGCACATTCACATCCTCGGCATCTGCGGCACCTTCATGGGGGGACTGGCCGCCCTCGCCCGCGAGGCGGGCCACAAGGTCACAGGCTGCGATGCCGGCGTCTACCCGCCCATGAGCGACCAGCTGCGGGCGCTGGACATCGAGTTGATCGAAGGCTATGACGCCGCGCAGCTGGCCCTGCAGCCCGACATTTACGTCATCGGCAACGTGGTCAGCCGCGCGCGCACGGCCGACGGCAGTCCGAAATTCCCGCTGATGGAAGCCATCCTCGACACCGGTGCCCCCTACACCAGCGGTCCGCAGTGGCTGGCCGAGCATGTCTTGCAGGGCCGCCATGTCCTGGCCGTGGCAGGCACCCACGGCAAGACCACCACCACCGCCATGCTGGCCTGGATCCTGGAAGCCTCGGGCCACCAGCCCGGCTTCCTGGTGGGTGGCGTGCCGCTGAACTTTGGCGTTTCGGCGCGCCTGGGCGGCGGGGCGGTAGCGGGGGCTGCGCAGGTCAAGGAGGAGCCCGCGCAGCGGGCGGGGGACACGGAGCAACCCCCGCTGCCGCCCCGTCGCGCGTATTTCGTGATCGAGGCGGATGAATACGACACCGCCTTCTTCGACAAGCGCAGCAAGTTCGTGCACTACCGCCCGCGCACGGCCGTGCTCAACAACCTGGAGTTCGACCACGCCGACATCTTCGACGACCTGGCCGCCATCGAGCGGCAGTTCCACCACCTGGTGCGCACCGTACCCGCCTCGGGCCGCGTCGTGGTCAACGGGCTGGAAGAAAGCCTGGACCGCGTGCTGCATGCCGGCTGCTGGAGCGAGGTGCGCAGCTTCGGCGCGGCGGTCAGCGACTTCAGCGCGCGTGGTGAACCCCACGATTTCGAGGTCCTGCAGCAGGGCCGCCCGGTGGCCCGCGTGCGGTGGCCTCTGACCGGCGTGCACAACCAGCTCAACGCGCTAGCCGCCATCGCCGCCGCTGAACACCTGGGCGTGGCGCCGGAGGTGGCCGCGCGCGCACTCGGCGAATTTCAGAACGTGAAGCGCCGCATGGAAGTGCTCGGGACAGTCCGCGACATCACCGTGTACGACGACTTCGCCCACCATCCCACGGCCATCCGCACCACAGTGGATGGCCTGCGCCGCAAGGTCGGGCCGCAAGCGCGCATCCTGGCTGTCTTCGAGCCGCGCAGCAACACCATGAAACTCGGCACCATGAAGGCCCAGCTGCCCTGGAGCCTGGAGGAAGCCACCCTGGCTTTCTGCCACAGCGGCGGGCTGGGCTGGGACGCGCGCGAGGCGCTGGCTCCCATGGGCGCGCGCGCCCAGGTTGCCGACAGCATCGATGAACTTCTGCGGCAGGTGGTCGCCGCGGCCCGACCGGGCGACCACATCCTGTGCATGAGCAACGGCGGCTTCGGAGGCGTGCACCAGAAGTTGCTCGACGCATTAGGCCGGGCTTGAAGCTGGCGGGGTTCAGTGCAGGACACCGCGGAACCGGCTTTGCCGGGCCGCCGGTGTCGCCCCCTGCAAGGGGCTGAGGCCCGCGGCTCCCGGCCTGCCTGCGCAGGCCGTGACAGGCCGAAGAGACTGCGCCTCCGGCGTAGTCACCGGGCGGAGCGACACGCAGTCCGCGCAGCCTGGGGATGCGCCTATTTCCTGCGCGCCTTCACCGCGTCGGACAAGACCTGCAGGGACTGGAGAGAATCGTCCCAGCCCAGGCAGGCGTCGGTGATGCTCTTGCCGTACTCCAGCTTGCTGGCATCGTCCTTGCCAGGCGTGAACTTCTGGGCGCCGGCATGCAGGTGGCTCTCCAGCATGACACCGAAGATGGACCGTGAGCCACCCGAGATCTGGCCCGCGATGTCGCGCGCCACCTCGAGCTGCTTCTCGTGCTGCTTGCTGCTGTTGGCGTGGCTGCAATCCACCATCAGCGTGGCGGGCAGCTTGGCGGCCTCCAGCTCCTTGCAGGACGCGGCCACACTGGCCGCGTCGTAGTTCGGCGTCTTGCCGCCGCGCAGGATCACGTGGCAATCCTTGTTGCCATTGGTCTGCACGATGGCCACCTTGCCGTTCTTGTGCACCGACAGGAAATGGTGGCCGCGCGCGGCCGCCTGGATGGCGTCGGTGGCGATGCGAATGTTCCCGTCGGTGCCATTCTTGAAGCCGATCGGTGCGCTCAGGCCCGAGGCCAGCTCGCGGTGCACCTGGCTCTCCGTGGTGCGTGCGCCGATGGCACCCCAGGCAATCAGGTCGCCGATGTATTGCGGCGAGATGACGTCCAGGAACTCGCTGCCCGCGGGCAGGCCCAGGCGGTTGATCTCGATCAGCAACTGGCGCGCGATGCGCAGGCCCTCGTCGATGCGGAAGCTTTCATCGAGGTAGGGATCATTGATCAGGCCCTTCCAGCCCACCGTGGTGCGCGGCTTCTCGAAGTACACGCGCATCACGATCTCCAGCGTGTCCTTGTACTTCTCGCGCTGCTCCTTCAGGCGCCGCGCGTACTCGACGGCAGCGGCCGGGTCATGGATGGAGCAAGGCCCGATGATGACCAGCAGGCGGTCCTCCTTGCCGGCCATGATGTTGTGGATGGTGTGGCGCGTGTGGGAGATCAGGCTCTCCACGGGCGTACCGCTGATGGGGAAGAAGCGGATGAGGTGTTCGGGCGGGGGCAACACGGTGATGTCCTTGATGCGTTGATCGTCGGTACGGCTGGTCTTGTCACCGGGATGCGCATACCAGGCGTCGGTGCTGGTGGGTTGGGCTTGGGCCGTCATCGTCTTGCTCCTTCTGCTCAATGAATAGGTGCTCAGGTCAAAAAAAAACCGCCGGCGGGGCCGGCGGTTTTTGGAATTCGGTACGTTTCTACTGGGTACGTTCAGAACTCTCTTCCGCCGACGGCGCTTGAGAACCAAAAATAGCCAAAAAAGTAGGAGCGGGTCGAAACCATGGCTGGCAATATAGCACAGCCGAATGTCAGGCCGTGCCGCCCACGGTCAGGCCGTCGATGCGCAAGGTGGGCTGACCCACGCCCACAGGCACGCTCTGGCCTTCCTTGCCGCAGGTGCCCACGCCGCTGTCCAGGCGCATGTCGTTGCCGATCATGGTCACGCGCGTCAGGGCGTCGGGGCCATTGCCCACCAGGGTGGCGCCCTTGACCGGGTACTGGATCTTGCCCTTCTCGACCCAGTAGGCCTCGCTGGCCGAGAAGACGAACTTGCCCGAGGTGATGTCGACCTGGCCGCCACCGAAGTTGGGGGCGTACAGGCCGCGCTCGATGCTGGCCAGAATTTCCTCCGGCGCCTTGTCGCCGCCCAGCATATAGGTGTTGGTCATGCGCGGCATGGGAATGTGGGCGTAGCTCTCGCGCCGGCCGTTGCCGGTGGGGCCCACCTTCATGAGACGGGCGTTCAGGGAGTCCTGGATATAGCCCTTGAGAATGCCATCCTCGATCAGCACATTGCGCTGGGTCGGGTTGCCCTCGTCGTCCACGTTGAGCGATCCGCGGCGGTCGGCAAGGGTGCCGTCGTCCAGCACGGTCACGCCCTTGGCCGCCACGCGCTGGCCGATGCGGCCGGCAAAGGCGCTGGAACCCTTGCGGTTGAAATCCCCCTCCAGGCCATGGCCGATGGCCTCGTGCAGCAGCACGCCTGGCCAGCCCGGGCCCAGCACCACGGTCATATCGCCCGCCGGGGCCGGACGTGACTCGAGGTTGGTCAGAGCCGCGTTGACGGCCTCGTTCACGTACTGGTGGATCATGGCCTCGTCGAAATAGGCCAGGCCGAAGCGGCCACCGCCACCCGATGAGCCCATCTCGCGCCGGCCGCCCTGCTCGGCAATGACCGTGACGCTCAGGCGCACCAAGGGGCGCACATCAGCCGCCAGCGTGCCGTCGGCGCGGGCCACCAGCACCACGTCGTACTCACCGGCCAGGCCGGCCATGACCTGCGCCACTCGCGGATCCTTGGCGCGAGCAAGCTTTTCCACTCGCTCCAGCAGCGCCACCTTGGCCGTGCTGTCGAGCGTGGCGATGGGGTCGGTGCCGGGGTAGAGCGAACGGGAGCCGGCGATCTTCTGCGTCGCCGCCTTCACACGGGCCGACTGGCCAGCGCTGGCGATGGTGCGCACGGTGCGCGCGGCGTCGAGCAGGGAGGCCTCGGAAATGTCGTCGGAGTAGGCGAAGGCGGTCTTCTCGCCGCTGACGGCGCGCACGCCGACCCCCTGGTCGATGCTGAAGGAGCCGGTCTTGACGATGCCCTCTTCCAAGCTCCAGCCCTCGCTGCGGGTGTACTGGAAGTAGAGATCCGCGTCGTCCACCTTGTGCGCGCGGATCTCGGACAGCGCGCGCAGCAGATGCGACTCATCCAGGCCGAAGGGCGTGAGCAGGAGTTCGCGGGCGATGGCCAGGCGCTCCAGAGTGGGTTCGCGTGAAATCATGGACCCATTGTAGGACGCTGCAGCACCCGCTGCAGCGTGGGGCTACCCAGCCCTCATGACTGGATCAGGCGCTTGGACTTGGCGATGGACATCAGCATGCCCAGGCCCAAGCCAAGGGTCACCATGGCGGTGCCGCCGTAGCTGATGAAAGGCAGGGGCACGCCCACCACGGGGAGGATGCCGCTGACCATACCCATGTTCACGAAGGCGTAGGTGAAGAAGATGGTGGTGATGGCCCCGGCCAGCAGGCGCGCGAACAACGTGGGCGCCTCCAGGGCGATGGCCAGGCTGCGCAGCACCAGGAAGAGGAAGGCCCCCAGCAGCACCAGGTTGCCCAGCAGGCCAAACTCCTCGGAGTAGGCCGCAAAGATGAAGTCGGTGGTGCGCTCGGGAATGAACTCCAGGTGCGTCTGCGTGCCCTGCATATAGCCCTTGCCCAGCACCCCGCCCGAGCCGATGGCGATCATGCCCTGGATGATGTGGAAACCCTTGCCCAGCGGATCGCGCCAGGGGTCCAGCAGGGTGCAGATGCGTTGCTGCTGGTAGTCGTGCAGCAGCGGCCAGCGCACGCCCGAAGCACACAGGTCGGATTCGAAGATGATCAGCAGCAGCACGGCCAGCAGGCCCAGCAGCACGGGCGGCACGATCAGCTTCCAGCTCAGACCGGCAAAGAAGATCACCGAAAGTCCGGCGGCCAGCACCAGCAGGGCCGTGCCCAGATCCGGCTGTTTCATGATCAGCCCCACCGGCAGCAGCAGCAGGGCGCCGGCCACCATGAAGTCCAGCGGGCGCAACTGGCCCTCCCGCTTCTGGAACCACCAGGCCAGCATCAAGGGCACGGCGATCTTGAGGATTTCGCTGGGCTGGATCACCACGCCCAGATTGATCCAGCGCCTGGCACCCTTCTTGGTGATGCCGAAGATGGCGACCGCGATCAGCAGGGACACGCCCAGCACGTAAAGTGGCACGGCAAACGTCATGAGGCGCTGCGGCGGCACCTGGGCCACCACGAACATGATGAAGCCGGCGATCAGCATGTTGCGCCCATGGTCGATGAAACGCGTGCCGTGGTCGTAGCCCGAAGAGTACATGGTCAGCAGGCCGATACCCGCCAGCATGAACACCACGAACGCCAGCGGTCCATCGAAACCCTGGAACCAGGGCATGACGCGCTGCATGAGGGTGGGACGTTCAAAGATGACCGGCATGGCGCGCATTATCCCGCCAATACGGCCGAAACCGCACTGAGTCCGGCTCCCAAGAATTCCCCATCGGCGAAGGGTGCCTAGAGAATCAGGATTTCGACCACCGTGCGGCCCGGTTCGCTGCTGACCTCCAGCACCGCGCCAATGGCGGCGGCCCGCTCGCGCAGCGAGGCCAACCCCTTGCGCGGCACCCGCTCCGGGTCGAATCCCCGGCCATTGTCGATCACGCGCAAGCGGGCCCCGCCCCCCGGACAGGCACGCAGTTCGATGCGCAGTTCGCTGGCATGGGCATGCTGCAGGACATTGGAGAGGGCCTCGAAAACCATGAACTGCAGCTGGCGCATGGCCTTGCCGTCCAGACGCGCCAGTGGGGGCAACAGGTCCACGTCCCAGGCCAGGGCGACGTCCGAGGCCTTGAAACGCGGCTCCAGCCGGTAACGCAGATTGGCCAGCAGGGTCGTGAGGTCGCCCGGCGGCAGGTTCATGGCGTCGATGGACAGCTTGAGCTGGTCCAGCGAGTCGCGCAGGGTCTGCAGCAGATCCTCATTCGTGGCCTTGCCCGACTGCAACTGGCGGATCGCCGCACTGATGTGCGAGCCCACGCCATCGTGCATATCACGCAGGATGCGCGTGCGCTCCGCCGCACGCTCCTGCTCGCGCGCCAGCTGCTCGAGCTGCTCGTAGCTGGCCGCCAGCGCCCGCTCCTTCTCCTGCACCTTGGCCGCCATGTTGTCCATCAGATCGCGCGCCTGGGCGCTGGCCTCGCGAAAACGGGTGATCACGATGTAGCCCAGCGCCAGGCCGAACAGCACCGAGGAATAGCGCATCCAGGAGATCTCGCTGAAGTTGCTGCTGGCGCGTATGACCAACCAGTCCCGAAAACCCACCAGTACATTGAACACGCCCGCAGCCGCCACCAGCACATGCTCGGTGGTCGGTCGCCGCAGGGATCCCCAGAAATAGACGGCGGCATAGCCGATGAAAAGGAAGGTCGCAAAGCCGTACCAGCCGGTCAGGTAGGCATCGTTGTGACGGGTGAAGGCCAGCCACGCGGCCGGTGCCGCCGTCAGCATCAGCGCCCACACCACGGCACGCACCCAGCGCATGGAAGCATGCCGATGCCACCCCGCCACATAGTGGCAAAACAGGGCAGAGCCGCAGAACCAGCCCGCATAGGCCAGGGTCTGCAGCACCCCCCACCAGGGCCAGGGCAGCGGCGGATCCGTCAGGGCCGAATCAGACAGGCGCAGCATCCAGCACATCTCGGCAATGCCAGCACTCAGATACAGGCCGACACGCCGCGGATGGGCGCCCGGGGCGGACTCGACCTGGGTCGCCCAAAGCAGCAGCGCGATCACCCCCACCACCAGGCTGAAGACCGACACCGCGATCGAGCCGTTGACCCGCCAGCGGTAGACCGAGTGGTAACGCTCGCGCACCTCAACCTCGGGGCCGACCAGCATGCTGGAGAGCCCGCCGCGCCGGCCCCCATCGGCGTGCACGATGACGCGAAACAGGTTGTCGGGCTGCAGCAGTTGGGCCGGGATCAGCACGTACTGCGGCGCCTTGGCGTAATCCTCGCGGTTGGGCTGGTCCAGATCACCGAAGCGCGAAAGCAGGACGCCGTTGAGCCAGATCTCGGCGCGGTTGCCCACCCGCGAGAAGTACACGGCATAGGGCTCGGCGGGAGACTGCCGCATCTGCAGGGGGACTTCAAACACCGCCACTCCCGACTGCCCCCCGTGCTGGCGATCCCAGTTGTAGGGCAGGCTGGTGTCTCGCTCCACCGTCTCGCCGGCCACGACCGAAATCACATGCGCACGGCTCAACTCCAGCAGTTCTGCGTGCACCGGCAGCAGCAGGCCCCACAGCAGCAAGAACCCGGCCAGCCCGCGCAGCATCTTCATGCCTCAACCCCTGGATGGCAAGAGGCCCAGGCGCGAGGCCTCGAAGACAGCCTCGTTCTTGGAGTGCACCGAGAGCTTGGAGTACAGGTTCTTGATGTGGGTCTGCACCGTGTGCACACTGACCGACTGCAGTCGCGCAATCTCGGCATAGGAGAAGCCGCGGGCGATCAGCATGAGCACATCGTGCTCGCGCGGCGACAGCAGCGGCGCCTCCGGGGACGGGCGGACGGGCGCCGAGGGCTCGGGCACAGGCGGGGCCTCGTCGGCACGGTTGCGTTTGCTGGCGTACTTGGACAGGACCTTGCGCGCAATCATGGGCGAGATCGGCGAGGCACCGTCCTTCATTTCCAGGATGGTCTGGGCGATGTCGTCCGGCGCCGAATCCTTGTGGATATAGCCTAGCGCACCGGCCTCGATACTGGCCAGCACATTGTCTTCATCGCCGAAAAGTGAAATCACCAGCGGCTCGCAGCGCGGGTGCAATCGCGTGGCGTGACGTATCACCTCCAGCCCGCTGCCGTCGGGCAGCCCCAGGTCGGTCAGCAGCACGTCGACCATATTGGCATCGTTGTCCAGCCAGGCCCTGGCCTCGGCCACCGAGCCTACCGAGCCCACCAGCTGCAGGCCCGGGCAGCGCGAAACGCTGGCGGTGAAAAAATCCCGCATCTGCGCATCGTCTTCCACCACCAGCACGCGCCACACTTGCATAGTCCCGTCGACCTTTCCCAACTTTGGTGCAACAGAGCATAGCCGCTGCGACTCCCCGGAACCCAGGCGATGCCTCCCATGAACATGGGAGGCGCCCTTCCCCTTTACGATCCGTCGTGGATCATTCACCCCCGACCTCATGCCCACCACCCATCTGCTTTATCTGCACGGATTTCGTTCCTCGCCCAGCTCGACCAAGGCACGGCTGGTGCAGCAGCGCATCGCGCAGCGACACCCAGGCGTGACGCTCTGGTGCCCGCAGTTGCCACCCTCGCCGCGTGAGGCCATGGGCGGGGTGATGCAGGGTATCGCCGACTGGCCGCGCGAACGCATGGCGGTTATCGGTTCGTCACTGGGCGGCTTTTATGCCAGCTGGGTCGCCGAACAGACCGGCTGCCGTGCCGCCGTGCTCAACCCGGCCGTCTTCCCCGCGCGCGACCTGGCGAAGTACATCGGAGAACTCGCCAGCTGGCACGATCCGCAGGAAACCTTCCATTTCCGCCCCGAGTATGTCGAGGAACTGCGCGCCCTGGCGACTGCGGCCATCAGTCGCCCCGACCGCTATTACGCCCTGATCGCCCAGGGCGACGAAGTGCTGGACTGGCGCGAAATGAGCGCCCACTACCAGGGTGCGCAGTTGCGCCTGCTGGAAGGCAGCAACCACGCCATCACCGAATTTGCCGAGCACCTGGATGAGGTGCTGGCCTTTCTCGATCTGGCCGACTGAAAACCGGGGCGCCATGCGGGGCATGGGAGAATTCAGCCCATGCATGCAATGTTTGATGAAGCCGGCAAGTTCCTGGCCGGGCGGATCCTGTCCGAGACGGAAGCTTCGCTGCAAGTGGAGCTGGAATCCGGCAAACGCGTCAAGGTGAAGACCGCCAACGTGCTGCTGAAGTTCGAGAAACCCTCCCCCACCGAGTTGCTCGGTGCCGCGCAGGCCCTGAGCGAGAGCATCGAACTGGACCTGGCCTGGGAATTCGCCCCCGAGGACGATTTCGGATTTGCCGACCTGGCCGCCGTCTATTTTCAGGACCCGCCCACGCTGGCGCAGCAAGCCGGCACGCTCTTGCGCCTGCACGAAGCACCCCACTATTTCCGTCGCGCCGGCAAGGGCCGCTTCAAGAAGGCGCCGGCCGAGATCATCCAGCAGGCCCTGGCTGCGATCGAGAAGAAACGCCTGATCCAGCAGCAGATCGTCGAGTGGGCGCAGGCCCTGGGCCGCGGTGAGTGCCCGCAGCCCATCCGCGAGCAGCTCTACAAGATCCTATTCAAGCCCGACAAGAACGCGCCCGAGTACAAGGCCGTGGTGGACGCCTCGCGCGCCACTCACCTGGCCCCGCTGGATCTGCTGCAGAAGGCCGGCGCCATCGACTCGCCCTACCAGTTCCACTGGCGGCGCTTCCTGTTCGAGAACTTTCCCAAGGGCTACGGCTTCCCGGCCCTGGTGGCGCCCGAGATCCGCGACGACCTGCCGCTGGCCACGGTGCAGGCCTACTCCATCGACGACTCCGCCACCACCGAGATCGACGATGCGCTGTCGGTACAGGGTTTGGGCACAGGCACGGTCACCATCGGCATCCACATTGCCGCGCCGGGCCTGGCCGTGCAGCGCGGCGACCCCATCGACAACGTCAGCCGCGCCCGCCTGTCCACGGTCTATATGCCGGGCTTCAAGCTCACCATGCTGCCCGACGAGGTGGTGCAGAGCTACACCCTGCAGGAGGGCCGCGCCTGCCCGGCGGTCTCGCTCTACGTGGCCTTCCAGGAAGACACGCTGGACGTGCTGGGCCACGACACGCGCCTGGAGCGCGTGCCGATCGCACACAACCTGCGCCACGACCAGATCGATGGCGTAGTCACCGCCGCCTGGCTGGAAGACCTGTCCTTCAGGCACCCGACACCCGACCCGGAACACCTGAGTCCCGCCCTGCGCACCGAACTGGCTTTCCTGCACCGCCTGGCCCGCCACCTGAAGGCGCAGCGCGAGATCGTGCGCGGCAAGCCCGAGACCTTCAACCGGCCGGACTACACGTTCAAGCTCGTGGGCAATGAAGGCTCGGAACCCGTGGGGGTAGAAACGGTGCAGATCGGAACCCGCAGCCGCGGCGCCCCGCTGGACCTGATGGTGGCCGAGGCCATGATCCTGGCGAACAGCACCTGGGGCCAGTGGCTGGCCGAGCTGGGGGTGCCGGCCATCTACCGCAGCCAGGCCAGCCTGGCGCCGGGCGTGAAGGTGCGTATGGGCACCAAGGCGGCCCCGCACGCCGGCATCGGCGTGAAAAGCTACGCCTGGAGCACATCGCCGCTGCGCCGCTACACCGACCTGGTGAACCAGTGGCAGATCATTGCCTGCGCGCGCCACGGCAAGACGGCGGCGCTGGCGGCGCCTTTCAAACCCAAGGATGCAGACCTGTTCTCCATCATCTCGGGCTTCGACGCCGCCTACAGCACCTACAACGGCTACCAGGCCACCATCGAGCGCTACTGGACGCTGAAGTACCTGCAGCAGCAGGGCATCACGGAACTGGAGGCCACGGTGTTCAAGGACAACCTGGCGCGCGCCGACACCCTGCCCCTGGTGCTGCCCGTGCTAGGCACGCAAGGCCTGCCGCGTGGTGCACGCGTGCTGGTCCGGCTGGGCACCATCGACGAAGTGGCGCTGGACGTCAGCGGCACGGTGCTGGCGCGGCTCGACGCCGAGGCCGCCCCGGGAGAAGAAGAAACCGAGGACGGCGAGAGCGAGCATCTGGCGGCGGGGCCGATTGCAATTGCGGTGGATGTCAACGAGCCCGCCGAGGCTGCCGACAAGGCTTCAGGGGATAATCAGGGCCTGTGAAACTGCGCAATTTCAGCACCCTGCAGCTGGCCCTCGGCATCTCGGTCGCCGTCCATGCGGTGCTGCTGACCGTGCGTTTCGTCGACCCCGAAGCCATCGAGCGCACCTTCCGCGACACCCCGCTGGAAGTCATCCTGGTCAATGCGCGCGGCAATACCCGGCCTGACAGGGCGCTGGCCATTGCGCAGGCCAACCTGGCCGGCGGCGGCGAGGCCGAGCGCGGCCGTGCCACCAGCCCCCTGCCCTCCACCCAGCTCTCCGACAGCGGTGACACGCTGGAGGAAGAATCGCGAAAGCAACTGCAGCAACTCCAGAAGCAGCAGACCATGCTGCTGGCCCAGGTCAGGCAGCAGCTGGCCGCCCTGCCCGTGCCCGATCCCCGACAGGCCAGGCCCAGCAACGAGCTGGCCGAGCAGGAGGCCAAGCGCCGCCTGCTGCTCAAGCAGCTGGCGGAGATCGAACGCCGTGTCAAGCAGGACAGCCAGAAGCCACGCAAGCGCTATATCGGCCCCTCCACGCGCGAGGAGGCGTACGCCATCTATTACGACCGCCTGCGCCGCGCCATCGAGGACAAGGGGACGGAGAATTTTCCGTCCTCGGGCGGCAAGAAGCTCTACGGCGAGCTGACCATGGTCGTCACGGTGGACCGCCAGGGCCAGGTCGTCTCCACCGAGATCGCCCAGAGCTCCGGCAACCGCATCCTGGACCGCCGGGCCGAGGCGATCGCCCGCGCGGCGGCGCCCTTCGGCCGCTTCACCCAGAGCATGCGCAAGGAAGCCGACCAGATCGTGGTGGTCTCGCGCTTCATGTTCTCGCGCAATGAGACGCTGGAGACGCGCGTCAGCGCGCCCTGAAGGCCGACATGAAGGCGGTGCTGCGCTGGTTCTTCGTGCTGCTGCTGGCCATGCTGGCGCTGCAGCTATTTTTCGTCGCCCGCATCGCGCTGATGGCGGTGACGGACCCGCAGTCCACCACCTTCGAGCGCTCCGAGGCCTGGCGCATCCTGGCTGAAAAAGACACGTTACGCTGGCGCCAGCGGTGGGTGGACTATGCGCAGATCTCCGACCATCTCAAACGCGCCGTGATCGCCTCGGAGGACGACAGCTTTGCCTGGCACGAGGGGGTGGACTGGGACGCGCTGGAAAAAGCCTGGCAGAAGAACACCGCCGCCGAAGAGCGCGCGGCCCAATTGGCAGCCAAGGGTGCGCGCACCGTGCGCCCGCCCAAGATCGTTGGCGGCTCCACCATCACCCAGCAGCTGGCCAAGAACCTGCTCCTCTCGGGGGAGCGCACCCTGCTGCGCAAGGGCCAGGAACTGGTACTGGCCTATCTGCTGGAGAAACTGCTGAGCAAGCAACGCATCCTGGAGCTCTATCTCAACCACGTCGAGTGGGGCGAAGGTGTCTTCGGCGCCGAGGCGGCTGCCCAGCATTACTACCGCAAGCCGGCAGCGCGCCTGAGTGCCGACGAAGCCGCGCGCCTGGCCGTCATGCTGCCGCGCCCGCGCCATTACGAAAAGCTGCCCAACTCACCCTACCTGGCCGATCGCGCCAGCGTCATCGCCGGCCGCCTCTGGCGCGCTGAACTGCCGTGAGAATCGTCGGCATCGACCCCGGCCTGCGCACCACGGGCTTTGGCGTGATCGACGTCGCCGGGCAGCAGCTCAGCTACGTGGCCAGCGGCACCATCAGCACCCTGCATATTGCCCAGGGAGAGTTGCCGGCTCGCCTGAAAGTGCTGTTCGATGGCATCCGCGAGGTGGTGGCGCGCTACCAGCCGCAGTCGGCTGCCGTCGAGATCGTCTTCGTCAATGTGAACCCGCAATCCACCCTGCTGCTGGGCCAGGCGCGCGGGGCCTGCGTCACAGCGCTGGTGACCGCCGACCTGCCGGTGGCCGAGTACACCGCGCTGCAGATGAAGCAGGCGGTGGTGGGCCACGGCCGCGCGCAGAAGGCCCAGGTGCAGGAAATGGTCAAGCGCCTGCTCAAGCTGCCCGGCCTGCCGGGCCCCGACGCCGCCGACGCGCTGGGCATCGCCATCACACAGGCCCATGCCGGCGCGGCCCAGGCCCAGATCGCCAAGGCGGCCGCGCTGACCCGAAGCACCAGCGGCATGTACCGGGCAGGTCGCAGCCGCTGATCAGCCAGCCCTCAGACCTCGACGGCGGGCCGATAGTCCCGCGCGGGCACGGTGTCCCAGCGCCGCACAAAGCTGCTGAGAAGCAGCGCACACAGGCCGGTCATACCCACCTCCAGCCAGGCCCGCAGCCAGCCGCCGCCATAAGCGTCAAAGAGGCTGGCACGCAAAGCCTTGACGACCCAGCTGAAAGGCAGCCAGTCGTGCACGACCTGGAAGAAATCGGCCGTCAGTTCGATCGGCATCACACCGCCGCCGGCCGCGAGCTGCAAGGTCAGCAGCAGGATGACGAGCAGCTTGCCCACTTCGCCGAAGGCACGCAAGAGCAACATCACGATGGCCAGGAAAGCCTGGCCCGCCGTCAGCACGATCAGGCCGAAGCTCAGCGCATCGGGCACCACCACGCCCAGGCCGTAGCGCAGCACCAGTACGGTCAGTCCGGTCTGCAACGTCACCAGCAGGGCGGGAACCGCATAGCGCCCCAGGCTCTTGGCCAGCGGCGAGGCCTGGGCGTGCGCATCGCTGAGCTGGCGCATATTGAAAAGATAGACCGACATCACCGCCCCCAGCCACAGGGCCATGGCGATCATGTTCGGCGCAAAGGCGCTGCCGTTATTGGGCACCGGGGCCAGCACCTCCAGCACCGGCTCCACCGAATCAGCCAGGCCGCGGGCGCTGCCATCGAGCTTGCCCGCCGTGGCCGGCAACGCCAATTCGACCAGTTCGATCCCGCTGCGCAGCTTGGCGGCGGCCCGGACCAGTTCGTCACCACCGCGCGCAAAGGCATCCAGCCTGGCATCTTCGGGGAGCCGCTCGGACAGGGTGCGCAGGTTGTCGGCGAGCTGCCCCATGCCCTCGGTCAGGCGAGCCGTGCCTTCCTCGATCCGGGCCGCGCCACGCACCAGTTGCGTGTTCGCGTCCTGTGCGCTACCCAGACCCTCGGACAACTGCTTGCCGCCGGCGGCAATCTGGCCGGCACTCTCGGCAATCTTCTCGCCCACGAAGGGCAGGCCGGCCGTTTCCTCCTGCAGCTGCGAAGCACCCGTGGTCAGACGGTCCGCGCCGAGCTGCAACTTCTCCAGCCCCCCCCCCATCTCCCGCTGACGCTGGGTCAGACGCTGCGTGCCGTTGCGCAAGGCCTTGAGCTCGGTCTCGGCGGGCAACCTCGGCTCCATGCCGCGTGCGCTGGCCCCGACCTGCTTGAAGCCTTCCACCAGTTGGGCCGCCATGCCGTTGTAGCGGACCATGCCTTCGTTATAGGTCCTGGCGCCAGTGCGCAACTGGGCCATGCCAGCGCGCAGCATGTCCAGGCTCTTGCCCGAGCCGTCCGCCGAGACCAGCACCTGCTCCCAGCGTTGTTCATTCAGGGCCTCGTTGACCTGATGCCCAAGTTCGCTGGCAAATCGCCGCGCAATACCAGCGGCTGCGTAGTTGTTGCCCTCGGACAGCACCACCACGACCTTGCCGCCGCCGGGCAGGGTGCCTGGCAGTGCACTGGCGCTGAAGTCGGACGGAATGATGACGGCGAAGGCGAGCCTTCCGAGCTTGACGCCCTGCCGGGCAGTTTCAGCGTCTTCGAGGGTGCGGAAACCGAACTCAGCCGACCGCATCAGCTCCTGCACCAGCTCGGCGCCGACGTTGCTGGCACGCCCCTTGTAGACCGAGCCCTGGTCCAGGTTGACGATGCCCACGGGCAGGTCGATGGTCTTGGCGTTTGGGTCCCACACGCTGGAAAGGTAGATCAGCGCGTAAGCGGCCGGCACCAGCACGATGGCCACGGCCGCCAGCGCCAGGCGGGGAAACCGGCGAAACAGCATCAGGTCAGTGACCATGATGCGCCAGCAGTTCCTGCAAAGATCTTGAATGTAGTGTCCCGCGCCCATCGAGCCTTGCCCCCTTGCCTGCATTGTGCTGCACGCGCGACGGCTTGAAAGAGGGCTGGCGCGACTTTACCGGGGCTTCACGCGCCCTGCGAACTTCCGGGTGGTCCTGCAGAAATGAGAGATTCCTGGCATTCTTTCACGGGGATGTGCGCCACCGACTTGTCACAAACCGTCACGCGCGCTAAATTGTGATCATTCAAAGCGTCAAGCACCCAGGACACGCGCATGTTCAAGTTCTTCAAGTCCGCACCGAAGCCCGCCAGCACGGCCAGGCCCGCCCGGCCGGACACGGCGCCTCTGCCCCGGCCCTCTGCACCCAGCGCAGCCTCGGCACGCGCGGGCATGCCTCCCGCACCGCCGCCCCTGCCCGACGTGAGCGAGGGCAACGAGGAATCGGATTGGGCGATGTGGGAGGACTCGGTGGCGTTCCAGGACAGCCAGATGCCTTCGGTCTTCAACGAACTCGATGCCGTCAAGACGCGCGATGAGGAGCCCAAAAAAAGCGGCTCGCCCGATCCGTATTCCACGGTGCGCCGCCGCGGCACCTAGGTGCCTGTTCACACTGATTTCTCGAGTGCGAACAGGCCCTAGGCGATGCGTTCGAGGATCAGCACGGCAAAAAAACCGAAGCCGGCGATCAGGGCCCACTTCAGCGCGAGCAGCCCCCAGCGTTTGAAACGCACCTGGCCGGTGCCGGCGTAAAAGGCGAAGCAGACGGCCGAGCCGATCAGCAGCAGCAGGATGAGCCAGCGAAACAGCAGCATGGCAGAACGCTTCCTTACCAGGCCCGCGCCGGTTGAGAGAAACCCTTGGGTGCGAGCTTCTCGTTGTCGAAGGTCACGGTTTCCCAGGCGTCGACACGGCTCAGCAGTTCGCGCAGCAGCTTGTTGTTGAGCGCATGGCCGGAGCGAAAGGCGCTGTAGGCGGCCAGCAGCGGCTTGCCCAGGATGTAGAGGTCCCCCATGGCGTCGAGAATCTTGTGCTTGACGAACTCGTCGTCGTAGCGCAGACCGCCGGCATTGAGCACCTTGTAGTCGTCCATCACGATGGCGTTGTCCAGCCCGCCGCCCAGGGCCAGGCCGTTGGCACGCATCATCTCCACATCCTTGGTGAATCCGAAGGTGCGCGCGCGCGCGATGTCGCGCGAGTAGTTGTGCACGCTCATGTCGAACTCTACGCGCTGGCCGGTGGAGTCCACCGCCGGGTGGTCGAAGTCGATCTCGAAGCTCAGCTTGTAGCCGTGGTAGGGATCGAGCCGCGCCCACTTCTGGCCGGCACCCACGCCCTCGCGCACCTCGATGGGCTTGGTGACGCGGATGAAACGGCGCGGCGCGTTCTGCAGCTCGATGCCGGCGCTCTGCAGCAGGAACACAAAGGAGGCGGCGGAACCGTCGAGGATGGGAACTTCTTCGGCGGTGATGTCGACGTAGAGGTTGTCGATCCCCAGGCCGGCACAGGCGGACATCAGGTGCTCCACGGTGTGGACCTTGGCGTCGCCGTTGGACAGGGTGGAGGCCAGACGCGTATCCGTGACGGCCATGGCCGACATCGGGATGTCCACCGGCTGGGGCAGGTCCACGCGCCGGAACACGATGCCGGTGTCGGCCTGCGCCGGTCGCAACGTGATTTCCACGCGCTGGCCGCTGTGCAGGCCCACGCCCACGGCACGGGTCAGGGACTTGAGGGTACGTTGCTGCAGCATGGGCCTGATTCTACTTTCCCATCCATGCCATGAAGGCTGGTGCGGGCATTGGCCGGCTGATGTGATAGCCCTGCACTTCATCGCAACCCAGGGCGCGCAGGCGCTCCAGGATGACGGCGTTTTCCACGCCCTCGGCCACCACGCTCAGGCCCAGGTTGTGGGCCAGGTCGATGGTGGAGCGCACGATGATGGCGTCGTCCGCGTCGGTCTCCATGCCCATCACAAAGGACTTGTCGATCTTGAGCTCGTCCACGGGCAGGCGCTTGAGATAGGCCAGGGAGGAGTAGCCGGTGCCGAAGTCGTCGATCGACAATTTGAAGCCCTGCTCGGACAGGCGGTTGAGCATGGCCTCGGCGCGCTGCGGGTCGTCCATGATCGCGCTCTCGGTGATCTCCAGGCAGAAGGCCGAGGCCGGCACGCCGTGCAGTTCCAGCAGGCGCCCCAGCCGGGCGCTGAGCTGGAGGTCCAGCAGATCGCGCGTGGACAGGTTGACCGACACCCTCAGGCCCGCGGCAGCGGGCGTGGCCAGCAGGCGTGCGGTCTCCTCGAACATCCAGAGCGTGAGCTGGCGGATGTAGCCGGTCTGCTCGGCAAAAGGAATGAACTGCATGGGCGGCACCAGGCCACGCTGCGGGTGCTCCCAGCGCACCAGCGCCTCGGCCGCATGCGTTGCGCCGTCGGCCAGGGTCACCTTGGGCTGCAGGAAGAGGCGCAACTCGCCCTGGTCCACGGCACGGCGCAACTCGGTCAGCAGCGACAGGGTCTGTGTGCTGGCGGAATCGTAGGCCGGGTCATAACGCAAAGGCCCTTCGAGCTTGCGCTTGGCCACGTACATGGCGATCTCGGAGCGACTCAGCAGGGTGTCCACATCCTGCGCATCGGCGGGCCAGCAGGCGATGCCGATGCCCGCGCTCAGGTCCACGGCCTGCTCGGCCAGGGCCAGCGGCAGTTCCAGGCTGCGGGCCACCCGCGCCGCCAGTTCGGTGGCCTGCGCCGGGTTGCCCGGCTCCAGCAACAGCGCGAACTCATTGCCGCCCAGGCGCGCCACCATGCCCGACGTGTCGCCCAGCACATCGGCCAGCTTGCCGGCCACGGTCTTGAGCAGCTGGTCGCCGAAGGCGTAACCCAGCACGTCGTTGACGTTCTTGAAACGGTCCAGGTCCAGGGTGATGATGGCCAGCTCGCCCCCGGGCGCGCTGCTGCTGATGGCCTGCTGCACCGATTCGCGGAAGTTTTCCCGGTTGGGCAGGCCGGTCAGCCGGTCCCAGTAGGCCAGGTGGCGGATCTCGGCCTGCTGCGCTGCGATGTCCACGCGCATGCGGTCGAAGGATTGCGCCAGCTTGCCGATCTCGTCACGCCGCTCGACGTCTTCCAGCGGCACGCTGTAGTCCCCGCGCGAGAGCCGCTGCGTGGCCACCAGCAGGGAGCGCAGGGGCGTGGTCAGGCGCCGTGCCATCAGGCCGCTGCCCAAGGCGAACAGCAGCACGCCCCCCACGGTGATCACCGCCAGCAGGAGCTGCAGATACCGATAGGGCGCCACCACGTCGTCCATCGAGCGCAGCAGCAGCACGCGGGTCTCGCCGCCGACGGCGTCGAGCCGGATCTCGCGCACCAGCAGGGTCGAGCCGCTCACCTCCAGTTCGCGCACCTCGCCCTTCATGCCCTGCAGCATCTGCAGGGCCTGTGGCGGCAGCGTACTGACCGGCGCCGCCAGGCTGCCATCGGCCCGCCGCACTTGCAGCACCAGTTGCACCCCGAGCAGGCTCTGCATCTCCTCGGCCAGCGGGGCGCCCACGGGGAAACCCATCAGCACCCAGCCCACCACCAGCGGTGCGCGCATCGGCACCATGACCAGCTGGTAGGGTTGGCCCGCGACCACGACGATGCGCCCGCCCTGCGAGGGCTCGGCCAGGGACGGGCCCAAACGGCCCAGGATGGCCGACAGGTCGGCACCGGGCGTATCGGCGCTGACTGCGCGCACCTTGAGCCCGGTGTCCAGCAGTGCCGTCATGGCCGCGCCGATGCGCTGCCCGTGGTTTTCCAGCGCCGAGGCGATGGTGTCCAGGTCGTCCGAGCTGACCGCCGAGCGGAAGCCGTAATCCGCCGCCAGCAGGGCGGCGCTCTGACGCAACTTCTCGGCGTTCTGGTCGAGCAGGCGCAACCAGACTTTCTCACCGGTGTCGAATTCGCGCGCGATCTGCATACGGGCGTTGCGGGCGATGCTGTCGCGCACCACGAAGAAGCCGGCCAGCTGCACGAAGAGCAGCAGCAAAAGAGACAGGCCGACCAGCCGCGTGATCAGGCTGCGCCGGTCGAAGGTGAAGCTCATGGCCGCACACCTGTCATGCGGACTGTCACGGCGAGCTGGCCTTCGGACGGCACGGTCACGGCCTGGTCCAGCGCGGCCGCCCCCACGGGCAGGCCGGGATGCCAGCTACGCAGGCGGTAGGTTCCGGGCGGCAGCTTGTCGAGCACGAGCTGGCCCTGCTCGGCCGTGCGGCCGAAATACGGCGTGTCGACGATCACGACCCAGCCCACCATGTGGTCATGGATGTTGCAGCCCAGCACGGCGATGCCGGGCTGGTCGAACAGCACTGGCTGGCTCGGGGTGCCGATGTACAGCTTGAGCTCGAACTTCTTGACCGGCGAGAAGGAATAGACGTGGTGTCGCACCGTGTCCCGGTTGGGGAAATCGACCGCGGTCCCGGTCGTGACCACCAGAACCGGCGGCACGAACTGCTTGCCGGCCTGCCCCATTTCCGCCTTGTCCAGCGGGCGTGCCAGACGACGAGCCTGCGCCGACTCCAGAAACACCACGGCCCCGGGAAGAGGCCGGGCGGCATCATCGCGCACGTCCACCAACAGGGTGCCGGCATGGGCAGGGCTGGCCAGTAGCCAGGCCAGCGAAAACAGGAAGGGGGACAGGCGCAGCGTCATGCCGTCAGGGCGCAATGGCCAGCCCCGCCAGGGGATCGCCCGGGCCGATCAGACCGATCTCGGTGGCGCGCCCACTCGCCAGGTCCAGCCGGTACAGACGGGTCTGCGTCTGGCCGACGGGGCGGGCCGCCAGCAGGGCCGTGTTGGCGATGTCCGAAATATCGAAGTGCGCCTCGGCCAGCGGGCCGGTGCCCAGCAGACCCACGGTGCGCAACTGGCCCGTGTTGGGCGAGACCACCGGCTCGGCGCCTTCGGCCGAGCCCTGAAGGAGCAGCGCACCCAGCGCGCGGTCGATGGCGTAGTTGGTGGTGATCTTCTCGTTCTTCTGGTTGTAGCTATAGGCCACGCCCGCGATCTCGGGCGTGCGACCCGCATGGCGGTCGCCGGCGACGTAACGCAAGGCGCCGTCGAGCTGCACACCGGGCTGGGTGGCATCACCGTCCACCACAGCATTCGTTTCGGGGTGCAGGCGCAGGTTCTGCGCGCTGCTGCTGACCACGCGGATGCGGTCGACCGTGGGATTGAAATCGAAGCCGCTCACGTCTCCCTGCACGGGCCAGGGCTGGGGCCGCGCTGCTGCCACCGGTATCAGACGGGCCTGCGCCGTGTCGACGGTGTACAGCCGGCCGCTGTCAGCCACGGCGAAAAGCACACCACGTGACACGCGGTAATCGATGCCGCGCAAGCTGTCCCCCGGGGCCAGGCCGCTGAGCGCGCGACGCTCGAGCAACTGCTGCGGCCGATCTGCCCTGAAGCGGATCAGTTCGTGCTGACGCGTCACGGCAACCACCGTGTCCTGGGGCAAGGTGGCCGTGGGCAGGGCACAGGCCGCGAGCAGCAGGACCAGGCCCGAAGCCAGTGTGAAGAGGGTTCGTTGCGTTGTCATGTGGTGCACTCCAGGAGACCGGTGGCGCCGCCGCCCGGCGCTGCGCCTGGGCATCGGACAGCGCAAGCCGGCCCATCCTAGACCAAGTGGCGCCCCGCTGCGGACCGCGGGGCGCATGTCACCTCACTCAGTCAGCCTGCTTGCGCAAAAAGGCCGGAATCTCGAAGTCATCCATGCCGCCTGAGGACAGCGCGTCCACCTTGGCAGCCGCCTGGGTGCGGTCGCGCGTGCGCCAGACGCTGGGCGTGGCCATGGCGTTGTAGTCGGGCTGGGCCGCACCGTGCATCGGCGCGCCCGTGCCCGGCAGCGCACCTGGGGCCACAGCGTTGTTCAGCGTCGGCACCTGGAAGGGCACGTTGTCGGTGCCGGTTCGCAGTGTGGAGGTGAGTACCTGCAGCGGCGGGGCGGTGCGGCGTACGCCCTGGCGCGACAGGCCGGTGGCCACCACGGTCACGCGGATCTGGTCGGCCAGGCTGTCGTCGTAGGCGGTGCCGTAGATCACATGCGCATCGGGCGAGGCGTAGGCGCGGATGGTGTTCATCGCCAGCTTGGACTCGGACAGCTTGAGGCTGCCCTTGGCCGCGGTGATCAGCACCAGCACGCCCTTGGCGCCCGAGAGGTCGATGCCTTCGAGCAGCGGGCAGGCCACAGCCTGCTCGGCGGCGATGCGTGCACGGTCCGGGCCGTTGGCCGCGGCCGTGCCCATCATGGCCTTGCCGGGTTCGCCCATGACCGTGCGCACGTCCTCGAAGTCCACGTTCACGTGGCCGGGTACGTTGATGATCTCGGCGATGCCGCCCACGGCGTTCTTGAGCACATCGTTGGCGTGCGCGAAGGCCTCGTCCTGGGTGATGTCGTCGCCCAGCACGTCCTGCAGCTTCTCGTTGAGCACCACAATCAGCGAGTCGACGTTGGCTTCCAGTTCCGTCAGACCGGCGTCGGCATTGGTCATGCGGCGCCCGCCTTCCCAGTCGAAGGGCTTGGTCACCACGCCCACGGTCAGGATGCCCATCTCCTTGGCCACGCGGGCGATCACGGGAGCGGCGCCGGTGCCGGTGCCGCCGCCCATACCGGCGGTGATGAAGAGCATGTGTGCGCCGGCGATGGCAGCCTGGATGTCTTCCACGGCCAGCTCGGCGGCGTCACGCCCCTTCTCGGGCTTGCTGCCCGCGCCCAGGCCGCTGCCCCCGAGCTGGATGACCTTGTGCGCGCTGCTGCGGCTCAGAGCCTGCGCGTCGGTATTGGCGCAGATGAACTCTACGCCCTGCACTTCGCGCTCGATCATGTGCTCGACGGCGTTACCGCCCCCGCCGCCCACGCCGATGACCTTGATCTGGGTGCCCAGATTGAAGGCTGCGTCTTCAAACATTTCGATGCCGTCCATGGTGTTTCTCCTTAGTTGCCTTGCCTTGATGTCTCGATGTGATGTCTTGCTGAACGTTCAGCCAGGCGGTCCCGTGCACCGCCGCTGTTGATGCGGACTGCCTCGCGCAAGCCAGAGTCTGTGTTTCATGATGTGAGCCTAAAAATTCCCGATGAACCAGTCCTTGACGCGTCCCATGGCGTTCTTCATGGAACCATGTTTCTGCGACACCTTGTAGCCCCGCAGGCGCGCCATGCGGGCCTCCTCGAGCAGGCCCATGACGGTGGCCGCACGCGGCTGGCCCACCATGTCGGACAAGGCGCCGCTGTACTTCGGGACACCGCGGCGCACCGGTTTGAGGAAGATGTCTTCCCCCAGCTCCACCATGCCGGGCATGATGGAACTGCCGCCGGTCAGCACGATGCCCGAGGAGAGCACCTCCTCGCAGCCCGAGTCGCGCAGCACCTGCTGCACCAGCGAGAAGATCTCCTCGATGCGCGGCTCGATCACGCCGGCCAGCGCCTGGCGGCTGAGCATGCGCGGCCCGCGGTCGCCCAGGCCCGGCACCTCGACCTGGATGTCCGGGTCGGCCAGCAGCTGCTTGGCATAGCCGCTCTCGACCTTGATGTCCTCGGCGTCCTTGGTCGGCGTGCGCAAGGCCATGGCGATGTCACTGGTGATCAGGTCGCCGGCAATCGGTATCACCGAGGTGTAGCGGATGGCGCCACCCGTGAACACGGCCACGTCGGTGGTGCCGGCGCCGATGTCCACGCAGGCCACGCCCAGTTCGCGCTCATCCTCGGTCAGCACGGAGAGGCTGGAGGCCAGCGGGTTGAGCATGAGCTGCTCCACCTCCAGGCCGCAACGGCGCACGCACTTGATGATGTTTTCGGCCGCGCTTTGTGCGCCGGTCACGATGTGGACCCGGGCTTCCAGGCGGATGCCGCTCATGCCGATGGGTTCGCGCACATCCTGGCCATCGATGATGAATTCCTGCGGCTCGACCAGCAGCAGGCGCTGGTCGGAAGAGATGTTGATGGCCTTGGCCGTTTCCACCACCCGGGCGACGTCAGCGGCGTTGACCTCGCGGTCCTTCACGGCGACCATGCCGCTCGAGTTGATGCCGCGGATGTGGCTGCCCGTGATACCGGTGTAAACCCGGGTGATCTTGCAGTCAGCCATCAGCTCGGCCTCTTTCAGCGCCTGCTGGATGCTGTGCACGGTGGCGTCGATGTTCACCACCACGCCGCGTTTCAAGCCGTTGCTGGGCGCCACGCCCAGACCAGCCAGCTTGAGCTCCCCGCCCGGCAACACCTCGGCCACCACCACCATCACCTTGGCGGTGCCGATGTCGAGGCCGACGACCAGATCCTTGTACTCTTTTGCCATGTCGATGGTCCTGCTTGTTCCTAGTTTTTTCTGGCCGGGCCTTGCGCCGTCACGGTGCTCACGCCGCGCAGGCGCAGTGCATAGCCCTGCGCATAGCGCAGGTCGGCGCCTTCCAGCGCGTCGAGCTTGCGCCCGTGGTGTGCCGCGACCTGCGCCACGGTGCCAAGAAACTGCCGCGCGCGTGCCGTGACTTCCGGCACGCCACCGCTGCCCAGTTCAAGACGGGCCCCGCTGGCCAGATGCAACTGCCAGTTGCCGCGTCCGCTGAGCGCCAGCTGCCCCAGGGGCAAGTCCAGCGCCTCGAACAGGGGCAAGAGGGCCCGGTACATGACCAAGACCTGGGCCGACTGCTCCACCGGGCCGTCCAGGCGCGGCATTTCGTCCTGCTCGATCTCGCCGAGATTGGCCTCGAAGACTTCGCCGTGGCTGTTGACCAGCGTGGACTCGCCCTCCTCGCCCCAGTACGCCACCGCCTGATGCTCCTGCAGGATCACGCGCAGCCGATTGGGGAACTCACGCTGCACCACGGCGCGCCGCACCCAGGGCACGGATTCGAAGGCCAGGCGCACGGCGTTCAGGTCCACCGTGAGAAACGTTCCCTTGAGCTGCGAGCCCACGTGCGCGCGCAGCGTCAGCGCGCTGGTGTGGCTGATATCGCCCAGCACCGTGAGGCCGCGAATCGCGAACACAGGGTGCTGCATCAGCCAGCGCCCGCCCGTGCCCAGCGCCAGCAGCATGAAGCCCAGCAGCAGCAGATTGGCTGTCAGGTTCATGAGCTTGACGTCGAGGGGGACGGACAGGCCGGGGTTCATGCGTGCACGCCTCCGTGCTCGAGTGCGGCCGACTCCAGCAGCCGCACACAAAGATCTTCGTAGCTGATCCCTGCGGCCTTGGCCGACATGGGTACCAGCGAATGCCCGGTCATGCCCGGTGAAGTGTTGATCTCCAGCAGCCAGGGCTTGCGCGTGCGCGCGTCGATCATCACGTCGGCGCGGGCCCAGCCGCGGCACCCCAGCACCTGGTAGGCGCGCAGCACGATCTGCTGGATCTGCTCTTCCTCGCCCGTTGGCAGGCCGCAGGGCACGAGGTATTTCGTGTCGTCGGTGAAGTACTTGTTCTGGTAGTCGTAGTTGCCGTCAGGTGCCACGATACGGATCACCGGCAGCGCGCGCGCCTGCGCCCCGCTGCCCAGCACCGGCACGGTGACCTCCTCGCCGCTGATGAACTGCTCGCACAGCACCTGCTCATCGACCTGCGCCGCCCGGGCGTAGGCGGCATCGCACTCGTCGGCCGTCAACACCTTGGTCAGACCGATGGACGAGCCCTCGCGTGCGGGCTTGATGATCATGGGCCCGCCGAGAGCCGAGAAGGCGGCCCGCGCGGCCTCGGCGCTGGCCACCTTGCGCCACGGCGGCGTGGGCAGCCCCTCGGCCAACCAGATGCGTTTGGTCATGACCTTGTCGATGGCGATGGCAGACGCCAACACGCCCGAGCCGGTGTAGGGGATGCCCAGCAGCTCCAGCGCGCCCTGCACCGTACCGTCCTCGCCGAAGCGGCCATGCAGCGCGATGAAGCAGCACGAAAAACCTTCGCGCTTGAGCTCCGACAGATCGCGCTGTGCCGGATCGAAGGCGTGGGCATCCACCCCGCGCGATTGCAGTGCCTTGAGCACCCCGCCCCCCGACATCAGCGAGATGTCGCGCTCGGCGGAAGACCCGCCCATCAGGACCGCCACTTTTCCGAGATTCACAGCTTCCTTGCTCACTTCTTGCCTTGCAGTTCAACCACCTTGGCCGGCACCCCACCGATGGAGCCCGCCCCCATGCACATGACGACATCGCCATCACGCGCGTTGTCCAGAATCGCCTGCGGCATGGCCGCGATGTCGTCCACGAACACCGGCTCCAGCTTGCCCGCCACGCGCAGTGCGCGCGCCAGGCTGCGGCCGTCGGCCGCCACGATGGGCGCTTCGCCCGCGGCATAGACCTCGGCCAGCAGCACGGCGTCGGCGTCGGCGATGACCTTGACGAAATCCTCGAAACAGTCGCGCGTGCGCGTGTAGCGGTGCGGCTGGAAGGACAGCACCAGACGCCGCCCGGGGAAGGCGCCGCGCGCCGCGGCCAGCGTGGCCGCCATCTCCACCGGGTGGTGCCCGTAGTCGTCGATCAGCGTGAAACTGCCGCCGCCCTTGGCCGACACCTCGCCGTAGCGCTGGAAACGCCGGCCCACGCCCTTGAACTCGGCCAGGGCCTTGAGCAGCGCCGCGTCAGCGACATCCAGCTCGGCCGCGACCGCAATCGCCGACAGGGCGTTGAGCACGTTGTGGCGGCCCGGCAGATTGAGCACCACGTCCAGGTCAGGCAGCACCACGCCATTGCGCCGCTGTACGGTGAAATGCATCTGACCGCCCACCGCGCGCACATTCACGGCGCGCACCTGCGCATCCTCGTTGAAGCCGTAGCTGGTGATGGGGCAGTTCACCTCCGGCACGATCTCGCGCACGGCCGCGTCGTCGGTGCACAGGATGGCCGTGCCGTAGAAGGGCATGCGGTGCAGGAAGTCGACGAAGGCCTTCTTGAGATTGCCGAAGTCATGCCCGTAGGTTTCCATGTGGTCGGCGTCGATATTGGTCACGACGGCCATTACCGGCAGCAGGTTGAGGAAGGAGGCGTCGCTCTCGTCGGCCTCGACCACGATGTAGTCGCCACTGCCCAGACGCGCATTCGCATTCGCGCTGTTGAGGCGTCCACCGATGACGAAGGTCGGGTCCAGCCCGGCCTCGGCCAGCACGCTGGCCACCAGGCTGGTGGTGGTGGTCTTGCCATGGGTGCCGGCGATCGCGATGCCCTGTTTCAGGCGCATCAGTTCGGCCAGCATCACGGCGCGCGGCACCACGGGGATCTTCTTCTCGCGCGCGGCCAGCACCTCGGGGTTGTCGGGTTTGACGGCGGTGGAGGTGACGACGGCGTCAGCCCCCTCGATATGGCTGCCCGCATGGCCCACACAGGTGCGGATGCCCAGCGCCGCCAGACGACGCAGCGTGGCGCTGTCACTGAGGTCCGAGCCCGAGATGCCGTAGCCCAGGTTGTGCAGCACCTCGGCGATGCCGGACATGCCGGCGCCGCCCAGGCCCACAAAATGGATTTTCTTGATGGCGTGTTTCATCGTACGAGTTCCTCGCAGGCGGCGACCACCTGTGCGGTGGCCCCGGTCTTGGCCTGGCTCTGCGCCTGCTCGGCCCAGCGCAGCAGCGTGCTGCGGTCGAGCTTCTGCAAGAGCTCGGCCAGTCCTTCAGTCGTCATCTCTTTCTGGGGCAGCAGCAGCCCCGCGCCCTGGTCCACCAGGAAACGCGCATTGCTGGTCTGGTGGTCGTCCACCGCCGCCGGGAAGGGCACAAACACCGCGGCAGCGCCGACAGCGGCAATCTCGGTCACGGTGCTGGCCCCGGCGCGGCAGAGCACCAGATCGGCGTAGGCAAACGCCTGTGCCGCGTCCTCGATGAAGGGCGTCAGCTCGGCCGACACGCCGGCCGCTGCATAGTTGCTGCGCAGCGCATCGATCTGCGACGCGCCGCTTTGGTGGATGACCTGCGGTCGCTGCTCGGGCGGAATCAAGGCGAGCGCTCGCGGCACCACGTCGTTCAATGCCTTCGCGCCCAGGCTGCCGCCGACCACGAGCAGGCGCAGCGGCCCGCTGCGGCCGGCAAAGCGTTCGGCAGGGGGAGGCTGCTGCAGGAAGGCGGCACGCAGGGGGTTGCCGATCCACTGGCCCTTGCCCATCACCTTCGGGAAGGCGGTCAGGACGCGGTCGGCCACACCCGCCAGCACCTTGTTGGCCAGACCGGCGACCGAGTTCTGCTCGTGCAAGACCAGGGGCTTGCCCAGCAGCACGCCCATCATGCCGGCGGGGAAGGTGATGTAGCCGCCCAGGCCAATGAGTACATCGGGTTGCACGCGGCGTACCACCTGGATGCTCTGCCAGAAAGCCTTGAGCAGGCGCAGCGGCAGCAAGGCCAGTGTGAGCGGCCCCTTGCCGCGTACGCCGCCAAAGTCGATGGACTCGAAGGTGAAGCCGCGCGGCGGCACCAGACGGCCTTCCATGCCGGCCTGGTTGCCCAGCCAGTGCACACGCCAGCCCTTTTCGCGCAGGGCTTCGGCCACGGCCAGGCCCGGGAAGATGTGCCCGCCCGTGCCCCCCGCCATCACGAGTGCGCACTTGCTCATGAGCGCCCTCCATGCATCAGTTGCCGGTTTTCGTAATCGATTCTCAACACGATGGCCACAGCCACCATGTTCATCAGGATGGCCGATCCCCCATAACTCATGAAGGGCAGGGTCAGCCCCTTGGTCGGCAGGGCACCCAGGTTCACGCCCATATTGATGAAGGCCTGGAAGCCGATCCACACGCCCACCCCCTGCGCCACCAGACCGGCGAAGACGCGGTCCAGGGCGATGGCCTGGCGGCCGATGTGCATGACGCGCCGGGTCAGCCAGAAGAACAGGGTGATGATGGTCAGCACGCCCAGCAGGCCGAACTCCTCGCCAATCACGGCGAGCAGGAAGTCGGTGTGCGCCTCGGGCAGCCAGTGCAGCTTCTCGACGCTGCCGCCCAGGCCCACGCCAAAGATCTGGCCGCGCCCGAAGGCGATCAGCGAGTGCGAGAGCTGGTAGCCCTTGCCCAGGGTGTGACGCTCGTCCCAGGGGTCGAGGTAGGCAAAGATGCGTTCGCGCCGCCACTCGCTCAGTGCGATCATCAGCACGAAGGCCACCAGCAGGATGGCGGCGATCAGGAAGAACATGCGGGCGTTCACCCCGCCCAGGAACAGGATGCCCATGGCGATCACGGCAATCACCAAGAAGGCGCCCATGTCAGGCTCAGCCAGCAGCAGCAGGCCGATCAACGCCACGGCTGCGCCCATGGGTGCCACCGCGCGGAAGAAATGCTCCTTCACGTCCATCTTGCGCACCATGTAGTCGGCGGCGTAGAGCAGCACGGCCAGTTTGGCCAGCTCCGAAGGCTGGAAGTTGGTGATGCCCAGGGCGATCCAGCGACGCGCGCCGTTCACACCCTTGCCGATCCCGGGGATCAGCACGGCCACCAGCAGGACCAGCGCGACCAGCAATAGCCAGGGCGCCAGCTTCTCCCACTTGGCCATGGGAATCTGGAAGGCAATCAGCGCCGCCACAAAAGCCACCACCAGCGACAGCAGATGGCGCATCAGGAAGTGCGTGTGGGCATAGCGCCCGAACTTGGGGTTGTCCGGCAAGGCGATGGAGGCCGAGTACACCATCACCAGGCCCCAGGCCAGCAGGGCGACCACCACCCACACCAGGGCGTGATCGAAGTCGGACAGGCGCACCGGGTGGTTGCCGCTGCGGCTGTAGCCCTGCGGCCCCAGGCGCACGGGCAGCACATCGGCCGCCGGCCCACCGCCGAACCAGCCCCTGACCCGCTGCGCAAGAGCGGTCATGCCAGCCCTCCCTCGTTCGACAGTGCGTGCACCGCCTCAACGAAGACTCTGGCCCGGTGTTCGTAGTCCTTGAACATGTCGAAGCTGGCGCAGGCCGGCGACAGGAGCACGGCGTCCCCTGCCCTGGCTTGCTGGCGGGCCAGCCCCACCGCCTCGGGCAGCGCTGCGGCATCGAACAAGGGCACGCCCGTCCCCTGCACCGCCGCACGGATGGCGGGCGCATCGCGCCCGATCAGCACGACCGCCCGCGCATAACGCTGCACCGGCGCGAAGAGCGGCGTGAAGTCCTGGCCCTTGCCCTCGCCACCCAGGATCACGACGATGCGCCGTTCCGCTCCCAGGCCGGTCAGGGCGGCCACGGTGGCACCGACATTGGTGCCCTTGCTGTCGTCGAAATATTCCACCTCGTCCACGATGGCCACGGGTTCCACGCGATGCGGCTCACCGCGGTACTCGCGCAGTCCGTAGAGCATGGGGCCCAGAGCGCAGCCCGCCGCCTGCGCCAGCGCCAGCGCCGCCAAGGCATTGGTGGCGTTGTGGCGGCCGCGGATGCGCAGCGCGTCGGCCGGCATCAGGCGCTGGATGAACAACTCCACCTCTTCACCACGCTTGCGTTTCTGCGTCTCGTCGGCCTCCACCGCCCGCACCAGCCACGCCATGCCATTGACCATCTCGATGCCATAGTCGCCCGGACGTTGCGGCATCTCGAGCCCGAAGCTCACATACTCACGCGCCTGAGGCTTCTGCAACTTGACGCGCACCGGCTCCGGCAGCAGGGCCATCACCGCCGGATCATCGCGGTTGAGCACCAGCAGGCCCTGTCGGCCGAAGATGCGCGCCTTGGCAGCCCCGTAGGCGTCCATGCTGCCGTGCCAGTCCAGATGATCCTGCGTCAGGTTCAGCACCGCAGCCGCCGTAGGCTCGAAGCCCTGCACGCCATCGAGCTGGAAGCTGGACAGCTCCAGCACCCAGACCTCAGGCAGCGTGCCCGCATCAAGGTGCCCGGCCAGCACATCGAGCATATTGGGGCCGATGTTGCCCGCCACGGCAACGGTCTTGTCCGCGTGGGCGACGAGTTGTCCGGTGAGGGCGGTCGTGGTCGTCTTGCCATTCGTGCCCGTGATCGCCAGCACCTTGGGCGCATAGCCGCGCTCGGCCCGCAAGTCCTGCAGGGCCCGCGCGAACAGGTCGAGCTCGCCACCCGACCACAGACCGATGGCCTGCGCAGCCTGCCAGACCGGCGCCACCATGGCCGGAGACAGGCCGGGGCTCTTGAAAACGGCACGGATGTCCTGCCCCTCGATCAGCTCGGGCCCGAAGGCGCCAGCGTGGAAGCTCACCTGCGGCAACTCTGCCTGCAGCTGCGCCAGTTGGGGCGGGGTCTCGCGGGTATCGGCCACCGTCACGTGGGCCCCCTGACGCGCACACCAGCGCGCCATGGACAGACCCGAGGCACCCAGTCCCAGGATGAGTACCTGCTGGCCTTGCAGCATGGAACCCGTCGGCGGCACAAGCGCATCGGGCTCCTCGGCTTGCTCGACGGCCTCGCTCTGCGGACTCAGGTCGGCTGGGAGCTCGGTCGCCGCGGCCGACTCCGCGGGTGCGGCATCGGCAAAGAGCTGGGCCACGAAGGCCTTGGCATCCTGTGCTGCGGTCAGGGTCTCGGGCAGGGGGCGAGGCGCGCCCTTGCCCGCCGGTGTCACGGGCGCCTCAGACGGCTGGGGCGGGGGTTCCGGCTCCGCGGCGTCCTGCAGCATCGCCGGCAGGGTATCCGCCGCCGGCATCGGCGGCGCGGGCTGCGGCAACAGCTGCTCCGGGACCGGTGCAGGCACTTCGCCGGGGGGAGAGGCTTCGTTCTCGTTCATCGCAATTTCAAAGTCGACAGTCCCACCAGACACAGCAGCATGGTGATGATCCAGAAACGCACGACCACCTGCGTCTCCTTCCAGCCGCTCTTCTCGAAGTGGTGGTGCAGCGGCGCCATCTTCAGGATGCGACGGCCCTCGCCATACCTGCGCTTGGTGTACTTGAAGTAGCTGACCTGCAGCATCACCGACACCGCCTCGGCCACAAAGATGCCGCCCATGATGGCCAGCACGATCTCCTGGCGCACGATCACGGCGATGGTGCCCAGGGCGCCGCCCAGGGCCAGCGCGCCGACGTCACCCATGAAGACCTGGGCCGGGTGCGCGTTGAACCAGAGGAAAGCCAGGCCGGCGCCCGCCATGGCGGCGCAGAAGATCAACAGCTCGCCCGAACCGGGAATATGCGGGAAGAACAGGTACTTGGAATAGACCGAGCTGCCCGTGACGTAGGCGAACACGCCCAGGGCCGAGCCCACCATCACCACCGGCATGATGGCCAGACCGTCCAGGCCATCGGTCAGGTTCACCGCATTGCTCGCGCCGACGATGACCAGATAGGTCAGCACGACGAAGCCGATCACGCCCAGCGGGTAGCTGACCTCCTTGAAGAAAGGAAGCAGCAGGCCGGCTTTCGCCGGCAGATCGACCGAGAACCCCGAACGAACCCAGGTAACGAATAACTCCCACACGCCCTGGTTGCTGCTGCCGGAAATCGCAAAGACAAGATAGAAGGCGGCGATCAGGCCGATCACCGACTGCCAGAAATACTTTTCGCGCGAACGCATGCCCTCGGCGTCCTTGTTGACCACCTTGCGCCAGTCGTCCACCCAGCCGATGGCGCCGAAGCCCAGGGTGACCAGCAGCACGATCCAGACGAAACGGTTGGAGAGATCGAACCACAGCAGGGTGGAGATCCCGATGGCCAGCAGGATCAGCACGCCGCCCATGGTGGGCGTACCGCTCTTGGCGAGGTGCGTTTCCATGCCATAGCTGCGTATCGGCTGGCCGATCTTGAGTTCGGTCAGGCGGCGGATCACATAAGGCCCGGCCAGCAGGCCGATCAGCAAGGCGGTGAGCGCCGCCATCACGGCGCGGAAGGTCAGGTACTGGAAGACCCGGAAGTAACCGAATTCGGGCGAGAGGGTCTGGAGCCACTGGGCCAGGCTAGGCAGCATGATGTTCTTCCTTGTTCTGTTCGGCATGCGCGCTCACCGCTTGCACGACGCGCTCCATGCGCATGAAGCGCGAGCCCTTGACCACCACGCTCGCCAGCGTCGGCAGGGCCTGCAGCACGGCAGCGTTCAGGGCTTCGACGTCGTCGAAATGACGGGCACCCTTGAAGTGCGCCACGCTCTGCGCGGTCTGCTCGCCCAGGGCGTAGAGATGCTCGATGCCGCATTCGTGGGCATAGGCGCCGACCTCGGCATGGAAGCGCGGACCCTCGTGCCCCACCTCGCCCATGTCACCCAGCACCAGCAGGCGCGGGCCGGGCAAACCGGCGAGCACGTCGATGGCGGCACGCACAGAATCGGGGTTGGCGTTGTAGCTGTCATCCACCAGGGTCAGCGTGCGACTGCCGAACTGCAGAGCCAGCGCCCGCGAGCGCCCCTTGACCGGCTCGAAGGCCTCCAGCCCCAGCGCAATGTGCGCCAGGGGCACACCGGCGGCCAGGGCGCAGGCAGCAGCAGCGAGCGAGTTCTTGACGTTGTGAAGGCCGGCGACACGCAAGGTGTAGAGCAGCGGCCCGGCCGGCGTACGCGCCTGCACCTGCCAGGCCGCGCCCGTCCACTGGGGCGCTGCACAGCTGACATCGGCCGCATCGGCCTGTGCCGTGATCGCGAAGGTGAGCTGCGGACGCTGGCCCGCCAGTTCGTGCCACAGACCACTGTAGGTGTCGTCAGCGGGGAACACAGCCGTACCACTGCCCCCCAGCGACGAAATCACCGAGCCGTTCTCGCGCGCCACGGCTTCGATGCTGGCCATGAACTCCAGATGCTCGCGCTGGGCGTTGTTGACCAGTGCCACTGTGGGCTGGACCATGGCGGCCAGCTGGGCGATCTCGCCCGGGTGGTTCATGCCGAGCTCGACCACCGCCAACTGGTGCGTACTGCGCAGACGCAGCAGCGTCAGCGGCACGCCGATCTCGTTGTTGAGGTTGCCTTCGGTGGCCAGCGTGGCCTGCGGTCTCCAGGCGCGCAGGATGGCCGCGACCATCTGCGTCACCGTGGTCTTGCCGTTGCTGCCGGTCACGGCGATCAGCGGCAGCTTGAACTGCGCACGCCAGCCCGTGGCCAGCTGTCCCAGCGCCCGCTTGCTGTCTGGCACGACCAAGCCACTCAGGCCGCTGGCGCGCAGTGCCGCCTCGTCGCTACACAGCGCAGCCACGGCGCCGGCATGCTGCGCCTGGGCCAGGAAGGTGTTGCCATCGAAACGCTCACCCTGCAGCGCCACGAACAGATCGCCATGCTGCAGGGTGCGTGTATCGCTGTGCACGCGCTGCACTCCCACCAGCCCGTCGCCGACCAGGCGCGCACCGGCCAGCCAGGGCAGGGCCTGCTGCAGGTTGAACATGATGGTGTGGGCGCTCATGAAGCCACCCCCGTCCGGCGCGCTTGCAGCGCCATTTCCACCTGCTGCCGGTCGGAGAAGGGCCGGCGCACGCCGGCCGTCTCCTGGTAATCCTCGTGGCCCTTGCCGGCCACCAGCACCACATCGCGCGCATCGACCTGGCCCAGCGCAAGGGCGATGGCCTGCGCCCGATCCAGTTCGATCCGCACTGCGCCATGGCCCGCCAGACCCGGACGGATCTGCGCCACGATGGCCTCGGGCGACTCGCTGCGCGGGTTGTCGTTGGTCAGCACCACGCGGTCGGCATGGCGTGCTGCGGCCCCCATGAGCGGGCGCTTGTGCGGATCGCGGTCGCCGCCGCAGCCGAACACGCACCACAGCTGGCCACCACGCTGCTCGGCCAATGGGCGCAAGGCCTGCAGCACCTGGGCCAGTGCGTCGGGCGTGTGCGCGTAGTCCACCACGGCCAGCGGCAGGCCGACCCCGCCCTGGAATTCCATGCGCCCGGGCACCGGCTGAAGTTCGTGACAGGCGAGCACCGCATCGACCAGCGGAACGCCCAGCGTGCGCAGCGTGGCAATCACGCTCAGCAGATTGCTCACGTTGTAGTCGCCCAGGGTCTGCGTCGTCAGCGGCACGCTCAGGCCGTCTTCGCACACCATGAACTGCACGCCGCGCTCTCCCATGCGGATGTCCTGTGCGTGCAGGCGTGCCCCGACGTCGGCCCGCAGGGACACCGTCCACACCTCGAGCGCCCGAGAGGTCAGCGCCGCAGCGAGCTCCACGCCCTTCGCGTCGTCGAGATTGATGACGGCGGCGCGCAAGCCCGGCCAGTCGAACAGTTCAGCCTTGGCCTGCCAGTAGGCATCCATGCTGCCGTGATAGTCCAGATGGTCCTGCGTGAAATTGGTGAAGATGGCGGTGCGGATGCGCGTGCCATCCAGGCGCCGTTCGGCAATGCCGATGGACGAGGCCTCGATCGCGCAGGCGACCAGGCCTTCGTCGACGAAACGGCGCAGCGTCTGCTGCAGCAGCACCGGGTCGGGCGTGGTCAGGCCGGTGCTCACGATGGCCTGGTCTTCGGCTGCGCCCCGCGCTGGCACACGGCCCACACCCAGGGTGCCGATCAGGCCACAGGGCAGCGCCGGGCTCAGGGCTTGCAGCGCCTGGGCCAGCCACCAGCTGATGGACGTCTTGCCATTGGTCCCGGTAACGGCCAGCACATCCATCTGCTGCGAAGGCTGCTCGTAATAGGCCGCAGCGATCGGGCCGCTGGCGGCCTTCAGGTCGGTGTAGGCCGCAATGTGCTCATCGGCAAAGCCGTAGGCCTCGACGCCACCGCGCTCGACCAGACAGGCCAGCGCACCCTGGGCCAGCGCGGTCGGCACGAACTGGCGCGCATCGCGCGCCGCACCGGGCCAGGCAATGAAGCCATCCCCCGTGCTCACCCGCCGGCTGTCGGTCTGCAGCGAGCCACGCACGCGGCCATGCAGCCACTGGGCGGCCTGCACGGGGGTGTGGAGTTCGGTCACCACGCAGCGCCCTCCCCCATCCGCGCCACGATCTGCGGCGTGACCTCGATGTCCGGCTGCACGCCCAGCAGATGCAGGGTCTGCTGCACGGTCTCGCTGAATACCGGGGCGGCCACGTCACCGCCGTAGTACTTGCCAGCATCGGGCTCATCGATCATGACCGCCACGATGATGCGCGGATGGGCAATGGGCGCGAGGCCGACGAAGAAGCTGCGGTACTTCCTGTCCGCATAGCCACTGCCTTCCTGCTTGCGCGCGGTGCCAGTCTTGCCGCCCACCGAGTAGCCCATGGTCTGCGCCTTGGGTGCCGTGCCGCCGGGCCCCGCGGCCAGCTGCAGCATGTGGCGCACGGCGCGCGCATGGCGCGCTTCCATCAGACGCACGCCGCTCACCGGAGCCTGCGCCTTCTGCAGGGTCACGGGGATGATCTCGCCGTCATGCGCAAACACCGTATAGGCATGGGCCAGCTGCACCAGGCTGAGGGACAGGCCGTAGCCATAGCTCATGGTGGCGTGCTCGATCGGCTTCCAGGTCTTCCAGGGGCGCAGGCGACCGCTGACGGCGCCCGGGAAAGGCAATTGCGGCCGCTGGCCGAAGCCGACCTGGCTGTACATCTCCCACAGGTCGCGCGCCGGCATCTGCAGGGCCAGCTTGACCACGCCGATGTTGCTGGACTTCTGCACCACTTCGTTGAGCGTCAGTACCGCATGCGGGTGGGAGTCGCTGATGGTGGCGTTGCCCACGTTCATGCGCCCGCTGCCGCTGATCTGGATCGACGTGGCCGGCGACACCAGGCCTTTTTCCAGAGCCAGCGCCGCGACGAAGGGCTTGACGGTGGAGCCCGGCTCGAAGGAATCGGTCAGGGCGCGGTTGCGCAGGGCGTCCTTGAAACCCTGGCGCTTGCCCGGTGTGTAGCTGGGGTAGTTGGCCAGTGCCAGCATCTCGCCGGTCTGGGCGTCGAGCACCACCACGCTGCCGGCCTTGGCCTGGTGCTCACGCACGGCCTGCTGCAGGCGCTGGTAGGCGAAGAACTGGATCTTGCTGTCGATGGACAGCTGCACATCGCGTCCCTCGACGGGGGGCACTTGCGCGCCCACCGCCTCGATCACGCTGCCCAGGCGGTCCTTGATGACGCGGCGCGAACCCGCCTTGCCCGCCAGGGTGGCGTTGAAGGCCAACTCCACGCCCTCCTGGCCCTGGTCCTCGACACTTGTGAACCCGACCAGATGCGCAGCCACCTCGCCCTCGGGGTACTGACGCTTGTATTCCTTGCGCTGGTAGACGCCCTTGATCTGCAGGGCGGCAATCTGCTTCGCGACGGGCTCGTCGACCTGGCGCTTGAGCCAGACAAAGGTCTTGTCCTCGTCCTCCAGCTTGCGGTTCAGATCGGACAGCGGCATCTCCAGCAGCCGCGCCAGGCGCTGCAGCTGTTTCGGATCCCGCTCGATGTCCTCGGGGATGGCCCAGATGCTGGGCGCCAGTACGCTGGTGGCGAGGATCTGGCCGTTGCGATCCAGGATGCGGCCGCGGTTGGCCGGCAGCTCCAGCGTGCGCGCAAAACGCACCTGGCCCTGCTTCTGGAAGAAGTCGTTGGACAGCACCTGGATGTAGGCGGCGCGCCCGGCCAGCACCACGAAGGCCAGTGCGATCATGGCCACCACGAACTTGCTGCGCCACACCGGCGTGCGGCTGGCCAGCAGCGGGCTGGAGGTGTACTGGATGCTGCGACTGCTCACAGGAACACCTCCGCCTGATCGGCTGCGGTGCCATGAACCTTGGGGGCGGCCTGACGGCTCATGGGATACGCCCCCCGGAGACACGCGGCTGCACGGCTGCGCCTGCTGGCACGCTGCCGCTGTAGGGCTGGTAGCTCACGTAGTCGGTGATGGCCGGCGTGGCGGCACGCATGTCCAGCTTGTCCTTGGCCAGCTTCTCGACGCGCTGCACCGTGGCCTGCTGGCGCTTCTGCAGCTCCAGTTGCTCGCGCTCGGTCTCGATACGGCGCGCCTCGAGCACGGCCCGGTCGATCTCGGCAAACAAACGGCGCGAATCGTACTGCACGCTCACCAGATAGAGCGCGCTGGCCAGCACGGCGAGCAGCAGGACAAGATTCACCCTGGTCATGCTGTCGTCCTCACGGCCACGCGCATGATGGCGCTGCGCGAGCGCGGGTTGGCCGCCACCTCGGCCGCAGAGGGCTTGATGCGGTCGAGCGCGCGCAGCCTCATGGGTTTCGGTTCTGCAAAGGGTGCACGGCGGTCGTAGACCTCGCGCGAATGCTGCGCGATGAACTGTTTGACGATGCGATCTTCCAGCGAATGGAAACTGATCACGACCAGCCGTCCTCCGGGTTGCAGTACATCGAGACTTGCCGCTAGCGCTTCTTGCAGCTCCTCAAGCTCGGCGTTGATGAAAATCCGAAGAGCCTGAAATGTGCGCGTTGCAGGGTTCTGGCCCGACTCGCGGGTTTTGACCGTGTCAGCCACGAGCTGGGCCAGTTCGCTGGTGGTTGAAACTGGGCCCCGCTCCTGTCGGCGCGCCACAATCGCCTTTGCAATCTGGCCAGCAAACCGTTCTTCACCGTAGTCACGTATCACCTCCGCGATCTGTCGGGTTTCGGCTGTCGCCAGCCATTGCGCCACGCTCTGACCCCGCGTGGTGTCCATGCGCATGTCCAGCGGGCCGTCGAAACGGAAGCTGAACCCGCGTGTGGGGTCGTCGATCTGGGGCGAACTCACGCCCAGGTCCATCAGCACGCCCGCCGCACTGGCCGCCGGCAGTTCGCTTAAGTGACGGAAACCCTGGTGCCGGATCGCAAAGCGCGGGTCGGTGAGGGTCTGCGCCTCGGCGACGGCCATCGGATCCTTGTCGAAGGCGGTCAGCCGCCCTTGTGGCGACAGCCTCGACAGGAGCAGGCGGGAATGCCCGCCGCGTCCGAAAGTGGCGTCCACGTAGTGGCCGTCGGCCGGCTCCGGCGCCAGGTCGTCCGGCTTGTTGAGCAAGGCTTCGATCGCTTCGTTCAACAAGACGGTGGTGTGTGTCCATGGGGCGTTTTCCACCGTCTTCTTTCAGAAGGAGAAGTCCTTGAAGACGTCGGGCATGTCGCCCTGCATGGCCTGGGCCTCCTGCGCGTCGTAGGTGGCCTTGTCCCAGAGCTCGAAGTGGTTGCCCATGCCCAGCAGCATGGTGTCGCGTGTGATGCCGGCGGCGGCACGCAGCTCGGGCGAGACCAGCACGCGGCCGGTGCTGTCCATCTCCACGTCCATGGCATTGCCCAGGAAGATGCGCTTCCACCACTGGGCCGCCATGGGCAGCGCGGCAATGCGCTCGCGGAACTTCTCCCACTCGGGGCGCGGGAAGACCATCAGGCATCCGTGGGGGTGCCGGGTGATGGTGAGCTGGCCGGCCGCGGTGGCGCTGAGCACGTCACGGTGCCGGGTCGGCACAGACAACCGCCCCTTGGCATCCAGACTCAGCGACGAAGCCCCTTGAAACACGCGAACAACCCCTTTTTCTGCACCAGTACGGGAGGGCGAAAAGCACGAGCGCACTTTTCACCACTTAATTCCACTTTTTTGCACTGTATCAGCAAAACACCGGCAGACAAGGGGTCAGGACGGAAAATTTCAATGAAATCAAGGACTTAGAAACGATTTCGCACAATTTCAATGCAGAAAAATCGTTCTAAATGAAGGACTTAGCAAACGATATGAATGTGATGCATGAAGGAATATGGGCAGCCCCGCGATCGCACCTGCCAGGCGCAAAAAAGCGACGCGAGGCTGTGTCCCGAAGGCAGCCGCACCAGCGCACCTGCGCCCCGCACCCCGTTTTCAGAGGATGTAGCGCGACAGATCCTCGTTGCGGCTGAGGTCCGCCAGCCGGGCATCGACATAGGCCGCGTCAACGTTCACGGTCTGCCCTTGCAGGCGCGTGGCGTTGAAACTCACCTCTTCCAGCAGACGTTCCATCACCGTGGCCAGGCGGCGCGCGCCAATGTTCTCGGTGCGGTCGTTGACCTCGTAGGCGATGTGCGCCAGGCGCATGACGCCCTCCGGCGTGAACGCCAGCGTCACGCCCTCGGTGGCCAGCAAAGCCTGGTACTGGCGCACCAGGGAAGCGTGCGTCTGCGTCAGGATGGCCTCGAAGTCCTGCACCGACAGCGACTGCAATTCGACCCGGATCGGCAGGCGCCCCTGCAGCTCGGGAATCAGGTCGCTGGGTTTGCTCAGGTGGAAGGCACCCGAGGCGATGAAGAGGATATGGTCGGTCTTGATGACACCGTACTTGGTGGAGACAGACGTCCCCTCCACCAGCGGCAGCAGGTCGCGCTGCACGCCCTGGCGCGAGACCTCCGCCGTGCCGCTGCCGTCGGAGCGTGAGGTCACCTTGTCGATCTCGTCGATGAAGACGATGCCGTTCTGCTCGGCATTGCTCAGGGCCTGCGCGCGGATTTCCTCCTCGTTGACCAGCTTGGCCGCCTCTTCGTCGACCAGCAGTCGCATGGCCTCGGCGATTCTGATCTTGCGCACCCTGCGTTTGCCGGCTCCGAGCTGACCGAACATGCCGCGCAGCTGCTCGGCCATGTCCTCCATGCCTGCCGGGCCCATGATTTCGAGCTGCGGCCGTGCCTCGACCACGTCCAGTTCGATCTCGCGTTCGTCGAGCAGGCCCTCGCGCAGCTTCTTGCGAAAGACCTGGCGCGCCGTGCTGTCGGTCGCGGGCTCCGCAAGGGCCGGCTCATGGCGCGGCGGCGGGATCAGGACGTCGAGGATGCGGTCCTCGGCAGCGTCTTCGGCACGCGTACGCACCTTTTTCATCTCGGTCTCGCGCGTCTGCTTGACGGCGACTTCCATCAGGTCGCGGATGATGGAATCCACGTCCTTGCCCACGTAGCCCACCTCGGTGAACTTGGTTGCCTCGACCTTGATGAACGGCGCATCAGCCAGCCTGGCCAGGCGACGCGCGATCTCGGTCTTGCCCACGCCGGTGGGGCCGAGGAAGATGAAGGAGCCGATGGGCTGCTTGACGTTGCGCAGGCCCATGCGTCCGCGCTGCACGCCCTTGGCGACCTTGGAGACGGCCTCGGCCTGGCCGACGACCTTGCCGCCCAATTCCTTGGGAAGGTCCTTGAGCTGGTCCTTCTCTTGGGCGCCGACCTTGCCCGCGGGGATGCCGGTGCGCAA
>JAUYQZ010000025.1 GCA_030695415.1 Hylemonella sp.
ACTTCAGCATGTAGGCCAGGTAGTCGGGTTCGAGCAGGTCGTTGATGCCAACGATTTCGATGTCCTTGAAGTTCGCCACGGCCGAGCGCAGCACGTTGCGCCCGATGCGGCCGAAGCCGTTGATGCCTACCTTGATCGTCACGGGTTTCTCCTCGAAAGTTTCAGAAAATCAGAATCCTGGTCTTGGCCCTGACGCTCACGCAGCGGTCAGGGCCGAGAAGTCGGCAATCACGCGGTCCGGCCCGCAGGCCTCGATCGGCTGGCCCATGTTGTAGCCATAGGGCAGCGCCCAGACCGGTACGCCGGCATTGCGGGCGGTGGCCACGTCGATGGATGAATCACCCACGAACAGGGCACGTGCTGCCGCTACATTGAACTGCGCCAGGCAGCTCTGGATGCCAGCCGGGTCGGGCTTCTTGGTCGGCAGCGTGTCGCCGCTGACCACGCGGTCAAACAGGGGCTCCAGCGCATGGGCGGCCAGTACCGTCTTGGTGTAACGACCTTCCTTGTTGGTCACCACAGCCAGGCGCACGCCCTGCGCGCGCAGAGCCTGCAGCACTTCGCGCACGTGCGGGTAAAGGTGGCTGCGCGTGCCGCAGCGGCGCTGGTAGTGGATATTGAACTCCGCTGCGATTTGCGGCAGGTCGGCCGAAGCGCGCACTTGCGCCACGGTCTGCGCGCGCACCTGCGCCAGCGCCTGCACGAGCAGCTCGAACGTGCCGTGGCCGATCCAGCGGTCCACCTGCTCCTGCGGGACTTCGGCCAGCTTGAAATGGCGCAAGGTGTCGTTGACGGCGTCACAGATCTCGGGTGAGGTTTCGACCAGGGTGCCGTCCAGGTCGAACATGACCAGGTCAAAAGGGACTCGTGCTTGGGTGTTCATGTCAATGAGGGTGGCAAAGGTTCAGGCGGCGGCGCCGGCACGCTCGCGCACCAGGCGACGGACCGTCTGCACGATGGCGTCAGTGGTGATGCCGAAGTGCTGGTACAGGTCCTTGGCCGGCGCCGATTCGCCAAAGGTGGCGATGCCCACAACGTGTCCGCGACGACCCACGTACTTGCGCCAGAAGTCCGGGTGCGCGGCTTCCACGGCCACGGCCGGCAGGTCCAGCGGCAGCACGACGTCCTGGTAGGACAGGGGCTGGCGATCGAAGACGTTGGTGCAGGGCATGGAGACCACGCGCGTGGCGATCCCTTCCTTGGCCAACTGTTCATACGCCTGCATGGCCAGCATGGTCTCGGAACCGGTGGCGATGATCACGGCCTCGGGCGCGTCCGGCTCGACCAGGATGTAGCCGCCGCGGCGGATCTGGGCGGCCTGCTCGGCGCGGTCGGCCAGGCGCGGCAGGTTCTGGCGTGACAGCGCCATGGCGCTCGGCCCGTCGCGGCGCTCGATGGCGCAAACCCAGGCCACGAGAGTCTCCAGGCCGTCGGCAGGACGCCAGACGTCCAGGTTGGGGATGATGCGCAAGGAGGGCACGTGCTCGACCGACTGGTGCGTGGGGCCGTCTTCGCCCAGGCCGATGGAGTCGTGCGTGAAGACATGGATCACGCGCTGCTTCATCAGCGCAGCCATGCGGATGGCATTGCGGCTGTAGTCGCTGAAGGTCAGGAAGGTACCGCCGTAGGGGATGTAGCCGCCGTGCAGTGCGATGCCGTTCATCATGGCTGCCATGCCGAACTCGCGCACGCCGTAGGACATGTGGTTGCCCCAGGCATCGCGGCCAGCCTTGACGCAGCCCTTGAAGTTGGTCAGGTTGGAGCCGGTCAGGTCGGCACTGCCGCCGAAGAACTCGGGCAGCAGGGGGGCCAGCAGGTCCAGCGCATTCTGGCTGGCCTTGCGGGTGGCCACGGCATCGGCCCGGGCGGCGACGGCCTCAAACAACTCGGGTAGCTTGGCTGCAAAGGCGGGCAGCAGCTCACCGGCCATGCGACGCTCGAACTCGGCGGCTTCCATAGGGTACTGGGTGCGGTAGGCCTCGAAGCGGGTGCGCCAGGCGCGCTCGGCGGCGGCGCCACGTTCCTTCGCGTCCCAGGCCTGGGCAATATCGGCCGGGATCTCGAAGGGGGCGGCGGTCCAGCCCAGTTCGGCGCGCGTGGCGGCCACCTCGGTGGCGCCCAGCGCGGCACCATGCACGTCATGCGTGCCGGCCTTGTTGGGCGAACCCTGGCCGATCACCGTCTTGCAGCAGATCAGGGTGGGCTTGCCATGCGGCAGCGTGCCCTGCTTGCGGGCCTCGACCAAAGCCGCTTCCACGGCCGCGGGCTTATGGCCATCGACATTCGGGATCACGTGCCAGCCGTAGGCCGTGAAGCGGCCGGGCGTGTCGTCGGTGAACCAGCCTTCGACGTGACCGTCGATCGAGATGCCGTTGTCGTCATAGAAGGCGATCAGCTTGGACAGGCGCAGCGTGCCAGCGAGCGCGCAGGCCTCGTGGCTGATGCCTTCCATCATGCAACCGTCGCCCAGGAAGGCGTAGGTGTGGTGGTCAACGATGTTGTGGCTGACGCCGTCTTCCTCGCGGTTGAATTCGTCGGCCAGCAGCTTCTCGGCCAGCGCCATGCCCACGGCATTGGCAATGCCCTGGCCCAGCGGGCCGGTGGTGGTCTCCACGCCCGGCGTCACGCCGACTTCCGGGTGACCGGCGGTCTTGCTGTGCAGCTGGCGGAAGCGCTTGATCTCCGACATCGGCAGGTCGTAGCCGGTGAGGTGCAGGAGCGCATAGATCAGCATCGAGCCGTGGCCGTTGGAGAGCACGAAGCGGTCGCGGTCCGGCCAGTGAGGATTGATCGGGTTGTGCTTGAGGTGGCGGTTCCACAGCACCTCGGCGATGTCGGCCATGCCCATGGGTGCGCCGGGGTGGCCGGACTTGGCCTGCTCGACAGCATCGACGGAGAGCATGCGGATGGCGTTGGCCATGCGGCGCGCCAGTTCGGGAGACGGAGTATTCATATCAGTTCAGCCAAAGCGCTTGAGACAACAGAGAAGGGAATGTTGCGGGGGACGCCGTGGAGCCGGCTTCGCCGGACCACGGGCCTTGTCACCCCGCAGGGGATGGCGGGCGCCCGCCGACTCAGAGCGCTCTTTTCCGACGCTCCATCATTCGCCAGACAAAGGGCGTGAAGATCAGCTGCATGGCCAGTTCCATCTTGCCGCCGGGCACCACGACCGTGTTGGCGCGTGACATGAACGAGTCGTCGATCATGTTGAGCAGGTAGGGGAAATCAATGCCCTTCGGATTGGCAAAGCGGATCACCACCATGCTTTCGTCCGCGGCGGGGATGTCGCGCGAGATGAAGGGATTGGAGGTGTCTACCATCGGAACGCGCTGGAAGTTCACGTGGGTGTGGGCAAACTGCGGGCAGATGTAGTTCACATAGTCGGGCATGCGGCGCAGGATGGTGTCGGTCACCGCCTCGGTGCTGTAGCCGCGCTGGTGCTTGTCGCGGTAGAGCTTCTGGATCCACTCCAGGTTGATCACCGGCACCACGCCGATCAGCAGGTCCGGGTGCTGCGCGATGTTGTGCTCGGGCGTGATCACGGCACCGTGCAGGCCTTCGTAGAACAGCATGTCGGTGTCCTTGGGCAGCTCTTCCCAGGGCGTGAAGGTGCCGGGCTCCTGCTTGTAGGGGGCCGCCTCTTCCTCGTTGTGCAGGTACTTGCGCGCTTTGCCGGTGCCGGATTTGGCGTAGGTGGCAAACAGGTTTTCGAGCTCGCCGAACAGGTTGTTGTCGGCCCCGAAATGGCTGAAATGCTTGTTGCCGGTCTTCTCGGCCTCGGCGGCCTTGCGCTTCATCTCCTTTCGGTCGAAGCGGTGGAAGCTGTCGCCCTCGATGATGGCTGCCTTGACGGTCTCACGGCGGAAAATGTTGGCGAAGGTGCGGGTGACGGTGGACGTACCCGCGCCCGACGAGCCGGTGATCGCGATGATGGGATGACGTTCAGACACGGAGGTCTCCTGGAGCTAAAAATTCTTTGCGCGGTAGCGAGGCTCAGACACGGAACAGGCCGCGCTCATGGAACAGCGGGTTGTCGTCCTGGACCTTGGCCGGCTCGGCGTGGTAGCGCTCGATGCGCTCCACCTCGTTCTTCGAGCCGAAGATCAGGCCGATGCGCTGGTGCAGCGAGGTCGGCTGGACCGTCAGCATGGGCTGGCGGCCCGTGCTGGCGCGGCCACCGGCTTGCTCCATGATGAGGCCGACGGGATTGGCCTCGTAGAGCAGGCGCAGGCGGCCCGGCTTGGTCGGGTCCTTGGTGTCCTTGGGATACATGAAGACGCCGCCGCGCATCAGGATGCGGTGCGCCTCGGCCACCATGGAGGCAATCCAGCGCATGTTGAAGTCCTTGCCGCGTGCACCGGTCTTGCCAGCCATGCATTCATCGACATAGCGCTTGATCGGCGCTTCCCAGAAACGGCTGTTGGAGGCGTTGATGGCGAACTCCTGCGTATCGGCCGGAATCTGCATCTTCGGGTGCGTGAGCATGAACTCGCCCAGGTTGGGCTCGAGCGTGAAACCGTTGACGCCGTTGCCCACCGTCAGCACCAGCATGGTGGTGGGGCCGTAGAGCGCATAGCCGGCGGCGACCTGCTCGGTGCCGGGCTGGAAGAAATCGGCTTCGGTGACATCGCGGCCGGACTTGACCACGTCCTCGGGTGCGCGCAGCACCGAGAAGATGCTGCCGACCGAGACATTGACGTCGATGTTGCTGGAGCCGTCCAGCGGATCGAACACCAGCAGGTACTTGCCACGCGGATGTTTGCCCGGGATCTGGTAGGGCAGATCCATCTCTTCGGAGGCCATACCGGCCAGGTGACCGCCCCACTCATTGAGGCGCGTGAACAGGTCGTTGCTCAGCACGTCGAGCTTCTTCTGCGTTTCGCCCTGCACATTGACCGAGCCGCCGCTGTCGCCGTTCTGGTTGCCCAGCACACCGCCGAGCTCACCAAAAGCCACGGCGCGCGCGATGGCCTTGCAGGCCAGCGCGACGTCGAGCAGCAGCGCATTGAAGTCACCCCGGGCATCCGGAAAACGACGTCGTTCCTCGATCAGGAACTGGGTCAGGGTGGAACGTTTGGACAGCGGCATGATGGAAGTTTTCCTTATTGATCGACGTTCAGCAGGCGCTCACCAGACCAGTGCGCCTGGTGCCATTGCCGCAGATCGGCCAGGCGTACGCCACCCAGATCGGACAGCACGTGCATGGCGCGGCTGAAGTCATGGTGACGCGTGTATTGCGTGGGCGTGATCACGGTAGCCAGTCCGGCCAGCGTGGCGGCCTGCAGGCCGTTGCCCGAATCCTCGAAGGCCAGGCAGGCCCGCGCGTCGAGCTGCAGGGTCTGCAGGATCTGTTCGTAGACCATGGGGTGCGGCTTCTTCAGCGGCGCCGTGGACGCGTCACCGATGGCCGCGAAGGCGTGGCGCCAGCCCGGCCCCATGGCACGGCGCAGCAGGGCTGCGATATTGACCGGCGAGGTGGTGGTTGCGATGGCCAACTGCATGCCGGCAGCGGCGGCTTCATCAAACAACTCAAGGATGCCCGGGCGCAAGCCGACGGCCCCGGCGTTGATGGCACCCTCGTAATAGGCGGTCTTGAGCTCGTGGATGCGATTCACCGTATCCTCGAGGCCCTGGGCATCGATGGACTTGATATCGGGGTTGATCTGCTTCCAGTAGTGCAGCACCCGCTCCTTGCCGCCGGAGACTTCGAGCAGCTTGGTGTACAGGGCCGAGTCCCAGTGCCAGCCCAGCCCCAACTCGTTGAAGGCGTAGTTGAAGGCCTCCAGGTGCAGGCTTTCGGTGTCGGCAATGGTGCCGTCTACGTCAAATATGAGGGCGCGGAGCATAGGCGTCTCCTTGATTTCTGGGTGGATCGGGCGGTTCGGCTAGGGGAAAGTATAGGCAATCACTTAAATAAGGTAAATTCAATATTTATTGAATAACGATTAAGTCATTACTTAATGCGCAACACGACCTTTCGCCAACTCAGGGTGTTCGTCGAGGTGGCTCGCCACCTGAACTTCGCGCGGGCCGCCGAGGCCCTGCACCTGACGCCACCCGCCGTGACCATGCAGGTCAAGGAACTGGAGCAGCACATCGGTATGCCGCTGTTCGAGCGCACCGGACGGCAAGTCTCGCTGACCACGGTTGGTGAGTACATGCTCGTCTACGCACGCAAGATTCTTGCCACTCTCAAGGATGCGGAAGACGCAGCGGCCCGGCTGCAGCGCCTGGAGGTTGGTACCCTGACCATCGGCATGGTCAGCACCGCCAAGTACCTCCTGCCGCGGCTGCTGGCCCAGTTCCAGCGCGAGCACGAGGGGATCGAGATCAAGCTGGTGGCCGGCAACCGCGACCAGTTGATCCGGATGCTGCAGGGCAACGAGGTCGACATCGCGATCATGGGCAGCCCCCCCACGAATTTGGCGACCCGCGCAGAACCCTTCGCCGCGCACCCGCACGTCTTCGTGGCGTCGGTGGAACACCCCCTGCTGCACCAGGTCGGCCACCCGACCATTGAGGCCATGCTCCCCTATAGCTTCATCGTGCGCGAACAGGGTTCGGGGACGCGCGCTGCCATGGAGCGGTTCTTCGAGTCGTCCCGCCTGGAGCCGAGGATTTCGATGGAGCTCACCAGCAACGAAACCATCAAGCAGGCCGTCATGGCCGGCATGGGGCTGAGCTTTCTGTCACTGCACACCCTCGGACTGGAGCTCGAACACAAGCTGATCTCCGTGCTGGACGTCCCGGGTACACCGATCGTGCGCGCCTGGAACGTGGTGCATACCCTGTCCAAACTGCTATCGCCCGCGGCCGAGGCCTTCCGCTACTTCATGCTCGAACAGGGGGAGAGCTACCTGGCCGAGAAATACGGCAGCTTCCTGAAGCTGCCGGAATAGGCTCAGACTCAGTCGTCCTCGCCGAGCTCGGGGTCCCAGCCCCGGGCGCGCGCCTGCGCCACGGCCGCAGCATGGATGCGCTGGTGGCGCTCTGCCAGGTCTGGCGGCAGCCGGCTGGGAAGCTGGGCATAGGGCTCCCAGGCATGGTGCACCTTGTCGAACAGCATCTGCATGTCGGCCGCATTGCGCCCCGCAAACCCATCACTCTCGGGCAGGATGCCAAACACCCACGCATCGCGAATGATGCGCCCGTGCAGGGTCATGCCAAAGTTTTCCTCGTTCTCGATTCCGCCGTAGGTACGCATAGTGGGGTGATTATCGCGTCAATCCGGCATAGAGAAGAGGCAGTTTTTCAGGGAGGCGTTCCACCTTGTCCACCACCATGAAGTTGCGCGCGCCGAAGATGCGGCTCACGTACTGGTCGGCACGCGGATCCAGGCTCATGCAATAGGTCAGCACTCCGTTGCGGCCGGCCTCTTCCACCGCCTTCTTGGTGTCGTGGCGCAGGTATTGCGGATCGCGCACATCGACATCGGCCGGCTCGCCATCGGTGATCACCAGCAGCAGCTTCTTGGCCGAGCGCTGGGTCTTGAGCGCCGCCGCCGCATGACGAATGGCCGCACCCATGCGGGTGGAGAGCTGGCCCTGCATACCGGCCAGGCGGGCCTTGGCCGCGTCGTCATAGGGCTGGCCGAAGTCCTTGAAGCGCCAGTAGTTCACGTCATGGCGGCCGTCCGAGCAGAAGCCGTGGATGGCGAACGGGTCGCCCACCTTGGCAATGGCATCAGCCAGCAATACGCAGGCCTGGCGGGTCAGGTCCAGCACGGTGTGCTCCTGGCCGGCGACCTTGTCATTGGTCGACTGCGACAGGTCCAGCAGCACCAGCACCGAGATGTCGCGCGTCTTGCGCACACTGCGCATCATGATGCGCGGGTCGGGCTGCTGGCCCATGCGCAATTCGACCAGGGAGGACAGCGCGGCATTGAGGTCGATTTCGTCGCCGTCCTCCAGCTTGCGGATGCGCTGCACCCCCTGGGGCTGCATGGCGTCAAGCAGGAATTTCATGCGCGCGATCAGGCGCTTGTGCTCGGCGGTGATGGTTTCGATCAGCGCCAGATCACCCGTCTTGGGCCGCCGCTCCTGCACCGTCACCCAGGCCGGGCGCTCCAGCTGGATCAGGTGGTCCCACTCGTGGTAGTGGCTGGGCTCCAGCAGCGGCTCCTTGCCTTCCGACGCGTTGAAGGACACCCCCAGGTCTTCGTAGGGAAAGAGCTCGGTGCCCAGCACCCAGATCTCCTGGGCGTCATCGCCGGCGGTCTCCACGTCCAGCTCGTTGGCGAACTCCATCAGGTTGACGTACTTGCGCACCTGTCGCGGCGGCTCGTAGCCGGCGGCGATCGAACGGTCGAAATCGAATTCCTCGAAGACCCAGAAGTAGCGGTTGTCGTCGCGGTAGGGTGCGCTCTGCACATCGGTGCGCGGCTGGTAGCTCGGGCCCACGTCCTTGAAACTGTGCGCCAGCGCCACGCCGATGTCCCACGACACGGCGTTGTCGTGCGGGCTGGACAACACGGCTTCCAGCGCTTGCGCAAACAAGGCGCGGCCCTGGACGATCCACGGGTGCGCGTCCTCGTACGCCGGGTCAAGCAGGGCGCGCGCCAGACGGTTGAGGTAGTCGCCCGCGCTGGCCTGCTGCTGCGGTTGTGCGGCATGCAGGCTGCACCACAGCTGGCGCAGGCCCGGGAATCGTGCACAGGCCAGGGCTTCGACGCGGGCATCCTCCACCACGGCGATCACCGCCATCTGCCAGGGGCTGAGCGCCTCGGCCGAGATTGGCTGGCGGGTGTACACCACATGCGCCGCGGCATGGGCCGCCGCCGCCCGGTACAACTCGGTGGCAGCGACCAAGCCGTGCGGGCCGTCCACCGCGTCGTAGGCGTCGGGCAGGTGGATGAAATAGTCTTCGATGAAGGGTTTGTAGCCGTCCCGGCTTTCATAGTCGCCCGCTGTGGGGCGCATGAAGAAGTCGCGCCCCCACAGGGCCCGCAGGTACATGTTGATGCGCCGCTGCACGTCCACCAGCAAGGTTCCCTTGCGCTCCCTTTGCAGCAGGGCCAGCGACTCCTTGGAGTCCAGACCGAAGTACTTGATCTGCTCCTCGTAGTGGGTGCGATGGGCGTGCGCGCCCCACTGGGCCCAGCGTCGCAGCCCGCCCAGGGTGAGCTGGCCCAGCAGAACATCGAGCTTGTCCAGCATGGGCCGCAGGCCGCGCGGGGCCTGCGCCACCAGCGTGTTGAGGAACTGGGCGTACTGCTGGAACAGCAGGCCGTCGGCCAGGCGGCGGGCCGCCGTCGGCGCGGTGGCCAGCACCAGTTCGATCACCGCCCCGGAGGTGCGGGACGCCAGCATGAGGGCGACGGTGACCAGTTCGGCCACAGCGTCCTCGCCCACCTCCTTGGCCACCTGCGGGGCCGCGTCGATCCACGCATCCACCACGCCCGCACCGCGCCCCAGTCCGCGCAGGGCTGAGGCGCCCTTGACGTAGTTGTCCAGTCCGCGTGCCGAGAACACCCTGGTCGCGTCCGACCACGTGTGCTCCAGCAGCACGCGCGACTCCGGCGCCAGGTCGGCCAGCCATTCCTCATAGTCAGCGAGATGGACGGACATGGTGCCCTTCGTGTCCTGCGCGGCGATGCGGATGTCTAGAAGAAGGTCGCCACCGCCGCATCCAGGGCGTCGCGCATGTCGGGGTCGTCGGTGATGGGACGCACCAGGGCAACACGGCAGGCGGCCTGGGCGGCCACGCCCTGGGCGATCAGGCTGCCGGCGTAGATCAGCATGCGGGTCGAGATGCCCTCGTCCAGCCCGTGACCTTTCAGATTGCGGGCACGCTCGGCGATCGACACCAGTTTGTTCGCCACATCGGCAGAGACGCCGGTTTCGTGCGCCACGATCTCGGTCTCGATGTCGTGCTCGGGATAGTTGAAATCGAGCGCGCCGAAGCGCTGCTTGGTGGACTGCTTCAGATCCTTCATCAGGCTCTGGTAGCCCGGGTTGTAGGAGATGACGATCTGGAAATCCGGATGGGCCTTGAGCAGCTCACCCTTCTTCTCCAGCGGCAGCACGCGGCGGTTGTCGGTCAGGGGATGGATGACCACGGTGGTGTCCTGGCGGGCCTCCACCACTTCATCCAGGTAGCAGATGGCGCCATGGCGCGCGGCGACGGCCAGCGGGCCATCCTGCCAGCGCGTGCCCTGCGCGTCCAACAGGAAGCGTCCCACCAGGTCCGAGGCGGTCATGTCCTCGTTGCAGGCCACGGTGATCAGCGGCTTTTGCAGCTTCCAGGCCATGTACTCGACAAAGCGCGTCTTGCCGCAGCCGGTGGGCCCTTTGAGCATCATGGGCATGCGCACTGAATAAGCCGCCTCGAAGAGCGTCACTTCGTCCGCGACGGGACGGTAGTAGGGTTGCTGGGTGACGCGGTAGGCGTCCAGGGGATTGCTCATGTTCGTCTCCTGAGGAATCGGGAAGCAGTTTGAAGCTGCCTGCGGCACGCCGTGGGAACGACATCCGCAAGCCGCTTGAAGCTGCTCCCGGGCGGGCCCGACTGGGCCGGCCCGGGAGAACGGGGTCAGGTACAGACCCCGTTCAGGTCATCACACGGTCTTGCCGCGGTAGATCACCATGGAAGCGCCTTGCGACTGCTTGAAATTGTCGTAACCGATCAGGCGCACATGGTTGCCCGGGTTGGCCTTGTGGCAGGCCTCGGCTTCAGCCAGGATCAGCTTCACATCGGTTTCGCCGAACATCGGCAGCTTCCACATGTACCAGTAGGAGTCCATCAGGTACTGCGGCTCGGTGTGCTCGATGGCCGGGTTCAGGCCCTTCTTGACGATGTACTCGACCTGCTTGCGGATCTCCTCGGTGCTCATGGCCGGCAGGTAGGAGAAGGTCTCGAACTTGCGGCTGGCAGGATCGCTCAGGCGGCTCTTGTAATCCATGACTTCAGACATTTGATTTCCTTTCAGGTGTTGGAGGCAGTGCCTGCTTACTTGTGGGCGACGTCCAGCTTGTCGACGGTGTCGAACTCGAACTTGATCTCTTTCCAGGTTTCCATGGCGATCTTGAGCTCGGGCGAACTCTTGGCGGCATCGGTCAGCACGGCCTTGCCCTCTTTCTCCACGGCCACGCCCTCATTGCGCGCCTTGACGCAGGCTTCCAGCGCCACGCGGTTGGCGGCGGCGCCGGCGGCGTTGCCCCAGGGGTGGCCCAGCGTGCCGCCACCAAACTGCAGCACGGAGTCGTCACCGAAGATGTTGACCAGCGCCGGCATGTGCCAGACGTGGATGCCACCGGAGGCCACGGGCATCACGCCCGGCATGGAGCCGAAGTCCTGGTCGAAGAAGATGCCGCGCGAACGGTCTTCCTTGATGAAGTCGTCACGCATGATGTCGATCCAGCCCAGGGTCGAGGCGCGGTCGCCTTCGAGTTTGCCCACCACGGTGCCCGAGTGCAGGTGGTCGCCGCCGGACAGGCGCAGGCACTTGGTCAGCACGCGGAAGTGGATGCCGTGGTGCGGGTTGCGGTCCAGCACGGCGTGCATGGCGCGGTGGATGTGCAGCAGCATGCCGTTGTCGCGGCACCAGTTGGCCAGGCCCGTGTTGGCGCAGAAACCACCGGTCAGGTAGTCGTGCATGATGATGGGCGAACCGATTTCCTTGGCGTATTCGGCGCGCTTGTACATCTCTTCGGGCGTGGGGGCGGTCACGTTCAGGTAGTGGCCCTTGCGCTCGCCGGTCTCGCGCTCGGCCTTCTCGATGGCTTCCTGCACGAAGTCGAAACGCTGGCGCCAGCGCATGAAGGGCTGGCTGTTGACGTTCTCGTCGTCCTTGGTGAAGTCCAGGCCACCGCGCAGGCACTCATAGACGGCGCGGCCGTAGTTCTTGGCCGACAAACCCAGCTTGGGCTTGATGGTGCAGCCCAGCATCGGGCGGCCGTACTTGTTCATCACGTCGCGCTCGACCTGGATGCCGTGGGGCGGGCCGCCGCAGGTCTTGACGTAGGCGATGGGGAAACGCACGTCTTCCAGGCGCAGGGCGCGCAGCGCCTTGAAACCAAACACATTGCCCACCAGCGAGGTCAGCACGTTGACGATGGAGCCCTCTTCGAACAGGTCGATCGGGTAGGCCACGAAGGCGTAGAAGCAGGTGTCGTCGCCGGGAACGTCCTCGATCTTGTAGGCGCGGCCCTTGTAGTAGTCCAGGTCGGTCAGCAGGTCAGTCCAGACGGTGGTCCAGGTGCCGGTGGAGGACTCGGCGGCCACGGCGGCGGCTACCTCCTCGCGCGAAACGCCGGCCTGGGGGGTGATCTTGAACACGGCCAGGAGGTCCGTGTCCTTGACGACGTAATCGGGTGTCCAGTACGTGCTCCGGTATTCCTTCACACCGGCGTTGTAGGTTTTGACTGCCATGGTTGCTCCTAAGGTAAGGTCTGAAAAACGGGGATCGGCTTCCTTGTGCTCAGCGCATGCACAAGGGCTTGTCCTGAACCGGTTTGCATTCTTAAGCCAACCATTAATTTTGGAAAGTTGAATATCATTACTATGATGTTTTATTTTTATAAATGTTAAGCTTTTCCTGAATATGAATCTGCGTCACGCCACCCTGCACCAGCTGCGCATCTTTGCCACCGTCGCCAGGCATGGCAGCTTCGCCCGCGCGGCCGAGGCCCTGCACCTGTCGCCGCCCACACTCTCGCTGCAAGTCAAGCAGTTGTCGGAGACGATCGGCCAGCCCCTGTTCGAGCAGCTGGGCAAGAAGATCTACCTGACCGCGGCCGGCCAGACCCTGGCTGACGCCTGCCGCGACATCGAGAACCGCATGGAGCGCCTGTCGCAGGACCTCTCCGCCCTGCAGGGCGTCGAACGCGGCAGCCTCAGGATCGCCATCCTCACCACGGTCAAATACATCGTCCCCAAAATGCTGGGCAGCTTCTGCGCGGCGCATCCGGGGATCGACGCGGCCATGTTCGTGGGCAACCGGGAAACCCTGCTGCAGCGGCTGGCGAGCAACCAGGACGACCTGTACATCATGGGCCAGCCCCCCGAGCAACTGGACCTGGTCTGCGAAGCCTTCGCCGACAACCCCCTCGTCGTGGTGACCTATCCGGACCATCCGCTGGCCGGTCTCACCGGGATCGCGCCAGAGCAATTGGCCAGCGAGCCCTTCATCCTGCGCGAGCCCGGTTCGGGCACCCGCCTGACGGCCGAGAAGTTCTTTGCGAGCCACGGCGTGACGCTGAAGAACCGGCTGGAAGTCGGCAGCAACGAGGCCATCAAGCAAACGGTGGCCGGCGGGCTCGGGCTGGCCGTGCTGTCGGCCACCACGGTGGTCTCCGAACTGGCGCTCAAGGAGCTCATCCAGCTGGACGTCAAGGGCTTTCCCCTGATCCGGAGCTGGCACGTGGTCTACCCCAGCGGCAAACAGCTCTCGGCGGCGGCGAGCTCCTTCAAACAGTGGATCTTCGAGCGCCGGCCCCGCATGGCGACCTGACGCGTCAAGACGGGCTCTTGCCTTAGAAATAAGTAAGCGCTCAATTTCAATTGCCAGGTTCAAACGGCGCTCAGTCCATAGGGGTCGTGGGGACTCAGCCCCTGCAAGTCATCAGCAAATATAATATTTGCTCAAGCTGACATCAGGTATTTCTTATTCGAACATGCGCAACTACACGCTCAAGCAGCTGCAGACCTTCATCGAAGTCGCGCGCGAAAAATCCGTCTCCCGGGCAGCCGAACGCCTGTTTGTCACGCAGCCCGCCGTGTCCATGCAGATCCGCCAGCTGGAGGAAGCTTTCGGCCTCTCGCTGATCGAACCGGTCGGGCGCAACATCCAGCTCACCCACGCCGGCAAGGAATTCCTGATCCATGCCATCGCCGCCCTGGGCAAGCTCAAGGACCTGGAAGCCAGCATGGCCGAGCACGTGGGCGCCAAGAAAGGGCGCATCGAGCTGGGCATCGTCAGCACCGCCAAGTACTTCATCCCCATGCTGCTGGTGCGTTTTACCAAGCTGATGCCGGGCATCGACATTACCTTGCGCGTCGACAACCGCGACAACATCCTGGGCATGCTGGCACGCAACGAGCTGGACCTGGTGGTCATGGGCCGTGCCCCGGCCAACATCGACTGCGAGGCCACGCCCTTCGCCAGCAACCCGCTGGGCATCGTGGCCCCGCCGGATCACCCGCTGTCGCGCCGCAAGCGCATGGCGTTCGACGTCCTCAAGGACAACCCCTTTGTCGTGCGCGAGCAGGGCTCGGGCACGCGCGCCGCCATGGAGCGCCTGTTCGAGCAATATGAGATGCCCATCAAGGTGGCCATGGAGATGCCCAGCAACGAAACCATCAAGCAGGCTGTCATGGCCGGCATGGGCCTGAGTTTCATCTCGCTGCGCACGGTGCGCCACGAGCTGGCCGCCGGCCACCTGGCCCTGCTGGACATCAGCGGCATGCCCATCGTGGGCAAGTGGTACGTCACGCACCTGAGCCAGAAAAAGCTCTCGCCCGCGGCGCAATCCTTCAAGAAGTTCCTGATCGAGCAGGCTGAGCCGCTGATCGACGCCTGGGCCTGAGGGCTCACCCCGATGGCGCCTCCCTGGTAAGGCGCTAAGATCATCGGCATGAATCCGCAACGCAGACACTTGCTTGCCAACAGCGCACTCGTCGCAGGCAGCCTGGCCCTGGGCCGGTCCGCACTGGCGCAGACGACCCCCGCCGCGCCCTCTTCCCCCGGCGTCGAGGCCAAGGCCGGCCCCCTGCCCGCCGTGGGCACACCACTGCCCCTGCCGGAAGTTCAGCTCTTCGACGGCAGCACTTTCCGTCCCGCGCAGGCCGAAGGCCGGGTGCTGGTGATCTACTGGTGGGCCAGCACCTGCCCCTTCTGCGCCCTGCAAAGCCCGGAGATGCAGAAACTCTGGGACAGCCAGCGCGTGCGGGGCGAACGGGGCGTGTTGCTGCTGACACTCTCGATCGACCGCAAACGCGAGGACGCCACGGCCTACCTGCAGAAGAAGGGATACACCTTCCCCGCCGGCTACGTCACGCCGGAGATCCAGCGCGTCTTGCCCAAGCCCAAGGGGTTGCCCATCACACTGGTCCGCGGGCGCGATGGCCGCGTGCTGCAGGCCGAGCGCGGCCAGCTCTTCCCGGAAGACGTGGAACTGCTGGCGCGCTGGGCTGCCTGAGACAGAACCAGAACACAAGGGGGGACGGATGGGTGCATCACTCGACGGCAAGCTGGTCGTCGCCATATCCTCGCGAGCGCTGTTCGACTTCGAGGAGGAGAACAAGGTCTTCGAGCATGGCCACGGCACGCACAAGGACCGTGCCTACATGAAGCTGCAGCTCGACAAGCTGGACGAGCCCGCCAAACCGGGCGTGGCCTTCTCGATGGTCAGGAAGCTGCTGGCCTTCAACGACAGCAAGGCCCAGCGTGTGGAAGTGGTGATCCTCTCGCGCAACGACCCGGTCTCGGGCATGCGCGTGTTCCGCTCGGCCCAGCACTACGGCCTACCGATCGAGCGCGGCAGCTTCACGCGCGGGCAGTCGCCCTGGCGCTACCTCAAGCCCCTGCACGCCAACCTCTTCCTCTCGGCCAACCCGGACGACGTGCGCGCGGCCCTGGCCCAGGGCTTCCCCGCCGCCACCGTGGCCACCCATTCGGTGCTGGCGCAGGACCAGCACCCGCACGAGGTGCGCATCGCCTTCGACGGCGATGCCGTGCTCTTCAGCGACGAGGCCGAACGCGTGTTCCAGGCCCAGGGCCTGTCCGCCTTCCAGCAGCACGAGCGCGACAAGGCGCACCAGCCGCTGCTGGCCGGCCCTTTCAAACCCCTGCTGGCCGCTCTGCACCGGCTGCAGCAGGAAGGCACGCCCACCATGCGCATCCGCACCGCGCTGGTGACGGCACGCAGCGCACCCGCGCATGAGCGCGCCATCCGCACCCTGATGGACTGGCACATCGAGGTGGACGAGGCCATGTTCCTGGGCGGCCTGCCCAAGGGCGAGTTCCTGCGCGAGTTCGAGCCCGACTTCTTCTTCGACGACCAGACCGGCCACATCGAATCGGCCGCGCAGCATGTGCCTTCGGGGCATGTGGCCAGCGGCATATCCAATCCCTGAAAACTTGTGCATGAATCTACTGCGCACCCCGATGGCCGCGTTGGGCGGTGCTCGCCATCCTCACGTACATCAAGTACGTTCCGGTGGCTGTGCTCCGTCCGCCTTGCCCTCGGGGCGCTCGCTACGATTTCTGCACAAGTTTCGCGCCACTCTGCTGACTTCTCACTCCACCCATTTTGAGAGAGTCCTTTCATGTCCCTGTTGAAAAAAGCTACCGATTTCAAGGCCTTCCTCGCACGCGCCTGGGCGCTGGCCTTGCCCTACTTCCAGTCGGAAGAGAAGTGGAAGGCCCGCGGGCTGCTCGCCTCCATCGTCGCGTTGAACCTGGCTTTTGTTTACACCCTGGTGCTGTTCAACGAATGGAACCGATTCTTCTACGATGCGCTGCAGGAAAAGAACTACCCGGTCTTCATCGAACAGCTGGTGCGCTACACCGTGCTGGCCTTCATCTACATCATCATCGCCGTGTACCGCTTCTACCTGACCCAGCACCTGGAGATGGGCTGGCGCGCCTGGATGACACGCCACACCCTCCAGCGCTGGCTGGACCACCAGGTCTATTACCACCTGGAGCTCACGCGCTACACCGCGCTGTCGCCCGAGCAGTCACCCGACAACCCGGACCAGCGCATCCAGGAAGACCTCAAGCTCTTCACCACCGCCACCGTGAACCTCAGCATGGGCCTGCTCAACGCGGTGGTGACCTTCATCAGCTTCGTCGGCATCCTGTGGACGCTCAGCGGCGAGTTCAGCTTCAGCTGGAATGGCAGCGATTTCGCCATTCCCGGCTTCATGCTCTGGGTGGCCCTGCTCTACTGCGCCGTGGGTACCGTGCTCACCCACTACGTGGGCCGGCGCCTGATTCCGCTGAACTACGAGCAGCAGCGCCGCGAGGCGGATTTCCGCCACCACCTGGTGCGCGTGCGCGAGTACAGCGAAGCCATTGCGCTGGACCGTGGCGAGACCGTGGAATACAAACAGCTGGACCTGCGCTTTGGCCACGTCCTGAGCAACTACGTCAAGCTCATCGATGCGCAAAAACGCCTGACCATGTTCACCGCCTCCTTCAGCCAGGCCTCCACGGTGTTTCCCTTCATCGTGGCCGCGCCGCGCTTTTTCAGCGGCGCCATCCAGCTGGGCACGTTGATGCAGATCGCCTCGGCCTTCAACCGGGTGCAGGACTCGCTGTCCTGGTTCATCGACAACTACGACAGCCTGGCCGCCTGGCGCGCCACCACCGACCGCCTGACGCACTTCGAAGCCGCCATCCGCAAGGCGCAGCAGACCGAGCCCCTGCAGCACAGCGCTGCCGCGCACGGCCTGCAGGCCAGCGCGCTGAACGTGGACCTGCCCACGGGCGGTCGCCTGCTGGCCGACACGGCCCTCCAGGTGCAGCCGGGCGACAGCATCCTGCTCAGTGGCCCCTCGGGCAGCGGCAAGTCCACCCTCTTCCGCGCGCTGGCCGGCATCTGGCCGCTGGCCACCGGTCGGGTGGCCCTGCCGGCGTCCAGCATGTTCATCCCGCAGCGGCCCTATTTCCCGAATGCCCCGCTGCGTGACGCGCTGGCCTACCCCGATCCCGCGGAACAGTACGACGACGAAGCACTCAAGCAGGCCCTGCGCGAGGCCCTGCTGCCGCAATTGGCGGACCAGCTCGACGTGACGGATGCCTGGAGCCAGAAATTGTCTGGCGGCGAACAGCAGCGCCTGGCGCTGGCGCGCGTCTTTCTGAAGAAACCGTCCTGGGTGTTTGCCGACGAGGCCACCAGCGCGCTCGATGAGCAAGCCGAGGCAAGCCTTTACGTCAAGCTGATGGCGATGGTGAAGGCCGGCAATGGCGCTATTATTTCAATAGCGCATCGGCACAGCGTGGCAAGCTATCACAGCCACACCTGGACGCTGGAAAAACGCAGCGACGAGACCGTGGCGCTGTTCGAGCTGAAGCAGGCCTGAGAACGCTGGCATGATGCCGTTCGCGTTGAGCCTGTCGAAACGCAGCGTTCCTCAAAGGACTTCGACAAGCTCAGTCCGAACGGACTAACGGGCATCAGGCCCCGGCAGGGTCCGCGCGATACCGCTCCCAGCCACGCGCGCGCAGCTCGCAGGCCGGGCAGCTGCCGCAGCCATAACCCCAGGCGTGGCGGTGGGCGCGGTCACCCAGGTAGCAGGTATGGGTGTGCTCGACGATCAGGTCCACCAGCGCCGTGCCGCCCAGCGCCTCGGCCATGCGCCAGGTATCGGCCTTGTCGATCCACATCAGCGGTGTCTCGATCAGGTAGCGCTTGTCCATGCCCAGCGACAGCGCCAGTTGCATCGCCTTCATGGTGTCGTCGCGGCAATCGGGGTAACCGGAGAAATCGGTCTCGCACACGCCGGTCACGATGACCTGCAGATCTCGCCGGTAAGCCACGGCCGCGGCCAGCGTGAGGAAAAGCAGGTTGCGCCCGGGCACGAAGGTGTTGGGCAGACCGCTGGATTCCATCTTGAACGCCGTCTCGCGCGTGAGTGAAGTCTCGCTCACCGCCCCCAGCACGGCCAGGTCCAGCATGTGGTCCTGGCCCAGCTTGGGCGCCCACTGCGGAAACTGGCGGCGAATCTCGGCCAGCACCTGTACGCGGGCCTCCAGCTCCACATGGTGGCGCTGGCGGTAATCAAAGGCGATGGTTTCGACGCGCTCGTAGGTCTTGAGGGCGTGGGCCAGGCAGGTGGTGGAATCCTGCCCGCCGGAGAAAAGGACGAGGGCGGTCTTGTGCAGCATGTCCCGATGTTAAGACAAGGCTGAACAGGCGCTGTCGCATCTTGCATCCGCGCCGGGCCGCGGCCCGGCGACGCTCACTCCGGCTTTTCGGTCTTCTTGATGCGGGTCGGCGAGTAGGTCAGTGCTTCTTTGGCAATGACGCCCGGCGTGTTCATCGGGTCGATACTGCGGTTGGCCGCCTGGCTCTGCGCCTGGATCTGCTGGTTGACGCTGGGGTTCTGGGCCGGGTTGTTCTGCATCCAGATCTCGACCACGCGTGCGCTGGCGCTCCAGACCGCGGTCATCTGCTCCATCAGCATCTTGGACAGCGGCTCCTTGGGCGGCGCTTCTTCCTGCCTGGGCACGGACTCCTTGCGCTGCGTCCAGTCCTTGCCAGAGTTATCCGCCTGGCTGCCACCCTGCAGCGGGTCGGCCTTGGCGGCCGCTTGGTTGGCCTGGGCCTGCACCACCGGGTTGATCTCGTTCACAACGCTGGCGGTTTCCTGCACGGGCGCCGGCGGGTTCACCGGCGCCACCGGGATCACCCTGGCGGCGGCGGGCACAACGACCTCCGAGCCGGCCGGCCGGATGGCAGTTCGCTCAATGTTAGGTAGTTGCATGATGGCTATTCACCTCGGCCCGGAAGCGGGAGGCTTTTATCCTGTTACGTACATTGGTTAACGGCAGAAATGGGGGCTTATTTAGGCCTATTTTTGGGAATCTTGAGGTTTTGGCGCTCCAAAAGCCATGGAAATGTCGCCAATTTAGCCAACTAAAGACTTTCTATCCCATTCCAGCCAAAAAAACAAGGGCGCCCGGCTGGTGGCCGGGCGCCCTTGGGATCTGCGTGGGTTTGAGGACTGCTATTGCCAGTTCGCAGCAATCACCGGGGTCAGGGTTGAGGCGTAGCTTTCCGGCAAGGTCGTCTGGCCCGCGGCTGGCGGCGTGAAGGCCGCCATGGCTTGCACCAGACTTTGCACTTGGCTGTCCAGCAAAGTCTTACCATCGGTGGTCTTGAACTGCTCGACGTGATACTGGCTACCGAGATACCAGTCTTTGACCGTGAAGGCATCCGTGGTACCTATGACACTCACTTCAAGGCTGTTTCCAATTTGGCGGAACCAGAGCTGATCGGTCGCAATTCCAACATCAAACATCGCAACATCCGTATTGCCGGCTGTGGCATCGCTCTCCTGGATAGTGTCTGCGCCAGAGCCGCGCCCCAGCCAGTAGATATCACCACCCAGACCCCCCACCAATGTGTCGACGCCTGCACCCCCAGTCAGGGCATTTGCACCGGCATTACCGATCAGCGTATTGTTCAACGCATTGCCCGTTCCACCAATGTCTGCACTTCCCGTCAGGATAAGGTTCTCGACGTTATCGGCTAGAGAATAGGTTACAGACGCGTACACCGCATCACTGCCTTCATTGGCGAGTTCCGTCACACTGTCGCCGCTGGCATCAACCAAATAGACATCGTCGCCAGCGCCTCCAGTCATGGCGTCATTGCCCGATCCACCATCGAGACGATCATGCCCAGCCAGACCGGCCAATACATCGTCGCCATCCAGGCCTTTGATGTTGTCCGCATTCGCTGTGCCGTTAAGCACATCCGCCCCCGCAGTACCGTTCAAATCAGTCAAAACAGCTGCTGCTATCCGTGCCGCGTTCCACGACACCCCACCTGCGAATTCAATTGTCTCCAGCTGATATGCAGCACCGGCAAACCAATTCGCCACCGTCACCTTGTCCGTGCCGTTGATGTGGCTGAAGACCAGGTTGTTGCCCACTCGCGCCACGCTGATGTCGCTGGCCACAATGCCTGCGCCAAACACCAGCTTGTCCGTACCACCGGTCTGCCACAGCTCGGT
>JAUYQZ010000030.1 GCA_030695415.1 Hylemonella sp.
CCCGAGGATCATACCGATGGTAAATGTGATGATCCCGATACCTATGTAAATTAAAAGATCTGTGAACAGGTCAACCATAGCGCATCTCATTGACTGTTACGGGGGCAACCAGATAAATTTATTGAATGGTTTTAGCAGGATCTGCATGGACATGGATAGAAGAGGCCTTCACCCCGGCAACCACGGTCATGCCTGCTGACAGGCCGAGTTCCCCGCAGGAGCGCGTTGTGATGAGGGCAGTGATGGGGGTTCCACAATCCACCGTGACCCGGATGAATGGTCCGAGCGAGACGAGTTTTGTGATGGTTCCGACCAGCTGGTTGCGGGCACTGGTCTTGCGGGCGCCGGGTTCAGGAATTGAGATCGTTACCTCTTCTGGCCGGATATAGAGTGACACCTGTTTTCCCGGGGGGCAGGGGGTCACCACTTCAAAGATCGCCTGGTCGAGCGCTACGGTGGCAAGCCCCTTTTCATTGGACTGCACCACGCCTTTAAGGACAGTATCGATTCCCACAAACCGTGCTACCTCCTTTCCTTTGGGCTGGTAGAAGATCTCGTGGAGTGTGCCCACCTGGGCAAGGCGCCCGTTCATGATCACCCCCATGCGGTGTGCCAGGCGCTGGCCCTGGATCATGTCATGCGTGGCGAGGATGATGGTGGTGTGGAGTTCGTTGTTGATCCGGATGAGCAGATCCTCAATGATCTCCGAAGAGAGCGGGTCTAAGTTTGCGGTGGGTTCGTCCAGCAGCAGCACCTCCGGACCCAGGGCCCAAGCGCGTGCCAAGGCCATGCGCTGTTGCTGCCCGCCCGAGAGCGTGCGCGCCGGCTGGGCGGCCTTGTGCTGCAGGCCCACGCGCGCCAGCGCGAGCAAGGCACGGATGCGGGCCTCGCGCCAGGGTGTGCCACGCAGCCACAGGGCCAGGGCCACGTTGTTCTGCGCCGTGGTACGCAGCATGAAAGGGCGCTGGAACAGCATGGCCTGGCGCGCGGTTCCATCGAAAACGAGGCGCCCGGACGTGGGCTGCAGCAGGCCATGCAGCAGGCGCAGCAGCGTGCTTTTGCCACTGCCGTTGGCCCCGACCAGGGCAACCGCCTCGCCGGGCTGGATGGAGAAGCTGAGCTCGCGCAGGGCCTGCAGAGCACCGAAGGCCAGGCCGGCGCCGTGCAGTTCGAAGACGGGCTGGCGCGACGTGGCGGGGGCCTGGGCAGCCAGGGTGGGCAGGACAGCACTCATACGGATCCCCCCACGGGGGCTTGAGCGCCTTGGGACGGCCCGGCGGCGCTCATGCCATAGCCTCCACACCGGTCGCCATGCCGCGGCCGCTGCCCTCGACGCGTTCACGCCAGCGGCGCACCAGGGCGATCAGGCTGTTGAGCAGCAGCACCACGCCCAGCAGGATCAGCCCCAGGGCCAGCGCCAGCGGCAGGTCGCCCTTGCTGGTCTCCAGGGCGATGGCGGTGGTCATGACGCGGGTGAAGCCGTCGATGTTGCCGCCAACGATCATCACCGCACCCACTTCAGAGATGGCGCGACCGAAGGAGGCCATCAGCATGGTCAGCAGGGCATAGCGTTCATCCCAGGCCAGGAGCAGACTGCGCAGACTGGTGCCGGCGCCCAGCGAGCGAAGTTGCTCGCCGTGCTGGGCTTCAGCATCCTCGATGACCTGGCGCGTGAGCGCGGTGGCCACGGGCAGCACCAGGATGGCCTGGGCCAGCACCATGGCCTCGAAGTTGAACAGCCAGCCCAGATGACCCAGCGGCCCGGAGCGCGACAGCAGCAGGTAGACCACCAGGCCCACCACCACCGAGGGCACGGCCAGCATCGTGTTGAGCAGGGTGAGCACGGCGTCGCGCCCGGCAAAGCGGGCCACGCCCAGCCAGGCGCCCAGCACCACGCCCAGGATGCAGGCGATGGCGCAGGCGCTGGCACTGACAGCCAGCGAGCGGCCGACGATGGCGAGCAGGGCGGGATCGAGGGAGGTGATGAGTTGCAGCGCTGTGCTCGCGCTTTCGGTGAAGGTCGACATAAGGACGGGAGTTGTTGTGGGGTATCGTACGGATGGCCCCAAAACCTCACCATATGAAGTCCCGTGCATAGGTTGCAGTTTCACTACACCTTCGTCCCGCAGACCGAGCAGCAGCCCGGCCTGATCCGCAATCCCCTGCTGGACCTGCTGCACGCGGTGCAGGAGAGCGGCTCCATCTCCGGCGCCGCGCGGGTGCTGAGCCTGTCCTACCGCCACGTCTGGGGCGAGCTCAAGCGCTGGGAAAACGAACTGGGCAACGAGTTGCTGATCTGGGAAAAGGGCCAGGCCGCGCGCCTGAGCGAATTCGGCACCAAGCTGCTGTGGGCCGAGCGCCAGGCGCAGGCCCGCCTGTCACCGCAGATCGAGTCGCTGCGCGCCGACCTGGAGCGCGCCTACGCCCTGGCCTTCGACGATACGGTGCATGTGCTCACGCTGTATGCGAGCCACGATGACGCCCTGAGCGCGCTGCGCACCCACGCGGCGCAGGCCGAGCAGTTGCACCTGGACGTGCGCTTCATGGGCAGCGTGGATGCGCTGCGCGCGCTCAACGAGGGGCGCTGCGTGCTGGCGGGCTTCCACACCATGCAGCAGCCCGCTGCGGGTTCGCTCGCGGAGCGCACCTACAAGCCCCTGCTCAAGCCGGGCCTGCACAAGATCATCGGGTTCGCGCGGCGCACCCAGGGCCTGATGGTGGCCAAGGGCAACCCGCTGGGCCTGCAGGGCCTGGCGCAGCTGGCCGACAGCGGTGTGCGCTTCGTCAACCGCGCCCTGGGCACGGGCACGCGGGTGCTGCTCGATGAGCTGCTGCAGCAGCAGCGCATCGCGCGCACCCGCATCAAGGGCTACCGCCACACCGAGCCCTCGCACGCGGCGGTGGCACAGGCCATTGCCGCCGGCCAGGCCGACACGGGCCTGGGCATCGAGGCGGCGGCGCGAGCCCGTGGACTGGACTTCGTCCCCCTGGTCGAGGAGGACTACCACCTGGTGTGCCTGAAGTCGGCGCTGGACGAACCGGCCGTGCAGGCCCTGCGCGCGGTGCTGCAAAGCGGCGAATGGCAGCAGCAGCTGCAACAGTTGCCGGGTTACCGGGCGGCCGAGTCCATGGGCGAGGTGCTGGCCATGAGCCGCCTGCTGCCCTGGTGGAACTACCGGAAGCCCAAGGGAAAGCCGGCCGACGAGGAGACAGGCAAGGCGCCTCAGAGGGCGCAGGATCGAAAGCCGCAAAAGATGTCGTCGCGCCCGGGCAGGAAATAGTTGCGGTACTTGGGCGACTTCATGCGCCGGCGGGTGGCCAGCGAGGCGCCGCGCAGCACCTTGTGCGTGCCGAACCAGGGTTCGGAATAGTCGCGGTAGGGGTCGGGGCTGAAGCCCGGGTAGCCGTGAAAGGTGGTGGCCGTCCACTCCCAGACCTCGCCCCAGCGGAAACCCCGCCCCGCGGGCTGGTGCGCGGCCACTTCCCACTCCACCTCGGTGGGCAGGCGCCGGCCGGCCCAGCGGCACCAGGCATCGGCCTCCCACCAGCTCACGTGCATCACGGGCGACCAGCCGGCCAGGCGCACGGTCTGGCCGAACCAGCGCTGCATCACCCCACCCTGGCCGCCCCCCTTCACGCCGGGACGGGCCACACCGATCTGCTCGACATGGCGCGGGGCGCGCCGGCCCTCGCGCCGGACCTGCTCCTGCAGCCAGTCCCAGCCCGCGGGCAGCCAGAGTTCGGGCCGGTCGTAGCCGCCGTCGGCGACGAACTCGACGTATTGCGTCCAGCTCACGGGCTGGGCGTCGATCTCGAACTCAGGCACCGCCACCTCATGGGCCGCACGCTCGTTGTCAAAGGTGAAGCCGGCGCCCGCATCAAGGCCCAGGCGCCAGCGCGTGGCCGGCAGCCACAGGGGCTCGCGCGCCAGGGCCGGCGCCGGCAGGGCCAGCTGCAGGCGCAGGCCCAGGGTCTGGGCCATGTAGATGAAGGCTTCGCCGTGCATGTCCTCGTGGAACAGGGCCAGGCGGTAGAAATAGAGTGCGTCGTCCTCGTCCGGCGTCTTGGCCAGCAGCTCCAGGGTGGATTCGAAGGTGGTCAGCAGGTAGGACTTGATGTCGCCCAGCGGGGGCAGCTCCAGCGCCCAGCGCCGGTCGTGCGGCATGCGGCTGGAGTCCCACCAGAAGTCGGCCTGCGGCAGCAGCGAGGCCAGCAGCGTGGCCTGCGGGTCGCAGCGCGGGCCCTGGTGTCGCTGCAGGTTGCGCCCGATCCAGCGCTCCTGGAACCAGCCCAGGTGGCCCAGTTCCCACAAGGGCGGGTTGAGCTCGGGCAGGCAGGGAAAGTCCACGCCCTGACGGTCCATCGCCTTCTGGTATTCGCCCATCAGGAACAGCGTGTGGTTGCGCGCGTCCATCAGCGCCAGGCTCAGCAGGTCGCGGCCGGCGCGGCGCAGGTCTTCGCTGTCGAGCCGGGAAAACGAGGGGGCGGGAATTTCGAAGGGCATGGCCCATTATTCCGCGGACACAGCCGGCTGTCGAACCCCTATGCGCATTGCAGCGCCTGCGCTACGCGTTCGGCTAACATCGCTGCAAGAAACGGAGTGGTGGGATGAGTCTGAAAAAACTGGGACGGTACGATCTCATCCGCGTGGTGGGCAAGGGCGCCATGGGTGTCGTGTACGAAGCCCGCGATCCGAATCTGGACCGGCGCGTCGCCATCAAGACCATCGCCGTCGATGCGATGAGCGAGCAGGAGGCCATCGAGTACGAGGCGCGCTTTCGCACCGAGGCCCGCTCTGCCGCACGCCTGCAGCACCCCCACATCGTCAGCGTCTACGACTCCGACCGCGACCTGGATATCGCCTACCTGGTGATGGAATTCGTCGAGGGCCATGACCTGAAGCACCATCTCGACAGCGGCGTGCGCCATACGCTGGAGCAGACTGTCGCCATCATGGGCGACCTGCTGTCGGCCCTGGACTATGCGCACCGGCAGAACGTCGTGCACCGTGACATCAAGCCGGCCAACCTGCTCATCGAGGCCAGTGGCCGCGTCAAGCTGACGGATTTCGGTGTCGCGCGGATCCAGGATGCCGCCGACGCGACCCGCACCCGCGGAACCATGGTCGGGACGCTGAAGTACATGTCGCCCGAGCAAGTCCGCGGCCTGCCCGTCGACGCCCGCTCCGACCTGTTCTCCGCCGGCATCGTGCTGTACCAGCTGCTGACCAGTGCCCGGCCCTTCGAGGGTGTGAACGACTTTGACATCACCCAGCAGATCGTCTCGCAGGACGTGAAGCCGCCCTCCGACTTCAACCCCAGCCTGCCACGCGAGATTGACCTGGTGGTCGCACGCGCTTTGGAGAAGAATCGCGACCGTCGGTTTTCCAGCGCCGCGGAATTCAACACGGCGCTGCAGGCCGCGGCCCGGTCTGCCACGGATCCGACGATGGTGCCGCCGGCCGCAAAGCGCGGCCCGGCTGACAGCGCCACCTGGACCTCCACGCTGGCCAAGGGAGCGTCGCTGCTGGCCACCGGCAGCGGCAGCACACCCGGTGTGCCCTCCTCCACCGTGACGCAGGAGGTGGAGCTGGTCTACTGGAAGGAGATCAAGGACTCGGAGGAGGCACAGGCGTTCCAGGGCTTCCTGCTGCGCTTCCCGGAGGGCATCTACGCCGACCTGGCGCGCCGACGCCTCCAGCGCCTGCAGGACGGGGAACAGGGATCGCGGTCGCACGCCGAGGCCGGCCCTGCCCCGGCAACTACACCGGGCACGGCCTCCCACTACGAACCCACGCAGACGCTGGCGACGGCCTCCGCAGGCGCACCCGCGAGGAACACCGGGCAGCCCGGTGCCCGACGTTGGGGCCCGCTGCTGGCCCTGCTGGCGGCCACCGTCGTGGGAGGCATTGCGATTGGCTTGACCATCGGCAACGAACGCCAGAGCCATGACGCCGACGACGAGCCCCCGGTCGCCCGCCCGGCCGTACCGTACACACCGACATCGACACCGGCTGCGCCCCCGGTGACGACCGCAGCGCCGGCCCCGTCTGCGGCGCGCCCGGTGGCGGATGCACCACCGAAGCCCACGGCACGCGCGCCCGCGAAGGCCGCCACGCCCGCGGCGGCATCGAATCCGGGCTGGGCGCCCGCCACCCAGGACACGCCCCCGGCGCCCGTCCTGGCCGCTCCGCCCAAGCCCGCCGAGATCCCCGACCCGCGCAGGGAGTGTGACGGACGCATCCTGCTCGGTTTCGAAACCTGCATGCGGGACCAGTGCGACAAGCCGAAGTTCGCGCCCCATCCCGTTTGCGTGGAGCGTCGAGGGCTGGAGGAGCGCAATACCTCGGGTGGCGGGTAATAGCAGCCAGGGCCCGTGTTCCGCGATTCCGCCCGCCGGCCAACCTGACCCGTTCCTGACGGCCGCCGGCAACGGTCGGCAGAACTACCTACTGGTGTTTACACCCGGAAGGCACCCCGGCCGCGCCCTTAAAATCAGCCGTTTGGCCAGCGGCCATGGCCGACACTCGCGCACCTACCGGTGCTGGAGGCCTCGCTGGCAGGCACCGGGCCCACCTTTTCTGGAGCAAGCATGCAGGTACTCATCAAACTATCGAGGCTGATCGACAGCCTGAGCAGCCGGATCGGCTGGATCACCATGTGGCTGATCCTCGCCACCACGCTCATCAGCGCCGGCAACGCCATCGTGCGCAAGGCCTTCGGCACCAGCTCCAATGGCCTGCTGGAAATCCAGTGGTATCTGTTTGCCGCCGTCTTCATGCTGGGCGCGGGCTACGGTTTCCTCAAGAACTCGCATGTGCGCATCGACTTCATCTCCACGCGTCTGAGCGCCCGCGCGCGCAACTGGATCGACGTGGGGGGCATCGTGCTGGTGCTGATCCCCTTCTGCGTGATTTCCATCGCCCTGAGCTGGCCGCTGTTCGTGCAGACCTACACCTCGGGCGAGATGTCGCAGAACGCCGGCGGCCTGGTGCGCTGGCCCGCCTACGCCCTGATGCCGGCGGGTTTTGCGCTGCTGCTGCTGCAGGCCCTGTCCGAGCTGCTCAAGCGCGCGCTCTTCCTCACCGGCCAGGGCCCGGACAGCCTGTCCGACGCCGACCACAAGAGCGACGAACAGAAGCACCTCGAAGAACTTGAGGCCCTTGCCGCGCGCAAGCTGGCCGGAGAAAAGTAAATGGAATTCCTCACACAACAATTCGTGCCCATCATGTTTATGGGCCTCCTGCTCCTGCTGCTGACCGGCTTCCCGGTGGCCTTCGCGCTGGCCGCCACCGGCCTGGGCTTCGGCTTCATCGGCATGGAACTCGGCCTGTTCCCGGCCACTCTGTTCCAGGCCCTGCCCTTGCGCATCTTCGGCATCATGCAGAACGACACCCTGCTGGCCATCCCCTTCTTCACCTTCATGGGCATCATCCTGGAGCGCTCGGGCATGGCCGAGGACCTGCTGGAGACGGTGGGCCAGGTGTTCGGTCCGCTGCGCGGCGGCCTGGCCATCGCGGTGATCCTGGTGGGCGCGCTGCTGGCCGCCACCACCGGCGTGGTGGCCGCGGCCGTGATCTCCATGGGCCTGATCTCGCTGCCCATCATGCTGCGCTATGGCTACAGCCGAACCATCGCCATGGGCGCGATCACGGCCTCGGGCACGCTGGCGCAGGCCATCCCGCCCTCGCTGGTGCTGATCGTGCTGGCCGACCAGCTGGGCCGCTCGGTGGGCGACATGTACGCCGGCGCGCTGGTGCCCGGTCTGCTGCTGGTGGGCCTGTACATCCTCTTCGTGGTCATCGTGGCGCTGGTGCGCCCGGCCATGGTGCCGGCCTTGCCGCCCGAAGCGCGCATCTACCGCGAACCCAACGGCACCTCGGGCCACCGCTCGCTGGGCGTGTTGGTCATGATCTGCGCCGGCGTCGGCCTGGGCTGGGCCCAGGTGCACGACGGCCTGATGACCGGTTGGCTGGAGCGCAGCACCCCCTCGCCGGGCGACGAGATCGTGATCCTGTCCATGACCCTGGCGTCCCTCACCGGCCTGGCCCTGGCCATCGTCAACCGCGTCAGCAAGCTGGGTTTGCTGTCGCGTCTGGCCGAGCAGGTGACCTTCGTGCTGATGCCCCCGCTGATCCTGATCTTCCTGGTGCTGGGCACGATCTTCCTGGGCGTGGCCACCCCCACCGAGGGTGGCGCCATGGGCGCGGTCGGCGCGCTGGTGCTGGCCCTGGGCAAACGGCGCCTGAACCGTTCCCTGATGACGCAGGCGCTGGACAACACGGCCAAGCTGGCCTCCTTCGTGCTGTTCATCCTGATCGGCTCCACGGTGTTCAGCTTCACCTTCAACGCCGCAGATGGCCACTTCTGGGTCGAGCACCTGTTTGCCGACATGCCCGGCGGCGCCTGGGGCTTCCTGATCGTGGTGAACATCCTGGTGTTCATCCTGGGCTGCTTCATCGACTTCTTCGAGATCGCCTTCATCGTGATCCCGCTGCTGGCGCCCGTGGCCGAGAAGATCCTGCCCGGCCTGTTCCCGGGCATGACGGCTGACGCAGCCATGATCTGGTTCGGCGTGATCATCGCCATGAACCTGCAGACCTCCTTCCTGACGCCGCCCTTCGGCTTCGCGCTGTTCTACCTGCGCAGCGTGGCGCCCAAGAACGACTACAAGGACCGCGTGACGGGCCAGATGATCCCGGCCGTGACCACCGGCCAGATCTACAAGGGCTCGATCGCCTTCATCTGCATCCAGCTCTTCATGGTGGGCGTGATCATGGCCTTCCCCAACCTGGTGACGGGCAATATCGAGAAAGTGCAGAGCCTCTCCGACAGCGAAGTGATGCAGCAGCTTGACATCGGCAATCCCAACGAAGAGCAAGGCGCGGCGACCGAAGGAGACAACGCCAGCGGCGCTGAGAAAACCGACGAAGAAAAGGCCGAGGACGACGACCCGATGAAGGCCCTGCTCGAAGCCAACGAGCGGGACGCCCGCAAGCGCTGACGGGGCTCGGGCCCAAGCCTGGCACACCAGCCGCCCTGCGGGGCGGCTTTTTCATGGTCGTGCGCCGGCGCTCCAGCCGCACGCATCGACCGGGGCAAGTCCGCCGCACGCCGCGCCCCACCGGACCGGCCATGGATCGGGCACAAAAAAACCGCGCCGAAGCGCGGTTTGGGAGTCCGGCGCAGAGCCGCTTACAGCTTCTGGGCTTGCATGAAGCTGTCGAAGCGGGCTTCCGTGAAGCGGAACCAGAGGTTCTGCTCGCGGCGGAAGTTGCTGTAGTCGGTGTAGACCTTCTTCCAGTTCGGGTTCTTGGCAGCGATATCGCTGTACAGGGCCATGGATTCCTTGTAGGCCAGGTCCATCACGTCCTTCGGGAAGGCCACCACCTTGGCCTTGTTGGCCACGAGCTGTTTCAGGGCCTCGGGGTTCCTGGCGTCGTACTTGGCCTGCATGTCCGTGTGGGCGAAGGCTGAAGCGGCTTCGACAATGGCCTTGTTCTCGGCCGACAGGGCTTCAAAGGCCTTGTTGTTGATGAACATGTCGAGCTGCGGGCCACCTTCCCACCAGCCGGGGTAGTGGTAGAAGGGAGCCACCTTGTGGAAGCCCAGCTTCTGGTCGTCGTACGGACCCACCCACTCGGCGGCGTCGATGGTGCCCTTTTCCAGCGCCTGGTAGATCTCGCCGCCCGGGATGTTCTGCGGCACGCCGCCCATGCGCTCGATGACCTTGCCGGCGAAGCCGCCCACGCGGAACTTCAGGCCCTTCATGTCCTTCACGCTCTTGATCTGCTTGCGGTACCAGCCGCCCATCTGCGCGCCCGTGTTGCCGGCCGCGAAGTTGACGATGTTGTAGCCGGCGTAGAACTCGCGCATCAGCTTGCCGCCATTGCCCTGGTAGATCCAGGCCGTCATCTGGCGGCTGTTCAGGCCGAAGGGCACGGCGCAGCCCAGGGCGAAGGTCTCGTCCTTGCCGAAGAAGTAGTAAGGAGCGGTGTGGGCGCACTCCACGGTGCCGTTCTGCACGCCGTCCACCACGCCGAAGGCGGGCATCAGCTCGCCGGCCGGGTGCACGGAAATGGTGAACTTGCCACCGGACATCTCGCCGACCTTCTTGGCGAAGACTTCAGCCGCGCCGAAGATGGTGTCCAGGGCCTTGGGGAAGCTGGAAGCCAGGCGCCAGCGGATGGCAGCCTGGGCATGCACGGCAGGTGCGACACCGGCGGCGAGCACGCCGGCGATACCGGCCTGCTTGATAAGGGAACGACGATCCATTGAATAACTCCTTATAGGGAACAGAGGTGGGCCGATTCTAGGAAACGCCGATTGCCACAGGCATAGGGGCTTACCCCCGTAAGTGCTTCTACCGAAGGGAAAATTAGGCCATCCAACCCCTTGCTCGCTCGCATTGTCGCCCTGCCGACATTGGGGCGCGCTGACCATGAAGTCGTCGTCGCGCAAGCCGGGCGACTCGGGCCCAGGCCCGGCCTGGATGGTGTCGCACCGGGGGCTGGTGCCGCGCGCATGCAGCAAGGCGGCCATCAAGGCTTTTCGAGTACCATCTTCGAGGATGAAGGGCGGTGGCGCGGCTTCGGCAGTCGAATGACGCACCCTGTTCGCAACCAAATTGAGCGTCCGATGGCCACCGTCGTCTTTGCAGATCTTGTGGGCAGCACCAGGCTTTTCGAGCGACTGGGCGATGAAACAGCCTCCAGGTTTGTGACCCAGCTGGTCGGCATGGTCAGCGCGATCTTCGCCCGGCATCATGGCCGCGTCGTGAAGCTGCTGGGCGACGGCCTGTTCGTTGTCTTCGAGCACGAGGGCGAAGCCCTGGCGGCCTGCATCCAGGTGCAGAACGAACTGCTGGCGCAACAGATCCGGCCTGCCGGCGGCGGCGAGGCGGTGGAGCTGCAGATCGGCATCGACAGCGGCGATGTCATCGAGATCGAGGGTGACTGCTTCGGCGACACGGTCAACTCCGCGGCCCGCCTGGCCGATCTGGCGGGGGCCTCGCAGATCCTCACGACCGACAATGTCTGGAACGCCATCTTCCCGGTTCAGCGCTCCGCGCTGCACAGCATGGGCCCCATGTATCTGCGCGGCAAGTCCGAGTCCAGCCATGTCTACCGCGTCGAATGGCAGTCGGGACGCGACGGCGAAGCCACCATGATCGGCCGCTCGACCGTCGCACCCCGGCGCGAGGACGTGCTGGAGCTCGCCTGCGGGGAAAGCCAGCTGCGCCTGGATGCCAGGTCCGACAAGATCTCGCTGGGCCGCGCCTCCGATGCCGCGCTGAAAGTGAACGACCCGCGGGTGTCACGCCTGCATGCGACCCTGGAATGGCGCGGCGGGCAGTTCGTGCTGACCGATGCCTCCAGCTTCGGCACCTGGGTCTACCTGGGCCGGCAGGACGACGCCGTGGTGCTGCGACGCACCGAATGCTGCCTGGTTGGCAGCGGCGAGATCGTCCTGGGCTGCTCCCGCGAAGACGAGAATGCCCCGTCGATCACGTTCTCGATCCGGACCGGGGCACCCAGGCCATGAGCCGGACGAAACTGGGGCGCTACGAGCTGGTCCGCGTCCTGGGCAAGGGAGCCATGGGGCTGGTCTACGAGGGCCGCGACCCGAATCTGGAGCGGCGGGTGGCCATCAAGACCATCAAGGTCGAGAACCTCTCCAGCGAGGAAGCGGCCGACTACGAGATCCGCTTTCGCACGGAAGCGCGATCCGCGGCGCGCCTGCAGCACCCCAACATCGTCAGCGTCTACGACTCCGATCGCGACGGCGACATCGCCTACCTGGTGATGGAGTTCATTCAGGGCGAGGACCTCAAACACCATCTGGATCAGGGCCAGCGCTACACGCTGCAGGAGGCCGCGGCCATCATGGCCGATCTGCTCTCGGCGCTGGACTATGCGCATCAGCAGAACATCGTGCACCGCGACATCAAGCCGGCCAACCTGCTGATCGAGGCCAGCGGTCGCATCAAGCTCACGGATTTCGGCGTCGCCCGGATCCAGGACTCGGGCGAGGCCACCCGCACCAAGGGCACCATGGTCGGCACGCTCAAGTACATGTCCCCCGAGCAGCTGCAGGGCCTGCCCATCGACGCGCGCTCCGACCTGTTCTCGGCCGGCATCGTGCTGTACCAGCTGCTCACCAGCGCCCGGCCCTTCGATGGCACCGGCGACTACGACATCATCCAGAAGATCATCGGACAGGCGGCCGAGCCGCCGTCGACCCTCAACCCCCATCTGCCGCCGGCCATCGACCAGCTGGTCGCGCGCGCGCTGGAGAAGTCGCGCGACGCGCGCTTCCCGACGGCGCAGGCGTTCAACGTCGCACTGCAGGCCGCCGCCGCCACCGCGATCGACCCGACGGTCACCCCGCCGCGCAGCCCGGCCCGCCCCGCTGAGAGCTCGACCTGGACCTCCACTGTCATGAAGGGCGAGTCACTGGTCAGCAGTCGCTCGGGCAGCCTGTCGGGCGTACCCAGCTCCACCGTGACGCAGGAGGTGGAGCTGGTCTACTGGAAGGAAATCAAGGACTCGGAGGACGTCGAGGACTTCCAGGATTTCCTGCTCAAGTTTCCGTCCGGCATCTATGCCGATCTGGCGCGCCGTCGCCTCAAGCGCCTGGGCAACCCGGGTGGTGAGCACAGCGGCTCCCGATCCGGCACCGGCACCGGCACCCGTTCGGGCACGGCCGCGGCGGCGCCCCCGGACGAGCCCACCTTGAAAATCTCCAGCGCTGCGGCTGCCGCGCAAGCGGAAGAGCTCGAGGCCACCCGCATGCTGGCACCGCGTGCGGGAACCGCGCCCGCCGACACGCTGGCACCCGCGGCCGGCAGCGCGCCGGGCACCGGCGCCGATCGCCCACCGCAGCACGCGACGCCCCCGGCCCGCAGCAAACGGGGCTGGCTCCTGGGAGGGGTCGGCACCGCGGTGGTGGCGGCCCTGGCACTGGGCTATTCCGGCCTGGCGCGGCCGCCCTCGCCTGGCGCCGAGCCTGCCGCCCTCAAGCAGGAGGCCGTCGAGCCCCCCAAGACAGCCGTGAGCAAGGATGCCGCCCCCGGCAAGACGGCCCAGACACCGCGCAGCGTCGAGAAACCGAAATCGGCCGAGGCGAAATCAAGCGAAGCAAAAGCGGCTGAGACGAAACCGGCACCCCGGCCCGTGGCGAAAACGACTGCGCCGGTCCCGGCCAACACCAAAACCGAGGCGCCGCCCGCGCCGAAAACGGCGGACAAGGCAGCCGCCCCGCCCGACCCGACCAGGGAATGCGAGGGGCGCATCCTGCTCGGCTACCTCACCTGCATGAAACAGCAATGCGACAAGCCCAGCTACGCGAAGCATCCGGTCTGTGTGGAGCGGCGCGAGATGGAGCAGCGCGCCCAGCCGCCCGTGTGATCCACGTCGTAGCGGCCTGCCCGAAGGCACGCCGCAGCCGGATCAGCCCACGACCTTGAGCGCCGGCTTGGCCTGGGCAGCCAGAACGGGGTAGCGCTTTTCGATCGCGGCCTGGATGCCGGTGGCGTCCAGCCCCTGCAGGGCCAGCAGCTTCGCGGGGTCGCCGTGCTCGATGAAGACATCGGGCAGGCCCAGTTGCAGCAGTGGCCTGAGCACCCCTGCCGCTTGCAGGGCTTCGCCCACCGCACTGCCGGCGCCGCCCATCACCGCACCCTCCTCCACCGTGACCAGCGCCTCGTGCGAAGCGGCGATTTTCAGCAGCAGTTCGGTGTCCAGCGGCTTGGCCCAGCGCATGTTGACCACAGTGGCATTGAGTTTTTCTGCCGCGGCGAGGGCCGGGTAGAGCAGCGTGCCAAAGGCCAGGATGGCGATGCCCTTGCCTTCACGCCGCACTTCGCCCTTGCCGTAGGGCAGGCCGGCCAGGCCGGGCTCGGTGGCCACGCCCGCACCGGCACCGCGCGGGTAACGCACGGCGACCGGATGGTTTTGCGCGAACGCCGTGGAGAGCAGCTGCCGGCATTCGCGCTCGTCGGCCGGGCAGGCCACGGCCATATTCGGAATGCAGCGCAAGTAGGCGATGTCGTAATTGCCGGCGTGCGTGGCACCGTCGGCACCGACCAGGCCCGCGCGGTCCAGCGCGAACACCACGGGCAGGTTCTGCAGGGCCACGTCGTGGATCAGCTGGTCATAGCCGCGTTGCAGGAAGGTGGAGTAGATGGCCAGCACGGGCTTGAGGCCTTCGCAGGCCAGGCCTGCCGCGAAGGTGACGGCGTGCTGCTCGGCGATGCCGACATCGTAGTAACGGCCGGGGAAACGCTGGTGGAACTCCACCATGCCCGAGCCCTCGCGCATGGCCGGCGTGATGCCCACCAGGCGCGGGTCCTGGTCAGCCATGTCGCACAGCCAGTGACCGAACACCTGCGTGAAGGTCTGCTTCGGGGGTGTGGCGGGCTTGACCAGGCCCACGGCCGGGTCGAACTTGCCGGGGCCGTGGTAGGCCACCGGGTCGGCCTCGGCCAGCTTGTAGCCCTGGCCTTTCCTGGTGACCACGTGCAGGAACTGCGGGCCCTCCAGGTGCTTGATGTTTTCCAGCGTGGGGATCAGCGAATCGAGATCATGGCCATCGATGGGGCCAATGTAGTTGAAGCCGAACTTCTCGAACAGCGTGGCCGGCACCACCATGCCCTTGGCATGCTCCTCGATGCGCTTGGCCAGTTCAAACAGGGGGGGCGCACCCTTGAGCACGGTCTTGCCCACGTTCTTGGCGGCCGCATAGAAGCGCCCGCTCATGAGCTGCGCCAGGTATCGGTTCAGCGCGCCCACCGGCGGGCTGATGGACATGTCGTTGTCGTTGAGGATGACCAGCAGCTTGCAGTCTTCCACGCCGCCGTGATTGAGCGCCTCGAAGGCCATGCCGGCCGTCATGGCGCCGTCGCCAATCACCGCGATGGCGTGGCGGTCCTCGCCCTTCTGGCGCGCGGCCAGGGCCATGCCCAGGGCGGCAGAGATCGAGGTGCTGCTGTGCGCGGTGCCGAAGGCATCAAAAGGACTCTCGCTGCGCTGCGGAAAGCCGCTGAGGCCGCCGAGCTGGCGCAGGGTGTTCATCCGTTCGCGCCGGCCGGTCAGGATCTTGTGCGGGTAGGTCTGGTGCCCCACGTCCCAGACCACGCGATCGTAGGGCGTGTTGAAGACGTAGTGAAGCGCCACGGTGAGCTCCACGGTGCCGAGGTTGGAGCTGAGATGCCCCCCGGTCCCGGAAACACTCTCCAGCAGGTAGGCGCGCAACTCGTCGGCCAGCGCACGCAGTTGGGCACGCGGCAGCTGGCGCAGTTCGGCCGGGTCGTTGATCGTCTGCAGCAGGGGATACGTTGCGGATGTCATGCTCAGTGTGCTCGATTGACGACCATATCGGCCAGGGCGCGCAGGGCGCGCGTGTCGGCCAGCCCACTGGCGTCCAGCGCGGCCAGGGCCTGCGCATACAGCTCGTGCGCGTAGCTGCGCGAGCGCGCCAGCCCGAGGATGGACACATAGGTGGGCTTGTCCTGATCGGCGTCCTTGCCGGCGGTCTTGCCCAGGGTGGCGGAATCGGCCGTGACGTCGAGAATGTCGTCCACCACCTGGAAGGCCAGGCCGATGGCGGCACCGAAATCAGCCAGGGCCGCGCGCCCGGCCGTCGACACCTCGCCGCAGGCTGCGCCCATCAGCACGCTGCCCTGCAGCAGGGCGCCCGTCTTGAGGCGATGCATCTGGCGCAGCTGGTCTTCATTGAGCTTCACGCCCACGCTGGCCAGGTCGATGGCCTGACCTCCGGCCATGCCCGCGCTGCCGGCGGCGTGCGCCAGCAGGCGGCACAGGCGCGCCTGCATGGCTTCGGGCACCTGGTCACTTTCGGGGGTGAGCAGCTCGAAAGCCAGGGCCTGCAGGGCGTCACCGGCCAGCAGGGCGCCGGCCTCGCCAAACTTCACATGCACCGTGGGCTTGCCGCGGCGCAGCACGTCGTTGTCCATGCAGGGCATGTCGTCGTGCACCAGGGAGTAGGCGTGGATCAACTCCGCCGCACAGGCAGCGCGCAGGGCGGCTTGGGCGTTGCCGCCGACGGCTTCGCTGGCGGCCAGCACCAGTAGCGGCCGCAGGCGCTTGCCACCGTCCAGCACCGAGTAGCGCATGGCCTCGCCCAGGTCCGCCGGGGCGTCGATGCCGACCCAGCTCTCCAGCGCGCGCTCCACGCGCACCAGCCGCTCGGCGCTCCAGCTCTGCACATCGAATTCAGCCATCGTCACTCGGGTGTCCATGTCTTGAGGGTGCCTTCGTCCAGCACCTTGATCTGGCCTTCGACGGCTTCCAGCTTGTCGCGGCAGTATTTGAGCAGTTCGGCCCCGCGCTGGTAGCCCGTGAGCAACTGCTCCAGCGGCAACTCGCCGGACTCCAGCCGACTGACCAGCTGTTCAAGTTCCTGCATGGCCGCCTCGTAACTGACGGGGGTGCCGGATGCGGCGGTGGATGTAGAAGCCTTGGGCATGGGAACAGGATGGTTCAAACGCTGCATTTTAGGCTGCGCAAGACCCTCTGTCGGGCGGGTCCGCGCACCCACGGCCTTGAAATACCGGGCCCGGGCGCAAAATAGCCGGCATGGGTCTGTATTGACCGCCCCCCGGGGTACAATCCCGGGCTCTCCTGGCCTGCCGTGCTGGCAACGCCTTTTCTTTTTTCACGCCTCGGGGCGTACCTCCCTGTGGGGAGTCTGTGGGGCCTGTTCACGTCATTTTTGCACGATGCGTTGTGGATCAAAAATGTCATGCGGTAGGCGCGAAACGCGGCCGGAGTTTTTCTCCGGCAAGGCTTCGCAACACCCCGCATGGCATTTTTGGCCACAACCCGAAGGGAACGCCGTGAAAACCGCGCCACTCGTTGTTGCGCTCCTCGCCCAGACGGCCAGTCTGGTCTTCGTCGCGCGCCTAGATTGGCGCGGTTTCCACGGCGTTCGCATGTGCAAAAATGGCGCGAACAGGCCCCGTGGTCAGGTCACCCATGTCTGATTTAAGTCTTCAACTGCAGCAGGCGCACAGCCAACTACCAGTTTCAAGCTACTTCGACGAAGCGCTGTTCCAGCGCGAGATGGCGCTCATCTTCGGACGCGGCCCGCGTTATGTGGGCCATGCCGCCAGCGTCCCTGAAGTCGGCGACTACTACGCCCTGCCCCAGGAAAAGGAAGGGCGGGCCCTGGTGCGCACGCCGACCGGCGTGGAGCTCATCTCCAACGTCTGCCGGCATCGCCAGGCCGTAATGCTCAAGGGCCGCGGTTCGCTGAATCAGACCCAGCCCGGCAGCGCCGGCGGCAACATCGTCTGCCCCCTGCACCGCTGGACCTATTCGTCCCAGGGCCAGCTGATCGGCGCGCCGCACTTTGCGCAGGACCCCTGCCTGAACCTGAACAACTACAAGCTGCAGGAGTGGAACGGCCTGCTCTTTGAAGACAACGGGCGCAATATCCAAGCCGACCTGGCCGGCATGGGCCCGCGTGCCGAGCTCGACTTCACGGGCTTCACCCTGGACCGCGTGGAGCTGCACGAGTGCAACTACAACTGGAAGACCTTCATTGAGGTCTATCTGGAGGACTACCACGTGGGCCCCTTCCACCCGGGCCTGGGCCACTTCGTGACCTGCGAGGACCTGAGCTGGGAGTTCAAGGACAACTACTCGGTGCAGACCGTGGGCGTCTCCAGCGCCTTCGAGCGCCCGGGCTCGCCCACCTACCAGCGCTGGCACGACGCCCTGCTGAAATACCGCAACGGCCAGCTCCCCGAGCGCGGCGCGATCTGGCTGACCTACTACCCGCACATCATGGTCGAGTGGTACCCGCACGTGCTGACCGTCTCGACCCTGCACCCGATCAGCCCGAACAAGACGCTCAACATGGTCGAGTTCTACTACCCTGAAGAGATCACAGCGTTTGAGCGCGAGTTCGTCGAAGCCCAGCAGGCTGCCTACATGGAGACCTGCATCGAGGACGACGAGATTGCCGAGCGCATGGACGCGGGGCGTCGGGCTCTTTTTGAGCGCGGTGACAACGAGGTCGGGCCTTACCAGAGCCCCATGGAGGATGGCATGCAGCATTTTCATGAGTGGTACAGGCGGCAAATGGGGATTTGATTCCCCAAGGCCCATCTTTCTTGACATCACTGGTTGCTTCGTGACTCTTCTCCCTAGCGGGGCACTTAACAACCCCCCACTCACCCCCCCGCCCCTCTCTGCCCCCCGCCGGGGGCAAAGAGGGGGGCCTGGATTTGGTTACTGCGCGCCGGCTACGCTTCTACGGCACGGAGGGCCGCGATCATCCTCGCTGGCTGAGACTGGCACGCCAACGGTCGTAGAGAGCGTCACGCACACTGCACGCCTCGGCTGGCGGCTGCGCCAGCCAGTAACGAAACCTGTCTCGCCCACGGCAGGCCGCGCAGCGGCCTGCCGTCAGGGGCGCGTTGAAACGGCGCCGTTTACTACGACCGCCGGCCCGAAATCTCGGCTCTCCAACCACAGTGGCGACGCTTCGCTCCATAGAAGCATCTCCGACGCGCCAAAGGCAAAATCCAGGCCCCCTTCTTTGCCCCCGGCGGGGGGCAAAGAAGGGCGGGGGGATGATTGGGGGGTTGTTAACAGCCTCGCCAGAGATAAAACACAGACAACGAAACAAGAATCCCCGGAGGGGAAGATGGGGAGTCACTGAATGCAAGCCCTCTGGATGGTCCTAGGCGCGTTCTTCTTCGCCACCATGGCCGTGGCCGTGAAGTACGCCTCGGCCTCCTTCAACACGGCCGAACTGGTCCTCTACCGCGGCCTGGTCAGCCTCGCGTTCCTGGTCGTGGCACTGCGCTTGCACGGCACCTCGCTGCGCACGCCAGTCCCGTTGATGCACGCCTGGCGCAGCCTGGTGGGCGGGCTCTCGATCGCTGCGTGGTTCTATGCCATCGGCTACCTGCCGCTGGCCACGTCCATGACACTGAACTACATGAGCGGCATCTGGGTGGCCGCTTTCATCGTGGGCGGGGGCCTGCTCTACGGCCGCGCCGAGCGGCAGGGTCCGCTGCTGCTCACGGTGTTGCTGGGTTTTGCCGGCGTGGTGCTGACGCTTCGCCCCACCATCGAACAGAACCAGCTCTTCGCCGGCCTGATCGGCCTGCTCGGGGGCATGAGCGCCGCGCTGGCCTATATGCAGGTCACGGCACTGGGCCGCGCGGGTGAACCGGTGGAGCGCACGGTGTTCTACTTTGCGCTCGGCACGGCCGTTGCCGGTGCCCTGGGCCTGCTGTTCACCGGTTTCACCCCGATGGACCAGATCAGCTGGCAGGCTGCGGCCTGGCTCATTCCCATCGGCGTGCTGGCCACCCTGGGCCAGTGGTGCATGACACGCGCCTACAGCCGCGGCCACACCCTGGTGGTGGCCAGCCTGCAATACTCCGGCATCGTCTTCGCCGCGTTCTACAGCCTGCTCCTCTTTGGCGACCAGATCCCCCTCTATGGCTGGCTCGGCATGGCACTCATCGTGGCCAGCGGCGTGGCGGCCACCTTCCTGCGCGAGCGCGCCATCCCCAACACCCCTGCGGAAGAACACTGAAAGGCTCTTTCATGTACACCACCCTCATCAGCGCCGAACAGCTCAAGCACCTGGTGCACGACCACCAACCCCTGATGGTCTTCGACTGCAGCTTCGAACTCATGAAACCGGCCGAGGGCGACGTGCAATATGAGCGCGTGCGCATCGCGGGCGCGGTGCGCGCCCACCTTGACCGCCATCTCAGCGCGAAGGACAAGTCGCAGGCCGTCAACGGTGGCCGACATCCTTTGCCCAAGCCCGAGATCTTTGCCGCCTGGCTGGCCAGCGTGGGGTTCACGAGCGACATGCAGGCTGTGGTCTACGACCGCCAGGGCGCCAACTACTGCGGGCGCCTATGGTGGATGCTCAAGTGGGTGGGCCACGAGAACGTGGCCGTGCTCGACGGCGGGCTGCAGGCCTGGGAAGCCGTCAACGGCCCCGTCGCCACCGGCCCCGACCTGCCGCGCGTGCCCTCCGCCTTCAAGGCTGGCGCGCCGCGCGCGCAGTTGTCCAGCACCGAGGACGTGCTCAAGCACCTGGAGTTGCCTGACCAGACGCTGATGGACGCACGCGCGCCAGCGCGCTTTCGCGGCGAGGTCGAGCCGCTGGACCCGGTGGCCGGCCACATTCCCGGCGCACTGAACCGCCCCTTCGGCAGCAACCTGGGCCCGGACGGAAAGTTCAAGTCGCCGGCACAGCTCAAGGCCGAGTTCCTGGAGTTGCTCGGCGCACGCCGCCCCTCCACAGTGGTGCACCACTGTGGCAGCGGTGTGAGCGCCCTGCCCAATCTGCTGGCCATGGAGATCGCCGGCCTGGGCCGCGGCGCGCTCTATGCCGGCAGCTGGAGCGAGTGGTGCGCGGATCCGGCGCGGCCCGTGGCGCAAGGGTGATGCGGGAGGGGCACCAACCGCTCAGGCCGGTGCCGCTTCGACAAAGGGTGAAACCAGCGGCAGCGTCAGCGTGAAGACCGTGCCCTCGCCGGGCTGGCTCGCAACAAAGATGCGTCCGCCCAGCACACCGGTGACGAGGTTGTGCACGATGTTGAGGCCCAGGCCGGAGCCGCCCTGCCCGAACTTGGTGGTGAAGAAGGGGTCGAAAATCCTGCCCAGATGCTCCGGCGCGATGCCCATGCCGTCGTCGCTGAAGCTCAGCTCCACACCGTCATCGCCGATCCGCTGCGTCCGGATGCGGATGCAACCGCTCGCCCGTCCCTCGAAGGCATGGATCAGCGCGTTGTTGAAAAGATTCGTGATGACCTGGCCCAGCGGACCCGGGTAGCTGTCCATGCGAAGTTCTTCCGCCAGATCGAGTTCGATCCGCACACCCTCGCCCTTGACCAGGTGGCGCACCGTCGCCATGATTTCTTCCAGCGTCGGTTTGAGCTCAAATGCACGCCGCTTGGAACTGGTCTGATCCACCGCGACCATCTTGAAGCTGTTGATCAGATCGGCCGCCCGCCTCAGATTGCCCAGCACCATCGTCGTGGACTCGGACGCATCCTGCGTGAAGCTCACCATGTCCTGCCGTGAGAGCGTGTTGTCCTTGAACCGTTCGGCCAGGTCCTTGACCCTCTCGTCCAGGTAGGAGGCCGCCGTCACCCCGATGCCCACCGGTGTGTTGATCTCGTGCGCCACGCCGGCCACCAGCCCGCCCAGGGCGGCCAGCTTTTCCGCGCGCACCAGTTCGTCCTGCGCCAGCCTGAGCGTCTGGACCGACTGCTCCAGCTCCCGCGTGCGTTCACTCACCCGCTGCTCCAGCGACTGATTCAGCTCCCGGATGTCGCGTTCCATCTGCCGCTGCGCGGTGATGTCTTCGGCGCTGGAGATGATGCAGTTATCCCCGAGGATGCGAACACTCTCCATCGAGATCCGGCACAGGCGCGGACCCGCGTAGGTGCGCAGGACCACCTCCGCATGGTCGACGCGGGAATCGGCACTGAACTTGGCCATCAGATCTTCGCGATCCTGTGCGGCGGCGTACAAACCCAGCTGAAGGGAGGTGTTCCCGATGACCGCGTCGCGCTCGAGCCCGAACAGCGCAAGAAAGGCGGCATTCACGTCCAAGAATCGCCCATCGGCGGCACGGATCACCGTGAGTGACACCGGGGAATGCCGGAATATCGCCGTGAATTTTTCTTCACCCTCGCGCACACCGGCCTGGGCTTTCAGGATGTCGTGGATCATCCTGCGGACATTACTGGACAGTGAGCCCACCTCGTCCGTGCTGGGGGCCGCTGCCAACGCCAGTTCACGCTCCACCCGTTCGGACAAGGCGCCCTCACGGCCAAAGCGGTCCACCGCGCCACCTAGAGCCTGCAGACGCTCGACCAGCTGTGCCAGCCAGCGGGCCAGCACCTGGCCCCCAAGGATCAGCAGCAGCAGGCTCGTCAAACCCACGATCAGCAGTGTTTCCAGCAGCGGCAGCGGCGGCACATGGTCCTTGGCAGCCAGCAATTCCGGGCCATTGCCCCAGGGCATCACCACGTCCACGGTCTTGCCTGCTCGCAGCCCGCTGGCACGGCGGCGCTGCTCCGCCAAAGCGGCATCGGAGGACTGGGCCACGACAGCGTCGCGCCAGCGCAAACTCACCGCTGTACCCGGGTACGCCATCGACTGCAGCAGTGCATTGTCGAGCGGGGCGTAAACCAGAAGCCGCCCGCGGCCGCTGGCGCCCATCCAGATGGACTGTTCGATCACCCGGTACACCGTGCGGTCGGCCGGACCGTACACCCACGACACGGCCACGCTTCCCTTGGCGCCGGAGGGGATGTCAAGGTACTCCTGGGAACGCGTCCGGTACTGGTAGATCTGGCGTCCCGCCGCATCGAGCAGGGTCACGTGGGTGAAGATCTGCTGCCCACCGATGCTGGCCAGATAGGCCGACATCCGGGACTTGCTTTGGTCCGCCGACTCCAGCAGGCGGCCGAACTCGATCTGCCCGCGAAACATATCTGCCTGGACCAGCCAGCCACGCTCCAGATCATCCATGCGGGCCTTGAAGTGCTCGGTCAGCTCCTGCGCCTGCAGCTCCCGTGCCGCCTCGTTGGTTCGCAGATAGATCGTCGCAGTGGCCAGCAGGCCTGCGAGCAGCGCCACCGCCAGCACCGCCAGAAACCGCCGGGCCAGGCTCTCCCGAAGGGATGACCCGCTCCATGTCCGGGCGAAAAGGCTCATGGCTTTCGTCCTGCCCATCGATCCATCACCATCGCGTCGGCGCCAAACTGCTGTGCCGCCGCAATATCCGGGTTGCTGGCACGGAAGAAGGCCTCGGTCTCGCGCAGCTGCATCGCTGAAAACTTGCCGTCGCGGCTGTACTGGCGGGGATACTTCCGGCTCACGGCGACAAAGGCCGCGCGCTCCTCCCCTCTGAGGTTGAGGGCATCGGCAACCTGTTCCGGCGTATGCGCTCCCATCCAGCCCAGCACTTTTGCCAGCGTCCTGACCATCTGCTGTGTCTTGCCCGGGTCCGCCTCAACGCGGTCCCGGCGACCGATCAGGGCACCGCGCAGGAAAGCGGCCCCCGGCATGTTCTTGATATCCTGCGGCACGGACGTGTTGAACACGGGGTAGGCCACTTTCGCCTCGGCGAGGCGAACCGCGGCCACCGCGTCCACCATGCAGGCATCGACCAGCCCGGTCTGCATGGCAGACAGACGCAACTCCCAGTCTGCGCCGATCGACTTCAGACGGATCTCGTCGAGCTTGACCCCTCGCCGCTGCAGCACCAGTTCGAGAAATTGCTGCGAGGTCACCTTGGTGGTCAGCGAGTTGCTGAAAATGCCGATGGTGCGGCCGCGCAGGTCCTCGATGCGCCGGACCTTGCCACGCAGTTCGTTGCGCACCATGACGACGTACAAGGGCAAATCATCGTGCGCGGCCAGCACCACGATGCGCGGATCGCTCAGGTGCTGGTACATCGCCGCGGGCATGCCGATGACCGTGAAGTCGGCGTTGCCCGTCTGCAGATCGCGCAGTGCCACACCGCCTCCCTCGACGAACTTGAAGCGGATCGCGATCCCCTCGGCCCGGTCCAGCCCGAGCTTGACGGCCAGCTCCAGCGGCGTCGACAACTGGCTGGCGGGGCCGGGCACGCTGACGACGACATCGGTCGGGGCTGCGGCCCGGGCCGGCCAGGCCAGGGCAAGGGGCAGGGCCAGGCCCAGCAGACTGTCACGGCGACGCATCATGGTTTCCTCCCTGCCCAGCGGTCGATGATCATGGTGTCCAGCGCAAGCTTCTGCGCTGCCGCATCGCCGGGCGTGCTGGCACGGAAGAAGACTTCCGTTTCCCGCAATTGCGCGGTCGAGAACTTGCCGTCGCGGCTGTACTGGCGCGGATACTTGCGCGCCACCGTCAGGAACGATTCGCGCTCGGCGCCGGCCTGCATCCCCAGCGCATCGGCGATCTGCTCCGGTGTGTGGCCCGCCATCCATGCCAGCACGCGCTGGACCACCCGGACCATGCGGTCGGCCGTGACCGGATCGACCTCGATGCGGTCCCGGCGACCGATCAGCGCTGCACGCAGGAACCCGGCTCCGGGGGTCTTCCTGGCATCGTCCGGCTTGCCGGTGCTGTAGAGCTGGAAAGCCATCTTCTCCCCGACCATGCGCGTGGCAAAGGGCTCGTCGTTCATCATGGCGTCCACACTGCCGCTCAGGAAGGCGGCGCTTTCAGTCTCCCAGCTCTGGCCCACGGAAGCCCGCCGGATGTCGCCGGCCGCAACACCCTGGCCAGCCAGCACCAGTTCCAGCAAGATGTCCGAAGTGGTCTGTGCCGTCAGGGACGAGCTGTGCATGCCGATCGTGCGCCCCTTGAGATCGGCGATGCGCCGCACCTTGCCGCGCAGGTCCTGCCGCACCATCAGCACATACAAGGGCAGGTCGTCCAGCGCTGCCAGGCTGACGATGCGCGGGTCTTTCAGGTGATGGCTCATCGCCGCGGGCATGCCGTAAACGGCGTACTCCGCGTTGCCGGACTGGATGTCCTGGAACGCGATGCCGCCGCCACCGACGAACTTGAGCCTGAGCTGCAGTCCCTCGGCGCGGTCCAGCCCCAGCCTGACGGCCAGCTCAAGAGGCAGTGAGACAGAACCACCCGGCCCCGGCACACTCAGCCGCACTTCCCGCAGCGCCGGTGCCTGCGCGCCGGCCGGGACATGGAACAACGCGGCCAGGCTCAGCGCCTGGACGAGTGTGGCCAGGACTCGCCGACGCCACCGCGCCAGCACGGATGGGCCCTTGCCATCGATCGCACTGAATCTCATGGGAAGAGACATGATTTACTCCTGTCTGGCGGGGGGGGCCGTGCGCGGCAGCGTGATGATGAAGGTCGTCCCCTGCCCGGGATGGCTCTGGACGCGAATGCGTCCGCCCAGCACACCGGTGACCAGGTTGTGCACGATGTTCAGTCCCAGGCCGGAGCCACCCTGGCCGAAACGGGTGGTGAAGAAGGGATCGAAAATCTTGCCCAGACTGTCCGCAGGGATGCCCTTGCCGTCGTCCTCGAAGCGCAATTCGATGCTCTGGGCATCCGGCGCGCGGGCCTCGATCCTGATGCGCCCGCGCTGCATCTCGTCGAAGGCGTGGAGCAGGGCGTTGTTGAACAGGTTGGTCAGAACCTGCCCCAGCGGACCGGGATAGCTGTCCATGCGCAGATCCTCGCCCAGGGCCAGCTCGACCTCGATCTCGCGGCTCTTCACCAGGTGACGCAGGGTGGCCAGGATCTCCTCCACCGTCTCACGCAGCGCGAACTCGCGGCGCTTGGCGCTGGTCTGGTCCACGGCCACCATCTTGAAACTTCTGATCAGGTCCGCCGCCCGGTTCAGCTGGGTCAGCGCCATGCCCGTGGACTCCAGCGTGGTGTCGATGAAAGCACTCAGGTCCGAGCGCTTGATCGTGCCCGCTTGAAGCTGCGCCTCGATGTCCAGGGCCTTTTCATGCAGGAAGGAGGTGGCGGTCACGCCGATGCCCAGGGGCGTGTTGATCTCGTGCGAGATGCCGGCCACCAGCGAACCCAGGGCCGCAAGCTTTTCCGTCTGCACCAGGTAGCCCTGCGTACGCTCGAGTTCCTCCAGCGAATGCCGCAGTTCGGCGGTGCGCTCCTCGACGCGCTGCTCCAGTTCGACATTGGCGCGCTGCAGCCGCTCCTGGTCGCTGGCAATGCGCTCGGCCATGCGGTCGAAGGTCTGGCCCAGGGTGGCGATCTCGTCGTGGCCGTCCAGCCCGACCCGCACCGACAGGTCGCCGCTGGCAAGCTTTTGCGCCGCGACACGCAGTCGATCGAGCCGGCGCGTCAGCAGCCAGCCGATGCCGATGCCCACCACAGCGATCACCAGCATGCTCACGCCGGCGATCAGGATGCCCTGGTTGCGCGCCGCAGTGCTGGCCTCGACCAGCGCCGCCCGGGAAAACTCCAGGGCCAGGCTGCCCAGTCGCCAATTTGCGCGGCCCACTTCCTGTTGCCGCAAATAGTTGCCGGGAGCGGCCTTGAGTTCGGCCAGCGGTCGACCCAGATCGCCCGGGTTGCTGGCTGCCACCACCCGCCCCCTGCTGTCCAGCAGCATGGCCCGCACGATATGCCGGTCCTGCTGGAGGCTCTCCAGCACGGGTTGCAGTTCGGTGAATTCCTCGGTGACCAGCGCCTGCACGGACTGGCCCCTGAGCAGGTCCAGCGTGACCTGTTCCTGGGCGGCCAGCTGGTCCGCGACCGACTCGTCCAGGCCGCCCAGAACGTGCCAGAGCGTCAGCCCCATCATCACCCCTTGCAGGACGAAGATGGTGATGGCGATGCGGTACTTCAGCGAGGCGTAGGCAGCCATGGAAGGTCGAGGCCCTTCATCAGACTCCGGACCCCGTCAAATTCGGCGTCGCGGGCCTCGACGAAACCGCCGCTGCCGATGCTGGCGTTGAGGCGACGGCCCTCCTCCGAGTTGCTCCACCCCAGGATCACCTTGCGCAGCCGCTCGCGCTCGGCCGCCGGCACGCGCGGATGCGCCACGAAAGTCAGATTGGGGATGGGCGGCGACTCCACGATGGTGCGGAACTTGACCTTGAAGCGTGCCTCAGCGCCGGGCAGGGCGAAGGGCGGGCAGATGCAGGCCTGCGCCTCGCCGATCACCACCTGCTGCAAGCAGGACTCCACGGACCGGAAGCTGCGCATGGCGAAGTCCTTGTCCGGACTGAAGCGCTGCTCACGCATGACACGCCGCACCAGATGCACGGTGGGCAGGTACTCCGGCGGCGTCGCAATCGGCTTTCCCCTGAGGTCACCCAGCGTGCGTACCGGGCTCTGGTCCAGCACAACCAGCAACCCCTGGAAAGGCTCCTTCATGCGGGCTATCGGCAGGTAACCGTATTTGTCGACCGCCTCCACGTAGAAGAACGCATGCAAGAGCGTGAAGTCCATGCCGCCAGCGGTCACCTGCTCGAAATAGCGGTCAAAGGTGGAGGAGGTGCGGAAGGACACCGGCTGCCCGAGTTCCTGACCGAACTGCGCCGCCATGGGGGTGTACAGCTCCTCCATGCGCGCCGGTGACAGATAGGGCGCGACGCTGAAGCGCAGTTCACCGCCAGCGGCAAGCTGCGCCGTCGCGACGGAGACGCCCGTGAACGCCAACACCGTGCAACAAGCCTGCAGCACTCGCGCGATACGCAGCATGATCCTCATGGCAATACCTCGGTCAAGGTGAAAAACCAGGCAAGCCCCCTTGCGCCGCTCCCGCATGCGGGGGCGAGCCCGGTCAGCGCACCGGGGAGTGTTTGCCCCCTTGCGGCGATCCTAGCGTGCTTTGGCCATTCCTGCATACCCGGTGCCGAGGGTGCATGCGGATTTGTTCACATCCGCCGGGTCGCCCCGGACGGGCGGCGCATCTCGATGGCAGGCGCCCGGGCCAGCTCTGGCACACCAGCCCGCGCCATCGGGCAGCGGCCACGGGCTTGGCCGTGCGCGCCGTCAGCGCCGTCCGAACCTGATCCGGGCTCGATGGGCAAGCCGCGCTAGTAGGCGTAACTGAGCGCCAGCACCGCGCTGGTGGTGGCGCTCTCGCGCGTCAGCACGCTGTCACGGGCAGCGCCCTGCAGCGCGCTGCGGCTCAGCCCGCCGATGAGCGAGGTGCGGGCGTCGAGCCGGTGGCTCAGGCCGAGGTTCAGGTTCACATTGCGCCAGCCGGCCCCGGGGCTGGAGACCGCATAGCCGGTGCGGGCCGACTGCGCAGGCGTGACGCCAAAGAAATCCTGCAGGTGCTCGGCATTGGCCCAGTGCGCCCCCATGCCCAGGGAAAGACGCGTCTGCGCGCCCAGCGGCACGCCGTAAGACGCGCCCAGGTCGAGTACCAGACCCTGGCGCTGCGTGCCCGAACCATGGCGCAAGGAAGACGTCAGGGCCAGGCGTGGCCCCCAGAGACGGTTGAAGAACAGACCCAGCTCGCCCTGGATCGGGATATCGCCCATGCCGCGCAGCACCTCCGAGCGGCTTTCAGCACGCCCCAGGTCCAGCGTCAGGCGGGCGCCGTACTGCAGGTCAGGCCGTCGCGCCGCGTTGTAGCCCACACCATTGCCTACACCGGCGAACCAGCCATTGCGCCACTGGTAGTCGATGCCCGGGACCACCAGGGTGCGCCGCTCGTCCGAGCCGCGGTATTGCGTGCCGGCGATGGCGACCAGGCCGATGCGCCCGCCTTCCTGGCCCGGCGCCAGCCGGACCGCTTCGAAAGACTGGGCCTGGACGCTGGGCACCAGAGCGGCCAGGCTCAACGCGAGCGCCAGGCAGAAACGGGGAGAGTTGGCGGTGATGAAGGAGAGGCGCATGGGCTGCAAGCTTAATCGCGACCCCAATTCCGCGGCACGGGCAAGGCTGAAATGCCTGCGGTGCCGGCATGCCCCTCACCCCGCCCTGCCCCACCGGGCGTTCGCCCAGGCTCAGCGGCCCAGCTTGTCGTGCGGATCCGGGCCCACCTGGCGCGATTCGACGTCGATCACGTCGGCATCACGGGCCGCCTGCGCGGCTGCCGGGCGGTAAAAGCGCTGCCACTGCGCGCGGCGCAGGACGGCAAACGCCAGGGGCTGCACCGGCCGGCCGGTGAGGCGAGCCCACAGCGCCCGCAAGACCCAGAACGCCAGCAGCACCAGCGCCGCTGCCAGCAGGCTGAGCAGGAACACCAGGCCCATGAGCAGCAACACGGTGCGCAGCAGCAGGCCGATCAGGGTTTTGAGAAAGGAAGTCATGGTTGTGCGTGACAAATGGGTGCCCGGGCCGCCCTTGCAAGGCCCGGCTGCTGATTTACTTGGCCAGCAGCAGGGCCAGCCCGGTGCCGTGCACCAGTTGCAGCTCCTGCTCTTTCGCATAGCGCTCGGCCGCTTCCGACACCGGCGCCAGGCTCAGGTAGACGCCGCGTGCGCCCTGCTGCGCGCAGGCCGTCTGCAGCAGGCGCAGCGCCTCGACGCCATGCGTGGCCGCCTTCCAGCGCCGGCAGCTCAGCAGGCTGGCCTGGCCCTGGCGCTCGATGCGGAAATCCGCCGCCTCGCCCTGAAGCCGGGTGACCGTGTAGCCTGCGCTCGCATAGACCTGCTCCACCCAGGCCGCGAAGTCGCGCCAGTTCATGCCTGCGGCGCGCGCCAAGGCCGTATCGAGCTGGGCCGCGCCCGGTGCACGCCACTGGCGCCAGGCGGCCATGACCGTGATCACCATGAAGGGGAAGGTGCCCAGCGTGACGACCACCGCGTAATCAGACGGCAGCAGCGCATGTGCGACCAGCGAGATCACCAGCACGATCAACAGACTGAACCACCAGGGCGAGCGCAGCAGCACGGCGAAGAGCGAACGCTCGTTCATCTTGAATTTCAGCACGGGATACCTCAGGAAGCGTTCGGGGAGGGGCCCACGTCCGTGGGCGGCAGGTCTGCGTTCACGCGCGACGACGGGCTGATGGGCTGGGCCGTGTAGGCAGAGGGCTTGCCTGCCCCTGCCGCCATCGGCGCGACGCGCGGGATGTTGATCGTGAAGGTCGTGCCTTCACCGACCCGGCTGTCCACCGTGATCTGGCCGCCCAGGATGCTGGTGACGATGTTGTAGGCGATGTTGAGCCCCAGACCCGAGCCACCCTCGCCCGACTTGGTGGTGAAGAAGGGGTCGAACAGGCGGCCGAGGTGTTCGGGCGGCACGCCCACGCCGTCATCGCTGAAGAACAGTGCGATCGACTTGTCCGCGTAGGCCCGCACCTTGAGGGCGATGGTTCCCTTGGGGCGTCCTTCGAAAGCGTGCAGCAGCGCATTGCTGAACAGATTGGTGATCACCTGCCCCAGCGGGCCGGGGTAGCTGTCCATGGCGATGTTGTCGGAAAGATCGAGCCGCAGGTCGATGCGCCGGTTCTTGAGCAGCGGCCGCAGCGTGGAGACGATCTCCTGCAGCGTCTCCATGAGCATGAATTCGCGCCGCTTGGCGCTGGACTGGTCCACCGCCACCATCTTGAAGTTGCGGATGAGTTCTGCCGCCCGCTCCAGATTGGCCAGCACCATGGCATTGGCCTCGGTCGTCCGCGCCATGAAATCGGTCAGCGCGGTGCGGGTCACCCGGCCGGAACGGATGTGCTCCTCCAGCGACTTGAGCAACTCCTCCACATAGGTGGCGGCCGTCACGCTGATGCCCAGCGGCGTGTTGATCTCATGCGACACCCCCGCCACCAGCGAGCCCAGCGCCGCCATCTTCTCCGACTGCAGCAGATGATCCTGCATGCGCCGCATGTCCTCGATCGACTTGGTCAGCTCCCCGGTGCGCTCCTCCACCCGGCGCTCCAGCGCCACATTCAGGCGCATCAGGGCGTACTGGTTCTCGGCCACCCGGCGCGCCATCAGGTCGAATGCGCGGCTCAGGGCAGCGATCTCATCCTTGCCGTCCAGCCCGGTGCGCACCGCCAGGTCGCCGGCCGCCATCTTTTCGGCCGCCAGGCGCAGGCGATCGAGCCGGCGCGTCAGCAGCCAGGCCGTCGCCAGCGCGGCCACGGTGACCAGGATCATGCCGCCGGCCGCAATCGCCATGGCCAGCGCGCGCGCATCGTCCTGCGCCTGCTCCAGCGGCTGGCGGGAAAACTCCATGGCCAGGGTTCCCACCGCGACTTTGGCGCGGGCGATTTCCAGTTGGCGCCAATGGGCCTGCACCCCGGGCTTCAGACCACGGAGGGCCCGGTCCAGATCCTTGCGCTGGCTGGCGGCCACAACCCGTCCATGCTCGTCAGCCAGCACGGCCCGCAGGATGCGCTGATCGCGGCTGACCCCCTCCAGCAGCAACTGGATGCCTGCAGTGTCCCGGGTCTCCAGCGCCTGCAGAGACGGATCCCGCAGCAGGTCGAGCATGATCTCCTCGTGGGCCAGCACCTCCGCTTCCACCAGCGACAGCAGCGTCCCCTGCAACTGCCAGTAAACCAGGCCCAGCAGCAGGCTGGCCATCAGGAAGATGGTCGCGAAAATGCGGGATTTCAGCGAGTGGAAGGGTGCCATACCGCCTTGACAGATTTCAGCAGACGCCTCAAGGCTGCCATGATGACAGGGTCCTCGCAGCCAGGGCGCGGCACTCAGTGCGCATGGGTCAGGACACCGGCCAGCGTGACCAGGGCAATGCCGGCCATCAGCCAGGCGATCTGGGCCAGCGTCTCGCCCAGACTCAGGCGTTTTTGCAGTTGCGGAATCAGGTCGGCCAGGGCCACGTAGATGAAGCTGCTCGAAGCCACGACCAGGAAAAAGGTCAGGTAGTCGTGCAGCAGGTCCACCAGCCAGTAGCCCACCAGGCCGCCCAGCGCGGTGATGGCACCGGCCAGCGTGACCTTGAGCAGGGCCGCGCGGCGCGTGCCGCTGCTGTGGCGCAGCACCATGAGGTCGCCCATGTGGTGCGGCACCTCGTGCGCCAGCACGGCCAGCGCGGCGATCACGCCCAGCCGCAGGTCGGCCACGAAGGCCGAGGCGATCAGGATGCCATCGCCAAAGCAATGCACGCTGTCGCCGGCCAGCACGGCCCAGCCGCCCGAGATGCGGCCGCCGCCAGGGGCGTGCGCAGGCCCATGGCCATGGCCATGGCCATGGTCATGGTCGTGATCATGGGCATGCCCCTCGTGGTCGTCGTGGTGATGTTCGTGCCCGTGGTGCCAGAGTTCGGCCTTGTCGAGCAGGAAGAAGAAGACCAGACCCACCAGCAGGGTGAGGAAAAGCGTATGCGGCTCGACGGTGCCCTCGAAGGCCTCGGGCAGCAGGTGCAGGAAAGCCGTGCCCAGCAGCGCGCCGGCCGCGAGACTCAGCATGTGCTGCGTGTAGCGCGCCAGCAGGCCAAAGCTCAGGGCCGCAGCCAGCCAGACACTGCCGATGCCGGCCACCAGGGTACCGAGAAGAATGGCAATCAGGGTCATGCCCCGATTCTCTCAGACGTGTCAAGGGGTCTAGGATCCCAGGCAAGAAAAAGGCCGCCCGCAGGCGGCCCCCTTTCCCAGGCAGCGCCCCGCTCAGGCCACGCCGTTGGCCTTGAACCACGCCAAGCAACGCTTCCAGCCGTCCTCGGCCGCTTCCTTGCGATAGCTGGAGCGGTAGTCGGCATGGAAGGCGTGCGGCGCGTCCTTGTAGACCACGAACTGCGAGGCCTTGGAGCTGGCGTTGCCGGCGGCCAGCGCGGTCTTCATTTTCTCCACGCCGTCCAGCGGGATGCCGGTGTCTGCCTCGCCGTACAGGCCCAGCACCGGGCCGTTCAACTGGCCGGCAATGTCGATCGGGTTCTTCGGCGTCAGCTCGTTCTGGGCGCCGACGATGCGGCCGTACCAGGCCACGCCGGCCTTGATGGACGGGTTGTGCGCGGTGTAGAGCCAGGTCTGGCGGCCGCCCCAGCAAAAACCGGTGACGCCGACGCGCTTGAGGTCCCCGCCGTTGGCACCGGCCCAGACCACGGTGGCGTCCAGGTCGGCCATGACCTGGGCGTCCGGCACCTTGGAGATGACCTCGGCGATCAGCTTGGCCATCTCGCCGTAGCTCTGCGCATCGCCCTGGCGCACGAAGAGTTCGGGAGCGATGGCCAGGTAGCCGGCGCGCGCAAAGCGGTTGACCACGTCGGCGATGTACTCGTGCACGCCGAAGATCTCGGACAGCACCAGCACCACGGGCAGGTTCTTGCCACCCGCTGGCATGGCGCGGTAGGCGGGCATCTTGAAACCCTTGACGTCGATACTCACCTCGCCGGCGGTCAGCCCGTCGGTGGGGGTCTTGATGACGGTCTGCGCCATGATGGGCAGGGCCGAGGCGGCAAAGCCCGCGCCCAGCGCCGCCTTCAGCGCGGTGCGGCGCGTGGCACCCTGCTCGGTGCTCTGGCCCGGCAGCAGGGCCTTGAATTCGGTTTCCAGATCGCGGTTCATCATCGGGGACTCCTCGTGTCGGTTTTGGAAGCCCGTAGTCTAGGGGCCCTCTCGCCGCATTGCACAGGCCCGGTGCAATCCCCCACGCGGCGAAGCCCGATAATCGGGCATGTCCATTCCCACCGCTTTCAGCACCCTGCCCCTGAGCCCCGCCATGCTGGAGAACCTCCAGCAGCTGGGCTACAGCGCGATGACGCCGATCCAGGCCGCGAGCCTGCCCGTGGCTCTATTGGGCAAGGACCTGATCGCCCAGGCCCAGACCGGCAGCGGCAAGACCGCCGCCTTCGCCCTGGTGCTGCTCAGCAACCTGAACCCGCGCCGTTTCGCCGTGCAGTCCCTGGTGCTGTGCCCCACGCGCGAGCTGGCCGACCAGGTGACCGTGGAGCTGCGCCGCCTGGCGCGCGCGCAGGACAACATCAAGATCGTCACCCTGTGCGGCGGCGTGCCGCTGCGCATGCAAAGCGCCAGCCTGGAGCACGGCGCCCACATCGTGGTGGGCACACCCGGTCGCATCATGGACCACCTGCAGCGTGGCACCCTGGACCTGGCCGCCCTCAACACCCTGGTGCTGGACGAGGCCGACCGCATGCTAGACATGGGCTTCTTCGACGACATCGCCACCGTGGCCAAACAATGCCCGAAAGAGCGGCAAACCCTGCTCTTCTCGGCCACCTATCCGGAAGGCATCGACAAGATCGCCAAACAGTTCCTGCGCGATCCGCAGCAGGTGAAGGTGGAGAACAAACAAAGCGCCCCGAAGATCGAGCAGCGTTTCTACGAAGTGACACGCGCCAACCGCCTGAGCGCCGTGGCGCAACTGCTGCTGCACTTCCGCCCGGTCAGTACCCTGGCCTTCTGCAACACCAAACAGCGCTGCAAGGAACTGGTCACGCTGCTGCAGGGTCAGGGCATCAGCGCGCTGGCGCTGTACGGCGAGCTGGAGCAGCGCGAACGCGACCAGGTGCTGGCGCAGTTTGCCAACCGCAGCTGCTCCGTGCTGGTGGCCACCGACGTGGCCTCGCGCGGGTTGGACATCACGCAACTGGAAGCCGTGATCAACGTGGACATCTCGCCTGACCCCGAAGTGCACGTGCACCGCATCGGCCGCACCGGCCGCGCCGGTGAATCCGGCCTGGCACTGAGCCTGGCCAGCATGGACGAGATGGGCGCGGTGGGCAAGATCGAGCAGTACCAGACGCAGGAATCGGTCTGGCACAAACTGGACGAACTGAAACCCGCCAGCAAGGAGCCGCTGCTGCCCCCCATGACGACGCTGCAGATCCTCGGTGGCCGCAAGGAAAAAATCCGCCCCGGCGACGTGCTGGGCGCGCTGACCGGCGACGCCGGCTACACGCGCGAGCAGATCGGCAAGATCAACGTCACCGAGTTCTGCACCTTCGTGGCGGTGGAGCGCAGCATCGCCGACCAGGCCGTGGCCCGGCTCAACGCGGGCAAGGTCAAGGGCAAGAGCGTGAAGGCCAGGCTGGTGGGCGAGAACTGACGCCAGCCCCGGCGGCCGTTCGCGCCCCCATGCGAAGAGCCCGCCGAAGCGGGCTCTGGAGCCGATCAGCCGCCCTCACCGGGCGGCTGTTTCTTCGGTGCCCGTCAGGCTTGAGGGGTCGTCAACTCAACGACGACCACCGCGGTCATCCCACTTGTTGTCCTTCTTGTCGTTCGGCTTGAAAGGGTTGTGATGACCGGAACGCGGCTTGTCGCAATCGCGGTCGTGCTTGTCGCCGTCACGATCACAGCCCTTGTGGTCCTTGTCGCCGTGATGGCCGCCATGGTGGCCGTGATGATCCTTGTCACGGCAGCCCGGGGTTCCCGGCTCGGTCAGTGCGCCACAACCGATGACGCTGGCGCCGGTCATGGTCACGGCCACGTTGGACATGGCGCGACCGGCCAGGGTGCCGCGGGTCAGGGTGATGGAGCCGATGGTGGCGTCACCCGCGAGGATGTTGCCCTTGAGCGCGGAATCGGTCAGCGTGGCCGCGCCGGTCGGTGCCCAGTAGACATTGCAGGGCTGGCCGCCGCCGGCCATGGCTACCGAGAAGTTGGTGCCGGTCAGGGCGCCGTTCACCAGAAAGATCCAGACGCCGTTGGCAGGCCCGGTGAGCGTCAGCGTGCCGGCCTTGGCCACCGCATCGGTGCAGTAGACACCGGGCGCCAGGTTCTGGCCCGACAGATTACCCGGCACCTGCGTGCACGGCAGGGACTGGACCGAGGCGTAGGCGCTCAGGAAGTCCACCCGCGCCTGCACGGCCGCTGCATCGGTGGCGGGAGGTGTCGCACCGGCCACGGTGCAACCGGTGTTGGTGTAGGGCACCGCACTGCCGGGCGCGACACCGATGTCGCCGGTGACCACGCCTGCCGTGCAGGTGACGTTGCTTCCGCCGAGCACCGAGAAGCCCGAGGCACTGCCCAGCGAGACCTGCGCCCAGGCGGGGCTGGCTGCCGCCAGCAGCACGCCGGTGGCCAGGCAGATGGCGGATAAAGACTTGCGAAGAGGGTTCATGGCATGTTTCCTTGCGTGGTTGGGAGAGGGAAAGTTGGTTGTAGGCTTTGCGCCCGGCGCTTTCCGTCTGTTGGCGTACACAAGCACTAATTCGTGCTGCGCAGCGCGCACGCACCGCTGCGAAAAAAGGCCACGCCCGTGAAACACGGGCGTGGCCTGTCGCTGATATTGGCGCTTGTGACGCCCGTACGGCTTACTGCGGCACGGTCACCCTCGCGAAGCTGTCCAGGCCCACACCAGCCGAGCTCGAGAACAGACGCCCTTCCACCAGGGTCGGGGCCAGGGCGGTGCCAACCAGCACCTGCACGGCGGCACCATTGGCGATCACGGTGCCCTTGAAGATGGACCTCTCGCCCAGCGTGGCCGCGCTACCCGCCATCCACCAGACGTTCTTGGCCTGTGCGCCACCGGCCAGCACCACCCGGCTGTCGGTGCCAGTGGTGATGGCGGAGTTGGTCTGGAAGATGAAGACCGCATCCGGGTTGCCACCGGCATCGAGGGTGATGGTGAAGGTGGCCCCCACCCCGATCGGGCTGGCGGTGCGATAGAGCCCCGGTGCATAGATCGGGCCATTGGTGACGCCAGCACAGGCGGCCTGGGCGTTGGCGAGTTCGCCATCCACGATCGTGCAGGCATTGGTGGAACGGTTGGCCGCGTCGACATAAGCGGCGCCGAAAGCAGCTTGTGCATCGATGGCCGCCTGGTCACCGTTGTGTATCACACCACCGCCCAAAACCGTGACGCCGACCGCGCAGCCGGTGCAGGCGCCGGCCGGGTTCAGGCCGACGTCACCGGTCACCGAGGAGTTGGCCGCCAGGTTGACGGCCGCGCTGCTGGCAAAGACGCCATAGGTGGCCGCAACACCGAGGACGGGTGAGGCCCCGGCCGGCCCGGGGTTGCCTGGCGCGGGCGAGAATGTGCCTGCGGTCGTGCTGTCGCCGCCGCAAGCGGCGAGCACAGCAGCCGCCAGCAGCGGCAGGAGCCAATGCATGGCAGGTCGCTTAACGTTCTTGTGTGTGTTCATTTTCTTCCCCTGTTGGGTTGGACCGGAAAGTCCCGGCAGACGGTGTCCAGATGAACTGGGAACAAACCATTCATCGATGCCCGACTCTGTGCGGCCTGGGGACATTGATCTGTGCGCTGTCAGACAAACACAGGTAACACTTGTATTCCTGGGCACACAGCACGCCGGCAAATCAGGAAGCGAACTTTCTGCAGCTATGTGGGCAGACAGACAGATGGATGCCCCTCAATCCGCAAAGATGAAAAACACGTCATGCCATGGCGTGCAATCTGAAGTTCTCCCTCTCCAACTGAAAGGCATCGATATGACCCTCAACGAAACCAAGAGCCACGACACCACTTCAGCGCAAACGCCGCAGCAGCATCACGCGCAAGCCGCCGAGCACCTTGAACAGGCAGCCAAGTCCCACAAGGATGCGGCCACGCTGTTGGGCTCCGGTGACCACAAGGGTGCCCAGGCCCACGCGGACGCAGCCAAGACCCATGCGGCACAGGCCACCGAGCATGTGGCGGAAGCCGCCAGGAAAAGCGCCAGCAAGGACAAGATGCCCGCCTGAGGCCCTTGCAGGCTTCCCCTCGCCCGCCGCATGAAAGCGGCTGACCGGGAGGCCCATGAAAAAGAGGAGCGTGGTTCACGCTCCTCTTTTTTTGGTCTCGACCGTCAGCGCCACAGGCGCAGGGGGTTGCTCAGCGGTAGAAGGCCTCCACCTTGCCCTTGAGCTTGATCATCAAGGGGTTGCCACGGCGATCCAGTGTCTTGCCAGCCGGCACCTTGACCCAGCCTTCGCTGATGCAGTACTCCTCGACATCCTTGCGTTCCTTGCCGTTGAAGCTGATGCCCACGTCATGCTCGAACACGGCCGCCACATGGTGCGGGCTGCGCGGGTCGATGGAGAGGTGGTCGGGGAGTTCGGGGCGTTGTGTGCTGTCGTTCATGGGGCGTTATTGTCGTACAGACTGCAGATCAGGCGGCTTGAGCTTCGGCGACGCGGGCCGCTGCTGCAATGTCCAGCGAGCGCAGGCGCAGATCGGCATCAAACACGTCGGACACCAGGATGAATTCATCGGCCTGCGTGGCCTCGGCCAACTGCTCGAAGCCGGCACGCACGGTCTGCGGCCCGCCGATCACGGCCATGGCCAGGAAGTCGGCAATGGCCGCGCGCTCCTGCGGGTGCAGCTGCGCCATGAAGTTCGGCACCGGCGGCGCCAGGCGGCCGCGCTTGCCGGTGATGATGCCGAGCACGCGCTGGTAGGTGCTGCTGGCCAGGAACTCGGCTTCCTCATCGGTGGGCGCGGCGATCAGCGGCACGCCGATGGCCACATAGGGCTGCGCCAGCGTCGCCGAGGGACGGAACTGGCTGCGGTAGATATCGATGGCCTGCAGCAGCAGGCGCGGCGCGAAGTGCGAGGCGAAGGCATAGGGCAGGCCCTGCTCCGCCGCCAGGCGCGCCGAGTACAGGCTGGAGCCCAGCAGCCAGATCGGCACGTGGGTGCCCGCGCCCGGCATGGCGATCAGGCGCTGGCCGGGCTGGGCCGGCCCCAGCAGGCGCTGCAGCTCGGCCACGTCGCGCGGGAAGTCTTCTTCAGTCTCCACGCGGTCGCGGCGCAGCGCACGCATGGTCATGGGGTCGGTGCCGGGCGCACGGCCCAGGCCCAGGTCGATGCGGCCCGGGTAGAGCTCGGCCAGGGTGCCGAAGGCCTCGGCCACCACCAGCGGCGCATGGTTGGGCAGCATGATGCCGCCCGAGCCCACGCGGATGCGTTGCGTGCCCCCGGCAATGTGCCCCACCAGCACGGCCGTGGCCGAACTGGCGATGCCGGCCATGTTGTGGTGCTCGGCCAGCCAGTAGCGCTTGAAGCCCAGGGACTCGGCGTGTTGCGCCGTGCGCAAGGCGATGCCCAGGGCATCGGCCACCGTGCCGCCTTCGCGCACGGCCACCAGGTCCAGCATGGACAGGGCGATGTCGTTGACTGATTTCATGAGGCTATTGTCAGCGAAGGCTCAACACAGCGGCGAACAGGGTGATTCCGCCGGGCGCCCACAGCCCGCGGGCGTCAGCCCTGCGGGCTGGCCTTGTAGCGCTGGTGCAGGATGCGCACGCGCTGCACATAGACCTGGGTCTCGGCGTAGGGCGGCACGCCGGCGTGTTTCTGCACCGCCTGCGGGCCGGCGTTGTAGGCCGCCGTCGCCAGCGTCAGATCGTTCCTGAAACGCACCATCATCGCCGCCAGGTAGCGCGTGCCGCCATGGATGTTCTCGTGCGGCACCCGGGCATTGCGCACCCCCAGTTCACGCGCCGTCGCAGGCATCAGCTGCATCAGTCCCACCGCACCCTTGGGCGAACGCGCGTCCACATTGAAACCCGATTCCGCATGGATGACGGCGCGCACCAGGGCCGGGTCGACGTTGTACTGGCGTGCCGCCCGCTCGATCTCGGAGGCAAAGGCATCCCGGTACAGCCGGGTCGCATGCCAGTCCACCGTGGACGTGGGACTGCAGGCGAAGCACTGGGGTTTGATCACCACATAGGCCCCGTGGCTGGGCGGCCGGTCGGAAAACGAGGTGGTGCCGCCCGAAAGGGACTTGTAGATCTTGGTGGCGGGCTTGGGCAGGTCCATCGGGCCTGCGCTGTCAGCCGCAGCAACGGGCCCGGACGCAGCGGCCTTGCCGGGCAGAGCCAGCAGCAGCGCGCCGATGGCCAGCCCCGCGGCCAGCGTGGTGGCAGCGCAAGCAGGCAGAAGTCGGCGTGGCTTGACGGCGTTCATACGACAGATTCGGGCGATTTGCTGGATTTTCCTGCCAAACAGCCGGAACTGCCAAGCGACGGAACAGAAAAAATAGGGCGTTTCAGTGCGCTTTATCCCAATTCGGCCCCACGCCCACCTCGGCCAGCAGCGGCACCTTGAGCTTGGCCACGCCCGCCATGATCTTCGGGATCTCGTGGCGCAGCCAGCTGACTTCATCTTCGGGCACTTCGAAGACCAGTTCGTCGTGCACCTGCATGATCATCTTCGTCTTGCGGCCTTCGGCGTCCAGCACACGCTGCACCTCATTCATGCTGAGCTTGATGAGGTCAGCCGCAGTGCCCTGCATGGGCGCGTTGATGGCGGCGCGCTCAGCGCCGCTGCGGCGCGGGCCGTTGGGTGAGTTGATTTCGGGCAGGTAGAGGCGACGGCCGAAGACGGTCTCCACATAGCCGCGGGCCTTGGCCTGTTGCCGTGTCTCGTCCATATAGCGCTTCACGCCGGGGTAACGGTCGAAATAGCGCTCGATGTAGTTCTTCGCGGCCGTGTTGTCGATGCCCAGGCTCTTGGCCAGGCCGAAGGCGCTCATGCCGTAGATCAGGCCGAAGTTGATGACCTTGGCGTAACGGCGCTGCTCGCTGCTGACCTGGCTGGTCGGCACACCGAAGACTTCGGAGGCGGTGGCGCGGTGCACGTCCATGCCGTCGTGGAAGGCCAGCAGCAGGGCGGCGTCGCCGCTAATGTGCGCCATGATGCGCAGCTCGATCTGCGAGTAGTCGGCACTCGCAATCACGCTGCCCGCCGGGGCCACGAAGGCCTCGCGCACGCGCCGGCCCTCGGCCGTGCGGATGGGGATGTTCTGCAGGTTCGGGTCGTTGCTGGACAGGCGCCCCGTCACCGCCACCGCCTGGGCGTAATGCGTGTGCACGCGGCCGGTGCGCGGATGCGCCAGCTGGGCCAGCTTGTCGGTGTAGGTGCCCTTGAGCTTGGACAGGCCGCGGTGCTCCAGGATCTTGGCCGGCAGGGGGAAGTCTTCGGCCAGCTTCTCCAGCACCTCTTCGTCGGTGCTGGGTGCACCGGTAGCCGTTCTCTTCACGATGGGCAGGCCCAGCTTGGTGAAGAAGATCTCGCCGATCTGCTTCGGGCTGCCGAGGTTGAAGGGCTGACCGGCCAGCTCGTACGCTTCCTGTTCCAGCTGCAGGATGCGCTGGCCCAATTGATGGCTCTGGTTGGCCAGCGTCGGCGCGTCGATCAGCACTCCGTTGCGCTCGATGCGGTAGAGCGTTTCCGAACTGGCCATCTCCAGCTCGTAGATGAACTTCAGCTTCTCGTCGGCCTGCAACAGCGGCCACAGCACGCGGTGCACGTCCAGGGTCTGGTCCGAGTCTTCGCAGGAGTATTCGGCCGCCTTGTCGATGGCGACCTGGCTGAAGGGAATCTGCTTGGCGCCCTTGCCGCACAGGTCTTCGTAGTTGATGCCGCTGCGCCCCAGATGGCGTTCGGCCAGGCTGGCCAGGCCATGGGGCTTGTGCACTTCCAGCACATAACTCTGCAGCATGGTGTCGTGCGCGTAGCCCTGCACCTCGATGCCGTGGTTGGCCAGCACATGGCGGTCGTACTTGACGTGCTGGCCCAGCTTCTTGTGCGCCGGGTTTTCCAGCCAGGGCTTGAGTTTCGCCAGCACCTCGTCGCGCGGCAGCTGCGCGGGGGCATCGGGGTAGTCGTGCGTCAGCGGGATGTAGGCCGCTTCGCCGGGCACCACGCTGAAGGAGATGCCCACGACCTCGGCCACCATCTCGTCCAGCGAGGTGGTCTCGGTGTCGACGGCCACCAGTTCGGCGGCCTGGACCTTGAGCAGCCAGCGGTCGAAGCTGTCCCAGTCGAGGATGGTGTCGTACTTGAGCTGGCTCACACGTGGGGCCACCGGTGCTGCCGGTTCGTCGAACAGGCCGGGGTTGTTGTCGTCGGTCTTGACCTTGGCCGCTGGGGCGGGCGCCGCCTCGCCGCCGATGGACCGCGCCAGCCCCTTGAAGCCGTATTTCTCGTAGAAGTCCTTGAGCGCTGCGGTGTCGGGCTCGCCCACGACCACGGCGTCCAGCGCCGGCAGGCCGGGCACCCAGCCCTGGAGGTCGCAATCCGTCTTGATGGTCAGCAGCTGGCGGCCGGTGGGCAGCCAGTCCAGGGCCTTCCTCAAGTTTTCGCCCATTGCACCTTTGATGAGTTGTGCATTGGCAATGGCGTTGTCCAGTGATCCGTACTCCTTCAGCAGTTTGACGGCTTTCACAGGGCCGATTCCAGCGACACCCGGTACGTTATCCACCGTGTCGCCCACCAGGGTCTGGTAATCGATCATCAGGTGCGGGGGCACACCGAACTCGGCCTCCACCCCGGCCATGTCGCGGCGCTTGCCGTTCATGGTGTCGACGATGGTGATGTGCGGCGTGACCAGCTGGGTCAGGTCCTTGTCACCGCTGCTGATGATGACTTCCACTTCGTGGCTGGCGCCGGCCACCGCCAGGGTGCCGATCACGTCGTCGGCCTCCACGCCGGGTACGTCCAGCACCTTCCAGCCCATCAAACGCACCACCTCGTGGATGGGCTCGATCTGCGCACGCAGGTCATCGGGCATCGGCGAGCGCTGGGCTTTGTACTCGGGGTAGAGCGCGTCGCGGAAAGTGGGACCCTTGGCATCGAACACACAGACAGCGTAGTCAGCGGGCACTTCCTTCAGCAGCTTTTGCAGCATGTTGATCATGATGCGTATGGCGCCGGTTTTTTGTACCGTGCCATCGGGCAAAGTGACACTCATGGCGTCGCCACCCGCAAAAAAGGCGCGGTACAGGTAGCTGGAACCGTCGACCAGCAGCAGGGTTTTCTTGTCGCTCATGAGCAGGGTCCGTAAGGCAGACGCCGATTGTGCCTGCGCCGCAGCGCACACCCGCAGGTCCTACAATTGCGGGATGCCCGCCGCTCTCCCCCGTTTTTCCTGTCTGCTGGTGGCCGTGTGCGGCCTGGCCGCTACCGCGGCCCTGGCGCAGCAGCCCGCCCCGCTGCCGCGTGACGCCGAGCCCCCCACCAAAGCCGGCGGCACCGAGCAGACGATCGAGCGCATCCGCCATGAGGATGCGGGCTCGCGCATTGACGAACTGCGCGTAGGCGGCGAGACCAAGAGCATCACCGTGACCCCCAAGGGCAAGGCGCCGGCCTACGACGTGCCGCCGCAGGGCAGCAACCGCAACCCCGCCGACAGCGAACGCGACCGCAGCGGCAGCGGCGGCTGGAATATCCTCAAGTACTGATCCGATGGCTGTATTCACTGAAGTCTCTTTCGACGAGGCCAGCGCCCTGCTGCGAGACCTCGACCTGGGCCAGCTGCAGGAACTGCGCGGCATCCAGGGCGGCATCGAGAACACCAATTACTTCGCCACCACCGACCAGGGCGAGTACGTGCTGACCCTGTTCGAGCGCCTGTCCTTCGAACAACTGCCCTTCTACCTGCACCTGATGAAGCACCTGGCGCTCAAGGGCATCCCGGTGCCCGACCCGGCCGCCAACCGCGACGGCGACATCCTGCACAAGCTCAAGGACAAACCCGCCGCCGTGGTGAACCGCCTGCGCGGCCAAAGCGAGCTCCGCCCTGCGCCGGCCCATTGCGCCGCCGTGGGTGCCATGCTGGCCCGCATGCATCTGGCCGGGCAGGACTACAGCCGCAGCCAGCCCAATCTGCGCGGCCTGGCCTGGTGGAACGACACCGTCCCCCTGGTGCTGCCGCACCTGGATGCCCAGCAGGCGGCGCTGCTGCGCAGCGAGCTGGCCTACCAGAACCACGTGGCCGACTCGGCCGCCTACACCGCCCTGCCGCGCGGCCCCATCCACGCCGACCTGTTCCGCGACAACGTCATGTTCGACGGCCCGGCCGATGCGCCCGAACTCAGCGGCTTCTTTGATTTCTATTTCGCCGGCGTCGACACCTGGCTGTTCGACCTGGCTGTCTGCCTGAACGACTGGTGCATCGATCTCGCCACGGGCGAGACGGACCGGGAGTGCAGCGCCGCTTTCCTGCAGGCCTATGCATCCGTGCGCCCGCTCACCGCCGCCGAGCGCCAGCTGCTGCCGGCCCTGCTGCGTGCCGGCGCCCTGCGCTTCTGGATCTCGCGCCTGTGGGACTTCCACCTGCCGCGCGAAGCCAGCATGCTGCAGCCGCACGACCCCAGGCATTTCGAGCGCGTGCTCAGGCAGCGTGTCCACCATCCGCTGCACGCAGCCGAACTCCTCGAGGCGACACCCGCATGAAACTCAACATCGTCCCGGCCCGCGCCGGTTTCGCGTGGGCCCGCGCCGGCGTGCGCACCTTCTGGCGCCAGCCGCTGGCGCTGGCGGGCCTGTTCTTCATGTTCATCTCGCTGGTCTCGGTGGCCAGCCTGATTCCCTACGTGGGCAGTGTGGTGGCGCTGGTGCTGCTGCCGGCGGCCACGCTGGGACTGATGGCTGCGACGCGTGAGGCGGACCAGGGCCGCTTCCCCATGCCCTCCATCCTGATCACCGCCTTTCGCGCCGGTCGCCCGCAGGCCCGTTCCATGCTGCTGCTGGGGGCCTTCTATGCCGCGGGCTTCCTGGGCGTGCTGGGCGCCTCAGCCATGATCGACGGCGGTGCCTTTGCCCGCATGTACCTGGTGGGCGGAGAGCTCACGCCCGAGTTGCTGCAGTCATCGGAGTTCCAGAATGCCATGTGGGTGGCCATGGCCCTGTACGTGCCCTTCTCCATGATGTTCTGGCACGCCCCGGCCTTGGTGCACTGGCACGGCATCACACCGGGCAAGAGCGTGTTCTTCAGCTTCGTGGCCTGCAAGCGCAACCTCGGCGCCTTTGCGCTGTATCTGCTGAGCTGGCTGGGACTGTTCCTGGGCGTGGCGATGGTCGTCATGGTCGTGACCGTCGCCCTGGGCCAGCCCGGCCTGATGAACATACTGATGTTCCCCACGGCCATGCTGCTGGCGGCCATGTTCTTCAGCTCCATGTGGTTCACCTTTCGCGACAGCTTTGTCACCGATGAAGAAGCCCCGTCGCAGGCACCCGACGACGAGCCCGCAGCGAACCCCTGAATCAACCCCGGCGCCCAGCGGCGCCGCCACACCAAGGAAACTCCGATATGGGCGCGCAATGGAAAGCCAAAGGCAAGGCACAGGCCGCAGATGCCCGAGGCAAGCTCTTCGGCAAACTGGCCAAGGAAATCATGGTGGCCGCACGCGGCGGCGCCGACCCTGCGCTGAACTCGCGCCTGCGCCTGGTGGTGGAGCAGGCCCGCAAGGTCTCCATGCCCAAGGACACGCTGGAGCGCGCCATCAAGAAAGGCGCCGGCATCGGCGGTGATGCCGTGAATTTCGAGCACGTGATGTACGAAGGTTTTGCCCCGCACCGCGTGCCCGTGATGGTGGAATGCCTGACCGACAACGTGAACCGCACTGCGCCCGAGATGCGCGTGCTGTTCCGCAAGGGCCAGCTGGGCACTTCCGGCTCGGTGGCCTGGGACTTCGACCACGTGGGCCTGATCGAAGCCGAACCCGCCGCAGCCGGTGCCGACCCCGAACTGGCCGCCATCGAAGCCGGTGCGCAGGACTTTGAAGCCCCCGGTGAAGACGGCGTCACGACCTTCATCACCGACGCCGCCGACCTGGACCTGGTGAGCCGCGCCCTGCCCGCCCAGGGTTTCACCGTGCTGTCCGCCAAGCTGGGCTACAAGCCCAAGAACCCCGTGGACCCGACCAGCCTGAGCGCTGAAGCGCTGGAAGAAGTGGAAGCGTTCCTGGCGGCCATTGACGCGAACGACGACGTACAGAACATGTTTGTGGGGCTGGGGAGCTGAGGCTTCGGCTCATGAGTGGCGGTCGCGTGACGACTGCTACCGGACAAGCTAAGTTCTTCATGTCGTGAGACAGGGTTCAAATACGCAAATTGGGAGTCAATAGCTAGATGGCCCTTAGCTTAAATAGCCTCGTCGGTATGGCACTTCAAGATTGGCGGAGTGACGAGAGCTGGAAAGCAATTTCGGAACTCCAAATGCGTGGATCGCCTGAGGCGCTAGCCCTTGTCCGTAGGCTGGCGAAAAGTCGAAATCCTCGGAAACGCGCGCTCGGTTTGTATATCGCGTCACAACTTCGCCAGCGCCAAAAAGGTGATCCTTTCAGAAGTATTGAGTACGCGCTGGAAGACACGCAAGAATTGCTTTTGGCAGGACTGCACGACATATGCCGTGATGTACTTCACGCGGCAATTTCGGGGGCTGGTCACCGGCCACATCCGCTTGCGTTGCCTGAGCTAGTCAAGTTCGCTTCGCACCCAGATCAAGAAATTCGATTTGGAGTTGCAGTCGCGTTGGGGCGCTATTCTGAGGCTGGCTCCATTGATGCATTGCTACGTCTTGCAAGAGACGACTCTGATGCTGTTCGTGACTGGGCTACGTTTGGAATCGGCACCATGCAAGAAGTGGACGATCAGAAGATCCGCGATCTGCTGTGGGTCAATCTCCAAGATAAGGATGAAGATGTTAGAGGCGAGGCACTGGTCGGTCTTGCTATTCGTAAAGACGAGCGAATCATTCCAGTTCTTCTGAAACAGCTGGAAACGAACTGCCGTGTTTATGAACTGACAGCATCAGAGTCGACTGCAAATCCGCAACTACTAGAGCGCCTCAATACGATAAAAGACTCCGTTACCAACGATGTCAGTATTGATTCATATTGGTATGGGTGCCTCTTGGACGCTATCGATGCGTGTAGCAAGAAGGAATAGAGGGTGATTTCCTAGGATGTATCTGAACGTCTGGTTTGGAGAAATGTGAGTACCGCGTTTGGGTTAGCAGCACGCAATGCGCAACCGCGGTTGAGCCCCAAAGCCTTCAAGTCACCGGCGTGAGCTTGGCCACCGACAGCGCCAGCCACTTGGTGCCGTGGCGCGGGAAGTTGATCTGCGCGCGCGCATCGTCGCCGCTACCCTCCAGCGTGAGCACCGTGCCTTCGCCGAACTTGTTGTGGAAGACGCGCATGCCGAGCTTCAGGCCGGTGGACGCTTCCTGCGCCTTGGACACCACCGGGGCCGGGCTGCTGCTGCCCGCGTCGCGGTTGTAGTTGCCACCCTTCCAGCCCTCGCTCCAGCCTTCACGCTGGCGGTTGTAGCCTGAGGCTGGCGGCGCAAAGCCGCTGCCGAAGCCCTGGTTCTTGGGCGTGATCCACTTTAGCGTTTCCTCGGGCAGCTCGTCGAAGAAACGGCTGCGGATGTGGTACCGGGTCTGGCCGTGCAGCATGCGCGTCTGCGAATGGCTCAGGTAGAGACGATTGCGCGCGCGCGTGATGGCCACATACATCAGGCGGCGCTCTTCCTCCAGGCCGTCGAAGTCGCTCATGGAGTTCTCGTGCGGGAACAGGCCCTCTTCCATGCCGGTGATGAACACGGCATCGAACTCCAGGCCCTTGCTCGCGTGCACGGTCATGAGTTGCACGGCTTCCTGGCCTTCCTGCGCCTGGTTGTCGCCGGCTTCTAAAGCGGCGTGGGTGAGGAAGGCTGCGAGCGGGGACATCACTTCGCCGCTGTCGAAGTCCGGTGCGCCCTCACCCTCCGTTCGGGCTGAGCCTGTCGAAGCCGCGGCGAGCCCTTCGACAGGCTCAGGGCGAACGGGCATGTTGTCATTGCGTTCGGCAACCATGGCCTCCGCATCCCGCCCAAACCCTTCAATGCTCACAAAGCTCTCGGCCGCGTTGACCAGTTCTTCCAGGTTCTCGATGCGGTCGGCGCCTTCACGTTCGGCCTGGTAGTGCTCGATCAGGCCGCTGTGCTGGAGCACCAGCTCGATGATCTCGCGCAGGGTCAGGCCCTGGGTCTGCTCGCGCAGCACGTCGATCTTGGCCACGAAGGCACCCAGGTTGGCGCCGGCCTTGCCCGGCAGGGCGCTGACCGCGTCGTGCAGCGAGCAGCCGGTGCTGTGGGCGGCGTCCTGCAGCTGCTCGATGGAGCGCGCGCCGATGCCGCGCGGCGGGAAGTTCACCACGCGCATGAAGCTGGTGTCGTCGTTCGGGTTCTCCAGCAGGCGCAGGTAGGCCAGCGCGTGCTTGATTTCGGCGCGTTCGAAGAAGCGCAGACCGCCGTACACGCGGTAGGGCAGGCCGGCGTTGAACAGCGCCGTCTCGATCACCCGGCTCTGCGCATTGCTGCGGTAGAGCACGGCAATCTCCTTGCGGTTCATGCCCTCGCGAATGAGCTGTTTCATCTCGTCGATCATCCACTGCGCTTCGGCGAAATCGCTCGTGGCCTCGTACACCCGCACCGGCTCGCCCGCGCCCTGGTCGGTGCGCAGGTTCTTGCCCAGGCGGTGCTTGTTGTGGCTGATCAGCGCATTGGCCGTGTCCAGGATGTTGCTGTGGCTGCGGTAGTTCTGCTCCAGCTTGATCTGGTGCTGAACATGGAACTCGCGCACGAAGTCGGCCATATTGCCCACGCGCGCGCCGCGGAAGGCGTAGATGCTCTGGTCGTCGTCGCCCACGGCCAGCACGGCGGCCGCGCCACCGTCTTCGCGCGGGGCACCGGCCGGGCTGAAGCCGGCCAGCAGCTTGATCCAGGCGTACTGCAGCTTGTTGGTGTCCTGGAACTCGTCGATCAGGATGTGGCGGAAGCGCCGCTGGTAATGCTCGCGCACGGCGTCGTGGTCGCGCAGCAGCTCGTAGCTGCGCAAGAGCAGTTCGCCGAAGTCCACCACGCCTTCGCGCTGGCACTGGTCTTCGTAGAGCTGGTAGATCTCGACCTTCTTGCGTGTGTCGGGATCGGTGGCTTCCACCATATTGGGGCGCAGGCCGTCTTCCTTGCAGCCGCTGATGAACCAGCCCAGCTGCTTGGGGGGGAAACGCTCCTCGTCCACCTTGAACTGCTTGCACAGGCGCTTGATGGCGCTCAGCTGGTCCTGCGTGTCCAGGATCTGGAAGGTGGCGGGTAGGCCCACGGTGCGGTGGTGCGCGCGCAGCAGGCGGTTGCACAGGCCGTGGAAGGTGCCGATCCACATGCCGCGCACATTCACGGGCAGCATGCTGGTCAAACGCGTCATCATCTCGCGCGCCGCCTTGTTGGTGAAGGTCACCGCCAGCAGCCCCCCGGGCGAGACCTGGCCGGTCTGCAGCAGCCAGGCGATGCGGGTGGTGAGCACGCGCGTCTTGCCCGAACCGGCCCCGGCCAGGATCAGCGCGTGCTCGGGCGGCAGCGCCACGGCGGCGCGCTGCTCGGGGTTCAGGCTGGCCAGCAGCGGCGATTCAGTGGGCGCGGGGAACAGGGAAGGCGTGGAAGCGGAAGGCGGCGGAAAAAGGGACATGACGCCATTGTAGGAACCCGCCCGGCCGCCGCGGATTCGGCGACTCCCCCAGGCCCCACGCTCAGACCCGATCGGGCCGCGCGAGGCTCAGGGACGGCCCCTGCAGCCGTTTCACCCCTTGCCAAACACCAGCCGGATCGCCAGCTGGTGCAGGTGCCGCCAGGGCGCCGTCAGGTCTTCGAGCACGCTGAAGTGGTTGCGCTCGGGGATGGTCTCGCAGACCGGCACCACGCTCTTGCCCCAGGCCTGCTGGATCAGCTTGTTGTGGCGGATGAACTCGGCGCTCTCTTCGGCGCCGGCCACGGTGTAGAGCACCCCCTTCTTGGGCGCGGGCAGCAGCGCCGGGCTGGCCAGGCGCACCTGCTCGGGCGTGAGGCGCAGCGCGTCCTTGAGGAAGGGCGTGTGCATGATGGGCTCCAGGTCGTAGAGACCGGAGATGGACATCGCGCCCTTCACCAGGTCGGCCGGCAGGTCCTTGCCCACCTGGGGCCAGAGGCAGTCCAGCAGCATGGCGGCCAGGTGGCCGCCGGCCGAGTGGCCCACCACGTAGATGCGGTTGGGGTCGCCGCCGAACTTCTTCGCATTGCGGTAGATCCAGGCCAGGGCCTGAACCATCTGCAGCGTGATCTGGGGGATGGTGACGGCCGGGCACAGGTCGTAGTTGGGAATGAAAACGCAGCCACCCGGGTTCTTGAAGGCCGGGGCGATGAAGGAGTGCTGGGACTTGTCGAGCGAGCGCCAGTAGCCGCCGTGGATGAAGACCACCACGGGCGAGCCCGGCTGGCTGCTGGGAAACACATCCAGCTTTTCCATCGGACCCTTGCCATAGGCGATGTCGGTCTGGCAGGGATGGGCGTGCCGCGCGTCGTCCGAGGCATCGGCCCAGCGCACAAAGTGCATGGCGTGGTCCGGCACCAGGGCACGGTTGTTGTACATGCGGTCCAGCCAGGCGGGATCGAACTTCTTCATGTCAGGGCTCCGGATGAAAGACAATGGGGCAGTTTCGCCGAGCTACGATTATCCTGGCATATAGAGGTCACACCATGAACATCACCGTGTTGGGTACCGGCATGATGGGCTACCCGATGGCTCGCCGCCTGTGCGAGGCCGGCCACAGCGTGCAGGTCTGGAACCGCACCCGCGCCAAGGCCGAAGGCCTGGCGGCCTTTGGCGCCTCGGTGCACGACACCGCCACCGCCGCCGTACAGGGCTCGGAATTCGTCATCACCATGCTGGAGCACGGCCCCGTGGTCGAGCAGCTGCTGTTCGAGCACGGCGTGGCCGGCACCATGAAACCGGGCACGGTGCTGATCGACATGTCGTCCATCAAGCCGGCCGAGGCGCGCGCGCACGCCGAACGCCTGGGCGGCATGGGCATCACCCACCTGGACGCGCCGGTGTCCGGCGGCACCCTGGGCGCCGAGGCCGGCACCCTGGCCATCATGGTCGGCGGCAAGGCCACCACCTTTGAGCGCGCCCGGCCGGTCTTCGCCGCGCTGGGCCGCGCCACCCTGGTGGGCCCCAGCGGCTCGGGCCAACTGGCCAAGCTGGCCAACCAGATGATCGTGGGCATCACCATCGGCGCCGTGGCCGAGGCCCTGCTGCTCTGCGAAAAGGGCGGCGCCGACCCGGCCAAGGTGAAGGAAGCCATCACCGGCGGCTTTGCCGACAGCCGCATCCTGCAGGTGCACGGCCAGCGCATGGTGGAACGCGACTTCGCGCCGCGCGGTCGCATGGGCGTGCAGCTCAAGGACATGCGCAACGCGCTGGACACCGCCGCCGGCCTGGGCTTCACGGCGCCCATCACGGCGCTGCTGGAGCAGCTCTACGCCGAAGGCGTGGCCCACGGCCTGAACGATCTGGACCAGTCCGGCCTGTTCGTGGAACTGGCGCAGCGCAACGGGATGAAGTGAGGCGACCGGGCCTCGCGCCGGACGCTACGATGGGAAAGATCAGGCCCCCCACAGAAAGTCTTCCATGAGCGAGTCCCCATCGGTTCGAATCGGCATCATCGGCCTGGGCATCATGGGCGGCACCATGGCACGCGCCCTGCTGGCCGCCGGGTATCAGGTGTTCGGCTACGACGTCGACCCGGCCCGCATGCGCGCACTGCGCCGCGCGGGTGGCACCCCCATGCCCGGCTACGCCGAGCTGGCCAGCCAGGCCGACGCACTGATCACCTCGCTGCCGTCTGCCCAGGCGCTGCACGACGTGGTGGCGGCCCTGCAAGGCGTCAAGCCGCGCAAGCGCGGCCAGGTCCTGCTGGAGACCAGCACCCTGCCCCTGGCCGACAAGGAGCAGGCGGACACGGCGCTGCGCAGCCAGGGGCGTGTGATGCTCGACGCGCCCATCAGCGGAACCGCCACCGACCGCCCCGCGCAAGCCTGGATCATGTACCTCAGCGGCCCGCCTGCGGCCTGCCGCAAGGTGCGGCCCTGGGTGTCGCACTTCACGCTGGACGCGCCGCGCGTGGGCGCCACCGGCAGCGGCAGCAAGCTGAAGTTCGCGGCCAATCATCACGTGGCCATCCTCAACGTGGCCTGCGCCGAAATGGTCGCCCTTTGCCGCAAGATGGGGCTGGACCCTCGCGTGGCGCTGCAGCACATGGGGCACAGCCCCTACCTGGGCACCGGGCTGATGCGCATCCGCATGCCCATGATGCTCGATCGCCGCTATCAGCCGGCCACCATGAAGATCGGCGTCTGGCAGAAAGACATGCAGATCATCGGCGACATGGCGCGGGACGTGGACTGCCCCACCCCGCTGCTCAACGCCAGCGCCGGGGTCTACACCGCCGCCATGGCCATGGGTCTGGCCGAGCACGACACGGCCGCCACCGCCGAAGTCCTGGCCACCCTTTCCGGCCAAGCCCCGGTGAAGCGCTGACACGCGCCACGCCGGGGCTTTGAACACTGCCGGTTTGCTTGCTATCTTTATGAGAGCGAGCAAACCGGGGAAGGACCGGGATTCAACCGGTGAAATCCAGCACCACCCGCGATGGCACCTGCCCCTTGGCCAGGCGCTCGAAGACGGCATTGATGGCCGACAGCGGCTGCAACTCGATGTCGGCCTTGACCTTGCCTTGGGCGGCAAAGGCCAGGGCCTCGGCCATGTCGCGCCGGTTGCCGACGAAGGAGCCGCGGATGGTGATGCAGTTGGCCACCACGTCGAACAACGGTGTCGGAAACTCCCCCGGCGGAATACCCACCAGCACACAGGTGCCGTGCTTGCGCGTCATGCCCACGCCCTGCTTGAAAGCCGGCAGGGACGGCGCGGTGATCAGCACCCCATGGGCGCCGCCTGCGGTGAGCTTGCGAACCGCCGCGACCGGGTCGCCGCTGCTGGCGTTGACCACGGCATCGGCGCCCAGTCGGCGGGCGTGTTCGAGCTTGCCTTCGTCGATGTCGACCGCGCAGACGAGCAGTCCCATGGCCTTGGCGTACTGCACGCCCAGGTGGCCCAGGCCGCCGATGCCCGACACGACCACCCATTGCCCGGGCCGGGCCTGCGTTTCCTTCAGGCCCTTGTACGAGGTGATGCCGGCGCAGATCAAGGGCGCGGCATCGCGTGCGGCCAGGCCCGCCGGGATGTGGGCCACGTAGTTCGGGTCGGCGACGATGTACTCGGCAAAGCCGCCGTTCTTCGTGTAGCCGCCGAACTGCGCCTCGGCGCACACCGGCTCCTGCGCCGCCAGGCAGAACTCGCAGTGGCCACAGGCTGAATAGAGCCAGGGCACGCCAACGCGGTCGCCCTCCTTCACCGCGGTGACGCCGGTGCCAAGCGCCACGACGATGCCGATGCCTTCGTGCCCGGGCGTGAAGGGCAGCGCAGGCTTGAGCGGCCAGTCGCCGCCAGCGGCATGCAGATCGGTGTGGCAGACGCCGCAGGCCTCGGTCTTGACCAGGATCTGGCCCGGGCCCGGCGTGGGGATGTCGAGTTCTTTCAGCACCAGGGGCTGGCCGAAGCGCTCGACTTGCGCGACCTGCATCTTGCCCCTCATGCGGCCACCATCGGGAAGTCAGCGCCCCGCGCCACCGTCTCGCCTGCGCTGAAGTCCCGGCGCAGTTCGTCGACCTTGGCCATCGCGCCCTCGAAGGCGTCCTTGCCCAGCAGCAGGTGATGCGGCGGCTTGCCCGACGCTACCGCCTCGATGATGGCCTTCACCCCGCGCACGGGGTCGCCGGGCTGCTTGCCCGACGACGCGCGCACGGCCAGACGCACGGCCCCGGCGGTGGCGCTGTAGTCCTCGATCGGGTGCGTGCTCTCCTTGGCTGAACGGCCCGCCCAGTCGGTACGAAACCCGCTGGGCTCGACCACCATCACCTGGATGCCCAGCGGCTCGACCTCTCGCCGCAAGGCTTCGGACAAGCCCTCAACAGCGAACTTGGTGGCGTTGTACTGGCCCAGCGCCGGCATGCCGCGCACCCCCGCCAGCGAGGACAGATTGACGATGCAGCCACGCTGCCGCCTGCGCATGCCGGGCAACACCGCCTGCACCATGCTGGTCAGACCGAACACGTTGACATCGAACATCTTGCGCACCTCGGCCGCGTCCCCTTCCTCGATGGCGGCGAAGTAGCCGATGCCGGCGTTGTTCACCAGCACGTCGATGCCGCCGAAGCGCGCTTCGGCCGCCTTCACGGCCGCGGCGACCTGCTCAGGCTGCGTGACGTCGAGCTTCAGCACCAGGACATGGTCGCTCGCCATATTGGCTGGCAGCTTGGCCAGGTCGCGGGCGGTCACCACCGTGCGGTAGCCGCGTTCGATGGCCTGCTTGCTCAGTTCCAGGCCGAAGCCGGTGGAGCAGCCGGTGATGAACCAGACGGGCGGTTCCTTGGAATCAAGGGAGGTGCTTGGTTTGTTCATGGAGTTCCTTTGCGCTCAAACCGGCGCGGCAAGATGGCCGCTACGAACGAGTTTCTTGTTGACGAATTCCTGAATGCCCATGCGCCCCAGCTCGCGGCCGTAGCCCGAGTGTTTGATGCCGCCAAAGGGCAGTTCGGCATGGTCCCAGTCGAGGTTGTTGACGAACAGCATCCCGGCATCAACGCGGCTGGCGACGCGCAAGCCGCGCGCTGCGTCCTTTGTCCACACCGAGCCCCCCAGGCCGAAATCGGAATCGTTGGCCAGCGCAATGGCTTCTTCTTCGCTCTTCACGCGGAAGAACGACACCACCGGGCCGAAGAACTCCTCGCGGAAAGCCGGGTTGCCCGGAGCGATGTCGGTCAGGATGGTGGGCTGCATGAACCAGCCGGGCCGGTCGATGCGCTGGCCGCCCAACCGCAGCGTGGCGCCCGCCTTGACGGCAGCGTCGACCCGGGCGAGCAGTTGCAGCAGCGCGCCTTCGGTGGAGAGCGGGCCGAGCGTGGTTTGCTCGTCCATGGGGTCGCCCGGCTTCAGGGCTTGCAGCGCCGCCTTGAACCGGGCCAGGAATTCGTCGGCCACGGCATCGAGAACGATGAAGCGCTTGGCGGCGCAGCAGGTCTGGCCGACGTTGTACATGCGGCCCCAGACGGCCCAGGGAATCACCTGGTCCAGGTCGGCGTCGTCGAGGACGATGAAGGCGTCGCTGCCGCCGAGCTCCATGGTGGATTTCTTCAGGTTCTGCCCGGCACGTGCCGCGACGCTTCGGCCGGCGCCGACGCTGCCGGTCAGCGCGACGCCCTTGACCCGCGGGTCGTCGATGACGCGGTCAGCCTGCTCGTGGGAGATCAGCAGATTGGTGTAGGCGCCGACTGGCGCGCCGGCATCGAGCAAGAGCTGCTCGAAGGCGATGGCGCATTGCGGCACGCAGCCGGCGTGCTTCACGACCAGCACGTTGCCCGCCATCAGCTGCGGGCCGGCGACGCGGGCGAGCTGGTAGTAGGGGAAGTTCCAGGGCTCGACGCAGAACAGCACGCCCAAAGGCGAGCTTTCCATGTGCGCTGCGCCGATGCCGGGGTGCAGCTGCGCCGGTGCCAGGAAGGACTCGGCGTGCTCGGCGTAATAGGCCAGGATGTCGCCGCTGAATTTGACCTCACCGCGCGCCTCGTCGATGCGCTTGCCCATCTCCAGCGTTGCCAGCCGGGCGAAGTCGTCCACATGGGCGTGCAGCAGCGCCGCGGCCTTCTTCACCACAGCCGCACGCTGGGCGTAGGACTGCTGCTTCCAGGACTGGAAGCAGGTCTCGGCCGCCGCCAGCGCCTTGTCGAGTTGGGTAGGGCTCAGGGGCTCGAAGCTTTTCAGCAGCTTGCCGTCGTTGGGGTTGATGCTTTGATAGGCCATGCAGGTGTGTCCTTGGTGGGGTGGTGCGCGGTTCAGGCCACCGCGTCCACCAGGGTCGGGTAATCGGTGTAGCCCTTGGGGCCGGGCACGTAGAAGGTGGCCTCGTCGGGGGCGTTGAGCGGGGCGTCCTTGCGCATGCGCGCCACCAGGTCGGGGTTGGCCAGAAACGGCCGCCCGAAGGCGATCAGGTCACCTCGCTTGTCGAGCAGGGCCTGTTCAGCGCTGGCGTGGTCGAAGCCGCCGGACAGGATGAAGAGGCCGTCGAAGCCCGCGCGCAGCTTCAGCTTGAAGTCTGCGGGCACCGGCGGCGCGCCCATGGACGAATGGTCGACCAGATGCAGGTACAGCAGACCCAAGGCCGACAGCGAATGGACCAGTTCGAGATATTGCGCCTCCACCTCGGGGAACGCACCGGTGCCGTTGAACACACCGTAGGGTGACAGCCGCATGCCCACGCGGTCGCGGCCAATGGCAGCCACCGTGGCGCCTGCAATCTCCAGCGCCAGGCGGTTGCGGCCTTCCTTGCTGCCGCCGTAGCCGTCGGTGCGCAGGTTGACCAGCGGGTTGAGGAACTGCTCGATCAGGTAGCCGTTGGCCCCATGCAGCTCGACACCGTCGAAACCTGCGTCCACGGCGAGATTGGCGGCAGCCACGTATTCTTCGGTGACATGGGCAATGTCTTTGTCGGTCATCGCACGCGGCGGGCTGTGCGGCTGCATGCCCCGAGTGTCGGTATACATCTCGCCCGGGCAGGCAACAGTGCCGGGCCCCAGCACTTCGGCACCGGCCGGCAAGTTGGCGACATGCGCCACGCGGCCGCAGTGCATGAACTGCACGAAGATCTTGCCGCCTTTAGCGTGGACAGCCGTCGTAGTGGCCTTCCACGCCTGCATTTGGGCCGCGTTGTACAGCCCGGGGATGCGTGGGTAGCCCAGGCCGTTGGGGCTGGGCGAGGTGCCCTCGGAAATGATCAGGCCGGCCGTGGCACGCTGGCCGTAGTAAGTGGCCATCAGTGCATTCGGCGTGTGCTCGGGTGTGGCCCGGCTGCGTGTCAAAGGCGCCATCACCGTGCGATTGGCGAGATGCAGCGAGCGGGCAGAGAACTTGTCGAAAAGCATGGGAGAAACTCCTGGGGGTGGTCGATCTTGCGCAGCGCGAAGGCGATGCATCGGCGGCAAGGTCTGGGGCGTCTGGGAGTTGCAGCTTGCGCGCCAGAGTCCGCACGGTCTGCGGGGCAGCGCACATTAGCCCGTAGCTGTCTACGGCGCAAACGATAGGCGGTGTATGGGCTGGGCTATGCTTCTCGCCTGCAACCCTGTTGCGGCCTCACTCACACGTCAGGCCGCACAAACCAGCAAACCGCCTTGCTCCCACTATGAAATACCCGATCCCACCCGAAGTGCTCGCTGCCTGGAATCACGGCGATCAGATGGGAGCGATTCGAGAACTGCGGGACAGAACTGGCATTGGCCTGAAAGAAGCCAAGGAGGCGCTTGAGTCGGGGGAGTACACGCTCGCCCTGCCGCCCCCTCAGCCCGGAGCTGCGCTGCCTCCCGCCGCCCTGGCGGCGATGGCCAGCGGCCAAAAGATCGAGGCCATCAAGCTCGTTCGGGAAGCCACGGGCCTTGGCCTGAAAGAGGCCAAGGATGCCGTGGAAGCCGCCGCTAGCGGCGCTGCCACTTCTGTCCACGGGGCGACATGCCATCTTGCGCCGGGTGAGGTGCCTCGAAGCCGCCTCAGCGGGCTCGGCATCGCCCTGCTGGTGGGGCTGGTGCTGGTCGTTCTGCTGCTGGCTGGCCCGCTGCTTGGCCGGTGAATCAACGGCGGCCTGCGCCGTCGCCCACCTCGCAGATTACTCCGCCAGCATGTCCGAGCCGTTGCGGATGCGGTGCATGGTGGCGATCGGCACGGTCCAGACAAGGCCGTCGCCGATCTGGCCCGTGCTGCAGGCCTCGATGATGGCCTTGCGGATCTCCTCCGCCATGTCTTCATCAGCCAGCACGGCCACCATGATCTTGGGCGTGTAGTCGATCAGCTCCTCCTTCACGGTGCGCTTGCCGATGGAGGCCGGGGCGGTGAAGCCCTCGGCCTTCACCAGGGTGAGGCCGGGGAAGTTGGGGATGTCGCGCAGCGCATCGCGCAGCTGCGGGAGGCGGCCGGGGCGCACGATAGCGCGAATTTCCATCATATTCTTCATAAGGTTTTCTCTCAGGCTTCAACAGAGCTTTCATCGAACCAGCGGTACAGCGCCGGCAGCACCACCAGGGTCAGCAAGGTGGACGAGATCAGGCCGCCGATGACCACGATGGCCAGCGGCTTCTGCACTTCCGAGCCCGGCCCGGAGGCGAACAGGAAGGGCACCAGGCCCAGCAGGGCCACGGTGGCCGTCATCATCACCGGGCGGAAACGCGCCACGCAGCCTTCGCGCACGGCTTCCATCACGGCCATGCCGTCGTCGCGCAGGCGGCGGATGTAGCTCACCAGCACCACGCCGTTGAGCACGGCAATGCCCCACAGCGCGATGAACCCCACCGAGGCCGGCACGCTGAGGTATTCGCGCGTGACGGCCAGGCCGATCAGGCCGCCGATGGAGGCGAAGGGCAGCACCAGGATGATGAGCGAGGCCAGCTTGAGCGACTTGAACAGCATGAAGAGCAGGAAGAAGATGGCCGCGATCGTGATGGGCACGATGACGGTCAGCGTGGCCATGGCGCGCTCCATGTTCTCGAACTGGCCACCGAAGACCAGGTAGTAGCTTTCGGGCAGCTTGACGTCGCGCGCGATACGCTGCTCCACCTCCGCCACGAAGCCACCGAGGTCGCGGCCTTCGACGTTGGCACCCACCACCACGCGACGCTTGCCGCTTTCACGGCTGACCTGGGCCGGGCCGTCGCGCAGCTCGATGGTGGCCACCGATTCCAGCGGCACCACGGCCCCATCGGGCGCGCGCAGCAGCAGCTTGCGGATGGTCTCCACCGAATTGCGGTCTCCCTCGGGGAAGCGCACGGCGATGCCAAAACGACGCTCACCCTCGTAGAGCTGGCTCACCTCCTTGCCGCCGATGGCGGTTTCGATGAGGTTGTGCACTTCGGCCACGTTGATGCCGTGGCGCGCGATGGCCTTGCGGTCGATGTCGATATTCAGGGCCTGCTGGCCCGAGAGGCGCTCGATGCGGATGTCCTTCGCGCCGGGCACACTGCGCAGCAGGCGCGCGATCTGCTCGGACACGCGCTTGAGCTCACCCAGGTCGTCACCGAAGATCTTGATGGCCAGCTGCGAGCGCACGCCCGTGACCATCTCGTCCACCCGTTCGGAAATGGGCTGTGAGAGCACGATCTGCACGCCGGGAATGGTGATGAGGCGCTGGCGGATGTCTTCCTCGATCTCCTCCTGGGTGCGCCCCGATTCGGGGTCGAGCAGCACGATGGGGTCGGACTCGTTGGGGCCGGCCGGATCGGCCGGCGATTCGCCGCGGCCCAGCTTGGAGACCACGCTGCGCACGCCCGGCACCTCGGCCACCGATTTCATGGCAGCCATCTCCAGGCGGATCGACTCGTCCAGCGAGATGCTGGGCACGCGGTTGATCTGCGGCGTGAGCGCTCCCTCCTTCATGGTCGGCATGAAGGACTTGCCCAGGAAGGGGAAGAGCGCCAGGGAGAACAGCAGCAGGCCCACGGCCGCGGCCAGCGTGGCCTTCTGGTTGGCCAGGGCGCGGTCCAGCAGCTTGATGTAGGCGCCCTTGAGCACGGCGATGACCTTGGTGTCATGGTCCGCCCCACCCTTGAGGATGTAGGAGCACAGCACGGGCGAGAGGATCAGCGAGACCAGCAGCGAGATGCCCAGGGCGATCACGATGGTCAGCGCCAGCGGCGCGAACATCTTGCCCTCGATGCCCTGCAGCGTCAGCAGCGGCAGGAACACCAGCATGATGATGACGATGCCGAACACCGTGGGCGTGGCCACCTCCTGCGTGGCGTCCAGGATCAGACGGATGCGCGAGGCGCCGGCCTTGGCCTGACCCAAGCGGTGGAAGACGTTCTCCACCACCACCACGGTGGCGTCCACCATCAGGCCGATGGCGATGGCCAGACCCCCCAGGGACATCAGGTTGGCCGAGATGCCGTAACGGTTCATCATGATGAAGGTGGTCAGCGGTGTGATCACCAGCGTCGCCACCACGATCAGGCTGGAGCGCACGTCGCCCAGGAAGATGAAGAGCACGACCACCACCAGGAAAATGCCCTCGATCAGCACCTTGCCCACGGTCCACAGCGCGGAATCGACCAGTTCGGTACGGTCGTAAAAGGGGACGATCTTCAGGCCACCGGGCAGCATGCCCTTGCTGTTGATCTCCTCCACCCGGTCCTGCACGCGTGACACCACCTGCTTGGCATTGCCGCCGCGCATCATGAGCACGATGCCCGAGACCGACTCCGTGTAGCCGCCCTTGACGATGGCGCCCTGGCGCACCTCGTGGCCAATGGTCACCTCGGCGAGGTCACGCACATAGAGCGGCACGCCGTTCTTCTCGCGCACCACGATGTTGCCGATGTCCTCCAGCGTGCGGATCAGGCCCACGCCACGGATCAGGTACTGCTCCGAGCGCACCGGCAGGATGCCGCCGCTGGCATTGGCATTGTTCTTGGCCACCGCTTCGTAGACCTGCTCGATGCTGATGTTGTGGTGCAGCAGGCGCTCGGGCTTGGCCAGCACCTGGTACTGGCGCACATAGCCGCCCTGGGAGTTGATCTCGGCCACGCCGGGAATGGAGCGCAGCAACGGGCGCACCACCCAGTCCTGCACGATGCGGCGCTCGGCCAGCTCGGTGGGGGTGAGCGCGCGCTGGCCGTCATCGGGGTGGTCCAGCGTGTACTGGTAGACCTCACCCAGGCCGGTCGAGACCGGGCCCAGCACGGGCGTGATGCCCGCGGGCATGCGCGGCGTGACCTCGATCAGGCGCTCCATGACCAGCTGGCGCGCGAAATAGACGTCGGTGGCATCGGTGAAGACGAGGGTGATGATGGACAGGCCGCTCTTGTTGAGCGAGCGCATCTCCACCAGGCCGGGCAGGCCGGTCACGGCGATCTCCAGCGGCACGGTGACGAAGCGCTCGATCTCCTCGGGCGAGCGTCCGGTGGCCTCGGTGGCGATCTGGACCTGCACGTTGGTCACATCGGGGAAGGCGTCGACCGACAGGCGCGTGGCCTCGCGCAGGCCGAAGGCGCACAGCACCAGGGCGAGCACGACCACCACCAGCCGCTGGCCGAGCGCGGCACGGATCAGGGATCCCAGCATGGCTTACTCCAGTTCCGCGCGCTTGCGCTCGTTGTTCAGATGGAACGCACCGTCCACGACCAGGGCCGTGCCTTCGGCCGGTCCCTTGAGCAGCGGGCGCAGGCCGTTGGAGGCCGGTGCCAGTTCGACCGGTGTGAGCCGGTACTGCCCGGCGGCCACTTGCACGTAGACGTGGTCGCGGTCGTTGTCGCGCACCACCGCGGCCTCGGGCACGGCCAGCTGCTGGCGGGCCACGCCGATGATGCGCAGCGTGGCCAGCATCTGGGGCTTAAGCGCACGGTCGGCGTTGTCCACCTCGGTGCGCACCATCAGCGTACGCGTGTCGGGCGAGATGGTGTCGCTCACGAACACGACCCTGCCCCTGAACTGGCGCTGGCCCAGTGCAGAGACCTTGATCTCCACGCGCTGGCCCATCTGTACGGAAGCAGCGTCCTGCTCGGGCAGCGCGCCCACGACCCAGACCTTGGAGAGATCGGCAATCGTGAACAGCGGGTCACCCGGCTGGGCCACCTGCCCCTGGCTGACCTTGCGCTCGATCACCACGCCCGAACGGGTGGCATTGATGCCGGCATAGGGGCTGAGTTGGCCCTTGTCGCGCAGGCGATCGACGTAGGCCCCGGACACACCCAGCAGCATCAGCTGGTCGGTGGCGGCGCGCAACTCGGCGCGCGCGATGGACAGCTCGGCCTCACGGCGCTGCAGCTCGGCTGTGCCAATGACGTCGGCCTGGATCAGCAGCTGGGCGCGCTCGACCGCACGCTGGGCCTGGTTGGTCGCGGAATGGGCCCGCAGCCAGGCCAGCTGGGCATTGGTCAGCTCGGGGCTGCTCACGCGCGCCAGTTCCTGGCCCGCCTTGACCCGCGCACCGACCTCGGCAAAGACCTCGGTGACGCGGCCCGTGACGGAGGCACCGATGCGCGTGACGAGCTGTTCGTTGGCCTCGATGCGGCCCGGCAGGTCGCGCTCGGTGCTCACCATCTGCATCGCGAGTGGCGCGACCTTGAAGTTGCGCGCCATCTCGGCATTGACCACGACCAGGTTGGGATCGGTCGCTGGCCGGGCATCGGCCCCCGTGTCCTGGCCCTTGCCGCAGCCGGCCAGGAAGGCCGCCGCCAGCAGGGCACACAGCAGGGCTGGCCGCAAGTTCATGTGTTTGTCGTTCATGGTGTGGAGTCCGGTGGAGTCAGGGTTGGACGGCGTTGCGTCCGGTCAGAAGATCGATTTCAATGGCGGCGGCCTGCTGCTGGTAGCGTGCCTGCAGCAGGTCGGCGCGTACGGTGCGCAAGACCCGCTGCGCGTCCAGCACGTCGAGAATGCCGCGCTCGCCAAAACGGTAGGCGGCCTGGGCCACGCGCAGGGCGGCCTCGGCGTCCTGGATGGCCCCCTTGCTCAGCGCCTCGATGCGCAGGCGCGCCATCTCCAGCGTCATCACTGCGGCATCGAGCTGCAGCTGCAACTCGATCTGGCGCCCCTCGAGCCGGGTGCGCGCGCGCAGTGCCTCGGCCTCGGCCTCGGCGCGCGGGCCGCGCTTCTGGTCCAGCAGCGGGATCTGGATGCTGGCCCCCAGCACGCCCTGGCGATTATCGGGATCACGCAGGTCGTGGTAGCGCAGCTCGACCCCGGGCCAACGGCTGGCGCTGGCCTCGCGCGTGCGGGCCTGCTGGCGCTCGACCTCGGCGCGCAGGCTCTGCAGCTCGGGATTGGTGGCCAGCAAGCGCTCACGCAGCAGGGGTGCCTGCACCAGCGGCTGGACATCGTCCAGACGGGCGCTCAGGGTCCAGCCCAGGGGCAACTGCCCGGCGGCGAGCTGGTTGAGCCGGATGCGGCCCTGCTCCACCGCGAGCTGAACGGACTGCTGGCGCTGGCGCGCGCCAATGAACTCGGCCTCAGCCTTGATGATTTCGTAGCGCGCAGCCTCGCCGCTGCCCACGCGCACGCGCACCCGTTCGCGCGTCTGCTCCAGCAGAAGCAGTTCGTCGTCGGCGGCCCGCGACTCTTCAATGCGCAGCAGCAGTTCGTAGCCGCGCAGACGCACCTGGGCCACCACCTCGCTGCGGGTCAGGCCGAGCAGCGCTTCGCTGCCGCGCAGGCCTTGCTCGGCGGCCTCGACGCGGGCATTGCGCAGCCAGGGGTTTTCAATCAATTGCGACACGCCCCAGCCGGTGATGTTGCCGCTGGTGCCAGCCGCACCCGCCGGGCGCTGGCGTCCGTCGTTGAACTCCAGCCTCGGGTTGGGCAGGGCGCCGGCCGAGTTGATGCCGGCCGCAGCCTGCTCACGCGTGCGTGCGGCGGCCTGCAGCGTGGGGTTGTAGGTCAGCACGAGGCGCACGAGCTCGTCCAGGGTGTAGGCGGTGCCCGCCGTTTCGGTCACCGCGGCCCTGGAGGGGGCGGGAGCCGGCTGGGCCAGGGCGGCGGCCACCGGCCACAGCATGAGGCTGCCAAGCCACAAGGGCCAGTGTCTGGTTTTTTTCATTCGATCCTCAACAGAAAACGGAGTGCTGCGCTGGCAGCCAGCTGGCTGCTGGAGCCTGCGGCGCCAGCACCAGCGGGAGAGATGCGGTCTCAGCCCAGCCGTGCCGGGGGACGCAGCAGAGGTTCGCGCACAGTCTGCGCCAAGCCGGGCTGCGGTGCCTGTGCGGGAACAGCCTGCGGCAAGCTCATCCACGACACGACACGGGAGTGGACATCCTTGTCAGAAACTTCGCTGGGCCGAAAGTCGGCCGCCGTGCTTTTGAAAGCGGCCGGCTTGAGGCAACTCAGCCCCGTCGGGGCCTTGTCGGCCTGGACACCCGTGCCCATGTCCCCGCCGCCTTCGGCCGGCATGAAATGGGACAGTTCACTCGTGCCCTCCGTCAGGCTTGCTGCCTGGGCCTGGGTCCAGGCGCCGAGCAGGCCCAGCAGCACGACGAAAACCAGGGCCCCCAAGAGCAGCAGCCGCGGTGCTGCGGCTGGCTGTCGGAATGAGAGGGGGCTGGGCATGATGTCTGTACTTATTGATTGCGAGTGTTAGGACTCGGGCGATTAAGCCATATCAGTGTTTTCCCTAGGTGCCGCGGGGGATACTTTCTTCCGCTCCAGACCTTCTCTAGATGCCCAGGTAGCGGTGCCAGAGCCCCGGCTCGGCCGCCAGTTCGGCGGAAGAACCGACCCAGACCACGCGCCCGCGCTCGATGATGGTGTGCGCATCGGCCAGCTGGATCAGCCGCTGCACGTACTTGTCGATCACCAGGATGCTCAAGCCCTGTGCCCGCAGCTCGTTCAGGCAGGCCCAGATCTGCTCGCGGATCAAGGGGGCCAGGCCCTCGGTGGCCTCGTCCAGGATCAGCAGCTCGGGGTTGGTCATCAGGGCGCGGCCGATGGCCAGCATCTGCTGCTCGCCCCCCGAGAGCTGGTTGCCCATGTGGCGCCGGCGCCCGGCCAGCGCGGGAAACAGGGCATAGACCCGGTCCAGCGTCCAGGGCTGGGCGCTGGCGCGACGGTTGGCCGCGAAGGCCCGCAGGTTTTCCTCCACCGTGAGGTTGGGAAAGATCTGCCGGCCCTCGGGCACCAGGGCCAGACCCATGCGTGCGATGCGGTCCGGGCTCAGCCCGTCGATGCGCTCCCCCAGGAAACGCACCTCACCGCTGCGCGGCGGCGTCAGGCCGAAGATGGAGCGCACCGTGGTGGTCTTGCCCATGCCATTGCGCCCCAGCAGGGTCGCCACCCCGCCGGCCTGGACGGTGAAGCCGATGCCGAACAGCACCTGGCTGGCGCCATAGGCCGTCTGCAGATCATTCACCTCCAGCAAGGCGGTCATGCGTTCCTCCGGCGCCGCAAGGCCCGGTGCTCCAGCACCAGCACCCCCAGCGTGAGCAGCAGGATGAGACCGCCGTGCCATTCCATGGCCCCTTGCGCCTCGCGGGCCGTGGCCTCGTAGGCGGCCTTGAATTCGGTGTAGACCCGGTGCACGGGACCGCAATGCAGCTCCCAGACCTGGAAGCGTTCGTCGCGCACCCAGCGCACGGGGACACCCAGCACATACCCCATGCAGCCGGGCAGGCTGTCCCACTCGTCCGCCTGCAGTGGTGTGTGGCCGCGCGCCAGCAGCGCGGCCGACACCGGAAACTCCATGCTGCGCTGCTGGTCGTCCACACCGCGTATCTGCAGGTGCGGGCCGTGGCCCTGCACCTGCAGCACTTCCACCGCCACGCGCTGCAACTGTTCGGCGGGGGGCGCGGGGTTCATGTGGTCGACCATCAGCAGGTAGCCCAGGTGCAACTGAAGGAGCAGGCCCACCAGCAGGGTCAGCGGGTGGAAGTGGCGCCAGCCAGGCACTGGGCGGGGCATCGGGGCCGGCATCAGGCGCCCTCCTCCAGCTCGTCGCCCAGATAGGCGCGCCGCACCTCGGCATCGGCCCGGATGAGGGCGGGCGGGCCGCTGGCGATGATGCGCCCGGCCACCAGCACCGAGACGGTATCGGCCAGACGGAAGACAGCGTCCATATCGTGCTCCACCAGCAGCAGGGTGAACTCGGCGCGCAAGCCCTGCAGCAGGGCCACCATGCGTTCGGACTCCTCCGGGCCCATGCCGGCCATGGGTTCGTCCAGCAGCAGCAGCCTGGCGCCCGTGGCCAGCGCGACACCCACCTCCAGCTGCCGCTGCTCGCCGTGCGAAAGCGCCCCCGCCAGCTGTGCCAGCCGCGCGCCCAGTCCCACGCGCTCCAGGACGGCGGCCGCCTGTTCATAGCGCTGCGTTTCGGCGCGTGCCGCGCCCCAGAAGCGCAGGCTGCTGCCGCTGCGCGCCTGCAGGGCCAGGGCCACGTTGTCCAGCGCCGACAGGCGCGTGAAGATGCTGGTGATCTGGTAGGAGCGTGCCAGGCCGCGGTGCACGCGCTCGTGCATGGACAGCGGCGTGATGTCGGCCCCGTCCAGGGTGATGCGCCCGGCGTCAGGCGCCAGCGCGCCCGAGAGCTGCTGGATCAGCGTGGTCTTGCCCGCGCCATTGGGGCCGAGGATCACGGTCAGGCCGGGCTTGACCTCGAAGCGCAGGTCGCGCAGCACGAGGAAAGCGCCGTAACCGGCACTCAGGCCACGCACCTGCAGGTGGGCATGCCTGGCATCTCCTAGCACGAAGGGGGTGGGGCGATACCACATCATGCGGCCACCTCTTCCGTTTCCGGTTCGGCCATCTCGTCGCCAAGATAGGCCTCGATCACCTCGGGGTTGCGCACCACGTTGCGCGGCGTGTCGTCGGCGATCTTGCGGCCCTGGTGCAGCACGATGACGCGCTCCACGTGGCGCAGCAGCGTGGTCACGGCGTGCTCGATCCAGATCACCGTCAGGTCCAACTCATCGCGCAGGCGGCGGATCAGACGGGCCATCTCCTCGATCTCTGCTTCGGTCAGGCCAGCGGCGACTTCGTCCAGCAGCAACAGCTTCGGTCGGGTGGCCAGCGCCATGCCGATCTCCAGCAGGCGCTGCTGCGACGGCGTGATGGCCGCCGCCGGCAAATCGGCCTGGGCCGACAGGCCGATCAGTTGCAGGATGCTGCTGGCGTCGCGCAGCGCCCAGGGCACCCCCACTTCGTCACCCCAGAAGATGTACTTGCGGCGACGGCGGCCGGCAAACTTGAGGCCGAACTCGATGTTGGCGGTCACCAGCATGTCGGGAAACACACGGGGCGTCTGGAAGGTGCGTGCCACGCCGTGGGCCGCGTAACGATGCGGGCCACGCCCGGTGAGGTTCTGGCCGTGACACACCAGGCGACCCGAGGTCGGCGCCTGCACGCCGGAGATGGCGTTGAAGAAGGTGGTCTTGCCGGCACCGTTGGGGCCAATGATGCCCACCAGCTCTCCGGGTGAAAAGTTGGCGCTGACGGCATCCACCGCCGTCAGCCCGCCAAACCGCACGGTCACCTCATGGGCCTCCAGCAGATAGGTCTGCTCAGACAAAATGGCTCTCCTTCTCGCGGCGCTTGATGCGCTGCTTGTCACGTTCCTTCTCGCCTGTCAGCTCGCGCTTGAGATCCTTGGCCCAGTCGCGGCTGTCGGTCCACCAGCCCTTGAAGGTGGCCCAGCGCAGCGAGGCCAGCCCACCAGGCAGGTAGAGCACGCACAGGATGAGCAGCAGGCCCAGCGACATCAGGTAAATCTGCGGGAACTGCAGGCGCAGCGATTCGGCCAGCACGCTGAAGATGATGGCGGCGATCAGCGGGCCCCACAGCGTGAGCACACCACCGATCAGGGTGATCAGCACCGTCTGGAAACCGATGAAGGGGTTGAAGACCGTGTGCGGGTCGATGTAGGTCCAGCGCACCGCCATGGCTGCCCCCACCGCGCCGGCGAAGGCAGCCGTGATGGCGAAACCGGCAATCTTGACCACGCGGGTGTTGACCCCCAGGGTCTGGGCGCGCTGCTCGTCGGCGCCGATGCCCATCAGCGCCAGACCGAAGCGCGTGCGCCGCACCACGATGGAGGTGGCCACCGCCAGCAGGGCCAGGGCGAGCATGGTCAGGTAGATGGTGTCGCGCTCGGGAATCACCGTCAGCACGCGGCCCACGGTGCCCGTGACCGACTTCTCGAAATAGGTCACGGCGTGCAGGATGAGTTCGGTCATGCCGAAGGTCAGCACCGCAAAGTAGGTACCGCGCAGGTGCAGCACGGCCGCGCCCATGACGATGGCCACCACGACGGCGATGCCCGCGCCGATGGCGATGGTCTCGACCCAGCTGAACTGGCCCAGCAGGATGGCCGTGCTGTAGGCGCCGATGCCGAAGAAGGCCGAAGTGGCCAGGGACAGGTAGCGCGTGCTGCCGCAAAACAGGCCCCAGCTGGAGGACAGGGCCACGTACATCAGGCAGGTCAGCGCCATGGAAACGACGAACTCGCTGGCGTAGGACGGCAGGGCCAGGGCCCAGCCGGCGAAGGCCAGCAGCACCAGCAGGTCGCGGATCAGGAATTGACGGGAGTTCATGCCTTACGACCTTTGCGTGCAAACAGGCCTTCGGGACGCAGGAGCAGCACGGCGATGAACACCGCGTAGGACAGCAGGGCCTTGAGCGAGGGGTTGGTGAAGTGCATGCCCAGGGCCTCGATCACCCCCAACAGCAGGCCGCCGAGCAGCGCGCCGCTCATGCTGCCGAAGCCACCCAGCGTGATGACGATGAGCGCCGTCACGGTGTAGGGCTGGCCCATATAGGGCGTGATGGTGTAGGCCATGGACAGGAGCGCACCGGCAATGCCCGACAGGCCCAGGCCGATGCCGAACATCAAGGGGTGCAGGCGTTTGGTGTCGATGCCCATGAGCTGCGCGCCGATGGGCGACTGCATCAGGGCACGCACGCCTTTGCCCAGCAAGGTCATGCGCAGCAGGACGATGAGCGCGCCGGAGAACAGCAAGGCGAGGAAAAACACGACCAGCTTGTTGGCGGCGAACTGCACCTCGCCGAACTTCACGGGTTCGGTCAGGTAGTCGTAGCCGCGCAGGTCGCCGCCCCACTGCCAGGAAACGAAGTTCTGCACCAGGAACATCAGGCCGAAGGCGACCATGAGACCGCGCGCCTCGAAGACGTCGAGATTGGGCGAAGTGGCGGTCAGGCGGCGGAAACACAGGAAGTGCAGCACGACGCCGAGCACCATCAGCACGAAAAAGGCCACTGGCACCATCAGCAGCGGCGAGATGCCGAACTGCGTCTGGACCAGCCAGGTCAGGTAGGCGCCCACCATGAGGAATTCCCCATGGGCGATGTTGAGGATGCGCATCAGGCCGTACTGGAGGTTCAACCCCAGGGCGACCAGCGCATAGATGCCGCCGGTGATGAGACCCGAGGCAATCAGTTCTAGCCAGGCAGTGAGTGACATATTCAGAAGGTTCCGCCCACCCCTGCCAAAGCAGAAGCGGGCGGAAAAAGGGAACAAGGACGGATCAAAGACCCGTCACGGGAAAAGAATCACCACACCGGTTTCGGGGCCAGCTTGGCGGTGGCGACCTTGGCCGGCCACACCACCTCGAACTCGCCCTTCTGCCACTGGCCCACCGTGCCCGGGGTGCCCACGTTCTCGCTACCGGCAAACTTGATGTCGCCGATGATGGTCTTGTGGGTGGTGTTGGCCACGTAGTCACGGATGGCCTTGCGGTCCAGGCCGTGTGTCTTGACGGCATTGGTCAGGATCTCCAGGCCGGCCCAGGTGGCGCCGCTGGCCCAGCGATCCGGCTCCTTGCCACCGAACTTCTTGGTATGCGCGTCGAAGTAGGCCTTGGCACCGGGGCTGGTCTTGCTGTTCCAGGAACCCATGCCCAGCACGCCCTCGGCGCCGGCCGGCGTCATGACGTTGCGGTAGAGCTGGAAGGCGGTGCCGACCGAGGCGTAGAAGTACTTGGGGTTGAAGCCGATCTCCTTGGCCTGTTTGCTGGCGAGGATGGTGTCGGGCGGGTAGGTGAAGCCGACAAAGGCGTCGGGGTTCTTGTCCTTCATGGAGCGCAGCACCGGCGACAGGTCCTTGACGCCGCCGGGATAGCTCTTGTCTTCCACCATCTGGATGCCCGAGCCCTGCAGCGCCACCTTCAGTGCGGCGTAGTTCTCCAGGCCGAACAGGTCGTCCACATAGACGACGGCAATGGTCTTGACACCATTGGCCTTGAGCATGTCGACCAGGGCCTCGGTCATGGGCTTGGGCTGCTGCAGCAGGAGGAAGAAGTACGGCAGCTTCATCTCGATCAGGCGGCGCGACAGGGCGGTCGGTGCGAGGAAGGGGTACTGGAAACGATTGGCCAGCGGGGCCACGGCGAAGTTCGCATTGGAGCCCCAGGGCGGCAGCACCAGGTCGACCTTGTCGGAGCCCATGAGTTTTTCGTAGGAGCGCACGCAGGTCTCGATGTCACTGCGGTCATCGGAGCTGATCAGCTCGATCGGACGCTTCTCGCCCTTGACGTTGAGACCACCGGCGGCATTCTGCTGCTCGGCCCACAGCAGGTAGTTGGGCTCCTGGCTGACCTGGGCACCGCCCGTCCAGGGGCCGGTACGGGCCATGGCGTAACCCACGCGCACCGGCGCGGCAGCAAACAGGTGCGGGGCAAAGGTGGCAGCGCCGACAGCGGCGGCTGTGCCTTTGAGCAGGGTACGTTTTGTCTGTTGAACCATTATTGTCTCCAGTGGATATGCTTTGGGGATAGCACAGCAATACTAGAAAGCCCTGAGGCTTGCGGCTTTGCTGAACGTGCACAAAGTAGTTGACGGTTCACGCAAGGGCATCAGGGTTAACCCGGCCCCGCGGGTTTGTCCCTCCCTCCGCATGCCCGATAATTCAGCAGCCATGCATGCTCCCAAGCACCCGCGGAGTCACCCTTGACCTCTGCCACCGCCCTCACCACGGACGACTACGCGCCGGCGGATCGCGCGCCTGTCTGGCGCGACTGGATCTCGAAACAGTTCGGCGGGCTTGAATCCGACCTGTACGGCGATACCGGCTTCGACGGGCATCTGGCCACGGCACACGCGGGCGACATCATCCTCACGAAGCTCGAAGCCAACCGCCACCGCGTGGTGCGCACGCATGACCTGGTGCGCTCCAGCGAAGAGGGCTACCTGAAGATCGTGGCACCCATGAAAGGGCGGGCCGGCGTCGAGCAGATGGGGCGCCAGGCCTGGGTCACGCCGGGCGCCTGGACCATCTACGACACCACCGGCAGCTACTCGGTCGCCAACCCCGAGCGCGTGGAACACCTGATCGTGATGCTGCCCAAAGCGCAGATGCTCGAACGCGGTCTGCGCCTGGAAACCCTGATGGCGCGCCCAGTGGGCGGCGCCAGCGGCATTGCCCGGGTGGCACTGTCCACCATGCGCAGCACCTTCCAGGAGTTGCCGCACATGAGCGCCGACGCGGCGCGCGGTGCGGGCGAACTGATTGCCCAGCTGGTGCGCCTGTCGCTGATCGAACTCTCGGGCCAGGAAACCCAGCTGACCCAGCGCGAGGCGCTGAAAGACCGCATCCGCGGCTACGTGGCCCTGCACCTGCGCGACCCCGAGCTCAGCGTCGACCGGATCGCCGTGGCCCTGAACTGCAGCAAGCGCCATCTCTACAACGCCTTCGGCGACGAAGAACAGACGCTGGCCAGCTACATCCAGACCCTGCGCCTGGAGGCCTGCATCCGCGAACTGCAGCACCCCATGGCGCGGACCCGCCCGATCACCGACATCGCGCTGTCCTGGGGCTTCAACAGCCCCTCGCACTTCAGCCGCGTCTTCCGCGAGCACACGGGCAAGAGCCCCAGCGAGTTCCGCGCCGCGTCACCCACGTGACCCCACCATGCGCCAGCATGGTGGACAGTGCGGCATCCAGACACATCGCACGCCAACCAGGAGCCACCATGCACATCCCCTCTCTCAAGGAAGTCGTCAGCGAACAGGAGTGGCAGCTGCGCTGCGACCTCGCCGCGGCCTACCGCCTGGTGGCCGCCTATGGCTGGAGCGACCTGGTCTTCACCCACATCAGTGCGCGCATCCCCGGCCCCGAACACCAATTCCTGATCAATCCCTACGGCCTGATGTTCGACGAGATCACGGCCTCCAGCCTGGTGCGCGTCGACCAGGATTGCAACAAGCTCAGCGAGTCGCCCTTCCCCGTCAACCCGGCCGGCTTCGTGATCCACAGCGCCATCCACGCCGCGCGCGAGGACGCCGGCTGCGTGCTGCACACGCACTCGCGCGCCGGCGTGGCCGTGAGCGCACAGAAGTGCGGTGTGCTGCCCATCAGCCAGCAGTCCACCTTCGTGCTCGGCTCTCTCGCCTATCACGAGTACGAGGGCGTGGCCCTGCGGGATGAAGAAAAGCCGCGCCTGCAGGCCGATCTGGGCACGGCCAACTACCTGATGCTGCGCAACCACGGCCTGCTGACGGTGGGCAAGACCATTGCCGAAGCTTTCCTCAATATGTACATCTTCGAAGCCTCCTGTCGCATCCAGCTCGACGCGCAGGCCGGTGGTGAACTGGTGCATGTGAACCCGAAGATCCTCGAAGGCATCGCCGGCGTGATGAAAACCGCCACCGCCGGCCAGGGCGCCAACCTGGCCTGGCCGGCGCTGCTGCGCAAGGCCGAGCGCCTGGACCCTGGCTACAAGACCTGAGCGCCCATGTTCGAAGCCGCCGAGATAGCCCACAAGATCAGCAAAGCCGACTACCGAAAGGCCTTGCCAGAGCTACGCAAGGCGCTGCTCGACGCCCAGGCCGAACTGCATGCCCGCAAGCCCTTCGCAGTGATCCTGCTGATCAGCGGGCAGGACGGCGCCGGCAAGAGCGAGACCATCAACACCCTCTACGAGTGGATGGACCCGCATTACCTCAGCACGCTGGCTTTCTCCGAACCCAGTGACGAAGAGGCCGAGCGGCCGGCCCTGTGGCGCTACTGGAAAAGTCTGCCCCCCCGGGGCCGGATCGGCATCTTTGCGGGCTCGTGGTATTCCACGCCGATCCGCGAACACATGGCGGGCACACTGAGCACGCTGGAACTTGACGCCCGCGCGGAACAGATCAATCGCTTCGAGACCATGCTCCACAACGAGGGCGCGCTGATCCTGAAATTCTGGTTCCACCTCGACAAGGCAGCCCAGAAGAAACGCCTGCAGGCGCTGGAGCACGACCCGCGAACCGCCTGGCGCGTGACCAAGAAGAGCTGGGAACGCCTCAAAGGCGTGGACCACCTGCGAAGGACGGCTGGGCATCTGCTGCGCATGAGCGACTCGCCCAGCGCGCCCTGGGTCGTCGTGGATGGGCGTGACGACGAGTACCGCTCGCTGACAGTGGGTCGGGTCTTGCTCGACGCGCTGCGCGCGCGCCTGGCCCAGACGCAAGCCGCGACCACCCCGGTCGCACCGATCGTCAGGCTCAGCACGGGAGGGCTCAATGTCCTGACAGCCATGAACCTGCGCCGGCACCTGGACACCGCGCGCTATGAACTGGAGCTGGCCCACTGGCAGGGCTCGCTTTCCCGGCTGGTGCGCCACGCGCACTTCATGAAGCGGGCCCTGGTCTGCGTCATGGAGGGCGTCGACGCCGCCGGCAAGGGCGGCGCGATCCGCCGCATCTGCGCCGCGCTGGACGCGCGGCAATATCACGTCATCCCGGTGGCCGCACCCACCGAAGAGGAGCGCCTGCAGCCCTATCTCTGGCGCTTCTGGCGCCAGCTGCCACGCCATGGCCACGCCACCCTCTTCGACCGCAGCTGGTACGGCCGGGTCCTGGTCGAGCGCATCGAGGGTTTGTGCCAGGAGGCGGACTGGATGCGGGCCTACAGCGAGATCAACGACTTCGAGCACGAAATGCACGACAGCGGGGTCATCGTGGTCAAGTTCTGGCTGCAGATCAGCCAGGACGAGCAGCTGCGTCGCTTCAAGGAGCGCGAATCCACCGCCTTCAAACGCTTCAAGATCACCGAAGAGGACTGGCGCAACCGGGAGAAATGGGACGCCTACCAGCAGGCCGTCTGCGACATGGTCGAGCGCACCAGCACGGGCAATGCACCCTGGACGCTGGTGGAAGCGAATGACAAGAAGCACGCACGGGTGAAGATCCTGCAGACCCTGTGCGAACGCCTGCAAAATGAACTGGGGATCTCGCCGGACACCGACCCCCATCCATCGAACGGAACCAAACACAAGGTGAAAAGGGCCAAGTAGTCCCGCGGCCCGTCAAACACGAGCCTACTTGCCGAACATCTTGTTCAGCCCTTCGCCGATCTTGCCGCCCACCGTTGCCCCGGCACCCGTGCCGACGCCGGGCATCAGCAGGGTTCCCAGGGCGGCGCCGATCTTGGCCCCCGCCGTCAGCGACACCTCGGGCTCGTCGACCGTGCCGCCGACGAGAAGCGGCACGCCGACCGCGCCACCCAGGTCCACGGTCACCCGCCCGTTGAGCTGCTGCGTGGGCGACACACTGACCTGGCCGGTGGCGCTGAGCGAGCCCGAACTGGCCGCCAGGTTCTGCAGCTCGATGGCCTTGCCGCGCGTGCTGACCTGACCAGACAGCGTGTCCAGCGGCGTGTTGCCCCCGCGGCTCACGCCCACGGTCTGCACCGCCTTGACCAGGTCGATGCCGTGCAGCACGCCGCTGCGCACGGTGAACTTCGATTGGGTCTGCAAAAGCTCAAGCAGCGCCGAGGGCTGGCGGACCCGAGCGTTGAGCGTGGTGCTGGCCTCCAGGCGGCCGCTCAGGGGCTGACGGGCGCGCACGGCCTCGGTCGGCTCGGGTGCGGTGAGCAGGGAGAGTTCGACGTCGCGCGTCTGCAGCTGGCCCTTGAGCACGAACTCGGCGCCGCTGTCGCCGGCGGGCTGCACTTCCACGCGCCCCTGCACCGTGCCGCTGGCCACCTGGAGCAGCACCTCCCAGGCGAGTGCATCGCTGCGACGCAGATCCAGACGCGTACCCTGCAGGCGCCCGCGCAGCACATCCAGTTCAAGCCGCTCGGGCAGGCCTTCGCCATCGAGCCGGGCTTCGGCCTGAATCACGATGGCCTTGCCCTTGGCATCCACCCAGCTCAGTTCATCCAGCACCGTGCGCCGCGGCAGCAACTGCAGCGCAGTCGAGGTTTCTGGCGACTTGTCGCGCTCGCGAATCTTCTGCAGCGAAGCCAGCAGCGCGTCAATGCCCTCCTGCGGCAGCACGGCCCGCCGGACCACCAGGGTGGAGATCGCCACACGACCGATCAGCAGATGCAGCCAGGCCGGGCGCAGCTCGATGCGCTCCACCTTCAGCGGCTGTCGGGTGCGTAACTCCACGCCATCGAGTGCCACACCGGGCCAGGGCCACAGCGTGAGTCCCACCCGCTCGAGCTTGAGCGGAACGCCCAGCACCGCCGCCGCTTCCTGCTCGACGCGCTGCCGGAATGCGTCGGTAGACACCCAGCGATGCACGGCGAGCAGCGCAGCCAGCAGCGCGACCACCAGAGCAGCCATGCCTCCCAGCAAAACCTTGTGTTTGCGTAACATACGGGCCTCAGCCCTTGGCGGGCGCCTTCTTCAACTGTTCGATGCGCTTGACTTCCTCACCGCGGATGCGCTCGAGCATGCGGGCGTCCGGGTCCTGCCAGTTGCCACCGGAGCCGCGTGCCATCCATGCAACGGCCCGTGCGAACTCCTCCAGGCTCAGGTCCTTGCGCCCCCCCTTGGGTGGCATGGCGCGCATACCCACCCACCCATGCGCGGTCACCATGGCCTGGCCCTCGGCGTTCAACTTAGCCCAGACCTTCTTGTCACCCACGCGCGGCGCATTGGCCAGGCCAGGGCCATGACAGGCCATGCAGGTTTCGCGGTAAACCTGTTCGCCGGATTTGAGGGCCGGCGCCGTCTGCGCATGCACCGCGGCCGGCAGGACCGAGCACCAGAGCAGGGTGACAAAAAACTGTTTCATCAGGGTCTCCTCGATGATCCGGGTTTCAAAAAAGGCGCTCAGGTGTCCAGCGTAAACCAATGGACAGCCAGCGGCTGACAGGGTCTCCACCATACTGCTGCCCCGCCGTGGCATCGAGCTGGAAGAGGTTGGGCACCACAGAATAACGGAAGCCGGACTGCCAGTAAGGCCGGGTCTTGTCATCACCAAAGGACTCGGCGATCACCGCCAGCCGCGGGTGCGGATAAAACTCGCCGCCCAGGCCCCAGCTGTTGCGGTCCTGCCGGCTGGCCTTGTCGCGCAGCCACCCGACATTGACGTGCACGATCAGGCGGTCGTTGGCAAATGAGGCCGAGAACGGCAGATAGGCGTAGGTATTGCCCAGCTGGTTGGGGCCCGGGGCAATCTCCGGGTGTTCAACGCGCCCCACACCCAGACCCACGCCCCAGCCATTGGTCGTCAAGGGTCTGAACAGGGTTTTGAGCTGCAAGACATAGTCGTCCGTCGTGCCGGCCTCCTTGTAGCTGGCGCGGCCTGCGCCCAAAGTGATCTCCAGGTTGCCCGTGGGATTGCACGCCGGCAGGGCCCAGAATTCGCTGCTGCCCTCGTACTGTCGCGACCAGCTTTCGAGCTGGCAGCTGCCGGCCGTGGTCAGGCGCGCATCGTCCGTCACGAAGGGGCGCGCGGCCCAGGCCGGCATCGCCAGAATAAAGGCCGCAAAGAGGGTGGCAGACTTCATGCATCGATTCTAGGAGCGCACCTTTGCAGTTTCATTTCTTTCGACTCCTGACCGCCACCTGGCTGGGACTCGCGGCGACCGCAGCGATGGCGCAAGACGGTGACAAGGCCCCGTCTCCCGCCTTCAAGCTGACCGGCGGCCTGTACGCGTCCAGTGGTGGCGGCCAAGCCAGCAGTGAAGCGACGGACATCAATCTGCGCCACAGCTCAAAACTGGGCACGGTCTGGGTCGGCCGCTACGTGGCGCCTGCTCGCGAACTGATCCAGGACCGCGTCGGCTGGGACCGCTCCTGGTCGGTCGGCGTGGTACGCATCCAGCCCTCGGCGCAGCTGGCCACCGGGGGCGCGCTCAACGGCAGCGTGGGCCTGGAAACCGGCGAGGACTGGTACGTCGGTGCCGGCCTGGGCCGGACCAACCTGCGCGAGACCGTCAACCTGAACTTCGACCCCAACGACGCCTACAGCCTGAGCGGCGGCTACCGCTGGGCCGAGGGCTCTGCGCTGGGCCTGATCTATGTCCGCGACAACCGGCTCAACCCCGACCAGCAGCACCTGCACCTGGTCTACCGCACACCCCTGCCGGACGGTCACCGGCTGACCGTGGACCTGCTGCTCAAGCGCGGACTGGTGGAAGACGAAATGATCGAGCGCACCGGCCTGTCGGTGGCCTATGACTGGCCGCGCTGGTTCCTTCGCCTGAGTTATGACCCCAGGGTCAACTTCACACCACAGGACATGTGGCGCCTGGTCTTCGGCACACGCTTCTAGCGCGCCGCGCGAGCCTGGAAAAGCACGCTGGCGCACAGGCCGCGGCCACCCGCAGCGTCGCCGAGTTCGAACTGCGCCTTCATCAGCAGGGCGAACTTGGCCACGATGGCCAGGCCCAGACCCGCGCCCTGGCCCAGGCGCTCGGCATTCAGGCCGCGCACGCCGCGCTGCATCAGGTGCTGGCGCTCCTGAGCGGTGAGACCGGGCCCGTTGTCGATCACCGAGAGCCGCACGCAGTCACCCTCGCGCGCCAGCTCCACGGTCAAGACACTGGCCTGACCAGCCGGCGCGCGCCCGTAGCGCAGGGCGTTGTCCAGCAGGTTGCCCAGGATACCCTCCACCAGCGCCACATTGCCAGCGACCTGCACGGACTCGTCCAACCCCTGCACCCCCAGATCCACCCCAGCCGCATCGGCACGCGACAGATAGCGAAGCACGGTCGCGCGCACCACCTCGTCCAGCGCCACCGGCTCGTACTGCACACCGACGTCGGCCTCTTCAGCCAGGGCCAGGGCCAGCAGCTGATCCACCAGATGGCTGGCGCGGGCCTCGCTGGCCGCGACGCGCTGCAACTGCTCGCGCCAGGCGGCGGGATCCGCTTGCGCCAGGCCATACTCGGCCAGCGCGCGGATACCGGCCAGCGGCGTGCGCAACTCGTGCGCTACGTTGCCGGAAAACTCGCGCTGCGCCTGCATGCTCTGGCTGACGCGCGCCAGCAGCGCATTGACGGCCGTGCCCAGCTGCTGCAGCTCGCGTGAGCTGGCCGAGACCGGGACGGGCGTGAGATCCAGTGCGTCGCGCTGCTCGACCGAGCGCTGAAGCTCACTCAGAGGCTGCAACTCGTCGCCGATGATGCCGCGCAGCCAGAGCGCCAGCAACGCCAGCAGCAGCAGCAAAGGCGCCACCGAAAAAAACAGCAGGTCATGCATTAGCGCACGCCGGCTGCCCATGGTCTGGGCCACGATGACGTGGAAGGCGAAGGGCTGCTCGCGCCAGAAGGTCACGGCGCGCAGCCGTTCGTGGCCAAAGTGGAGTTCCGAGAATTCCACGTCGTCGGCCTTATCGGGCGCTGGTAGATGCAGATCCGACTTGCCAGCGATCACGACGCCGTCCAGGCGTCGCACAACGAAATAGATGTTCTCGCTCTGGTCGAACAGCAGTGCGTTGGCCTCTTGCGCCGACAGTTCCAACGTCAGGCCCTGAGGCTGCAAGCGCACCCGCGAGGCCAGGGCAAACGCGTCGTCCTGCAGCGCGCGGTCGAAGGCCTTCTGGGCAAAGTGGTAGGCAACGGCCACCGTCACAGCCGTGCCCAGCAGCCAAGTCAGCGCCAATGGCAGAAGCACATTGCGAACCAGACGAATACGCAAGGACGCCCTGGCCTGGAGGGCGGCCGGCGCGGCGTTCACGTATTCATCCCCCGCTCGAGCGCATACCCCAGACCGCGCAAGGTGCGGATGCGCGCGCCGCTGCCGACCAGCTTCTTGCGCAGACGCGAGATAAAGGCCTCCAGCGCGTTGTCGCCCAGCGCCTCGGAAAAGTCGGACAGCTTGTCCGACAGGCTGCGCTTGCTGACCACGCGACCGGGCGGCGTCATCAGCTCCCACAGCACCTCGAATTCGCGCGCCGGCAACTCCAGCAGCGCGCCATCGACCGCAAAACGCCGCGCCTTGCGGTCCAGGCTCAGGCTACCGATCTCGGAGAAGTCGTCAGTGCCCGCGGTGCGCCGCACCAGGGCGCGCAGCCGCGCCTCGACCTCGGCCAGCTCGAAAGGCTTGCCCAGGTAGTCGTCGGCACCCGCGTCCAGACCGTCAATGCGCTCATCGGTGCGGTTGCGCGCGGTCAGCACCAGCACCGGCGTGCGGTCGCCCCGGGCCCGAGCCTCGCGCAGCAGCGACAAGCCGTTGGCCAGGAGGCTGTCAGGCGTGGCGTTCTGAGGCAGGTTCAGGTCAAGCAGCACGGCATCGAAGGGCTGCACGCGCCAGAAATGTGCCGCCTGCTCCAGGGTACCGGCCTCGTCGACGCGATGGCCGGCGTCACGCAGGCTCAGACGCATCACTTCGCGCAGTACGGGATCGTCTTCGACCAGCAGGATTCTCATGATGTCGGGGCTCGCAGCAGGGGCGGTCTACGCAGTTTCACCAAGGGCCAAGTCAGCCGGTGGTCAGGCGTGGCCGGAGACACTCGATCCCCCCGTGTTGATTGATCCATGAGCATACGTCAGTTATTGTTGTTGGGCGGCCTGCTGCTGTCAGCGGCGGCCAGCGCCCAGACCACCGCTGCCGTGCTGCCGCCGGTGTCCCTGCAGCAGGCCTTGCAGGCCGCCCAGGACAATCTGGACGTCGCCCTGGCGCGCCGCACGCTGGCCGGCGCACAAGCCGACATCACCAGCGCCGACCGCTCCCCCTTTCCCGTCCTCTCGGCCAGCGTCAACCAGATCGACCTGCAAAACGGCAATGGCAGCGGCAATGCCTGGACCGAGCAGCGCTATGACAAATCGGTCGGCCTGGACTGGACCTGGGAGCGCGGTAACAAGCGCGAACTGCGCACGCTGACGGCCCAACGCGCGGCCGATGCCGCCCGCGCCGAACTGGACGAGATCGGCATGCAGCAGCGCCTGGCCGCCCTGTCCGGTTTCTATGACCTGCTGGCCGCGCAGGAGCGCGTGGCCGAGGTGACGCAAATCGAGCGTAACGCCGCCGAACTGGCCCGCATTGCCTCTCGGCGCCTCCAGGCCGGTGACCTGTCGGCCCAGGAGACGACCCGCACCGAGATCGAAGCGCAGCGCGCCAGCGCCGACTTGCGCCAGGCCGCGCTTGAGCAACAACGCGCCTCCCTGGTCTTGTGGCAGCTGACCACCTTGGCTGCGTCCCCCGAACTGTTGAAGGCCCGCGCTGACTGGCCCACCCTGCCCACCGCACCGACCACCACCACCGCGCTGGAGGACCTGGTCGAGACCCGCGCCGATGTGCGCGCCGCACGCGCCCGTGTGCAGGCGGCCCAGGCCGCGCTGGACGGCAGCAGCGCTCAGAAGAAATCCGACATCACCTGGGGCGCGTCCTACAACCACTACCCCGGCACGTCCACCGCCCTGATGGCCCTGCGCATGCAGATGCCGCTGCAATGGGGCTACGGCTACGAGGGCGAGATCGGCCGAGCCAGCGCCCAGCTGGCCCTGGCCGAGAGCGCGCTGGAGAAAACCCGGCGCCTGGCCCGACTGGAGCTGCAGCGCCTGCAGCACGAGCTGCAGAGCGCGGCCGTGCGGGCCCACGCCTACGACACCGAGATTCTGCCGCGCGCGCGCCGCGTGGCCGAAGGCGCCGAACTGGCCTACCGCAAGGGCGCCCTCTCGCTGACCGATCTGCTGGATGCACGGCGCACCCTGCGCGCCACCGTGCTGGACGCCGTGACATCGCGCAGCGAGCACGCCAAGGCCCTGGGGGCCTGGCAGCTGCGCAGCAACCAGCCCGTGGCCGCCGCCAGCCCCTGAGCTGTCCCTCCCCCTCATCTTTCCTGTCCCGACGCGTCGTGAACCATGCTGAACCGCTCCCTGCCCCTGCTGCTCTGCACCCTGCTGCTGGTCTCCTGCAGTGAGGCCCCAGCCCCTCAGGCCGAGGCGCCCGCCCCGATCGTGCAGGGTCAGCAGCTGCGCTTTACCGCCGGCCACCCGCAGCTGAAACTGCTGCCGGTCACGGCCGCTACGGCGGCCCTGCCGATCACCGTCGAGCTACCTGCCAAGCTGGTCTGGAACGAGGAGCGCACGCAACGCATCTACCCGTCCTTCGCCGGCCGCGTCATGACCATCAGGGCCGATGTCGGCCAGCGTGTGTCGGCCGGCGCGCCGCTGGCCGTGCTGGCCTCGCCGGACTTCGGCCAGGCCCAGAGCGATACCGCGCGTGCCGAGGCCGACGCCCGCCTGGCCACGCAGGCCCTGCAACGCCAGCGCGAGCTGTTCGACGCCGGCATCGTCGCGCGCAAGGAACTGGAACAGGCCGAGGCCGAGCAGCAGCGCACCCGCGCCGAAGTCGACCGCGCACAGGCCCGTACCCGCCTGTATGGCGGCAGCAGCAGCATCAACCAGCAACTGGTGCTCAGCGCGAGCCTGGCCGGCATCGTGGTCGAGCGCAATCTCAACCCGGGCCAGGAGCTGCGCCCCGAATTCAGCGGCCCGGGCGTCCCGGCATTGTTCGTGGTGACCGACCCGGCCTCGCTGTGGCTGCAGATCGATGCCCGCGAGACCGAAATCGGTGTGGCGCGCCCGGGTCAGCGCTTCAAGCTGCGTGTGCCGGCCTTGCCGGGCCAGGAGTTCGAGGGCCGCATCGTCACCAGCTCGGACTTCATCGACCCCTTGACGCGCACCATCAAGATCCGCGCCAGCGTGGCCAACCCCAAGCGCCTGCTCAAGGCCGAGATGCTGGCCACGGCCGTTTTCGAACGCCGCTTCGAGCAGGGCCTGGTCGTGCCGGCCAGTGCGGTGCTGTTGCAGGGCTCGCAACACCGCGTCTTCGTGCAGACCCAGCCCGGCACCTTCGAGCCGCGCCGGGTGGAACTGAGCTACGAGGGCGCCCGGGAAGTCGTGATCACCAGCGGCCTGCAGGCCGGCGAACAGGTGGTGACGGACAATGCGCTGCTGCTGGCGCGCCAGTTCCGCCTGGCCGAAACCGAGGCCAGACCCGCCGCCGCTGAGGCCGGGGCGGCACGTCCATGAAGCGCCTCATCCACTATGCGGTGCATCAGCCGCTGTTCATCGTGCTGGGCACGCTCCTGTTCGTGATGGCCGGCGTGTTCGCCTTCAAGAACCTCTCGGTCGAGGCCTTTCCCGACGTCACGGACACCCAGGTCACGGTGATCGCGCTGTTTCCCGGGCGCGCTGCCGAAGAGGTGGAAAAACAGGTCACGCTGCCGATCGAGATGGCGCTGTCGGGCCTGCCCAACTCCATTCGCGTCTTCTCGCACACCCAGTTCGGCCTGTCCTTCACCGTCGTGACCTATGACGACGCAGCCAAGGTGCTCGAGGTACGTCAGCAGGTCAACGAGCGCCTGCGCGCCGTGGAGCTGCCAGCCGGCGTGGAGGCCAATATCGCACCCAACGCCACACCGGTGGGCGAGGTCATGCGCTACCGGCTGCGCGGCGACGGCAAATCCACCACCGAACTGCGCACCCTGCAGGACTGGGTGGTCGAGCGCTCGCTGCGCCAGGTGCCTGGCGTGGCGGACGTGGTGGCCATGGGCGGCTTCATCAAGCAGTACGAGGTGCAACCCGACCTGGACAAGCTTCGCGCCTACAAGCTGACCTTCCAGAACCTGCTGGACGCGCTGGAACGCGGCAACTCCAACGCCGGTGGCAGCTACGTGGCCCAGGGCGTGCAGCAGTACGCCATCCGCGGCATCGGCCTGCTGCGCTCGGCCGACGACATCGGCCGCATCGTGGTGGCCTCGCGCAACGGCACCCCCATCCTGATCCGCGACATCGCCCGGGTGCAGATCGGCGCCGTGCCGCGTCTGGGCACGGTGGGCCAGGACATGGACGACGACATCATCACCGGCATGGTGGTGATGCGCAAGGGCGAGAACGCCAGCGAGGTGCTCAAGGGCGTCAAGCAGAAGGTGGCCGAGCTCAACGAGCGCGGCCTGCCCCCGGGGGTGCAGATCGTGCCCTTCTACGACCGCTCCTGGCTCATGGGAAAGACCCTGTCCACGGTCTTCCGCAACCTGGTCGAGGGCGCGCTGCTGGTATCCCTGGTGCTCTACATCTTCCTGTCCAACCTGCGCGCCAGCCTGGCGGTGGTGGTGGTGATCCCGCTGGCGCTGCTGGCCACCTTCATGGGCCTGAAGGTCCTGGGCGTGCCGGCCAACCTGCTGTCACTGGGCGCCATGGACTTCGGCATCATCGTCGACGGTGCCGTGATCGTGATCGAGAACATCATGCACCGGCTCGAGAAGGACAGCGAAAACATGTCCGAGAGCGAGCGGCGCCAGACCATCATCGACGCCACCACCGAGGTCGGGCGCCCCACCCTGTTCTCCATGCTCATCATCATCGCCGCGCATATCCCGATCTTCGCGCTGCAGCGTCATGAGGGTCGCATTTTCCAGCCCATGGCGCTGTCAGTCACCGCCGCCCTGATCGGCGCCCTGATCTTCTCGCTCACCCTGGTGCCCTTGCTGGCCTACTGGATGCTGCGCAGGAAGCTGCCGCACGGCGACAACCGCGTGATCGCCACGGCCAAGCGCGTCTACGCGCCGGTGCTGGATTGGGCGCTGGCGCACCGGCGCAAGGTGGTGGCCATTGCCCTGGGCGCCTTCGTGCTCGGCATGGCGGCCGCCGCGCGCCTGGGCTCGGAATTCCTGCCCGAACTCAATGAGGGCACGATCTGGGTCAACCTGCGTCTGCCCGCCAGCGTGTCCAACGACGAAGCTGCGCGCATGCTGCGCAGCGCCCGCCAGGCCCTGCTTTCAGTTCCGGAAGTCCGCACCACGGTCTCCAAGGCCGGCCAGCCCGAGGATGGCACCGATCCCAAGACCATCAGCATGGCCGAGGTCTTCGTCGACATCAAGCCGCAGGAAGCGTGGCGCAAGGGCCTGACGAAGGAGCAACTGATCGACGAGATGGAACAGGCGATCACCGCCATTCCGGGCCTGGTGCCGGTGTTTTCGCAGCCGATCCGCGACAACGTGCTCGAATCGATCTCGCAGATCGACGGCCAGATCGTCATCAAGATCGCCGGCGACGACCTGGGCGAACTGCGCCAGACGGCCGAGGCCATCGAACGCGAGATCCGCCAGGTGGCCGGCGTCTACCGCGCCGAGATCGACCGCCTGGGCGAGCTGCCCCAGCTGCTGATCAACATCGACCGCGAGCGCGCGGCGCGCTACGGCCTCAACGTGAGCGACATCCAGGATGTCATCGAAGCCGCGCTGGCCGGCAAGGCCAGCACCAGCTTGTGGGAAGGCGAGCGGCGCTTTGCCGTCGCCGTGCGCCTGCCCGCGGAGCGTCGCAGCATCGCCACGCTGGGGGCCACGCCCATCCCCACGCCCGACGGCGGCTACACCACCCTGGGCAACGTGGCCGAGATCCGCGAGACCAGCGGGGCCATGAACATCGCGCGCGAGGCGGGTCGTCGCACCATGGCCATCGGCATCTTCATCCGCGACCGCGACATGGGCTCCGTGGTGAAGGACATGAAGGCGCGGGTGGCCGCCAACGTCACGGTGCCGGCGAACTACGCCGTCAACTGGTCGGGCGAGTTCGAGAACCAGGAGCGCGCGATGCAGCGGCTGTCCGTGGTGGTGCCGATCTCGCTGCTGCTGATCTTCGTGCTGCTGTTCGACGCCTTCAGCTCTTTCAAGAAGGCCGCGCTGATCCTGGTCAACGTGCCGCTGGCGCTGATCGGCGGTTTCATCGCGCTGTGGGCGTTCGACATCCCGCTCTCGGTATCGGCCGCCATCGGCTTCATCGCCCTGTCAGGTCAGGCCGTGCTCAATGGCGTGGTGATGCTCTCGGTGTTCCAGCAGTTGCGCAACTCCGGCCGCTCCGTGATGGATGCCGCGCGCATCGGCTCCCTGCAACGCCTGCGCACGGTGCTCATGACGGCCATGCTGGCGGCGCTGGGCCTGCTCCCCATGGCGCTGTCGAGTGACATCGGCTCGGAGACCCAGCGTCCGCTGGCCATCGTGGTGATCGGCGGCCTGGTGACGGCCACCCTGCTCACGCTGGTGGTTCTGCCCGTGCTCTACGTGGCCTGGTTCTCTGGCAAGCGCCTGGCCGACGAGGTCTGACCCCGGCTCAGGGGGCGCCGACTCCGATCGGTGCCGGCGCCCTTGCCCAAGTGAAAGCCCTGGAAGCCGGGCGACTCATCGCCGTGGCCTCCAGCGACGCAGCAGCAAGGCGTTGCTCATCACGCTCACCGAGCTCATCGCCATGGCCGCACCCGCGATCACCGGGCTCAGGAAGCCCAGCGCTGCCAGGGGAATCCCGGCCACGTTGTAGATGAAGGCCCAGAACAGGTTCTGCCGGATCTTGGCCACCGTGCGGTCAGATACTTCAAGGGCTGCCGCCACCAGTTGCGGGTCACCCCGCATCAGCGTGATGCCCGCTGCGTGCATGGCCACGTCGGTGCCGTTGCCCATCGCCATGCCGACGTCCGCTGCGGCCAGCGCCGGCGCGTCGTTCACACCGTCACCCACCATGGCCACGGTGTGCCCGCCCTCCTTGAGCTTGACCACCATCGCCGCCTTGTCGCCTGGCAGCACCTCGGCAAGGACCTCACCCTCCTCCGGGCGCAGGCCCAGCCGGCGAGCCATGGCCTCGGCCGCGCCGCGGTTGTCACCCGAGATCATCACGGTGCGGATGCCGCGCGCGCGCAAGGTGGCCAGCGCCTCCTTCGCACCGGGCTTGGGTTCGTCGCCGAAGGCCAGCAAGGCGCGCAGCGTCAGGCCCTGCGTGGTGCGCTCGACCATGGCCGAGACGGTAGCGCCCTGGGCCTGCAGCGCGGTGGCGCGCTCCTGGAGCGCGCCCAGGCCGACACCGAGCTCTTCCATCCAGCGCAGGCTGCCGATCAGGTAACTGTTCACGCCTACCTCGCCCTCGCTGCCGCGGCCAGGCACGGCGCGCAGGTTGTCCGGCGCCTCCACGGCCAGCTGGCGGGCCTGTGCGGCCTGCACCACGGCACGTGCGAGCGGGTGTTCGCTGCCGCTTTGAAGGCTGGCCGCCACCGTCAGCAAACGCTGCTCATCGTTGCCCGGCAACACCTCGAACGCGGTCAGACGCGGCTGGCCGACGGTGAGCGTGCCGGTCTTGTCGAACGCCACGGTATCGACCTTGTGCGCGAGCTCCAGGGCCAGCGCGTCCTTGATCAGGATGCCGTGCTTGGCAGCCACCCCCGTGCCGGCCATGATCGCCGCTGGCGTGGCCAGGCCCAATGCACAGGGACAGGCGATCACCAGCACCGCCACCGCATGGATGATGGCCGACTCGCCCGACGCGCCGAGCCACAACCAGCCCAGCAGGGTCAGGACCGCGATCACCAGGACCACCGGCACGAACACCGCCGACACCTTGTCGACCAGGCGCTGGATGGGCGCCTTGGCCGCCTGCGCATCCTCCACCAGGCGGATGATGTGCGCGAGCACGGTCTCGCTGCCGACGGCGCCGACCTGCAACACCACGCGGCCCTCGCCATTGATGGAGCCCCCGGTCAGCTTGGCGCCAGCGTCCTTGGCGACCGGCAGGGGCTCGCCGGTCAGCATGGACTCGTCCACCTGCGTGTGGCCCTCCAGCAGCGTGCCGTCCACCGGAAAGCGCTCTCCGGGGCGCACCACCAGCCGGTCACCCACCAGCACCTCACCCACCGGCACGTCGACCTCGCCCTCCAGCCCGATCAGGTGAGCGATGTCTGGCCGCAAGGCGTGCAGTGAGCGGATGGCTGCAGTGGTCTGGCGTTTGGCCCGGGCCTCAAGCCACTTGCCCAGCAGCACGAGCGTGACCACCACGGCCGACGCCTCGAAGTACAGGTGCGCCATGGTGCCCGGCTCGGCCGTCAGCCACAACCAGACCGACAGGGTCCAACCCGAGGTGGTGCCAATGGCCACCAGCAGGTCCATATTGCCGCTCAGCGCCTTGAGGGCAAACCAGCCCGCCTTGTAGAAGCGTGCCCCGAGAATGAACTGCACGGGCGTGGCGAGCGCGAACTGCACCCAGGCCGGCAGCATCCAGTGGAAACCCGCCAGGTCACCCAGCATGGGCACGACCAAGGGGAAGGACAGCATCAGCCCGACAGCCACCGGGGCAAAACCGGCCCAGGGCGAAGCGTCTTCTTCCTGCTCCAGCGCATCGGCGGCACGCGGCGCGTAGCCGGCATCGCGCACGGCGCGACGCAGCCGCGCCTCGATCTGTTCCGAAGGCTCGAAGCTCACGCGCGCCGACTCGGTGGCAAGGTTGACGGCGGCGTCGGTCACGCCGGGCACCTTCCTCAGGGCCTTTTCCACCCGGCTCACGCAGGAGGCGCAGGTCATGCCGCCGATGCCGAGATCAAGCGTGGCCGGGGCGGCCGCGGTGGTCGTTGAAGTATTCATGCGGCCAATTCTGAACCTTCCCACGATGGCAGGGTCAAATCTCGCGGTAGATCAACCCTGCTGTCCAGAAGGTCGGAACGCCGGCCTTGACCTTCCCACCATGGGAGGGTTCAGGATATGCTTTCACGCCAACACAGCATTCACCGAAAGGAAGGCTCCCATGAACCAGAACTTCAACGTCAGCGGCATGACCTGCGGCCACTGCGAAAAAGCCGTAACGCGCGCCATCAAGCAGGTGGATCCCCAGGCCGAGGTCAAGATCGACCGCAGCAAGAACCTGGTCGAAGTGCAGTCGCAGCAAGCGCGCGAGGCCATCGCGAAGGCCATCGCCGACGAAGGCTACGCTGTCGGCGCCTGAGCCATGCAGCAGATGCTCTGGCCGGTCAACATCGGCAGCGCGGCGGAACTCTCCGGCATCTCGGCCAAGATGGTGCGGCATTACGAGTCGCTGGGGCTGCTGCCGCGCGTGGCGCGCACTGACAGCGGCTACCGCCAGTACAGCGAGGCCGATGTGCACACCCTACGCTTCATCAAACGCTCGCGCGACCTGGGTTTTTCCATGGCCGAGATCGGCGAGCTGGTGACCTTGTGGCAGAACCGACGGCGCACCAGCGCCAGCGTCAAGCGCGTCGCACAAAAACACATGGACGAGCTGGCCACGCGCATTGAGGCCATGCAATCCATGCAGCGCACGCTGCGCCAGTTGCTGCACCACTGCCATGGCGACGAGCGGCCGGACTGCCCCATCCTTGACGACCTGGCGAGCCAGGCCTGTTGACGTCTTGGGGTCCGACGCCAATAATGAACCCAATCCACCACAGGAGTTGAAGCATGAAAACCAATATCGGCGGCATCGAACGCATCATCCGTGGCGTCGCGGGCATCGCGCTCGTCGCCCTGGCCGCCACCGGCACCGTGGGCTGGTGGGGCTGGCTGGGCGCCATCCCGCTGGCCACCGGCCTGATCGGCTGGTGCCCGCCCTATGCCTTATTGGGCATCAACACCTGCTCCGTCAAGGACGCGCCCAAGGCCTGAAGACTGCACGGCGGCGCGGGGATTCGGTCCCCGCTACCATGCGCGCACAGCCCGGGCCAGCCCGGCCGGGCCGTCGTATCAACCGACAGGAACCCGCCGCCCATGTCCGTCACCTCACCCCGCGCCGTAGAGCGCCTGATCACCGGCCAGCCCACGACCGATGGCGCGGGCGTCAAGCTGACGCGCGTGCTCACGCACGACCTGCAGCGCCGGCTTGACCCCTTCCTGATGCTGGACAACTTTGCCAGCGACGACCCGGACGATTACATCGCCGGCTTTCCCGACCATCCGCACCGCGGCTTCGAGACGGTGACCTACATGATTGCCGGCCGCATGCGCCACCGCGACAGCGCCGGCCACGAAGGCCTGCTGCAAAACGGCGGCGTGCAGTGGATGACGGCCGGCCGCGGCCTGATCCACAGCGAACTGCCGGAACAGCAGGAAGGCGTGATGGAAGGCTTCCAGCTCTGGCTCAACCTGCCGGGGCGCGACAAGATGTGCACCCCCTGGTACCGCGACATCCAGAGTGCCGAGATCCCCGAATTCACCACGCCCGAGGGCGTCAAGGTACGCGTGATCGCAGGCAGCAGCCACGACGTGGCCGGCGCCATGGCCCGCCCGGCCGACGCGTACCCGACCGAGGCGCTCTATCTGGACCTGCAGTTTCCGCCCGGCGGCGCCCGCTTCCAGCAGCCACTGCCGGCGCAGCACAACGCCTTCGTCTACACCTACCGTGGCAGTGTCCAGGTCGGCGAGACGGCGGTGCCGCGCCTGCGCATGGCGATCCTGGAGAACCAGGGCGATGGCGTGGCGCTGCAAGGCCAGCCTGGCGACGCGCCGGCGCGCGCCCTGCTGATCGCCGGCCGACCACTCCAGGAGCCGATCGCCCAGTACGGCCCCTTCGTCATGAACACGCGCGAAGAGCTGATGACAGCGGTCGAGGATTTCCAGAACGGACGCCTGGCCTGAGGCAGCGCCCAAAGCTGCCCGGCTTTACACGCGCGACGCAGACCCTCATTCCCGCGATACACAAGCCGCTCAGACTGCATGCACCCTGTTACTTCACAACAGGTCAGATCTGAAAGGATGAGGATATGAAAGTCAACTTCAAACCCGTCATGCTGGCCGCCGTGCTGGCCACTTCCGCCTTCGCCGCCCTGTCGCAGTCCGGCCCTGGCCCTGCCGCCGGCCCCGGCGCGGCCCACGGCATGCACCAGCCGGAGGGCAACCGTCACGCCCACGGACAGGAACGCATGAAAGAGCACATGGCCAAGCGTGCCGCCGACCTCAAGGCCAGTCTCAAGCTGAGTGCCGAACAGGAAAGCAACTGGAACGCCTTTGTCGCCGCCATGAAGCCGCCAGCCCACGCCTCCAGGCCCACCCGCGAAGACATGGCCAAGCTCGGCACCCTCGAACGTCTGGACAAGATGAACGCGCTGCGCAAGCAGCGGGATGCTGCCTTCGAACAACGCGACGCTGCCACGCGGGCTTTTTACGGCTCCCTGAGCGCCGAGCAGAAGAAGGTGTTCGATGAGGGCACGGCCCGGATGCACCGCCAAGGGCACCCTCGTGGGCACGGTTAATATCGGGGCCTGATGAAACCCACTGCCGCACCCGTCATTCGCACCATTGATCTCCAACAGCCGCTGCGGTGGCTGGTGCTGGGCTGGCGTGACATCGGACGCTGTGGCTGGCTCAGTTTTGCGCATGGCTTGGTGCTGAGCATCGGCGGCTTGGTCCTGCTCGGCTTGGCGCACGACAAGTTCTGGTTGCTGGCCGGCGCCTTTTCCGGCTTTCTGGTGGTGGCGCCGGTGCTGGCAACCAGCCTCTACGGCATGAGCCATGCGGTGGAGAGAGGCCACAAGCCGGACTGGCGCTCGGTGCTGCAGACCTGGCTGAGCTGGCGCCGACACGGCAGCAGTGCCGACGGCAAAGACTGGCGTCTGGTGAAATTCGGCCTGCTGCTCGGCTTGGCGGGCACCGGTTGGGTTCTGACCTCGGCCGCCCTCATCACCTTCATGTCACCGGTTCCGATCGCGCAGCCGCTGGACTTCCTGCGCCACGTGGTGCTTGCCCGTGACAACTGGCTGTTCGAGATCTGGTTGGCGCTCGGCGGCCTGATGGCCGCGCCCATTTTCGCCTCCACGGCCATCGCCATCCCGCTGCTGCTGGACCGGCGCATCGGCGTGATGCAGGCTGTGACGACCAGCTGGGAGGCGGTGCTGGCCAACCCCGTGCCCATGGCCTGGTGGGCGACGCTCATCATGGGCTTCACCTTGTTGGGCCTGCTCTCTGCCCTGCTGGGCCTGATTGCCGTGATGCCCATGCTGGGGCATGCCAGCTGGCATGCCTACCGCGATCTGGTCGACGCTTCCGCCTGGCCCGAGCGCACGACGGGTCAACCGGGAGCGCACTGATGTTCGGCTACACCGAGGAGCAGATCGCCGCCTTCGGCCTGTCCTTCGGCGTGGGGGCCTTCATGCTCTACATGCTGTTCATCATCGGCCATCTGGCTTGGGAATCCAAGGCTGGCCGCTTCGGCACCTTCGTTCTCTTCCTCGGACTGGCCTTCGGCATGGTGGGCTTCGCCGCCAAGTTCGTCATCCAGTGGATGCTCGAAAAATAGATCGACAGCTACTCAGCCGAACGGCTTGATGCCGATCAGCACGCCGTGCAGGCCAAAGGCAAACACCGCCCAGGCGGCCGCCCCCAGCACACAGGTGATGACGGTTGCTGTCGTGCGGCCCGGTGGGTAGACCACCCCTTCGCGCCGGTCGCGCCGCCGCGAAGCACTGAAGTTGGCAACCGCCCAGACCAGAAATGCGCCAAACAAGACCAGATGCGCCAGCATGCCGCTTGCCAGCAAATGCGCCAGGGCCCAGGTCTTCACGCCCAGCACCATGGGATGGTGCAGTCGCGCCTTGATGGCATTGCCAGGCACATACGCCGCTGCCAGCAGAACAAAGGCCAGCAGGGTCAACAGCGACGCCACGTGGCGCAGACCCGCAGGTGGTGCCCACAGGATCGTCGGCTGCTCCCGTGCCAGGTCGAATCCCCAGACGATCAAGGCCAGGCCAAGCAGCGAGACCAGGGAATACAGACCTTTCCAGGCTCCCTCACCCAGGCGCGTACGCATTCGCGTCCGCCAGCCGTCGGCCAGCATGCGCACCGAATGCACACCGAGAAAGATCACGAGTCCGGCGACCAGCATTTCCATGACGTTCTCCCTTTAAGGCAGCTCATGCTCCGATGACACGGTTCTTGCCCGCGCGTTTGGCCAGGTACATGGCCTGGTCCGCACGCTTGATGGCATCGGCACCGGCTTCCCCCGCGGCCAGCTGCGCCACCCCGGCACTGAAGGTAATGAGAATCTTTTCGTTGCCGGCCAGGAAGAAGCGTTTGGTCAACTCGCGCTGAAGCCGCGTCATGGCCTCCACACCCTTGTCCAGCGGTGTGTCCGGCAACAACACGACAAACTCCTCGCCGCCATAGCGTGCCAGCGTGTCCTGGGGGCGCATGCACTCGCGCGCAACCGTGGCCAAATGCTTGAGTGCGGCGTCACCCGTGTCATGGCCCTTGCTGTCGTTGAGCTTTTTGAAGTTGTCGATGTCCAGCAGCGCCACCGACAGGACGCTGTCCTTGCGACGCACGCCGGACACCTCCCGGTTCACGGCCTCGTCCAGCCCCTGGCGGTTGAGAGCACCCGTCAGGCTGTCATGGCGCGCCTGGGCGCTGACGCGGTCGAGTTCGCGGTGCAATTTGACCATCTCGGCCTCGGTGGTCTGCGCCTTCTCGCGCATGCTGCGCAACTCATCCCGCACATTCGTGGACTCAGTGTTCATGTGGCGCGTCGCGCTGATGACTTCCTTGAGCACCGGCGCGATGTCCTCGATCTTTTTGGCCTGCTCGAGCTGCTTGACGCTCTCTTCCATCTTGCCCTGGTAGACACTGCTGGTCTCGCTCATCTGCGACAGGCGGCTGATGAAGGTGGCCAGCATCTGGCGCAACTCCTCCTGGGCCTCAAGCGCCCGGCCTTTGGCCTCGGTCTGCTTGAAGATCACATCCTTGAGTCGACGCTCCACGTCATCGAGACGGCGCAGGGTCAGCGGGGGCTGGGCCGCCTGTTTGAGGGCATCGGTCTGCCCCTTGAGCCAGCTGTCATCCAGGCTGAGCTCGCCGATGTTCTCGACGATCAGGTTCAGCAGTTTGAGCAAGGCGAGGTGAATCTCGGCCTGGTCCTCGGCGGCAAAGGACAGCCGGTGGCTGAAATCAGCCAACAGCGTCTTTACCTTGTAGGCCTCGGCCGCCGGATCGCGCAGGGCCTGGAGGACCTGCTGAATCTGCTCCTGGAAGCGCGCATCGTCCGTGCCCAGGGCCGGCCGTGCGTAATCGATGAGGCGCGCAATCTGTTCGAAAAACTCCGGCGTCAGCGCCGGCGTTGCCAAGCCTGCTGGCGACAGCGGTGCCGGCGACGAATCGGCAGAACCCGGCATGGCAAAGCCGCTGTACGCGACCAGCGCATTCTGTACGCCCGACCAGTTGCGCTGCCCTATCGCGTACTCCAGCAGGCTGCGCTGCTTTTCCTGTCCGGGGTTGCGAGCCGGCAGTGCCTCGGCGATCTGCCGCAAGGCGTCTTCCGGGAAGGGCTGCACGTTCGGCACGCCCGCGATCTCGTTGTAGATCGCCTGGTAATTGACCGGCGTGGGTGCCAGTTGACGCGCGGTGATCTGTTTGAGCGCCTCACGCGCAATCTCGAACGGTTTTTTATTGCTCATGAACGGGCCTGAACGCCAAAGGGATACCCAGTCAGCCGACACCGACTGCGGCCGCTAGTCCGGAGATCAGAGCCGCCATTATGCGGCCAGGCCCTGCGGACCCGGGGCGCCCGGGCCGGTGATCTACTGGGCGACAGCCGTGGCGGAGGGTCCCAGCAGTGCCAGGCGCAACTCCGGACGTTTGGTCTGCGGATCCAGCCAGATTTTGAAGAAAGCCTCACTGAAGGCTTCATCAGAAGACTCGCCAAGCAGTCGACCATTCAGGAAAAAGCGCACGCCACGACCCGGCAGATGCAGACCGACCAGACGGTCTCCCGATTTCACATCGACGAAGATCCTGTTCATGAACGCCGACCAGGCATTGAGTTTCTCGGTCGGCGTGGGTGTGATCCGGGAAAGCTCGATCAGTGAGGTGTTGACAATGTCTGCCCCCTTGATGCTTGTCGCATACCGGATATCCAGAGCGAAGGGGCGCGCATAGGAAAACTCTCGCCCACCGGGCAGCTGCCACAGGTTCGCGTCATAGGCCTTGAAGCCAAAGAAGCGCAGAACACCGCTGCCGCGCAGGGCCCAGCCCGGACCGAAAGCCATCAGCTCATCAGGTGCGAGCATGACAGCCGCCGCTGCACCCGTTGGCGCACCAGACGCCTGGGTGGATGCCAAGGCAGGCGTCGCGGGCGTGGCCAGTGCCACAAGGAGCGGCATGAAGTAAGTCAGCTTGAGCATGGCAGCAGTATCTCCACAATCACGATGAATTCACCGGTGCGGCGCGCATACGCCCACCGGCAACAGTAACATTTCAGACGTCGATATTGCCCGCACGCAGCGCGTTGGTCTCGATGAAGTCGCGCCGCGGCTCGACTTCATCGCCCATCAGCATGGTGAACACACGATCCGCCTCAATAGCGTCGTCGATCTGGACGCGAAGCAGGCGGCGCACCGTTGGGTCCATCGTCGTCTCCCAAAGCTGTTCCGGGTTCATCTCTCCCAGACCTTTGTACCGCTGGCGGGCCGTGGCGTTCTCGGCCTGAACGATCAGCCACGCCATGGCCTGGCGGAAGTCGCCAACCTTCTCTTCCTTCTGCTTCTCGCCCTCGCCGCGCATGACACGAGCACCTTCGCCCAGCAGGCCACGGAAAGTATTGGCGGCTTCGGCCAGGGCGGCATAGTCGGCGCCATGGACGAAGTCCTGCGTGATGACACTGCTCTTGACGTTGCCGTGGTGGCGCCGGCTGATACGCAAAATCGGCTTGTCGGTGCGCGCGTCAAACTCACCGGCCACCTCGGCGCCGGCCAGCTTGGCTTGCAGGGCTATGGCCGACGCTTCTGCCTCGACGAGGGTGTCGAGCTTGAGTTCCACGCCATCGGCAATGGAACGAAGCGCCTCCGAATCCATGAAGTTGTGCAGGCGCGCGATGACACGCTCTGCCAGCTGGTGCTTGCGCGCCAGTTCGGCCAGGGTGTCGCCGGTGATCACGGTGCCGTTGGCGCCACCCGTATGAATGGAAGCGTTGATCAACGCAATACGCAACAAGTAAGTGTCGAGCGCTGACGCGTCCTTGAGGTAAAGCTCTTCCTTGCCGGATTTGACCTTGTACAGCGGTGGCTGGGCAATGTAGATGTGACCGCGCTCGACCAGCTCGGGCATCTGGCGATAGAAGAAGGTCAGCAGCAAGGTGCGGATGTGCGCGCCGTCCACGTCGGCGTCGGTCATGATGATGATGCGGTGGTAACGCAGCTTGTCGATGTTGAAGTCGTCCACCGCCGACTTGCCGCTCTCCGCTGCTGCTTTGCCGATGCCAGTACCCAGCGCAGTAATCAGAACCACGATTTCATTGCTGGTCAGCAGCTTCTCATACCGTGCCTTCTCCACGTTCAGGATCTTGCCGCGCAGGGGCAGAATCGCCTGGAACTTCCGGTCGCGTCCCTGCTTCGCGGAACCACCGGCCGAGTCGCCCTCGACGATGTAGATCTCGCACAGAGCAGGATCTTTCTCCTGGCAGTCGGCCAGCTTGCCCGGCAAGCCCATCCCGTCGAGCACCCCCTTGCGCCGTGTCATCTCACGTGCCTTGCGGGCGGCTTCGCGGGCGCGAGCCGCCTCGATGATCTTGCCGCAAATGATCTTGGCGTCGTTGGGGCGCTCTTCGAGGAACTCTGTCAGCGTCTTGGCAACAATATCTTCCACCGGGGCGCGGACTTCGGAACTCACCAGCTTGTCCTTGGTCTGGCTGCTGAATTTGGGCTCCGGTACCTTGACCGAGAGCACACAGCACAAACCTTCACGCATATCGTCGCCAGAGATTTCCACCTTGGCTTTTTTGGCCAGCTCATTGCTATCGATGTACTTGCTGATCACCCGCGTCATCGCTGCGCGCAGGCCGGTCAGGTGTGTACCACCGTCGCGCTGCGGAATGTTGTTGGTGAAGCACAGCACGGACTCGTTGTAGCCATCGTTCCACTGCATGGCGACTTCGACGCCGATATTGGTGCCCGGGATACCGCCGTATGTTTCTGCCGGACGTTCGCCGCTGGCGTGGAAGGCATTGGGGTGCAGCACCTTCTTGTTGGCATTGATGAAGTCGACGAAACCCTTGACACCACCGGCGCCGGAAAAGTCGTCTTCCTTGTTGCTGCGCTCGTCCTTGAGGCGAATGCGTACACCGTTGTTCAGGAAGCTCAACTCACGCAGTCGTTTCGCCAGAATCTCGTAATGAAATTCATGGTTCTGCTGGAAGATGTCGAGGTCCGGCAGGAAGTGCACCTCAGTGCCTCGTTTCTCCGTCTTGTCGATGATCCTCATCGGCGACACGTCGACGCCGTTGACCTGCTCGACGATGCGGTTCTGCACGAAGCCACGCGCAAACTCCAGCTGGTGCACCTTGCCTTCGCGCCGGACTGTGAGTCGTAGCCATTTGGACAGTGCGTTGACGCACGAGACACCCACGCCGTGCAAACCGCCTGAAACCTTGTAGCTGTTCTGGTTGAACTTCCCACCGGCATGAAGCTCGGTCAGCGCAATCTCGGAAGCGCTGCGCTTGGGCTCATGCTTGTCATCCATCTTGACACCGGTCGGGATGCCCCGACCGTTGTCAACCACACTGATCGAATTATCCAGGTGGATGGTGACCACGATGTCATCGCAATGACCGGCGAGCGCCTCGTCGATGGAGTTGTCGACCACCTCAAACACCAGATGGTGCAGACCCGTGCCATCGGAAGTGTCACCAATGTACATGCCCGGACGTTTGCGGACGGCTTCGAGACCCTCGAGGATCTGGATGGACGACTCGCCATAACCTTCGGATGCGCCGATCTGATGGGCATCGATGCGAGGCTGGGCGCTGAAATTTTCGACAGCGCTGGTCTTTTTTTCTTCGGTCATGGCTTACTTTTTCAACACTACTCAAACTCTTGAATGAACAGACCCGCCATGAACTTGACGTTCATCGCGGGTCATGGACCGTCGGCCGGAATCAGATACGCATGGGCATCACAACGTACTTGAAGCTATGGTTGTCGGGAATGGTGACCAGGGCGGAACTGTTCGAATCCGAAAGCTCCACCTTGACCATCTCCTGTTCCATGTTCGTCAGCACGTCGATCAGGTAGGTGACATTGAAACCGATCTCGATGCTGTCGCCGCCATAGTCGATATCCAGCTCGTCGACAGCCTCTTCCTGCTCGGCGTTATTGGATGCGACCCGCAGGGTGCCGGGATCAATATTCAGGCGCACGCCCTTGAACTTGTCGCTGGTCAGAATGGCCGTTCGCTGAAGGCTGGCAAGCAGGGGTTGGCGGCCCAGGACGATGGCGTTCTTGTGATTCTTTGGAATAACACGGTTGTAGTCGGGAAATTTTCCTTCGACCAGCTTGGTGACAAACTCCATGCCGCCAAAGCTGAATTTGGCCTGGTTGCTTGCGAACTGCATCTCGATCGCACCCTCTGTGTCGCTCAGCAGACGCTGCATCTCAAGCACTGTCTTGCGGGGAAGGATGACTTCCTGCTTGGGCACTTCAACGTCCAAGGTCGCCGAAGCGAAGGCGAGGCGATGACCATCGGTCGCAACCAGGCTCAGCTGCTTACCCTCGGCCACGAAAAGGATTCCGTTGAGGTAGTAGCGGATGTCATGCACCGCCATCGAAAACGAAACCTGTCCCAACAGCTCCTTGAGGGTCTTCTGCGGCACGCTGAAAGCCGGACCGAAATTGGCCGCCTCCTGCACCAGCGGGAAATCCTCAGCGGGCAAGGTCTGAAGCGTGAATTTGCTCTTCCCGCCCTTGAGAATCAGCTTGTTCTGGCTGGACTCCAGAGACACCGTCTGGTCCGCCGGCATGGTGCGCAGGATGTCAATCAGCTTGCGAGCACCCACCGTCGTGGTGAAGTTGCCGGTATCGCCATCAAGCCCGGCGCTGGTACGAATCTGAATTTCCAGATCACTGGTCGTTAATTGCAGGGCACTTCCGGTCTTGCGGATCATCACATTGGCCAGGATGGGCAGTGTGTGGCGACGCTCCACGATGCCAGAAACAGACTGAAAAACGGATAGAACTTTGTCTTGTGTTGCCTTCAGGACGATCATGTCAACCTCTTCTTTAATTTCTCTATTTCAAATTAGTAGTAGTAGATAGAGCAGGCCACTTTCTGTGGATAGCATCATTTTCCCTTTTTTTATCAACGACTTGCCCCTTGTCCAACCATGTGTGTAGTTGTCGGTTCTGAACCGGCATGAAACTGCATAACTTGGAGAATCTGGCCTGCCCTGTGCATAAGTCATGACTTATGCCGGAACTATCCCCAGGGTTTCAGATCGTTTTTCTGTGTGAAAAATGAGCCTCTCTATCCTTTGAGGGTTTGTTCCAGCACGTGCAGCTGCTGGTTCAGTTCGGTCAGTTGCTGACGCTCGCCGGAGATCTTGCGTACTGCATGCAGTACCGTCGTATGGTCACGTCCGCCAAATAGCTCACCGATTTCAGGCAGACTCTTCTGGGTCAGTTCTTTGGCTAGGTACATGGCAATCTGGCGCGGGCGGGCAATGCTGGCGGGTCGCTTTTTCGAATACATGTCGGCGACCTTGATCTTGTAGTAGTCGGCCACCGTCTTCTGGATGTTTTCCACCGAAATCTGACGGTTCTGTATGGAAAGCAGGTCGCGCAGGGCTTCACGGGCCAGTTGGATGGAAATTTCCTTCTGGTTGAACCGTGAGTACGCCAGGATCTTGCGCAGAGCGCCCTCGAGCTCACGCACGTTGGAACGTACATTCTTCGCAACGAAAAAGGCCACTTCCTCGGGCATCTCGGTGCCTTCGCTCAAGGCCTTGTTGATCAGGATCGCCACACGCATCTCGAGTTCTGGTGGCTCGATAGCCACCGTCAGGCCGGAATCGAAGCGCGACACCAGCCGTTCGTGAATGTCCAGCAGGCCCTTGGGATAGGTGTCACTGGTCATCACAATGTGGGATTTCTTGGCCAGCAGGGCTTCGAAGGCGTTGAAGAACTCTTCCTGCGTGCGATCCTTGTTGGCGAAGAATTGCACGTCGTCGATCAGCAGCAGGTCCAAGGAGTGATACTTGTCCTTGAATTCGTCAAAAGTCTTGCGCTGGTAGGCTTTAACCACGTCAGACACGAACTGTTCCGCATGGATGTAGAGAACTTTGGCGTTGGGACGCTCGGCCAGAAGGCGGTTACCCACAGCATGCATCAGGTGAGTTTTGCCCAGGCCAACCCCGCCATAGATGAACAGCGGGTTGTAAAGCTGGCCGGGAGAACTGGCCACATGCATGGCGGCAGCGCGCGCCATCCGGTTGGCGGTTCCCTCGATCAGGGTCTCGAAGGTCAGCGCAGTATTCAGGCGGGTCCGATTGGCCGGATGAATGCGCTCCGCGCCGGTCGCATAGGACTCCTCGGCAGGTAGAACCTCTGGGCCTGCAACGATTTCTTTCGATCTGACGTGGCTTTCCCTGGGTGTGAGCGCCAACTCAAGATGCATGGGCTGACCGTACACCTTCTCTAACAGCGCGGCAATCCGGTTGCTGTACTGCGCTCTAATCCAGTCCAACTTGAAGCGGTTGACGACAAAAAGAGTGACGCTGGAAAAATCCTCGGCAACACGGGCTGTCAAGGGCTTGATCCAGGTATTGAACTGCTGTTCCGGCAACTCCTGAGCCAACTGGTCGACGCACATTTGCCACAAGCTATGCCCGGCTTCCTGGCCAATGCTCACAGCCTGAATGTTGTTTTGTCCCTCGTTCATAGGCCCCAATTATTGTGGATATTTATGAATTATCCGAACCAAATTTGTAAATTATCAAGCATTTATCCACATGCACACCAGCCTTGAGCCCGCCCCAGGTGTTCAAGGCCTAAGGAAAGTTGGGGCATTGCCAGCATCGGAAAATTTTGCGATAATTTGCGGTTTTCCCGAAGCCTGTAATGTGTCCCAGGAATGTGCCGTAAGGCGCAGGCCGCGTTCACGAACTGCGGACGGGACACCCCGTGGGCCGTGCCGTCATCGTCAGATGGCATCGCCGCATGGGCATAAACACTCCACCGCTTAAACCGAGGATTTCGAGATGAAACGTACTTATCAGCCTTCCAAAATCCGCCGTGCGCGCACCCATGGTTTCCTGGTCCGGATGAAGACCCGCGGTGGCCGCGCCGTGATCAACGCACGTCGCGCCAAGGGCCGCAAGCGTCTGGCTGTCTAAGCCGGACTGCCCGCCAGCGCCCTGCAACGGCTGTGCGCAGTCCACTGACGGCGCACTATGCAAGCCCGGCGACTGAAAACCCGGGAGCAATTTCAGACCGTACTGGCGTGGTCCCCCTTTGCCCGGACGGAGCATTTCGTCATGCATCGCATGGTTCTGGAGACCTCGGGCACGCAGGCCGCGCCCCGGGCTTCATTTGTCGTGAATAGCCTCTGGGTTGGTGCCATGGTTCCCAAGCGTTGGGCGCGTCGCGCCGTGACCCGCAACCTGATCAAGCGACAGGTTTACAGCGTCGCCCGGCAGCACGAAGCCCTCCTCCCCGCTGCGGCTTATCTGGTGCGCCTGCGCAGCACCTTTGACCGTCTGGACTTCCGAAGCGCCCGGTCCGACGCACTGCAAACCGCTGTCCGTGGCGAGATTGAACAACTGTTCAACCAGGCCCTGCGGCCCCTCAAGGCGGTCGCATGATTCGCCAATTGCTCGTCGGCTTGGTCAAGGGCTACCGTTTCTTTCTGAGCCCCTGGCTGGGATCAGCCTGCCGTTTCGAACCCAGCTGCTCGCTGTACGCACTGGAGGCATTGCGCCAGCATGGCGCGCTGGCCGGCAGTTGCCTGACCGCAGGTCGACTGTTGCGCTGTCATCCCTGGTGCGCTGGCGGGCATGACCCGGTCCCCTCGAAAAAACCGTGCTTCTTCACCGGCCTGCTTTCCTCCCCTTCTGAAAAGAACAATTCATGAACGACATTCGCCGCACCATCCTGTGGGTGATCTTTGGTTTCTCCCTAGTCTTGCTTTGGGACCAGTGGCAGATCCACAACGGACGAGCAGCTACCTTCTTTCCGTCGCCGACAGCCAGTACGGCGACCGCCCCGGCGGTGGCAGCATCAGCGCCAGTGGCGGTCCCCGTTGCAGCAGCGCTTGCGCCGGCCATGAGCAGCAGTGATCGCATTGCCAAAGCCGAAGTGACAGCACCCGTAGCGCGCGAACGCGTCGTAGTCGGCAACGATGTGTTGAGGCTGACTTTCGACACTGAGGGTGGATCCCTGGTCCGCTCCGAATTCCTTAATCATCGTGACCAGAGCAATGCCGACCTCAATGTCGTGCTGTTCGACGAAAGCAGGGACCGCGTCTACCTGTCGCAGTCCGGCCTGATCGCCGGGGCTGCTGGCGGCATTCTGCCGACGCACAAGACGCCCATGAAGCTGGTTTCCGGCGACCGTGAACTCAAGGATGGCGCGAACGAACTGTTGGTGAAATTCGAATCTGCAGAAGTCGGTGGTGCAAAGCTCGTGAAGACCTACACCCTGCGTCGGAGCAGCTATGTCTTGGGCGTGAAGCACGAGATTCTGAACGTGGGTACAACGCCCCTGGCACCCCAGCTCTACCTGCAACTGGTGCGCGACGGCAACAAGCTGGCAGGGGAGTCTTCCTTCTACTCAACGTTTACCGGACCAGCCATCTTTACGGAGGCAAAGAAGTACCAGAAGGTTGAGTTCAGCGACATCGAAAAGAACAAGGCCGAGTTCGAAAGACAGTCGCCGAACGGCTACGTCGCCATGGTCCAGCACTACTTTGCCAGCGCCTGGCTGCTTGGCGAGGGCATTCAGCGTGAAATCTTCGCGCGGAAGATCGATACCAACCTGTATGCCGTAGGCATGATCACCCCATTGGAAGCGATCGCGCCCGCCACGAGCCGCATCGTGGAAGCGACGCTCTTCGTCGGCCCGCAGGAAGAGAAAAGACTGGAAACCATCGCACCGGGACTGGAGCTGGTCAAGGACTATGGCTGGCTGACCATCCTGGCCAAGCCCCTGTACTGGCTGCTGGATCAACTGAACAGCATCCTGCACAACTGGGGCTGGTCCATCGTGGCCCTGGTGCTGCTGCTCAAGATCGCCTTCTACTGGCTCAATGCCAAAGCGTATGCGAGCATGGCGAAAATGAAGGCGGTGACACCGCGCATCACCGAGATGCGCGAACGCCTGAAGGACAAGCCGCAGCAGATGCAACAGGAGATGATGCGCATCTACCGCGAGGAGAAGGTCAATCCCATGGGGGGCTGCCTGCCGATCATGGTCCAGATCCCGGTCTTCATTGCCCTCTACTGGGTGCTGTTGTCCAGCGTCGAAATGCGCAACGCGCCCTGGATCCTGTGGATCAAGGACCTGTCGGCTGAAGACCCTTACTACATCCTGCCGTTGCTGATGACGGTGACCACCATGTTGCAGACGGCGCTGAATCCAACGCCGCCGGATCCCTTGCAGGCCAAGATGATGTGGTTTATGCCCCTGATCTTCAGCGTGATGTTCTTCTTCTTCCCGTCTGGCCTGGTGTTGTACTGGCTGACCAACAATATACTTTCGATCGCCCAGCAGTGGGTCATCAATACCCGCATGGGAGTGCCTCCCCAGTTCAATTTGCCGAAATTCAAGTAAGCAGACGAACAAGGGCCGCGTAAGCGGCCCTTTCACTTGCAGCCTGTGTCGCTGCAAAATAACGCATCATGCTCGCTCGCCACCAGGATCCCATCATCGCCATTGCAACTGCACCGGGGCGGGGTGCGGTAGGGATCGTGCGCGTCAGCGGGCGAGGACTCAGCCCTTTTGTCCTTGCACTTTGTGGGCGCACCTTGCCGCCGCGCCTTGCCACCTACCTGCCCCTGCGTGACCGGCAGGGCGAAGCGCTCGACCATGGCCTGGCCATCCATTTTCCGGCACCGCACTCCTATACGGGTGAAGATGTGCTGGAACTGCAGGCTCATGGCGGCCCGGTGGTGTTGCAACTCCTGCTGGCCCGCTGCCTGGAAGTGGGCCACGGGCTGGATGAGCGAACCGGACAAGCCTGCTTACCGGGCTTGCGTCTCGCGAAGCCTGGTGAATTCAGCGAGCGTGCCTTTCTCAACGACAAGATCGACCTGGCCCAGGCCGAGGCCATCGCCGATTTGATCGATGCCAGCACCGAGGCTGCCGCACGGAGCGCCAGTCGCTCGCTGGAGGGCGCCTTTTCACGCGAGATCGGCGTCCTGCGCGAAGTACTGATCCAGCTGCGCATGCTGGTCGAAGCCACGCTCGACTTCCCGGAAGAAGAGATCGACTTTCTGAAAAAGGCAGATGCGCAGGGACAACTGTTGCGATTGCAGGCTCAGCTCGGAGCCGTGCTGCAGAACGCCCGCCAGGGCCGTCTGCTGCGTGAGGGCATCCAGGTCGTGATTGCCGGTCAGCCCAATGCGGGAAAGAGCTCCTTGCTCAACGCCCTGGCCGGTGCTGAACTCGCCATCGTCACGCCGGTCCCCGGCACGACGCGCGACAAGGTGCAGCAGACCATCCAGATCGAAGGCGTGCCAGTGCACGTGATCGACACAGCGGGCCTGCGCGACAGCAGCGACGAAGTCGAGCGCATCGGCATTGCTCGAGCCTGGACCGAGATCGAGGCAGCCGATGCCGTACTTTTTCTGCACGACCTCACCCGCCAGACTCAGACGGATTACCGCCAGGCGGATGAGGTGATCGCGCGCACCCTGGCGCAGCGCCTGCCCCCACGGGTGCCGGTGCTCGATGTCTGGAACAAATCCGACGCCGCGAGTTCGCCTTCCGAGGGCTTGATCATCTCGGCCAAAACGGGCGCTGGCCTGGAGTTGCTGCGACGCCGGCTGCTGGAAACCGCCGGCTGGCAGTCAGCGCCCGAAGGCATTTACATTGCACGCGAACGGCATGTGCAGGCGCTGCGACGCGTCGAAGATCATCTCGCCGCAGCAGCCGCGCACTTGGCGGCCCAGGTTCAGGCCCTGGACTTGTTGGCAGAGGAGCTCCGGCTGGCGCAGAGCGCGCTCAATGAAATCACGGGTGAATTTACATCGGACGACCTTCTGGGAGTCATTTTTTCCCGCTTCTGCATTGGCAAATAGGGTGCCCCATGCGTGGCGCGGACTGTATTCCCGTCCGCATGGCTGCAAGATGGGTCTGCCGTGTCCACAGAATGGCAGGACACCAAGGCGAAGCGGGGAAACAATTGCTTACGCGGTGGCAGAGACAGGCTGGTCACGACCACCTATTTAGGAAGAAAATGCACGACAACGCCTCATCGGCGGTACCGCGTTGTGCAAATAGCTGCACTGGGATGCGAAATGGGACGACTGGACAATTTCTTCTCAAAAAAGTCAGCGACGACAGCCAAGACCCCCACCGTCCAGGACGCGGGTCCGACCAATCCGCCGTCGGATGATGAGCAAGCGCTGGACCGCAAGAGCCAGCGGCTGGAGCGCCGTGAGTTGCTCTATGCCGTGGTTCGCGAATCCATGGCGCGCGTGGGCATGCTGTCCTCAAGCTACAAGTACAAGGTCCTGTCTCTGGATTCACGCGGCAGCCAGTACCTCATCATGATGGATCTGCCCAAGGCCATGGCCGACCACATCGGCCAGCTCGCGGAAATCGAAGAAATCATCACCCAAAACGCCCGCATGCGTCACCAGATTGATGTCTCGGCCGTCTACTGGCGAATCAACGAACTTTCAAAGACATCCACCGCCGTCTTGCGTAAACCGCGCCCGGAAAGCGAACCGGCCGCCGCTCCCACCATGGCGCCAGAGTCCAGCGAAGCGCAGCAGGTCTCGCTGATGCCCGGGGATGGCAAGCGCCGCTTTGAACCCATTCGACCCGACGAGGTCAACGCCTTCAAGCAGGGCTTGGCGACAGGCAGCAAGAACAGAACAGACAGCTCGCCAAGGACCGCGCCAAAAGACTTTGCCCCGACTGAGTTCCCACACACCGAATTCGAGGAAACGCGCCTGGACGAAGACGGGCGCCCCCCCTTGAGCCGTACTCAGTACGGCGATCTGATCTGATCCCAGCGACAGGCTTCCAAGCCCGTCAGGTTCCGGAAAAATCGAGCAGCGTAAAGAGGGGAAGACCACCTTGCCGCAGCCGGGCCGACCCGCCAAGCTCAGGCAGGTCCACGATGGCAGCCCCCTCGATCACCGCGGCCCCCAGTTTTTCCAGCAGCTTCTTGCCAGCCATCATCGTGCCGCCGGTGGCAATCAGGTCATCGACCAGCAGCACGCGGTCACCGGGTTTGACGGCATCGGTATGCAACTCCACGGTCGCACTGCCGTACTCGAGTTCGTAGGTTTCCTCTACCGTCGTAAAGGGCAGCTTGCCCTTCTTGCGGATCGGCACGAAACCCACCGCAAGCTCGTAGGCAATCACTGATCCCAGAATGAAACCGCGCGCGTCGAGACCGGCCACAACGTCAGGGCGCATGCCCGGATCCATATAGCGGTGCACGAAAGCGTCGACCATCACGCGGAAAACCTTGGGGTTCTGCAGGAGCGGCGTGATGTCGCGAAATTGCACCCCGGGCGACGGCCAGTTTGGCACGGTGCGGATATGACCTTTTAGATACTCGTTGATGTAGCGGTCCTGCATGGAGAATCCGAAGCGTTGAGTGAAGAAACAAGGGCCGTTGCGGATCAGCCGCGCAGCAGCATCTGCTCAGCCAGTGCCAGAGCCTCGGCCGGCCCGGAAAGCACCAGCGTGTCTCCGTCTTCCAGCGTCAGGCCGTCATCAGGAGATAGGCTTTTGCCACTGTGCCTTCGCAGGCTGAGTATGCGGGTACCGACCAGCCGCGGCAAGAGCGCGCCCAGGCTCTGACCCAATGCATGGGCCCCGCTGGGCAGGGTCAGGGAGTGCAGGCGTTCCTGAGCCCCGTCATCCAGTGCGCCATCGTCAGCTCCGTGGAAATAGCCGCGCAGCAGGTTGTAACGGGCATCGCGCTGGTCCTGCACCAGCCGGATCACGCGGCGCATGGGCACACCGACCAGGGCGAGTGCGTGACTGGCCAGCATCAGAGAGCCCTCGATCGACTCCGGCACCACTTCCGTGGCCCCCGCCGCTCGCAGCCGGTCGAGAGCGTAGTCGTCCTGCGTCCGGACGATCACCGGGATGTTCGGGGCATGCGCACGCACGCTGGCCAGCACCTTGAGGGCGCCTGGTACATCCAGGTAAGTGATGACCACTGCGCTGGCGCGGCCCAGGCCTGCGGCCATCAGCGCCTGAAGCCGGGCGGCGTCCCCGTAGGCAACACTGTTGCCCGCCGCCGTGGCCTGCCGCACCCGGTCCGGGTCGAGGTCCAGCGCCATATAGGGAATCTTCTCGCCCTCCAGCATGCGCGCCAGGTTCTGACCGCAACGGCCATAGCCGCAAATAATCACGTGCCCGCTGGCGCCGATGGACTGACGCGCGATGCTGGTCATCTGCAGCGACTGCTGCAGCCACTCGCTGGCAACCAGCCGCATGACCAGTTGGTTGCTGTACATGATGATGAAGGGCGTGGCCAGCATGGAAAGCACCATGGACGCGAGGATGGGGTTGAGCATGTTGGCCTCGATAAGACCATGCGCATGCGTCAAGGTCAGCAGCACGAAACCAAACTCTCCAGCTTGCGCCAGGTACAGGCCGGTACGCAGCGCGACGCCCATGCTGGCACCGAGGGCGCGCGTGAGGACCGTGATCAGCACCAACTTGAGCAGCAGGGAGGACACCATGAGCATGAGCACGAGAGGCCAACGCTGCCACACGATGCTCCAGTCAAGCATCATGCCGATGGTAATGAAGAAAAGTCCCAGCAGCACGTCGTGAAAGGGCCGGATGTCGGCTTCCACCTGATGTTTGAACTCAGTCTCGGAAATCAACATGCCGGCGACAAAAGCCCCGAGCGCCAGGCTCAGGCCGGCCAGCTCGGTCAGCCAGGCCAGTCCCAGGGTGATCAACAGCAGATTGAGCATGAAAAGCTCGCTGCTTTTGTGCCGAGCGACCTGCGTGAGCCAGATGCGCATCAGTCGCTGGCCACCCAGCAGCAGCAGGGCCAGAAGTACAACAGCCTTGACCAGGGCCAAACCCAGTGAGCCCAGCAGCTCGTTGGCCGGGCTGCCCAGCGCGGGGATCAACACCAGCAGGGGCACGACGGCCAGGTCCTGGAACAGCAGGATGCCCATGACTCGTTTGCCGTGCTCGGACTCCATTTCAAGCCGGTCGGCCATCAGCTTGACCACGATGGCCGTGCTGCTCATGGCCATGACGCCCGAAAGCGCCAGCGCCGTCTGCCAGCTGACAGACCACTGGCCCGGCAGCAGCTGTGTCAGCAGGTAGGCGCCGATCATGGTCAACAGCATGGTGAAAAACACCTGCAACAAGCCCAGACCAAAGACGTGTCGGCGCATCGCCCTAAGCCGGGGCAGGTTGAACTCCAGCCCAATGACAAACATCAGAAACACGATTCCGAACTCGGCCAGGTGGCGCACGCCCTCCGAGTTCTGCGCCAGCGCCAGCGCATTGGGCCCGATCAGCACGCCCACGGCCAGATAGCCGAGCATGGGCGGGAGCTTGAGGCTGCGGAACACGACCACCCCCAGCACGGCAGCCAGCAGATACATCAAGGTTAGTTCAAGGCCGGTCATACCCCAATACTAGCAAGCCGCGGCGCCCCGATAGAATCGGCGCATGAGCGAAAGCAAGCAGATTCCAGCGTCCCTGGACGCAGGCCGGGCCATCCGGCTTGCACACGAGACTCTCGAGATCGAAGCCGCGGCCGTTCTGGACCTGCGTCGGCGGATCGGGGAGTCTTTTCCCCGGGCCGTGGCCCTGATGCTTGGCGTTCAGGGACGCGTGGTCGTAATGGGCATGGGCAAGAGTGGGCACATTGGCCGCAAGATGGCCGCCACCCTTGCCTCGACCGGTACCCCGGCCATGTTCGTGCACCCTGCCGAGGCCAGCCATGGCGACCTGGGCATGATCACGGCTGCGGACCTGTTGCTGGCGATTTCCAACAGTGGCGAGTCCGAGGAGCTGACGGCGATCCTTCCGGTCCTCAAGCGTCAGGGCGTGCCCCTGATCGCCATGACGGGCAACCCCGTCTCCACCCTGGGCCTGCATGCCGATCTGGTGCTCGACACCGCGGTAGAGAAAGAAGCCTGCCCGTTGAATCTCGCGCCCACCGCCAGCACGACAGCGCAGCTGGCCCTCGGCGATGCCCTGGCCGTGGCCCTGCTGGACGCACGCGGCTTCAAGGCCGAGGATTTCGCTCGCTCTCACCCCGGTGGCTCGCTGGGGCGCAAGCTCCTCACGCATGTCAGCGACGTGATGCGCCAGGGCGAGGCGGTTCCGAAGGTCAGCCCTGACGCCGGGTTCAGTGCCATCATGCGCGAGATGAGCGCCAAAGGTCTCGGCGCCACAGCCATCGTCGATGCTCAGGACCGGGTGCTAGGCATCTTCACCGATGGTGACCTGCGTCGACTGCTGGAAAAAGGCATAGACATGCGTACGGGCAGCGCGCAGCAGTTCATGCATCCGAACCCGGTCACCATCGGGCACGACGCGCTGGCCGTGGAGGCCGCCGAAATGATGGAGCAGCGCCGCATCACCAGTGTGCTGGTGGTGGACGCAGAGGGGCGCCTGTGCGGCGCCCTGAACAGCAACGACCTGATGCGCTCCAAAGTCATATGAGTCCCGTGGCGCCAGCATTGACCTTTGCCCCCGAACTGCTGCTGCAGGCCCAGGGCATCCGCGTGGCGTTTTTTGACGTCGACGGCGTGCTTACCGATGGCGGCTTGTACATCGGCGAAGCCGGCGAAACCCTCAAACGCTTCAACACACTGGATGGCCACGGCCTGAAGCTGCTGCAACGCGCAGGTATCACGCCGGCGGTGATCACGGGCCGCGACAGTCCCGCCCTGCGGGTGCGACTCAAGGCACTGGGCATCAGCCATGTGCACTATGGCACCGAGGACAAGCGGCCGGCCGCCGAGCAGACGCTCCAGGCCCTGGGGCTGGAGTGGGCGCAGGCCGCGGCCATTGGCGACGACTGGCCGGACCTGCCCGTCATGCAGCGCTGTGCCTTCGCGGGCGCGCCGGCCCATGCGCACGCTGAGGCGCTGGCGCGCGCCGACTATGTGACGAAAGCGCGGGGCGGTGCCGGCGCCGCTCGCGAGTTCTGCGACTTGTTGCTGGTGGCCAGCGGTCGATATGTCGATCTCCTGCAGGAGGCTTTGCGATGATACGTATCGTCCGCCTGGCCTGGGATCGACTCTCGATCTATCTGCCGCTCATGCTGATGGGCCTGCTGGCGCTGGGTACCTACTGGCTGGTGCGCAGCACGCCGCTGCTGGAGACCGGCTCGGTGGAACAGCCACTGCGCCAGGACCCGGACTACCTCATGGAGCGTTTCTCGATCAAGACCTTCGACAGCACGGGGCGCCTCAAGAGCGAGGTCTACGGCGACCAGGCCCGGCACTATCCGCACACCGACATTCTGGAAATCGACCAGGTGCGCATCCGCAGCTTCAACAGCCGTGGTCACTTGACGGTGGCCACGGCGAAACGCGCACTGGCCAATAACGATGCCAGCGAAGTGCAGCTCATGGGCGACGCGCAGGTCGTGCGTGAGGCCACCGTGGACCGCAGCGGCGCCACCTTGCCCCGCGTGAGTTTCAATGGCGAGTTCCTGCATGCCTTTCTGGAAGAGGAACGCATCAAGTCGCATAAGCCGGTGGCGCTGATGCGTGGCAACGACCGCATCACCGCAGAAAGCATGGACTACAGCAACTTCGACCAAGTCGTGGAACTGCGGGGGCGGGTGCGTGGCACGCTGCAACCCCCGCCTGAGCGCTGAACGGCGCCGGGCATGCACAAGCTTGTTTTCATCACCGGAGCGTCTAGCGGCATCGGCCAGGCCCTGGCTTGGTGCTTCTACCAGGCCGGCTATGACCTGGCCCTGGTCGCCCGACGCGTGGGTGAGATGCAGCAGTGGGCCGACACCCGACAAATCGACGGGGCGCGCTTTCGCCTGTACGCCGCCGATGTGGCTGATGTCGAAAGCATCGTCGCAGCGGGGCAGTCCTGCCTGGCGCTGCAGGGCATACCTGCCGTCGTGGTCGCCAATGCCGGCATCAGTGTGGGCATGGATACCGCTGAGCGGGATGACCTGGCGGTCATGGCACGGACTTTTGCCGTCAATAACACCGGGCTGGCGGCGACCTTCCATCCCTTTGTCGAGCCCATGCGCAGGCGCGGCTCAGGCCGCCTGGTGGGCATCGCCAGCGTCGCCGGTATTCGGGGCCTACCCGGCCACGGCGCCTACTGCGCGAGCAAAGCCGGGGTGATCAGCTATTGCGAAAGCCTGCGCGGGGAACTGCGCGGCAGCGGTGTGCGCGTGGTCACGCTCAGTCCGGGGTACATCGATACGCCGCTGACACGCCAGAACCGCTATGCCATGCCTTTTCTCATGGCAGCGCCCACCTTTGCCGAGTACGCTTTGCGGGCCATCGAGTCAGGGGTAAGCTACCGTGTGATTCCGTGGCAGATGGGCTTCGTCGCGAAACTGCTGCGACTACTTCCCGATAGCCTGTTCGACCGCCTGCTGGCCGGCCGCCCTCGCAAGCATCGTGAACCGCGATCCTCATAGCCAACCTTGCGCCGTGCGGGGACATCCGCCGGCTGGGAAGATGACGTCATGATTGATATTGTTGTCCTGTTCTTTCTCCTGGGGGTGGTGGCGCGCCTGTGCAAAAGTGATCTGCGTCTGCCGGAAGCTCTCTATGAGACGCTGTCCATCTACCTTCTGCTGGCGATCGGCCTCAAGGGCGGGATCGAGCTGAGCAAGCAGTCATTGCTGTTCCTCGCGCCTCAGGTCGTCGCCTGCCTTGCGCTAGGTTTCGCCATTCCCTTCGTACTGGTGCCCATTTTGCGCAGGCTGGGTCTGAGTGTGGTGGACAGTGCATCGATGGCGGCCCACTATGGCTCCGTCAGCGTGGTCACCTTTGCCGTGGCTGCCGCATTCCTGCAAAAACGAGGCGTCGAACTTGAAAGCCATGCCGCACTCTGGGTCGCCCTGATGGAGGCGCCGGGCCTGATTGCCGGCATCCTGCTGGCGCGCTTGGGCGGCGGAGCCGCGTCGGCACGGATCAACTGGAAGGAGTTGATGCACGACGTCTTCCTCGGCAAGTCGGTCCTGCTGCTGGTCGGAGGCCTGCTGATCGGTGCCTTGATGGGCGAGGCCGGCACAGCGCCGATCAAGAACGTCTTTGTGGATCCCTTCAAAGGCGTACTGGCCTTGTTCCTGCTCGAGCTGGGTCTGGTCGCCGGCGGGCGCTTGTCGGAGTTGAAAAAATACGGGGCGCGAATTGTCGGGTTTGCACTGCTGGCCCCTCTGGTCCTGGCCGTGGCGGGCGCTTTGGTTGGCATGCTGCTGGGCCTGAGTCTGGGCGGTGTGACCATCATGGCAACGCTTGCCGCCAGCGCGAGCTATATTGCTGCGCCGACCGCCATGCGCATTGCCGTTCCCGAGGCCAACGCGGCCCTGTCCATCACTGCCGCCTTGGGGGTGACGTTCCCGTTCAATATCGTCATTGGCATTCCGCTGTATTTCGAACTCGCGAAGCGCCTGGCCTGAAGGAGCCTCCATGACCAAACATCCGAGAAAGCTGCTCGTCATCATTGCCGAAGCGGTACTGGAAAAACGCCTCGTGGCCGATGTGCGCCAAGCCGGCGCTCATGGTTACACCGTGCATGACGTGCGCGGCGGCAGTGCCCACAGCACCCGTGAGGGGAGTTGGGAGGCTGATCGCACCATTGAAATGAAGGTGATCTGCGAAACGCCGGTGGCCGACGCAATTGCTGCGCACGTATTGACGACCTATGCTCCGAACTACGGCCTCACTCTGTTCTTTGCCGACGTATCGGTGCTGCGCCCGGAAAAATTCTGATACCGACAGGCAGGTCGGGATAGGCAGCCGGTCAATAACCGCGGCGCCCACCGCCACCACCACGCGGGTTTCCGTAGGGGCTGCGGAAACCGCCTTCCCCCGCACCTCCCCCACCTTCACCACCTGCATAACCACCGCCGCTACGGGGGGGGCGTGATTCCATCGGACGGGCTTCGTTGACGACGACGCTGCGCCCGCCCAGGGGCTGCCCGTTCATACTGTGGATGGCCGCTTGTGCCTCGGCATCGCTGCTCATTTCGACAAAACCGAAACCCTTGGAGCGGCCAGTGTCGCGCTCCATCATGACCTTGGCGCTGCTGACGGTACCAAACTGGCGGAAAGCCAGTTCCAGATCGCTGTCGCGAACAGAATAGGCAAGGTTTCCGACATAAAGTTTATTACCCATGCGGGGACTCCTGAAAAATCCAAAACAAGCGATGGAGTCCCAGAAACGCAATCCATTCGTGTCGACGAATGCGAATTCGGCAGATCACCGCGATCCCTGTGAGCGTCTTTCCAGACGCCACATTTTTATTATTGACACGGAAATCCGGTTCAGACAAGAGCTTGCAGCCTAGGAAAAACCATGAAAAAAGGACCCGAGAGGGTCCTTTTTTTGGAGGGGTCTGGAGCTTAGTAGCTGCTGCGGCCACCGCCGTAGCCACCACCGCCACCTTCACGTCGGCCGCCGCCACCACCACCACCGTAGCCACCGCCGCCGCCGCCGCCGCCGTAACCGCCGCCGCCGCCACCACCGTAGCCGCCGCCGCCACCACCGCCGCCATACCCACCACCACCGCCGCCGCTACGGGGGGGGCGTGCCTCCATCGGGCGCGCTTCATTGACAACCAGAGCGCGGCCACCTTGTTGCTGGCCATGCAAGGCGGCGATCGCGGCCTGGGCCTCGGCATCGCTGCCCATCTCAACGAAACCGAAACCCTTGGAGCGGCCGGTGTCACGCTCCATCATGACCTTGGCGCTGCTGACGCTGCCATGGGCAGAGAAGGCGCGCTGCAGATCTTCGTCGCGGAAGGAATAGGGCAGATTGCCCACGTAAAGTTTGTTGCCCATCACGGGACTCCTCAAAAAGACTCAGGTAAGGCGATGGAGTCCGATAGCCGCGAGCAACAAAGCACTAAAGACTTAAAGCAAACGCAAAATCGACGAATCACCGCTAATAAATACCACCGTCATACAGCAGTACGAAATCATTATGCGCGATTTCCAACAAATGGAAACTAAAAATGGAGCTGCGGTGCAGAAACTGCAAGAATCTATCGCTCCGGCGCGACAAACCAGAACCCCTGAAATTTTCACCATGTGCAAAATCACAGCCTTATTTCTTTCTATAGCGGTACTGTTGGCTGCACCGGCAACTCAGGCGCAAGCACCGCGGGAATCCGCCGCGTCAACCCTGGCCAGGCTGAACGGCCAGACGCTGGACGGCAAGCCCTTTGACCTCGGCAGTTTGCGCGGCAAGGTGGTTTTGGTGGTGTTCTGGTCGACGACCTGTGCGGTATGCCGCGACAAGATGCCCGAATTGCGTGCCAACTACGAAGGCTGGCGCAACCAGCCTTTTGAGATGGTGCTGGTGAGCATGGACCGCCGCCAGCAGGATTGGCTGGCCTACGAACAGATTCTGGCGCAGACCCAGCAGCGCGCTCAGGGCTTCCCCCAGTTGTGGGCTGGCCAGGCCGGCTACACGGACAGCCTCGGCGCCAAGGCCCAACTGCCCGCCACCTTCATCATCGGCAAGACGGGCCGGGTAGAAAAAACCCATATCGGCCGCATTCCGGCCGAGGCGTGGGACGAAATCGCCGATCTGTTGTAAGTTCCGCGGGTCGGCAGCCGACTCAACCACCAGCCGGGCAATAGTAAGTTGCCCGGCCCTAACCACCAGGAGTCATTTCATGAACCAACGAGCCATCGTCGCCGCCGCCGCGGCCACCCTCCTCTCCACTCTGTTCGTGGCTACCCCGGCCATGGCCCAGAGCAAGGAAAAATGCTATGGCATTGCCAAGGCCGGCCAGAACGACTGCGCCAACCTCTCCGGTTCCCACTCCTGTGCCGGCCAGTCCAAGCTGGATAACGACAAGGGTGAGTGGAAGTACGTGGCCAAAGGCACCTGCAAGCAGATGATGGGCATGACCGTTGAAGAAGCCAAGGCGGCCGCTGGCAAGAAGAGCTGATTCCGCCACCATGGAGCACCGGTCCGTGCCCCCCGCGGCCAGCCTCAAGGAGGCGGCGAGTGTGGGCATAGGCTGGCGCCATCCGCACTATGGCGAAGTGCTGGAAACATTGCCGGCACTGGCCTTTCTGGAAGTGCATTCGGAAAATTTTTTCGGCGCCGGTGGCGCTGCGCTGGCTGTGCTGGAACAGGGGCGTGCCCACTACCCGGTCAGCCTGCACGGGGTCGGCCTGGGGCTGGGCTCGGTGGCCGGCATCGACCCCTGGCACTTGGAGCGCCTGGCGATCCTGGTGCAGCGCATCGAGCCGATGTTGGTCAGCGACCACGCCTGCTTCGCCCGGGCGCCTCTGTCGGGCCAATCGATGCCCGTGCATGCGGCCGACCTGCTCCCCATTCCCTTCAGCCGTGAGGCCCTGGCCGTGCTGTGCCGCAATGTCGAGCAAGTGCAGGAACGCCTGCGTCGTCCCCTGCTGGTCGAGAACCTGTCCAGTTACATCCCCTGTCCAGGACAGGAGATGGGCGAGGCGCAGTTCCTCGGTGAACTGGCACGTCGCAGCGGCTGCCGCCTGCTGCTGGACGTAAACAACCTCTACGTCAATGCACGCAATGCAGCGCTGCGCGGTGAGGAGGCCGACCCGCTGGCGGCCGTGCGCCGAACCATCGATGCCCTCGATCCGGCCCACGTCGGCGAGATCCATCTGGCCGGGCATGCCGAGGTGGCCCAGGCCGGCGTGCGCATGCTCATCGACGACCATGGCAGCCGCGTCTGCGAAGAAGTGTGGACCTTGTATGTCCATGCCCGCGCCAGGCTGGGACGGGTGCCCACGCTGATCGAGTGGGACACCGAGGTCCCGGCGCTCTCCGTGCTACTCGACGAGGCGACCCGCGCAGCGGCCTTGGTCAGCTCCCTGCCGGAGACGGTATGCACCTGAACACGCCATCACCCACCCCGTCGCTGGAGGTCTGGCAACAAACCTTGCTGGGTGCCCTGTGGGCGCCGACGCACGAAGCCGCCCTTCGCCTGTTGTCCGGGCACGCCGATGCTCCGGGGGTCGACGCATCCGCGCATCTCTGGCGCGGGCTGGCCGCCTATCGCAGCCACGCCGCCGCCCAGGCGACACGCAGCCTGGGTGCCGCCTACCCGGTGCTCGCGCGCCTGCTGGGGGATGAAAATTTCGACGCGCTGGCGAGCAAGCTCTGGTCTGAGCAGCCACCGCTGCGCGGTGATCTCGCCTTCTGGGGCGGTGGGCTGCCGCGGCTGATCGAGCAATTGCCCGACCTCGTCGCCGCCGAGCCTTATCTGGCCGATGTGGCACGCACGGAATGGGCCTTGCACGAAGCCGCCACGGCGGCCGATGCCGAGCCCGATCCGCAGAGCTATGCCTTGCTGGCGAGTGTCGATCCGGAGGAGCTGTCCCTGGTGTTCGCGCCTGGCACGGTATGCCTGGTCAGCCGCTGGCCGGTGGTGACCTTGATGGATGCTCACGCCATCGATCCCCCCGACCTGGAGCGGGCAGCCCACTGCCTGGCTGCCGGTGTGGCAGAAACGGCGCTGGTTTGGCGCCAGGCGTACCGGCCCATGGTGCGGGTCGCACAGCCCGGCGAGGCGGTTTTTGTCACGGCTCTGCAAGCCGGACGCAGCCTGCACCAGGCCCTGGACCACGCGACGGCCTTCGATTTTCAGACCTGGCTGGCCCCAGCTGTCCACGACGGGCTCTTGCTCGGCATCGTGGCCCGCGATGGCGACTCAGACTGATCGACGCATCAAGAGCACACAACAAGGCAAGCCAATGAAAACGACAACCCACGCGTCTTGGCAGCTGCTCCTGAGCCTGTGGTCCCGCCTGAGCCGAGCTCTGGCAGCACTGCAGCCGGCCGCCGCTTTGCTGGCGCGCTATTACGTGGCGCAGGTCTTTTTCCTCTCGGGCCTGACCAAGATCCGCGACTGGGAAGTCACCCTGGCCCTGTTCGAGGACGAGTACCAGGTGCCCTGGCTTTCGCCCTCGCTGGCGGCCGCGCTGGGCACGGCCGGCGAACTGCTGCTGCCGGTCCTGCTGCTGCTCGGCCTGGGCGGGCGCTTCGCCGCCCTGGGCCTGAGCGTGGTGAACGTTGTCGCCGTCCTCAGCCTGGCCGAAATCGCACCGGCGGCCCTGCAACAACACATCTTCTGGGGCGCGCTGCTCGCAGGACTGGCCATCTACGGCCCCGGTCGCTGGTCGCTGGAGCAGCGGGCCTGGCCGTGGCTGCTGGAACGCACAGGCAGCCCTCCCGCTGGCGTGACCCGGTGACCCTGCGGCCCGGCGTGGCGCCGAAGCCCTGGATGCTGAGGTTGGCGCGCCCATCACCCTGAAGCCGGGCCAGTTCAGCTTCACGATCTGAGCGCCCAAGGCCAGGCGGGAACAAGCCCGCTCGGTAGAATCGATCGATGGAAGCTTTTCTGATTTCGACCGGCCTGGTCGCGCTGGCTGAAATGGGCGACAAGACGCAGCTTCTGGCCCTCATCCTGGCGCTTCGTTTTCGCAAACCCTGGCCCATCGTGGCCGGCATCCTGGTGGCCACCTTGGCCAACCACGCTTTGGCCGGCGCCCTTGGCGCCTGGGTCACCACCGTGCTGGGTCCGGTCTGGCTGCGCTGGATCCTGGGCCTGTCCTTTCTCGCCATGGCGGTCTGGATGTTGATCCCCGACAAGATCGACGACGAAGGCGCCGACCGCGCGCCGCGCTGGGGGGTGTTCGGCACCACGGTGATCGCCTTTTTCCTGGCCGAGATGGGTGACAAGACCCAGATCGCCACTGTGATGCTGGCCGCGCAATACCAGTCCTGGGCCTGGGTGGTCGCCGGGACCACGCTGGGCATGATGCTCGCCAACGCCCCCGTGGTGTGGCTGGGCGAGCGCATGACCCGCCGCATCCCGATCCGCCTGGTGCACCTGGTCTCGGCAGGGATTTTCCTGGTGCTGGGTCTGGCGGTGCTGCTGGGTTGGGGCGCTTAGTCCGCCGGCTTGCGCCGGTAGATCACGTGATAGGCCAGGCCCACCAGCACGCTGCCGCCGATCAGATTACCCGCGATCACCGGTAGAAGATTGCCCAGCATGCCACTCCACGTGACCGGTGGTGTGGCGCCCAACGGGCCGAAGTGTTGCAGGAGCATCGCCAGCGGCATCAGGTACATATTGGCAATGCTGTGCTCGAAGCCGGCGGCCACGAAGGCCATGATGGGTGGCACCACCGCCACCGCCTTGTCCACCACGCTGCGCCCGGCCATGGCCATCCAGACCGCCATGCAGACCAGCACATTGCACAGCACGCCGCGAAAGAAGGCCTGCACCGGTGACAGGTCCTGCTTGGCCAGCGCGATTTTCACGACCTGCTGGCCAACGGCGCCGCCGTTCATGTCGGTGTGGCCGCTGGCAAACACCAGCACCGCCAGCCCGGCCGCGCCGACAAAATTGGCCGCGCACACCAGGACCCAGTTGCGCAGCACTTCCGCGCTGCTGATGCGGCCATCGGCCCAGGCCATGGCCAGCAGGTTGTTGCCGGTGAAGAGCTCGGCCCCGGCCACCACCACCAACAACAGGCCCAGCGAGAACACCAGGCCGCCGCCCATGGCCGTCGCGGCAAAGCCCAGCGTGGCATCCGACTTGACCAGCACAAAAAGCATGGCGCCCAGCCCGATGAAAGCGCCCGCGAGCGCACCCAGCATCAACAGAGGCAGGGTCGGCAGGCGCGCCTTGCTCACCCCGACCGATTCGATGCGCTGGGCGATTTCGCGCGGGGCGTAGGCGTCGGATCCGTACAGCTCGGACATGGGTGACTCCAGTATTGGGTGGTTCAGCGTAGCCTTATACTAATCGTCAGCGCCGATTTGAACCCGATTGCGGGCGCCGGAACCCTGGAGTTCCGAAGTTCAGCTAAACAGGCAAGGTGTTTCCGTCATCTGAGACCCGGCCGAGCTGAACGCTATGCCGGGTTTTTGTTTTTGAAGCCACCGATGTTGATTGCCCAGCCTCAGGCCATGACCTTCGACGCCGCCCTGCCCCTGCAGAGCGGCGCGAGCATCCGCGGCTACACGTTGGCCTACGAGACCTACGGCACGCTCAATGCCGACAAGTCCAACGCCGTGCTGATCTGCCATGCGCTCAACGCCTCGCACCACGTGGCCGGCGTCTACGAAGGCCAGCCGAAAAGCGAGGGCTGGTGGGACAACATGATCGGCCCGGGCAAGCCGGTGGATACCGACCGGTTTTTCGTGATTGGCGTCAACAACCTGGGTTCCTGCTTCGGCTCCACGGGACCCATGCATGTCAACCCGGACACGGGCAAGGTCTATGGTGCCGACTTCCCGGTGGTGACGGTGGAAGACTGGGTCAACGCCCAGGCCCGCCTGCTCGATGGGATGGGCATCCAGACCCTGGCGGCTGTCATGGGCGGTAGCCTGGGCGGCATGCAGGCTTTGAGCTGGACACTGCAGTACCCCGGGCGTGTGCGCCACGCCGTGGTGGTGGCCAGCGCACCCAACCTCAATGCCGAGAACATCGCTTTCAACGAAGTGGCGCGTCGCGCCATCGTGACCGACCCGGATTTCCATGGCGGCCACTTCTACGAACACGGCGTGATCCCCAAGCGCGGTCTGCGCATCGCACGCATGATCGGCCACATCACCTACCTGAGCGACGACGTCATGAACGAGAAGTTCGGACGCGAACTCCGCAGTGCCGTGGCGGGCACCGTGCGCGAGGCCTACCAGTACAGCACGCAGGACATCGAATTCCAGATCGAGAGCTACCTGCGTTACCAGGGCGACAAGTTCAGCGAGTACTTCGACGCCAACACCTACCTGCTGATCACCCGGGCGCTGGATTATTTCGACCCGGCACGACGGCACGACGGCGATCTGAGCCGCGCACTGGCGGCGGCGCGCTGCAAGTTCCTGCTCGTGAGTTTCAGCACCGACTGGCGGTTCTCGCCCAAGCGCAGCCGCGAGATCGTCAAGGCCCTGCTCGACAACCGGCGCGAACTCAGCTACGCCGAGATCGACGCCCCCCACGGGCACGACGCCTTCCTGCTGGACGATGCGCGTTATACGAAACTTGTGCGCTCCTACTTTGAAGGCATAAGCAGGGAGATCACGGCATGAGCGACCGCCTGACCCTGGAAACCATCGCCAGCCTGGTGCCACAAGGTGCCCGAGTGCTGGACCTGGGCTGTGGCGACGGCGCCCTGCTGGCCCATCTGCAGGCCGCGCGCGGCTGCAGCGGCTACGGCATCGAGATCGCCGACGACAACGTGCTGGCCTGTGTGCAGCGCGGCGTCAGCGTCATCCAGCTCAACCTGGACGAAGGCCTGGCCCTGTTCGAAGACCAGAGCTTCGACGTGGTGCTGCAGATCGATACCCTGCAGCATCTGCGCAATGCCGAGACCGTGTTGCGCGAGACGGCGCGCGTGGGTCGCATGGGCATCGTGGCGTTTCCCAATTTTGCGCACTGGCCCAACCGCCTGAGCGTGCTGGGCGGACGCATGCCGGTGACGCGCCGCCTGCCCTACCAGTGGTACGACACGCCCAATATCCGCGTCGGCACACATGCCGATCTGGAGGTGCTGGCGCAACGCAACGGCCTGCAGATTCTCGACAGCTTTGGTCTGCACAACGGTCGCTTGCGGCGCTTCATGCCCAATCTGTTGGCCAGCACGGCGGTGCTGAAGTTTTCGCGTTGACCCCTTACTCAGAGCCGACCATGTCTGCCACTCCAGAAACGAGCGCTCAGGCCCACGCGAACAAGGCCCGCGCCCTGCTGACCCAGGGCACCGAGGTGTTTGATGCTGCAGCCGTGCAGGCTGCGCTGGCCCGGATGGCCGACCAGATCAATGCCCGTTTTGAGCAGGAGGGTGCGCCCGCTTTTCCCCTCGTGTTGGGCGTGATGGGGGGTGCGGTCGTGTTTGCGGGCCAACTCCTGACCCGCCTGAGTTTTCCCCTGGAGTTCGATTACATCCACGTCACCCGCTATGGCGCCAAAGACCACGGTGGGCGCATCGAGTGGAAAGTGGAGCCGCGCGCCGATGTGCGCGGGCGCATCGTGATCGTGCTCGACGACATCCTCGATGAGGGGGAGACGCTGGCGCACGTGAAGGAGCGTCTGCTGGCGATGGGGGCGGCGGAAGTGCTGCTGGCCGTGTTCGCCGACAAGGCCATCGGCAAGCCCAAACCGGCCCGGCCCGACTATGTGGGCCTCGTGGTGCCCAACAAGTTTCTGGTGGGCTACGGCATGGACGCCTACGGCTACTGGCGCAACCTGCCGGGCATCTGGGCGCTCGACCTCTAGCGGTACCGCACGCCGGCTGGTGTCTCAGGCGCCCGCCGCGCTGCCGTAGCCCATGGTCCGGGGCAGCCAGAGCACGATCTCGGGAAAGACGGTGATCGCCACCAACAGCCCGAGCAACATCACCAGGAAGAGCCAGCCCTCGCGCATCATCTCGCCGATGGGAATGCCGGTCAGCGCCTTGGTGACGAAGAGCAGCATGCCGAAGGGCGGGTGGATCAGGCCGATCATCATGTTGAGCACCACCAGCACGCCGAAGTGCACCAGGTCCACCCCCAGCATCTTGGCCGCGGGCAGCAGCATGGGCACGAAGACCAGCAGCAGCACCGACACATCGAGGAAACAGCCCAGAACCAGGAAAAGGGCATTCACCATGAACAGGAACTGCAGGCGGCTCAGTTGCAGGCCCTCGACCCAGGCGGCCATGGCCTGGGGCACGCCTTCGGCGGTGAACGCGTAGTTCAGCATGAAGGAGCCGGCCAGGATGATGGTGATCACGGCACTGGCGCGTGTGGATTCGAGCACCACACCCCAGAACGAGCGCCAGCTCAGCGCACGGAACACCACGGCGGCCAGGACCAGCGCGTGCAGGGCCGCGACGGCCGCGGCCTCGGTGGGCGTGAAGGCACCCGAGTAGATGCCACCCAGCAGCACGATGGGCATGGACAGCGGCAAGGCGCCGCGAAACAGGATGCCCGGCCAGTCCTTGAGCGGTACTGGGGCCTCGCGCGGCATCTGGCGCTTATGGGCGATGTAATAGACGACACCCATCATCAGCAGCGTCATGCACACCCCTGGCACCACACCGCCGAGGAACAGCGCGCCGACCGAGGCACCCGAGACCAGGGCGTAGATCACCATGGGGATGGAGGGCGGGATGATGGGCCCGAGCGTGGCGCTGGCCACCACCACGGCCCCGGCGAAGCCGCGGCTGTAGCCCGGCTTCTTGAGCATCTGCTTGATGGTCACCAGGCCCGGCCCGGCCGCGTCGGCGATCGCGCTGCCGCTCATGCCAGAGAAGATCACGCTGACCAGGATGTCGACCTGCGCCAGGCCGCCGCGCATCCGGCCCACCAGGATGCGGCAGAAGTCGAAGATGCGTTCGCTGACCGTGCCCGCGTTCATGATGTTGGCGGCAAAGACGAAAAGCGGCACCGCCAGCAGCACGTAGCTGTTGTACAGGCCGTTGCTGACCTGCTCGGCCACCAGGCCCAGGTCCTGGCCCTTGACCAGCAGGTAGGCGACGCCCGACATCAGCATGGAAAAACCGATGGGCATGCGCAGCAGCATGCCGGCCAGCACCACGCCCACCAGGGCCCACAGCGCCAGGCTCATGAGGCGTACTCCAGATCGTCCAGCCCCTGACCCCGCCAGGCCCGCCAAAGGCCATGAAGGCTGCGCACCACCAGGGCCAGCAGCAGCAGCACAAAGGGTAGGAAAACCCATTCAAATGACAGGCCGAGCACGGGCGTGCCCTCGCGCCCCATGAAATGCACATAGTCCCAACTGGCGGGAATGGCCACTGCCGCCAAGCCGCCGATCATCAGATGGCCGACGATGCGCATCGAGCGGCGCACGCGCCGGCTCACGCTGTTCCACAGCAGGTCGAACACCACGTGCTCGCGCTCGGGCACCATGAAAGCCGAGGCCCAGAGAATGACCCACAGGTACAGCACCACGGCCAGCTCATCGGTCCACGGTAACGGCCGGTTGAAGCCGAAGCGGGCCCCGATCTGCACCAGGAAGACCCCGAACAGACTCAGAAACATCAGCCCACCCAGTGTCTGGGCGGCCTTGCGCAGCAGGCCCATGAACCTAGAAGCCGCCGTTGGACGCGCCCGAGCGGGCCGTCATGGCGTGGGCTGGCAAGGCGTGACGACGCGGCAGGCTCGTGCCTGCGAGAAGGAGCAACGCCGCCAGGTCGCGCCAGGGCGGCCCGCTCGGGCGCGTAGCGCTCCCACCCATGCGGTGAACTGCTTCGTGAGTACAACAGTGAGTGTTCATGTGACTGGTCCAGCGGGTGTCAGCGGTCAACTGCGGTTTCTAGGTTGAATCAGCGGGTGGCGTTGATGCGCTCGAGCAGGCCGGCCGGCCAGACCTTGGCGTAGTCAGAGCGGGCGTACGTGGCTTGCACCGATGTGCGGAAAGCCTCGACATCGGGTGTGCTGACTTGCAAGCCCTGCTGCCGGAAGAAGTCCACCAGCTGGCCTTCTTCCTTGATGCGGTTCTCGTTGTTGAACTTCGCCGCAGCCTGCGCCGCGGCCGTCACGTTCTGCTTCTGCGCTGGCGTCAGGGCATTCCAGCTCTTGTTGGAGATGGTGATGAAGAGGCTGTCGACCAGGTGCTGGGTCAGCACCAGCTGTTTGGTCACCTCGTAGAACTTGGCGGCGCGCGCCGTGGGCAGCGGGTTGTCCTGGCCGTCAATGGTGCCGGTCTTCAGGCCCAGATAGACCTCACCGAAGGCCAGCGGCGTGGCGGTGGCGCCCAGTGCGTCACCCAGAAACAGCCATTCCCTGGTGCCGGGCATGCGCAGCTTCACGCCCTTGAGGTCGGCCGGCGTGCGCACCGGCCGCACGTCGCGCAGATTGAGCTGGCGGGTGCCCAGGTAGACCGTCGAGAGCACGGTCACGCCCATCTTGTCGGACACGGCCTTGAACAGCTCGGTGCCGATGGGGCCGTTGAAGACTTTCTGTTGATGCTGCGGATCCCGCACCACATAACCGGCCGTGAAGATCGAGAAGGCGGGCACCAGCTTGGCGATATCGAAGGCCGAGATCGACGCCAGCTCCAGATTGCCGCGCGCCATGGCAACCGGCTCGGCGCCCTGCTTGAAGAGCGAGGCGTTCAGGTTGATCTGTACGTCGAACTGGCTGGGCGCGGACTTCTCCAGCGACTCCTTGAAAACAGTCCACATTTTTGCGTGCCAGTCGTCGGGCACGGCAGGGGAGGAGACGCGCAGGGGAATCCTGACCTGAGCGACGGTCGGCGGGGCCAGGCCGCCAAGGGCCGCGGCGCAGGCCACCAGCAGGCTGCGGCGCAGGGGAGAGGCTGTCGTCACGGGTGTCTCCTGGAGGTTCTGAGAGTGTAAGCAGGCCGGGGATGAATATACTGGCAGCGGCCCAGCATTTCGACAAGGATGCGCATGAATACCCGTGCCCCCCAAACCGTGCTCGATACCGCCCAGGCGCTGGAGGAGATCAGCCGCGCCTGGGACGGGGACATCGTGCATCAGCTCAGCGATTACATCGCCATTCCCGCCAAGTCGCCCATGTTCGATCCGCAGTGGGCACAGCATGGCTACATCGACACCGTGGTGCGCCAGGCGGCGGCCTGGGTTGAGGCGCAGAAGGTCGAGGGCCTGAAACTCGAGGTGATCAGGCTCGAGGGCCGCACGCCGGTGATCTTCTTCGAACTGCCGGCCAGCCGGGGTGCATCGGACGCCGCGGTGTCCGCCCAGACCGTGCTCATGTACGGCCACCTGGACAAACAACCCGAGTTCAGCGGCTGGCGCAAGGACCTTGGTCCCTGGACCCCCAAGTACGAGGACGGCAAGCTCTATGGCCGCGGCGGCGCCGATGACGGCTACGCCATCTACGCCAGCATCGCGGCCATTGCCGCGCTGAAAAGCCAGAAACTCGCGCATCCGCGCATCGTCGGCCTGATCGAGACCTGCGAGGAAAGCGGCTCCTATGATCTCCTGCCCTATGTGGACGCCTTGCGCGCCCGCCTGGGCGACGTGGGTCTGGTGGTCTGCCTGGACTCGGGGGCCGGCAACTACGACCAGCTCTGGCTGACCACCAGCCTGCGCGGGATGGCCAGCGGGGTACTGAAGGTGGAGATCCTGACCGAAGGCGTGCATTCGGGTGACGCCAGCGGCGTCGTGCCCTCGAGTTTTCGCATCCTGCGCCAGGTGCTGGACCGTCTGGAAGACAGCAAGACCGGCCGCCTGCTGCCACAGAGCTTTCATTGCGAGGTGCCCGCGGAGCGCCTGGAGCAGGCGCGCGCCACGGCCGCTATCCTGGGTGAGGAGTTGTACAAACGGTTCCCCTGGGTGCATTACGACTGCGAAGGCGACAACCGCGTGGCCTTGCCCATGACGACGGACCCGCTGCAGGCCCTGCTCAACCGCACCTGGGTGCCCACGCTCAGCGTGACCGGCGCCGAGGGCCTGCCGGACCTCCAGAACGCCGGCAACGTGTTGCGCCCGCACACCGCCTTCAAGCTCTCGCTGCGCCTGCCGCCCCTGGTGGAGGCGGCCACGGCCGTGCAGGAACTCAAGGCCCTGCTGGAAGACAACGCGCCTTACCAGGCGCGCGTGACCTTCGAGGCCTCGGGCTCGGCCACCGGCTGGAACGCACCGGCCACCGCGCCGTGGTTCGCGCAAGCGCTGGACGAGGCTTCGCGCAACTTCTACGGCGCCCCTTGCGGCTACATCGGCCAGGGCGGCACCATCCCGCTGATGAACATGCTGTCGCGCGGTTTTCCGAAGGCCCAGATGATGGTCTGCGGCGTGCTCGGCCCCAAGAGCAATGCCCACGGTCCCAACGAGTTCCTGCATGTGCCCTATGCCCGCAAGCTGACGGCGGCGGTGGCGCAGGTCATCGCCCAAATGGCCTGAAGACAAACGCATGCCGGAATCCACCCTGACCACTTTTGTTGCCAGCGATGGCGACAACCTCGCCATCCAGGACTGGCCACTGGATCCCGCCACCCCGCTGCGCGGCGTGGTGCTGCTGGTGCACGGCCTGGGCGAACATGCCGGGCGCTACGACGAGCTGGCGCAGCGGCTCAACAGCTGGGGTTTTGCTGTGCGGGGGTATGACCAGTACGGCCATGGCGAGTCCGGTGGCGTGCGCGGGGGCCTGCCCTCGGACAACCGCCTGGTGGAAGACCTGGCCGACGTCCTGCTCAGCACGCGCAAGCGCATGGATGCGCGCTTGCCGCTTATCCTGCTGGGACACAGCATGGGCGGTCTGGTTGCGGCGAGACTGGTTGCTCTGGGGCTGGCGCCCGTGGAGGGCCTGGTGCTGTCTTCGCCCGCCTTCGATCCGGGGCTCAACGCCTTCCAGCAATTGATGCTGGCCGTGCTGCCGGCCATTGCGCCCGGTCTGCGTGTGCGCAATGGTCTGGATCCGACATGGATCTCGCATGATCCGGAGGTGGTGCAGGCTTACCGGCAGGACAAACGGGTCCATGACCGCATCTCGGGCCGACTGGCGCGCTTCATTGCCGAGGGTGGCGCCGCAACGATCGCGGCGGCGCCGCAATGGAAGGTCCCCACGCTGCTGCTGTACGCGGGCGCGGACCGGCTGGTCAGCCCGCGTGGCAGCGCGGCCTTTGCGAAGGCCGCGCCGGCGCGGGCGGTGACGGCCCATTGCTTCGAGGACCTGTACCACGAGGTCTTCAACGAACTGGACCGCGAACCGGTCTACGCCCGGCTGCAGCAGTGGCTGGACCAGTGGTTCTGATGCGGCTCAGGTCGCCGGGGTGACCTGGCGGCGCAAGGCCAGCCACATCAGCGCGAAACCGGTCAGTGCCACCGGCACCAGGGAACCGATGTTGAGCAGCCACCAGCCTTGCGTGGTGACCAGTGCGCCCGAGGCAAACGAGGTCAGGGCCATGACGGCAAACACGGCAAAATTGATGGCGGCCTGCGCGCGGTCCTTCTCTTCCGGCCGGTAGGACTGCAGCGCCAGCGTGGTGCTGCCCGTGAAAAGAAAGTTCCAGCCCACGCCCAGCAGGAACAGGGCGATAAGGAACTGGTGCAAATCCACGCCCGTGAGGGCGATGGCAATGCACAGGAAGTTGAGCAGCACGCCCACCCCCATGATGGTCAGTGTGCCGAAACGCTTGATCAGGTGGCCGGTGAAGAAGCCCGGCGCAAACATGCCGATCACGTGCCACTGCAGCACCAGCGCCGCATCGTCGAAGGGGTAACCGCAAACCTGCATGGCCAGTGGCGTGGCGGCCATCAGCAGGTTCATGACGCCATAGCCCAGCGCGGCGCCCACGACGGCGACGAAGAACAGGGGCTGGCGCGCGATCTCCCAGATCGGTCGGCCGCCCGAGGCGCCTGGCGCGGCCTTGGGCACGGCCGGGAAGCGCACGAAGGCCATCAGCGCCATGCCCAGCGCAGCGACCACCGCCAGCGCCAGGTAGGCGCCGGCAAAGGGCGTGGCCAGGACATTTTTCGTGTACTTGGCGAGGTTCGGGCCGATGATGGCGCCGATCAGGCCGCCGGCCAGCACCAGTGAGACGGCCTTCTCGCGGTAGCTGGGGCTCGCCAGTTCGGCGGCGGCAAAGCGGTAAAGCTGGCCGTTGGCGCTGTAGTAGCCGGCCACCACGGTGGCCGCCACCAGCATCCAGAAATTATTACTCCAGGCCGCATAGGCGCACAGCAGGGCCGACAACAGCGCCACCACCAGGCCGATCTGGAAGGACGTCTGGCGTCCGTAGCGCGATTGGGTGCGCGCCACCACGCCAGTGCTCAAGGCGCCGCCCACCACGTAGCCCATGACCGGCAGCGTGGCCATCCAGCCCAGCGGGGCCAGACTCAGGCCGACCAGGCCGTTGATGGCGATGAAAACGACGTTGTTGGTGAGGAAGAGGCCTTGGCAGACGGCCAGCAGCAGCAGAGGACGGTTCATCGGGCCAGTGTAAGGGCTGCGAGCGCAGCGAGCGGTGCGGTATCGGCGCGCAGTGTGCGGCTGCCGAGGCTGACCGGCACGAAACCATGCGCACGCGCCGCCTGTTCTTCAGCAGGGCTCAAGCCGCCCTCGGGGCCGGAGAGAAAGACGAGCGGACCCTGATCGAGGGTGGCGACATAGGGCGCCAGCGGCACGCTGTCAGGCTGCAGGGAGAGCAGCAACCGTTGCGCCGGCAAGGGGCTGGCCAGCCAGGCGGGCACGGACTGCACGGCGTACACCGGTGGAACGCGGTTGCGCCCACTCTGTTCGCAGGCCGCAATGGCCACGCCCTGCCAGTGCTTGCGCTTCTTTTCAGCGCGCTCGCCGGCCAGGCGCAGCACGCTGCGCTCGGCCTGCAGCGGCTGCAGGCTGGCAACGCCCAGCTCGGTGGCCTTCTCGACCAGCCAGTCCATGCGTTCATTGGCCGGCATGCCCAGGGCCAGGTGAACTTCGCGGGGGGCTTCGCGTTCGATAGCGGTATGCGCCACGACCTCGACGAGCACGTCGCTGCGACCCATGCGAGTGATGCGGGCTTCGCATTCGCCCCCTTCGCCGTTGAACAGGGTGATCGTGTCCTCAGGCTGCAGGCGCAGCACCTGCACATGGCGCGCGGCGCTGTCGGGCAGCTCCAATGTGGCGCCGACGGGCAGCGGCGTAGGGCAGTGAAAACGGGGCATGGATGTGGTCGAGGTCAGACGCGGCCGAAGGCGTAGCCGCCGGCATCGTTGATGCCTTCCACCTCGTCCACCAGCCGCAACAGGGGCTTGAGTTCGATGTAGCGCGAGCAGGTGGCTCGGATGTAGGCGATGAAACGCGGCGTATCGGCCAGGTAGTGCGGTTTGCCGTCGCGCAGCGACAGGCGCGCAAAAATGCCGGCCACCTTGAGATGGCGCTGCAGCCCCATCCACTCCACGCCCCGGTAGAACTCGCCGAAATCGTCACCCACCGGCAGGCCAGCGGCACGTGCCTTTTGCCAGTAGCGGATGGTGACGTCGAGCACGAAGTCCTCGTCCCAGCTGAGGAAGGCGTCGCGCATCAGGCTGGCGATGTCGTAGGTGATGGGGCCGTAGACGGCGTCCTGGAAGTCCAGCACGCCCAGGCGTGTTTCCGCTTTCTCGCCGGGAATCATCAGGTTGCGTGGCATGAAGTCGCGGTGCACATAGACCGGGGCCCAGGCCAGGTTGCGCTCGATGATCAGGCTGAACATCCGGTCCAGCGTCTCGCGCAGTTTGCCCTCGACCGCCACGCCGCGGTGGCGGCCGAGGTACCAATCGGGAAAGAGTTCGAGCTCGCGTCGCAGCAGGGTGGCGTCATAGGGAGGCAGCACGTCCGGCTGCGAGGCTTTTTGCCATTCGACCAGGGCATCGACCGCCTTCAGGTACAGCGGCAAGCTGGCAGCCGCGTTTTGCGGGTCGATGAGCTGCATCATGGTCTGGCTGCCCAGGTCCGACAGGAGCATGAAGCCCTGTGGCTCGTCCCAGGCCAGGATCTGCGGAACGTTGAGTCCGGCATCCGCCATGAGGTTTGCGACCTGCACGAAGGGCCGGCAGTTTTCCTTCTCCGGCGGGGCATCCATGATGATCCGGCTGCCCCCCACGCTGTCGATCCGCAGGTAGCGCCGGAAGCTGGCGTCGGCCGAGGCCGGGCGCAGGCTGTCGGCGATGAGACCTTGCGCAGCCACCAGTTCGGCCAGCCAGTGGCCGAAGGCGGCTGCGCGTGCGGGGGTGGGCCAGGTGACGGCCTGGGTGTCGCTGGCTACAGCAGGGTGGGCGGCAGGGCTGGAAATAGGGTGGCTCATGGATAATCCATTCTACAAACCCTGCTTCCTCCCGGCCCTTCTGTTTTGTCCATCCATTTGCGTCCCGTGCTGACACCACTGGCACTGCTGGCCTGTGTGCTTTGGCAGGGGGGCCGGGTGCACGCCCAGCAGGTGCCCGCTGCGCTGGATACGCTGCGCTTGCGCATGAGTCCGCAACTGGAGGAGCGCATCCTGCCGCTGCAGCGCAGTGGTGCGGCCACTTTCATGACCGGCCAGCGCCTCTCGGCCGAGACCGACAGCGAAGTGGCGCTCGATGGTCAGGTCGAGTTGCGTCGTGCCGATCTGGTGATACGGGCCGAGCATATCGATTACGACCAGTCGCGCGACCTGGCGCGGGCGCGCGGCAATGTGCGCATCAATCAGGCCGGCAATGTGTTCGAGGGTCCTGCCCTCGAACTCCGGGTGGATGCGTTCGAGGGCTATTTCGACCGACCGAGCTATCAGTTGCTGGCCAACGAGGCCCATGGCGAGGCTGAGCGCATCGATTTCCTCGACGACAAGCGTGCAGTCGTGCGCAACGCCACCTTCACCACTTGCCAGCGCCAGCCGGGACCTGATTGGGTGCCGGACTGGCTATTGCGTGCGGCCACGCTGCGCTTCGACAGCGAGGAAGAAACGGCGCAGGCGGAAGACGCCGTGCTCAGCTTCCAGGACGTGCGGCTGGTGGGGATCTCCTCGGTGACCTTTCCGCTCACGGACAAGCGCAAGTCCGGCCTGCTGGCGCCCACTTTCGGCGTGGACGGCATCAGCGGCACCGAGGTGACGGTCCCGTATTACTGGAATATCGCACCCAACCGGGACGCGACCTTCTATCCGACGGTGATGAGCAAGCGCGGCATCAACTATGGTGGTGAGTTCCGCTACCTTGAGTCGGCCTACCGGGGGCGCTTTCGGGCCGACTACACGCCGGGTGACCTGTTGCGCCAGCGTGACCGCTGGGGCAGCTCCTTCCAGCACAGCGGTGTGATCGACACGGGCAGTGCCAGCGTGGGCCGGCTGGGACTGAACCTGAACCTCAACCGGGTCAGCGACGATGACTACTGGCGCGACTTCCCGCGTGCCACCACCTCGCTGACGCAGCGCCTGCTGGCCAACGATGCTTCCCTGAACTGGGGCCGGGGCTTCTATTCGACCACGCTGCGCACGCTCAAATGGCAAACCCTGCAGGACCCGCTGGCGCCCATCATTCCGCCCTACGACCGCCTGCCGCAGCTTGTCGCGCGCTATCTGCAGCCCGACGCCGGGGGCTTCGATGTCGGCCTGGAGGCAGACTTCACCGACTTCCAGGCCGACCGTCGGCTGACCGGGCAGCCCAACACCCAGCGCAGCGTCATGCGTGGCCAGCTGAGTTACCCCTTGTTGGGCGCCGCAGGTTTCTTCGTCCCCAAGGTTCAGTTGCACGCGGCCAGCTACCAATTCGACGCACCCCTGGCGAGCGGACAGTGGCAGGCGGCCCGCAGCGTGCCGACCTACAGCCTGGACGGTGGTCTGGTCTTCGAGCGTGACGCCAGCTACCGGGACAACAAATTCCGCCAGACCCTGGAGCCGCGCCTGTTCTATGTCAATACACCCTACGTCGAGCAGAACCACCTGCCCAACTACGACTCGGGCGTGACCGACTTCAACTTTGCCAGCATCTATGCGGAGAACGCTTTTGTCGGCAACGACCGCATTGCCGACAACGATCTGCTGACAGCGGGCCTGTCCAGCCGCCTGCTCGACTCGGACAACGGCGCCGAGCTTGCGCGCGTAGGCATTGCGCAACGCTTTCGCCTGGCTGATCAGCGCGTGACCTTGCCGGGTGGCGCCCCGGCGTCCAAGGGCATCAGCGATATCCTGCTGGGGGCCGGCTTGTTGGTTGACCCGCTCTGGTACCTGGACAGCACGGTCCAGTACAACCCGAGTACGCAGAAATCGATACGTTCCACACTGTCGGCCCGCTACAACCCGGGGCACTACCGTGTGCTCAACCTGGCCTACCGTTTCCAGCGCGACCTGAGCGAGCTGGTGGACATCGGCTGGCAATGGCCGATCAATGACCTGTGGGGGGACCGGGGGCAGGATCTGGGCGCCGGTCGGGGCCAGGGCGCGGGGCGCTGGTACAGCGTCGGACGCCTGAATTACAGCCTGCAGGACAGCAAACTGGTCGATTCCATCATCGGATTTGAGTACGATGCAGGATGCTGGCTGGGGCGTGTCGTGCTGGAGCGCCTTCAGACGGGCCTGGTTTCAAGCAACCAGCGCCTCATGTTCCAGCTCGAATTCGTCGGCTTCTCGCGGCTGGGTATCGACCCCCTGCAGACGCTGCAGCGCAATATCCCGCGCTACCAGTACCTGCGCGAGCAGGTGACATCGCCCAGCCGATTCAGCAATTACGATTGACCCCATGACGCGCTTCCGATTTCTTGCCTTGATTCTTGCGGCCCTGTCCAGTCTGCCCGTCGGGTCCCAGGGTCTGCGTACGCCAGGCGCCCCGGCCACTTCGCCGGTCGTCGTGCCTCCGGCCCCCTTGGTACTGGTGTCGGGTGTGCGCGCCGCCGACTTCATCGTTGCCGTGGTGAATGCCGAGCCCATCACCAATCTGCAGGTCAGCGCCGAGGTCGAGCGTATCCGGCGGCAGCTGACGGCACAGCGCCAGCAGGTACCTGATCCCAGGGAGCTGGCGCGCCGGGTGCTCGACCAGCTGATCAACGACCGGGCGCAGCTTCAGCTGGCAGTCGAGCAGGGCATCAAGATCGACGAGCCCTCGATCGACCAGGCCGAGCAGTCCGTGGCCAGCCAGAACCAGATGACGGTCGAGCAGCTGCGGCGCCAGCTGGAACGCGAGGGCATGGACCCGCGGCGCCTGCGCGAGCAGTTGCGAGACCAGCTGCTGCTGACCCGTCTGCGCGAACGTGAAGTGGACCCGCGCGTGCGCATCAGCGACACCGAGGTGGAGCAGTACCTGAGCGAGCAGCAGGAGCGCAGCAGTGATCCTGCCGCGCAGCAGCTCAGCATGGCCCATGTGCTGGTGGCCGTGCCGGAGGGGGCTGGCGAGCAGCAAGTGGCGGAGCTGGCGGCGAAGGCACAGCGAGCGCTGCAGCGCGCCCGAGCCGGCGAGGATTTTGCGGCGCTGGCGCGGGAGCTCTCCGATGCGCCCGACCGCACCAATGGCGGCCAGCTGGGCCTGCGCACGGGCGACCGCTACCCGCCCCTGTTTCTGGAGGCCACGCGCACCCTGGCGCCAGGGGATGTGGCCGCGCCGGTGCGTTCGGGGGCCGGTTTCCACATCATCAAGCTGCTGGAACGGCGTCGGCCCGGCTTGCCGCCGACCACGGTGACGCAAAGCCGCGCACGCCACATCCTGCTGGTGCCCAGCACCCAGCAGGGGGAGGCCCTGGCGCGCGACAAACTCAACGATTTCCGGCGGCGCATCGTGGCCGGCGAGAGCGATTTCGCAACGTTGGCGCGCCAGAATTCGCAGGATGGCAGCGCGGCCCAGGGCGGTGACCTGGGCTGGACCAGCCCGGGCGTGTTCGTGCCCGAGTTTGAGCGCGTCATGGACCAGCTGGCACCCGGCCAGATCAGCCAGCCGTTGATCTCGCGCTTCGGTGTGCACCTGATCCAGCTGCTGGAGCGGCGCAATGCCGCCCTGAGCGAACGCGAGCAGCGCGAGATGGTGCGTAACGTGCTGCGCGAGAAGAAGTATGGCGAGGTCTACGACAACTGGTCGCGCGATGTGCGCGCACGTGCCTACGTGGAGTTGCGCGAAGCACCCCAATGAGACACATTCCGCGCAAGCGTTTCGGCCAGCATTTCCTGGCGGACGACGGCATTATCGACAGCATCGTGCGCGCGATCGACCCACGTCCAGGGCAGGTCATGGTCGAGATCGGCCCCGGACTGGCGGCGCTGACGCAGCCACTGGTCGAACGCCTGGGGCGCCTGGTGGTCATTGAACTCGATCGCGACCTCGCTGCGCGCCTGCGCTCGCATTCCCAGCTGGAGGTGGTCGAGTCCGATGTCCTGAAGGTGAATTTCACGCTGCTGGCCGAGACGAAAAACATCGCCAAACTTCGCATCGTTGGCAATCTGCCTTACAACATCTCCACGCCCATCCTGTTCCATCTGCTCGAACATGTGGCCGTGGTCGAGGACCAGCACTTCATGCTGCAGAAGGAGGTCATCGACCGCATGGTGGCCTCACCGTCGACCTCGGACTACGGCCGCCTCAGCGTCATGCTGCAGTGGCGTTACGCCATGGAAAACGTGCTGTTCGTGCCGCCCGAGAGTTTCGACCCACCCCCACGCGTGGACAGCGCCGTGGTCCGCATGGTGCCACATGCTGAGCCGCCAACGCTGGACGTCAAGCGCCTGGAGGAGTTGGTGCAGGTGGCGTTCAGCCAGCGGCGCAAGCTGCTGCGCCATACCCTGGGGCGCTGGCTGGAGGAAAAGGGCCAGACCGGCAACTTCGACCTGCAGCGGCGTGCCGAAGAGGTGCCGGTGGCTGAATACGTGGCGTTAGCGCAGGCGGTACTGCCCGCATGAAAAAGGCCACTGAACAAGCAGTGGCCTTGGTCGGGAGCTCCGTGGGAGCCTATTACGCCGCGGCTAGCCAGTAGCCCGCGTTGAAGGGGCTGCTCATGCGCAGCGCCAGCGGCGATACATCGAGCAGTTTGTCGGTCGGCATCTTCTCGCCACCTTCTTCGCCCAGTTCTATCCCTGTCGGAGCGGAGTCGCCGGGGGCACCTTCCGCTTTAGCCTCATTCGCCCGTTCTGCTTGGCTGGTTTGTGCAGAACGGGCTACAGAAAAGAATAGAAGCACCGGAATGGGACCTTGCGGTCATTCCAGTAGTCCGCGGCGTCGCGGAAGATGTCGAGCAGTTGCTCGCGCGCTTCCTTGTCGAACTTGGCGTTGGCCGGGATGTGCTCCAGCACCGCGATGAAGCCAGGCTGCGGCCCCGACTTGTGCAAGGGGTCCGTCAGGCAGTCGTACAAGGCATCGAAGTTCTTGCCGACATTGGCTGGCAGCATGAATTGCTGCGCGATCAGATCCAGCACATCCTGCCTGGACTGGGCCTGAGCCAGGTTGGCATACAGAAAGTGATGACCCAGACCCTGGGCGGCCTCCTGCAGATCCGATACCCTGAAGGCACGGATCGACTGAACGATATTGGTTCTCACAGAACGAAGTGGTGTATCCATCCCCGCGTCACTTTCTTTCAAAACACTGATCCGATTCAGGGCACGATCCGGCGAAAGCTCGCGTAGTGATCGGCTGTGTAATAACAGGCTTCCGGTGTCTTCGGCGGGCCACCGCACACAATCCGGCGTGTGCCCCGATTGCGCGCACCAAGAGTTGCCACGGTGTACTCGCGGTAATAACCGCGCTTGTGCGCCGGGAGCATGCGCTCGCGGTTGCCAAACACCGTGCCATCCTTTTCGTAAGGAAACGGACCGCCCTGGAAAATCAGACGATAGGTTTCCGCACCCTGGCGTGGCAGTTCCGCCACCGACATCGTCATGGGAGCGTCTTCCGGCGTGGGGCCTCGGGCCCTGACGCCAGTGGACACAAATACCGCCGCCAGCAAAAAGCCAGTGAGTACCAACTTGATGCCTGCGCTGCGTGCCATGAGTCTGTTTTCTTATTACGCTCCGGGTAAACCCGGAAGATTCAAGCCAGCGAGTGTCGCTGATCTGCACTAAAAAAGCAAGGCCCTGCCCATTTATTGGGCAGGGCCTTGCTTCAGAAGCGGCTCCTAAGTTGGCGTTCGCTCTCGTCAGCGCGCTGCGTTGGCGTCGGCCACGGTCAAGGCCGTCATGTTGACGATGCGGCGAACCGTGGCGCTGGCCGTCAGGATGTGCACCGGCTGGGCGGCACCGAGCAGCACCGGGCCGATGGCAATATTGCCGCCCGCTGCCGTCTTGAGCAGGTTGTAGGCGATGTTGGCCGCGTCAATATTGGGCATGACCAGCAGGTTGGCCGATCCGCTCAGCGAACTGTTGGGCATCAGGCGGTTACGGGCGGCAGCGTCCAGCGCCACGTCGCCGTGCATTTCGCCATCCACCTCCAGCCACGGCGCCTGCACGCGCAGCAGGTCCAGGGTCTGGCGCATCTTGACGGCGCTGGGCTGGTTGCTGCTGCCGAAGTTGGAGTGGCTCAGCAGGGCCGCCTTGGGCCGCAGGCCGAAGCGCATCATCTCCTCGGCGGCCATGACGGTGATCTCGGCCAGTTGCTCGGCACTGGGGTCGTAGTTGACGTGGGTGTCGACAACGAATACCTGGCGATCCGGCAGCAGCAGGCCGTTCATGCAGGCGTAGGTGTGCACGCCGGCGCGCTTGCCAATGACCTGGTCAATGTACTGAAGGTGCATTGCGTTGGTGCCCCAGGTGCCGCAGATCAGGCCGTCCACATGACCCTTGTGCAGCAGCATGGCGCCGATCAGCGAGAGGCGGCGGCGCAGCTCGATCTTGGCGATGGCCACGGTCACGCCCTTGCGCTCGGTCAGGCGGTGGTAAGTCTGCCAGAAGTCGCGGTAGCGGTCGTCGTGTTCGACGTTGACGACCTCGTAGTCCTGGCCCTTCTTGAGGCGCAGGCCGAATTTCTCGATCCGCTGGGCGATGATGTCCGGGCGGCCAATCAGCGTCGGGCGAGCCAGGCCTTCATCCACCACGATCTGGGCAGCGCGCAGGATGCGCTCCTCTTCCCCTTCGGCGTAGGCCACCCGTTTCTTGGTGGCTTTCTTGGCAGCCATGAAGATCGGCTTCATGGTGGTGCCCGAGGCATACACGAAGGCCTGCAGGCGCTCGCGGTAGGCCTCCATGTCCGTGATCGGATTGCGTGCCACGCCACTGTCCATGGCCGCCTGGGCCACGGCCGGCGCGATCATGATCATCAGGCGCGGGTCGAAAGGCTTGGGAATCAGGTAGTCCGGCCCAAAGGCCAGCTGCTCGCCCGCGTAGGCCGCCGCCACCACCTCACTCTGTTCGGCCTGGGCCAGTTCGGCCATGGCGCGCACGGCGGCGATTTCCATCTCGGTGGTGATGGTGGAGGCCCGTGCGTCCAGCGCGCCTCGGAAGATGTAGGGGAAGCACAGGACGTTGTTGATCTGGTTCGGGTAGTCGGTGCGACCCGTGGCCATGATGATGTCGTCGCGGGCGGCCTTGGCGTCCGCGGGATCGATCTCCGGATTCGGGTTGGCCAGCGCGAAGATGATGGGTCGCGCTGCCATCGTCTTGACCATGTCGGCCTTGAGCACGCCGCCGGCCGACAGGCCGAGGAAGATGTCGGCGCCTGCGATGACGTCGGCCAGCTTGCGGGCGTCGGTTTTCTGCGCGTACTGGCGCTTGTCCTCGTCCATCAGCTCGGTGCGGCCTTCGTAGACCACGCCGGCCAGGTCGGTGACCCAGATGTTCTGGCGCGGCATGCCCAGCTTGACCAGCAGGCCCAGGCAGGCCAGCGCGGCGGCACCGGCGCCTGAGGTGACCAGCTTGACCTGCTGGATGTCCTTGCCGGCAACCTTCATGCCGTTGAGCAGGCCGGCGGCCACCGTGATGGCCGTGCCGTGCTGGTCGTCATGGAAGACCGGGATCTTCATGCGCTCGCGCAGCTTGCGCTCGACGTAAAAACAGTCCGGTGCCTTGATGTCTTCCAGGTTGATGCCGCCGAAGGTGGGCTCCAGCGAGGCGATGATGTCGACCAGCTTGTCCAGGTCGGTCTTCTCGTCGATCTCGATGTCGAAGACGTCGATGCCGGCAAACTTCTTGAAGAGCACGCCCTTGCCCTCCATCACCGGCTTGGAGGCCAGTGGGCCGATGTCACCCAGGCCCAGCACGGCGGTGCCGTTGGTGATGACGCCCACCAGGTTGCCGCGGCTGGTGTACTTGTAGGCCGCAGCCGGATCCTTGACGATTTCCTCGCACGGGGCGGCGACACCGGGGGTGTAGGCCAGCGCCAGGTCGTGCTGGTTGACCAGTTGCTTGGTGGCGGCGATCGAGATCTTGCCGGGGGTCGGAAATTCGTGATACTCGAGGGCGGCGGTACGCAGCTGCTCGCGTTTGTCGTTGGACGACGGTGTGCTGGACATCAATCAACTCCTGCTGCAGGCCAGATGTGTGATGGGGCCGAGCTGCGCGGAGATCGCCGCGCCCCCCGTCCCAACGGTCTGCTTCTATGGGGATTCGGATTGTAGACCTCCAAAGCCAATGTGCTGGCCGACGGAGCTGCAAAAGACTCTCGGTTTCTACGTATACGTAGAGCTCCTCGATGCGCCGGGGCCATTGCTTTTGCCAAATATCGCGATAGCCGGCCGAGGCGGCGAATCGGGTGCTCATCTCGAAATGGGTGGCAGCCAGTTCCCGGACGCACTGCACATGTCTTTTGCCAAAGAAAAAGCCCTCCCGCACAGCGAGAGGGCTTCGTCAGTTGCGCGAACTTACTGGTTGACGGGCGACTTGGGGTCGAGCAGCAGGGCCATGATGTGCTTGACCTGCTGTTCGGTCAGCACGCCCTTGTGGCCGGCGCGCGGCATCTGCGAGCAGGCGCTGTAGGCGCGCGCATTCCAGATCTTGCCC
>JAUYQZ010000044.1 GCA_030695415.1 Hylemonella sp.
CAGTGCCTTCGCTGGCGCTGCTGGCCTTCCTGATCGCGGCGCTCGGCCGCATCGGCTTCTGGCCCGCGCTGCTGGCACTGTTTGTTTATGCGCTGCTGCCCATCGTGCGCAACACCCACGCCGGCCTGGCCGGTGTGCCACAAGGCCTGACGCTGGCCAGCCGAGCGCTGGGTCTGACGGCGCCGCAAACACTGCGCGCCGTGCAACTGCCGCTGGCGCTGCCGGTGCTGCTGGCCGGCGCCAAGACGGCCGCCGTCATCAACGTGGGCACCGCCACAGTCGCGGCCTTTGTGGGCGCCGGCGGCCTGGGCGAACGCATCGTCGCCGGGCTGGCGGTCAGCGACGCGGGGCTGATGATGGCCGGCGCGCTGCCGGCAGCCGTGCTGGCGTTGCTGGTTCAGGGCGTCTTCGAACTGCTCGACCGCAGGTGGGGCCGGCCCGCGACCGCCTGACAGGACTCTGACCAGCCCAGCGCTCGCCAACCTTGCGACAATTGCCGGTTCAGGAGAACCCCGCACCGTGACCCACATCCTTCAAAATCTGCCCGCCGGCCAACGTGTCGGCATCGCCTTTTCCGGCGGCCTGGACACCAGCGCCGCGGTGCACTGGATGCGCGCCAAGGGCGCCATCCCCTGCGCCTACACCGCCCACCTGGGCCAACCTGACGAAAGCGACTACGAAGAGATTCCGCGCAAGGCCAAGGCCTACGGCGCCGACATCGCGCGCCTGGTCGACTGCCGCACGCAACTGGTGGCCGAGGGCATTGCCGCCATCCAGTGCAGCGCCTTCCACATCAGCACCGGTGGTGCCACCTACTTCAACACCACGCCGCTGGGCCGTGCCGTCACGGGCACCGCGCTGGTGGTGGCGATGCGCGACGACGGCGTCAACATCTGGGGCGACGGCAGCACCTACAAGGGCAACGACATCGAACGGTTCTACCGCTACGGCCTGCTGGCCAACCCGGCACTGAAGATTTACAAGCCCTGGCTCGACCAGACCTTCATCGACGAACTGGGCGGCCGCAAGGAGATGAGCGAGTACCTGGTCGCGCACGGCTTCGACTACAAGATGAGCGTCGAAAAGGCCTACAGCACCGACAGCAACATGCTGGGTGCGACGCACGAGGCCAAGGACCTGGAATTCCTGAACAGCGGCATGCACATCGTCAAGCCGATCATGGGCGTGGCCTTTTGGCGTGACGACGTGGCGGTGAAGGCCGAAACCGTGAGCGTGCGTTTCGAAGAAGGTTTGCCGGTGGCGCTGAACGGCCTGACCTTCCCCGACAGCGTGTCGCTGTTCGAAGAAGCCAACCGCATCGGCGGCCGCCACGGTCTGGGCATGTGCGACCAGATCGAAAACCGCATCATCGAGGCCAAGAGCCGCGGCATCTACGAGGCCCCCGGCCTGGCCCTGCTCTATATCGCCTACGAGCGCCTGGTGACCGGCATCCACAACGAGGACACCATCGAGCAGTACCGCGACAACGGCCGCAAGCTGGGCCGCCTGCTCTACCAGGGCCGCTGGTTCGATCCCCAGGCCATCATGCTGCGCGAAGCCGCTCAGCGTTGGATTGCCCACGCCGTCACCGGCGAGGTCACCATCGAACTGCGCCGCGGCAACGACTACTCCATCCTCAACACCACAAGCCCCAACCTGACCTACGCGCCCGAGCGCCTGAGCATGGAAAAGGTGGAGGACGCGCCCTTCAGCCCGCTGGACCGCATCGGCCAGCTGACCATGCGAAACCTGGACATCACGGATACGCGCGCCAAGCTGGGCATCTACTCCCAGACCGGCCTGCTGTCCGCAGGGGTCGGTGCCGAACTGCTGACATTCGATACCAAGAGCAAGAAGTGAATACGCGCACCGAGGTCTACCGCGACAAGCTTATCGTGGTGACCTCGGTGGCGCGCAGCGACGGAACTTTCGGCTGGGAATACACCATCGACGGCGCCGACTTGCACAGTTCGGATCGACGCGGCCTGCGGTCGGAGGCTGTCGCATTGGCCGAAGGCCTGAACGCCGCCTTGGCGCAGATCGACGACGACGCCTTCCGCGAGTTCCGCACATCCTGAACCAGGGCCTGTTCACACTCATTTCTCAAGTGCGGGTGGCTTTTTCCATGCCGGCCCACCCCAAAGAAAAAGCCCGCACGCGGCGGGCTTGATCATGAAGCAGGCGACGGGACTCAGGCGCGCGCCATCCGCAACTTCATCGAGAACTCCTGCAGGGCAGCGATGCCGCTATCTTCAGCCCGGTGGCACCAGGCCTGCAGATTGGCGATCAGTTGCTCGCGCGAGAGCGAGGTATTCAGCCAGAGCTGGCGCAACTCTTCGCGCATGGTGACCATCTTGTCCAGCACCGGCGAAGCGGCACGGGCCTTGGCGAGTTCGGGGGCGACGGTGGCAGGCACCTTGTCTTCGTCGCGGTGCAGCCAACGGCTGGCCGCCTTGATGACGGCGGTGTCGGCGCTGCGGGCCTTGAGGGAGGCCACTTCCTGCTGGAAAGCGGCCTGCATGCCGGCGGCGTAGCCGGCCATGATTTCGTAGCGGTTGGCGATCAGGGCCTCCAGGGTCTTGTCATCCGCCACCGGCTTGATGTCACCCAGAGCCAGCTTGGGGGCGGTCTTCTTGACCTTGGCCAGGCCCATGGCGCTCAGGATGCTGATATACATCCAGCCGATGTCGAACTCGTAGGGCTTCACGGACAGCTTGGCCGAGGTCGGGTAGGTGTGGTGGTTGTTGTGCAACTCCTCGCCGCCGATGATGATGCCCCAGGGCGAGATGTTGGTGCTGGCGTCAGGCGCCTCGAAGTTGCGATAGCCCCAGTAGTGACCGATGCCGTTGATGATGCCTGCGGCGGTGATCGGGATCCAGGCCATCTGCAGGGCCCACACAGCCGCACCGGCAGCGCCGAATAGAGCCAGATTGATGATCATCATCACGCCCACACCCTGCCAGGAAAAGCGGGTGTAGAGGTTGCGCTCGATCCAGTCGTCCGGGGTACCGTGGCCGTAGCGGGCCATGGTTTCCTGGTTCTTGGCTTCGGCGCGGTACAACTCGGAGCCTTCGAAGAAGACCTTCTTGATACCGTAGACCTGCGGGCTGTGCGGGTCTTCGGCCTGCTCGCACTTGGCGTGGTGCTTGCGGTGGATGGCAGCCCATTCCTTGGTCACCATACCCGTGGTCAGCCACAACCAGAAGCGGAAAAAGTGCGAGGGGATGGCGTGCAGGTCCAGCGCGCGATGGGCCTGATGGCGGTGCAGGAAGATGGTGACGCTGGCAATCGTGATGTGGGTGAAGGCCAGTGCGACCAGGACGGTCTGCCACCAGCTCAGATCCAACAGGCCGTGCGCCAGCCAGTCGATGGCCGCATTCAGCACAGCCCAGTCAGGTAAGAACATAGAAGTCTCTCAACGTTGTGTATAGAAATAAGCCCAGCCTTAAATAAGTGGCCGGGCCTGTGACATGGATTCTAAGGGCTCCACCCTCTTTTGACCAGTACTGGCCAGCTTTAGGCGAAAAACCTTAATTCAAGTCAATTGATCACTTTTTCTGCCAAATTGCAGCAAAGAAGCCATCCGTTTGATGCAGATGAGGCCAAAGACGCAGGTAACGCAAACCATTCTCACCCCCGCTGCACAGGCGCTCGCTGCCAGGCACCTTGAGATCAGCCAGGAGCTGAGCGGCGTCCAACGGCACGAAATCCGGATGCGCCGCGCTGAAAGCCTCGGCGATGGCCTCGTTTTCCTGGGGCAGGACGCTGCAGGTGGCGTAGACGAGGCGGCCGCCGGGCTTCAGCAGGCGCCCCGCACTGGCCAGGATGGCGGCCTGCTTGACCGTCATTTCCTCCACGGCCTGCAGGTTCTGTCGCCATTTCAGGTCCGGGTTGCGCCGCAGCGTGCCCAGGCCGGAACAAGGCGCGTCGACCAGCACGCGATCGATCTTGCCGGAAAGGCGCTTGATGCGCTCGTCGCGCTCATGGGCGATGGCGGCCGGGTGTACGTTGGACAGGCCGCTGCGCGCCAGGCGGGGTTTGAGCGCATCGAGCCGGTGGGCCGAGGTGTCGAAAGCGTAGAGCCGGCCCGTGCTGCGCATGGACGCGCCGATGGCCAGGGTCTTGCCGCCGGCGCCGGCACAGAAGTCCACCACCATTTCGCCCCGGTGGGCGTCCAGCAGCAGGGCCAGCAGTTGCGAGCCCTCGTCCTGCACCTCGATGGCGCCGCGCGTGAAGGCATCAAGCTTGTTCACGGCTGGCTTGCCGTCGATCCGCAAACCCCAGGGCGAATACGGCGTGGGCACGGCCTTGATGCCCGCTTCCTTCAACTCCTTCTGCACCGCCTCGCGCTTGGCCAATTGGGTGTTGACGCGCAGGTCCAGGCCGGCCCCCTGGTTCAGACTTTCGACCAGGGGCCAGAAGCCTGCGCCCAGCTGGTCCTTGAGCGGCTGCACCAGCCACTCAGGCAGGTTGTGGCGGTGCAGATCCATCAATTCTTCAGGCCTAACCTTGTCGCAGTGGTCCAGCCACTGCTTTTCCTGCTCGGTCAGCACGCTCTTGATGAAGTCACGCGGCCCATGGAAGCCGAGGATGGCCAGACGCCGCTCCCTGGGACCGCTGCCGGAAAGCGCCAGCTTCTCGAACAGCAGCTTCTTGCGCAGCACGGTGTAGACGGTCTCGGCGAGGGTGGCGCGCTCGCGCGGGCCCAGGCCACGGTGCTCGCGGAAAAAGCGCGAGACGATGGCATCCGCCGGGTGGTCGAATTTGAGGGTAAGCCGGACGAGCTCGGTACAGACGTCCAGCAGGGTTTGGGGATGCATATCTTGTTGTATGGAACTTGGCCTAGGATTGTCCCATGAGCGATGAAAAACTCCCCCCGCTGATCGAAACCCGCCCCGGCCTCTACCGGCACTACAAAAATCTCATGTACGAGGTGCTGGGCACCGTGCGCCACAGCGAGACGCTGGAGCCGATGACCCTGTACCGCGCCCTTTACGGCGAGCGCGGCCTGTGGGTGCGGCCGGCGGCGATGTTCGGCGAGGAGGTCGTGATCGACGGCGTGCGCCAGCCGCGCTTTGCCTGGGTCGGGGAAAGCACCTCGGCCAATACCTGATGCTATATTTTTTGTAGCAAATCGGCAATGGCACGCGGATAGATCAGGTGCTCCTGCGTCAGCACGCGGGCGGCCAGGGTGTGTTCGTCGTCCCCGGGCAGCACAGGCACCACCGCCTGGGCCAGGATGGGGCCGTGGTCCAGTTCGGCTGTCACCTGGTGCACGGTAGCGCCGGCAAACTTGCAGCCGGCCTCGATGGCGCGGCGGTGTGTGTGCAGGCCCGGGAAGGCCGGCAGCAGCGAGGGGTGGATGTTGACCAAGCGGCCCGCGTAGTGCTGCACAAACCCTGGCGTGAGGATGCGCATGAAACCGGCCAGCACCACCAGGGCTGGCTGATGCGCATCAATGGCCGCCATCAGGGCGACGTCGAAAGCCTCGCGGCTGGCGTAGGCCTTGTGGTCAAGCACCGCGGTCGTGATGCGACTTTCGCGGGCCAGCGCCAGGCCCTTGGCGTCGGCCTGGTTGCTCAGCACGGCAGCCACGCGCGCATCGTACTTTTCCTGCCAGCGCTCACGCTCGGCCGTCCGGACGATGGCCGCCATGTTCGAGCCGCCCCCTGAGATCAAAATAACGATGTTTTTCATACCGGCCCGAATTATGACCCTGAGCACTGCACCCCAGCCCCGTCCACCTCACCTCAGCGCCATCGAGGCACGCGTGCTCGGCACCCTGATGGAAAAGGCCCGTACTGTTCCGGACAGCTACCCGCTCACGCTCAACTCGCTGCTGCTGGGCTGCAACCAGAAGACCAGCCGCGAGCCGCTGATGGAACTCGATGAGGCTCAGGTGGCCACCGCGCTGGACACGCTCAAACCTTTCGGACTGGTACGCGAAGTCAGCGGCGGCCGCACCACACGTTATGAGCACAATGTCCAGCGCGCCATCGGCGTGCCGGAGCAATCAGCCGTGCTGCTGGGCCTGCTGCTGCTTCGCGGCCCGCAAACCGCGGGCGAGCTGCGACTCAACACCGAGCGCTGGTACAAGTTTGCCGACATTTCCTCCGTCGAAGGTTTCCTCGAGGAACTGCAAGACCGCCCGGCGGAAAAGGGCGGTCCCTTGGTCATCAAGCTGGCCAGAACACCGGGAACGCGCGAGCAACGTTGGGCGCATCTCTTGTGCGGCCCGGTGGACGAGACACAAGCCGGGGCCATGTCGGCCACCCGCGCTTCGGGCAGTGAGGCCACCGGCAACACCGGGGAGCGGCTGGCGCAACTCGAAGCCGAGGTGTCCGAGCTGCGCGCCACCGTCGCGAAACTGTGCGCGGAGCTTGGTATGTCACCACCTGGACAGCCCTGAGCGAACGACCGTGCTAAAACATCGCAATCATCAGACTGCTTCGCCTTTTGGAGACCCCCCATGGATTTGGCCTTCACCCCTGAAGAACAGACATTCCGCGAGGAGATCCGCGCCTGGGTGCGCGCGAACCTCCCCAGCGACATCTCGCACAAGGTGCACAACGCCCTGCAACTGAGCCGCGACGACCACCAGCGTTGGGCCAGGATCCTGGGCAAGAAGGGCTGGCTGGGCTGGGGCTGGCCCAAGCAGTTCGGCGGCCCGGGCTGGAACGCCATCCAGAAGCACTTGTTCGAGGAAGAAAACGCGCTGGCCGGCGCGCCGCGCGTCATCCCCTTCGGCCCGGTGATGGTGGCCCCGGTCATCATGGCCTTCGGCAGCCCCGAACAACAGCAGCGCTTCCTGCCCGGCATCGCCAGCGGCGAAGTCTGGTGGAGCCAGGGCTACAGCGAGCCGGGCGCGGGCTCGGACCTGGCCTCTGTGAAGACCCGCGCCGAACGCAAGGGCGACAAGTACATCGTCAACGGCCAGAAGACCTGGACCACGCTGGGCCAGTACGGTGAGTGGATCTTCTGCCTGGTGCGCACCAGCAATGAAGGCAAGCCGCAGACCGGCATCTCCTTCCTGCTGATCGACATGAAGTCCAAGGGCGTCACCGTGCGGCCCATCAAGCTGCTCGACGGCGAGTGTGAAGTGAACGAGGTCTTCTTCGACAACGTCGAGGTACCGGCCGAAAACCTGATCGGCGAGGAGAACAAAGGCTGGACCTACGCCAAGCACCTGCTGAGCCACGAGCGCACCAACATCGCCGACGTGAACCGCGCCAAACGCGAACTGGAGCGCCTCAAGCGCATCGCCAAGGCCGAAGGCGTGTATGAGGACGTGCGCTTCCGCGACGAGATCGCCAAGCTGGAAGTGGACGTGGTGGCTCTGGAGATGCTGGTGCTGCGTGTGCTCTCGGCCGAGAAGTCGGGCAAGAACTCGCTGGACATCGCCGGTCTGCTCAAGATCCGCGGCAGCGAGATCCAGCAGCGCTATGCCGAACTCATGATGCTGGCCGCCGGCCCCTACGCCCTGCCGCTGATCCGCGAGGCCATGGAAGCCGGCTGGCAAGGGGACTACCCGGGCGGTGTGCTCGCCAACGCGCCGCTGGCCTCGACCTACTTCAATATGCGCAAGACCACCATCTACGGCGGCAGCAATGAAGTTCAACGCAACATCGTCGCCCAGACGATTCTCGGCTAGCGCCGTAGAACCGTCTGCGCGATGCGCGACAGGCAAGACTGCTCCCCCGTGCCCCCTCCAGGAGGGGGTTCCAATCAGATGAATGCAGGTGACGAAAATGGATTTTGACTTCAGTGATGACCAGGCACAGTTACGCGACGCCGTGCACAAATGGGTGGAGAAGGGCTACGGCTTCGAGCGCCGCCGCGGCATCGAGGCGGCGGGCGGCTTTTCGCGGGAGGCCTACACCGAACTCGCCGAATTGGGCCTGTGCGGCCTCTACATCCCCGAAGACGAGGGTGGCCTGGGCATGGGCCCCATCGAGGGCATGGTGGTCATGGAAGAACTGGGCCGCGGCATCGTGATCGAGCCGCTGGCACAGAGCCTGATCGCCGGCGCCGTGATGGCGGGCTACGCTGGCGCGGACCTGAAGGGCAGCTGGCTGCCGCGCATCGCTGCCGGCGAGGCCCTCGTGGTGCTGGCCCAGCAGGAACGCAAGGCGCGCTACCGTCTGGATGTGTGCGCGGCCACGGCGACACAGGTCGGCAGCGGCTGGACCGTGTCGGGCACCAAGAACATGGTGCCGGCCGGCGACCAGGCTGACGCCTTCCTGGTGCCGGCCATGGCCAATGGCAAGCTGGCGCTGTTCCTGGTGGAGCGCAAGGCCCAGGGCGTGAGCACCCGTGGCTACGGCACACAGGATGGCGGCCGCGCCGCAGATGTGGTCATGGACAAGGCCGCAGCACAACTCGTCACGGCCGAGGGTCTCACCGCCCTGGAGCACGCGGTGGACATCGGCATCGCGTCGCTGTGCGCCGAAGCCGTGGGCGTGATGGACCAGACCCTGGCCGTGACCCTGGACTACATGAACACGCGCAAGCAGTTCGGCGTGGCCATCGCCAGTTTCCAGGCGCTGCGCCACCGCGCCGCCGACATGAAGATGCAGCTGGAACTGGCCCGTTCCATGAGCTACTACGCCAGCCTCAAGCTCAACGCCCCGACCGACGAGCGCCGCCGCGCCATGGCGCGCGCCAAGGTTCAGCTGGGCCAGTCCATGCGCTATGTCAGCCAACAGGCCGTCCAGCTTCACGGCGGCATTGGCGTGACCGACGAGTACATCGTCAGCCACTACTTCAAAAAGCTCACGCAGCTGGAAATCACCTACGGCGACAGCCTGCACCAGCTGGGCGAGGTGTCGAACCGCATGCAGGAGACGGCTGGCGTCTTTGCCTGAACCTCTCGCCCACAAGAGAAAGGCCCGCCATGGCGGGCCTTTCTGTTTGAAGCCTCCACTGAGGCCTTAACTCAGCAAGCGCGAAGACCGCGGCACATGCGCCATGAGGAACTCCATCTGGTCGGCCAGGATGCGGCGGTTGCGCAGGATGAAGTCTTCCCACAGGCTGGGGATGTAGGGGGCGTAGAGCAGGGGCATGCCAGCCTGCTCGGGCGTGCGGCTGCTCTTGCGGTGGTTGCAGGCACGGCAGGCGGTGACCACGTTCATCCAGTGGTCCTCGCCTTGCTGCGCGAAGGGGATGATGTGCTCGCGGGTGAGCTCGGTCTCGTGGTGGTCTTCGCCGCAGTAGGCGCAGACGTTGCGGTCGCGCGTGAACAGCTTGCTGTTGGTCAGGCTGGGGCGCAGGTCGAAGGGATTGATGCTGGGCACGCCCTTGGTGCCGATGATGCTGTTGACGGTGATGACGGACTGCTCACCGGTGATGGCGTTGTGCCCGCCATGGAAGACGGCGATCTCACCGCCCGCTTCCCAGCGCACTTCGTCAGCGGCGTAGTGCAACACCGCTTCCTCCAGCGAAATCCACGACTGGGGCAGCCCCTGGGCCGACAGCTTCAAGACCTTCAAAACACGCCTCCTGACCGGTTACGAGAACCATCCAAACGGAACGTTTGCGTCTGCGGTGGCTCCCTGCTACGGAACCGCCTCGCCATTCGGACACAATATACCCTGATTTGATGACCATTTGATGGCTTTGCTTTTGCTGGCGGCCTGACCCGCTATCAAAAAGATATCAACCACCCCATTCCGCCCATGCAAGTCTTCCGCGGTTTCCACCACCCCGGCATCGCCCCCGCCTGTGCGCTGACCATCGGCAATTTCGATGGCGTGCACCGCGGCCACCAGGCCATGCTGGCCCTGCTGCGCAGCGAGGCACAGCAGCGCGGCGTGCCCAGCTGCGCCCTGACCTTCGAGCCGCACCCGCGCGACTACTTCGCCGGCGCCACGGGCAACGCTGCCCTGGCGCCTGCGCGCATCGCCACCCTGCGCGACAAACTCGCCGACCTGCAGCGCTGCGGCATTGACCAGGTGATCGTGCTGTCCTTTGACGCGAGGCTGGCCGGCCTGTCTCCGCAGGCTTTCATCAACGACGTACTGGTGCGCGGCCTGGGCACGCGCTACGTGCTGGTGGGCGACGACTTCCGCTTCGGCGCCAAACGCGCCGGCGACTACGCCCTGCTGGACGCCGCCGGCACCCAAAAAGGCTTCGACGTGGCGCGCATGAACAGCTACGAGGTGCACGGCCTGCGCGTCTCCAGTTCGGCCGTACGCTCGGCCCTGGCCGAGGGCCGCATGGAGGACGCGGCGCGTCTGCTGGGCCACCCCTACCATATCTCCGGCCATGTGCTGCATGGCCGCAAGCTGGGCCGCGAACTGGGCTTCAAAACCCTGAACCTGCGCTTCACCCACTGGAAACCGGCCGCCAGCGGCATCTTTGCGGTGCTGGTCCATGGCCTGGATCCCCAGCCCTTGCGCGGAGTGGCCAACCTGGGGGTGCGCCCCTCGCTGGACCCGAATGACGTCAACGGCGGGCGCGTGCTGCTGGAAACCCACTGCCTGGACTGGCCGGCCCACTTGGGCGCCGAGGGGGGCTACGGTAAAATCATCCGGGTGGAACTGCTGCACAAACTGCACGACGAACTGAAGTACGACGGTCTGGATGCCCTCACGCAGGGTATCGCCCAGGACTGCGATGCTGCACGCGCCTGGTTCGCCCGGCGAATTTGACGGGGCACCACCGGCGCACCTTGCCCCGCGCCAGCCCCGGCCTCCGCTCGCCCCCCCGGGATAGCCCCGTCTCTCGAAAAATTTGCCATGACTGAAAAAGCTGATTACCGCGCCACGCTGAACCTGCCCGACACGCCCTTCCCCATGCGCGGCGACCTGCCCAAGCGCGAGCCGGGCTGGGTGAAGGCATGGGACGAACAGGGCCTGTACAAGAAGCTGCGCGACGTGCGCCACGGCAAACCGAAGTTCATCCTGCACGACGGTCCGCCCTATGCCAACGGCTCCATCCACATCGGCCACGCGGTCAACAAGATCCTCAAGGACATGATCGTCAAGGCGCGCCAGCTCAAAGGCATGGACGCGCAGTACATCCCGGGCTGGGACTGCCATGGCCTGCCCATCGAGAACGCCATCGAGAAGCTGCACGGCCGCAACCTGCCGCGCGACGAGATGCAGGCCAGGAGCCGGGCGTTTGCCACCGAACAGATCGCCGGCCAAATGGCCGACTTCAAGCGCCTGGGTGTGCTGGGCCAGTGGGACAACCCTTACAAGACGATGAACTTCGTCAACGAGGCCGCCGAGATCCGCGCCTTCAAACGCGTGATGGAGCGCGGCTTCGTCTACCGTGGCCTCAAACCCGTCTACTGGTGCTTCGATTGCGGCTCCTCGCTGGCTGAGTTCGAGATCGAGTACCAGGACAAGAAGAGCAGCACGCTGGACGTGGGCTTCGAGTGCGCCGAGCCGGAGAAACTGGCCGCTGCCTTCGGTTTGCCGAAGCTGGAGCAGCCGGCGTTTGCCGTGATCTGGACCACCACCGCCTGGACCATCCCCGCCAACCAGGCGCTCAACCTGAACCCCGAACTCGAGTACGCCCTGGTGCAGACCGAGCGTGGCCTGCTGGTGCTGGCGGCTGTGCTGGTCGAGAAATGCATGGAGCGTTTCAAGCTCACAGGCAAGGTGCTGGCCACCACTCTGGGCAAGAGCCTGGGGATGATCCACTTCAAGCATCCGCTCTACGACGCGGATGCTGGCTACCGCCGCCTCTCGCCCGTCTACCTGGCCGACTACGCCACCGCCGAGGACGGCACGGGTATCGTGCACTCCGCGCCCGCCTACGGCGTGGACGACTTCAACAGCTGTGTGGCCCACGGCATGGCCTACGACGACATCCTGAACCCGGTGCAGGGCAACGGCGCCTACGCCGCGGACTTCCCGCTCTTCGGCGGCCTCAACATCTGGAAGGCCGTGCCGGTGGTGCTGGAGGCGCTGAAGAATGCCGGGCGCCTGTTCGCCACGCAGGACATCACGCACAGCTACCCGCACTGCTGGCGCCACAAGACCCCGGTGATCTATCGCGCCGCGGCCCAGTGGTTCGTGCGCATGGACGAGGGCACGGGCATCTTCACCAAGGACAAGGCCCCGCAGACGCTGCGCCAGATGGCGCTGGCCGCCATCGACGACACCAGCTTCTACCCCGAGAACGGCCGCACCCGCCTGCGCGACATGATCGCCAACCGGCCCGACTGGTGCATCTCGCGCCAGCGCAGCTGGGGCGTGCCCCTGCCCTTTTTGCTGGACGTGGACAGCGGCGAGCCGCATCCGCGCACGCCCGAGATCATCGACCTAGCGGCTGAAGTGGTCGAGCAAGGCGGGATCGAGGCCTGGAGCAAGCTCTCCACTGCCGAGATCCTGCAGCGCATCGGCGACAAGGGCGACGCCGCACAGTGGAGCAAGAGCACCGACATCCTGGAAGTCTGGTTTGACTCCGGAACCACGCACACCACCGTGCTCAAAACCTCGCACCCGCACAGCGGCCACGAGAGCGGCCCCGAGGCCGACCTCTATCTGGAAGGCCACGACCAGCACCGCGGCTGGTTCCATTCCTCGCTGCTCACCGCCTGCGCCATGTACGGCCGCGCGCCCTACCGTGGACTGCTGACCCACGGCTTCACCGTGGACGGCCAGGGCCGCAAGATGAGCAAGAGCGTGGGCAACGTCGTCGCCCCGCAGCAGGTCAGCGAGAAGATGGGCGCCGAGATCATCCGCCTGTGGTGCGCCGCCACCGACTATTCGGGCGACCTGGGCATCGACGACAAGATCCTGGCGCGCGTGGTGGACACCTACCGCCGCATCCGCAACACGCTCAAGTTCCTCCTGGCCAACGTCAGCGACTTCGATCCAAAGAAGGACGCGGTGCCGCTGGACCAGATGCTGGAGATCGACCGCTACGCACTGAGCCGCGCCGCCGAGCTGCAGGCCGAGATCCTGGCGCACTACGAGGTCTACGAATTCCACCCGGTGGTGGCCAAGCTGCAGGTCTACTGCTCGGAAGACCTGGGTGCCTTCTACCTGGACGTGCTGAAAGACCGCCTGTACACCACGGCGCCGAAATCGCTGGCCCGCCGCAGCGCCCAGACCGCGCTGCACCAGATCACCCAGGCCATGCTGCGCTGGATGGCGCCCTTCCTGAGCTTCACGGCCGAGGAAGCCTGGCAGGTGATCGGCTCGTCCGAGTCGATCTTCATGGAAACCTATGTCGAGCTGGGTCAGCCCGACGCAGCGCTGCTGGCCAAGTGGGGCGATATCCAGCAAGTTCGGGACATAGTCAACAAGAAGATCGAGGAGAAACGCGCCGACGGACAGATCGGCTCCTCGCTCCAGGCCAACGTATCCATCAAGTGCGGTGACCCCATCTACACCGAGCTTCTGGCGCTGGCCGACGACCTGAAGTTCGTACTCATTACATCCAAATCCGCACTCGTACATGTCGAAGGCAGTGGCCTAACTGTGGAAGTCATCCCCTCCAAAGACGAGAAGTGCGAGCGCTGCTGGCACTACCGCGAGGACGTCGGTATCGATGCCGCCCACCCCACGCTGTGCGGCCGTTGCACCGGCAACCTCTACGGCCAGGGTGAAGAGCGGCGCTATGCTTGACGCCGTTCACCCTGAGCCTGTCGAAGGGCTCTGTGTTTACCACTCTGACGCCGGGGCTTCGACGAGCCCGGCCCGAACGGATGTATACGATGCCGCGTAAACCCGCCTCCGGTGCCGCCGGCCTGCTGAAGTGGCTGGGCCTGGCCTTCCTGATCCTGGTCCTTGACCAGATCACCAAAGCCCTGATCCTGGTCTACTACCACCCGGGCGAGAGCACCTACCTCACCGACTTCCTCAACATCGTGCGCGTGCACAACCGCGGCGCGGCCTTTTCTTTCCTCGCCGGGGCCGACGGCTGGCAACGCTGGCTGTTCGTGGGCATCGGTGTGGCCGCCACGGGCTTCATCATCTACCTGCTGCTGGCCCATGCTGGCCAGCGTCTGTTCTGCTTCGCGCTGACGCTCGTCATGGGCGGCGCCGTTGGCAATGTGGTGGACCGCCTGCTGCACGGCTATGTGGTCGATATGGTCGACTTCCACATCGGCCGCTGGCACTTCCCGGCCTTCAACGTGGCGGACAGCGCCATCACCCTGGGGGTGATCTTCCTGCTGCTCGACGAGTTCCTCCGGGTGCGGCGCGCCCGCGCCTGAGCCCAGCAGCCTGACACTTCGACCATGAACACTTCAGCGGTCCACGGTGTCAGGCGCAGCAGTCTGGGTCGGCTGAACGAGATAGCCGGCGTGCTGGTGCGCCACGGCCTGGGCGAGCTGGTCCGCCGCTGGGGGCTGGCCGAGGTGCTGGACAAGGCGGGCCATCGCCTGCACTGGGACCACGCCGCCGATCTGGCCCATCTCTCCCCGCCCGTGCAGCTGCGCCAGGCCCTGGAGGAACTGGGCCCCACCTTCGTCAAGCTCGGCCAGATCCTGGCCGGCCGGGCCGACATGTTCGGGCCCGAGTGGATCGCCGAATTCGAGAAACTGCACAGCCATGTGCCGGCCCTGCCGCTGGACGCGCTGCGCGCGCAGCTGCGTGAAGACCTGGGCGAGGAGCCCGAGGCCGTGTTTGCCAGCTTCGACCCCGAGCCGCTGGCGGCCGCCTCCATCGCCCAGGTGCACCGCGCCCAACTGAAGGACGGCAGCGAAGTCGTCGTCAAGATCCGCCGCCCCGGCATCCGCGAGGTGATCGAAGCCGACCTGCGCCTGCTCGACCGCCTGGCCGCGCTGGCCGAGGCCGAACTGCCCGCGCTCGCGCCCTACCGGCCGCGCCAGCTGCTGCGCGAGTTCGGCCGCTCCCTGCAGCGCGAGCTGGACCTGGCCGGTGAATGCCGCCACGCCGAGCGCCTGGCGCGCAACATGGCGGCCTTGCCCTTCGTGCAGATCCCGCGCATCCACTGGGCCTGGACCCGCGAACGCGTCAATGTGCAAGACTATGTCGACGGCATCGCCGGTCACGACCTGGCGCAGCTCGACGCCGCCGGCCTGGACCGCCGGCTGCTGGCCCGGCGAGGCGCGCAGGCCGTGCTGAAGATGATCGTCGAGGACGGCTTCTTCCATGCCGACCCGCACCCGGGCAACGTGTTCTACCTGCCGGACAACCGCCTGGCCTTCATCGACTTCGGCATGGTGGGGCATCTCTCCATGCGCCGGCGCCAGCAGCTGCTCAAGCTGCTGCTGGGCCTGGTGCAGCGCGAAACGCAGACGGTGGTGGACGTGCTGCTGGACTGGACACGCGACGGCCACAGCGTCCCGGTGGAACGGCTGGAAAGCGACATCGAAGCCTTCATCGACCAGTACCACGGCACGCCTCTGGCAGAACTGAGCCTGGGCCGCATGCTGGTAGACGTCACCGCCATCCTGCGCGAAAACCACCTGGCCCTGCCGGCCGACCTGGCCCTGTTGATCAAGGCGTTCATCACCCTCGAAGGCCTGGGTCGCAGTCTGGACCCGGACTTCAACATGACGGGTGAAGCCCTGCCCCTGCTGCGGCAGGTGGTTCGCGCACGCTACCAGCCCCGGGCGCTCGTCGGGCGCGCCTGGAGCTCCTGGCGGAGCCTGCTCGACGCGGCCGAGCAGCTGCCACAGGATCTCTCGCGCCTGATGCGCCGTGCGCGCCATGGCCATCTGGGCCTGGACATCGAGAGCCGCTCGCTGCGCCACGTGGGCAAGCAACTCGACCGTGCGGCCAACCGTCTCTCGCTGGCCTTGATCATTGCGGCCCTCATCGTCGGCTCCTCCATCGTCATGACAGTGGGCGGCGGCCCCACCCTGCTGGGCCTGCCGGCCTTCGGCCTGCTCGGTTTCATCGGCGCTGCCGTCGGCGCGATCTGGCTGGGCCGCGCGATCTGGCGCAGCAATCGGCACGAGGACGACGATCTTTAGTCATTTCGTCTCAGCGTTTCCCCTCATCAAAAAATAAACCCCCAGTTTCCATACCAGTTGTCGAAAACAGTGCAGAGGCGGTCTTTCCCTGAGAAATACCGTGCTTGGGCGATGCGCCCAAGGGACCTGCCACTGAACTGGAGCAACGGGAACTGTCATGGGGATGGTGATCAACACCGGCATCTTGTCGCTGACGGCCCAGAGAAATCTGGGGACCAGTCAGTCGGCGCTTGCCTCGTCGATCCAGAGGCTGTCGAGCGGACTGCGCATCAACAGTGCCCGCGACGACGCAGCCGGCCTCGCCATTTCCGAACGCTTTACCAGCCAGATCCGCGGCCAGAACCAGGCCATCCGCAACGCCAATGACGGCATCTCCATGCTGCAGACGGCCGAGGGCGCCACCTCCACCATTGCCGGCAATCTGCAGCGCATCCGCGAGCTGGCGGTGCAATCGGCCAATGCCACCAACTCGGCCTCCGACCGGCAGGCGCTGCAACAGGAGGTCAACCAGCTTGCGTCCGAGATCGAACGCATCAGCGTGGCCACCGAGTTCAACAGCCAGAAGATCTTCGACCAGGTCCGCAACAAGCAGACCGGCTACGCTGACACCACCAAGGATGCCATCCTGGAAGGCCTGGAGGGTGGCTGGCTGGAGATCTCCGAAGAGATGATCCGCAAGCAGTACGGCATCTCTGCCGGCGGCAATGCCATCAGCATCGAACTCAGCACATTCACAGACGGCGCCGGCAACACGGCGGCGCGGGTCGTCTCCTCGGTAGGAGCGACCGGCCCGGGCACCGACATCAAACTCCAGGTCGACCTGGCCGACTTCGCAACGCCCAACCTGCCCAATGGCGGAACCGCACCCTATTACAGCGACCGCATCATCGCGCACGAGATGGTGCACGCCATCATGGCCACCGGCAAGAGTTGGGGCGAACTGGCCAACGACGGCAGTGCGACCTGGCTCCTCGAAGGTGCCGCTGAGTTCATCAATGGTGCCGAGGAGCGCATCCAGGCCGACACCGTGGCCGCCACCTTGGCCGACGACATCACCGTCTGGGGCAGTGCCAGCGTCGACTACTCGTCGGCTTACGTCGCCGTGCGTTACCTGCACGAGAAGATCCAGGCCGCTGGCGGCAAAGGCGTTCAGGATGTGCTGCAGTACCTGCAGAACACCGCCGGCCAGACCCTCAACAGCGCCATTGCCAATGCCAGCAGCGGCGCCTACGCCAGCCAGGCCGCCTTCGTGGCCGACTACAACACCAACAAGGCCGCGTTCGTCGCCGGTTTCAACTTCAGCAATACAGACACCGGCGCCATCGGCGGTCTGGACGTGGACAATGGCGCCCTGCTCACCGCCGAGAGCGTGGTGCAGGATTTTGGCAACCGCAGCGGGCGGGACGTGCTCAGCGGCTTCGCCGAGACCTGGGAAGAGGTGAGCAAGGCCGGCGGCACCGGCAATTACATGTCCTTCCAGGTCGGCGCCAACGCGGGCCAGACCATCGACACCGCCATTGGCGGCATGAACCTGGGCTCACTGGGCCTGAGCACGGTGGACATCACGACCGTGGACGGCTCCAGCCTGGCGATGCGGCGTATCGACAAGGCGCTGGACTACGTGAATGGCACGCGCGCCAAACTGGGCGCGCAGATGTCACGCTTCGAGACCACGGTCAACAACCTGCAGGTGAGCAGCGAAAACATGTCGGCCAGCCGCTCCCGCGTGCTGGACGCCGACTTCGCCAAGGAAACGGCCGCATTGTCACGCGCCCAGATCCTGCAGAACGCCGGCACGGCCATGGTGGCCCAGGCCAACCAGATGCCGCGCATGGTCCTCGCGCTGCTGCGCTAGAACGCAGTCTCGCTTGGGCGCCGCAGCGGCCGCTTCACAGCGTGAGGATGGTGCTGCCCGTGGTCTTGCGGGCTTCCAGGTCGCGGTGCGCCTGCTGCACCTGCTCCAGCGGGAAGCGCTGGGCGATGTGGATCTTCACCTTGCCGCTGCCCACCATGGCAAACAGGTCGTCAGCCATGGCCTGCGTGCTCTCGCGCGTGGCGATGTGGGTGAACAAGGTCTGACGCGTCACGTAGATCGACCCCTTGGCGCCCAGGCTGCCGGGCGCAAAGGGCGGCACCACGCCCGATGCGTTGCCAAAGCTGGCCATCAGGCCGAAGGGGCGCAGGCAGTCCAGCGACTTGTCCCAGGTGTCCTTGCCCACCGAGTCGTACACCACCTTCACGCCCTTGCCGCCGGTGATTTCCTTCACGCGCGCCTGGAAGTCCTCGGTCGCGTAGTTGATCACGTGCGCCGCACCGTTGGCCTTCGCCAGCGCGCACTTGGCGTCCGAGCCGGCGGTGCCGATCAGCTGCAGGCCCAGGGCCTTCGCCCACTGGCAGGCGATCAGGCCCACGCCACCAGCGGCCGCGTGGAAGAGGATGTGATCACCGGGCTGCAGCCCTTCGACGGGGCGCGTCTTGTTGAGCAGGTACTGCACCGTCAGGCCCTTGAGCATCATGGCCGCGCCGGTGTCGAAGTCGATGTTATCGGGCAGCTTGCAGACGCACTTGGCCGGCATCACGCGCACTTCGCAGTAGGCGCCCGGCGGCTGGCTGGCATAGGCGGCACGGTCGCCCGCCTTCAGGTGCGTGACGCCCTCGCCCACCGCCTCGACGATGCCCGAGGCCTCCATGCCCAACTGTGCCGGCATGGACAGCGGGTACACACCGGAGCGCTGGTAGACATCCAGAAAGTTCAGGCCGCAGGCCTTGTGGCGAATGCGGATCTCGCCCGGGCCGGGGTCACCCACCATCACCTCGACGATCTTGAGCTGCTCGGGGCCGCCATGCTGGTCGATGCGCACGGCGCGGGAAGAGATCTGGGTCATGTGTCGTGTCTCCATTTATGATGCACAAAATTCTACGTGAGCATACGACTACCTGCCGGCCGCCAGGCTATGCCATCCGGGTGATGGCCGCCACAACGTCGACTTGCTACAGTGCCAACGCATGCAAACCCGCCTGACTTCCTCCACCGCCCTGCTCCTGACCCTCCCGCCCCTCATGTGGGCTGGCAATGCCGTGGTGGGCCGCATGGCAGCTGAACTGGTACCACCCATGATGCTCAACCTGCTGCGCTGGGCGCTCGCCGGCCTGATCCTGCTGCCGCTGGCGGCCTGGGTGCTGCGTCGTGACAGCGGCCTGTGGCAGAACTGGCGGCGTTTCTCCATGCTGGGCCTGGTCAGTGTGGGCGCCTACAACGCATTGCAGTACCTGGCGCTCAAGACCTCCTCGCCGATCAACGTGACGCTGGTGGCGGCCAGCATGCCGATATGGATGCAGCTCATCGGGCGCCTGTTCTTCGCAGCGCCGGTGTCAAGGCGCCAGTTGCTGGGCGCCCTGCTCTCGATCAGCGGGGTGCTGCTGGTGCTCAGCCGCGGCCAGCTCCAGACGCTGCTGCAGGTCCAGTTGCTGCCGGGCGACATCTACATCCTGATCGCGGCCGTCTGCTGGGCCTTCTACAGCTGGATGCTGGCACGCCCGGGGGGCGAGCCCGATGCCATCCGCAGTGACTGGGCGGCCTTCCTGCTGGCGCAGATCGTCTTCGGTCTGGCCTGGTCGGCGCTGTTCGCTGCGGGCGAATGGGCCGTGGTGGACCAGCCCATCGTCTGGGGCTGGCCGCTGCTGCTGGCACTGGTCTTCGTGGCCGTTGGCCCTGCCCTGCTGGCCTACCGCGCCTGGGACATCGGCGTGCGACGTGCCGGCCCCACCGTCGCCAGCTTCTTCGGCAACCTGACGCCGCTGCTCGCGGCACTGATGTCGGCCGCCTTGCTGGGCGAGTTGCCGCAGCTGTACCACGGCGCCGCCTTCGTGCTCATCGTCTGCGGCATCGTGGTGTCGTCAGCACGGCGATAAAGGAAAGCACCCCCTGAGCGGCTCACGCCGCTCCCCCCTCTCTCGCCTGCGGCGGGAGGGGGGCGCACCCAGTGGCCTGGCCTAGCCAGTTCCACGGGTGCCCTGGTCTGGCGCCATGTGCCAGCGATCTATCGGGCGCCAGCCCTACGGTCATGCCTGAACCCATTGCCTTGTTCCCTTGACGTGCGAGCGGCTGACGCCGCTCACACGTCAATACGTTCCGGGATAGGCGCCGCCGTCGGCCAACACGTTCTGGCCGTTGATGTAGCCGCCGTGCTGGCTGCACAGGAAGGCGCAGATGGCGCCGAACTCCTCGGGCGTGCCGAAGCGCTGGGCCGGGATGGTCATGCGGCGGGCGTTGGCAATGTCCTCGATGGGCTTGCCGGTCTTCTGAGCCGCACCCGCCATGGTGTGCTTGAGGCGGTCGGTGTCGAAGGCGCCGGGCAGCAGGTTGTTGATGGTCACGCCCTTGGCCGCAATCCTGGCATTGCGCGATACGCCGGCTACAAAACCGGTCAGGCCGCTGCGCGCACCATTGGACAGGCCGAGGATGTCGATGGGCGCTTTCACCGCGCTGGACGTGATGTTGACGATGCGGCCATAGCCACGCGCGGCCATGCCGTCCACCGTGGCCTTGATGAGCTCGATGGGCGTGAGCATGTTGGCGTCCACCGCCTTGATCCAGGTGTCGCGGTCCCAGTCGCGGAAGTCGCCGGGCGGCGGGCCACCGGCGTTGGTGACGACGATGTCGAAGTCCTTGCGCTGGGCAAAGATGGCGTCGCGCCCGGCCACGGTGGTGATGTCCACCGCCACGGCGATCACCTCCACGCCTTTGGCTTCAGCCTTGAGGCTGGCGGCGGCGGCGTTCAGCGCCTCGGCACCGCGCGCCACGATCACCACGTTGACGCCCTCACGCGCCAGCGCCTGCGCGCACCCGTAGCCCAAGCCCTTGCTCGCGCCACCAACCAGCGCCCACTTGCCTGCAATTCCGAGATCCATGATGTTGTTCCTGTGAGTGAGGTTTGAATGAAATGGGAGAGGGGCACCCGCCTGCCTCGCGGCTCAGTAGCCCGCGGCCTGGCCGTCGCGGCGCGGGTCGCTCGCCGCGATATAGCCTTCGACCTTGGGGTCGCCGGCGCGCCAGATGAACTGGCCGGCGCCGAAGTCCTGGTAGGAGTCGTTGATGACCTCCATCCGGTGGCCGCGCGCCGACAGGCCCTGCACGGTGGCCGGGTTCATGGTCGCCTCGACGTTGATCTCGAAGCCCGCGTTGTAGCGCCAGCGCGGTGCGTCACAGGCGGTCTGCGGGTTCTGACCGTAGTCCAGCATGCGCACCAGGGTCTGCAGGTGGCCCTGCGGCTGCATATTGCCCCCCATCACGCCAAAGCTCATCACCGGCTGGCCGTCTTTCGTCAGGAAGGCGGGGATGATGGTGTGAATGGGCCGCTTGCCCGGCGCCACCAGGTTGGCTGTGTTGTGACCCGCCGGGTCCACGTTGAAGCCGTGACCGCGGTTCTGCAGGCTGATGCCGAAAGTCGGCTCGACGCAGCCCGAGCCGAAGCCCATGAAGTTGCTCTGGATGAAGCTGATCATCATGCCGCTCTCGTCGGCCGCCGTGAGGTAGATGGTGCCGCCCTTGACCGGGTTGCCGGCCTTGAAGTCCTGCGCCTTTTTCATATCGATGAGCTTGGCGCGGCTGGCCAGGTAGGCATCGTCCAGCATCTGCTCAGGCGTCACGTGCATGGCCGAGGGCTCGGCCACGTAGCGGTAGACGTCGGCGAAGGCCAGCTTCATGGCCTCGATCTGCAGGTGCTGCGAATCCACGCTGTCCACGGGCAGGCTGCCCAGGTCGAACTTGTCCAGGATGCCCAGCGCCATCTGCGCGGCAATGCCCTGCCCGTTGGGCGGGATCTCGTGCAGGGTGTGGCCGCGGTAATTCTTGGCCAGGGGCTGCACCCACTCGGGCTGGTAGGCGGCGAGGTCGCTGGCCTTCAGGGCACCGCCGCACTCGGCAGCGAAGCTCGCCAGGGCCTGGGCGATCTCGCCGCGGTAATAGGCCTCGCCCTTGGTCTGGGCGATGGCACGCAGCGCACGCGCCGCGGCCTTGAACTGGAACAGCTCACCGACCTTCGGCGCCCGGCCCCAGGGTAGGAAACTCTGGGCAAACCCCGGCACGCTCTTGAGCTCGGGCGTGGCGGCGGCCCACTTCTGCTGCACCACCACAGGGATGAGGTAACCGCGCTCAGCGATCTCGATGGCCGGCTGCAGCAGGTCGGCAAAGGACAGCTTGCCGAAGCGCTCGCTCAAGGCCACCCAGCCGGCCACGGCGCCGGGCACGGTGACCGAGTCGATGCCGCGCTTGGGCGGCGTCTTGGCACCGTCACCGTACTTGGCGCGGAAGTACTCGGGTGTCCAGCCCTGCGGGGCACGGCCCGAGGCGTTGAGGCCATGCAGCTCCTTGCCGTCCCACAGGATGGCGAAGGCATCGCTGCCCAGGCCGTTGCTGACGGGCTCAACGATCATCATCGCCGCCGCCGCGGCAATGGCGGCGTCCACGGCGTTGCCGCCCTGCTGCATCATGCGCAGGCCGGCCTGCGCGGCCTGCGGGTGCGAGGTGGAGACGACATTGCGCGCGAAGACCGGCAGGCGCGTGCTGGTGTAGGGGGTGCTGTAGTTGAAGTTCATGGTGGGCTCCATCCTGGGGTATCCGATGACGCGACAAGGAAGAATGCATCGAACAGAAACGGCACCCGAAGGTGCCGTTTCTGTTGCACGAAACAGCGGGATCTCACTCCTCGACGAAGGCTTCCTCGCGTTTGGACTTGATCGACGGCAGCAGCACGATGATGAGCAGCAGCAGCGCCATGCCCAGCAGCGTGGCCGAGAGCGGACGCGTGACCAGCACGCTCCAGTCGCCGCGCGACAGCAGCAGCGCACGGCGCAGGTTCTCTTCCATCATCGGGCCCAGGATAAGGCCCAGCAGCAGCGGTGCGGGCTCAACCCCCAGCTTGATAAAGCCGTAGCCGATGACGCCGAACATGGCCACCATCCAGACATCCCAGGTGTTGTTGTTGGTGGAGTACACGCCCACGGCGCAGAACAGCACGATGGCGGGGAACAACCAGCGGTAGGGCACGGACAGCAGCTTGATCCAGATACCGATCAGCGGCAGATTCAGGACGATCAGCATCAGGTTGCCGATCCACATGGAAGCGATCAGACCCCAGAACAGCTCGGGGTTGCTGGTCATCACCTGCGGCCCGGGCTGGATGTTGTGGATGGTCATGGCACCGACCATCAGCGCCATCACCGGGTTGGGCGGAATGCCCAGCGTCAGCAGCGGGATGAAGGAGGTCTGCGAGCCGGCGTTGTTGGCCGACTCGGGCGCGGCCACGCCGCGGATATTGCCCTGACCGAAGGGCACCTCGCCCGGCTTGAGCTTGGTCTTCTTCTCGATGGAGTAGGCCGCAAAGGCCGACAGCAGCGCACCGCCGCCGGGCAGGATGCCCAGCATGGAGCCCAGGGCCGTACCGCGCAGCACCGCCGGGATCATGCGCTTGAAGTCTTCCTTGGACGGATAGATGTGGGTGACCTTGCCGGTGAACACCTCGCGCTTGTCTTCCGGGTGCGACAAATTCTGGATGATCTCGCCGTAGCCGAACACGCCCATGGCGATCACGATGAAGCCGATGCCGTCGGTCAGTTCCGGGATGTCGAAGGAGTAGCGCGCCACGCCCGAGTTCACGTCGGTGCCGACCAGGCCCAGCAGCAGGCCCAGGATGATCATGGCGACGGCCTTCAGCAGCGAACCCGAAGCCAGCACCACGGCGCCGATCAGGCCCAGGACCATCAGCGAGAAGTACTCGGCCGGGCCGAACTTGAAGGCGACTTCCGTCAAGGGGGCGGCGAAGGCGGCCAGGATCAGCGTGCCCACGCAGCCGGCGAAAAAGGAGCCCATGCCGGCAGCGGCCAGCGCCGGGCCCGCCCGGCCCTTGCGCGCCATCTGGTAGCCGTCGATCACGGTCACCACCGAAGAGGACTCACCCGGCAGGTTGACCAGGATGGCGGTGGTGGAGCCGCCGTACTGGGCACCGTAGTAGATACCGGCCAGCATGATCAGCGCAGCCACCGGGGGCAGCGCATAGGTGGCGGGCAGCAGCATGGCGATGGTGGCGATCGGGCCCACGCCCGGCAGCACACCGATCAGCGTGCCCAGCAGCACACCGATGAAGCAATACAGCAAATTCTGGAAGGTGAAGGCGACGCCGAAACCCAGCGAGAGGTTGTTGAAAAGATCGAATTCCATATTCTTGTGCTCCTCAGCCCGTGATGAAAGCAGGCCAGACCTGGAACTGCAGGTTGAGCAGTTTCACGAACGCACCGTAGCTGATGATGGCCAGGATGGTGGCCAGGACCAGCACCTCACGCAACTTGAACTTCTCGCCCGCCAGGCTGGCCAGGATGGTCAGGCCGTAGATGGCGGGAACCAGGCCCATGGCGGGCAGGCCGAACTTGGGCAGGCCACCGAGCAGAATGCCGAAGAGCACGTTGGCGCCGATGATGTAGACCAGCGGCCGCCAGGCCATGCCGCCCAGCTTGTCCCCCGTCTCCGTCCTGGTCACCACGCCCTTGAAGGTGATCATCCCACCCAGCAGGGCGAGGATGATCCCCAGCATCAGCGGGAAGTAGCCGGGGCCCATGCGGGCGCCGGTACCGATGTTGTAGTTGGTCGCCCCGATGGCAAATGCAGCACCCACGATGGTGAACATCAGGCCGGAGTAAAAATCTTTTTCACTCTTGATGAATCTCACGAACTTGTCTCCTACGGGCCGTGCCCGAAACACTCGGGATTCTCCCCCCGAATAACACTCATGCCGGATGTGGATTACACCTATTCCGCCCTTGCTAACGCTCGCTGATCGGCAGGGAATACCCTAGGTCGAGGACCGGTGTGCGCCGTGGCCTCGCACCAGTCTGGATCAGGTCAGGGGCGGCGTGGCACCCAGCACCTCGTCGATGACCGTCAGCCCCTCGGCGACACGCAAGGCACCGGCCAGGCGCAGCGGCCGCATGCCGTCGGCCACGGCCTGGCGCTTGAGCGCGTCGATATTGGGCTCCTTGCTGACCTTGTCCTTGAAGGCCTCGCTGATCACCAGCAGCTCGTACAGCCCCATGCGGCCCTGGTAGCCCGTCATGCGGCAGTCCACGCAGCCCACCGGCTTGAAAGGCTTGTAGCCGCCGCTGATGTTCCAGGGCTTCACCATCTCGCCCAGCTGCTCGCGCGTGGCCGCCTCGTCCGGCTGCTTGCACTGCTTGCACAGGGTGCGCACCAGTCGCTGCGCCAGAACGCCCAGCACCGTGGCGTTGAGCAGATAGGGCGGAATGCCCAGCTCCATCAGGCGCGTGATGGCCGAGGGGGCGTCATTGGTGTGCAGGGTGGAAAACACCAGGTGACCGGTGAGCGCCGCCTGCACCGCCATCTCGGCGGTCTCCAGGTCGCGGATTTCGCCCACCATGATGATGTCCGGGTCCTGCCGCATCAAGGCGCGCAGGCCCTCGGGGAAACCGAAGTCCAGTTGCGGCTGCACCTGGGTCTGGTTGAAGGCCGGCTCGATCATCTCGATCGGGTCCTCCACGGTGCTGACGTTGACCTCTTCGGTCGCCACCCGTTTCAGCGTGGAATACAGCGTGGTGGTCTTGCCCGAGCCCGTGGGCCCGGTCACGAGGATGATGCCGTGCGGGCGCTTGACCAGCGTCTCCCAGCGCTGCGCGTCGTGCGGGGAGAAGCCCAGCTCGGCCAGGTCCTTGACCGTGGTGTCCGGGTCGAAGATACGCATCACCATCTTCTCGCCGAAAGCCGTAGGCAGGGTGGAAATACGCATCTCCACCTCGTCGCCACCGGGGTTGCGCGTCTTGATCCGGCCGTCCTGCGGACGGCGTTTCTCGATCACGTCCATGCGGCCCAGCAACTTGATGCGCGCCGTCATCGCCGTGAGCACGCCCATAGGCATCTGGTAGACCGGGTGCAGCACGCCGTCGATGCGGAAGCGGATCACGCCCTGCTCGCGCCGCGGCTCCAGGTGGATGTCACTGGCCCGCTGGTCGAAGGCGTATTGCCACAGCCAGTCCACCACCTGCACGACGCTCTGGTCGTTGGCGTCGAGTTGCTTGTTGCTCTTGCCCAGCTCCACCAGCTGCTCGAAGCTGGCACCCGTGTTGCCGCTGCCCGACTTCATGGCCGAGCGCACCGACTTGGCCAGGGCAAAGAACTCGGCGGTGTAGCGCGTGATCTCGCCCGGGCTGGCGATCACCCGGCGCACACTGCGCCGGGTCTGGCGCTCGACCTCGCCCACCCAGTCGGTGATGTAGGGCTCGGCCGTGGCCACCACCACTTCATTGGGCAGCACCTGCACCGGCAACACCTTGTGGCGCTCGGCGTAGGCCGCGCTCATGCTGTCGGCCACCTTGCCCACGTCCACCTTCAGCGGGTCGATGCGCAGGTAGTCCAGCCCGGCGCGGCCGGCCAGCCACTGCGTGAGGCTTTCCACGTCCATTGGCTTGTGATCGACCGCACGACGGATCGAGACGCTGGCCAGGCGCAACAGCGCATGCTGGGCGCTCTCGGCCTGCGAACAGCGTGCGATGGTGCGCTGCGCCTCGTCGTCGGCGATCACGCCGTCGGCCTGCAGCCACTCGACCAGACGGCGCCAGTCCACCGGCCCCACGTGCTCCGACTTGGACAGGCTCTTGAGTTTGGGCTGGGCGCTCATGGATGGTTTACAGGTCAGCAATGGGTTTGAAGCCGCGCAGCCACTTGGGTGCCGGCAGGCCCCACTGAGTCTGGATGATTTCGGCGCGCTCGGCAAGCTCGGCGCGCTTCGGACGCGAGGGCGTGCGCTGGGCCAGCACCACGGTGTTGCCTTCGCGCGTCGCCTTGAAGGCCCAGACGGCCTCGCGACCAAAGGCGGCGGCGATCTTGTCCACGCTCCTGGCATAGCTGGAGGAGCGCCCGAAGAGGTTGACCGTCATGCAACCCTCTTCCGTCAGCAGGCGGCGGCAATGGGCATAGAACTCGGCACTGTCGAGCACGGGCGCTGCCGCCTCCTGGTCGTACAGGTCCACCTGCAGCGCGTCCACCGTACCGAACCACTCGGGCTTCTGAATTTCCTTGGCCGCGTCGGCCAGGATGACCTGCATCCTCGTCGTGTCCGCGGGCAGCTTGAACCAGCCGCGGCAGGCCGCCAGCACCTGCGGGTTGAGCTCGATGGCCGTCGTCTTCATGCGCACGACCTTGGCGCAGAACTTGGTCAGCGAACCGGCGCCCAGGCCCAGCTGAACGGCCTGGCGTTTCGTGACGGTGCTCGGCGCAACAAACAAGAGCCAAGCCATCATCCGCTGGATGTACTCGTGCACCAGGTGCGTCGGGTCCCGGGTGTCCATGGAGCCCTGGATCCAGATCGAATCCAGATGCAGATGGCGGATGGGGCCTTCGTCGGAGAAGTGGACTTCGGGGAGGGTGGCTTTTTGTTTGCTCAAGGTGAAGGGGATTATCGCTGTCGTTTTCTTCTGGCAGTTCGTGGTTTTGACTGGCGTCGCCTGGTCTGCCCCCCCACTCATCCCCCCGCCCTTCTCTACCCCCGCCGGGGTAGAGAAGGGGGCCTTGATTTGACCTGGGCGCGCCGGCTACGCATTTACGGCAGGTGAGGTCGCGGTGCGGGTTGGCTCACCTCGACCGCAGGCACGCGGTCGTAGAGAACTCGACCGAAATTGCACGCCACGGCTGGCGGCTGCGCCGCCCAGCAGCGAGGCAGGAGATGCGCGGCATGGTGCAATCTTGACTCGTTCACGGCAGGCCGCGCGCGGCCTGCCGTTCGGGGCGCAAGGATCAGCATCCTTTGACTACGACCGCAAGCCTGAAATGCCCGCACTCACAGACGGTGGCGACGCCACGCGCCGTAGAAGCGTGGTCAAAAAACCAAAAGCGAAATCCAGGCTCCCTTCTCTACCCCGGCGGGGGAAGAGAAGGGCGGGGGGATGAGTGGGGGAAAGAAAGGTGCTTCGCAAAAAGAAACAACACCCAGCCAAATCACAACAACCCCGCCTGAACCACAGCCTCCCGCCAGGCGCTCAGCTTTCGTTCAAAGCTCCACGAAGCATTTGCCGGACTTGTCGACGGCAACTTCACCAGCGGAAAGTCCTCCACGCCCAGGGCTGAACGGACCGACTTGGCATGCCGGAAGCTTTCACCGCCGTTGTGCACGATCAGCCGCAATTGCGGGCAACGCCGCCGCAAGGCCGCAAAGTCATTGACCTCGGGGTTGCGGATGGCCGAATCCAGACTGCCCTCCCGCTCGCAACTCGCGTAGACATCCCAGATGCCCAGCCCATGCGCCAGCACCCAGGCACAACGTTCGGCGTACTGCTCACGCCCAGGCAAGGGATGCGCCGGCCACAGGGCCTGCAGGATCTTCCAGAAGTGGTTCTGCGGGTGCGCGTAGTACTGCTGAGACTGCAAGGACGCCACGCTCGGAAAGCTGCCGAGAATGAGCAGACGGGTAGCCACACTCACCAAAGGCGGCAGGCCCTGCAGGGGTCGTGGTCTCATGCCGGAGCCGAACTCGCGATGTGCATGCGCGGCAAGGCGTCCTTGGCATTCTCACGCGTCTGCCGCGCCAGCACCGCCGGCTCCAGCCCCCGCAACCCGGCCAGCACCTCCGCAATGCGCGGCAGTTCCCCCGGCTCGTTGCGCCCCTGCGCTTCACCCGCCGCACGTTGCCCGGCCGTCGTGTACAGCCAGTGCGGCGGCATGTCGGGCGAATCCGTCTCCAGCACGATGGCCTCCAGCGGCAGTTCGGCGGCCAGCCGGCGCAGGTTCTGCGCGCGCTCGTAGCTCAGCGCGCCACCGAAACCCAGCTTCAAGCCGAGCCCGATGAAAGCCTGGGCCTGCTGCAGGCTGCCGTTGAAGGCATGGGCAATGCCCTGCCAGGGCTGGCCACCCCCGACGGCGCGCAAGCCCTTGAGCAACATGTCGGCCGAGCGCCGCACATGCAGAATCACCGGCAGGCCGTGCTTGCGGGCCAGCCTGAGCTGCTCCACATAGAAATGTTCCTGCCGCTCGCGCAGCGGCGTTTCACAAAGCTCGGGAACGAAGTAGTCCAGCCCGATTTCGCCCACGGCCACAAGATGCGGGTCCTCGCGGTGCTCGGCCAGGGCGGCGTCCAGCCGGGCCAGGTCGCCGTCCTGCGCGTCTTTCACGTAAAGCGGGTGGATGCCCAGGGCGTAGCTGTCACCGAACTGGTGCGCCAGGGCGCGCGTCGCCTCAAAATGCGCCACCTGAACGGCGGGCAGCACGCAATGGACCACGCCGCGCTGGCGGGCGCGCTCGCGCACCTCGGCCACGTCAGCCGCGAACTCCGGCGCGTCCAGGTGGCAATGGGTGTCGATCCATCCAGTCATTGGCATGCCCCGATGATGCCGCATGACCCTGGCCCCGGGCAGGCCGCGGATGCAAAAAACGGCCAGCCGTGCTACCGTTGCTGCGACGCCGCCCTATCGGTGGCCCAACACCCCAGGTGTACGCATGCGCCAGCCTGCCCTGTACAGCCGTTCGCCCCGTGGCCCCGCCAGCGCGGCAGAGCCGGCCTTGCCTGCCGCGGACGCCACCCCCCTCGCATCGACCCCGCGCCCTTGGCGCGAGCGCCTGCCACGCTGGCAGGAGCAGCACTGGCGCTGGCTGGCCATGGCCGCCCTGCTGGTGCTCTTGGTCCAGGCCCTCTGGCCGGGGGCCGCGCAGCGCAAGCTGACCCAGCAGGACATCGACGCCGCCGTCCTCAAGACGCTGGAGACGGCCAACCTGCCCTCACCCGCCGCCCGTGCTGCGGCGGTCGTTGCCCCCTCGGTGGTGCGCGTGGCCGGCTTCGTGACGGACAAGGACGGGGAAGAGAAGGAGCACGGCCTGGGCAGCGGCGTGGTCATCGTGGACAGCGGCGTGATCCTCACCAATCTGCACGTGGTGGCCGGTGCCCAGCGCATTGAACTGACCTTCCACGACGGCACACGCTCGGCGGCCCGCATGACGGGCGCGCAGGCCCACAACGACCTGGCCGTGCTGCAGGCCCAGAAGCTGCCCGATGACCTGCACGCCGCCACCCTGCGCTCCACGGCCGAACTGCAGCCCGGCGACGGCGTGGTGGCCGTGGGCTTCCCCTTCGGCATTGGCCCCTCGGTCTCCAGCGGAGTGATCTCGGGGCTCAAGCGCAGCTTCCGTTCGCCCGAGGGCAAGCAGCAGATCGGCAATCTGATCCAGTTCGATGCAGCGGCCAACCCCGGCAATTCGGGCGGGCCGCTGGTCACCCTGGACGGCGAGGTGGTGGGCATCGTCACCGCCATCCTCAACCCGAACGAACAGCGCACCTTCATCGGCATCGGCTTTGCCGTGCCCATCGAGAACGCGGCCTCGGCCGTGGGCATGCATCCCTTTTAGCGTGAACAGACCCTGGAAAGGCCCCCATGAACGACATCCACCGCCCCGCCGCCGACTCGGCCCGCCTGATGGAGCAGATCCTCTACGAGGTCAAACGTGTGGTGGTCGGCCAGGACCGCTTTCTGGAGCGCGTCATGGTGGCCCTGCTGGCCCAGGGGCACCTGCTGGTCGAAGGCGTGCCCGGCCTGGCCAAGACCCTGACCATCAAGACCCTGGCCCAGGTGATGCAGGGCCAGTTCCGCCGCATCCAGTTCACGCCCGATCTGGTGCCCGCCGACCTGGTGGGCACGCGCATCTACAACCAGAAGACCGGCGATTTCAGCACCACGCTGGGCCCGGTTTTCGCCAACCTGCTGCTGGCTGACGAGATCAACCGCGCGCCAGCCAAGGTGCAGAGCGCGCTGCTGGAAGTGATGCAGGAGCGCCAGGTGACCATCGCCGGCACCAGCCACGCCGTGCCCGAACCCTTTGTGGTCATGGCCACGCAAAACCCCATCGAGACCGAAGGCACCTACCCCCTGCCCGAGGCGCAGGTGGACCGCTTCATGTTCAAGGTCAAGGTGGACTATCCGAGCGAAGAAGAGGAATTTGTCATCGTGCAGCGCGTCACGGGCGCGGTCGTGCGGGTGGCGGCCGTCGGCACCACCGAGCAACTCGCCGCCTTGCAGAAGCTCTGCCGCGAGGTCTATGTGGACCCGGCCCTGGTGCAGTACGCGGTGAAGCTCGTCGCCGCCACGCGCGAACCGGCGCGCGCCGGTCTCAAGGACACGGCCCGCCTGCTGAGCTACGGCGCCAGCCCGCGCGCCACCATCAGCCTCATCGAAGGCGCACGCGCCCTGGCCCTGCTGCGCGGGCGCAGCTACGTCCTGCCTGAGGACGTGGGCGACCTGGTGCACGACGTACTGCGGCATCGCCTGGTGCTGTCTTACGAAGCACTCTCCGAAGGCCTGGAGGTGGACACCCTGATCGACAAGTTCATGGCGCACGTGCCGCTGCCCGCCAAGGTGCTGGAGCATGAGGCAAAGGTGGCCTGAATATGCTCCCCCCCGTTGCTTGCTCACTGCGTGCAGCCGCCTCCCCCCTCAAGGGGGCAACGTCAGTGGCCCGGCGAAGCCGGTTCCACGGCGTTCCCCGCTTGGATCGCCTTATGCGTTGCGCCTCACAAATGGCGAAGCGCAGTTTCTGAGATGCAAAACGCCCAGCCCGCCCCCGAATCCGCCGAGCAGGCCCTGCGCCGCCTGGAGTGGACGGTGCTGCGCCGCCTGGACGGCCTGCTGCAGGGCGACTACCGCACGCTGCTGCGGGGCGCCGGCCTGGACCTGGCCGACCTGCGCGAATACCAGCCTGGCGACGACGTGCGCCACATCGACTGGAACGTCACCGCCCGGCTGCAGGTGCCGCATGTGCGCGTCTACACCGAAGACCGGGAGATGAGCGCCTGGTTCCTGCTGGACTTGAGCCCCTCGGTGGACTTCGGCTCGGGCACGCGCAGCAAGCGCGAGCAACTGGCCGACTTCGTGGCGGTGCTGGCACGCCTGCTCACGCGCCACGGCAACCGCGTGGGCGCCGTGCTCTACAACGGCGGCGTGCAGGCCGTGCTGCCCCCGGGCAGTGGGCGGCGCCACGTGCTGCAGTTGCTGCAGCGCGTGCAGGCCGCACCGCCCCCGGGCCAGGAACCCCCAGGCCTCACGCGCCTGCAGGACCTGCTGGGGAGCGCGGGCCACCTGATGCGCCGGCGCAGCACGGTCTTCGTGCTCTCCGACTTCATCAGCGAGGACGGCTGGGAGCGCCCGCTGGCCCAACTGGCCCTGCGCCACGAGGTGGTGGCGGTGCGCCTGTACGACCCGCTGGAACAGGCGCTGCCCGACCTCGGCCTCATCCCCCTGCAGGACGCCGAGACCGGCGAGCTGCTGATGGTGGACACCAGCGACGCCGGCTTTCGCGCGCGCTTTGCCCAGCTGGCCGCGCAGCGCGAGGAAGCCTTGCGTCAGACGCTGGCACGGGCCGGCGTCGACACGCTGGAGCTGGCCACCGACGACGAGCTGGTGTCCAGCCTGCTGCGCTTCACCGAACTTCGCCGCCAGCGCAGCCGCACCCGCTCGGCACCCGCGCCCGCCCATCTGCGACTGGTGCACAAGAAACCTGTCGAGGCCCTGCCATGAACTTCCACTGGCCCGCCATGCTCTGGCTGCTCCTGCTCCCGCCGCTGCTGGTGCTCCTGTACCTGTGGCTGCTGCGGCGCAGGAACAAGGTCGCCCTGCGCTACGCCAGCCTGGGCCTGGTGCGCCAGGCCATGGGGGTGGCCTCCTGGCGGCGCCATGTGCCTCCCGTGCTCTTCCTGCTGGCCATCACCGCCCTGCTGCTGGCTGCGGCACGGCCGCTGGCGGTCATCACCCTGCCAACCCAGCAGGAGACCATCATGCTGGCCATGGACGTCTCGGGCAGCATGCGCGCTGCCGATGTGCAGCCCAACCGGCTGGTCGCCTCGCAGAACGCGGCCAAGGCCTTCCTCACCGAATTGCCGCGCAACGTGAAGGTGGGCATCGTGGCCTTTGCCGGCTCGGCGCAGGTGGCGCAGATTCCCACGCACAACCGCGAGGATCTGGCCTCGGCGATCGACCGCTTCCAGCTGCAGCGGGGCACCGCCATCGGCAACGGCATCGTGCTCTCGCTGGCCACGCTGTTCCCGGACGCCGGCATCGACATCGGCAACCTGACCTATGGGCGCCAGCGCGGTGTATCCATCGACCAGCCGGCGCCGACGGCCAAGGAATTCACCCCCGTGGCGCCCGGCTCCTACGGCCCGGCGGCCATCATCCTGCTGACCGACGGCCAGCGCACCACAGGCATCGACTCGCTGGACGCCGCCAAGATGGCCGCCGACCGCGGCGTGCGCGTCTATACCGTCGGTGTGGGAACCGTCAACGGAGAAACCATCGGCTTCGAGGGCTGGTCCATGCACGTTCGCCTGGACGAGGAAACCCTCAAGGCCATCGCCCACCGCACCCAAGGTGAGTACTTCCACGCCGCCACCGCCGAAGACCTGAAGAAGGTCTATGAGACGCTGAGCTCACGGCTGAGTGTGGAAAAGAAAGAAACCGAGGTGTCGGCCCTGCTGGCCCTGCTCGCTGCATTGTTCATGCTGATCGGCGCGGGGCTGTCGATGTTTTGGTATCACCGGGTGGCCTGAGGGCGCCCACGCTGCCCCTCCCGAAACGCGAGGCTGCCCAGCGTTTGCTCCGCCAGGCGCGGTCACGACGCAGGTCTCAAGCCGCCAATCGGCCCTGGACAATGCGCAAGGTGCGTTGGCAGCGCGCCGCCAGCGTCTCGTCGTGCGTGACGACGATGAAGGCCGTGCCCTGCTCGCGCGCCAGCTTCAGCATCAGTTCGAACACGGCCTCGGCCGTGCCGCGGTCCAGGTTGCCGGTGGGCTCGTCGGCCAGCACGCAGGCCGGCTGCGTGACCAGGGCGCGGGCGATGGCCACGCGCTGGCGCTCGCCGCCTGACAGTTCAGCCGGGCGGTGATGCAGTCGCTCTTTCAGGCCTACGGCGCTGAGTATGCGGGCGGCGACCTCACCGGCCTGGGCGCGGTCCATGCGGCGGATCCACAGCGGCATGGCCACGTTGTCCTGCGCGCTGAACTCGGGCAGCAGGTGGTGGAACTGGTAGACAAAGCCGAGGTGCCGGTTACGCAACTGGCCCTGAACCGCCTGCGAGAGCGTGGAGAAATCCTGGCCCATGAGCTGCACATGGCCGCTCGTGGGCGCATCAAGCCCGCCCAGCAGATGCAGCAGCGTGCTCTTGCCCGAACCCGAGGCGCCAACCACGGCGAGGATCTCGCCCGCATGCACCTGCAGGTCCACGCCACGCAGCACGTGCACGTCCAGCCGGCCTTCGCTGTAGCGCTTGTCCAGGTCCTGGGCCTGCAGCACGATCTTGTTCTGATTCATCGCCTCACTCATAACGCAGCGCCTCCGCGGGGTTCACGCGGCTGGCGCGCCAGCTCGGGTAGAGGGTGGCGAGAAAGGCCAGCACCAGGGAGATCACACCGATGGGCAGGATGTCGCTGCTTTGCGGATCGCTGGGCATGCGGCTGATCAGGTAGATGTCACGCGGCAGGAAGCTGGCTTGCAGCAGACTTTCCAGCGCGGGCACGATGACGTCGATGTTGAAGGCAACCCCCAGGCCCAGCAAGAGGCCGGACAGGGTGCCGATCACGCCCACCGTGGCGCCCTGCACCACGAAGATACCCATGATGCTGGCCGGGCTGGCGCCCAGGGTGCGCAGGATGGCGATGTCGGCGCGCTTGTCGGTCACGGTCATCACCAGGGTACTCACCAGGTTGAAGGCGGCCACCGCCACGATGAGCGTGAGGATGATGAACATCATGCGTTTTTCCAGCTGCACAGCAGCGAACCAGTTGCGATTCTGGCGCGTCCAGTCGCGGATCAGCAGCTCACCGCTGAGCGTGCCAGCCAGCTGCGCACCCACCTCGCGCGCCTGGTGCAGGTCTTTCAGCTTGAGGCGGATGCCAGTGGGTCCTTCCAGGCGGAAGATGCGCGCGGCATCGTCCACATGCAGCATGACCAGCCCCGCGTCGTATTCGTAGTGGCCGGAATCGAAGGTGCCCACCACCGTCATCTGTTTCAGGCGCGGCACCACACCGGCCGGCGTGACCTGCCCGCTGGGCGCCACCAGGGTCACCTTGTCGCCCTGTTGCAGGCCAAGCTGGCGCGCCAGGTCGCGCCCCAGCACGATGCCGAACTCGCCGGACACCAGCCGGTCCAGCGCGCCGCCGCGCAAGGTGGCGGCCAACTCGGTCACCTCCCCCTCCAACGCCGGGTCGATGCCGCGCACGATGGCGCCTTTCATGTCTTCGCCGCGTGCCAGCAGGGCCTGCGTGCCGATGAAGGGCGCCGCACCGATCACCTGCGGGTTGGCCCTGACCTCGGACAGCGTCTTCGCCACGTCGGGCAGGGCCGTACCGTAAGGCGAGAAGATCTCGATGTGCGAGACCACGCCGAGCATGCGGTCGCGCACTTCCTTCTGGAAGCCGTTCATCACGCTGAGCACGATGATGAGCGCAGCCACCCCGAGCGCGATGCCCAGCATGGACACGCCCGAAATGAAGGAGATGAAGCCGTTGCGCCGGGTGGCGCGGCCGGCGCGGGTGTAGCGCCAGCCGAGGAGGAGTTCGTAGGGGATTTGCATTTTGGTGTGTCTGGATTATCTGGGTTTCCGGCTTCACTTCTCTTCTTCTGGATTTGTGCTTGTTTCTGCCTACTCTTCCCCCCCCCTATCCCCCCCGCCCCTTTCCACCCCCGCCGGGGCGGAAAGGGGAGCCCGATTTTGGAATTGCGCGCCGGCTACGCTTCTACGGCGCGTAAGGGCGCGGTACGGGCTTGCGCGCCTGCAGTTACGGGACACGGTCGTAGTCAACGGCGCCGGGTCAGCGCGGTTCTGGCTGGCGGCTGCGCGCCAGCGACGAGACAAGGCGGTGTGGGGGCGGCGTTTTGGGCTCGAAAGCGGTAGGTCGGAACGAGCACCGCCGTGCGCGGAAGGGATCACTGCAATTGACTACGACCGGCCCCTTTAAGTCTCGGCCCAAAAGAGTGGCGGGGACGGCCCGTGCCGTAGAAGCGCAGCCGGAGGCCAAAGGTCAAATCAGGCTCCCCTTTCCACCCCGGCGGGGGTGGAAAGGGGCGGGGGGGATAGGGGGGGGGAAGAAACAGAGAAATGAGAAGCGGCTACTCCAAGAACGACAAGAGCGGAAAATGCACGCAATGCAAGTCCTCATCCCCTATGCCCTCAGCGACGACCCCGCCGCCAAGCCCGTCCTGCACGAACTGCAGTTACCAACGCTCCAAACCCTGCTGCAAAGGCTCAGCCCCGAGCCGGCCCTCACCCTGCCCGAGAACAGCCCCATCAGCGCACACGAACGCCTGCAAGCACAGGCCCAGGGCCTGGACCCGCAGGCGCCCGCCTGGGCCGCGCTGCGCGCCCACGCTCTGGGCCTGCCCGGGGCGGGCGCATCGGCCTGGGCCTTCGTCACCCCCAGTCACTGGGAGATCGGGCAGGCCCGCGTGAGCCTGGGTGACCCCAAGGCACTGGACTTGCGCGAGGACGAGTCGCGCGCCCTGCTGGCCGCGATGCAACCCTTTTTTGCCGAGGACGGCATCACCCTGCACTTCGATACGCCGCTGCGCTGGCTGGCCCAGGGTGAACCCCTGCGCGGTTTGCTCGGCGCGGCGCCAGAGCGGGTGGTCGGCCGCAACGTGGCGCCCTGGTTGCCAGACTCCCCGCTGCTGCGCCGCCTGCAGAACGAAATGCAGATGCTGCTCTACACCCATGCGGTCACCGACGCACGTGCCGAGCGCGGTGCCATGGCGGTCAATTCCTTCTGGCTCAGCGGGGGCGGCGCCCTTTCCACGGTGCCGGCCAAGGTACAGCCGCTGCTGGTGCATGAGCACCTGGTCGCCGCCGCCGTGCAGGGCGACTGGGCGCGCTGGGCTCGCGACTGGCAGGCACTGGATGCGGAGCTCGTACCGATGCAGGCCGCGCTGGAGGCAGGGCAATCGGTGACGCTCACGCTGTGCAGCGAACTCGTCGCACGCCGCTATACGCCCGCGCCCCGCAGTGCCTGGGCCCGCCTGCTGCAACGTTTCAGGCCGCAGCCGCTCTCTGACATACTCGGCCCGACATGAAGATCGTCACCCGAGACATTCCCCCGCGCGCCGCCTGGGCCTTGGAACAGGCCGGCATCCACCCGCTGCTGGCGCGGCTGTACGCGGCACGCGGCGTGTCCTCCAAGGACGAACTCGACGACGCGCTGGCGCGGCTCCTGCCACCGGCCACGCTCAAGGGCGCCGCCGAGGCGGCCGTGCTGCTGGCCGACGCGATTGCGCAAAACAAGAAGCTCTGCATCGTGGCCGACTACGACTGCGACGGCGCCACCGCCTGCGCCGTGGGTGTGCGCGGCCTGCGCATGCTGGGCGCGCAGCACGTGAGCTACCTGGTGCCCGACCGCGTGGTCGATGGTTACGGCCTGACCCCGCCCATCTCCCGGCGCGTGAAGGACAGCGGCGCCGACGTGCTGATCACGGTGGACAACGGCATCGCCAGCGTGGAGGGCGTAGCCCTGGCGCGCGAGCTGGGCCTGCAGGTGCTGGTGACCGACCACCACCTGCCCGGTCCGGCCCTGCCCGAGGCCGAGGTCATCGTCAACCCCAACCAGCCAGGCTGCACCTTCGAGAGCAAATCCATCGCCGGCGTCGGCGTGATGTTCTACGTGCTGCTGGCGCTGCGCGCCGAATTGCGCCAGCGCGGTGTCTTCACCGCCGAGAACCAGCCCAAGCTGGACGCGCTGCTGCCTCTGGTGGCCCTGGGCACCGTGGCCGATGTGGTCAAACTCGACCCCAACAATCGTCGCCTGGTGGCGCAGGGCCTGCGACGCGTGCGCGCCGGCAACCTGCCGCCCGGCCTGGCCGCGCTGTTCGAGGTGGCCGGGCGCAAGGCGGCCGTGGCCACCACCTTCGATTTCGGTTTCGCCCTGGGCCCGCGCATCAATGCGGCGGGCCGCCTGGCCGACATGACGCTGGGCATCGAATGCCTGCTGACCGATGACCCCGCGCGCGGCGCCGAGCTGGCCAAGACCCTGGACGGCATCAACCGCGAGCGGCGCGAGATCGAGGGCGATATGCGCGAGCAGGCCATGAACATCGTCGAATCGCTCTACGACCCCGACGAGGAGCCCCCGCCGGCCATCTGCGTGTTTGACCCCGACTTTCACGAGGGCGTGGTCGGCATCGTGGCTTCGCGCCTCAAGGACAAATTACACCGCCCCAGCTTCGTCTTTGCCGCCAGCCAAGCGCCGGGCAAGGAGCACGAGCTCAAGGGCTCGGGCCGCTCCATCCCCGGCTTCCACCTGCGCGATGCGCTGGACCTGGTGGCCAAGCGCTACCCGGGCGTGCTGCTGCGCTTCGGCGGTCACGCCATGGCGGCCGGCTGCACCATCGCCGAGGAACACCTGGACAGCTTCGAGCAGGGCCTGGCCGAGGTGGCGCAGGAGTGGCTGGACGCTGCCACGCTGACGCGCCGGCTCGAGACCGACGGCGTGCTGCCCGTGGAGTACCGCCGCGCCGACATGGTGGATACGCTGCAGCGCGAGGTTTGGGGCCAGGGCTTTGCGCCGCCCACTTTCAGCGAAGAGGTGGAAGTGATCTCGCAGCGCCTGGTCGGCGAGAAGCATCTCGCGCTCAAGCTCAAACACCAGGGCCAGCCGGTGGACGGCATCTGGTTCAGCCATACCGAGCCTTTGCCCTCGCGTGTGCTGCTGGCCTTCCGGCTCGATGCCGACGAGTGGCAGGGCGTGCGCCGCGTGCGCTTTCTGGTCGAGGGCGCCGAAGTCTGAGCTGGCCTCAGGCCTGGGCGATGCGGTTGCGCCCCTCGTCCTTGGCCTTGTAGAGCGCCTTGTCGGCACGCGCCAGCAAGGTGTCGATCTTTTCCTCATCGGGACGGTTGGTCGCCAGACCGATGCTCACGGTGATGGCCGGCAAGCCCTCGCGCGGTGCGGCAACCTGCACGAGGATGCGCTCGGCCACCGTGATGGCCTCCTCCGGGCTGGTCTCGGGCAGGAGCAGGACGAACTCCTCGCCACCGAAACGCGCCAGCTGGTCTGGCCGGCGCAGCAGCGCGGCGACGCGCTGCACGAAATCCACCAGCACGCGGTCGCCCGTCTGGTGACCATGCACATCGTTGATGGCCTTGAAATGGTCGATGTCCAGGATCAGCAGGGCCATGCTGCGGCCATGACGGCGGCAGCGGGCGAGTTCCTGCTCGCAGATCTCGAAGAACACACGGCGCGTCAGCACATGGGTCAGGGCATCGTGCGAGGCCAGGTACTCGAACTCGGCGCGCAGTCGGTCGCCAGCCATGAGGATCAGCCCCATGCCCAGCGCCAGGAGCATCACGGCGTTGGAACCCACGTAGAGGGCCTGCACGCGCGAGGGGGTGAACAGCCCTTCCTCGGCCAGCGGCATCCAGGCGGAGGCGAAGCGCAGCAACAGCACCATCACGTGAAGCAGCAGGACCACGCCTGTGAAGCGCGTGGAGAACGTCTTGGCCCCCTCGCTCCAGATCCGCCAGGCCATGGCGAGGAAGATGCCAGCCCATGTCAGGCTGACCAGGATCACGCGGGCGTTGTAGTTCGGCTCGACGAAGGCGTACCAGTAGAAGGGCAGTGCCAGCAGCACCAGCAGGCCGGCCCAGCGCGACCAGGCCGGTCGGCGCCCGAAGAACTGCTCGACGCCTGCGTGGTAGGACACCATGCCGAGCAGCAGGACCAGATTGGCCGCCACGATGGTCACGACATCAGGCAGGATGCCGCGTCCGGCAAACAGCGCGGTGGACAGAAAAATCCATGCATTCGCGGCCGCCCAGAGCCCCAGCCCGCGGATGCTGCGCGGATAGCTCAGGCGCAGAAAAAAGACCATGACCGCCAGCAGCAGGCTCAGGATGCCGCTCATGACAATGAGGGAACGCAGATCGAGGGAGACCATGGGCACGACGTCAGCAGGGATGCCGAATGTCCTCCCGGACGCAGCCCGGGAAAACGCACCAAGGTTCAATGCAATTCGGCATGCGGCCATTGTGCCAGCAGCGGCAGGCAAACCGCCCTGCGCCTAAAATGCACTTCGTGAGTTCCATCCTCAACGCCGACCTGCATTGCCACTCTGTGGTGTCCGACGGCACCCTCACGCCCGAGGAACTGGCCGCACGCGCGCACGCCAACGGCGTGGAGCTCTGGGCGCTGACCGACCACGACGAGATCGGCGGCCAGCAGCGCGCCATGGCGGCGGCCCGCGCGCACGGCCTGCCCTACCTGACAGGCACCGAAATCTCCATCACCTTCGCCGGCCAGACCGTGCACATCGTCGGACTCGGTTTCGACGCCGAGAACGAGAGCATGAAGCAAGGCCTGCGCCAGACGCGCGGCGGCCGTGGCGAGCGTGCCCGTGAAATGGCGGCCAGCCTGGCGGCCGTGGGCATCCACGGTGCCTATGAAGGCGCGCTGACGTACGCCGGCAATCCGGAGCTGATCTCGCGCACGCACTTTGCGCGCTTCCTGGTGGAGGCCGGCGTCTGCCGCGAAACCAATGAGGTCTTCCGCAAGTACCTGACCGAAGGCAAGCCCGGCTTCGTGCCCCACCGCTGGGCCACCCTGCGCGACGCCATTCACTGGATCAGCGACGCCGGCGGCGTGGCGGTGATTGCCCACCCGGCACGCTACAACTTCACACCGACCGAGGAATACGCGCTGTTCTCCGAATTCAAGGCCCACGGAGGGCGTGGGGTCGAGGTGGTCACCGGCAGCCACAGCGCGGCCGAGTACGTGAGATACGCCGACATGGCGCGCGAGTTCGACCTGGCCGCCTCGCGCGGCAGCGACTTCCACAGCCCGGACGAGTCGCACACCGACCTGGGCGCCCTGCCCTTCCTGCCCGGCCAGCTGACACCGGTGTGGGAACTGCTGGCAGATCGTATCCAGCAATGAAGCACCCCCAAACCCTGAGCGGCATGCTCTTGGCGCTTGCCGCGCTGGCCTGCTTTGCCACGCTGGACACCTCGGCCAAGGTCGTCGCACTCACCCTGCCGGTGCTGCTGGGCCTGTGGTTCCGCTACGTCTTCCAGGCCGTCATCACCACGGCCATCATGCTGCCGCAACGCGGCCGCTCTCTCTTTCACACGAAGCGCCTGGGCGCCCAGCTGCTGCGTGGCGCACTGCTGCTCGTGACCAGCCTGTTCACGTTCCTCAGCGTCAAGTACATGCCGCTGGGCGAGTTCACGGCGATCGCCATGATCACGCCGCTGGTGGTCACCCTGCTGGCCGCCACGCTGCTGGGCGAGCATGTGTCGCGCCGGCGCTGGGTTCTGGTGGCCGGCGGCTTCGTCGGCACCCTCATCATCATCCGTCCCGGCGGCGCGCTGTTCGGCTGGACCACGCTGCTGCCCCTGGCCATGGTCGGCACCTACTCGGCCTTCCAGATCATCACCAGCAAGCTCGTGAAGACCGAGGATGCGGTCACCATGCACGTCTACACCGGCTGGGTGGGTACGCTGCTGGCCACGCTGCCCCTGCCCTTCATCTGGGCCACCCCGCAGACCGCGACCGAATGGACGGCCCTCACGCTCATGGGCCTCATGGGCACGGTGGGCCACTTCCTGCTGATCCTGGCCTTCCGGCGCACGCCGGCGGCCACGCTCACGCCCCTGCTCTACGTGCAGATCGCCTTTGCCATGCTGGCCGGCTGGATCGTGTTCAGCCACGTGCCCGATGGCTGGTCGCTGGTGGGCATGGTCATGATTGCCTTCTGTGGCGCAGCCAGCGCCTGGCTGGCCGTGCTGGAGAGCCGCGTCAAGCTCGAACCGCTGGAGGTCTGATGGCCCAGCTCTTCGACGTCCACCCCGACAACCCGCAGATCCGCCTGCTCCGGCAGGCCGCGGCCCTGCTGGAAAAAGGCGGTGTGGTGGCCGTGCCCACCGACTCCAGCTACGCCCTGGTCTGCCACCTGGACGACAAGGCCGCGGCCGACAAGATGCGCAGCATCCGGGGCGTCGACGACAAGCACCACCTGACCCTGCTGTGCCGCGACCTGGCCGAGCTGGCCAGCTACGCACGCGTGGACAACCGCCAGTACCGCCTGCTGAAAGCCGCCACCCCCGGCCCCTGGACCTTCATCCTCGAAGCCACCAAGGAAGTGCCGCGCCGCGTGAGCCATCCCTCGCGCAAGACCATCGGCCTGCGTGTGCCCGAGCACCCGGTGCTGCACGAACTGCTCGCCCAGCACAGCGGAGGCCCGCTGCTGGCCACCACCCTGATTCCGGCCGGCGAGACTGACCCTCTCAATGACGCGCAGGAAATCCGCGAGCGATACCAGCACCAGCTGGCCGCCGTGATCGATGCCGGTGCCTGCCCGCTCGAACCGACCACGGTGATTGACCTCAGTGGCGACGTGCCGGAGGTGCTGCGCCGCGGCCGCGGCGACCCGGCGGAGCTGGGGTTGTGACACCCCTTCCCCCGCTGGGGAAGGTATAAGGACTGCCCTCTCTGAGACAATCGGTCCCGTGGATTTCAACAACCTGATTCAAACCGTCCTCATCTACGCCCTGCCGGTGCTGTTCGCCATCACCGTGCACGAGGCGGCCCACGGCTATGCTGCGCGCCATTTCGGCGACAACACCGCCGCCATGATGGGCCGCATCACGCTCAATCCCATCAAGCACATCGACCCGGTGGGCACCCTCCTGATGCCGCTGGTGTTGTACTTCGCCACCGCGAGCCTTCCCGGTGGTCCGCTCCTCTTCGGCTATGCCAAACCGGTGCCGGTGCGTTTCGACCAGCTGCGCAACCCGAAGCGCGACATGATCTGGGTGGCCCTGGCCGGCCCCGGCGCCAACCTGCTGCAGGCCCTGCTGTGGGGTGTGCTGATGTACCTGCTGCTGGCAGGCGGCCTGGAAGAGCGCTTCTTCCTCGAGATGTGCCGCGCCGGCGTGCTGGTCAACGTGGTGATGTTCGCCTTCAATCTTTTCCCGCTGCCGCCGCTGGACGGCGGGCGCATCCTGGTCGGCCTGCTGCCCTGGAAACAGGCGGCGCTGCTCTCGCGCGTCGAGCCCTGGGGCTTTTTCATCGTCATGGCGCTGGTGCTCACCGGTATTGTCAGCACGCTCTGGATGCGGCCCGTCATGGGCCTCACCTACGGCCTGCTGGACATCCTGCTCTCGCCTCTGTCCTTCCTTCTTCACTGACACCACGCCATGAGCACCGTCCGCGTCCTGACCGGCATCACCACCTCGGGCACCCCGCACCTGGGCAACTACGTCGGCGCCATCCGCCCGGCCATTGCGGCCAGCCGCGCCGCCGGGGCGGAAAGCTTCTACTTCCTCGCCGACTACCACGCGCTCATCAAGGTGGATGAGCCCGCACGCATCCAGCGCAGCACGCTGGAGATCGCCGCCAGCTGGATCGCCTGCGGCCTGGACCCCGAGCGCGTCACCTTCTATCGCCAGTCCGACGTGCCGGAGATCCCCGAACTCACCTGGTTCCTGACCTGCGTCTGCGGCAAGGGCCTGCTCAACCGCGCGCATGCCTACAAGGCCTCGGTCGACAAGAACAACGCCGCCGGCGTAGACCCGGATTCGGACGTGACCGCCGGCCTCTTCATGTACCCGGTGCTGATGGCCGCCGACATCCTGATGTTCAACGCGCACCGCGTACCCGTGGGGCGGGACCAGATCCAGCACATCGAGATGGCGCGCGATATCGCGGCCAGCTTCAACCATCTCTATGGCGAGCACTTCGTGCTGCCCGAGGCGCAGATCGAGGAAAGCGTGGCCACGCTACCCGGCCTGGACGGGCGCAAGATGAGCAAGAGCTACGACAACACGATTCCGCTCTTTGCCCCGCGCGAACAACTCAAGAAACTGATCGCCGGCATCAAGACCGATTCGCGCGCACCCGGCGAGCCCAAGGACACCGAAGGTTCTGCCCTGTTCCAGATCTACCAGGCCTTTGCCACGCCCGCCGAAACGGCGCAGCTGAGGCAGGCCTATGCCGACGGCATCGCCTGGGCCGAGGCCAAGACTATCCTGTTCGAGCGCATCGACCATGAGGTGGCACCGATGCGCGTCGCGTACGAAGCGTTGATCCACCACCCCGAACGCCTGGAAGAGCTGCTGCAAGCGGGCGCCACCAAGGCCCGCAAGATCGCCACGCCCTTCACCACGAAGCTGCGCCATGCCGTCGGCCTGCGCGACCTGCGCGCCCAAGCGGGAGAGAAAAAAGACAAGGCTGCCAAGGCCGCGCTGCCCAGCTTCAAGCAGTACCGCGAGGCGGATGGTCAGTTCTATTTCAAGTTGGTGGACGCGCAGGGCAAGCTCTTGCTGCAAAGTGCCGGCTACGCCAGCCCCAAGGAAGCTGGACAGGCGGTCAAACGGCTGCAGGACTTGGCCGAACCCCTGGCCTCCGTACTCCAAGAGATACCAGTGAAACAACTGGTTACCGCGCAGGAGCTCGAGTCTGCGCTACAACTGCTGCAGGCCGCCAAGGACTGATCCGTCCCCCGTGACCGGCCCGCACCAACAGCGGGTACGGTTCTTGCAAACAGCGGCTACCCCCAATGTGAGGAGCGCCGCACCCATGTCTTTTGTCCCTACCGCGATCAAACGCAAGCACCTCTCACTCTCCGATCACCGGCAGACCCTGGACGAGCTTTGCCACTGGATTGACGAGCACCTGCACGAGCCCCTGGGCTGGCAGGAACTGATGGCCCAGAGCGGCCTGGACCACCAGACCCTCAACGCTTTGTTCTACAAGTTCCAGAGCAGCACCCCCATGGCCTGGATCCGAAAACGGCGCGAACTCCGCCTCGGCCCCGTGCTGGCGGCCCCACCCCGGTCACTGCGCCTGGTCGCCAGCCGCTGAAGGCCGGCACCGGAAGTGGGCATGGAGCGCTGTTACAATGCGGTCCACCACGAAACCGGAGAGGTGGCAGAGTGGTCGAATGTACCTGACTCGAAATCAGGCGTAGTGGCAACACTACCGTGGGTTCGAATCCCACCCTCTCCGCCAAAAAAGCCAACCCCGCTCTTGCGGGGTTTGTTTTTTGCGGATTGGGTCGGTGAGAAAGCACGTTGTTCGCTCTGAAACAGTCCGGGGGACTGCTTCAGGACGCGCGCAGCCCCGAGAAATTCACGTCAGACGAGTTTCGAGCAACCCCACCCTCTCCGCCAAGAAAGACAGCAAAAACGGGCCTCACGGCCCGTTTTTCGTTTCCCCCGCCGACTCGCCGAAATTCTTCGGGCGTGCAACACTTCACCCGTCGCCGGTTTGACGCTCCCCCAATCCATCAGATACTTACGCCACCCTCCCCATTTCAGATCCAGCGACCGAGCCCAAACAGTTCGCGCCTCAAAAAAACACCTGGACCCTGCTGATGCCTCCCCAGCTGCTGATCATCAACCCCAACACCACTGTCAGCGTGAGCCAGACGCTGCATGAGATTGCCTTGCGCGAAGCTGCGCAGCAGTGCGCGGTACGTGTCCAAACGGCGCGTTTGGGCGCCAGCTACATCAGCGATGAAGTGTCTTTCGCCATCGCAGGGCATGCACTGCTCGACGCGTATGCCTTCGACCGGGCCCAGCCGGACCGGCCACGGCCCGATGCGGTGGTGATTGGCTGCTTCGGCGATCCGGGTTTGCTGGCTTTGCGCCAGCTCTGCGATGCGCCGGTGATCGGCCTGGCGCAGGCTTCGATGCAGGCGGCGCATGCCCGTGGGCGCTACGCGGTGATCACGGGCGGGCAGGCCTGGGTGCCCATGCTGCAGCGCCTGGTGATGCAACTGGGGCTCGATGACAAGCTGGCCAGCATCCAGGCAGTGGACAAGACGGGCGCACAGCTCGCGGCCGATCCGCAGGCGGCCGTGCGGGAACTGGCCGACCTGTGCGAGCAGGTGCTGGCGCAAGAGAGTGCGCTGCAGACCATCTTGCTCGGTGGTGCGGCACTGGGTGGACTGGCGCAGCCGATTCAGGAACTGCTGGCCGAGCGAGGCATCAAGCAGGTGCAGGTCATGGACAGCGTCGCCAGCAGTCTGGGAATCGCCTTGACGCAGGCCAGGGCCTTTGCCACCCAACGTGGCGTCAACGGCGGGGCCGATACCGCCCCCTCTCTCGCGTCCATGGCGTCGCCCGTGGCCACCCTCGGTCTGTCATCGGAGTTGCAGATGTGGCTCGGCGGCGCCAAGCCGCACTGAGCACGGAGTCACCGCAGACGCACTGGCATGCTAGTTGCTTGATGGGAGTCAGTGGCTGATCGGCCATTTCAACCCTATCTCACAGGAGCAACCATGAAGCGTCGTGACTTATTGGCCGCAGGTGCGGCGTCTCTCGTAGCGGCCCCGGCTTGGGTGGGCGCACAAAGCGCCGCTTGGCCGACGCGCGGCCCGGTCCGGCTGGTCGCTCAGTTCCCGCCGGGTGGCCTCGTGGACACCGTTTCCCGCCTGATGGCGCCGCATCTGTCCCAAGCCCTCGGTCAAACCGTGGTGGTGGAAAACCGCGCGGGCGCCGGCGGCCTGATCGGCTCGGACTATGTCTCGAAGCAGCCCGCCGACGGCTACACCCTGCTCGTGAGCCATGCCTCCGTGCACATCTACGCCACGGCCACGCGTCGCACCATGCCTTTCGATGCGGTCAATGATTTCACGCACATGGGCATGCTGGTGGAAGCACCCATGGTTGTGCTGGTGCGCGGTGCATCGCCTTTCCAGACGCTTGAGCAGTACATGACTGCCGCAAAAACCAGACCCGTGCGCTACGGCTCCTCCGGCATCGGCTCGGCCAACCATCTGTTCGGCGAAATGCTCAAGATCGAAGGCAATGCGCCCCAGCACGACCACATTCCGTATCAGGGCAGCGCCCCGGCCATGCAGGATCTGCTGGGCGGCCAGATCGACAGCCTGTTTGATCCCATCACGACCAATGTCGCCCAGCTCAAGGCCGGCTCGCTGCGTGCCCTGGCCGTCTCCACGCCGGCCCGCCTGCCCGCCTTGCCCAACATCCCCACCTTCGCAGAGCTGGGCTACCCGAAGCTCACCGGATCGCAGTGGCTGGGCTTGTCGGCCCCGAAAGGTCTGCCCACACCCATCGTTCAACGCCTGACGGCCTTGATCCCCGAAATCCTGGCCAAGCCGGACATCCTGTCGCGCCTGGAAGAACTGCAAACCTTGCCGCGCAAGGCGCCGGTGCTGGGCAATGACTTCGTCCAGCTCATCAACACGCAGATCGACACCTGGCGCGCGGTGGCCAAGCGGGCCAATGTGGAAGTCATTACATAATTGATCTCTTCCAAGCACAAGCCGCAGGAGACCTTCGTTTGAAAACCGAATCACCCGTCATCGATACGCCGGCCCACGCGGCCTGGATCGTCAACGAGTTCCTGCGGCTGATCATGATTCCAGATCCGCCCGCGGCCAGCCGCTACACGGCCGCGGACATGAAGATCATCTTCACCGGCAAGCGCCCCATGAGCGAGCCTGCCGACTGCACCAGATTCAACGCTTCGCGCTACAAATGGGTGAAGAAGCGCATCGAGCGCACCGATGTGGTGATTCCGACCCCGGAAGAGGTCAAGCTCGGTGAGACGGTGGTGTACAGCATTGGCACGCTCTATGGCGAATGGCCCGATGGCCAGGCCTTCGAAGGCAACCGCTATGTGGATCGTTATGTGGTGAAGAACGGCCTCATCACCCAGATGGATGTCTGGAACGACAGCGCCGAATGGATCCTCGTGCGCGCCGGCCTGGCCGTGCTCTGAGCGTCCATGGCAGCCCTCTATAGCGGCGCCTTGCCCGGCCACGGCCGCTTCGATTATTCGCCCATCACGCGCCGCCAAGGCTACCGCTGGCCGGGGGGCGCGGGCCTGGCGGTTTACCTCGGTTTCAATATCGAGCACTTCGCTTTTGGCGAAGGCATGGGGGCGGCGATCGGCCCGCCCAGCCCGCAACCCGATGTGCTCAACTACAGTTGGCGCGAATACGGCAACCGCGTCGGCGCGTGGCGCTGCCTGGAACTGTTTGGCCAGCTCGGCATGCCCGCTGCCGCCCTGATCAACACGGCCCTGTACGACCACTGCCCGGAGTTGATCGCGGCCTGTGTGGCACGGGGCGACGAGCTGGTCGGGCATGGGCACAGCAATGCCGAGCGGCAGGGATCCCTCGACGAAACGAGTGAACGCGCGCTACTCGCCGATTGTCGCGAGCGCATGCTCACCGTCAGCGGTCAGGCACCGACGGGCTGGCTGTCCCCCTGGATTTCCGAAAGCCTGTGCACACCCGATCTGCTGCAAGAGACCGGCTACAGCTACACACTCAACTGGTGTCATGACGACCAGCCGGTGCCGATGCGCACCCGCAGCGGACAGTCCATCTGGGCGGTGCCCTATCCGCAAGAGCTGAACGACATTCCCATGATCATCGCGCGCCAGATGGACGGCAAGGACTTTGCGCAGATGATCATCGACCAGCTCGATGAAATGCTGGAGCAGACCAGGGCTGCCGATTCCGCACCGCTGGTGATGGGGATCGCCCTGCATCCCTACATCGTCGGCCAGCCGTATCGCCTGCGTCACCTGCGCCGAGCCTTGCAGCACGTGGCGGCGGCGCGCGACAAGGGGCAGGTCTGGATGACCACGCCGGGTGCCATCCATCGGCATGTGGCAACGATGCCTTAGTGCTCCTCGCACCTGCCGACCAGGAACCCGGGGCGGCACACCTCGCCGCGCCAGGCGTCGTCAACCACACTCAGCGGCGATAAACCCGGTCGGGGCAAAACAGATGGAACCAAATCACCTGCCGTCGGGTCTTGGCATGGGAGGTTCTTTTTCTTTTTGGAGTTCGACCAGATGCTGACCCCTACCCGTTTCCTAGCGTCGTACGCACTGGCTTTCGTGTTCGCGCTCTTTGCGAGTTCGCCGGCGCTCGCCGCTGGCGACGACTTCACGGCCCCGCCGCCGACGACACCGACCCAGCGCTGCCCGGATGGCCAGATCCATGACAAGAAATCCGGCAAGTGCGTGCCGGTCAAATCGAGCGCGCTGGACGATAAAGATCGCTACCAGGCGGTCCGGGAGCTGGCGTACGCCGAGCGATACGTCGCCGCAGCGCTGGTGCTGGACGCCATGTCCGACCAGCAGGACGACCGCGTGCTGACCTACCGTGGCTTCCTGCTGCGCAAGACCGGGCAGTTCGAGCAGGCGCTCAGGTATTACCAGTCGGCCATCGACCGAAACCCGAACAACCTGCTGGTCCGCTCGTACATGGGCCAGGGTTTCGTCGAATCGGGTGACCTTGCCGCTGCACGCAGACAGCACGATGAGATCCTCGCACGACGCGGCGAGGGGACATGGGCGGAAGTGTCCCTTCGCACCGCGCTCGATAGCGGAAAGACCTACCGTTACTGACCGGGCACCGGGATAGCGCGGGCTGGCGCTACCCCTTGAAGCTGCGCCAGCCAGGCCGGCCCCGTCCGGTGATGGCTCGCCTTGCCAAAGCCATCAAAGTTTGATGCTTCTTGCGCTCAGGGATCAGATGCCGCGAACCTGACTGCTCCGCCCAGTTGCCTGCGTAGCCAGCAGGGATTCCCGGCTTCCCGCAGAATGAACTGATGCACCCCATTCGCCGCAAACTCTTTTTGATCGGCTCCCTGCTGGCGGTCACCCTGCTGCCCCTGGGCAGCGTCGCCCAGACGGTCAAGCCCGCCGCGCCCTCCTGCCCCGCCCTGCTGCAACACCAGTTCCCGCGCCTGCAGGACGACGCACCGCAAAACCTCTGCCAGTACGCGGGCAAGGTGGTGCTGGTGGTGAACACCGCGAGCTACTGCGGCTTCACGAAGCAGTACGAAGGGCTGGAGGCGCTGTATGCGAAGTACGAGAAGCGCGGCCTGGTGATCCTGGGTTTTCCGTCCAACGACTTCGGTCGGCAGGAACCCGGTGATGCGAAGCAGATCGCGGACCTGTGCTTCAACACCTACGGCGTGAAGTTCCCCATGTTCGACAAGACCGGGGTCGTGGGCGCGGGGCGCAACGCGCTCTACACCCAGCTGTACCAGGCCACAAAAGCCGTGCCCGAGTGGAACTTCCACAAGTACCTGATCGCCCGCGACGGCAAGACCGTGAGCAGCGTCGCCAGCGCCGTCGAGCCGGGCAGCCGCACCATCGTCTCTGCGGTCGAAGCGGCCTTGCAGCAAAAGCCCTGAGGGCAGAATCGTCCTGATCTGCCAGAGGCAGGAGATCTTCTAGCGGCCCGGAAAGTTGTTTCACCTCGCGCGAGCCGAACCCCCTACAGAGCGCTACGGCCCGACCGGCGTGACTTACCTGGTCGGGCGCAAGTAGTTCAGCCCCGCTGCGGCAAGACGGCCGCCGACACCCGCACACCCGGCGCGGCCCCCGCATAGGCCTGCTGTACCACCCCGGCCACCGTATCCGCCGTCACGGCCGAGAGAGTCCAGCCCAGGTGGCCGTGGCCCGTGTTGTAGAACACATTGGCACGCCGGCCGCGGCCCACGCGCGGCATCATGTCCGGCATCATGGGGCGCAGGCCGGCCCAGGGCACGACCTGGCGCGTGCTCACACCCGGGAAACACTGATTGACCCAGTCCACCAGCGGGCGGATGCGGTCGGCGCGGATGTCCTTGTTGTAACCATTGAACTCGGCCGTACCCGCGACGCGGAAGCGGTCCACGCCCAGGCGGCTGGTCACGAGCTTGGTGGCGTCGTCGAGCAGGCTCACGGTGGGCGCAGCGGCCTGGCTCTGTGCGTCGGGCAGGTTCACCGTGATGGAGTAACCCTTGACCGGGTAGACGTTGACACGGTCGCCCAGCTGCGCGGCAAAGCTGCGGCTGAGCACGCCGGCGCAGACCACCACCCCATCGAAATGGTGCGTCTGCGGCAGGCCCTCCACGCGGGTGGTGACGCTGGCGCTGCGGCCATCGCTGCTGAGTTGCTGCACGTCCTGCCCGTAGAGGGTGCGCACGCCCAGGCGTTCGGCCGCGGCGGCCAGGCCCACGGTGAACTTGTGGATGTCGCCGGTGGCGTCGCTCTCGGTGTAGTAGCCGCCGTAGTAATCACCGGCCAGCGTGGGCTCGATGCCGCGCATTTCCTCGGGGCTCACCGCGCGCCGCGGCAGTCCGCCGGCGGCCAGCAGCTTGGAGACCTCGCCCGCGTGGTCAAAACCTTTCTTGTCGCGGTAGATGTGCAGGATGCCGCGCTGCTTGAGGTCGAAGTCCACGCCTTCGGCCTCGGCCCAGGCAAACAGATGCTCACGCGCGGCCACGGCCAGTTGCGCGGTGGCGATGGTGTTGCGGCGGTAGTTCGGGATGCTGGCGATGAACTCGGCAAACCAGCTCAGCTTGTGCCAGCCGGGCCTGGGGTTGACCAGCAGCGGCGCATCGTTCCTGAGCATCCACTTGAGGCCCTTGAGGATGGTGGAGGGGTGGTTCCAGACCTCGGCATTGGAGGCGGAGAGCTGGCCGCCATTGGCAAACGATGTTTCCATCGCCGCGTAGCGGTGTTTCTCGAGCAGGGTGACGGCAAAGCCGCGTTTGGCCAGGGCGTAGGCAGTGGTGACGCCGGTGATACCAGCGCCAATGATGGCGATCGACTTCATGAGAACAGGCTCCAAACGTCATGGGGGTGGGGTGCGCGACACACCATGTGCCATGCACGCCCCCTCTGTTTGGTACCTGAGAGATTCACGCGGCCTGTACGTCGGTGGACGGGGCTGCGCTTGCTCCTGCGGTGGGCCGGGTGACGACATCCGGCCGCTCTTCAGAGTTCATTCGGTCAGATCGGTCCTTTTGCCTGAGAGTTTCCGGGGCGGTTGCTCCTTCGGCGCTGCCACTTCTACGGCAGTCTCTCCCGATCTGTCCTGGCCACTTTGTGACCCGTAGCGATTCTAGCGCCCACGGGCTGCGCTGGAAAGACCCCCAGCCTCTCAGCTCATCCAGTCCTGCGAGACGATGCTGTCGCGTCCCATGCGCTTGGCCTGCTCCAGAGCGCCTTCGCACAGCGTCACCAGCGCATCGGGGCCGGCATCACTCCCGGGCGAGACGGCCGCCACGCCAATGCTCACGGTGACGATACCGCCTTCGCCGCCGCTGTGCGGCATGGCCAGGCTGTTGACCAGCGAGCGCACGCGCGCCGCCACCACGAGCGCGCCCGTCTCGTGCACCGCCGGCAGCAGGATGGCGAACTCGTCATCACCGTAGCGCGCCACCACATCCGCCGGGCGGAACACCGCACGACCCAGCGTGGCGGCAATCTTCTTCAGGCGGTCCGGGCCCATGGACGCCACGTGCGTGTCGACGTAGGCACGGAAATGGTCGACGTCGATGAGCAGCAGGGACAGCGGCTCGCCTTCGCGGCGCGCACGCTCCCATTCCTGCTCCAGGCGCCGGTCAAAACCGGTGCGGTCCAGCACGCCCGTCAGTTGATCGGCATGGGCCGCCGCCAGCGCCACCGCCGCTTGCAACTCCGAGGCGGGACGGGTCTTGGCGGGCATGGCGAGAGGAGCCCGGACTCAGCGCGCCTGCTGCAGCTGCTTGAGATCGGCCACGATCTCGGCGGAATGTTTGGCCGTGTCCACCGAACGGTAGGCCTTGGCCAGACGACCCTGGGGATCGATCACGAAGGTGTAGCGCCGGGCGTACTTGAAGACCACCCAGTCGGACAGGGTGCCATAGCGCGCCGCCACCTCGCCTTTTTCGTCGGCCAGCAGGGGGAAGGGCAATTTGTACTTCTGCGCAAAGGCCGCGTGCGAGGCGCTGCTGTCCACGCTGATGCCCACCACCTCGGCGCCCAGGGCCTGCAGCTGCAGCCAGTCATCGCGGAAGGTGCAGGCCTCTTCGGTGCAGCCGGGCGTGTCGTTCTTGGGATAGAAATAAAGCACCAACCACTTGCCGCGCCAGTCGGCCAGCCTGCGGGTCTTGCCCTGCTGGTCAGGCAGTCCAAAGTCCGGCGCGGGCTGACCCACATCGGGCACGCCCGCCTGAACAAGTCCCGCACCGAGTACCGCGCTGCCTGTCAGCAGCTGGCACAAGGCGCGACGTCGCAGGTTCACGGCCGCAGCTCCTTGAGGCCGCCCATATAGGGCTGCAGGGCGGCGGGGATTTCCACGCTGCCATCGGCGCGCTGGTAGTTCTCCAAAACGGCCACCAGGGCACGACCCACAGCCAGGCCGGAACCGTTGAGCGTGTGCAGCAATTCGTTCTTGCCCTGGGCGTTCTTGAAGCGCGCCTGCAGGCGGCGGGCCTGGAAGGCTTCGCAGTTGGAGACCGAGCTGATCTCGCGGTAGGTGTTCTGCGCCGGCAGCCAGACTTCCAGGTCATAGGTCTTGGCCGCGCCAAAGCCCATATCGCCGGTGCACAGGCTCATCACGCGGTAGGGCAGGCCCAGCTTCTGCAGGATGGCTTCGGCGTGGCGTGTCATCTCTTCCAGCGCCTCGTAGCTTTTCTCGGGGTGCACGATCTGCACCATCTCGACCTTGTCGAACTGGTGCTGGCGGATCATGCCGCGCGTGTCGCGGCCATAGCTGCCGGCTTCGGAACGGAAACAGGGCGTGTGGGCGGTGAGCTTGAGCGGCAGGTCCGCCTCGGCCACGATCTCGTCGCGCACGAAGTTGGTCAGCGTGACCTCGCTGGTGGGGATCAGGTAGAGCGCCACGTCTTCCGCCGCGCCTTCCTGGCCGCCCTTCTTGGCCGCGAACAGGTCTTCCTCGAACTTCGGCAACTGGCCGGTGCCACGCAGGGTGTCGGCATTGACGATATAGGGCGTGTAGCACTCGGTGTAGCCGTGCTCCTGGGTCTGCACATCCAGCATGAACTGGGCGAGGGCGCGGTGCAGTCGGGCCAAGCCGCCCTTCATGACCGTGAAGCGCGAACCCGTGAGCTTGGTACCGGTATCGAAGTCCAGCCCCAGCGGCTCGCCCACGTCCACGTGGTCCTTGACCGCGAAGTCATATTTTTTCGGCGTGCCCCAGGTCCGGGCGACCACATTGCCGTGTTCGTCGCTGCCCACCGGCACGCTTTCGTGCGGCAGGTTGGGCACCGCCAGCAGCAGGGCCGCCATCTCGCCCTGGAGTTGCTCCAGGCGCGCGCCCGAACTGTCCAGCTCGCCCTTGAGCGCATTGACCTCGGCCTTGGCCGCTTCGGCCTCGTCCTTTTTGCCCTGACCCATGAGCGCACCAATCTGCTTGCTCAGGGTGTTGCGCTTGTTCTGCAGTTCTTCGGTGCGGGTCTGGATCGTCTTGCGCTCGGCTTCCAGGGTGCGGAAGGCGTCGGCATCCAGGAAGGGCTGCGGGTTCTTGCGAGTCTGCAGACGGGCGAGCACGCCGTCGAGGTCTTTGCGGAGAAGGGTGAGGTCTAGCATTTGGCTATTGTAGTTTTCGTTTTCTTGTCTTTGTTTTCCTTGCTTTTCGCTGCTTTTTTCGCTGCGCGGGCTTTTCTTCCCCCCCTATCCCCCCAGCCCCCTTCCCACCCCCGCCGGGGCGGGAAGGGGGAGCCCGATTTGGTGGTTTGCCGCCGGCTACGCTTCTACGGTGAGGAGGGTCACGATCCCGGTTTGGATGCCTACATTTCTGGGAGACGGTCGTAGTCAACGGCCCCGGGCCTGCGCTCCCCAGGCTGGCAGCTGCGCGCCAGCGACGAAACAAAGCGCTGGGCTCGTTTGCGGCCGGTCGGAACGACCGCCGCTAGTGGCGTACTGTCATAGAGCCGTTCACTGCGACCGACTCCTAGAAGGATTGGCGTGGAAGTTTGGTGGCGACGCCCCGCTCCATAGAAGCGTAGCCGGCGCGACGAAACAAAATCCAAGCTCCCCTTTCCACCCCGGCGGGGGTGGAAAGGGGCGGGGGGGATAGGGGGGGGACTACAAAAGCGCCGCCAGGCAAAACCTCAAGCAGAAAGAAGATCAAACCTCCTGCTTCAACCCCTTAGGCAAAGGAAACTTGACCGTCTCCTCAATCCCGTCCATCTTGCGCACGGAAACGGCGCCCAGGGAACGGATGCGCTCGATCACCTGCTGCACCAGGATTTCCGGGGCTGAGGCGCCGGCGGTCAGGCCCACGCGGCTGCGGCCGTCGAACCACTCGGCTTTCAGTTCCTCGGCGTTGTCCACCATATAGGCATCGGTGCCGAGCTTCTTGGCCACCTCGCGCAGGCGGTTGCTGTTGGAGCTGGTGGGGCTGCCCACCACGATGACCACGTCCACCTGCGGGCTCAGCAGCTTGACGGCGTCCTGCCGGTTCTGGGTGGCGTAGCAGATGTCCTGCTGCTTGGGTTCGCGCACCTGCGGGAACCTGGCTCTGACAGCCGCCATGATGCCGGCCGCGTCGTCCACGGAAAGCGTGGTCTGCGTCACCACGGCCAGCTTTTCGGTCTGCGCCAGCTGCACACGGGCCACGTCGGCCTCGTCTTCCACCAGGTGGATGCCGGTATCGAGCTGGCCCACGGTGCCCTCCACCTCGGGGTGGCCCTTGTGGCCGATCATGATGAATTCGTAGCCTTCCTTGTGCAGCTTGGCCACTTCCACGTGCACCTTGGTCACCAGCGGGCAGGTGGCGTCGAAGATCTGGAAGCCGCGGGCTTCGGCCTCGCGCTGCACGGCCTTGCTCACGCCGTGGGCCGAGAACACCAGCGTGGCGCCGGGCGGCACATCGCTCAGCTCCTCGATGAAGATCGCGCCCTTGGCCTTGAGGTCGTTCACCACATAGGTGTTGTGCACGATTTCGTGGCGCACGTAGATCGGGCGGCCGAACTTCTGCAGGGCGCGCTCGACGATCTCGATGGCGCGGTCCACGCCCGCGCAGAAACCGCGCGGCTCCGCCAAAAGGATTTCCGCCTGCGTACTCATGGTCATAACACCCCGATCAGTTGCACTTCAAAGCTCACCGGCTGGCCTGCCAGCGGATGATTGAAGTCGAACAATACAGCCTCCTCGCCCAGCTGGCGCACCACGCCGCCAAATTGCCCCTTGCGGTCGGGCGTGGGGAACTGCACCACGTCACCCACCGCGTACTGCTCGTTGGGGTCGCCCAGCTCGCGCAATTCCTTGCGCGAGAGCCACTGCTGCATGTCAGGGTTGCGCTCGCCATAGGCACCCGGCGGAAGCTGCAGCGTGGTGTGCTGACCCTCTTCCAGGCCGATCATGGCCTGCTCCACGCCCGGGGCCAGTTCGCCCGTGCCCAGGGTCAGCGTGGCCGGCTTGCCACCGAAGGTATTGATGATGTCGCCAGCCGGCCCCGATAGGCGGTAATGCAGCGTGAGAAAGGAGCCGGGCTGGACCCGGGCTGGGGTGATGGTCATGGAAGTCCCGATAAACTGGGCTCTATTGTAAAAACCCCGGCCAACCGGGCGTGCCATGCCCCTCAAAGACCTTCCCGCCGACGCGCGACCGCGCGAAAAGCTGCTGGCCCGCGGCCCGGGGGCGCTGTCGGACGCCGAACTACTGGCCCTGCTGCTGCGCACCGGTCTGGCCGGCAAGGGCGTGCTGCAGCTGGCACAGGAGCTGCTGGACAGCTTCGGTGGTCTGGCCGGCCTGCTGCACGCCACGGCCGACGACCTCAAACGCATCAAGGGCCTGGGCGGGCCAGCCAAACGCGCCGAGCTGGTGGCCGTGCTGGAACTGGCCCGCCGCGTCCTGGCCGAGCAACTGCGCGAACGCGCCGCGCTGGACACACCACAGTCCGTCAAAGAGTATCTGCAGCTGCACCTGGCCCACAAGAAGCACGAGAGCTTTGCCGTGCTCTTCCTCGACAACCAGCACAAGCTGCTGGCGCTGGAGGAGCTGTTTCGCGGCACGCTGGCGCAGACCAGCGTCTACCCGCGCGAAGTGGTGCTGCGCGCCCTGCACCACCACGCCGCCGCCGTGGTGCTGGCGCACAACCATCCCAGCGGCACGGTACAGCCTTCGCGCGCCGACGAGGCGCTCACGCAAGCCCTCAAGGCCGCACTGGCCCTGGTGGACGTGCGTGTGCTGGACCACATGATCGTGGCGCCGGGCCTGGCGCTTTCGATGGCCGAGAAAGGCCTGATCTGATGGTCAAGATCAACTCATTGGCCGAGCTCAAGCAGGTCAAGAAAGCCATCGAAACGCAAGCCAAGCTGGAAGCCGAGCGCAAGATCGAGGCGGCGAAACGAGCACGGCAGGCCACGGCAGACAAGGACCTGTTCCAGCAAGCTGCCGGCAAGGTGCAGCTCATGCAACAGGCGGCCAAAGTTCAACTCAAAAGCATCAAGCCCGAGCCCGAGCTCCTGCAGCACCAGCTCGACGAGCAGGCCGCGCTGCAGGAAACCCTGAGCGACGAATTCGACATCAGCACCCTGCTGGAAACCGACGAACACCTGAGCTACCGCCGCCCCGGCATCGGCCCCGACGTCACCCGCAAGCTGCGCCGTGGCGACTGGGCCATCCAGCGCCAGCTCGATCTGCACGGCCTGCGCACCGAAGACGCCCGCGAAGCCCTGGGCCAGTTCATCCGCGAAGCGCACCAGCAGGGCATACGCTGTGTGCGCGTGGTGCACGGCAAGGGCCTGGGCTCACCGGGCAAGACCCCGGTGCTCAAGGGCCGCGTGCAGAGCTGGTTGGCGCAGAAGAAGGAAGTGCTGGCCTTTGTGCAGGCGCGGCCGGCGGAGGGGGGTGCGGGGGCGCTGGTGGTGTTGCTGCAACCTGCTGGTTAGATGGCACACGAGTCCTGCTGTCAGCCTCTGCCTGTAGATGGTCTGCGACGCTCGATTCAACACATAATCTAATCGCTATGCGCCATTTCTCGATTCGTTTCTTTCTTTCATCCGTGACTGCATTGCTGCTGTTGATGTCAGCTGCAAGAGCCAACGACGGCATTGGTGAAATCGGCGTTGGCGGTGTGATTGCCTACGGAAAGACAGACAAGGTCACGATGCGCAAGGAAGTGCTGGAAATTGGCACTGACAGGATTGACGTGGCCTATGAATTCGTTAATGAATCCGATGTTCCAGTAACTCTGCCTATCGTGTTTCCGCTACCGCCCTATGGCCCCGGTACACCATCGCCAGGCTACAGTGGTCAGCCATCCGGTTTCAGCTTGACGATTGACGGCAATACAAAGCCGTTCACTACGTCGATCCGGGCTGTGGTTCCTGGTCACAAGGGCGGCGAAGATAGGGACGTTACCCATCTATTGACAAGAGCAGGGCTCACACAAGAGCAGATTGCCCTATTTCCAGGAGCCTTTCGCAACAGCGAAGTGGATGTATCTCCATTTAAGGACCGGAATGTCCAAAAAGTCCAAGCCGTCTCAAATGACCAGTTAAAACAACTTAGAGAGCTCGGTCTGCTCGATCTGAATCCGAACACACTTCGGGATTTTGTCGACTTTCCTACTTGGTCTGTTCATATCGCTTATCACTGGACCGCGACATTTCTTCCAAAGAAAGTGGTCTCCGTTTCGCACAGCTACGAGCCATTTCTTGGCGTTGGTAGCAGTCAGCCACTCAACCCATCAAATATCCAGGATGAGAAGAAACTGAAAGACATTTTTTGCGGCTCAGCGTCTTTACTGAAACACCTCAGAAGTACCACATCAAGCGACGGGTGGATTCCTGGTGCAACTGTCAGCTACATTCTGACGACGGCCAATACGTGGAATGGCCCAATCCGGGACTTCACGCTCCGCATCAGAAAGTCCAAACCGAGCGAAGTCATTTCGCTGTGCTTCCCTGGGAAGTTCTCCAAGGTCAATTCCCTGACCTTTGAATCCCATCTGAAGGACTTTTCGCCCAACGAGAACCTGTTAATCAAATACCTGTTGCCCGGCAATCAAGAGGCGTATCCCTACGCTGGCAAGCATGGAGAGAGTACCGTTCCCGTAATGAATCGCACACTGAAACCATAAAGATTCAAAGTACGGTAAGTGCCGAGGCTTGGCTAGCCTGGAGTGTTTCTCATCCAGTCCGCCGTGCCAGCAAATGACTCGCGCAATTTGCCGCGCAGTTCTTCATCCACCCCCACCTCCCCCATGGCCTGGTCCATGCAAGCCAGCCACTGATCGCGTTCGACCAGGCCGATCTTGAAGGGCATATGGCGTGCGCGCAGGCGCGGGTGGCCGAAGCGTTCGACGTAGTGGTTGGGGCCACCGAGCCAGCCGGTGAGGAACCAGCTCAGCTTCTGTCGCGCATCAGCCAGCTCGCTGCCGTGGGCAGCGCGCAGTTCCTTGTAGCCCGGCTCCAGGTCCATGAGGTCGTAGAAGCGTTCGACCAGGGCGTGGACCTTGGCTTCGCCGCCGATCCATTCGAAGGGGGTGGCGGGCTTCGTCTTGTCGTCAGCTGTCATGCCCGGATTATCCCAGTGCCAAGGACCAAGCACATTGCTACTGAATTCATAGCAATCAGGTCGCCGCCTGCCGCAGCGTCTGCACCACCGGCCGGCGCAGTACGCTGCGCAAGCCCCACCAGCCAGCCAGCCAGGCCAGCAGCGCGCCGCTCACCGCCCCCACGGGCAGCAGCCACCAGCTCACCGTCCATTCGAAATTGAAAACGTAACGCGCCAGCGCCCAGCCCACGGCGGCCGATACCACGGCGGCCAGGGCCCCGGCCAGCGCGCCCACGCCCGCGAGCTCGGCGCGCTGCACCTGGCGCAGCAGGCCGCTGCTGGCGCCCACGGCGCGCATGATGGCGTATTCACGCGCGCGCTCCTCGCGTGTGGCGGTGACGGCGGCGAACAGCACCACCAGGCCGGCGGCCAGCGTGAAGCCGAAGAGGAATTCCACCGCGCGGCTGACCTGCTCCAGCACACGCTGCACCTGGGCGAGCGTGGCGCTCAGATCCACCACGGTGATGTTGGGAAACTGACGCACCAGGGCGCTGTCGAAGCCGGGCTTTTCTGGCGCACGCAGTGCGGCCAGGTAGGTGATGGGCAACTGCGGCATCTGGCTCACCGGGTACAGCGCGAAGAAGTTGGCACGCATGGAACCCCAGTCCACCTTGCGCAGCGAGGTGATGGTGCTGTCCTGCTGCAGGCCGGCAATGTCAAAACGCAGTTTGTCGCCGAGCTTGAGGTTCAGGGTCTTGGCTATGCCCTCTTCCATGCTGATGCCCTGGGCATCCTCCGCCGTCCAGCGGCCGGCCACGATGGGGTTGTGGTCTGGCGGCTGCGCGCTGTGAGACAGGTTGAATTCGCGCTCCACCAGGCGCTGCGCCCGGTCGTCCTCGTAGTCCTGCGCCTGCACCGGGCGGTCGTTGATGGCGACCAGGCGGCCGCGGATCATGGGGAACCAGTCGTAGCCGGTGACGCCCGCCTCGCGCAGCTGGCGCTGGAAAGCCTCGGCCTGATCGGGCTGGATGTTGATGACAAAACGGTTGGGCGCATCGGCCGGCGTGGCCTGGCGCCAGCTCTTGATGAGGTCGGTGCGCAGCAGCACCAGCAGCAGCAGGGCCAGCAGGCCCACGGCCAGGCTGCTGACCTGCAGCACGGCGTAGATGGGCCGCGCCGAGAGCTGGCGCGTGGCCAGGATCAGCCAGCGCGGCGCGGTGTTCTCACGCACCACGCGGCGCAGCAGCAGCACCGCGCCCCAGCTGGCCAGGGCAAAGATGGCCACGGCAGCGCCAAAGCCCCCCACGGTGATCAGGCCCAGCTTCAGGTCGCTGCTGGCGGCCAGCAGCAGGATGGCAAAACCCAGCACCCCCAGGCCCAGCACACCGATGGACATGGGCCGCAGCGTTCCCAGGTCGCGCCGGATCACGCGCAGCGCCGGCACCTGCGCCAGCTGCAGCACCGGCGGCAGGCCAAAGGCCAGCATGAGGGTGAGGCCCATACCCAGACCGAAGACAACGGGCCACAGGCCGGGCGCAGGCAGGGCCGTGTCCACCAGACCGGCGAGCAGCAGCACGAAGACGTGGTGCACGGCCCAGCCCAGGGCCACGCCCAGGGCACCGCCGGCCAGGCCCACGAGCAGGAACTCCAGCGCGTGGCTGCGCGCGATGGTGGCTTGCGACAGGCCCAGCACGCGCAGCATGGCGCAATCATCCAGATGCTGGTTGGCAAAGGAACGCGCGGCAAGGCCCACGGCCACCGCACTCAGCAGCGCGGCCAGCAGGGCCACGAGGTTGAGAAATTTCTCGGCGCGCTCCAGCGTCTGTGCCATCTCGGGGCGGCCGCCCTGCAGGGCCTCGATGCGCACACCGCGCAGCTGCTCACGCTCCACCGTCTCATTGGCGCGCTTGACAAAAGCGTTCACCACCTTGTCCTCGCCGGCCACGGCCAGGCGGTAGACCAGGCGGCTGGCCGGCTGGATCAGCTGCGTGGCGGCCAGGTCGGCCTGGTGGATCATGGCGCGCGGCGCAAAGTTGATGAAGCCGGCACCGCGGTCGGGCTCCACGCCGATCAGGCGCGTGATGCGCAGGGCCGCTTCACCGAGCAAGAGCTTGTCACCCAGCTTCAGGTCCAGGGCGTCGAGCAAGGCCGGATCGGCCCAGACCTCACCCGGCGCGGGAATGTCACGCGTGGCCGCCGCGGGCGTGCCGGCCTCGGTGCTGACGGTCAGCTTGCCGCGCAGCGGATAGCCGGCCTCCACCGCCTTCAGCGACACCAGCCGCGTGGCGCCGCCCTGCGTTTCGCCGGCGCGCGCCATGGTGGGAAAACTCAGGGAGCCCGATACCTGCAGCCCGCTGCCCCTGGCCATGGCCAGCAGGCCGGCGGGCGTGGGGTTGTCGCTGACGATCACCGCGTCGCCGCCCAGCAGCTGCCGTGCGTCGCGCTGCATGCCGCCCTTGAGCCGGTCGGCGAAGAAGCCCACGGCGGTCAGCGCCGCCACCGCCAGCGTCACGGCCAGGATCAGCAGCCGCAGCTGGCCGGCGCGCAGGTCACGCCAGAGGGTTTTCCAGCCGAGCTGCCAGAAGGTGATGTTCATGAGCCTACCTTAGCGCATTTTGCTTTCCGGGTTGCGCTGCGGGGCTTGGCCTGGCAGTGCACCACTCAGAAAGGGAAGTCCCCCGAAACGACCCCTTGGCCGCAGCCCTGGCTCACTTCTCCTGCATGAGCAGCTTGATGTCTGCGGCCAGCGCCCCGGCCCCGCTGCCATAGCGCGAGTACAGGCGCAGCTTGCCATTCGCGTCATAGACGTACATGCCGGCCGAGTGGTCCATGGTGTAGCTGGTGGGCGTCTTGCCTTCGACCTTCTTGTAATACACCTTGTAGTCCTTGGCCAGCGCCGCGAGCTGGTCGGGCCCGGCGGCGTACAGGGCCAGGAAGGTCGGGTCGAAGTTGCTCATGTAGCTCTTCATGATCTCCGGCGTATCGCGCGCGGGGTCGACGGTGACGAACAGCCCCTGCAGCTTGTCGCCGTCCGCACCCAGCAGCTTCTTCACCGCGGCCAGTTCGGTCAGGGACGTGGGGCAGACGTCCGGGCACTGCGTGTAGCCGAAGAACATCACGACGATCTTGCCCTGGAAGTCCTTGAGTGTGCGCGCCCGGCCATCGTGGTCCGTCAGTGCGAAGTCCCGGGCGTAGTCCGCTCCCGTCAGGTCAATGGCGCTGAAGCCGGGCTTGCCGCTGTCCGAACAGCCGGAGAGCAGCAGGGCCGCGGCGACGAGCACACCGGCCGAGAGGGAGTGCAGTGCATTGCGCTTGTTCATGGATGGCTCACAAGAGGTAGTGGTCGAGCAGCAGGGCTGCGAAGAGCACGCTGAGATGGATCAGCGAGAAACGGAAGGTCTTGCGCGCGAGTTCGTCCGAGTAGTTGCGCCACAACGCGAAGGCATAGGCAAAGAAGCCGGCGCTCAACACCACAGCCACAACCAGGTAAAGCCAGGAACTCATGCCATAGACCACGGGCATGAGGCAGGCCGCGAACAGGACCAGGGTGTAGAGCAGGATCTGCAGTCGCGTGAACTCGTTGCCGTGGGTGACCGGCAGCATGGGCAGGCCCGACTTGCGGTAGTCCTCGACGCGGTACAGCGCCAGCGCCCAGAAATGCGGCGGCGTCCACAGAAAGATGATGAGAAAGAGGATCAGCGCCTCGGGGCCGACGTCGTTGGTCAGCGCGGCCCATCCCAGCACGGGCGGCATGGCACCGGACGCGCCGCCGATCACGATGTTCTGCGGCGTCAGCGGCTTGAGGATGACGGTGTAGATCACGGCATACCCGACGAAGGTGGCGAAGGTCAGCCACATGGTCAGCGGGTTGATCCAGAAGTACAGCAGCACCGAGCCCGCTGCACACAGCACCGCCGAGAACAGCAGGGTCTGCACATCCCCGAGCTCGCCCTTGGCGGTGGGCCGCCAGGCGGTGCGCTTCATCTTGGCGTCGATGCCCTTCTCGACGATGCAGTTGAAAGCCGCGGCCGCGCCGGCGACCAGCCAGATGCCGATGCAGGCAATGATCATCAGGCGCAATTCCGGCCAGCGCGGCAGGCCGGGCACCGCCAGCACCATGCCGATGAGGGCGCAGAAGACGATGAGCTGGACCACCCGCGGTTTGGTCAGCGCGTAGAACTGGCTGAACAGGGAGGACGTGGATACGGGGTGGGGGGCACTCATGCGGCAGGACTCGAAAAAGGAACGTTGGGGGCGGCCTGCTGTCCCATGCGCTGGCTGCAGGCCAGGCTCCAGGTCAGCAGCACGACCAGGCCGGCCGCACCCCCGGTATGCAATACGGCCGCCAGCAGGGGCCAGCCCAGCACGACGTTGCTCAGACCGCTGAGAAACTGCAGCAGCAGCAAGGCTGCCAGCCAGCGCGCCGGTCTGCGCCACTGCGGCAGGCCATGCATGCGCCAGGCCAAGCCCAGCAGCACGGCGATGACGACATAGGCCGCCAGCCGATGGGCGTAATGGATGGCGGTCAGCGCGGCAAAGCTGATGTGCTCGCCCGAACCGGTCAAGCCCAGTTCGCGCCAGATCTCAAAGCCCTGGGCAAAGTTCATGTCGGGCCACCAGCTGCCCTGGCAGGCGGGGAACTCGGTACAGGCCAGCACGGCGTAGTTGGTGCTGACCCAGCCGCCCAGCGCGATCTGCAGCGTCAGCAGGCCCAAGCCCCAACCCAGCAGGCGGCGCAAGCCAGGCGGTGCCACACGGGTGGCCGCCGCACTTTGCATCTGCGCGTACCGCACCGCCTGCAGACTCAGCAGGGCCAGCAGGAACAGTCCGCCCAGCAGGTGCAAGGTGACGATGGCGGGGAACAGCTTCATGGTGACGGTCAGCGCACCGAATGCACCCTGCACGCAGACCCAGACCAGGGTGAGCGTGGCCCACCACGGGCTCAGTGGGGCGCCACCGCTGCTTCGCTGGCGCAGGTGCTCACGCCAGCTGACGGCGGCCAGCACCAGGATAAGCACGCCCACGCCGGTGGCGAGATAGCGGTGGATCATCTCGACCCAGGCCTTGCCATGGGTGACCGGCCCGGTGGGCATGGCCTGCTGCGCGGCCGCGATCTCGACACGCGCCCCCACCGGGCTGGCATTGCCGTAGCAGCCAGGCCAGTCCGGGCAGCCCAGCCCCGAGTCCGTGAGACGGGTGAACGAGCCGAACAGCACCAGGTCGAAGGTGAGGAAGAGCGTGAGAAAAGTCAGGGCTTGCAGGCGATGCATGGTCGATGCCTGGCGCTTGCGCAGCCAGATCCAGGCCAGCGGCCCGCCGGCCAGCACCAGGCCCATGAGCATGAGTTGCAGCACCGGGCTGAAGTCGTAGAGCGAGGGGGTGTCCATGGACATTACCTGCCCGCCTTGTCCCATGAGTTGGCGGCGCGCAAGAGCCGCTCCAGGTCGCGCTTGGCCTTGGCGGCCGTTTCGATGTCCAGCCGGGCGGGGAAGCGCATCATCCAGTTGCCCATCGGGTCGACCACATACAGGTGCTCGCTGATGTCCTGACCGCTGGCCGGCGCCAGCCAGCGCGCGAGTTCGTCGGCGGGCACACGCAGCACCGTGGCGTCCTTCAGCCCCGGCGTCAGCTCGGCGGGGATGGGCTGGAGGTCGCTGACCAGCCAGACCCGGTCCAGGCGGTCTTTTTCCTTGCCCAGGCTCTCCCGCAGCTGGCGCTGGAAATAGAGTTGCTGCGTGCAGAGTTCGGTGCAGCTGCCGCTGCCCACGCTCACCAGCAGCCACTGGCCCTTGAGTTCGCTCAGCGGGTGCGTGCGCCCTGCCAGGTCCAGGCCCAGGATCCCGGGCAGGGGACGCTGCGGATCGATGAGCTCGCCAAAGTTGCGCCTCCCCTCGGGCCGGATCACGTAATAGGTGAAATAGGAGGCGATCACCGGCGCCGCGCTGACCAGCAGGACGGCGATCATCTTCCAGCGACCGATGCGGGTGCGCCGGGTTTCGTCGGCCAGGGCCTGGTTTGGCTCGGGCAGGTCGTAGACCGTTAGGCCGAGGACGTGGTCGCGGCCTTCAGGCTTGGCGCTGCTGGGGTCTTCTGACAATTTGGAACCAGACATAAAGGAGTGCAATCAGGGCACTGAGCCCGAACCATTGAAACGCGTAACCGTAGTGCTTGTCGACCCCGGTGTTGATCTGCGGCCAGTCACGCAGCAGGCCGTCGTCCTGCTCGGGCGCGCCGGTCTGCTGGATCGATCCGGCGACCAGGGGCAGACCGGTCTCGGCCCGGTACTGCGCCAGATCCAGATTTTGCCGGATCGGACCGGTACCGGCTGTACCCATCTCATAGAGCTTGGAGGGGGCAGGGGCTATGCGGCCCTGCACTTTAACCACTCCGGCCGGGGTGTCGACCTGCGGCACGCGCAGCCGATCCTCAAAGTTGCGCGGCGCCCAGCCACGCTGAACCAGCACGATCGTTCCGCCCTCCAGGCGCAAAGGCGTCAGTACAAAAAATCCCGGTCGCCCGTTCATCTGCCGATTGTCCAGAAAGACCGTGTGCTGCGGCAGCCACTGGCCCTGCGCCTCGATGCGCCGGTGCAGGAGTTCTTCGTCCAGGGCGCTCGCCAGGCTGCGTCCGTCGAGCAGCGGCAGCTGGGCCCGGGCGTCGATGCGGGCCTGCAGGGTTTGCTTCTGGTCGGCGCGGCCAAGCTGCCAGCGCCCGAGCGCCAGCGTGACCGCCACGCCCAGCAGCGCCGCCCCTGTCACCACCCAGATCCGCAGTTTCACACTCACGCGATAATCCCGTCCATGAAATACCTTGTCGCCCTGGCCTTTCTGGCCATCCTTGCCAGCCTTGGCTCGGCCCTGTTCTTCATGATGAAGGACGGCCGGGACGGCAAGCCCAAGACCAGCAACATGGCCCGCGCCCTGGCCTTCCGCGTCGGCTTCTCCATCCTGATCTTCATCTGCATCCTGATCGCCTGGCACTTCGGCTACATCCAGCCCACGGGCATCAAGCCGGGCCAGTAGGCACATCACGCTTTGAACAAAAACAAAAGCCGCTCGACGCGGCTTTTGTTTTTATCGGCTTGCCCACGCCAAAGCGACGTAGCGAGCGGGCTTCAGCCTAGGCGCGGGTGGCGGGAAACCGGAACGTACTTGAAGGTACGTGAGGATCTCCCGACGCTGAAAGGGGTTGGGGCCCCTTTCATCCCCATCTGCGCAACGACGGATCAAGCCCGCGCAGTAGCCGCCCCAATTACAACCAGTAGACGAGGATGTACAGGCCCAGCCACACCACGTCCACGAAGTGCCAGTACCATGCAGCGCCTTCGAAACCGAAGTGGCGGTCTGCCGTGAAGTGGCCCTTCTGCAGGCGCAGGGTGATGAAGAACAGCATCAGCATGCCCACGAACACGTGGAAGCCGTGAAAGCCGGTCAGCATGAAGAAGGTGGAACCGAAAATACCGGACGTGAGCTTGAGGTTCAGGTCACGGTAGGCGTGCATGTACTCATAGCCCTGCACGAACAGGAAGATCAGGCCAAGCAGCACGGTGGCCCACATGAAACCGATGGTCTTGCTGCGGTTGCCGTCACGCAGGGCATGGTGGGCAATGGTCAGGGTCACGCCGGAGGTGAGCAGCAGGGCCGTGTTGATCGTGGGCAGCCAGAACGGGCCCATGGTCTGGAAGGGCTCGATGATGCCGGCCGGCGAAGCGGTGGCGCCGGCAACGACGCTGGGCCAGACGGCCTTGAAGTCAGGCCACAGCAGCGCGTTGTCCAGGCTGCCCAGCGCCGGCACCGAGTGCGCGCGAGCCCACCAGAGGGCGGTGAAGAAGGCACCGAAGAACATCACTTCGGAGAAGATGAACCAGGTCATGCTCCAGCGGAAGGAGATATCGATCTTGTGACCATACTGTCCACTTTCGCTCTCGGCAATGGCTTCACTGAACCACTGGAACAGCACGCCGAGCCAGACCACGAGACCGAAGGCCAGGGAGTACATGCCCCAGCCAGCGCCGTTGATCCACTGACCGGCACCGAGGATGACAAAGAACAGGCCGATCGCCGCCATCACGGGATGACGGGACGGGCCAGGCACGTAGTAGTACGGGGTGCCGCCGTGGGTAGTCGAACTCATGTTTGCTCCATTCCTTCCGATTCTGCTTCTCTAAAACTCTCAGGTGTTCCGGCCAGGCCTTACTTGACCACGACCCAGTTCACCAGTGCAATCAAACTCAATACGAACAGGATGCCTCCGAGCAGTCCCACCGCAATGATGTGGTACGGCTTGAGGCGGCCGATGTCATCCTGGAAATCACTGCTCCTGCGCACGCCGAGGAAGGACCAGGCCACGGCCTTGACGGTGGCCCACAACGAACTCCCGGACGACGGCGTGCTGCTCATGCCCCCGCCTCCGTCGACTTGTGCACGGCGGTCGAAGCCGGCGCTGGTGGCGTCTTGCTGCCCACCTCGAAGAAGGTATAGGACAGCGTGATGGTGGTCACGTCCTTGGCCAGCTTGGGATCGATCACGAAGACCACTGGCCAGCTCTTCTTCTCGCCCGGGGCCAGCGTGTACTCGTTGAAGCAGAAGCACTCCAGCTTGTTGAAGTGCGCGGCGGCCTGGCGCGGGGCGTAGCTGGGGATGGCCTGGGCCGCCATGCGGCGGTCCTGGACATTCTCGAACTCGTACATCACCGTCGCCATCTCACCAGGATGCACCTGCAGCGACGTCTGCGCCGGCTTGAAACGCCAGGGCCCGCGCACATTGGCATCGAACTCGACGGTGATGGTACGACTGGTATCCACCTGCGTGTTGCCCGGTGCCGCTTTGCTGCGGCCAGGCATATCCCGTTCGCCGATGGCCAGGATGTTGACTCCCGTGAACTCGCAGATGGCCTGGTAGATCGGCACCAGCGCATAGCCGAAGCCGAACATGCCGGCCACCACGATGACCAGCTTGCCCACCATCCTGGCGTTCTCGCGTCGCAGGTTCATGGCTGCCTCGTCACTTGCCGCCCAGCAGGACCATCTTGGCCAGGAAGCCGAGGAAGAAGATCAGCGCGACCGACGCCAGGATCAGGCCCAGGCGGCGGTTGGCTTTCTTCTGTTCAGGCGTCATGGCGCAATCTTTCCGTGCGGGGTCTCAGCCGACGATCCGGGTCGCCGTGGCGTCCAGCTTCGGGGGGGTTTCGAAGGTATGGAAGGGGGCCGGCGAGGGCACTTCCCACTCCAGGCCTTCTGCACCTTCCCAAGGCTTCTGGGGAGCCTTCTCGCCCTGTCCGCGCATGGCGGGCACGATCACGAAGAGGAAGAAGTACACCTGGGCGATACCGAAAGCGAAGGCACCGACAGTGGCGATGGCATTGAAGTCTGCGAACTGCATCGGGTAGTCGGCATAGCGACGCGGCATGCCGGCCAGACCCAGGAAGTGCATCGGGAAGAAGGTAATGTTGAAGGAGATCATCGACCACCAGAAGTGCAGCTTGCCGCGGCCTTCGCTGTACATCACACCGGTCCACTTGGGCAGCCAGTAGTAGATGCCGGAGAACATGGCGAACAGCGAGCCGGCCACCAGCACGTAGTGGAAGTGGGCCACCACGTAATAGGTGTCCTGCACCTGGATGTCGATCGGTGCCACCGACAGGATCAGGCCGGTGAAGCCGCCCATGGTGAACACGAAGATGAAGCCCACGGCCCACAGCATCGGGGTCTCGAAGGTCATCGAGCCCTTCCACATGGTGGCCAGCCAGTTGAAGATCTTCACGCCGGTGGGCACGGAGATCAGCATGGTGGCGTACATGAAGAACAGCTGGCCGGTCACCGGCATGCCGGTGGTGTACATGTGGTGTGCCCACACGATGAAGGACAGGATGGCGATGGAAGCCGTGGCGTAGACCATGGAGGCGTAGCCGAACAGCTTCTTGCGGGCAAAGGCCGGGACGACAGCGCTGATGATGCCGAAGGCCGGCAAGATCATGATGTAGACCTCGGGGTGACCGAAGAACCAGAAGATGTGCTGGTACATCACCGGGTCGCCGCCGCCGGCGGGGTTGAAGAAGGTGGTGCCGAAGTGACGGTCGGTCAGCGTCATGGTGATGGCGCCGGCCAGCACGGGCATCACGGCGATCAGCAGGTAGGCGGTGATCAGCCAGGTCCAGCAGAACAGCGGCATCTTCATCAGCGTCATGCCGGGCGCGCGCATGTTCAGGATGGTCACGATGATGTTGATCGAGCCCATGATGGACGAGGCGCCCAGGATGTGCATGGCAAAAATGCCGGCGTCCATCGAGGGGCCCATCTGCAGCGTCAGCGGTGCGTACAGCGTCCAGCCGGCTGCGGGGGCGCCGCCGGGCATGAAGAAGGACAGCACCAGCATGAGGGCCGCGGGGATCATCAGCCAGAAGCTGAAGTTGTTCATGCGGGCGAAGGCCATGTCGGCCGCGCCGATCTGCAGCGGGATCATCCAGTTGGCGAAGCCCACGAAGGCCGGCATGATGGCGCCGAACACCATGATCAGGCCGTGCATCGTGGTGAGCTGATTGAACAGCTCAGGGTTCACCACCTGCAGGCCGGGCTGGAACAGCTCGGCGCGGATCAGCAGCGCCAGGACGCCACCGACCATCAGCATGGTGAAGGCGAACAGCAGGTACAGGGTACCGATGTCCTTGTGGTTGGTCGCATAGACCCAGCGACGCCAGCCCGTGGGGGCATGGTGGTCGTCATGGGCATGGTGATCGTGATGGTCTAGAACGGCACTCATCCTGATTTCCTTCTCAATACTCTAGGCGTCTGACGACTGTTTACTTGCGGGCGGTCTTGATGTCGGCCGGCTGCACCAGCTGACCGGTCTTGTTGGACCAGGTGTTCTTGGTATAGGTAACCACTGCGGCGATTTCGGTGTCGCTCAGCTGTTTCCAGGCCGGCATGGCACCCTTGCCGTTGAGCATGATGCCGATCTGCTTGGACTTGTCGGCATCCACCACCATTGCCGAGGCGTCCAGCGGCTTGAAGGGGCCAGCGCCCTTGCCGTTGGCCTGATGGCAGACCGCGCAGTTGGCGGCATAGACTTTCTCGCCACGCTGCACCAGTTCGCCCAGGGCCCAGACCTTGGCCGGATCGTCGGCCTTGGCGGCCATGGCCTTCTTCTGGCCATCGACCCACTTGGCGTAGTCCTCGGCGGACACCACCTTGACGTGGATGGGCATGTAGGCATGCTCCTTGCCACACAGCTCGGCGCACTGGCCGTAGAAGTCACCGGTCTGCTCGGCGCGGAACCAGGTGTCGCGCACGAAACCGGGGATGGCGTCCTGCTTGATGCCGAAAGCCGGCACCATGAAGGCATGGATCACGTCGTTGGCGGTGGTGATGATGCGGATCTTCTTGTCCACCGGCACGACCAGGGGGTTATCCACCTTGAGCAGGTAGTTGTCGGTGGGGGCCGGCTTGCCAGACTCGGACATGGCGCGGTGCGTGCTGTCCAGGGTGGAGATGAAGCCGATGCCCTCGCCTTCGCCCTTGATGTAGTCGTAGCCCCACTTCCACTGATAACCCGTGACCTTGATGGTCAGATCGGCGTTACTGGTGTCCTTCATGGCCACCACGGCCTTGGTCGCGGGCAGCGCCATCAGGATCACGATGATGAAGGGGATCACGGTCCAGGCGATTTCCACGGCCACGGACTCATGGAAGTCGGCCGGCTTGTGCCCGACCGACTTGCGGTGCTTCAGGATGGAATAGAACATCACGCCGAACACCGCCACGAAGATCACGGTGCAGATGATCAGCATGAACCAGTGCAGCCATTGCTGCTCCGCAGCAATCTTGGTGACTGCCGGATGCAGGTTGAGCTGGTTGACGGCCGGCCCGCCGGGCAGGTCGTTGACAGCCTGGGCTGCGGTGAAAGCCGCCGTACCAGCCCAAGCGCCGGCCGTCAGCAGCAGTGAAGCCAATTTATTAGAAATGCTCTTCATCATGTTCACTTCTTCAATGTCCTAAAAAATCGTGGACTGCCCAGACTTGTCTGCATGCGGCTTGCGACCGATGCGCCAGCCACCAACCGGGTGGCAGGCAGCAAGCTGCCCTTAATTCCGAAAATCAGCGAGCGCTTATTGTAGCCCAGCACTTTTTGCTCCTTGCCCTGCTGATATGCGGGTTCACCCTAGGGACCCTCTGCATAACTCGCGCCATGCGCGTTCGAGTCAAAAACGGGATGATTTGACCGCCAACATTGCGCGTCGTGTGCCCGTAGGCACACGCAAGCGATTTGGTGGGCAAAGGGCCCGTTTTTGGCCGAACCCCTTCGGGGACGTGGTTTTGCGGGCGATCCGCAGCGTTGCAAAACCAGGCAAGCCGTCCAGGCTTGCCTTGGGTTTTGCGCCTTGCGGCTCATCCCGCAAAAGCCACGCCGCGCGCGGCGGGAATTATGCAGAAGGTCCCTAGGAACGCGGGCCAGCCTCAGGAGCGCTGTTTCCGCAGCGTGGCGCGCATCTCGTCAAGACTGAACGCCGTCTCGGCGGCCACCGCCAGACGCCGCTGCGGCTTGAAGGCGTGGCCATAAATGATTTCGAACGTCAGCTTGAGCCGCCCATCGTGTGCCGGGTCAGCCAGCTGAGACAGCGCGGCCAGCAACTGCCCCTGCCAAACGCGACTGCGCAGGCCGGTCGGCCGTGCCGGGTGGAGATTGCGGCCGAGCTCGCGCAACTCCTGAAGCAGGCGCTGCGGCGCCTCGAAGGTCAGCTCGATACGCTCCATGTCCATCACCGGTTCGGCAAAGCCCGCCGCCACGAGCATGTCGCCCCAGTCATGCATATCGGTGAACTCGTGGGCCGGCGCCGGCCAGCCCAGGGACTGGTACAGCGAGCGCAGTTCGTGCAGGGTGTCGGGGCCGAAGCAGGAGAACATCAGGAAGCCATCCACTTCGAGCGCCCGGTGCCAGCGCTGGATCAGGGCCTGCGGATCCGCCGCCATGTGCAGCGACATATTGGCCCAGAGCAGCTCGACCGGCACCGCTGCAGGTTCCATGCCGAGCACGGAACGCCAGCGCGCCGGGTGCCACCAGGGACGGGCGGCCGCGCGCCGGGCCAAGGCTTCTTCCTGCGCCAGGGCGGCGCTGACCCCGGAGCGCGCGCCAGGATAACGGCGCGCCAGCAGGGTCTGCGCCTGCAAACCGCCGCGCACCGGCTCCCAGTGCAGCCAGTGCCGCGGTTGTCGCACGATCCAGTCCAGCCGCTGCTCCATGCGCCGCGCCACCTCCTCGTGCAGCCAGGCCGAAGCCGTTTGCGGGCGCTGCGCCCAGCGCTCGGCCGCGACGGGATCGATGGTGGGCGGGCGATGGTCGGTCATGAGCGAAGCTGGCGAGTATATTGATTCCTCATGTTGCGCGCCCTGCTCGACCGGCTGACCCCCGCACTGCCCAGCGAGTGCGCGGTCTGCCGCGCCTGGCCGGCGCCAGTGCTGTGCGAAGCCTGTGTGGCGCGCTTTGCGCAACCCCGTGCGCGCTGCCGCAGCTGCGCCCTGCCGGTGCCGCAAGGGGTGGAACGCTGTGGGGCATGCATCAAGCAGGAGCCGCCCCTTGACCTCTGTTTGGCGGCTGTCGCTTATGAATACCCCTGGAGCGGCCTGATCGCCCGCTACAAGTTTGGCGGCAGCCCCGGCTGGTCGCAAGCCCTGGCCCTGCTGATGCGCAGTACGCCCTGGGCCGAGCCGGCACTGGACGCGGCGGACCGGGTCTTGCCCATGCCGCTGTCCCACCAGCGTCTTCGCCAGCGCGGCTTCAACCAGGCACTGGAACTGGCGCGCCAGCTGGGCCCGGCCAGGGTCGATGCCGGACTGCTGCTGCGCCTGCGTGACACGCCCGCGCAAAGTGCCCTGCCAAGGGCGACGCGCCTGCGCAATGTGCAGGACGCTTTCGGGGTGGCGTCGGGCCGTGAGCGGGACATCGTGGGGCGGCGCATTGTGCTGATCGATGACGTCATGACCAGCGGCGCCTCGCTCTACACGGCAGCGCAGGCCCTGCATGCGGCCGGGGCCGCGCACATCACCGCGCTGGTGCTGGCGCGCACTGAATAAGGCCCCGGCAGCACGGCGACAATAAGCCGATGTTCCACATCGTCCTGGTCCACCCCGAGATCCCGCCCAACACGGGCAACGTCATCCGTCTTGCGGCCAATACGGGCTGCACCCTGCACCTGATCGAACCGCTGGGGTTTTCCATGGAAGACCGGCTGATGCGCCGCGCCGGCCTGGACTATCACGAGTACGCCGAACTGCGCCGCCATACGAGCTGGGGCGCCTTCCTGGCCAGTGAGCAGCCGCAGCCCGAGCGGATGTTCGCGCTCACCACGCGCGGCACGCGCTATGTGCACGACCTGCCCTTCCAGCCCGGCGACTGGCTGGTCTTCGGGTCGGAAACCAGCGGCCTGCCCGCTGCCGTGCGCGCCGCCTTCGCGCCTGAACAGCAACTGAAGCTGCCCATGCGCGCGGGGCAGCGCAGCCTCAACCTTTCCAACGCGGTGGCGGTGACGGTGTTCGAGGCGTGGCGGCAGAACGGTTTTGCGACGGATTGAGCGGCCTCAGGGATAACGCCGCGCGATCGACTCGGCCACGCAGACCGGCTTGGGCGCGCCTTCGCGCTCGATGGTGACTTCCCACGTCATCTGCATGCCGTCGCTGGCAATGGGCTCGCAAGCCAGCAGCTTCAAACGCGTGCGCAGACGGCTGCCCACGGGCACCGGGGCCATGAAGCGCACGCGGTTCAGGCCGTAGTTCACGCCCATGCGGGACTCGACGATCTCCAGGGTGCTTTCGAAGAACTTGGGCAGCAGAGACAGGGTAAGGAAGCCATGCGCGATCGGCCCGCCAAAAGGACCGGCCTTGGCCTTTTCAACGTCGACATGAATCCACTGGTGGTCACCCGTGGCCTGCGCGAACTGGTTGACCTGCTCCTGCGTGATGGTGAGCCAGTCGCTGACCGCGACTTCCTGGCCCACCAGCGCGGGGAACTCCTTGAGGGACTGGAAGGTTTTCATGCCGTTCACTGTAGCGGCACGCCCCGTGCGCCCCCTGTCATGCGCGCGACGCGGGGCTTAATGATCAAGCCAGCGACACAGGCCCTGCCACTGTTCAAGATCCTTCTCGACGCGGCTGGGCGCCACGTCGAACAGGGTCAGGCCGTGGGCGGCGAGGTGGATGTAGTTCTGCGTGTCGCGCAGATAGGCCAGCACGGGCACGCCCAGGCTTTCGACGAAAGCTCGAAGCTTGTCGGCCGCGATGGTGCGCCCGTCCACGCGCATGCCCACGATGCCGACCTGCATGCCCTTGTGGGTGTGCTGCCGGATCTCATCGAGGAAATCGCGGGTGGCGAAGATGTCGAAGACGCTGGGCTGCAGGGGGATGATGACCTTGTCGGCATGCTGCAGCACGTCCTTCATTCGCGCGCCCTTCAGGCCGGCCGGGGTGTCCAGGACCACGTGCGTGGTGCCCTTGGGCAGCTTGGCCAGCTTGTCCTCGCCCACATCCCAGCTCACGATGGGCCGGGCTGTGGCCGGCCGCAGGCCCAGCCACAGGCGCGAGGATTGTTGACGATCGGCGTCGCCCAGCATCACCTTGTGTCCGCGGCTGGCGAAGTAGCCCGCCACATTGGTGGACAGGGTGGACTTCCCCACACCCCCCTTGGGATTGGCAACCACGACGACCGGCATCACGCGCTCCTTGTAGTCTGACCCGCGCCATATTAGCCCATGAAAGCGGGGCGGCTGCCGGCGCGAGAAACCTGCTCCGGACTAACCCTAGGAATCCATCCGCTGGGCCCGTTGGACCGATAAGATGAGTCACAGAACCAGCGGGCCAGACCCATCGCCCACCAACCGGAGACCCACCATGACACTCAAGTACGCGCTGCAGCGCATGGGCTTGCTGCTGGGCAGTTTCTGCCTGCTGGCCGCAGGCCCCGCATCGGCCCAGAGCGACTGGCCCAAGGCCAGGCCCGTGACCATCACCGTCGGCTTCGGGCCTGGCGCCTTCACCGACGTGATTGCGCGCGTCGTGGCCCAGAAACTCGGCGAGACCACCGGTGGGACGTTCACGGTGGAGAACAAACCCGGCGCGGGCGGCAACATCGCCACGGCCCAAGTCAAACGCGCCGCCCCCGATGGCTACACGATCCTGGTGCACAGCGTGGCCTTTGCGGTCAACCCCTCGCTGTACCCCAACGCCGGCTACGACGCCCTGAAGGATTTCGTGCCGCTGGCGCTCGGCCCGCGCACGCCCAACATCATCACCGTCAACCCCGCCGTCCCGGCCAGGGACCTGAAGGAACTGATTGATCTGGCGCGCAAGGAGAAGCTGAGCTACGCCTCCTCCGGCATCGGCACCACCACGCACCTGTCGATCGAGCGCCTCAAGGTGGCGGCCAAGGTGGACATCACGCACGTGCCTTACCAGCCGGCGCAGGCCATCGGCGCCGTCGTGGCCGGCCATGCGCCCATGTCGTCCACCTCCATGCCGCCGGCCGTGCCGCAGATCAAGGCGGGCAAGGTGCGCGCCATCGCCGTCACCAGCGCCAAACGATCCGCCCTGCTGCCGGACGTGCCCTCGGTCACCGAATTCGGTTACGCCGACTTCGACGACTACACCTGGGTCGGCTTCTTCCTGCCCGCGGGCACCCCGCAGGCGCTGGTGGACCGTATCAACGCCGAGATCAACAAGGCGATGGAACTGCCGGATTCGAAGGAAAAGTTCGTCAGCCTGGGCATGGAGTCGACCCGCAACAGTTCGGCCGAATTCGGCAGTTTCCTGCGCGCTGAAGTCGACAAATGGGCTGATGTGGTCAAGAGCACCGGGGCCAAGGTCGAATAAGGTCCGGCCAGCGGATTTGCGCATCGCCCCCTCCCCAAAGAAAGTTAACCCATGAGATTGTTCAGTTTCGAGGCCCAAGGCCAGGCCCGCATTGGGGTGCTCAGAAGCGCCACTGCCCAGGAGTTTGTCGACCTGTCCGTGGCTGCGCCCAGCCTGCCCGGCGACATGGGCGCCCTGATCGCCCAGCCCGGCGGTCTGCAGGCCGCCCGCCAGGCCGCGGCCCAGGCGAGCGCTGCCGCCGTCAAGCCGCTGGCCGGCGCGCGCTATCTGCCCGTGGTGCCGCGCCCCGGCAAGATCGTCTGCCTCGGGCTCAACTACGCCGACCATGCGAAGGAAGGCGGGCATGCCCGCCCCGAGTACCCGAGCTTCTTCATGCGCGGGGCCAGCTCCATGACCGGCCACCAGGAACCCATCATCCGTCCCAGGGCCTCCACCAAGCTGGACTACGAAGCCGAACTGGCCGTCGTCATCGGTCAACGGGCGCGCCACCTCACCAAGTCGAACGCCCTGGACTGCGTGGCCGGCTATTCGTGCTTCAACGACGGCAGCGTGCGCGACTACCAGCGCAAGACAGCGCAGTGGACCATCGGCAAGAACTTCGACGCCACCGGCCCCTTCGGTCCCTGGCTGGTGACACCGGACGAGCTGCCGCCGGGCGCCGCGGGCCTGCGCATCCAGTCGCGCCTGAACGGCCAGGTCATGCAGGACGCCAACACGAAAGACTTCCTCTGGGACGTGGTGGAGTCGCTGTGCATCATCACCGAGTGCATGACGCTGGAGCCGGGCGACGTGATCATCACCGGCACCCCCGCCGGCGTGGGCTATGCTCGCACACCGCCGGTGTGGATGGCGCCGGGCGACGTCTGCGAGATCGAGATCGAGGGCATCGGCATCCTGTCGAATCCGATCGCCGACGAGTGAGCTAGGGTAAGAGCTAGCTAGGGAAGGTCTGCCCACCCTGTTTCCCTCGGCCCAAGGCTCCAACACCATGGAACACACCCCCGGCTGGCTCAGCCACACCTTCATTTACCTGTGCGCGGCGGTGATCGCCGTACCCCTGAGCAAATACCTGGGTCTGGGCGCCATCATCGGCTACCTCGGCGCCGGCCTCATCATCGGCCCCTGGGGCCTGGGCCTGGTCAGCGAAGTGCAGGACGTGCTGCATTTCGCCGAGTTCGGCGTGGTGCTCATGCTCTTCCTGATCGGGCTGGAACTGGAGCCGCGCCGGCTCTGGAGCTTGCGCCGACCCATCTTCGGCTGGGGCAGCGCGCAGGTGCTGGCCTGTAGCGCCGCCCTCTTCCTCGGCCTCTACGCGCTGGGCCTGTTTTTCCCCACCCAGCTGGGCGGCTGGAAGACGCCACTGGTGGCCGCCCTGGGCCTGGCCCTGTCCTCCACCGCCATCGCCCTGCAGATCATGGGCGAGCGCAATCTGCTGCCCACGCCGGGCGGGCAGGCCGGCTTTTCCATCCTGCTGTTCCAGGACGTGGCCGCCATCCCCATCCTGGCCCTGCTGCCCCTGCTAAGCGCTGAAGCCGGCCAGGCCAATGGCGACTTCCGCTGGGGCGAACTGGTCAAGATCGTGGCGGTGATCGGGGGCATCGTGCTGGGCGGCCGCCTGCTGCTGCGTCCCCTGTTGCGCTGGATCGCGCGCAGCCGCACCCCCGAGATCTTCACGGCCGCCGCGCTGCTGCTGGTGGTGGGCATCGCCGGGCTGATGCAGCAGGTGGGCCTGTCCATGGGCCTGGGCGCCTTCCTGGCCGGTGTGCTGCTGGCCGAGAGCGAATACCGGCGTGAACTGGAGACCGATATCGAGCCCTTCAAGGGCCTGCTGCTGGGCCTGTTCTTCATCGCCGTGGGCATGAGCATCGACCTGTCGGTGCTGCGTGCATCGCCCGGGCTGATGCTGGCGCTGCTGGCCGGTTTCATGGCCATCAAGCTGGTGCTGATCCTCGTCATGCTGCGTTTCATGCAGGTGCCGCTGCAGGAGCGCCCGGTCATCACGCTGCTGCTGGCGCAGGGCGGAGAGTTTGCCTTTGTGGTGTTCCAGACGGCCTTTGGCGCGGGCGTGTTGTCATCGCAGACAACCTCGCTGCTGGTCGGCGCGGTGGCGCTGTCGATGCTGCTCAGCCCTCTCCTGCTGGTGGCCGTGGACAAGCTGCTGGCGCCGCGCCTGGCCGGTGCCGGGGGCGCCACCCCGGCCGAAATCTCCGAACCGCAGGCGGCGCCAGTACTCATCGCCGGCTTCGGCCGCTATGGCCAGATCGTGGCGCGCATCTTGCTGGCGCAGGGCATCCCAAGCACGGTGCTGGACCACGACGCCGACATGATCGAGGCGGCGCGCAGCTTCGGCTACCGCGTGCACTACGGCAACGCCACGCGCCTGGACCTGCTGCGCATCGCCGGTGCGGCAACAGCCAGGGTCCTGGTGATCGCCGTGGACGACAAGGAGCAGTCGCTCAAGATCGTCGATCTGGCCCGCGAACACTTCCCGGGCCTGCAGATCGTAGCTCGCGCGCGGGATGTCACCCACTGGCACGAACTGCGCGAACGCGGCGTGCAGCTGGTGCAGCGCGAGCTCTTCGAGTCCAGCCTGCGCAGCGCACGCAGCGTGCTGGAACTGCTGGGCCACACGCAAGAGGAGGCGCGCCAGTTCGCCGGGCGCTTCCGCCATCACAACCTGGACCTTTTCGAGAAGATGCATCCCCACTACAAGGACCGCAAGCAGCTGATTGCCGTCGTCAAACAGGGACGGCAACAGCTGGAGGACCAGATGGCGCAGGAGCGCGCCGAGCGCGAACGCAGCCAGGCCGAGGCGAAGAATCCCTGACGTTCAGTGGAAGGCGTCCCAGACCAGCTTGGTGCCGGTGAGGAACAGCCCCAGGTGAATCAGGCGGTAGAACAGCTTCGGATCGATGCGCCGTGCCATGCGCACGCCGATCCACACGCCCACCGGTGCCAGCGGCAGCAACAACACCGAGGTGGCCAGGTTGCGCCAGTCCAGCAGGCCCAGCCAGGCATAGGGTGCCCACTTGGACAGATTGATGAAGAAGAAAAACCAGGACAGGGTGGCCGCGAAGACCAGGGGTTTGAGGTGCAGCGGCAGCAAATAGGCCGTGATGGGCGGCCCCCCCGCATGCGCCACAAAGCTGGTGAAGCCGGACGCCGTGGTGAGCACGCCACCGAGCCAGCGCGGCGGTGGCGCACCGTCAGCGCGCGGAGGGAACAGCAGGCGCTGGGCCAGGAACAGCAGCGTTAACGACCCCACGACGCCGGCCACGATGTGGGCAGCCAGCAACTTGAAGAGCAGCGCGCCGATCAGCGTGCCCAGCAGGCCGAAGGGCAGCAGGAACTTGAGCAGGGCGCGGTCGAAGTCCTTGCGCAGGGCCGTGATGCCGAACAGATCTATCAGCAGCAACACCGGCATCAGGATGGCCGCGGCCTGCGGCACCGTGACCGCCAGCGCCATCAGCGGCACGGCCAGCGAACCGAAGCCCACGCCAAAACCACTCTTGCTGATGCCCATCAAAAGCACCGCAGGCACCGCCACCAGGTAGAAGTAGGGATCGGTGATGGGCAGGAAGTTCACGGCAAGGCAGACAGAAAAGAAAACCCTCCCCGGCAGGGAGGGCCCAACAGCATGCACCAAGTGTAGCCGCCACCCCCTCCCCAGAAGAGTTGGAAGGGATGAACTTCAGTTCAGCGGGAAGCCTGTACCGCGCTCACAGCACGGAGCAGGCTTGTTCGAAGGGCAGGCGCGGGTTGCGCTTGAATTCCTTGCTGTGGTCGGCGTAGCCCAGGTTGATCAGGAAGTTGGCTGTGTAACGGCCGTCAGCAAAGAACTCTGCGTTGACCTTGGCGAGGTCCACACCGCTCATGGGACCGCAGTCCAGGCCCACCGCACGCGCAGCAATGATGAAGTAGGCCCCGCCCAGGGTCCCGTTGCGTGTGGCCGTGCCGGTGGCCAGGGTGGCGTTGCCTTCAAACATTTCCTTGGCACCGGCGCCGTGCCAGACCTGGGGCATGTTCTCGTAGAACTTGGTGTCCGTAGCGACGATGACGGTCACGGGAGCGGACTTGGTCTTGTCCACGTTGCCCGGGCTGAGCGCCGGCATCAGCCGCGCCTTGGCTTGCGGCGTCGTGAGGATCACATAACGCGTGGGCTGGGTGTTCATGGACGTCGGCGCCATGCTGGCGATGCCATAGGCTTCCTGCAGCAGCGCGAGCGGCACCGGCTTGTCGAGAAAGCCGTTGGCGGTACGGGCGTTGAAGAACAGTTGATCCAGGGCGGCTTGGTCGATTTTCATGGTGCGGGTGTTTCTTTGTGAAGAAGGGATTATGGGGCGCTGCGCGGAGCGGTGGCGGTGTTGTCAGTCTGGTTCACTCGGCCTTGATGCCGATGTCGCGCACCAGCTTGCTCCAGCGCTCGACGTCACGTCGCACCAGGGCGCGGGTCTGTTCGGCCGACAACGCCAGCGGCTTGCCGCCGGCCTTGCGGAAGGTTTCCTGCAGATCCGGCTGGGCAATCACGCGGACCAGCTCGCTGCGCAAACGCTCCTGTATCGCTGCCGGCGTCTTGCTGGGCACGAAGTAGCCGAACCAGGATTCCAGATCAAGCTGGGCCACGCCGCTTTCAATGATCGTGGGCACATTCGGGTGCATGGGGTTGCGCTCCGCGCCGGAAACCGCCAGCGGCTTGACCGTACCAGCCTCGACCTGGGTCCGCGCGGTAGACGAGAGATCAAAGAACAGGTCGACGCGCCCACCGAGCAGATCCTGGTAGGCCGCCTGGGCACCGCGGTACGGGACGTGGACCACATTGACGCCGGCCAGATGCCACATGGCCGCCGCCAGCACGTGCTGGCCCGAGCCGTTGCCGGCCGAAGCGTAGTTCAGCTTGCCGGGGTTGGCCCTGGCATAGGCCACGACCTCCTGCAGCGAGTTGAAGGGCAGGTCCTTGCGCGCCATCAGCGTGTAGCTGTAGCTGACGGCCAGGCCCACGGGCTCGAAGTCCCGCAGGCTGTCGTAGGACAGCTTCTCGTACAGGCCCATATTGAGAGCGATGTTCGAGACCGAGCCCATCAGCAGGGTGTAGCCGTCCGGGTCGGCCTTGGCCGCCGCATCGGTGCCCACCAGGGTGCCCGAGCCCGGCTTGTTCTCCACCACCACGCTCTGGCCCATCTGCTTGCTCAGGCGCTCGCCCAGGGCGCGCGCCACGAAATCGAAGCCGCCGCCCGGCGGCTGCGGAACGATCACGCGCAGCGCGCGGCTCGGGTAGGCGCCCTGCGCCCAGGCCATGGGAGCCAGGCCCAGCAGGGCCGCGGCCGGCAAGGCGCGCACGATGTCGCGGCGCTTCAGCCCCGCACGGTTGCTATCGATCTCGCTCATGTCTGTCTCCTCTTTGTTTGAATCCTGGGTCAGGGCACCGTGTCAGCGCTCCAGCGCGCCGCCAGCGAGCCAGCGTGTCCCGCGTCTGTAAAGCTCTTCAACTACCGGCCCCTTGAGCATGGGCATATCCATCTTGACGGTGTAGCCGATGCGGGTCTGGATGTAGGCCAGGTGCCGGTAACCCTCGGGAAAGGTGGCCAGCGCGGCCGTGTCGAGCTTGAGCACCGCCGTGGAGTCGACCGGATCGATGCGGTCCTTCTCATAGATGGGCTGGCGATGCAGCACCTTCCACTCGCCCTGGTGTTTCGTGACGAAGTCGTAGAAGCGTCCGGTGCAGACCACGTCGCACAGCACGGGGCCGTTCTCGCCCTCCACCATGCCGCGCTGCGAAATGGTCATCTTGGTCTGCGCAATCGCGCGGTCACCGGCGACCTCGATGGCCGAGCCACCGAGGAAGTGAAGGATGCTCACACCCTTGGCCCAGCCCTCCTGCGTGACCCGGATGAAGTCGGCAAACGGCCCCTGAAACCAGGTGGCCATCATCACGCCCTCGGGGTGCCAGACGGTGGCGAAGCGCTCCCAGTCGCCGGCGTCTCGCCACACGGCCCAGCGCTCCACCAACTGGCGGATCAGCAGTTCGTCATTCAAAGTGTTGCTCATGTTGGTTCTCGATTCTCAGAAAAATCAGGGCGCCGCATAGTCGACCTGGTGGCGCGCAATGCGCAGGTCGGCCAGCTCGTGCTTGACGCGCAGATGCTCGGGATGCGTTCCATAGCCATCGAGCGCCGCCTGGCTCTCGAACTCGGAATACAGCACGACATCGCAGGCGTAGTCGATGCGGCTGCTGTCCACGCCGATCTCCAGGCGCAGCAGACCCGGGATGCGTCCGCGCAGGCTCTCGAAGCTGCGCTGCAGCCGGGCGATGCCTTGCGCCTTCTCGGCCGGCGTGTCGCCGCGCACGTTCCACATCACGATGTGTTTGATCATGGACGATTGGCTTTCAGGCGGCGGGCGGGAAGCCGGCCTTCTGCGGCCACAGGTTCTTGAAGGCATGGATGGTGGTACTGGCGTAGAGCCCCGCTTTCGTGAAGGGCTCCTCGGCCAGCCAGGCATGCGCCGCATCGCGGCTGGGGAAGTCGATCACCAGCAGGCTGCCCAGCATGGTCTGGCCGTCGTCGTGCGTGAACGGGCCGGCGAAGGCCATGCGCTCGGCCACGGCAGCGAGGTAGTCCTTGTGCACCGGCCGCACGCGCTGGCGCATGTCGCCGTGGTCGGGCTTGTCGATCAGGATAAAGGCAAACAACATGGAAGACGTCCTTTTCTTTCTCTACATGCGGGCCAGCCAGGTCGACAGGCCCGGAAAAGCAATGAGCAGCGCGAGGACCACCCCCATCATCAGGACGAAGGGGAAGGCACCGGCAAAAATGTCGCGCACCGTGATGCGCGAGTCGTTCAGCGCCGACTTCACGGTATAGACCGAGACCCCGAAGGGCGGGGTCAGCAGGCCGATCTCCACCGCCACCACGGTGACCACGCCGAACCAGACGATGTCCATGCCAAAGGCGCGTGCAATGGGCAGCACGATGGGCAGCATGATCAGCATGATGGAGACCGAATCGATGATGCAGCCCAGCGCAATGACGATGGCCACGTAGGCCACCAGGAAGCCCCAGGGGCCCATGCCCAGTTGGGTGATTCCTTCGGTCACGGCCGCCGGCATGCCGCTGAGGGCCAGCATGCGGCTGTAGAGCATGGCCGCGATGATCAGGAAAAGCACCGATACCGACACATAACCCGTCTCGACAAGAACTTTCCAGAGCTTGGCCCAAGTCAGGCGACGGCGCGCCAGCGCGATCACCAGGGCGCCCGCAGCGCCCACGGCTCCGGCCTCGGTAGGCGTGAAGAAACCACCATACAAACCGCCGAGCACCAGGACGATGAGCAGCAGGATGGGAAGGAATTTGAGGGTTGCACTCAGCACCGTCTCGTGCGGCTCGTCGGCTTGGGCCGCGGTGTGGCCCGGCACCAGGATCATGGCCGGTCGCAGGTAGGCCATGCCGACGATCAGGATGGCAAAACCGATCGCCAGCACGATGCCGGGAATGATGCCGGCGATGAACATGCGCCCCACCGATTCCTCGGCCAGCACGCCGTAGATGATCATCAGCAGCGAGGGCGGGATCAGCATGCCCAGCACCGAGGAGCCGGCCACCACACCCACCGCAAAGCGTGGCGTGTAGCCGTGGCGGATCATCTCGGGCACGGCGACCTTGGTGAAGACCGAGGCCGAGGCGATGGAAATGCCCGTGATGGCGGCGAACACCGCATTGGCGCCCACCGTGGCCAGGCCCAGGCCGCCGCGGATGCGCCGCGTCAGCCACTGGAACACGTCGAAGGTATCTCGCCCCACCCCGCTCACACTCACGAGCATGCCCATGAGCACGAAAAGCGGAATCACACCAAAGAGGTAGTCACGGATGGCGTCGTTGGCCGAGGCCGCCACGAAACGCGCCGCCACCTCGGGCGACTTGATCAGCCAGACACTGATGAAGGAGGTGACGATCAGGCCGACACCGATGTGCATGCCGAAATAGATGGCCGCCAGCATCAGCAGGATGGAGAGGGAACCGACCTGGAGATCAGACATGTTGTGCCTCCTTCAGGTCCTGGATCACCAGCAAGAGGTACTGCACGGCTGCCAGCGCCGCGCCCAGCACCACGATGGCGCGCATGGGCCAGGTCGGGAACGTGAAACCGCCCTCGACACCGAGGAACTCCTGGTCCACCCAGGCGCGTATGAAGGGCTTCCAGCTGGCATAGGCGATCACGCCGCAGGCGAAAATGCCGGCTGCCGAGAAGAACGCCCGCAGGCGCTTGCCGGCACGCGGGCGGCGCTGCACGAAGGGATCGATGAACAGATCGGCACGCGACATGCGGCCGTGGCGCAGCGTGGCCGGCAGCTGCAGGAAGACGATGATGATGACGCTGGTGGCCACCAATTCGGCCACGCCTTCGATCGGATGGTTGATCAGGTTGCGCAGCAGCACGTCGGCGCACATCAGAACCATGATGGCGCCGATCACTACCGATCCGGCGGCGTTCAGGCTGTCGATCAGGCGACCGAACCAGCTGGTGGGAGCAGTAGGCGCCGGCGCGGACTCCAGGTCCGTGTTCGCTTCATAACTCATGGGAATCCTTCATGCCGCCACCGCCCGTGGGGCGGCAGCGGATATTGCGTCGGTTCAGCCGAAAGGGATGAGGCAGGAGATCAGAGTTCCTTGTCCCAGTCGCGGGCCGGCTTGACGCCGCGGCTGCGCAGCTCGTTCATGTAGGTGGTGACGATCTCCTTGGCCGGCCCTTTGGAGGCATTGCTCTTGACCCAGTCGGCCGCCAGATTGGGCATGGTCTTGACCCACTTGTCGCGCTCGGCGGCGCTGAACTCGGTGATCTTCACCGGGGTAGCCTGCTTGGCCCCTGCTTCGACCATGGTCTTGAGAGCCCCTTCATAGCGCTGCACCAGGGTCTTTCCCAGCTCGCTGGAATAAAGCTTGCCGGCGTCGCGCACGATCTGCTGGATGTCCTTGGGCAGCTTGTCGTAGCTGTCCTTGTTCATCGCCATGGCACCGATGTAGAGCGCACCGATGCTCACCTTGGTGATGTGGGGCGCCACTTCATAGATCTTGTTCGGCATGATGCCGGTGGCGATGGAGATGGTGCCGTCGGACACACCGGACTGGATGTCGGTGTAGTAGCTGGTCAGCGAACCGTCCACCGGCACCGCGCCCGAGTTGCGCAGCCACAGGCCGATGGAGCCCGGAGCCGAGATCTTGCGGCCCTTGAGTTCGGCATAGGTCGAGATCGGCTGCTTGGTGAACAGGTGGTAGGTGTCCACGGCGGTGGCGCCCAGGAACACGGCATTGTTCTTCTCCCACTCCTTCTGCAGCGCGGGCACCTTCTCGTTCATGGCGTTGGCCACGTCCAGGATGATGCGCGGGTCGTCGGTAGTGAAAGGGGTCACGGTGCCGAACTGCGCCAGGGGCATCTTGGCGGCTTCCAGGTTATGGAAGACCCAGCCGATGTCGGTGACGCCCTGCTCCACGCTGGTCAGCGTGGCGTTGGCCTTGTAGAGCTGGCCGCCGTAGGCCTCGCGCCACTCGATCTTGTAGCCCTTGCCCAGCGCTTCCACACGGCGGTTGACCTCGGGCACGAAGACCGTGCTCATCAGACCCACCCACGGAATGGCCGTGGGATGGCTGGACGCAATGGTCAGCTTGATGGTCTGCTGGGCCTGGGCGGCCATGACGCCGGTGGCGGCGAGCACCGCGCACAGCGCGGACTGGATGATCTGTCGCTTCTGCATCTTGTCTCCTCGGGTTGGTGGTTGATCTGTACGGCTCTGTGGCCGTCTCTCACGTTTCAGGATTGAGCACGAAGTCGTATTTCAGGCTGTAGGTGCCGTCGGGCTCCTTGACCCAGTCCGCGATCAGCGTAGAGCGCACGCCGAAGACGACGTCGGAATCCAGGTACTGGTCATGGTCGCGGAACACATGGGTGATCAGGCGCTCGTAGCCCGGCGCCTCGATCATGAAATGCAGGTGGGCCGGCCGCCAGGGGTGATTCTTGGTCGCTGCGAGCATGGCGCCCACCGGCCCGTCGCTCGGGATCGGATAGGCCTCGGCCAGGATGGTCTTGAAATGAAAGCGCCCCTGCGCGTCGGCATGCAGGATGCCGCGCGCCTGGGGATGGGCGAGGTGCTCGTACTGCACGTCGTAGTTGCCCTCGGCATCAGCCTGCCAGACGTTGATCAGCGCATTCGGAATGGGCTCGCCGCCCAGCCCCTTGACGGTGCCGCTCACCAGGCAGGGCTCGCCCTTGGCGCCGTTGGCCACGTCGTCACCCAGCTGGTACTCGGGGGCCTCTTCCAGGAAGAAGGGGCCGAAGACCGTGGGTTCGGTGCAGCCGGCCGGCTTGTCGTTGTTCATGGCCACGGTCAGCATGGACAGGCCCAGGGTGTCGGACAAGAGGATGAACTCCTGGCGCGTGGCGCTGCACATGTGGCCGGTATCGGTCAGGTACTGGATGCCCTTGAACCATTCCTCCTCGGTCAGCCGCACCTCGCGCGCGAAGGCGTGCAAGTGCTGCACCAGGCTGGTCATGATCTCCTTGAGGCGCGGATCGGGCGTCCTGGAAAAACGCTCGATCACGGCCTGGGTGATGGTGTCCTCGTTGAGGTTGCGCATACCGGTTGTCTCCTACGGGTTCTCTCTTAGCTGACGGACTGTAAAAGTCCACGACAATTTGGGAAAGAGCGCTGCCGCAAATGACTTTTCCACGCAGCGAAAAAACTGGAGACCGGTTTGGACCGTTTTGCCGAGATTGAGCTGTTCGTCCAGGTGGCCGAAACCGGCAGCCTGAGCCGTGCCGCCGAGGCGCTGGGCCTCTCGAACGCCGCCGCCAGCCGCCACCTGCAGGCGCTGGAGGACCGGCTGGGCGCGCGTCTGGTGGAGCGCAACACCCGCCGTCTCTTCCTGACCGACACCGGCCAGGAGTTCCACAGCCGCGCCAAGACCCTGCTGGCGGACCTCAAAGACGCCGAGGACGTGGTGAACGCCCACACGCTCAACCCCACTGGCATGCTGCGCATCAGCGCCTCCCTGTCTTTTTCCATGCAGCACATCGCGCCGCTGTTGCGCGCCTACACCGAGCGTTATCCCAACGTCACTGTGCACGTGGAGGCCGCCAACCGCTACCTGGACATCATCGACAACAACATCGACGTGGCCATCCGCACGCGCGAGTTCGAGCCCGACTCCAACATCACCGTGCGCCGCCTGGCGCAGACGCGCCGCATCCTGGTCGCCGCCCCGCGCTACCTGGCCCGCCACGGCCGGCCCAAAACGCTGGAAGAGCTGGCGCAGCACAAGCTGCTGATCTACACCTACGCCAACAACCCCGGGGAGCTGCGTTTCACGCGCGAGGGTCAGACCACGGCCTTGCACGTCAAGGGCCTGCTCGAATCGAACGACGGCCAGATCCTGCGTGCCGCCGCGCTGGACGGCATGGGCATCCTGGTGCAGCCCACCTACATCGTCTACGACGACATGGTGGCCGGCCGCCTGGTGCCCGTGCTGGACGAATGGGACCTGCCACGCCTCACCGTCAACCTGGCCTACCCCAGCCGCAAACACCTCTCGGCCAAGGTGCGCACCTTCATCGACTTCATGGCGGAGCACTTCATGAAGATGAACTACGAGCAGAAGTGGACCGGTCGCTTCGGCGTGAACTGAACGCATGACCAGCGTGCTGAAGACCGATGTCCTCATTGCCGGCGGCGGCCCTTGCGGCCTGATGCTGGCCAACGAACTGGGGCGGCGCAATATCCGCTGCCTGCTGGTGGACCCCAAGCCCGGCACCGCCTTCAACCCGCAGGCCAATGCCACGCAGGCCCGCACCATGGAACATTTCCGGCGCCTGGGGTTTGCGCAGGAAATCCGCAGCATGGGCCTGCCGCCGGACCACCCCACCGACATCGCCTACCTGACCCGCTTTGCCGGCACCGAGCTGGCCCGCCTGCGCCTGCCCACCGCAGCGGCTGCGCCGCAGGCGATCAAGACCATGTCCGGCTCCTGGAGCGCCGCCGAACTGCCGCACCGCGTCTCGCAGAAATTCGTGGAAGTGAAGCTGCGCGAACAGGCGCAGCGCCTGGCCTCGGTGGACGTGCGCTACGGCTGGCAACTGAAGTCGTTTGCCGACAACGGCTCGGGCATCGAGGCCGTGGTGCAGGCCGTCGATGGCGGCGAACCGCTTGCCGTGCAGGCGGCCTATCTGATGGGCGCCGACGGCGCACGCAGCTTCGTGCGCCAGCAGCTCGGTATCGCCTGGGGCGGCGCCACCGGCTTCAAGCGCAAGTTCATGGGCGGCAAGATGCTGGCGGTGTACCTGAAGGCCCCCGACTTCTATGCCCGCAACCCCAACGACCGGGCCTGGATGTACGTCGTGGTCAACCCGCAGCTGCGCGCCTTCATCATGTCGGTGGACGGCGTCAGCGAATTCGCCTTCCACATCCAGATGGCCGATGACGCTGCCACCGAGGCGCTGAGCGAAGCCGATGCCCGGCGCCTGTTCTCGCAGGCCTACGGGCAGGACATCCAGATCGAGATCCTGTCCATGGCCACCTGGCTGGCGGGGCATGCGCTGGTGGCCGAGTCCTTCCAGCGCGGCCGCGTCTTCCTCGGCGGCGATGCCGTCCACCTGTTCACGCCCACTGGCGGCCTGGGCTACAACACGGCGGTCGAAGACGCCGTCAACCTGGGCTGGAAGCTGGCCGCCGTTCTCCAGGGCCAGGCACCGCCTGCCTTGCTCGACAGCTACGAAGCGGAGCGCCGGCCGCTGGCGGTACGCAACACCGGCTACGCGCGCCAGTTTGCGGATTCGATCGGCCTCTTCGACGCGGCGCCCGAACTGGAAGACGCCAGCCCCGCCGGCGAGCAGGCCCGCGCGAGCGCCTCGGAGTACCTCAACGGCCACGCGCGGCGCGAGTTCAACATCCCGGGCGTGACCTTTGGCGGCCGCTACGACGGCAGCCCCGTCATCGTGGTCGACGGCACGTCCCTGCCGCCCGATGCCCCCAACAGCTACACGCCCAGCGCCTGCCCTGGCGGGCGCCCGCCTCACGCCTGGCTGGCCGACGGCCGCTCGCTCTACGACACGTTCAACTTCGAATGGACGCTGTTGGCGCTCGGACCCGATGCACCGGACACACAGGCCTTCGAGCAGACTGCGCGCGCGCTGGGCGTGGACCTGCGGGTGGTGCGGCATGCCGCCCCGGACCTGGCGAAGCTCTACGAAGCGCCCCTGGCGCTCATCCGTCCGGACCAGATCGTCGCCTGGCGCGGACGCAATGACCGAAGCGCCTGCGATGTCCTGGCCCAGGCCTTGGCCAAAGTGCCGCACCCAAGCCCGGGCTGAGCCCGGCGGGCAACACACGCGCCGGCCGACCGTGAATTCCGTCCGCTTCGCGGCAACATCGGGGGGCCCGCCAGAGCAAACCCGACTAAGATGATCGGGTTCGGCCACCCCTCCCAACAGACTCGCCACATGCCACTGTCCAGATCGCCGGATTTCTGGCGCCCCCACCCGGCTTACAAACGCGATCTGCGCTCGGCCCTCTTTCTTCTGCTGCTGCTGGGCCTGGCCCAGCTGATCGCCTGGCTCTCCCCGACCCCCCTGGGAATCTCGACCGTCCCCCACTACCTGCCGATGCACACGCTGATGGAGACCGTGTCCATCGTGGTGGCCATGATGGTGTTCTCCGTCGGCTGGTATGGCTACCGACAGGTGGTATCCGGTAACCTGGTGATCCTGGCCTGCACCTTTTTTGCCATCGGCTGGCTGGACATGTTGCACACCTTGTCCTATACGGGCATGCCGGATTTCTTCACCCACAACGACTCCCAGAAGCATCTGAACTACTGGATGGCGGCGCGCATCCTGGCTGCCGGCAGCCTGCTGGTCGTCGTACTCCGACCCTGGGTCCCGCTCAAAGGGCGCGCATCGCGCTACCTCTTGCTGGGCGGCATGGTCTCCTTCACCGTGCTGCTCAACTGGCTGGTGCTGGCGCACCCGCATGCCCTGCCCAGCTGGTTCGTCCCGGGGGTGGGCCTGACCGCCCTCAAAAAGAACCTCGAATACCTCACCATCGCGATGAACGTGGCGACGCTGATCGTGCTGTGGATCCGTATGAGGGAGCCCCAGGCTTACAACGCCCCCCTGCTGTTCACCGCTGCGGCGGTCATGGCCATGGGCGAGTTCTTCTTCACGCTCTACACGACCATGGTCGGCGCCTACAACATCATGGGGCACGTCTACAAGGTGATCAGCTACCTGCTGATCTACCGCGCGCTGGTGGTCGAGGCCATCGAAACACCCTACCGGCAGTTCGCCGAATCGCAGAAGAATCTGGCCATGGCGGTGGAGGCCTCCAACACCGGCCTGTGGACCTGGGATATCCAGGACCGCAGTGTCTATCTGTCGCCCATCTGGAAGGCGCAACTGGGCTACCGGGGTGAGGAGTTGGCCAGCACCCCCAGGGCCTGGGTGTCGCTGCTGCATCCCGACGAGAGGGAAAGGGTGGTCGCCCGACTGCGCGAGTTCGTGCAGACCACGACCGCGAGCTCCAGGGTTTACAAGGATCAGTACCGCCTGCGGCATCGCGACGGCAGCTACCGCTGGTTCCTCGTGCGGGGGGAACTGCAGGTCGATGCGCACGGCCGGGCGCAGCGGATGTCGGGGGCGCACGTTGACGTCAGCGAAGCCCATCGGGCAGATGAACGCTTCCGTCTGGCGGTGGAGGTGACGCCCAACCCCATGATCATGTCCGACGAACAGCACCGGATCGTGCTGGCCAACACCCAGGCCAGCCGACTCTTGGGCTACAGCACGCAGGAGCTGATCGGCCAGTCGGTCCAGATCCTGATTCCCCAGACCCTGCGCGACAAGCATGCCGTGCACATGCATTCTTTTGCGCACGAAACCCCCAACTGGCGCATGGGGCTGGGACGCGATCTGCATGCCCGCCACAAGGACGGACATGAAGTTCCCATCGAGATCAGCCTGACGACACTGCATACCAGCGAGGGGCGTTTCGTGCTGGCCTCCATCGTCGACCTGCAGGAAAAGCAGGAAAGCGATCGCCACATCCATCGCCTGGCCCATTACGACGTGCTGACCGAACTGCCCAACCGGCTGCTGCTGCGGGACCGCGTGGCGCAAGCCATCAGCGCAGCCCGCCGCGACCATACCCGTATCGGCGTGCTGTTCATGGACCTGGACCATTTCAAGAACATCAATGACACCCTGGGCCATCGCATAGGCGACCTGCTGCTGCTGGACATCAGCAAGCGCCTCAGGGCACTGATGCGCGAACACGACACCGTGTCGCGCATCGGCGGCGACGAGTTCGTCGTGCTGCTGCCCAATACGAATGCAGATGGCGCCGTCCATGTCGCCGGGAAGCTGCTGGCCGGTATCGCGCAGCCCTGCGCCATCGAACAGCATGAACTGATGGTGACGCCCTCGATCGGCATCGCCATGTACCCGGACGACGGCGAGGACTTCGACACCCTGTCCCAGCGGGCGGACACCGCCATGTACCGCGCCAAGCAGGATGGCCGCAACGTCTACCGCTTCTTCACCCAGGAGATGCAACGGCACACCTCACGCGCGCTGGAGCTGGAAAATGCCCTGCGCCATGCCCTCAAGCGCGACGAGCTCTTTCTGCACTACCAGCCCCAGCTGGACCTCTCCAGCGGACGCATCGTCGGCGTGGAAGCCCTGTTGCGCTGGCGCCATCCCGAACTGGGCATGGTGTCACCGGTCGAGTTCATCCCGATCGCAGAGAGTTCAGGCCAGATCACCGATATCGGCACCTGGGTGTTGCGCACGGCGACGACCCAACTGAGCATCTGGCTGGCCCAGGGCCTGCCGGCCATGACGGTTTCGGTGAACCTCTCGGCCGTTCAGTTCCGACGCTCTGATCTGCCCGAACTGGTGGCTCGCACGCTGGCGGAGGTATCCCTGCCGGCGCAACTGCTGGAGCTGGAACTGACCGAGAGCGTCGCCATGCTGGAACCCGAGACTGCGATCAGCGTGATCGACCAGTTGCACGCGCTGGGCGTCGGGATGGCCATCGACGATTTTGGAACGGGGTATTCCTCCCTGAGCTATCTCAAACAGTTCAAGATCAGCCGCCTGAAGATCGATCGCTCCTTCGTGAGTGATATCAACCCCGAAGATCCCGACAACGCCATCGTCAATGCCGTCATCCGCATGGCCCAGAGCCTCGGCTTCAGGACCATTGCGGAAGGGGTCGAAACCGAGGCGCAACGTGGCTACCTGCACCTGCAAGGCTGCGATGAGATCCAGGGCTACCTGATCAGCAGGCCGGTGCCCGCAGAGGAGATCCCTGCCCTGATCCGGGGGCAGCGCCCCGCCCTATAGGGGGCGAAAGGCGAAGGGCCTCGACATGGTCTGGCCCGCGACCCCCGAGGCACCGTTGCGGGGGGTGGCAAGCGGCACGCCACGTCGGTCGAAGAAGCTGTGGTTCAACCCGATTCGCAGGTCGTAGACGTCACGCTGGTGAGGATCCGACAGCACGGCATAGGCCCGGTTCATCAGCGCCTGCCTGTCATTGGCGACGGCAGCGCCGGCGTTCTTGTCGGGGTGATGGTGTTGGGCCAGGCAGCGGTAGGCGGCCCGGATCACTTCCGTGCTGGCGCGCGGGCTGAGCCCCAGGACTTCATACAGTGTGTTTTCATGTTTCAAAGAACTTTCTCCCTGTGCGGACGCGCAAGAACATGGGCGTCCACGGCATAGTATTTCGCCCCGCCGGGACCCGTCTGTGCGCCAGCGTCCCTTCGTGCGCCGCCGCTCTGTGCCGGCCGCCTCGCCCATAAGCTGGGCTTATAGCCGCTCTCGCAAATCGGTATTACCCGATCCCGCGTATCGTTCCTATCATGGCCGCTCTCTATAAGCACAAGGAGACGCTGCATGAGTCAAGGATCGGGCCGGCCTGGCCCCGCTGACCAGCCCGCACTGGACGCCCCCCTGCCCTACGGCCTGCCGCTCACGCTGAAGCAGGCCAAGGCCATTTTGCAGGCCGCCGAAGCCGAGGCCGAACGCCAGCACTGGCCGGTGGCCATCGTGATCGCCGATTCAAGCGGTGACGTGGTGCTCGCGCTCAAGCGCGACCAGACCCAGCACTCCAGCCTGTCCATCGCCACGGGCAAGGCGCTGACGGCGGTGAACTTCCGCCGCCCGACCAAGTTGTTCCAGGACGGCATCGCCGCCGGCGGCGAGGGCCTACGTTTTCTGGCCGTTCCAGGCATCACCCCGCTCGAAGGCGGGTTCCCCCTGGTGCTGGGTGGGCAGATCGTCGGCGGCATCGGTGTCTCGGGCGTGCTGTCGAGCCAGGACGCCCAGGTCGCGCGCGCCGGCATGGCCGCGCTGGCCTGACACCTTCCTCATCACAGACAAGAACCACACCAGGAGCACTGCATGCTGACACGAATCGCGAAAGTATTGACCCTCGCCCTGCTGGCCTCCGGCCTGCAGGCGCAGGCCCAGGACAAGTTCCCCAGCAAACCCATTCGCATCGTCGTGCCCTTTGTGGGAGGCAGCCAGGTGGACATCGTGGCGCGCGAGATCGGCCGCGGCCTGCAGACGGCCTGGGGCCAGGCCGTGATCATCGACAACCGGCCCGGTGCGGGCGGCACCATCGGCAGCCGCCTGGTGACCCAGGCTGACGCCGACGGCCACACCCTGCTCTTCACCTCGGCCTCGCACGCCATCAACCCCACGCTGTACAAGAAACTGCCCTACGACACCCTGAAGGATCTTCGCGGCGTGAGTTTCGGCACCAGCGTGCCCAACGTGCTGGTGGTGGCGCCCTCACTGGGCGTGAAGACTGCGCCCGAGCTGCTGGCCATGATCCGCGCCAAACCCGGCCAGCTCAACTTCGCCTCGGCCGGCGTGGGCAGCGGCACGCACTTCAACGGCGAGATGTTCAAGGCCATGGCCAAGCTGGATATCGTGCACGTGCCCTACAAGGGCACCACCGACGCGCTGATCGACACCACGGCCGGCCGCTCGGCCTATTACTGGTCGCCGCTGGGCCTGACCCTGCCCTTCATCAAGGACGGCAAGCTCGTTCCCCTGGCTGTGAGCACGGCACAGCGCGCGTCGCTCATGCCGGATGTCCCGGTGATCTCGGACTTCGTGCCCGGCGTGGTCTATGACCACTGGTATGGCCTGGTGGCACCCGCCAAGACGCCCACTCCCATCGTGGAGCAGATCTCCGCCGAAGTCGGACGCATCCTGCGTTCGCCCGAGGTGGTCAAGTCGCTCGGTGCCCAGGGCGTGACACCGGCCCCGAACACGCCGGCCGAGTTCGACAAGTTCATCGCCTCGGAAATCGAGCGCCTGGGCATGGTGGTCAAGAGCGCGGGCATCCAGCTCGAATAGACCTCGCTCGCAAAGCGTCCCTCGCGATAACAAGCTGGATTCAGGGCGTGGGCCGCTCCGGCCCCTGGCGACCCTGGGCGCGTGCCGACAGATAGGCATAAAGATCCAGGATGTGCGCGTTCACTCGCGGCTCACTCTGCCAGGCTGGCATGCTCAGCGGAGCGTCCTTGCGCTGCATGATGACCTCGATCTGTGCCTCGCCCGCGGCCGTCCCGCTACGAGCCTGCGTGGCGGGCTGGTTCAGGTCATAGCGTTGCAGCACCAGGCTCACGAACTGGCGTTCGCCCATGGCCCGCACGCGGGGCAGCAGGTCGGGGGCGTTGGCCGTGCCGCTGGCGGCCGCCCCATGGCAGGCCGCACACTTGTCCTGGAACACACGCCAGCCCAGATAGACCGAGCCGGTCGGGGCAGACAGTTGGGCGACCTCCTGCGAGGCGTGCCGGTTCTGCCAGTCCACCGAACAGCCGGTCAGCAACAGCACGCCCATCGCGCCAACCCACCCAGAAAGCTTAGCCATGATGATCCCCTTTGAGCTTCATTTCCGACCCGGCAGGCCTGCCGGACACAGGTCTCATTGTCCGTGATACCGGTATCAGCCCCAAGGGCAGATCACGGCGACCAGGGCCATGGTACAAAGGCGGGCGACCCACGAACCCGGTATCCGTGAAACTACAGATTGCACGGTTTCCGGGTTCGCGGGATAAAACAGGCTTCCGAATCAAGAGAGAACCCCATGAGCCACGATACAGACCTGTCCCGACGCGCCTACCTCAAACTGATGGGTGCAGCCGGGCTGGCCACCACCGGCGTGACCGCGCAAGCCCAGAGCGCCTGGCCCAGCAAGCCCATCCGCTGGGTCGTTCCCTTTGCCCCCGGCGGCACCTCCAGCATCGTGGCGCGCAGCATCGCCGCCGAACTCACCAAACAGATGGGTGCCAACTTCGTCATCGACAACAAGGGCGGCGGCGGCGGCGTGCCCGCCATGCAGGAAGTCATGCGCGCGCCGGCCGATGGCTACACCATCGTCATGAGCCATATCGGGCTGATGGCGGTCAACCCGCTGATCTACCCGGATGCCGGCTACGACGTGAACAAGGACTTCGTGCCGGTCACCCTGCTCAACCGCATCCCCAGCCTCTTCTGTGTGCACAAGGATGTGCCGGTGACTGACATCAAGTCCTTTGTGGCCTACGCGAAATCCAGGCCGGGACAGCTCAACTACGCTTCGGCCGGCAACGCCAGCGCCGGCCACCTGGCGGTCGAGGCGCTGAAGCTGAGAACCGGCATCTTCATGACGCACATTCCTTACCGCGGCACCGGCCCGGCCCTGACGGACTTTCTGGCCGGCCGCGTCGATTTTTTCTCGGCGGGTACGCCGGCGCTGCTGCCGCACATCAAAAGCGGCGCGATCCGCTGCATCGGTGTGGGCTCGCCCAAACGCATCTCCGTGCTGCCGGACGTCCCCTCCATCAGCGAGACCTATCCAGGTTTCGAAACCGAGCAGTGGTACGGCATCCACGCCCGCGCGGGCACGCCGCAGGCGATCATCACCCGTCTGCAGCAGGAATGCGCCAAGGCCATGCTGGCTCCGGACGTCGTGGTCAAGCATGAAGCCGAAAGCGCCACGCCCGGCGGCGGTACGGCGAAGGAGTACGGTGATTTCGTCGCCAAGGAACAGGCCCGCTGGAAAGAGGTTGTGATCAAGGCCGGCATCAAACCCGGCTGATCGCTGCGGCATTCTCCGCCGGAGGAAGCCCCCGCCGCGGCATCGTCCGCGCGGGGGCTTTTTTCATGCCGGCCTCACGCCCTCAAACGCATCCTGGAAGAGCTGGCGCAGGGCCGCGCGCTCCAGAGGTCGCGGGTTCGGGTACTGGTTCTGCAGGGCGATCTCGCAGGCCTTGTCGAGATCGGCGGCCTTCATCCCGATGTCTTTCAGCGCCACCGGCGCGCCGTTGTTCTTCGCCAGGTCATACACCGCCTGCGCGGCACTGCCTCCGCCGAGCGCGCGCCGGATGCGCACCATGGCCTGCGGCGCGTGCTGGCTGTTGTAGGCCAGTGCGTGCGGCAGCACGATGGTGTGGGTCTCGGCGTGCGGCAGGTTGAAGCTGCCGCCCAGGGTGTGGCACAGCTTGTGATGCAGGGCCATACCGACGTGGCCCAGCACCGTGCCGCACAGCCAGGCACCGTACAGCGCGTCGGCACGCGCGCCCATTTCGCCAGGGGTCTTCACGATGGCAGGCAGCGCGCGGCCCAGGGCGGCGATGCCCTCCTCGGCCATCAGGTCCATGATGGGGTTGCCGTCCACTGCGTACAGGCCTTCGGCTGCATGCGCGATGGCGTTGATGCCGCTGGTCACGCTCAAACCCACGGGCAGGCTCAGCGTCAACTCGGGGTCATAGATCACGGTGCGCGGCAACACGCGCACATCGCGCCCGGTCTTTTTCAGGCCGGCCTCTGTGATGCCGTAGATGGGCGTCATCTCGGAGCCGGCGTAGGTGGTGGGGATCGCCAGGATGGGCAGGCCGGAATCGAGCGCGATGGCCTTGCCCAGGCCCGTGGTGGATCCCCCGCCGATGGCCACGGCGCAGTCGGCGCCAAGCCGCTTGGCGACCTCGCGCGCCTCGCGCGCGGTTTCGATGGGAACGTGCATCACCGCGCGGTCGAACACACCGACCGCCCGCGAGCCCAGCAGGCCCACCACCATCTCGGCCGAAGCCCGCTGCTCGGGCGTGGACAGCACCAGTGCGCGCTTGCAGCCCAGTGCGTCGATCTCCTGGGCCAGTCGCGAGAGGGACCCCGCGCCGAAGACAACGCGTGCGGGCTGGGCGGTGTAGACGAAGGGATTCACAAGACTCTCCAGGGAAATCGACGCATCAGATTACAGCTTCGGGTTCAGCCCGGCGCCGCGCTCCAGCACCTTGATGATGGCCGCGTAGTCGTCCAGACCATTGCCCTGCACCACAGCAGCGTGCATGAGCTTGTGCGTCATGGCGGTCTGCATCAGCGGCACATTACTGGCGACACCTGCATCGAGGATGAGGTCCAGGTCCTTGATCATCTGCTCCACGGTGAAGGTGGGCGTGAAGTCGCGCCGGCTCAGCTGCTCGGACTTGGCCTTGACGATGGGCGAGGCCACTGCGCTGACGGTGAGCACCTGCCACATGGCCTGCCAGTCCAGGCCGCCCTTGCGCCCCAGGGCCAGGGCCTCGGCCAGCATGGCGCTGGTCTGGGCGATCATGAGGTTCACCACCAGCTTCATCAGGCGCGCCTGCTCGGCCTCGCCCAGGTAGAACTGGTTTGGCCCCAGGGTCCGGAGCAGCGGCAGGACAGCGTCATAAGCCGCGCGCGGGCCCGAGGCCAGCACAGTGAGCTGCGCAGCCTCAGCCATCTTGTTGTTGCCGGAAACGGCAGTGCGCACATAGGCCACGTCCGCGCCCGCAAGTGCCCGGGCCGCATCGGCTGAGGCATCCAGGGAGACGGTGCTGGTGTCGACATAGATCGTGCCGGGCCGGGCGGCCTCGGCCACCTGGGTGGCGACCGCACGCAAGGCCGCATCGTTCGGCAAGGAGGAAAAGACAAGGTCGGCCGCCGCGATCGCGGCCGCTGCATCGTCGACCACGACCAGCCCCTGCTCCTGCGCCAGTTCACAGCGCTCGGCGCAGGTGTCGCTGACGGTCAGGATGTGCCCGGCCGCAGCCAGATGGCCGGCCATGGGCAGGCCCATCTTGCCGATGCCAATGAAATGGATCTTCACCTTGAACTTCTCCGCCTTATTGCGCCTTCAGGTTGGCCGCCTTGGCAATGCGCGCGGCCACCTCCATCTCGCTCTTGATGTAGGCATTGAAGGCCTCGGGGCTCAGGGGGAAGGGGTCGGCGCCGAGCTTGGCCATGCGGTCTTTCAGCTCGGGGCTGTTGAGGGCCTTGAGCGCTTCCTCGTTGAGCTTCCTGATCACGGCCGCCGGAGTAGCCGCAGGCACGATCATGCCCACCCACAGGGTGTAGTCGGAAGCCGGCAGACCAGCCTCGATGCTGGTGGGTACCTCGGGAAGGGTCGAGGCGCGCACCTTGGTGCTGACTGAAAGGGCCTGAAGGCGGTTGTCACGGATCAGCGGCAGCGCTGAGGCCAGAGGAGCGAAGAACCAGTCGTTGGAGCCCCCAATGACATTGTTCATGGCGTCGGGTGTGCCCTTGTAGGGCACGTGCAACGCGTCAATGCCGGCTTGCAGGCGGAAGATCTCGGCGTTCATGTGCGTGCCGCTGCCGATGCCCGCCGAGGCGTAGTTGAACTTGGCGGGGTTCGCCTTCACGGCGGCGATCAGCTCGGCCTGGGTCTTCCAGCCCTTGTTCGGATGGACGACCAGCACATTGGGAATGGCGGCCAGGGCGGTGACGCCCGTCAGGTCCTTGAGCGTGTCGTAACCCGGGTTGGGGTAGAGCGCCGGGTTCAGCGCATGTGCCGAGGAATGCACGAGGACGGTGTAACCGTCGGCCTCGCTCTTGGCCACCTGGGCGGCGGCAATGGTTCCGCCGGCGCCGAGCTTGTTCTCGATGACGATGGGCTGGCCCATGCTGCGGCTCATGGACTCGCCCACGCTGCGCGCCACGATGTCGGTGGCGCTGCCCGCGGTGAAGGGCACGATGAACTTGATGGGTTTGGCTGGATAAGTCTGCGCAAGGGCGGAGCCCAAGGCCAGGACCGACAGGACGCTCAGAACGAAACGTTTCATGGTGGATCTCCTTTGCTTATGAAATTTTCAGGGTGGCACGCTCGGCATACGACAGATCGATGAACCTGGCCGGGGCCGGCGGGGTGCCGCCCCACATGCCTTCCATCTCGGCGCGAATGGCCAGCACGGCCTGGAAACCTTCGGCGTTGAAACGGGCATCCGGCGCCAGGCCGGCACCCGGCGTGAGCAAGGCCTCGTAGGTGCCGCTGGCCGCAGCGCTGTCCAGCTTGAAGCTGCGCGCCAGCAACTCGATCATCTGGTTCCTGTTGACCGGGTCCATCACGAGACGCTGGCCCTCGATGTATGCCGTCAGATAGTCCTGCAGCAGATCCGCATGGTCCCGTGCCCAGCTGCGCAAGACAAAAGCGCCGGTCGCCTGGTACGGCCCCAGCAGGGTGTACTGGTTGCCCAGGCTCTTGAGGCCCTGCTGGCGCACCGTGAAGGAAAAGGGCGGGTTGATCATGGCGGCCGCGAGCTGCGGGTCGGCCACCATAGCGGCCGCACGTGGACCGGTGCCGCCGGCCAGGCGCACGCTGTAGTCGCGGCTTTCGAGCAGGCCGTGGTTCTTGAGAATCTTCTTGGCCACCAGGGCGAAGGCCGTGTTGGGCGCGTCGACGGCCAGCACCTTGCCGCGCAGATCGGCGATGGTCTGGATCTCGCTGCGCACCATAAACTCGTTCATGCCGGCGTCGCCGCCCAGCACGATGACCACGTCCTGCCCGGCCTCCACCATGGCCACGGCGTTGTCCACCGCGGCGTGGGCGATCTCGAAACGGCCTTCGGCCAGGCCGCTGCGCTGCGCATCCGAGTTCGGCGTGTGCTGGATCTCCAGCGTCAGGCCGCGGCGTGCAAAGCAGCCCGCTTCCTGCGCCGCCAGCAGCGTCAGGTTGCTCGAGGTATTGAAGATGTTGACGCGCAGGGTCTGCATGGTGACGGTCTCCGCAAGGCTTCAGAACAGCACCCGGCCGGCCCGGCGCGGATGGCTGAAAGCGCTGAGGACCACGCCTTACTTGGGCGCGTCCTTCATGATGACGCTCAGCGTCGCATGCTCTTCGCGGATGAAGGCATCAAAGCGCTCGGGGCTCATCGGCAGCGGCTCGCCGCCGAGCTTGGCCATGCGCTCCTTGACGTCCGGCTGCGCCAGGGCCTTGCTGACCTCCTGGTTGAGCTTGTTGACGACGTCGCGCGGCGTCTTGGCCGGCGCCAGCAAGCCAATCCAGAAGTCGAATACAAAACCGGGCACGCCCGCCTCGGACACCGTGGGCACTTCCGGCAGGGCCGAGGAGCGCTGGGCCGTGCTGACGGCCAGGGCGCGCATGCGGTTGTCGCGGATCATCGGAATCGAAGAGAGCACGGGCGTGAACATGAAGTCGACGCGCCCGGCCACGGTCTCGGTGATGGTCTCCGGCGTGCCCTTGAAAGGGATATGGGTGGCCTGGATGCCCGTGATGGCGCGGAACTTCTCCGCATTCACGTGCGTGGCGCTGCCGGTACCGGCCGAGGCGTAGTTGAGCTTGCCGGGATTGGCCTTGGCGGTGGCGATCAGTTCCTGCACGTTCTTGAGCGGGCTGTTGGCCCCGACCACCAGCACATTGGGCAGGGAGGCCAGCGGCGTGATGCCGGCAAAGTCGCCCACGGTGTCGTAGCTCAAGCCCGGGTAGAGCACCGGGTTGACCACGTGACCGGTAGACACCACCAGCAGGGTATAGCCATCAGGCTCACTCTTGGCCACGAAGGCCGAGCCGACGGTGCCGCCGGCCCCGGGCTTGTTCTCGACAATCACGGTCTGGCCCCAGGCCGTGCCGAGCTTCTCGCCCACGATGCGCGCCATGATGTCGGTGGCACTGCCCGGCGTGAAGGGCACGACGATGCGGATCGGCTTGCTTGGATAGCCTTGCGCCAGCGCCACACCGGCGCACAGCAGCAGGGCTGCAGAAATTAGAACGCGTTTCATGTCTGTCTCCTTCGTTGATCTATGGTTTCACCACTCACCATCATCCGCTGCTGCTCTTGGCCGGACGGCTCGGGCAGCCCTCTTCTGTCTACCGCGACAGCCCCAGAGCCGTCGTGATCTTTCGGCCTGAAGCCTGCAAGGCGGCAAGCTTCGGCGCCAGATCCACATCCACGAGTTTGCCGTGGCGCTTCTTCCAGCGCCCGCCCACCATCACGCTGTCGATATTGGCCAGCGTGGTCTGCATCACGACCGTGCTGACCGGGTCGTGCACGGGCTGCATGTTCAGGTCGTCGGCGCGGATCAGCACCAGGTCGGCTTGCTTGCCGGCAGCCAGCGTGCCGATGCGGTCCAGCTGGCCCAGCATGCGCGCGCCTTCCACCGTCACCCACTGGAGCGCCTCACGCGTGGTGATGGTGGAGGTGGGGGGAATGCTGCCGTGCACTTCACGGTAGGCCACGTTGTCCAGGCTGCGCTGCATGCCCAGCGCCACGCGCGCCTGGGTCAGCATGTCGCCGCTGAGCACGCTTTCCAGATCGACGCCCAGTGAAGGCGCCTTGCCGTAAGCGCGCAGGCGGCCGGTGATGGGGTGGCCGTGGCCCTGAGTCATCTCGTTTTCGGCCGCGGCCGAGAAGCTCATGCCGAGTTCGCAGAAGCGCTTCAGTTGTTCGTCACTCAGCGCGTGGCCGTGCACGATGTTGATCTGCGGCCCCAGCAGGCCCTCGGCCTCGAGCCGCTCCCAGCCCTCGGGGGCGCGCGCCGGGCCACCGCCCTGGTGCAGGGAGCCGATGATGCCCAGCTCCTTCACCATGCGGAAGTCGTGCAGGGCGACCTCCAGGGTCGAGTAATGCGGGCCCAGCACGGCGGCGTGCACGCTCAGCAGCTCTTTGCCCTGATGCGCATTCAGCAGGCGTTCGATCTCGGCACGCGGATGTGGCACTTCCCAGAACGGACGCTCACCCGGCTTCGGATCAGGCTTGGGTGTGCCATGAAAAAAGGCGGCACGGATGCCGCTTTCCAGCAGGCCCTGGATGGCAGCGTCGTTGTGCGCCGGCGTCTTGTTGTTGTGGCACCAGTCGCCCAGGGTGGTGGTGCCGCAGTTGATCTGGTTCAGCGCACCGACCAGGGTGGCAATGTACAGGTCCTGCGGCTCGAACACCGTGGCCAGGCCCGCGTGCATGTTCTTGAAGTATTCGAGCAGCGTCCAGTTGGCCGCCAGCCCGCGCAGCGCGGTCTGCCAGGTGTGCATGTGCGCGTTGACCAGGCCGGGAATCACGATGCACCCGGTGGCGTCCACCACCTGCACATCATTCGTGTTGCTGTCGGCGTGGATCGTGGGCGCGATCTCGGTGATCGTGTCGCCCGTGACCAGCACGTCGGCGCGCGGCAGATCGCCCAGCTCATCCAGGGTGATGACGGTGGCGCCGCGGATCAGGGTGCGCACAGCGGACCTGCTCAATCAGGAAGACAGGCCGTCGGGAATCTGGAGGTTCAGCGGCTTGATCTGCAGGCCGGCGTCGTTGGCCGTCTCCTGCAGCAGGATGGCGAAGTCCACGTTGTCATGACCGTGGCCCACCATGCGTGCAATGGATTCGCGCGTGGCAGCGGCCGATGGCATGGGCACGCCATGGGCCTTGGCCGCGCTCATGCCCAGGTCCATGTCCTTGAGCAGCAGCTTCGGGGTGAAGGTGACCTGGTCGAAGTTGAGGTTGCTCAGCACGGGCGTCTTGTAGCGCGTGTACATGGAACCCAGCACCGAGTCGTTGATGCTTTCGAGGAAGACGTTGCGCGGGATACCGGCCTTCTCGGCCAGCACGGTGATCTCGCACAGGTTCTGGATGATCACCCCGAACATGGTGTTGTGCGCGATCTTCCAGATGCGGGCCAGTTCACCCTCACCTACCCACATGACCTTGCGTGCCATGGCCTGCAGATAGGGTTCGACCTGGTCGTACAGCGCCTTGGGGCCAGAGGACACCGTGAGCAGCTTGCCGGCCTTGGCCACCTTGGCATTGCCAGAGACCGGAGTGCAAAGGTAACCCACCCCCATGCCTTCGAGCTTGGCGCGGATCTCGGCCGAGCCTTCCTGCGAGATGGAGGAACTGTCCACCACGACCTGCGGTTTCTTCGCACCGGTCACAAGGCCACCGGGGCCGAACAGCACTTCTTTCAGGTCGTCGGTGGTGGAGACCATGGTGAAGACCACGTCGCAGCTGGCCAGATCGATCTTGTTCGTTTCGATCTTGGCGCCGTACTCCGCCAGATGCGCGGCCTTGGAGGCGGTGCGGTTCCAGACGTGGACGGCGTGGCCCGCCTTCAGCAGCTTGGTCACCATCGCCTCGCCCATGCGTCCCAGGCCGATCCAGCCGATTTTCTTGCTCATCAGAAATATCTCCTCGTTCTTGTGTGGGGGATGCGCCGCATCCTGAATCGTGGAGTGTTGAGCAAAGACGGCCCGGGGACAAGACGGCCCGGGAAAATCAGTTTTCCGATGGGCGAAAAAAGCCGTCCACGGTGGGTGTTGACCTAGGGTCTACCCGGATACAGACGGTCAGACGCGCTCAAGAATCACCGCAATGCCCTGGCCAACACCGATGCACATGGTGCACAGCGCGTAACGGCCGCCGCTCTTGTGCAACTGGTTCACCGCCGTGGTGGCCAGGCGCGCGCCCGAGGCACCCAGCGGATGGCCCAGCGCAATAGCGCCGCCATTGGGGTTGACGCGCGGATCGTCGTCGCGCACACCCAGCTGGCGCAACACGGCCAGGCCCTGGGCGGCAAAGGCCTCGTTCAGTTCGATCACGTCCATCTGCGCCATCGTCAGGCCGGTGAGCGCCAACACCTTCTGCGTGGCCGGCGCCGGGCCGATGCCCATGATGCGCGGCGCCACGCCAGCCGTGGCCATGCCCACGATGCGGGCGCGTGGGGTGAGACCATTTTTCCTGGCAGCTTCCTCGGAAGCCAGCAGGATCGCACAGGCCCCATCGTTGACGCCGGAGGCGTTGCCGGCGGTCACGGTGCCGCCCTCGCGCACGATGGGCTTGAGCTTGCCCAGCGCCTCCAGCGAGGTCTCGCGCGGGTGCTCGTCCTTGCTGACCACGATGGCATCGCCCTTCTTCTGCGCAATGTTCACGGGCGTGATCTCGGCATCGAAATAGCCCGCCTTCTGCGCCGCCACGGCCTTGAGCTGCGAGGCCAGGGCCATCTTGTCCTGGTCTTCGCGGTTGATCTTGTACTCGTCGGCCACGTTCTCGGCCGTCTCGGGCATGGAGTCGGTGCCGTACTTCTGCTTCATCAGCTTGTTGACGAAACGCCAGCCGATGGTGGTGTCGAATATCTCGGCGTTGCGGCTGAAGGCGCTTTCCGCCTTGCCCATGACAAAAGGCGCGCGGCTCATGCTCTCCACGCCGCCGGCCATCATCATCGTGGCCTCGCCGGCCTTGATGGCGCGCGCCGCGCTGCCCAGCGCGTCCAGCCCCGAGCCGCACAGGCGGTTCACGGTGGAGGCCGGCACTTCGGGCGGCAGGCCGGCCAGCAGCGCCGCCATGCGGCCCACATTGCGGTTGTCCTCGCCAGCCTGGTTGACGCAGCCGTAGATCAGATCGGTCAGCGCCGCCCAGTCCACTTTCGGGTTGCGCGCCATCAGCGCAGCGATCGGGATGGCTCCGAGATCGTCGGCGCGCACGCTGGACAGCACGCCGCCGTAGCGGCCGAAGGGGGTGCGGATGGCGTCGCAAATATAGGCTTGGTTCATGGTGCTTCCTTGTTCACTGGGCGATCGGCAGGCCGATCATCTTCTCGAGTTCAGCGTGCGTCAGTCCGTCGACCACGTCGACGAGCTTGAGACCCTGCGGCGTGCAGTCCAGCGTGCAGACATCGGTGTAGACGCGCTTGACGCAGGCGATGCCGGTCAGCGGGTAGCTGCAGGCCGCCACGATCTTGCTCTCGCCCTGCTTCGTCAGCAGGTCCATCATGACCCAGGTCTGCTTGGCGCCCACCGCCAGGTCCATGGCCCCACCCACGGCGGGAATCGCGTCCTTCTCTCCGGTGTGCCAGTTGGCCAGGTCACCCGTGGCGCTCACCTGGAAAGCACCCAGTACGCAGATGTCCAGGTGGCCGCCGCGCATCATGGCGAAGCTGTCGGTGTGGTGAAAGTAGGAGCCGCCGGGCAGCAGCGTCACCGGCTGCTTGCCCGCGTTGATGAGGTCGTAGTCCTCCTGCCCCGCGGCGGGTGCCGGGCCCATGCCCAGCAGCCCGTTTTCGCTGTGCAGCAGCACCTCGCGCTCTTTCGGGATGTGGTTGGCCACCAGCGTGGGCTGGCCGATGCCCAGATTCACCACCGCGCCCTCGGGAATGTCCTGGGCCACGCGGGCAGCCAGTTGGTCTTTGCTACGTTTTTGATAGCTCATGATCACGCCGCCTTCTTGAAACCGCCGGCCTGCGTCGCCTGGCGTTCGATCTTCACGATCTTGCTGACATAGATGGCCGGCGTGACCACGGCCTCGGGGTCCAGCGCGCCAAGTTCGACGATCTCGTGCACGCTGGCAATCGTCTGCTGGCAGGCCATCGCCATGCTGGGGCCGAAGTTGCGCGCCGTCATGCGGTAAGTCAGGTTTCCCCAGCGGTCGCCGCGTTCGGCCTTGACCAGCGCCACGTCGCCGCGGATGGGCTGCTCCAGCACGTAGCCTTTGCCGTCGATCACGCGACACTCCTTGCCCTTGGCGAGTTCGGTGCCATAACCGGTGGGCGTGAAAAATCCGCCGATGCCGGCGCCCGCCGCGCGGATACGCTCGGACAGATTGCCCTGCGGCACCAACTCCAGCTCCAGTTTGCCGCTGCGGTACAGGCCGTCGAAGACAAAGCTGTCGGCCTGTCGCGGGAAGCTGCAGATGATCTTGCGCACGCGGCCCGTGGCCAGCAAAGCAGCCAGCCCGGTGTCGCCGTTGCCGGCGTTGTTGTTGACCACCGTGAGGTCCTTCGCGCCCTGTGCGATCAGGCCGTCGATGAGCTCCAGGGGAATGCCGGCCGTGCCGAAGCCGCCGATCATGACGGTGGACCCGTCCTTCACACCGGCCAGCGCCTCGGCCACCGAAGCCGCGATCTTGTTGATCATGGGATTTGCTCCTGCTCGTGGAATGTTCGTATGTAGAACATTTGTTCGTATAATGAATTTTAGTCGAAACACCCGGTCCAGCCCGCATGCCCTCTGCCACGCCCGCAACACCCCCCCAGCCTGGCGACAGTTACGTGCAATCCTTCGCCCGCGGCCTGGAGGTGATCCGCTCCTTCAGCGCCGCAGCGCCGCAGCAGACCCTGAGCGAGGTGGCCGCGCGCACCGGCCTCACGCGTGCCGGCGCGCGGCGCATCCTGCTCACGCTGCAGACCCTGGGCTATGTCGAGAGCGACGGCAAGCTCTTTCGCCTGACCGCACGCATCCTTGACCTGGGTTTTGCCTACCTCTCCTCCATGCCGATCTGGGACCTGGCCGAGCCGGTGATGGAAGCGCTGGTGGAAGAGGTCAAGGAATCCTGCTCGGCGGCCGTGCTGGAGGGAACCGACATCGTCTACGTGCTGCGCGTTCCCACCCACAAGATCATGCGCAACACCCTGGGCGTGGGCTCTCGCCTGCCCGCCTACTGCACCTCGCTGGGCCGGGTGCTGCTGGCCGACCTGCCGGATGAGGAACTGGTGAGGCGCCTGAAAGCCTCGCGCCCCAAGGCGCTGACCCGGCACACGGTGACCGAGTCCGACGCGCTGCTGGCCAAGATCCAGCAGGTGCGGCGCCAGGGCTGGTGCCTGGTCAACCAGGAGCTCGAAGAAGGCTTGATCTCGCTGGCCGCGCCGATCCGCAACCGCGCCGGCCGCGCCATCGCCGCGCTGAACGTCAGCGGCCAGGCCAACCGTACCAACGCCAAGGTCGCGCAGGAGCAGCTGTTGCCGGCGCTGCTGCAGGCGGCACAGACCATCTCGCAGCGGCTCGCATAGATAATTCCCGTCATGATGTTTCAACCTTCCCAGGCCGATGTGCGGCGCTTCTTCTGCAGTGTCTACGCCAAGTCCCGCGCCGGCCAGCCGATGGAAGCCATCGAGCTGCTGGCCAGCCAGTGGATCGCCGAGCATCCGGAATTCCATGCCGAGCTGACCGACCTGGACGGCGCGCTGGCCAGCATGACGAAGGTGGAGCCCGAGCGCACGAACCCTTTCCTGCACCTGTCCATGCACTTGTCCATCAGCGAGCAATGCAGTATCGACCAGCCGCGCGGCATCCGCCAGGCCGTGGAGCTGCTGGCCGCCAAACGCGATGACCTGCATGCCGCGCACCACGAGGTGATGGACTGCCTGGGCCGCATGGTCTGGGAAAGCCAGCGCGCCGGCCGCCCCCCGGATGGGGCGGCCTATATCGATTGCGTGCAGCAGCAGGCGACGCGGGATTGAGGCAATGAGGAGACACACGCCGCTTGCGGCTTGCGTCGCAGGCTAACTTCGCAAGCCGAAGTCAAGCGCAGCGGGCCGCAGACACAATCCGGTTCAGGCTTGCGTCGCAGGCTCACTTTGCGCAGCAAAGTTAAGCGTAGCGGGCCGCAGACAAAAGAAAAAGCCGCTCGATGAGCGGCTTTTCTTTGCAGCAGTTCAACTGATCAGCGGAACCTGCTTTGCGGCACGGTCTTGAGTTCGGTGGGCAGGCTGCTGAGGTAGCCTGCCAATTCCTTCAACTCGGCGTTGCTGTACTGCTTGGCGATGCCGCCCATGATGCCGTTGGCACGGCCCCAGGTGGCGTTGCCTTCCGTCTTGTAGGACTTGAGCGCAACGAACAGGTAATCAGCTGGCTGGCCCCCCACCTTGGGGTAGCTCGGATCGATCGGTTTGTTGAAATCGGCGCCGTGGCAGGCAATGCAACCGCCCTTGTTCAGCAACTCGGCCACCTTGGCAGACGGTGCCGGTGCGGCCTTGGGCGTCGCGGCCGCTGTCTTGCCGTGCTGTTCGTAATACGCCGACACGTCGGCGATGTCCTGCTCGGTCATTGTGTCGGCGATGGCGCGCATGGTCGGGTGCTTGCGCTCGCCCTTCTTGTAGGCGTTCAAGGAGGCCTCGATGAACTTGGCGTTCTGGCCGGAGATCATCGGCACGCGATAGATCTCAGGGAAGCTGGCCTGGTAGCCCGGGATGCCGTGGCAGCCGATGCACATGGCGATCTTGGTCTCACCGACCTTGGCATCACCCTTGACTTCCTGGGCATGGGCGGAAAGGGCCGTCGCAGAAGCGACAAGCAGGGAAGAGAGCGTCAGCAACAGTTTGTTCATTTTGCGAGGACAATCAGCCAGTGGTTGATATAAATCAGCCTGACATTATATCTGTCGCCATCCCCGGGTTTTCCCGACCCAGAACCCCCCTGCTGCCATGAAATTCCAAGGAACCTCAAACTACGTCGCCACCCAGGACCTGATGCTGTCGGTCAACGCCGCCATCACCCTCAAGCGGCCGCTGCTGGTCAAGGGCGAACCCGGCACCGGCAAGACCATGCTGGCCGAGGAGGTGGCGACGGCCCTGAAGCTGCCCCTGCTGCAGTGGCACATCAAGTCCACCACCAAGGCGCAGCAGGGCCTGTACGAGTACGACGCGGTCAGCCGCCTGCGCGACAGTCAGCTCGGCGACGAGAAGGTCAAGGACATCCACAACTACATCGTCAAGGGTGTGTTGTGGCAGGCCTTCACGGCCGACCAGCCCGTGGCCCTGCTGATCGACGAGATCGACAAGGCCGACATCGAATTCCCCAACGACCTGCTGCGCGAAATCGACCGCATGGAGTTCTACTGCTACGAGACGCGCGAGCTCATCCGGGCGAAACACCGCCCGCTGGTCTTCATCACCTCCAACAACGAGAAGGAACTGCCCGACGCCTTCCTGCGCCGCTGCTTCTTCCACTACATCAAGTTCCCGGACGCCGAGACGATGCAGAAGATCGTGGCCGTGCACTTCCCCGGCCTCAAGCAGGAGCTGCTGGGCGCGGCCATGAAGACCTTCTTCGACGTGCGCAACCTGCCCGGCCTGAAGAAAAAACCCTCCACCAGCGAGCTGCTGGACTGGCTCAAGCTGCTGCTGGCCGAGGACATCCCAGCCGAGGCCCTGCAGAGCAAGGACGAGAAAGTCGCCGTGCCGCCGCTGGTGGGCGCCCTGCTCAAGAACGAACAGGACGTGAGCCTGTTCGAGAAGCTGGTCTTCATGCAAAGGCACAACCGATGAAGGCCGCAGGACAGCGCCGCTTGCGGTGCAGGCTCACCTCGCCGTGCGGGGTGAAGTCACATCGCTTCGGGCGGAACCCCAACCGGTTAACACCATGACCCATCTCAAGGATCTGCTGGTCATGCTGGCCGGTTTCGCTGTCGGGGCCCTGCTGGGTTACGCGATCGCCCGCCTGCAGGGCTTCGACCCCTTCGTCCCGGGCAGTGGCATGGCTGGCCTGGTTCTGACCGCCCTGGGTGGCCTGGTGGGCTTGCGCGTCGCGCGTCGCTGGTTTGCCAAAAGGTCGGCGCCTGCCAAGGCCCCCTCCAAACGCACCGGGAGCTGATCAGATGAACAAATTGTTGCTGGAAGGCCTGTCCGACGCGATCGGGTTCGTCGGCGGCGCCCTGGCGGGCTACTGGATCGGGTTGCTGCTGGGCTGGGATATTTTTTCCGAGGGCTACGACAACGCCAGCATCGGCGCCATTGTGCTGGTCGGCATCGGCGGCGGCCTGGGACTGCAGTTGGCACGCCGCTGGCGCGCGCGCAAGGCCGCTGGCGGCGGAGACGGGGCGGCCTGACATGGCTTACGTGGAGCCCGTCACCCTGACTCAGCGCGGCGTGCAGCTGGTGCCGCTGGGTCTGGAGCATGAGGCCGGGCTGCGCGCCGCCGCTGCCGATGGCGAACTCTGGAACCTGCGCGTCACCTCGGTGCCGGCCCCGGACGAAACCGCGGCTTACATCCGCACCGCCTTGCAGGCCCGCGCGGACGGACACCGCTTAGCCTTCGCTGTGCTGGACGAGCTCAGTGGCCGCGTGCTGGGCAGCACCAGTTTCCACGACATCCTGCCCTCCGTGAAGCGTGTGGAGATCGGCTACACCTGGTACGCGAAAAGCGTGCAGCGCACCCCCGTCAACACGACCTGCAAGCTCATGCTGCTGACCCACGCCTTTGACACCCTGGGCTGCCACGTGGTCGGCTGGCGAACCGATAATTTCAACTTCGCCTCGCAGGCCGCCATCGAGCGCCTGGGTGCGAAGAAGGACGGCGTCATCCGCGGCCACGCCCTGCGGCGCGACGGCACCATCCGCGACACCGTGATGTACAGCCTGACTCAAGGCGAATGGCCTGAGGTACGGGCCCAGCTGCTCTATCTGCTGGAAAAATCGCGTTGAAACCGTCATGTTGATCGACTTCTTCTACACCCTGCGCGCCGCCAAACTGCCGGTTTCGGTCAAGGAGTACCTGACCCTCCTTGAAGCGCTCAAGGAAGGCGTGGTCGGCCCGAATTTCATGGCTGGCGAGCCGGATGACGGCGCGGGCACCAGTGGCTACGCGCTGGACGACTTCTACTACCTGAGCCGCACCACGCTGGTGAAGGACGAGAAGCACTACGACAAGTTCGACCGCGCCTTTGCCGCCTACTTCAAGGGCGTGGAGCTGCTGACCGACTTCACCAAGGACATTCCTTTGGAGTGGCTGCGCAAGAATCTGGAACTCAACCTGAGCCCCGAGGAAAAAGCCGTGATCGAGAAGATGGGCTGGGACGAGTTGATGGAGACGCTGAAGAAGCGTTTCGAGGAACAGAAGGAACGCCACGAGGGGGGCAGCAAGTGGATCGGCACGGGTGGCACCAGCCCCTTCGGCGCCAACGGCTACAACCCGCAAGGCATCCGCATCGGCCAGGACAAGAGCCGCAACAAGAGCGCGATCAAGGTCTGGGACCAGCGCGCCTACAAGGACTACGACGACACCCAGGAACTGGGCACGCGCAACATCAAGGTGGCGCTGCGCCGCCTGCGCAAGTTCGCGCGCGAGGGCCACGAGGACGAACTGGACCTGGACAACACCATCCGCAAGACGGCAGAAAACGCCGGCTACCTCGACATCCGGATGCGGCCCGAGCGGCACAACAATGTGAAGGTGCTGCTGCTCATGGACGTGGGCGGCACCATGGACGAGCACATCGCGCGCGTGGAGGAGCTCTTCAGCGCCAGCAAGACCGAGTTCAAGCACCTGGAGTTCTACTACTTCCACAACTGCGTCTACGACTTCATGTGGAAGAACAACCGCCGACGCTACAGCGAGAAGTTCGCGACCTGGGACATCATCCGCAAGTACAACAAGGACTACAAACTGATCTTCGTGGGCGACGCCACGATGAGCCCCTACGAGATCCTGCAGCCCGGCGGCAGTGTGGAATACAACAACGAAGAGGCCGGCGCCGAATGGCTGCAGCGCCTGACCAACGCCTTCCCAAAGTTCGCTTGGATCAACCCCGAGCCCCAGGGCGTCTGGCAGTACCGCCAGAGCATCAGCATCATCCAGCAGCTGACCAGCAACCGCATGTACCCGCTGACCATCAAGGGCATCGAGGAAGCCATGCGGCTGCTCACCAAATAGGTGATCGCCAGTCAGCCGCGTTTTGCGCGGTTGAACCCTCCCCTCCCTCCGCGGGCGGAGGGAGGCCGGGAGGGAGGTGCCCACATACAACCGTACGGTGGCTGACCAGAGCGCCATTTACAATGACGCTCTGGTCAGCCACCGTAGTTCAATGGATAGAACGGCCCCCTCCTAAGGGGCAGATACAGGTTCGATTCCTGTCGGGGGCACCAACTCTCTACTTGATCGGTACCGCGCTGTTCACCGTCGGCGGGCCGATATCCTGGAAGGGCCCCAGCGGGTTACGCGTGTTTTCCCGCTCGTTGATCTCGGGCTGCCCCCCCCACGTGCGGTACACGACCAGATCATTCACCAGCAGGACGACGGCGTTGAAACGCCACCCGCTGGTATGGTTGTTGCGCTCGAAGTTGAAAAAGTCCGAGAAAAAGTTGCCTTTGCGCACCTTGTCGATCTTGACCCCGATGATCTCCAGCCCACGGCAGGCGTCACGCGCCTCAAGACAAAACCAGATACCCGGATCGAGGTCCTCGCGCCGGAGCAGTGCGCTGGGCAGGAAGCGGCGCGCCACGTCTGCATGGGTCAGGAGGGTGGTGTTCGGATGCTTGGCCGGATTGAATCCGTTCTTCTCCAGCGCCTCACGGTCCGACTTCATGGGAACGAGGGCTTCAATGGCGGCCCGGGCCTCGTCAAAACTCTGAAACGAGGTCGTGTTGGTATGCGACTCGGGGAGCAGTGTTGCGCAGCCGCTGAGGAACAGCGCCAGCGCCAGCAAGCCGGCAAGTGTCGAGAACTTGCTGCATCCAGATGGCATGCTGAGGATGCGATGTGACATGCGCACAAGGTACGTAATATTGCGCACAATGTCAAACATGGAGCGCACAGAACTCCGGCAATCGCATACCCTCGCCCCCTTGGTCTGCCTGCCGCCTACCGCCAGGAGCATCCGATGACCGCATTCCGAATCCAGAAACACCTGCTTGCGCTGTGCAGCGCCGCCTTGCTCGCCACCGTCTTCCACGCCGTCCCCGTCCATGCCCAGGCCAAGGTGGTGCAGACGCCCTACAAGAACCCCAAGGCCCTGGTCGATATCTTCCTGGACGATCCGGCCAAGCTGGGCGCGGCCCTGTACTGGGTGCGAAGCCTGGTCAACCCCTTGACCGAGGCGCCCTACAGCATGTTCCCCGAGGACATGAGCATCATCGTGCTGCTGCACGGCACCGAGATCGTGACGCTGGCAAAAAAGAACCAGGATCGCTACCAGGAAGTGTTGCAGCGCATGCGCTATTACGCCGGCATGGGCGTGAAATTCAAGGTCTGCGGCCTGGCGCTGCAGGACTACGGCTACAGCGCCGCCGACATGCAGGACTTCGTGGAGGTCACGCCCTCGGCCATCACCGAGCTGATGCACTGGCAGAACCAGGGGTATGCGCTGATTCCCGCGGTCGTGCTGGACAAGAAATTCTCGATCGACCAGATCCGCTGACATTCCAGGCGCAAAAAAACGGGCCCCTCGGGGCCCGTTTTCATGGAAATGCCAGACTTTACAGCGCGGCGTAGCCCGGGTTGGGCAGCACGCCGTCGACCTTGGGCATATTGAGCTTGCGCGGGCTGATCTTGCCGCCGCGCGCCTTGAGCCAGGTCTCGACCACGTCCCAGACCTGCTTGTTGCCGGCGCTCCGGGCTTCCTCGGCCACCGGAGCCCAGCCGGCCACCTTGTAGTTCTTGTCAGCCTCGATCAGCTTACCGTTGAGGCGCATGTCATAGATGCGCTTGCCCATGGACTCCAGCGGATTGCAGCTGTAGGTCAGCCCGCCCACGCGCACCATGTCGCCGCCCTGCTGGTAGTAGGGATCGGGGTTGAACAGGTTGTCGCAAACGTCTTCCAGCACCGTCTTGATCGTGGCACCACTCATCGGTGCCACCGTGGCGTAGGAGTAGGTGGTGGCGGTCATGTCCATCAACCATTCACGGGTGAGCGCCTGGCCCGGCAGCAGGCTGGTGCCCCAGCGGAAGCCGGGCGAGAAAGCGATGTCGGCGCCCTGCACGTCGAGCAGCGCGTCGAGCAGCAGCTGGTCGCCGGTGCCGTTGAAGTTGCCGCGACGGTACAGCGTGCCTTCGGTCACACCCAGCACCTCATTGAGCTTGCCTTCATAGGGCGCACGGATTTTGTTGATCAGCGCGTCCATCTCCTTGTCAGCCGGCAGCATGTTGGAGAACACGGGCAGCAGCTTGTAGCGGAAATCGCTGACCTTCTTGTCCTTGACGTCGAAGTCCAGCACGGCGAGGAACTTGCCATTGGAGCCGGCGTTGGTCACCAGCGTCTTGCCGCCCTTGTTGCTCACCACGCTGGCCACGGGCATGCCGTCGTGCGTGTGGCCACCCATGATGGCGTCGATACCGGAGACACGGCTGGCCATCTTCAGGTCCACGTCCATGCCGTTGTGCGAGATCACCACCACGACCTGGGCGCCCTTGCCGCGCGCCTCGTTGACCATGGCCTGCATGTTCTCGTCCTGGATGCCGAAGGCCCAGTCGGCCACCATGTAACGCGGGTTGGCAATGGGGGTGTAGGGGAAGGCCTGGCCGATGATGGCGCAGGGCACGCCGTTGATCTCGCGGATCACATAGGGCTTGAAGACCGGATCGCCGAAGTCGTTGGTCTTGACGTTCTGAGCGACGAAGTCGATCTTGCCGGCGAAGTCCTTCTCGACGATCTCCTTGACGCGCTCCATGCCATAGGTGAACTCCCAGTGGCCGGTCATCACGTCCACGCCCAGCAGCTTGCAGGCGTCGACCATGTCCTGGGCATTGGTCCACAGCGAAGTGGCCGAGCCCTGCCAGGTGTCTCCGCCGTCGAGCAGCAGGGAACCGGGGCGGCTGGCCTTCATGCGCTTGACCAGGGTGGCCAGGTGTGCAAAGCCGCCGACCTTGCCATAGCGCTTGGCAGCTTTCTCGAAGTTGAGATACGTCAGGGCATGCGCCTCGGCCGTACCGGGACGCACCTTGGCGACCTTGAGCAGATGCTCGCCGACCAGATGCGGCAGGTTGCCCTTCATGCTGCCGATGCCGAGGTTCACGTTCGGCTCGCGGAAATAGATGGGCTTGAGCTGCGCGTGGCAGTCGGTCATGTGCAGGAAGGAGACATTGCCGAATTTCGGAATGTCGTACAGGCCGTTCGCTGCCGTGGCCGCGTCGGCATCGGCGTAAGTGCCCATGCCCATGCCAGCCATGGTGCCCGCGCCGAGCACCTGCATGAATTCACGTTTGGTCAGATTCATGATTTCGCATCCACTGATGTTTTTGATGAAAAAAAGAGCCCGGGCTCTCCCCCGGGCCGATGATGATGACTTACTGGTTGACGGGCGACTTGGGGTCGAGCAGCAGGGCCATGATGTGCTTGACCTGCTGTTCGGTCAGCACGCCCTTGTGGCCGGCGCGCGGCATCTGCGAGCAGGCGCTGTAGGCGCGCGCATTCCAGATCTTGCCC
>JAUYQZ010000027.1 GCA_030695415.1 Hylemonella sp.
GTCTTGCCGACGCCGCCCTTCTGGTTGGCAACGCAGAAAATCTTGGCCATCTGGTGGTCTTCCCTTTTATGTATCTGAGATCAGCGGGTGAAAGCAAGACGCAAGCCGAAGCCGATCAGGCAGAGGCCGGCAATTTTCTGCAGCACGCGACCAAACAGCGGGTTGGCGCGCAGACGGTCGGCGAGAAAGTGCGTGAGCAGGGTCATGCCCAGACCGTAGAGAAAAGTGAGGAAGGCGATCGTCACGGCCATGAAGCCGAAGGTGAACAGGCCCTGGTGCGTGGCCGGGTCGACGAAGAGCGGGAAGAAGGCCAGGTAAAACATGATGGCCTTGGGATTGAGCAAGGTGATGACCATGGCCTGGCGCAGGTAGTGGCCGGCCTTGATGTTCAGCACGGGTGCGGCGCCGGGTTTGGCCAAGAGCATCTGGACGCCGAGGAAAGCCAGGTAAGCCGCCCCACCCCACTGCAGCAGATTGAAGGCGGTCGGGTAGGCAATCAACAAGGCGGCCACACCGGCCACGGCCGCCCACATCAGAACCTGGTCGCCCAGGATCACACCCAGGGTGGCAGCCAGGCCACCGCGCACCCCGCCCTTGCTGGTGGAGGTGATCAGCGCCAGATTGCCGGGGCCCGGGATCAGCAGAAAAATGACGACGGTGACGACGAAAGCGCCGTAATCGGCTACGCCAAACATGGGGATGGGGTCTTGAATGGGGAGGCTGGGGGAAGGGTTGAGTGTACGGCAGCTTTTTGGGGGTTTTGTCTTTGGGGATGGCTGGTTTGGCCTGCTTTTGTTTCACGTGAAACGTTTTCTGGCAAGGAGCGCTTTGCCTGCGGTGCTTTTGTAGCCCCCCACTCATCCCCCCGCCCTTCTCTACCCCCGCCGGGGTAGAGAAGGGAGCCTGGATTTGATCTCATCGCGCCGGCTGCGCTTCTACGGCACGAACCGTCGCCACTGCCTTTGGTTTGCCTGGATTTCTGGGCTGCGGTCGTAGTGAACGGCTCGGAAGTAGCCGGCCACTAACGGTGGTTGGCTGCGCCAACCTGCCGTTTGCGAGTCCGGAACACAGGCCGCGGGCCTGCTCTTTTCTCGTCGCTGGCGCGCAGCCGCCAGCCCGAACCGCGCCGACCCAGCACCGTTTACTACGACCAGCCCCGAGAAATATTGGCACCCAGACCACGTCGGCGACGTCTCCGTCGTAGAAGCGTAGCCGGCGCACAATTCCAAAATCGGGCTCCCCCTTCCCGCCCCGGCGGGGGTGGGAAGGGGGCTGGGGGGATAGGGGGGGACTACAAAAGCGCCGCAGGCAGAAAGTCAGGCCGAAGCAGAAGAAAGCTTCATCCAAACAATGCACCGCTCCGCATCCAAGCCAGGAACCAAAAGCTGTTCCACGTGAAACACAGCCACGTCCCCCGGCAAGGCAGCCAGCTCGTCAACAGGAGACTTCCCCTTCATCGCCATCCAGACCCCCGCCGGCGCCAGGGCCGAACGGGACCAGGACGTGAAGTCGACCAGGGAAGCAAAGGCCCGGGAACTGACCACGTCGTAGTGGTCGTCCAGATTTTCCACCCGGGCGTGCAGGCCCTTGAGGTTAGAGAGCTTCAGGGTCAAGGCGGCCTGCTGGATGAAAGTGGCTTTTTTGGCCACGGTGTCCACGCAGCTCACGGCGATGTCCGGGCAGCAGATGGCGATGACCACGCCGGGCAGTCCGGCGCCGGAGCCGACATCCAGCAGGCGGAAGCCCTGCCCGTCCGCCGGCTGGCGGCTGGCCAGTTGTTGCCGCAGCGGGCGGATGACGGCCAGACTGTCGAGCAGGTGGTGGGTGAGCATCTCGGCCGGATCGCGCACAGCCGTCAGGTTGTAGACCTTGGTCCACTTCTGGATCAGGGCCAGGTAGTCCAGCAGCTGGGTGATCTGGGCCTCGGACAGGTCGAGGCCGAGTTCGGCCACACCCTGCTTCAGGGCCGCGGGGAGATCCAAGCTCATTGGAAACCTTCGCTCTGACGAGCTGCGGTGCGAGCCCCTTCGGGCGGCCGTGCGGCGCTCATGCCGCCTCGGCCACTTCGGTCTTGGCGAAGCCGCGGAAGCCGCCTTTTTTCAGGTGGATCATCAGCAGGGAAATGCTGGCAGGCGTGATGCCGGAGATACGGGAAGCCTGGCCCAGGGTTTCGGGGCGGTGCTTTTGCAGCTTCTGCCGGGCCTCGATGGACAGGGCCGAGACCGCCATGTAGTCCAGGTCGGCCGGGAGTTTAAGGCTTTCGTAATGGGAGGCGCGTTCCACCTCGTCCTTCTGGCGGTCGATGTAGCCGGCATACTTGGCGGCGATTTCCAGCTGCTCGACCACCGACTCGGTCAGCTCACCCAGGGTTTCACGTGAAACATCGGGGTTGGCGTACTTGCCGCCGTCCAGGGACATGAGGCCGGTGTAGCTCACATCCGGGCGGCGCAGCAGGTCGAAGAGGTGGTACTCGCGCTCAATGGTGGTGCCCAGCACCCGCTCGGCCTCGGCCGCAGACAGGATGCGGGGGTTGACCCAGGTGGCCTTGAGGCGCTCTGTTTCACGTGAAACAGCATCGCGCTTGCGGCAGAAAGCGTCCCAGCGGATGTCGTCCACCAGGCCCAGCTGGCGGCCAGTTTCGGTCAGACGCAGGTCGGCGTTGTCCTCGCGCAGCTGCAGGCGGAACTCGGCCCGGCTGGTGAACATGCGGTAGGGCTCGGTCACGCCCTGGGTGGTGAGGTCGTCGACCAGCACACCCAGATAGGCTTCGTCGCGGCGCGGCTGCCAGGCTTCCGTGCCCCGGCACTGGAGCGCGGCGTTGATGCCGGCGAACAGGCCCTGGGCCGCCGCCTCTTCATAACCGGTGGTGCCGTTGATCTGACCCGCAAAGAACAATCCCTGTATTTGCTTGGTCTCGAAGCTGCCCTTGAGGGAGCGCGGATCGAAGTAGTCGTACTCGATGGCGTAACCGGGGCGCAGGATGTGGGCGTTCTCCAGGCCCTTCATGCTGCGCACCAACTCGTACTGAATATCAAAAGGCAGGCTGGTGGAGATGCCGTTGGGGTAGTACTCGTGGGTCGTCAGGCCTTCGGGCTCCAGGAAGATCTGGTGGCTGTCCTTGTCGGCGAAACGGTTGATCTTGTCTTCCACGCTGGGGCAATAACGCGGGCCCACGCCTTCGATCTTGCCGGTGAACATGGGGCTGCGGTCGAAGCCGGAGCGGATGATCTCGTGGGTGCGTTCGTTGGTGTGGGTGATCCAGCAGGGCATCTGCTGCGGGTGCATGGAGGCCTTGCCCATGAAGCTGAACACCGGCACACCCTGCCCTGCGTTCATGCCGCCAGGCATGCCGTCACCGGGCTGCTCGGTGCACCGGGAAAAGTCGATGCTGCGGCCGTCGATGCGCGGCGGGGTACCGGTCTTCAGGCGACCCTGCGGCAGCTTGAGTTCCTTCAGACGCGCTGACAGGCTGACGGCCGGCGGGTCACCGGCGCGGCCGGCGGCGTAATTGTTCAGGCCGACGTGGATCTTGCCGTCCAGGAAGGTGCCGGCCGTCAACACCACGGTGCGGCTGCGGAACTTGATACCGACCTGGGTGACGGCACCGACGACGCGGTCGCCCTCGACCATCAGGTCGTCGACGGCCTGCTGGAACAGCCAGAGATTGGGCTGGTCCTCCAGGCGGCGGCGGATGGCAGCTTTGTAAAGAATACGGTCGGCCTGGGCGCGGGTGGCGCGCACGGCCGGGCCCTTGGAGCTGTTGAGGATGCGGAACTGGATGCCGCCTTCGTCCGTGGCGATGGCCATGGCCCCGCCCAGCGCATCCACCTCTTTGACCAAGTGGCCCTTGCCGATACCGCCGATGGAGGGGTTGCAGCTCATCTGGCCCAGGGTCTCGATGTTGTGCGTGAGCAGCAGGGTGCGCGCGCCCATGCGTGCGGACGCCAGCGCGGCTTCCGTGCCGGCATGGCCGCCGCCGACGACGATGACATCGAATTCTTGTGGATACAACATGAGAAGTGGGCCTGGAAAATCCGGGAAAGTGAGCGCGTCCTGCGCCGGCGGCCAGCCCCCAGCGGGGCACCGAAGCGATGATTTTAGCTGCTTCCGCCGTTTCTGGCGACAATGAGGCCTATTGTCCGCACCCAGCGGCCCTTTTCAGCTACAGATTCAATAGCACTACCCCATGGACTGCCGACCCGGCTGCGCTGCCTGCTGCATCGCCCCTTCGATTTCCAGCCCCATCCCCGGCATGCCGCAGGGCAAACCGGCCGGTGTGCGCTGCGTGCAGCTGGACGCGGCGGGCCGCTGCCTGATCTTCGGCCGCCCCGAGCGGCCGGCGGTCTGCGCCAGCCTCGCGCCCTCGCCCGCCATGTGCGGCGACTCAGCCGAGCACGCGATGCACTATCTGCAAAAGCTGGAAAAAGAAACCGCGCCGACCTGAGACAGGCGGGCGCGGTTGAGGTGAAGAAAACTTCTTGTTGTTCTTCGGTCTTGTTCTTCTTGGAAATCAGAAAGGGTAGTGACGCGGCGTGGTCTGCATCGTGATCCAGCGCAGTTCGGTGAACTCGTGGATGCCAGCCTTGCCGCCGAAACGGCCGATGCCCGAACCCTTGACGCCGCCAAACGGCATCTGCGCCTCGTCGTGCACAGTGGGGCCGTTCACGTGGCAGATGCCGGAATCGATGCGACGCGCCACATTGAAGGCGCGGGCAATGTCGCCGCCGAATACCGCGGCCGACAGGCCGTACTCGTTGTCATTGGCGCAGGCCACGGCTTCCTCAACGCCGTTGACGCGCACGATGGGCTTGACGGGAGCAAAGCTCTCCTCGTGATAAATCCGCATGGCCGGGGTGACGTGGTCCAGCACAGTGGCGGGCATCAGCGTGGTGGTAGCCTTGCCGCCGCACAGCAGCTTGGCACCCTTGGCCAGCGCATCGTCGATCAGCCCATTGCAGTGCTCCACCGTGCCCATGCCGATCACCGAACCCAGCACCACCGGTTCGGGCTTGCGCGGGTCGCCCAGCGGCAGGGCCTTGGCCTTCTCGACGAACTTCTTGACGAAGGCGTCCGCGATCTTGTTGTCCACGATGATGCGCTCAGTGCTCATGCAGATCTGGCCGCTGTTGGCAAAACAGCCGAAGGCCGCGCCGTTGACGGCGTCGTCGATGTCGGCGTCGTCCAGGATGACCATGGGCGCCTTGCCACCGAGCTCCAGCACCACGGGCTTGAGGTACTTGGCACAGGTCATGGCGATGATCCTGCCCACCTTGGTGGAGCCGGTGAAGTTCACGCGCCGCACGGCCGGGTGGGCCACCATGGCCTCCACCACCGCGCCAGCGTCAGCGGGGGCATTGGTGATGTAGTTCACGACGCCGGGCGGGAAGCCAGCATCCTGGAAGGCTTCGATGATGAGCTGGTGGGTGCGCGGGCAGTTCTCCGAGCCCTTCATCACCACGGTGTTGCCGCAGGCCAGCGGCACGCAGATGGCCCGCACGCCCAGGATGACGGGCGCGTTCCAGGGCGCAATGCCCAGCACCACGCCCGCGGGCTGGCGCACGGCCATGGCCAACGAGCCCGGAATGTCGGAGGGAATGACCTCGCCGGCCACCTGAGTGGTCAAAGCCGCGGCTTCGCGGATCATGCCGGCGGCCAGGAACACGTTGAAGCCGGCCCAGCTGCCCGGCGCGCCGGTCTCGGCCGCCACGGCTTCGATGAACTGGGGCGTCTTGGCCTCCAGCGCGTCGGCGGCTTTCAGCAGCAACATGCGACGCTCGCTGGGGCCGGTCTGGCTCCAGGTCTTGAAGGCTTCGGCAGCGGCCTCGACGGCCATCACGGCGTCGGCCGGGGACGCCGCTGGGGCACGCGAGGCCACGCTGCCATCGAGCGGGTTGCGCCGCTCGAAAGTGGCGCCACGTTCGGCCGTGACTTTCAGGCCGTTGATGAGCATGGACATGTCGGACATGGTTTTCTCCTTGGGGAAATCGGTTCGTTAAACAGTGGTGATGGTCTTGCGGCGGCGCGCCACGGCATCGGCTGCACTGGTCTGGTCCGCGGCATCGGCGCCGAGGTAGGCTTCGCGCACGACGTTGGAGCGCTCCAGCAGCCGGGCCGGGCCGCTGGCTACCAGCGTGCCGCGCTCCAGCACATAACCGCGGTCAGCCACGGCCAGCGCCTTCTTGACGTTCTGCTCCACCATCAGCACGGTGGTGCCGTGGTCGGCGATGCGGCGGGCGATGGCCAGCAGCTCGTCGACCATGCGCGGCGCCAGGCCCAGCGAAGGTTCATCCAGCATCAGCAGGCGCGGCGCGCTCATCATCGCGCGCGCCACGGCCACCATCTGCTGTTCGCCGCCGCTCATGGTGCCGGCGAGCTGGTGGAGCCGTTCGCGCAGCTTGGGGAAGTCGTTGAGCACCTGATCCATTCGGTGCGCGCGCTCGGCTTTCGGGCACAGCCAGCCGCCGAGCTCCAGGTTTTCCAGCACGCTCATCTGCGGAAACAGCTGGCGGCCTTCGGCCACCAGGGTCACGCCGCTCTTGACGATCTCGTGCGTCTTCTCGGCCAGGTCCTCGCCATCGAGCAGCACCATGCCGCTACGCGGGATCAGGCCCATCAAGGCTTTCAGCAGCGTGGTCTTGCCCGCGCCATTGCGGCCGACCAGCCCCGTGCGCTCGCGCGCCAGGCTCAGGCTCAGATTGTCGAATAGGGTGTGTCCGTCAGGCGTTCGGGCCGCGACGCGATCGAGCGTCACGAGTGCGGATGCGAACCGGCTGGGGCTTTGGCAGGGTCGAGACATAGCCGATCACGAGCAGGGCGGCGGAAAGGGCGAAACCGATTTCCAGCGGGCTGATCATGGTCGTCTGGCCTCCGAACACATACTCGAAGCAATCAAGATGCGGTCACATGCCCGTTCGCGCAAGCCCTTTCGACGGATGGTCTTTGCCGGGCGGCCATGACAGGCTGTTTTTCGGAGACCAAATCATGCGCGCAACCACCCTGATCGCCCCTCTTCTGGCCGCGTCCCTGCTGGGCGCGTGTGCGAGTTTCCCGAACCTCCCGAGCTTCGGCGGCGGCGATGCGCCCGAAACGGCCGCGCCCGACTACACCCCGGTTCCCGGCGAATTGCCCTCGCCCCGGGGCCGCCTCTATGCCGACTGCATCGCCCAGGCCGCCGGCAATCGCGCCTATCTGCGCGGACAGAACGAAGACTCGACGCTTCTGCTGTTCACCTGCACCGGCGCCGCCGCCCGCACCTTCTACGAAGGCCTGGCCGAGCACAGCGCCGCCATCGGC
>JAUYQZ010000011.1 GCA_030695415.1 Hylemonella sp.
GAACGCCGACATCGAAGCGGCCAAGGTCAAGCGCGTGATCGCCTGCTCCGGCAAGGTCTACTACGATCTGGTGAAGCGCCGGGACGAGAAGAAGAGCAACGACGTGGTGATCCTGCGCGTCGAGCAGCTCTATCCCTTCCCGCACAAGGCGTTCTCGACCGAGCTGAAGAAGTACCCGAACGCGACCGACGTGGTGTGGTGGCAGGACGAGCCGCAGAACCAGGGCGCGTGGTTCTTCGTGCAGCACTACGTGCACGAGAACATGCTCGAGGGGCAGAAGCTCGGCTACGCCGGCCGCCCGGCCTCGGCCTCGCCGGCCGTCGGCTACGCGCACCTGCACCAGGAGCAGCTCAAGGCGCTGCTGGACCAGGCCTACGGCAAGCTCAAGGGATTCGTCCTGTCCAAGTGACGTCATCGCGAACGCGTGCGCGGCGATGAACCGCGGTCTTCGACCGGCCCCCGCGCCGGTCGGAGCTGCCGGACCCGCGCGATGCGTCATCCGAACAACGAAGAAAGCATTCCATGGCCATCATTGAAGTCAAAGTTCCTCAGCTGAGCGAATCCGTTGCCGAAGCGACCCTGCTGCAGTGGAAGAAGAAGCCCGGCGAAGCCGTCGCGATCGACGAGATCCTGATCGAGATCGAGACCGACAAGGTCGTGCTCGAAGTGCCAGCCCCGTCGGCCGGCGTGATCGCCGAGATCCTGGTGGCCGATGGCGGCACCGTGGTGGCCGGGCAGGTCATCGCCCGCATCGATACCGAAGGCAAGGGCGTGGCGGCTGCGCCGGCTGCTGCTGCCGCTCCCGCGGCGGCAGCGCCCACCGTGGCTGCTGCTGCCGTGTCCGCTTCCAAGGCCGGCGTGGCCATGCCCGCGGCTGCCAAGCTGATGGCTGACAACGCGCTGGCCTCAGGTTCCGTGCCCGGCACGGGCAAGGACGGGCGCGTGACCAAGGGTGACGTGCTGGCCGCTGTTGCTTCCGGTCCTGCCGGCGGCAGCGCCAAGCCCGCTGCCATCCCCACCGGTGCACCGGCCACGGCCCTGCCGCAAGTGGCAGCCCCCCGTCCGCAGAACCTGGGTGACCGCCCCGAACAGCGCGTGCCGATGAGCCGCCTGCGCGCACGCGTGGCCGAGCGCCTGCTGCAGTCGCAGTCCACCAACGCCATCCTGACCACCTTCAACGAGGTCAACATGGCGCCGGTGATGGAGATGCGCAAGCGTTTCCAGGAGAAGTTCGAGAAGGAGCACGGCGTGAAGATCGGTTTCATGTCCTTCTTCGTGAAGGCCGCGGTGCACGCCCTGAAGAAGTACCCGGTACTCAACGCCTCGGTGGACGGCAACGACATCGTCTACCACGGCTACTTCGACGTCGGCATCGCCGTGGGCTCGCCGCGCGGCCTGGTGGTGCCCATCCTGCGCAACGCCGACCAGATGAGCTTTGCCGACATCGAGAAGAAGATTGCCGAGTACGGTGCCAAGGCGCGTGACGGCAAGCTGGGCATCGAGGAGATGACCGGCGGCACCTTCTCCATCTCGAATGGCGGCGTGTTCGGCTCCATGCTGTCCACGCCCATCATCAACCCGCCGCAGTCGGCCATCCTGGGCGTGCACGCCACCAAGGACCGTGCCGTGGTGGAGAACGGGCAGATCGTGATCCGTCCGATCAACTACCTGGCCATGAGCTACGACCACCGCATCATCGACGGCCGTGAAGCCGTGCTGGGCCTGGTGGCGATGAAGGAAGCGCTGGAAGATCCGGCGCGCCTGTTGTTCGACATCTGAGCGCACGACGCTGACCGGGACCTCCATGTCGCTCACCGACGAACTTCAGAAGCTTGAGGGGCTGCGCCAGCGCGGTGCCTTGAGTGACGTTGAGTTCGCGCGGGCCAAGGAGCGGCTGCTGGAGGCGCCGGCAGCGCCGTCTGCCGGCATCGCGGCGATCAACAAGTTGCGCCGCAGCAGCACGGACCGCTGGCTCGGTGGCGTGTGCGGCGGGCTCGCGCGGGTCACCGGCCTTGAGAGCTGGATCTGGCGCCTGGGTTTTGCCGTGCTGGGCTGCTATGCCGGCGCGGGCATTCTGGTCTACCTGCTTCTTTGGATCTTCGTGCCGAGCGAGTGAGCGTGCGGCACCAACTTACTGAACACTATGTCTAAACAATTCGACGTCATCGTCATCGGTGGTGGCCCCGGTGGCTACATCGGTGCCATCCGCGCCGCCCAGCTGGGCATGAACGTGGCCTGCATCGACGAATGGAAGAACGAGAAGGGCGGTTCGGCGCTGGGTGGCACCTGCACCAACGTGGGCTGCATCCCGTCCAAGGCGCTGCTGCAGTCGTCCGAGCATTTCGAGCACGCCAACAAGCACTTTGCCGAGCACGGCATCACGGCCAGCGACGTCAAGATGGACGTGGCCAGGATGCTGGGCCGCAAGGACAGCGTGGTCAAGCAGAACAACGACGGCATCCTCTACCTGTTCAAGAAGAACAAGGTGAGCTTCTTCCACGGCCGCGGTTCTTTCGTGAAGGCTGTCGACGGCGGCTACGAGATCAAGGTGGCGGGTGCGGCTGAAGAGACCCTGATGGCCAAGCAGGTCATCGTGGCGACCGGATCCAACGCCCGGGCCCTGCCGGGCACGCCGTTTGACGAGGTCAATGTGCTGTCCAACGACGGCGCCCTGCGCATCGGCGCGGTGCCGAAGAAGCTGGGCCTGATCGGCTCGGGCGTGATCGGTCTGGAGATGGGCTCGGTCTGGCGCCGCCTGGGTTCTGAAGTCACCATTCTCGAAGGCCTGCCGACTTTCCTGGGGGCCGTGGACGAGCAGATCGCCAAGGAAGCCAAGAAGGCCTTCGACAAGCAGGGCCTGAAGATCGAGCTGGGCGTGAAGGTCGGTGAGATCAAGAACGGCAAGAAGGGCGTGAGCATCGCCTGGACCAACGCCAAGGGCGAAGCCCAGACGCTGGACGTGGACAAGCTCATCGTCTCCATCGGTCGCGTGCCCAACACCATCGGCCTGAATGCCGAGGCCGTGGGCCTGAAGCTGGACGAGCGCGGCGCCATCGTGGTCGACGGCGACTGCAAGACCAGCCTGCCGGGTGTGTGGGCCGTGGGCGACGTGGTGCGCGGCCCGATGCTGGCGCACAAGGCGGAAGAAGAGGGCGTGGCTGTGGCCGAGCGCATCGCCGGCCAGCACGGGCACGTGAACTTCAACACCATCCCCTGGGTCATCTACACCAGCCCAGAGATCGCCTGGGTGGGCCGCACCGAACAGCAGCTCAAGGCCGACGGCGTGGCTTACAAGGCCGGCACCTTCCCCTTCCTGGCCAACGGCCGCGCGCGCGCGCTGGGCGACACGACCGGCATGGTGAAGTTCCTGGCCGACGCCAAGACCGACGAGATCCTGGGCGTCCACATGGTGGGCCCGCAGGTGAGCGAGCTGATCTCCGAGGCCGTGGTGGCCATGGAGTTCAAGGCCAGCGCCGAGGACATCGCGCGCATCTGCCACGCGCACCCCAGCCTCAGCGAGGCGACCAAGGAAGCCGCGCTGGCGGTGGACAAGCGCACGCTGAACTTCTGAGACCACATGACCCCCACGCTCACCCACTGCGTGTGGTTCGCTGCCCCCCGAGGGGGCCCAACCGCCTTGGGGCGGCCCGGCGGCGGTTGATCACGTGTCCACGGTTCGAGAAGCTTACGAAGCGGAACTGAAAACGCGGGGTTACGCGAGTGACCCCGCGCAGCTGCGCGCCGTCGAGACGCTGGAGCACTGTGCGAGCGAGTGGGCCGAGTACAAGGTCAAGCGCTCCAACGCCATCAAGAAGTTCCTGAATCACCCGGATATCCCGAAAGGGGTGTACATGTACGGTGGCGTGGGGCGCGGCAAGAGCTTCCTGATGGACTGCTTCTTCAACGCCGTGCCGCTGGTGCGCAAGACGCGCCTGCACTTCCACGAGTTCATGCGCGAGGTGCACCGGGAACTGGCCGAGCTGCAGGGCACCGTCAACCCGCTCGATGTGCTGGCCGAGCGCATGGCCGAGAAGTACAAGCTGATCTGTTTCGACGAGTTCCACGTCGCCGACATCACCGACGCCATGATCCTGCACCGCCTGCTGGCGGCGTTGTCAAAGAACGGTGTGGGCCTGGTGGCCACCTCCAATTTCAAGCCGGATGATCTCTACCCCAACGGCTTGCACCGCGACCGCATCCTGCCCGCCATCGCCCTGCTGAACCAGACGATGGACGTGGTGAACGTGGACAACGGCACCGACTACCGCCGACGCACCATGGAGCAGGTTCGGACCTACCTCTCTCCGCTGGGTGCCGATGCCGATGCGGCGATGAGCGACGCCTTCGACCGGCTGGCCGAGGCGCGCGACGAGGACCCGGTGCTGCACATCGAGGCACGCCAGATCCGCGCCCGGCGCAAGGCCGGTGGCGTGGTCTGGTTCGACTTCCGAACGCTGTGCGGCGGCCCACGCTCGCAGAACGACTACCTGGAGATCGCGTCCCAGTTCCACACGGTGTTCCTCAGCGATGTGCCCCACATGCCGGTGCGCATGGCCTCGGAGGCGCGCCGCTTCACCTGGCTGGTGGACGTGCTGTACGACCGGCGCGTCACACTCATCCTGTCGGCTGAGGTCCCGCCCGAGGAGCTGTATACCGAGGGCCCCCTGGTGCACGAGTTTCCGCGTACAGTGTCACGACTGAATGAAATGCAGTCACGTGACTTCCTCGAATCGGAGCGTCGCGTGGTCGATACCAGCCTCACATGAAACGAACCCTGATCCTGCTGGCTGGCCTGGGCAGCCTGGTGCTGGCCATGGCGCAGCAGTCCACTTCCTACGATCCCCGGGCCGACGAGCGCGAGCGCCAGCGCATCGAACTCGAGCGGCGCCAGGCGCTGGAGCGCTACGGCCAGGAGGAGGCGGACTGTTACCAGCGCTTTGCGGTGAACAGTTGCCTGAGCGAGATTCGCAAGCGCCGCCGCATCACGCTGGACGAGCTGCGCCGCCAGGAGGTCATCCTCAACGACGAGCGCCGTGCGGCGGCTGCCGCAGAGCAGGTGATGCGCGCCGAGGCCCGGGCCGCCGAGCGTGCCAGTGCCCAGGCGGCGCAGCAGCGCGAGGACGCTCAGAAGGCCGACCAGGAGCGGCAGCAGCGTGCACGAGATCGGCAGGCGAATCAGGCAGCCCCGGGGCCAGCGCGGGCGGCATCAGCGCCAGCGCGGCCCGCCTCGGCGCCCGCCAGTGCCGCAGCCGCAGATGCCGCCCAGCGGGCCGCATCGCAGCGGGATTACGAGGAGAGGCAGCGCCAGGCCGAGGAGCGTCGCCTCGAACGCGAGCGCGCCCAGTCGGAAAAAACGCCACGAACCAGCCGGCCGCTGCCGGTGCCGCCTTGAACCGGTGGGTCAGCGCTTGTCGCTCAGGGGTTCGAGCTTGACGATCACCAGCGACAGGTTGTCGCCGCCGCCATTGGCGCGTGTGCGGGCCTTCTCGATCAGAAACTCGGAGGCCTCGCGCGCCGACAGGCTGGAGAGCACCGAACCCAGTTCATCGTTGCTGAAGTAGTGCCAGACGCCGTCGCTGCAGGCCATGAGCGTGTCGCCCGGACGCAGCTGGGGTACGAAGTGGGTCTCCTGCGGCGGATCACTCTCGGTGCCCAGGCAGCCCATCAGGATGTTGGACTGCGGGTGCACGGCGGCTTCTTCTTCGCTCAGCTCCCCGCGGTTGACCAGGGTCTGGACGTAGGAGTGGTCCAGCGTGCGACGCACCATCTGGTTGACGTGGAAGTGGTAGATGCGTGAATCGCCGGCATGGATCCAGTGACAGTCCCCGCCCGGATTGATCAGGAAGGCCGCCAGGGTGCTGTGCGGCTCCTGCTCGGCGGAGATGGCGGTCAGCTTGATGACGATGTGCGCTTCCTGCACCATTTGCGACAGCATGGCGGAGGCGTCATCGCTCTCGGGGGCGTAGCGCTCGAAGAGCTGTTGGGCGGTGAGCATGACCTGGTCGGAGGCCTTGCGTCCGCCGCTGCGCCCGCCCATGCCATCAGCCACCACGGCCAGCATGCAGCCGATATGGCGCGGGTGGGTGAAGACCGCCACCTGGTCTTGCTGGTACTCTCGATCGCCCCGGTGGATGCCGGTCGCTGCTGTGAGTCGGTAGCCTTTGCTCATGGTTCTGCTTGTCCCCTGGATCCAGCCCTGGACGGGCGGATTGAAAGACGTATTATCAGACGATAAGTCAGCGTATGGCTGACAAGTATTCCCGCTTTCCCTGTTTTCCTACCGGGCCTGTTTTTGGATTCCAACCTGCATTCGCCCCAGCGCCGCCTGATCGAGCTGCGCATGGAGCACGCCGACCTCGACGCCCTGATCGACCGCACGAGTCATGAGGTCGTGCTCGACGAGCTGATGATGCGCCGGCTCAAGAAGCGCCGGCTGGGCCTGCGTGACGAGATCGCCCGCCTTGAACACGAACTCACGCCCGATGAACCTGCATGATGCCGTGCGTGCTGTCTTCGCGCCCGAAGGCGTGCTGGCGCGCACCGTCGACGAATTCCACCCCCGCAGCGGGCAGACCGACATGGCGCTGGCCGTGGCCGAGGCCATCGAGCAGCGCAGTGTGCTGGTGGTCGAGGCCGGTACGGGCGTGGGCAAGACCTACGCCTACCTGGTGCCGGCCCTGCTCAGTGGCGAGCGCGTGCTGCTCTCCACCGCCACCAAGACCCTGCAGGACCAGCTCTACGCGCGCGACCTGCCGCGCCTGATCGAGGCGCTGGGCCTGCCCCTGCGCATGGCCCTGCTCAAGGGGCGAGCCAGTTACCTCTGCCTGCACCGCATGGAGTTGGCCCGTCAGGAAGGCGCCCTGGCCGCGCCCCAGGCTGCCTTTGCCCTGGCCCGCGTGGAGCGCTGGGCGCAGCAGACGCGCAGCGGTGACCTCGCTGAACTGCCGGGGCTGGACGAACGCTCACCGGTGATACCTTTGGTCACATCCACACGCGACAACTGCCTGGGCAGCAATTGCCCGCGCTACCGCGAATGCCATGTGAACCAGGCGCGGCGCGAGGCGCTGGCGGCCGATGTGGTGGTCATCAACCACCACCTCTTTTTCGCCGACCTGGCGGTGCGCGAATCGGGTATGGCCGAACTGCTGCCCAGCGTGCGCACCGTGATCTTCGACGAGGCGCACACGCTCAACGAGACGGGCGTGCAGTTCCTGGGGCGCCAGCTGTCGACCGCCCAGGTGCTGGATTTCTGCCGTGACCTGCTGGCCTGTGGCCTGCAGCAGGCGCGCGGTCTGGCCGACTGGCAGCAGCTGACCGCCGACGTGGAGCGTGCCGCGCGGGATCTGCGCCTGTGTGTCGGCCGGGCGCCGGCGGGTGGCAGCCGCCACGCCTGGGACGGCGCCGCACCCGAACACATCGCCGCCGACAGCTGGGTGACTGCGCTGGGCGCACTGCAGCGCGCCTGCGGCGAAGCGCGCGCCGCGCTGGAGCATATGGACGAGCTGGGGCCGGACTTTGCGCGTCTGGCCGAGCGAGCCCGCGCCCTGGCGGCGCTGGCAGATTTCTTCCTGGCCGAGCGCGCGCCCGAGGCGGTGCGCTGGCTGGAGGTGTCGCAACAGTTGCGCCTGGTGGAGTCGCCACTGGACATTGCCGAGGCTGTGCAGACGCGTTTGCTGGCGCCGCGCGAGGGCGAGGAGTCCTCCCGCAGCTGGGTCTTCACCTCGGCCACGCTGGGCGACGACGAGCGCCTGAGCTGGTTCACCGAGCCCTGCGGCCTGGGCGAGGCGCGGGTGCTGCGTGTGGACAGCCCCTTCGACTACGCGCGTCAGGCGGCCGTCTACGTGCCCCGCCAGCTGTCCAAGCCGAACGATCCGCGGCACAGTGAGGAAGTGGCGGCCCTGGTGGCGCGCCTGGCCCCGGTGCTGGGCGGGCGCACCCTGGTGCTGACCACGACGCTGCGCGCCTTGCGCAGCATCAGCGAACGGCTGCCGCAGTGCCTGCCGCCGGACTGCGGCTTGCAGGTGCTGAGCCAGGGGCAACTGCCCAAGCGCGAGTTGCTCGACCGCTTTCGCGAGGGTGCAAAGCCCGGGCGGCCGGGCTGTGTGCTGGTAGCGTCAGCCTCTTTCTGGGAGGGGGTGGATATCCCGGGCGAGGCCTTGCAGCTGGTCATCATTGACAAGCTGCCTTTTCCGCCGCCGGGGGACCCGCTGGTGCAGGCGCGTAGCCGAAGGCTCGAAGCATCCGGGCGCAGCCCCTTCAATGACTACTACGTGCCCGAGGCCGCAGTGGCGCTGAAACAGGGCGCGGGGCGCTTGATCCGTCGGGTTTCGGACCATGGCGTGCTGGTGATCTGCGATACCCGCCTGGCCAGCATGGGCTACGGCCGTCGCTTGCTGGCGGCGCTGCCGCCGATGCGGCGGCTGGCCAATGAAGCCGAGCTGGATCAGCGGCTGCTGGAACTCACCACAGCTTCCACCACGGACCCCGCCTGACGGTGCTGTTGCCGGAGATGTAGCGGCTCTGCGGGTAGTTGGTTTCGAGCACGCGGCGCGCGTCTTCGCGCAGCTGCGGCATCTGCAGCGCATCGTAGGACTGCACCATGATGTGCAGAGCCTCTTCCAGAGCCGGTGCGTCGCGGTAGTCGGCGATGGCCTGCTGGGCACGGTTGATGGACGCCAGGTAGGCGCCGCGACTGAAGTAGTAGCGCGCCACGTGCACTTCGTACATGGCCAGCGAGTTGACGATATAGGTCATGCGCGCCTGCGCGTCGGCCGTATAGCGGGAATTGGGGAAGCGCGTCACCAGTTCCTTGAAGGCGGCGAAGGATTCCTTGGCGGCCTGCTGGTCGCGTTCGGACAGGTCCTGATCGACCAGGAAGGAGAACAGGCCCTTTTTCTCGTTGAAGTTGACCAAGCCCTTGAGGTAGAGCGCATAGTCGACGGCCGGGCTGGCCGGATGCAGGCGGACGAAACGATCCAGCGTGGCCACGGCCTGGGCTGGTTCTTCGTTCTTGTAGTGGGCGTGGGCCTTCTCGAGCTGGGCCTGCTGCGCCAGGGGTGTGCCCGCGGCGCGGCCTTCGAGCTTGTCGTAGAGTCCGATAGCCTTGGCGTACTGGACATTTTCGACTTCCTCGCGCGCCTGTGCGTAGATTTCCTCCGTCGTCATCTTGGCGGTCGGATCGACGGACTTGTTCGCACAGCCGGCCAGCAGCGAGGCGACGGCCAGCAGCAGGGCGGAGACGACCGATAATTTGGCGCTGGGCATCAGAGGCTTACTCGTTGAATCAACAAAAATCGATTATATCGACCGACCCCGTTATCGAAGATTTCGATGACGCGTCGGAAGAGGCGCCGGAAGAGGCGTCGCAGGTAGAGCTGCGCGCCTGGACCATCGGGACGGACGAGCACGGCCTGCGCCTGGACCGCGCGCTGAGTGCGCTGGTGCCCGAGTTCTCGCGCAGCTACCTGCAGCAGCTCATCGAGGCCGGGGCCGTCACCCAGGGCGCATTGACCCTGCGCAAGCCAGCGCACAAGGTGCGCGCCGGGGAACGGGGCCAGATCGAGCTGCGCCCGACGCCGCAAAGCCAGGCCTTCCTGCCCGAAGCCATGGCGCTGGACATCGTCTACGAGGACGAGCACCTGCTGGTGCTCAACAAGCCGGCTGGCCTGGTGGTGCACCCGGCGCCGGGCAACTGGCGCGGCACCCTGCTCAACGGCCTGCTGGCGCACGACGTCAAGGCGGCGCAGCTGCCGCGCGCGGGCATCGTGCACCGGCTGGACAAGGACACCAGCGGCCTGATGGTGGTGGCGCGCACCCGCGCCACCATGGACGCGCTGGTCAAACTGATCGCGGCGCGTGAGGTCAGCCGCCAGTACCTGGCGCTGGCGCACCAGCCCTGGAGCGGCCCGGCGCGGCGCGAGGTGGAGGGCGCCATCGGACGCGACCCGCGCAACCGCCTGCGCATGGCGGTCGTCGACCTGCAGCGCCAGCCGGGCAAGCCCGCGAAAACCACGTTCGACTTGTTGCACAACGGCGAGCAGGGCTGCTGGCTGCGCTGTACCCTGCACACGGGGCGTACGCACCAGATCCGCGTGCATGCGGCCTCCATCGGACACCCGCTGCTGGCCGACACTCTTTATGGCGGCATGCCGACGGCCGGCATGTTGCGCCAGGCCCTGCACGCCTGGCGCCTGGCCTTCATCCACCCCGTGAGCGGACGCGAGCTGGTCTTCCAGGCCGACGTGCCGCAGGACATGCGCGAGGCGCTGGCCAGCTGGGGGGTGGGCTACAATGCACACCAAGCCGTTCTGTGAAGAACGGTCCCTGGCACCGACCGACGTCGGTTGCCCCGGGGCCCCCGATCGTGATGATCTGCAGGCCCGCTCTCCTACCGACCCCTCTCATCCTGCACCCTGAAGGTGCATAGCCCGGATTCGAAGAGACATGAATACGACGCAAGCCAAGCGTATCCTGGAAACAGCGCTGATCTGCGCCCAGCAGCCCATGCAGGTGCGCGATATGCGCGTGCTTTTTGATGACAGCCTCGGCGTCGATACCCTCAAGCAGCTGTTGCAGGAACTGCAGCAGGAATGGACCGGTCGCGGTGTCGAACTGGTCTGTGTGGCCACCGGCTGGCGCTTCCAGAGTCGCCCCGAGATGCGCGAGTACCTTGACCGCCTGCACCCCGAGAAACCTCCGCGCTACTCGCGCGCCACGCTCGAAACCCTGGCCATCATTGCCTACCGACAGCCCGTCACGCGTGGTGACATGGAAGACATCCGTGGTGTCACCATCAGTTCGCTGATCATCAAGCAGCTTGAGGACCGCGGCTGGATCGAGGTCATCGGCCACCGCGAGGCGCCCGGTCGCCCGGGGCTTTACGCCACGACCAGGCATTTCCTCGACGACCTGGGCCTGGCGTCGCTCGATCAGCTGCCCCTGATGGAAAGCCCGACCCAGCCGTCGGGCCTGCTCGATGTGCTGAATGAATTACCCCTGCAGGCCGAGGGCGTCACGCCCGAGTTGCCGCTGGCCCAAGTGCTTGCCGAGTCCGGCAGCGACCAACCCTTTGCCCTGACGGGAAACCAGCCATGACCGAACCGACGCCCGGCGCGACGCCGACCGAGCCCGACAGCGATGCGCAGGTTCCCGCACAGGACCAGCCGGCCGAAGCGGTCGAGCCAGGCGCGGATGACGCCCCCCTGAGCGGGGAGGCGCAAGACCAGCCGGCCAGGCCGGCGGCTGCACGCAAGCCGGCCCAGCCGGTTGCGGCTGTCGATGCCGGCCAGCGTTTTGCGGCCGTGGTCTCCGGTGAGTTTGATGCCGACGAAGAGGCGCCTGAGGCCGACGTGCCGGCCAAGCGCGTGCTGGCACCACAGGCCGAGACGCCCAAGCTGCACAAGGTGCTGGCCCAGGCCGGCATGGGCTCGCGACTGGAGATGGAGCAGCTCATCATGGAAGGGCGCATCTCGGTCAACAACGAGCCGGCCCACATCGGCCAGCGCATCCAGTTTGGTGACCAGATCAAGGTCAATGGCAAGCCCATCCGGGTGCGTATCGATCCGCCGCCGCCGCGCGTCATTGCCTATCACAAGCCGGTGGGTGAGGTCGTCACGAACGACGACCCGCAGAACCGGCCCACGGTCTTCCGCAGGCTGCCCAAGCTGCAGCAGGGCAAGTGGCAGTCGGTCGGGCGCCTGGACCTCAATACCGAGGGACTGCTGCTGTTCACCAGTTCCGGCGATCTGGCCAACAAGCTCATGCACCCGCGTTTCGGCCTGGAGCGCGAGTACGCGGTGCGTGTGCTGGGGGCCTTGAGCAAGGAAGAGAAGCAGCGGTTGCTGGATGGTGTGCAGCTGGAGGATGGCACGGCCCAGTTCGGCACGATCGAAGAGGGCGGTGGCGAAGGCAGCAACTGCTGGTACCGCGTGACGATTTCCGAGGGGCGCAACCGCGAGGTGCGTCGCATGCTGGAGGCCGTGGGCCATGCCGTCAGCCGTCTCATCCGTATCCGCTATGGCGCCATGGTGCTGCCGCGCGGCCTGAAGCGCGGCGCCTGGATGGAGCTGGATGAGGGGGATATCCGCGGCCTGATGCGAGCGGCCGAGCGTCGCCCGGGCGGCGCCGCCGAGGGCGCAGCGGGTGAGGGGGGCGAACGTCCCCCGGCCCAGGACAGGCCTGGCGGCGGACGCAACAAGCGCCGCGGTGGGCAGCAGGGCCAGGGGCCGCGTCCGGCGGGTCCCGCGGGTGGCGGTCAGCGCCGCGGCGGACCGGGCCAGGGTGGCCAAGGCGGCGGCCAGGGCCAACAGGGCCGTGGCAAGGACCGCAATGCCCGTCAGGGCGGCGGTGGCGGCGATGGTCAACCCGATCCGATGAAGACCTCCTTTGGCTACATCGGCGCTGAGAGTTTCACGCGTCAACGCCAGGAGCCACGCCGAGGTGGCGGCGGTGGCGGTGGCGGTGGTAACGCAGGTGGCAATGGCGGACCGCGGCGCGGCGGTCGCGGCGGTCGCGGCGGCGGACGCTGAAAAGCGCCCGGCCCGCCTTCCCCGGCCGGGGCCAATCGTCACGGCGTCACCGACAGCGGTTAAAATAGCTGGCTTTGCCCTTGGCGGGGCAAAAATCCATTTCTCATAACCAGCCCCAGGAACTCACATGGCCATCCAGCGTACCTTCTCCATCATCAAGCCCGACGCCGTCGCCAAGAACGTCATCGGTCAGATCTATGCCCGCTTCGAAGGCGCCGGCCTGAAGGTCATCGCCGCCCGCATGGCCCACCTGTCGCGCGCTGATGCCGAAGCTTTCTACGCCGTGCACAAGGCACGCCCCTTCTTCAAGGACCTGGTCGACTTCATGGTCTCCGGCCCGGTGATGCTCCAGGTGCTGGAAGGCGAGAACGCCATCCAGAAGAACCGTGACCTGATGGGCGCCACCGACCCCAAGAAGGCCGACAAGGGCACCATCCGCGCCGACTTCGCCGACAGCATCGACGCCAACGCCGTGCACGGCTCCGACGCCCCCGAAACCGCCGCCGTGGAGATTGCCTTCTTCTTCGCCGGCATGAACATCCACAGCCGCTGAAAGGCGGTCTGAAGATGCAATGACGGCCAACCTGCTCGACTTCGACCTCGACGGTTTGGCCGCCTTTTGCGAGCGGCTGGGCGAGAAGCGCTTTCGCGCCACCCAGCTGTTCCGCTGGATCCACCAGAAGGGTGCTTCCGGCTTTGACCAGATGAGCGATCTGGCCAAGTCCCTGCGCGAAAAGCTCGCCACCACGGCGCGCATCCAGGGCTTGCAAGTCATCTCCCAGCAGATCTCCGCCGACGGCACCATCAAGTGGCTGTTCGACGTCGGTGACGGCAACGCCGTCGAATCCGTCTATATCCCCGAGGACGACCGCGGCACGCTGTGCGTGTCGTCCCAGGCCGGCTGCGCCGTGGGCTGCCGTTTCTGCTCCACCGGCCACCAGGGCTTCAGTCGCAACCTGAGCACCGGCGAGATCGTCGCCCAGCTCTGGTTTGCCGAGCACTTTCTGCGCCGGCATCTCAAGCGCGACGAGCGCGTCATCACCAATGTCGTGATGATGGGCATGGGCGAACCCCTGCAGAACTACAACGAGCTGATCCCGGCCCTGCGCGTCATGCTGGACGACCATGGCTACGGCCTGTCGCGCCGCCGCCTCACGGTCTCCACGTCGGGCGTGGTGCCCATGATGGACCGCCTGGCGCAGGACTGCCCGGTGGCGCTGGCGGTCTCGCTGCATGCGCCCAATGACGCGCTGCGCGACAACCTCGTGCCGCTGAATCGCAAATACCCCATCGCCGAGCTGATGGACGCCTGCAACCGCTACCTGGCCCACGCGCCGCGCGACTTCATCACCTTCGAGTACTGCATGCTCGATGGCGTCAACGACCAGCCCGAGCACGCGCGCCAGCTGGTCGAGCTGGTGCGGCGGCACGCCACCGGCGGCGTCTGGTGCAAATTCAACCTCATTCCCTTCAATCCCTTCCCGGCGTCCGGTCTCAAGCGTTCTCCCAACGAGCGTGTGCAGGCCTTCGCAAAAATGCTGCTGGATGCTGGTATCGTCACGACTGTGCGCAAGACCCGCGGGGACGATATCGACGCGGCCTGCGGCCAGCTCGCCGGTGATGTCAAGGATCGCACGGGCGTGGAGGAGCGCATGGCGCGCCAGCGCAAGCTGCTGCAACCCATGCAGCCCCTGACGGGAACATCTGAGGAGGTTTGAACGAGATGACAAAGACTGACGCAATGAGGCACCTTGGCACGCGCTGGCTGCTGGCTGCCTGCCTGTTGCTGGTGGCCGTGACCAGCTTGCCTGGCTGCGCCAGTGGCTCGCCTGCAAGCGGTCAGGACATCGTCACCGATTCCGACGAGCCGGCGACCCGCAAGCGCGCCCGCACCCGCCTGCAACTGGCCAGCGGCTATTTCGAGCAGGGCCAGACCACCGTGGCGCTCGACGAGGTCAAGCAGGCGCTCACCATCGACCCGGACTTCCCGGATGCCTACAACCTGCGTGGCCTGATCTACCTGCGCCTCAACGACATGCGGCTGGCCGACGAAAGCTTCCGACGCGCCCTGGCCATCAGCCCGAAAGACGCCGAGGTACTGCACAACTACGGTTGGCTGCAGTGCCAGCAGGGCAAGTACACCGAGTCCGTGCAGACTTTCACCCAGGCCCTGGCCAACCCCACCTACGGTGATCGCGCCAAGACCTGGCTGGCCAAGGGGGTGTGCCAGATCAAGGCGGGCCGCCCGCTTGACGCCGAGGACAGCCTGCGCCATTCCTACGAGCTCGACGCCGGCAACCCGGTCACCGGCTACAACCTGGCGCTGGTGCTTTACCAGCGCGGCGACGCCGCTCGCGCGCAGTTCTACATCCGGCGCATCAACAACAGCGACCTGGCCAATGCCGAGACGCTCTGGCTGGGCATCAAGGTCGAGCAGCGCTTGGGCAACCGTGTGGCGCGCGACCAGCTGGTGACCCAGCTGCGCAGCCGTTATCCGAGATCGCGGGAACTGGGTTCTTTTGAGCGGGGAGCATTCAATGAGTGACGAGGTCGTCGGCAGCGTGCCGGAAGCAGACACGGCGGTGGCGCAGCCGGCCCCGGTGGTCCCGCAGGCCACGGCTGGCCAATTGCTGCGCGAGGCGCGCGAGGCCGCCGGCATCGAACTGCCGCCGCTGGCGCTGGCGCTGAAGGTGCCGGTCAAGAAGCTTGAGGCGCTGGAGGCCGATCGCCTCGACCAGTTGCCCGATGCGGTCTTCGTGCGGGCCCTGGCCTCCAGCGTGTGCCGGGTGCTGAAGATCGATGCGGCCCCGGTGCTTGCCCAGTTACCGCAATCGAAGGTGCCACGTCTGGACTACAACGAGCCCGGCCTGAACACGCCTTTCCACACGCCGGGGGATGTCGCCAAGACGCCCTTGCTCGACCGCCTCTCGCGGCCCATGGTGCTGGCCGCGCTGACCGTGTTGCTGGGAGCCCTGGTCCTGATCTTCTTTCCCTCGACCGAGCAGCGCGCCGAGATTGGCGCCATCGTGACGCGTCCGCCGTCCGAGTCAACGCAAGCGGCGGTGCCAGCCGTCGTTGCGGTCGCGGCGCCCACCCCGGTTGCGACCGTGGCGCCCGCCCCAAGCCCGGCCAAGGCCCCGGCCGACGCGGTCCGTGAGGTGGCCACGCCGGTGCCCGTTCAACCCGTTGTCCGGCCCGAGGCCGTGGCGACCCCGCGGCCTGCGCCGGTCCCGGTGGCCGCGCCTGCTGCGGCGCCACTGCCTGCGCCCGCCGCTGACGAGACGCCGGCTCCGCGCAAGAAACTGAACAGTAGCGGTGTCGTCGTCTTCAAGACCAGTGGCCCGTCCTGGATCGAGGTGACCGACGGCAAGGGCGCCATCCAGCTCAGCCGCATGGTGGAGCCGGGCGAGCCGGTGGGTGTGTCGGGGCCGCTGCCCTTGAACGTGACCATCGGCCGCGCCGACATCACCGAGGTGACGGTGCGCGGCAAGTCTTTCCCCTTGGCCGACGTGACCCGTCAGGGCGTCGCCCGTTTCGAGGTGAAGTAAGTGAGCGACTGTCTGCCGATTCAAGCGGCCACCCCGGGTGTGCGGCGCAGCCGTCAGGCCCGCGTGGTCTGGGGCGACAACGTCGTCACCGTGGGCGGCGACGCGCCGGTGCGCGTGCAGTCGATGACCAACACCGATACGGTGGACGCCATCGGCACGGCCATCCAGGTCAAGGAGCTGGCCCAGGCCGGCTCCGAGCTGGTGCGCATCACGGTCAACACGCCCGAAGCTGCGCAGGCCGTGCCCCATATCCGCGAGCAGCTCGACCGCATGGGCATCATGGTGCCGCTGGTAGGCGATTTCCACTACAACGGCCACACCCTGCTGAGCCAGTACCCGGCCTGCGCCGAGGCCCTCTCCAAATACCGCATCAATCCGGGTAACGTGGGCAAGGGCGACAAGCGCGACCGCCAGTTTGGCCAGATGATCGATGTGGCCCTGAAGTGGAACAAGCCGGTGCGCATCGGCGTGAACTGGGGCAGCCTGGACCAGGACCTGCTGGCCGGCATGATGGACGAGAACAGCCGCCGCGCCCAACCCTGGGATGCCAAGGCCGTCATGTACGAGGCGCTGGTCACCTCGGCCATCGACTCCGCCAGCTTCGCCCGGGAGCTCGGCATGCCGGCCGAACAGATCCTGCTGTCCTGCAAGGTGAGCGGCGTACAGGACCTGATTTCGGTCTACCGGGAGCTGTCCAAACGCTGTGACTACCCCCTGCACCTGGGCCTGACCGAGGCCGGCATGGGCACCAAGGGCACCGTGGCCTCCACGGCGGCCATGGCCATCCTGCTGCAGGAGGGTATCGGCGACACCATCCGAGTCTCGCTCACCCCTCAGCCCGGTGAGTCGCGCACGCAGGAGGTGGTGATCGCCTCCGAAATCCTGCAAGCCCTGGGCCTGCGCACCTTCGTGCCCAGCGTCACGGCCTGCCCCGGTTGCGGTCGCACGACCAGCACCACCTTCCAGGAATTGACCAAGCAGATCGACGATTTCCTGCGCCTGCAGATGCCGGTCTGGCGCAAGCAATATCCCGGCGTTGAGGCTCTCAAGGTGGCCGTCATGGGCTGCATCGTGAACGGTCCGGGCGAGAGCAAGCATGCCGACATCGGCATCAGCCTGCCGGGCACCGGCGAGGCGCCAGCCGCCCCGGTCTTCATCGACGGCGAGAAGCGTATGACGCTGCGTGGCGAGGGCATCGCCCGTGAATTCCAGAGAATCGTCGAGAACTACATCGAAGCCCGCTTCGGCGCGCACAAGAAGACCGTCGTCGAGACGGTCTGAACCACACGAAGACTGAAGAGAACATGGCATCCAAGCCAGAGAAACTGCTTGCCGTCAAAGGCATGAACGACATCCTGCCGCCGGATTCGGCGCGCTGGGAGTGGTTCGAACAGGAAGTGCGCGCGCTGATGGCGCGTTTTGCCTACCGAAACATCCGCACGCCCATTGTCGAACCCACGCCCCTCTTCGTGCGCGGCCTGGGTGAGGTGACCGACATCGTCGAGAAGGAGATGTACTCCTTCGAGGACCGACTCAATGGCGAACAGCTCACGCTGCGCCCCGAGTGCACGGCGGGCGTGGTGCGTGCGGTGGTGGAGCACAACCTGCTCTACGAAGGTGGCAAACGCCTTTACTACATGGGCCCGATGTTCCGGCACGAGCGCCCGCAACGCGGCCGCTACCGCCAGTTCCACCAGATCGGCGCCGAGGCCCTGGGTTTTGCAGGTGCCGAAGTGGACGCCGAGATGATCCTGCTGGCCGATGCGCTGTGGAAGGTGCTGGGCCTGAACGACGTGCGGCTGGAACTCAACAGCCTGGGCCAGCCCGAGGAGCGCAAGCAGCACCGCGCGGCGCTCATCGCCTATTTTGAACAGCACGCCGAGCAGCTCGACGAGGATGCGAAGCGCCGCCTGCACAGCAACCCGCTGCGGATCCTGGACACCAAGAACCCGGCCATGCAGGCCCTGGTGGATGCGGCGCCCAGGCTGATCGACTTCCTGGGCGAGGCGTCCCTGGCCCACTTCAAGCAGGTGCGCGCCATCCTGGACGCCAGTGGGGTGGTCTACACGATCAACCCCCGCCTGGTGCGCGGCATGGACTACTACAACCTCACGGTGTTCGAGTTCATCACCACGCGCCTGGGTTCGCAGGGCACCATCTGTGGCGGCGGCCGGTACGACTACCTGATCGAGCAGATCGGTGGCAAGCCGGCGCCAGCCGTGGGCTGGGCCCTGGGCGTGGAACGCGTGCTGGAGCTGCTGAAAGAGCAGGGCGCCGAACATCCACAGCCTGCGCCGGATGCCTACGCAATCATTCCGGATGCCACGACCTTGCCGGCCACCATGCCCGTGCTGCAGGCCTTGCGCGCCGCCGGCATCAGCGTGCAGATGCACGCCGGCAGCGGGGAAAGCATGGGCAGCATGAAATCGCAGTTCAAGAAGGCCGACGCCAGTGGCGCGCGCCATGCGCTGATCTTCGGCGCCGATGAACTGGCACGTGGCGAAGTCACCGTCAAGGCACTGCGCGACGGCGCCGGTGCGCAGACCTGTCATCCGCTGGCGCAAGTGGCCGAATGGGCCCCCCGCCTACAATCTCGGACCTGATCTCCGCACCTGATCTGAAGAAACGTTTATGGCACACCTCGACCTCGAAGAACAAGAGCAGCTTGACCAGCTCAAGCAATTCTGGAAACAGTACGGCGGCCTCATCAGCTGGGCGCTGATCGTGCTGATGAGCATCTACGCCGGCTGGAACGGCTGGCAATACTGGCAGCGCAAGCAGGCCGTGCAGGCCACGGCCCTCTACGAAGAGGTCGAGCGCATTGCCGCCAGCGGCGATGCTGCGCGTCTGGATCGCGCCTTCGGCGATATGAAAGACAAGTTCGCCGGCACCGCCCAGGCCCAGCAGGCCGCGCTGCTGGCCGCAGCCGTACATGCCTCGGCCGGCCGCAACGATGCCGCCCGCGCTGCCCTGCAGTGGGTGGCCGAGCAGTCGGGCGACGAAGGTTACAAGGCCGTGGCGCGGCTGCGCCTGGCCGGTCTGCTGCTCGATGCCAAGTCCTACGATGAGGCACTCAAGCAGCTGGCAGACAGTTTCCCTGCGGAGTTCGTGGCCCTGGCTGCCGACCGCCGCGGCGATGCCTACCTGGCCCAGGGCAAGAAGGCCGAGGCCGCTGCCGAATACCAGAAGGCCTGGGCCGGGCTGGAGCCCGGCAGCAGCTACCGCAACGTGGTCGACGTCAAGCTGGCTTCCCTGGGCCTGACGCCCGCTGCTGCGGCCGGGGAAAAGAAGTGACCCTCCGCCACCCGGTGCTGTTGCGTGCCTGGCGAGGCGCAGGGGTTCTGGCCCTGAGCGCCTTGCTGCTGGCCTGTTCCAGCGCCCCCAGCCGACCCGATCCGGCGCCGCTGCCGACCGACCCCAAGTTGTTGAGCGTGCGCCAGGCCTGGAGCGCCGAGATCGGCACGGTTGCGTTCCCCCTGGTGGTCCAGGCCGTTGGCAACACGGTGGGCCTTGCCTCCGGGGATGGCAAGGTCAGCCTGCTGGATGCACGCACCGGTGACGCGCTCTGGCGCGCCGACGTGGGTGCGCCCTTGAACGCCGGCGTCGGGCACGACGGCCGCATGGCCGCGGTGGTCACGACCGAGAATGAACTGGTGGCGCTGCAGGACGGCCGCGAAGTCTGGCGACAACGCCTGCCGGCACCGGCCTACACCCCGCCGCTGGTGGCGGGTGCCCGCGTTTTCGTGCTGGGGGCCGATCGCAGCGTCTCTGCCTATGATGGCCAGAGCGGCCGGCGCCTCTGGACCCAGACCCGCAGTGGTGAAGCGCTGGTGCTGCGCCAGCCCGGCGTGTTGATGGCCGTGGGCGACACCCTGGTCGTGGGTCTGTCGGGCCGCCTGGCGGGCCTGAATCCGCTCAACGGCAGTTCGCGCTGGGAGGCGCCCATTGCCACCCCCCGCGGCACCAATGACGTGGAGCGTTTGGTCGACCTGGTGGCCGGTGTGGCCCGCCTGGACTCAGTGGTCTGCACGCGGGCCTTCCAGGCCGCGCTGGGCTGCGTCGATGCTGCGCGCGGTGCGCTGGTGTGGAGCCGGGCAGCGGCCGGCGCTTCCGGCCTGAGCGGCGATGCTGGCCTGTTGCTGGGCGTCGAGTTTGACGGTACGGTGGTGGCCTGGCGGCGCAACGACGGTGAACGCGCCTGGAGCACGAGCCAGCTGCGCTATCGCCAGTTGACGTCGCCGTTGCTGCTGGGGCCGGCCGTCGTGGTGGGCGATGACGGAGGACGCCTGCACTTCCTCGCGCGCCTGGACGGAGCCCTGCAAACCCGGATCGAGACCGATGGCACGCCTGTCAGTGCCACGCCGGTGCTGGTGGGCAGTACCCTGGTGGTGGTCACGCGCGCTGGCCGCGTGCTGGGCCTGCGCCCTGAATAAACAAGGCTCTTCATGAAACCCGTCCTGGCCCTGGTGGGCCGCCCCAATGTCGGCAAGTCCACGCTGTTCAACCGGCTGACCAAGACGCGCGACGCCATCGTGGCTGACTTCGCCGGGCTCACGCGCGATCGCCACTATGGCAACGGCAAGCAGGGCAGGCACGAGTACATCGTCATCGACACCGGCGGCTTCGAGCCCACGGCTGAAGACGGCATCTACAAGGAAATGGCCAAGCAGACACGCCAGGCCGTGGCCGAGGCCGACGTCGTGATCTTCGTGGTCGATGCACGTGGTGGCCTGTCTGCGCAGGACCACGACATCGCCAAGTACCTGCGTCGCCTGGGCAAGCCCTGCGTGCTGGTGGCCAACAAGGCCGAAGGCATGACCGACGGCACCCGGCTGGCCGAGTTCTACGAACTGGGCCTGGGCGAGGTCTACCCGGTATCTGCTGCGCACGGCCAGGGCATTCGCTCCCTGGTCGATCTCGCACTGGAGCCGCTGAACCTGCCGGACGAAGACGAGGCCGAGGACGAGCAGGTGCCCGGCCTAATCAAGCTGGCCGTGGCGGGCCGCCCCAACGTCGGCAAATCCACCCTGATCAATACCTGGCTGGGCGAGGAGCGGCTGGTGGCTTTCGACCTGCCGGGCACGACGCGCGACGCGATTTCCGTGCCCTTCGAGCGCAACGGCCAGAAGTTCGAGTTGATCGACACCGCGGGTCTGCGTCGCAAAGGCAAGGTCTTCGAGGCGATCGAGAAGTTCTCGGTGGTCAAGACCCTGCAGGCCATCGAGTCGGCCAATGTCGTGCTGCTGTTGCTTGATGCGACCCAGGGCGTGACCGACCAGGATGCCCATATCGCCGGCTACATCCTGGAGAGCGGACGCGCCGTGGTGCTGGCTGTCAACAAGTGGGATGCGACCGACGACTACCAGCGGCAGACGCTGCAGCGTTCCATCGAGACGCGGCTGGCCTTCCTGAAGTTCGCCAATATCCATTTCATCTCGGCCCAGAAGCGCCAGGGTCTGGGGCCGCTGTGGACTTCGATCATCCAGGCGTACAAGGCAGCCAGCTGCAAGATGTCGACGCCCGTGCTCACGCGACTGCTGCTGCAGGCCGTGCAGTTCCAGAGCCCCCAGCGTGCCGGCATGTTCCGCCCCAAGATGCGCTATGCGCACCAGGGCGGCATGAACCCGCCGGTGATCATCATCCACGGCAACTCGCTCGAGCACGTGCCGGATTCCTACAAGCGTTTCCTTGAAGGCTGGTTCCGCAAGGAGTTCGACCTGGTAGGCACACCCATGCGCATCGAGTTCAAGACTTCGACCAATCCTTACGCCGACAAGGATTCCGACTGATCGGCGGCCGGGCGCCGCTTAGTCCGGATGCAATACTGGGGATACCCCGCTTGTCAAGCGGGTAGCAGCCTGCTGTGGTATCGTGATTCCTTCTCTACCACTCTTGAACACGGAGAATATCGTGAGCAATAACAAAGGTCAGCTTTTGCAGGACCCCTTCCTCAACGCCCTGCGTCGCGAGCACGTGCCGGTGTCCATCTACCTCGTCAACGGCATCAAGCTGCAGGGCCAGATCGAATCTTTCGATCAGTACGTGGTGCTGTTGCGCAATACCGTGACCCAGATGGTCTACAAGCACGCCATCTCCACCATCGTGCCTGGCCGTGCCGTGAATTTTGCGGTCGGCGAGGGCGAAGCCCCCAGCGCTTCCTGATGTTTCAGGGGTCAGCCGGTCCCGGGGCCTGCCTAACCATGTTTTTCTTTTTCCTGCAGCCAGCTCTTTGACCGCCCTGTCAGATACGTCCCGAGCTTCGACCATCCTGGTCGGGGTGGATTTCGGTCTGCCGCATTTCGACGGTGAGCTCGAAGAGCTCGGCCTGCTGGCCGAGACCGCTGGCCTGCATCCTGTGGGCCGTATCACCTGCAAGCGCAAGGCGCCCGACGCGGCGCTCTTCGTGGGCAGCGGCAAGGCCGAGGAAATCAAGCTGCTGGCCCAGCAGCTCGGTGCCAGCGAAATCCTCTTTGACCAGAGTCTGAGCCCGGCCCAGCAGCGCAATCTGGAGCGCACGCTGGAACTGCCGGTCAACGACCGCACCCTGCTGATCCTGGAAATCTTTGCCCAGCGCGCACGCAGTCACGAGGGCAAGTTGCAGGTCGAGCTGGCCCGTCTGCAATACCTGAGCACCCGCCTGGTGCGGCGCTGGTCCCACCTGGAGCGTCAGACCGGCGGCGCTGGTGTGCGTGGTGGCCCGGGCGAGAAGCAGATTGAACTCGACCGTCGCATGATCGCCGAGTCCATCAAGCGGACCAAGGAGCGGCTGCACAAGGTCAAGCGCCAGCGCCAGACCCAGCGCCGCCAGCGCGAGCGCCGTGATGCCTACAACATCTCCCTCGTCGGCTACACCAACGCCGGCAAGTCCACCCTGTTCAATGCCATGGTCAAGGCGCGCGCCTATGCGGCCGATCAGCTGTTCGCCACCCTGGACACCACCACGCGCCAGCTCTACCTGGGTGAAGCGGGGCGCTCGGTCTCCCTGTCCGACACCGTGGGTTTCATCCGCGACCTGCCGCATGGTCTGATCGACGCCTTCCAGGCGACACTGCAGGAGGCGGTGGACGCCGACTTGCTGTTGCACGTGGTCGACGCCGCCAATCCGAATTTCCCTGAGCAGATTGCCGAGGTCCAGCGTGTGCTGGCCGAGATCGGCGCCGACCATATCCCGCAGGTGCTGGTCTTCAACAAGCTCGATGCCCTGGGGCCCGAGCGCCGGCCCTCACGCGTGCAGGACAGCTATGAGCTCGATGGTCAGGCCGTGGCTCGCATCTTCGTCAGCGCCCGCGACGGGGAGGGCCTGCCCGCCTTGCGGCAACTGTTGGCCCAGCGCGTCATGGCCAGTGCGCCCGAGGCCCCTGAAACCACCGAAATCGCAGCCGATTTCCCCGACAATCACGCAAGCCCATTCTGATTGGGCACAATGCCGGATAAGTAGCGATCCACGAGAGAACATCGAATGAAACTCCATGCAAGAGCCCTCCACTGGGCCAGTCCGCTGAGCTGGCCCGGCCGCCTGCGCGGCATGTTCAACCTGAACGACCCGCGCTGGGGTCGAGGTGATGACAAGCCCTCCGAGGGCAAGCCCGAACCCAGCCGTCCCGAAGCCGACGTGCCACCCCCGCAGGGTGGCGGTCGCGGCGCTCGCCCCGGCAGCACCCAGGGCCCACCGGATCTGGACGAACTCTGGCGTGATTTCAACCGCAAGCTCTCCGGCCTCTTCGGCGGCGGACGCGGCGGACGTGGTGGCAATGGCGGTACGCCGCCCGACATGAAGAGTGCGGGTCTAGGCATCGGTCTGATCCTGGCCATCGTGGCACTGATCTGGCTGGGCACGGGCTTTTTCATCGTTCAGGAAGGCCAGCAGGCCGTGATTACGCAGTTCGGCAAGTACCGGTCCACCGTGGGTGCCGGTTTCAACTGGCGCCTGCCGTACCCGATCCAGCGTCATGAACTGGTCTTCGTGACGCAGATCCGTTCGGTCGATGTCGGCCGCGACGTGGTCATCAAGGCCACCGGCCTGCGCGAATCGGCCATGCTGACCGAAGACGAGAACATCGTCGAGATCAAGTTCGCCGTGCAGTACCGCCTGAACGACGCGCGTGCCTACCTGTTCGAAAGCCGCAATCCGGCCGATGCCGTGGTGCAGGCCGCCGAGACGGCCGTGCGTGAGGTGGTGGGCAAGATGAAGATGGATTCGGCGCTGTCCGAGGAGCGCGACCAGATCGCCCCGCGCGTGCGCAAGCTCATGCAGGACATCCTGGATCGCTACAAGGTCGGTATCGAGGTGGTGGGCATCAACCTGCAGCAGGGTGGCGTGCGTCCGCCCGAGCAGGTGCAGGCCGCCTTCGACGACGTGCTCAAGGCTGGCCAGGAGCGCGAGCGCCTGAAGAACGAGGCCCAGGCCTATGCCAATGACGTGGTGCCGCGCGCCGTCGGTTCTGCCTCGCGTCTGAAAGAAGAGGCCGAAGGTTACAAGTCCCGCATCGTGGCCCAGGCCCAGGGTGACGGGCAGCGCTTTCGCTCCGTGCTGACCGAGTACCAGAAGGCACCCCAGGTCACGCGTGACCGCCTTTACCTGGAGTCCATGCAGCAGATCTACGGCAACGTGACCAAGGTGCTGGTCGATACCAAGCAGGGCTCCAACCTGCTTTACCTGCCGCTGGACAAGATCATGCAGCTCAGTGGCGACGCGCCGGCTGCGCCGCTCATGCAGGGTACCGCCCCCGGCGTGACCACGCCGATGCCGCTTTCGTCCGCTGCCGATGCGCGCTCGCGCGAGAACCTGCGTTCGCGTGAACGTGAAACCCGATAAGGAGAACCCCATGAACCGTATCGGACTCATCCTTTCCTCCCTGCTGGTGCTGCTGGCACTGGCCAGTTCCATGCTCTTCGTCGTCGACCAGCGCCAGTTCGGCGTGGTCTATGCCCTGGGCCAGATCAAGGAAGTCATCACCGAGCCTGGTCTCAACGTCAAGCTGCCGCCCCCGTTCCAGAACGTGAGCTACATCGACAAGCGCCTGCTCACGCTCGACAGCACTGACACCGAGCCCATGCTGACTGCCGAGAAGCAGCGTGTGGTGATCGACTGGTATGTGCGCTGGCGCATCAGCGAGCCTACCGAGTACATCCGCAACGTGGGCCTGAGCGAGGCGGCCGGCGCCAGCCAGCTCAATCGCGTGGTGCGCAACGCCTTCCAGGAAGAGATCAACAAGCGCACCGTCAAGGAACTGCTCTCGCTCAAGCGCGAGGCCTTGATGTCCGACGTGAAGGACGAGGTCTTGAAGGCCGTGCGAGGCGAGAAGCCCTGGGGCATCGACGTGGTCGACGTGCGGATCACGCGCGTGGACTATGTGGCGGAGATCACCGATTCGGTCTACCGCCGTATGCAGGCCGAGCGTGCCCGCGTGGCCAACGAACTGCGCTCCACCGGCGCGGCCGAAGGCGAGAAGATTCGCGCCGATGCCGATCGCCAGCGCGAAGTGACGGTGGCGAATGCCTACCGCGACGCGCAGAAGGTCAAGGGCCAGGGCGATGCACAGGCTGCCGCAACCTACGCCGAGGCCTTTGGCCGCGACCCGCAGTTTGCCCACTTCTATCGCAGCCTGGAGGCCTACAAGGCCAGCTTCGCGAACAAGAGTGACGTGATGGTGCTCGACCCCAATGGTTCGGATTTCTTCAGGGTCTTTCGCGGCCAGGGCGCAGCGCCCAAGAAATAAGGCATGAGCGTGCACGGCCGTTCCGAAGCGCTCATCCCCCAGCGCATGGCGCTGGGGTAGCCGGATGCTCAGCGACGCCTTCTGGTTGGCCATGGCCCTCGTTCTGGTGATCGAGGGCCTCTTTCCTTTTCTCTCGCCGGGTGGCTGGCGTCGCATGTTCGCCCAGATCCTGCAGCTGGGCGACGGCCAGGTCCGTTTTTTCGGCCTGTGCAGCATCGTCGCTGGCCTAGTCTGGCTCTGGCTTCTGATGGCTTGAGGCGGCGGCCGGGTCGGCGGTTTTCGGGGCACCGCCCGGGACCGGTAAAATCACGGTTTTAACAGCATCCACTTTCCCATGTCTGCCTGGCTCCTGCCGGATCACATTGCCGATGTCCTGCCTTCCGAGGCCCGCCACATCGAAGAACTGCGCCGCGACCTGCTCGATATGGCCCGCTGCTATGGCTATGAACTGGTCATGCCGCCGCTGCTTGAGCATCTCGAGTCGCTGCTGACCGGCACCGGCCAGGCGCTCAACCTGCAGACCTTCAAGCTGGTCGACCAGCTCTCGGGTCGCTCCATGGGTCTGCGCGCTGACACCACGCCGCAGGTGGCCCGCATCGACGCGCATTTGCTCAACCGCCGCGGTGTGGCCCGCCTGTGCTACTGCGGCCCGGTGGTGCACACACGCCCGGCCAGCCCGCACGCCACGCGCGAGCCGCTGCAGTTCGGTGCCGAGCTCTACGGTCACGTGGGCCCCGAGGCCGACCTGGAAGCACTGCAACTCGCACTGGACTGCCTCAAGGCGGCCCGTCTCCCGAGCTACACCGTGGACCTGGCCGATGTACGCATCGTCAGCGCCCTGCTGGCTGACGCGAGGCCCGACGCCGAGACGCTGGCCCTGGTGCAGGCTGCGCTGGCGGCCAAGGATGTCCAGGGGCTGGCTGAACTCACGCGTGATTTCCCGGCCGCTTCACGCCAGGGCCTGCTGGCCCTGCCGCGCCTCTACGGCGATGCGACCGTGCTGGCCGAGGCCGCCAGGGTCCTGCCGGCGTTGCCGGCCGTGCGCGAGGCGCTGGATGGCCTCCAGTGGCTGGCCAGCCAGCTGGAGGGCACGCCCGTGGGCTTCGACCTGGCCGATCTGCGCGGCTACGCTTACTACAGCGGCATGCGCTTTGCCGTCTACGCCGAAGGCGTGAGCGACGCGCTGCTGCGCGGCGGCCGCTACGACGAGGTGGGCGCCGTGTTCGGGCGCAAGCGCCCGGCCGTGGGCTTCAGCCTGGACCTCAAGACCCTGGTGGGTGCCGTGCCGGCGCGTGCCCTGCGTGCGGCCATCCGGGCGCCCTGGAGCGAATCCGCTTCGCTGCGCACGGCCATTGCCCGCCTGCGGAAAGAGGGTGAAACCGTGGTCTGCGTTCTGCCCGGCCATGAAAGCGAAGTCGACGAATTCCACTGCGACCGCGAACTGACCGATGTGGCAGGTCGCTGGGTCGTCAGCGCCATCTGAGCGCCTTCCCTCCATTCAAGCGCTTCTTCGAGTACATCTGAAATGAATACAACCAAAGGTCGTAACGTCGTCGTCGTGGGTACCCAGTGGGGTGACGAGGGCAAGGGCAAGCTGGTCGACTGGCTCACCGAGTTTTCCCAGGGCGTGGTGCGGTTCCAGGGCGGCCACAACGCCGGCCACACGCTGGTCATCAACGGCGTGAAGACCGCGCTGCACCTGATCCCCAGCGGCATCATGCGCGCCGGCGTCAAGTGCTATATCGGCAACGGCGTGGTGCTGTCGGCGGCCAAGCTCTTCGAGGAAATCGAGGGCTTGGAGAAAGCCGGTGTCGAGGTGCGGTCGCGCCTGCGCATCAGCGAGGCCTGCCCGCTGATCCTGCCTTTCCACGTGGCCCTGGACGTGGCCCGCGAGGCTGCCCGCGAGCAGGGCGGCTCCGAGAAGATCGGCACCACCGGTCGCGGCATCGGCCCGGCCTATGAGGACAAGATTGCCCGCCGCGCCCTGCGTGTGCAGGACCTGAAGTACCCCGAGCGTTTCGCCGCCAAACTCAAGGAACTGCTGGCTTTGCACAACCATGTGCTGACCACCTTCCTGGGCTCGAAGAAATTCACCTTCGGTGAAGCGCTCAAGCCCTATATGAAGGATGGCGAGGTGCAGTTCGAGCCGGTCTACGCCGAGGCCATGCGCCATGCCGAGCAGCTCGCGCCCCTGATGGCCGACGTCTCGCGAGAGCTCAATGACGCCAACGCCAGCGGTGCCAACCTGCTGTTCGAAGGCGCGCAGGGCACCCTGCTCGACGTGGACCACGGCACCTACCCCTATGTCACCTCCAGCAACTGCGTGGCCGGCAATGCCGCTGCCGGTGCCGGCGTGGGCCCGGGCATGCTGCACTACATCCTGGGCATCACCAAGGCCTATTGCACCCGCGTGGGCGGTGGCCCCTTCCCGACCGAGCTCGACTGGGAAACCCCCGGCACGCCGGGGTACCACATGAGCACCGTGGGCGCCGAGAAGGGCGTGACCACCGGCCGTTCGCGCCGCTGCGGCTGGTTCGATGCCGCGCTGCTCAAGCGCTCGGCCCAGGTCAACGGGCTGACCGGCATGTGCCTGACCAAGCTGGACGTGCTCGACGGCCTCAAGGAGCTGCTGCTGTGCACCGGCTACGAGCTCGATGGCGAGATCACCGACATCCTGCCCATGGGCGCCGAGGAGATCGCCCGCTGCAAGCCCATCTACGAAACCCTGCCCGGCTGGACCGAGAGCACCGTGGGCGTCACGAACTACGACAAGCTGCCCATCAATGCGCGCCTGTACCTGCAGCGCATCGAGCAGGTGACCGGCGTGCCGATCCACATCATCTCGACCAGCCCGGACCGGGACCACACGATCATGGTGCGTCACCCCTACGTCGCATGAGCCCCGCAGTGATAGCTACAAAAATAGGAGCAAACGGATGTTGACTGAAGATGGCAAGCACCTGTACGTGAGCTACGGCGAGTACCACAACATGGTCGAGAAGCTGGCCATCAAGATTCACCAGTCCGGCTGGGAGTTCGACACCATCCTTTGCCTGGCGCGTGGCGGCATGCGGCCGGGGGACATCCTCTCGCGCATCTTCGAGAAACCCCTGGCGATCATGTCTACCAGCTCCTACCGGGCCAACGCCGGCACCGAACAGGGACACCTGGACATCGCCAAGTACATCACCACGCCCCAGGGCGAGATCGCCGGCCGTGTGCTGCTGGTAGATGATCTGGCCGACTCCGGCCACACCCTGCAGTCCGTGGTGCGCATGCTGCGCGACAACTATCCACCGATCACCGATCTGCGCACCGCCGTGATCTGGACCAAGGGCGTGTCGGCCTTCCAGCCCGATTATTCGGTGGAGTTCCTGTCCACCAATCCCTGGATCCACCAGCCATTTGAGGTCTACGACCGCATGCACATCGCCGATGTGCTGGCGAAGTGGAAAGTCTGAAGCACCCCCAGGCTTCGTTCCCTTCGGTCACTACGCCACCCCCCTCAAGGGGCCGCACCCAGTGGCCCGGCGAAGCCGGTTCCACGGGTGCCTGCGCATAAGTAATCTCGGCTCTGCATCGCGCTATGCTCTGCGGATCATGAGCGACAAGATCACCGGTCTGATCCACCATCCCTACACGCCCCCTGAGGGCTTCGCTGCGCCGCAGCCCGGCGTGTTCAAGGCCTCTACCGTCTTCTTCCCCAATGTGGCCGCCATGCGCAGCCGCGAGTGGAAGGACAAGACCGGCTACACCTATGGCTTGCACGGCACGCCCACCAGCTATGTGCTGGAAGAGCGCCTGGCCACGCTGGAGGGCGGCGTGCAGTGCCTGCTGGTGCCCAGCGGCCTGGCCGCCATAGCCACCGTGGCCCTCTCGCTGCTCAAGAGCGGCGACGAGGTGCTGCTTCCCGACAACGCCTACGGCCCGAACAAGGCGCTGGCCAACGGTGAACTCAAGGACTGGGGCATCACCCACCAGTTCTACGACCCCATGGATCCGCAGGACCTGGCGCGCCGTATCAGCCCCAGGACAAAATTGGTGTGGCTCGAAGCGGCCGGTTCGGTCACCCTGGAGTTCCCCGACCTGCGCGAGCAGCTGCGCGTCTGTCGTGCTGCTGGCGTCCTGTGCGCACTGGACAACACCTGGGGCGCCGGCCTGGCCTTCCATCCTTTCGATCTGGCGAATGAGGGCGCGGGGGGGCAGGGCGTGGACATCTCGATCCATGCACTCACCAAATATCCCAGCGGCGGCGGCGATGTGCTCATGGGCTCCATCATCACGCGCGACCCAGCCCTGCACATCCGCCTCAAGCTGACCCATATGCGCCTGGGCCTGGGTGTGGGCATGAATGACGTCGAGGCCGTGCTGCGCGCCCTGCCCAGCATCGCCTTGCGCTACCGCGAGCACGACCGCACGGCGCGTGTTCTGGCGCACTGGTGCCTGAGCCGGCCCGAGTTCGCCCAGGTGCTGCACCCGGCGCTGCCCGGCTCCCCCGGCCACGCGCACTGGCGGGCGCTGTGCGGGGCAGGGGAGGGCCGCGAAGAGCGTGAGGGCCTCGCGGCCGGCCTCTTCAGCGTGATCCTCCACGCGCGCTACAGCGAGGCGCAGGTCGACGCCTTCTGCGACGCCCTGCGCCTGTTCAAGCTGGGCTACAGCTGGGGCGGCCCCATCAGCCTGGTTGTGCCCTACGAACTGGCCGGCATGCGCCAGGGCTGGCCCGCCCATCTGGCGCGCGGCACCCTGGTGCGTTTCTCCACCGGCCTGGAGGCGGTCGAGGACCTGCAGGCCGACCTTGCGCAGGCACTCCAGGTCCTGAACTGATACCCCTGGCGGCATTGGTGTTTACCTGACTAGGCAGGCATCGAGCTGCCCGCTAGTCTTGTTCCCCATGAGTGAGAACAGCCCGAACGCTGACGACAGCCTGCCCGTCAACCCCGCACCCTATGTGCCGCCGCCCCCGGTAGGCCCCCGGCGCGAGATCCTGCCGCTGGGCTTCGCAGACCCCTTCCGCTGGCTGGCACGCGGCTGGCGCGACATGACGGCCGAAATGGGCATCGCCCTGTTCTACGGCATGTGCTTCTGGGCCATGGCCCTCACGCTGGGTGCGGTGTTCCGCTACAAGCCCGAGTACGCCATGTCCATCGTCTCGGGCTGCCTGCTGGTCGGTCCCTTCCTTGCCCTGGGCCTGTACGAGGTGAGCCGCCGGCGCGAGCAGGGCCTCTCGCCCGACCTGGGCAGCTCGCTGACCTGCTGGGACGCGCGCATCGGCAGCATGGGCCTGCTGGTGCTGGTGCTGGTCGTGCTGGAGCTGCTCTGGGGCCGGGCGTCCCTGGTGGTGTTCGCGGTGTTCTTCAACACGGGCATGCCGTCCACGGCCGGCGTGTTGCAGGCCATCTTCAATCCCGAGAACTGGGAGTTCGTCGCGGTTTACCTGGTGGTCGGCGGTGTTTTTGCCGGCCTGGTCTTCGCTACCTCCGTCGTCTCCATCCCCATGATCCTGGACCGCGACACGGACGCCATCTCGGCCTCGCTCACCAGCATCCAGGTCTTCTTCACCCACCTGCCGGTGCTGCTGCTCTGGGGGGCGCTGATCACCGCGCTCGTCACCATCGCCCTGATCCCCTGGGGTCTGGGCCTGCTGCTGATCGGGCCCTGGCTGGGGCATGCGACCTGGCACGCCTATCGCGGCTCGGTACGCTGGCTTGATTGAGTCGTTAAGATGAAGGCATGCCCTCCGCCTTCCTCGAATGTCACAACCTCGTCAAACGCTACGGCGAGACCACGGTTGTTGATGACCTGAGTTTTGACATCCGTCCCGGCGAGTGCCTGGGTGTGATCGGCCCCAACGGGGCCGGCAAGACCACCACCCTGCGCATGTGCCTGGGCCTGACCACGCCGGACAGCGGCCACGTCGAGGCCTTCGGCCTGCGCATGCCGGGCGACGCGCACGCCATCAAGTCCCAGCTGGGCGTGGTGACCCAGTTCGACTCGCTCGACCCCGACTTCAGTTGCGCCGAGAACCTGATGGTCTTCGGTCGTTATTTCGGCATGAAGACGGCGGACATCCGCGCGCGCATCCCCGGCCTGCTGGAGTTCGCCGCGCTTTCGCACAAGGCCGACGCCAAACCCGGCCAGCTCTCGGGCGGCATGCGCCGCAGGCTCAGCCTGGCGCGGGCCCTGGTGAACGACCCGCTGCTGCTGCTGCTGGACGAGCCCACCACCGGCCTGGACCCGCAGGCCCGCCACCTGATGTGGGAGCGCCTGCAGCAGTTGATGCAGCAGGGCAAGTCCATCCTGCTGACCACCCACTTCATGGACGAGGCCGAACGCCTGTGCGACCGCCTGCTGGTCATCGACCATGGCCGCAAGATCTCCGAAGGCACGCCGCGCGAGCTGATTGCCCAGCATCTGGAGCCCGACGTGGTCGAGGTTTACGGCGGCGACGCCCTTGCGCTGAGCAGCGGTCCGCTGCGCGCCATGGCCAGTCGCGTCGAGGTCAGCGGCGAGACGGTCTTTTTCTACACCCAGGACGCCGCGCCCTTGATGCAGGCCCTGGCGCATGACCACAGCGTGCGCAGCCTGCACCGCCCTGCCAACCTGGAAGACCTCTTCCTCAAAATGACCGGGCGCCAGATCCGGGAGGAGGGATGATGATCAACATGATGAGGTGGTGGCCCGTCTTCCTGCGCAACCTGCTGGTCTGGCGCAAGCTGGCCATCCCCAGCCTGGTGGGCAATATCGCCGAGCCGCTGATGTGGCTGGTGGCCTTCGGCTACGGCCTGGGTGCGCTGGTGGGCACGGTGCCCCTGGACGGCACGCAGGTGCCCTACATCCTCTTCCTGGCCAGCGGTTCGATCTGCATGAGCGCCATGAACGCGGCCACCTTCGAGGCCCTGTACTCGGCCTTCTCGCGCATGCACGTGCAGAAGACCTGGGACAGCATCATGAACGCGCCCGTGGCCCTGCGCGACGTGCTGCTGGCCGAGATGCTGTGGGCGGCCTTCAAGTCCTCCTTCACCGTCACCGCCATCCTGGGCGTGATGGTGGCGCTGGACATCAGCCGCAGCCCCATGCTGCTGCTGGCCTGGCCCATCTTGCTGCTGGCCGGCATCACCTTCAGCTGCCTGGCGCTGATCTTCAACGCCCTGGCCAAGGGCTATGACTTCTTCACCTACTACTTCACGCTCTTCCTCACGCCCATGATGTTCCTCAGCGGCGTGTTCTTCCCGCGCGACAGCCTGCCGCCCCTGCTGCAGCATGTCTCGGCCTGGCTTCCCCTGACCCAGGCGGTGGAGCTGGTGCGCCCGCTGTTCCTGGGCCGCTGGCCCGCTGACGCGCTGCTGCACCTGGTCGTGCTGGCGCTCTATGCTCTGGTGGCCTGGTCCATCGCCCTGACGCTGACGAAACGCCGTTTTCGCGGCTAGACCGGGACACGCCATGGCCTGGCTCATTACCAAGTACCTGCTGACGGCCGCGCTGGTGGTGCTGGTCTCGGAGTTTGCCAAGCGCAGCGACCGCCTGGGCGGCCTGCTGGCGGCCCTGCCGCTGGTGACCGTGCTGACCCTGATTTGGCTTCACCTGGAAAAGCAGTCGCCGGACAAGATTGCCAACCACGCCTGGTACACCTTCTGGTACGTGCTGCCCACGCTGCCCATGTTCCTGGTTTTCCCCCTGTTGTTGCCGCGCCTGGGTTTCTGGCCCAGCCTGCTGGCCGGCGCCCTCATCAGCGTGGCCTGTTTCGGCCTGCTGGCCCTGCTCTTGCGCTACTTCGGCATTGAGATCCTCTAGCCTCACGCCCCCGGTGATGAAAAATTTCCACAGGGCGTGGAACAAAACGCCCTGAACTGCTAGAGTGGCTTTCATTCACCGAACGCAGAAAGCACACCTTGGTAACACCCAATTACGGATACGAAAAACGCCAGAAAGAGCTGGCCAAGAAGCGCAAGAAGGAAGACAAGCTCAAGGAAAAGGCGCAGCGCAAGCTGGGCGGTCCGGCGGGCGAGGATGGCGCGCCTGAAGAGGGCGGCGACACACCAGAAGCGGACGCCTCTGGGACCGGGACCACCCCCCAGCCATGAAGTGGCTGCCGGTCATGGCAGGGCTGCTGGTCCTGCTCTGCGGCTGTGCGGGACCGGACAAGTCATCGGTCGCCGGCCAGCCTGGCGAGACGGTGGCCAGTGCCACGGCGGAGGTGAGCGGCAAGGTGGGCAGCATGGCCCAGGACTCCAGCTCCAGCCTGGTGCAGAAAGCCAGCCAGCCGCTGAACGATCTCAATCTTCTGGAGAACCGCATTCCCCCCGTCCTCACGGCCGCTGCCCAGAAGGGCGCTTATGCCGCGCCGGCCGATGCCTCCTGTGCGGCCTTGCTCGCCGAGCTGGGTGATCTGGACGCCGCCCTGGGGCCCGACATCGATGCCCCCGCGGTGCCCGGGAGCGATCCGAGCCTGGTGGTACAGGCTGTGGGCTACGTGGGCCAGAAGGCCGTGGACTCGGTGTCGACCACGGTGAACACCATGGTCGATGGCGTACTGCCTTTGCGCAGCTGGGTGCGCAAGCTCAGCGGGGCCGAGCGTTATTCGAGCGAGGTGGCTGCGGCGGTTTCCGCCGGTCAGACCCGACGGCCCTTTCTCAAGGGCTGGGTCGCTGGGGCAGGCTGTGCGCCGGCGCAGAAAGCAGCCAAAGCCGCTCAGTGACCGTTGATGGCTGTCAACGCTTCCCGTCTCACGCGCCCTGTGCAACCCATGCCGGCGTCGGTGCGCCACGCGCTGCAGGTCCGGGGCCTGATGGCGGCCTACCGCGAGCGGCCGCCCTACCAGCAGAACGACTACCTGGGCTGGATTGCCCGTGCCAAACTCGAAGCCACACAGCACAAGCGCCTGAACCAGATGCTCGATGAGCTGGCGGGCGGGCGGCTCTACATGAAGATGGCCTGGCGGCCACGCCAGCCTAGCCGCTGAGCAGCTGCGCAGCCAGCGCCTGCATGGCCGGCACCGAGCGGTCTTGCGGCTGGATGTCCCGCGCCTGGCCGAACTGCTTGAAGTTGCGCGCCATGGACTGCCGGTAGACCGGGTCGTAGTGCGTGAGCAGCAGGTCGCGCACCACGTCGTCGATGTGACCGCTGCGCACCTTGGCCTTCCAGCCTTCCACCACCTGCTTGCCCTTGAGCTCGGTCAGGGCGTCCAGGCGTTCGCAAAAGGCCTCGCCATCCTTCACGAAGAAGTCGTAGTCTTCCAGCAGCAGGGCCACGCGCTCTTCGTCGGGCAGAAGCAGGTTCAGGCAGGGGCCAGCGCGCATGGCCTCGATCAGCGCGGCCGGCACGGCCACGTTGCCCACCTTCTTGCTTTCGCTCTCCACGTAGACGGGGCGCTTCGGGTCGAGGCGGCGCAGCGCGTCCCAGATGCGGGTGTCGAACTCTTTCTGCGTGGGCTGGGCCAGGCCCGGGATGGCGCCCAGCACCGAGCTGCGGTGGTTGGCCAGGTCTTCCAGGTCCAGCACCTGGGCGCCAGCGGCCTGCAGGGCCTGCAGCAGGCGCGTCTTGCCCGAGCCCGTGGTGCCGCAGACCACGCGCCAGTCGAACAAGGGGGCCAAGCGTGGAATGTCCAGCAGGAGCGCGGCGCGAAAAGCCTTGTAGCCGCCCTCGATGATCGTCACGCGAAAGCCGATCTCGCTCAGGATCAGGCTCAGCGAGCCGCTGCGCTTGCCGCCGCGCCAGCAGTAGGTCAGGGGCTTCCAGTCCTTGGGCTTGTCGATGACCTCGCGCTCAATGTGCGCCGCGATATTGCGCGCGGCCAGGGCCCCGCCGCGTTTCTTGGCCTCGAAGGCATTGACCTGTTTGTAGAGCGTGCCGATGTCGTGGCGCTGCTGGTTGTCCAGTGTGGCCCAGTTCACGGCGCCGAGTAAATGGTCTTCGGCGTATTCGTTTTCGCTGCGCGCGTCGATGATGGTGTCGAAGCTGTCGAGCTTTTGCAGGGCCTCATCCGCGCTGATGGTGAAAAGGGGCATCAGAGGATTTTTTTCAGTTCGGGCCAGACGTTGTCCAGCATCCGGGGCTGGGCCTCGGCCGTGGGGTGGATGCGGTCGGGCTGGAACAGCCGCGTCGGGTCAGCGCCGTCGGCCACGCCTTTCAGGAAGAAGGGCAGCAGCGCCACCTTCTCGCTGCGCGCCACCTGCTGGTAGAGGCCGGCGAAGCGACGCCCGTAATCCGCGCCGTAGTTGGGCGGCATCTGCATGCCCAGCAAGAGCACGCGGGCCCCGGCTTTCTTCGATTGCTGGGTCATCCACTCCAGGTTGGCGCGCGTGGCGTCCAGCGCCAGGCCGCGCAGCGCGTCGTTGCCGCCGAGTTCGATGATCACGTGCGTGGGCTGGTGCTGGGCCAGCAGGGCGGCCAGGCGCGAGCGCCCGCCGAAGGTGGTCTCGCCGCTGATGCTGGCGTTGACCACCCGCACCGCCTGCTTCTCCGCTGCCAGGCGCTGCTCCAGCAGCGCCACCCAGCCGCTGCCGCGTGGCAGGCCGTATTCGGCGCTCAAGGAGTCACCGAGCACCAGTACTGTGCGCGGCGTGGCCGCCTGGGATAACCCCAGGGAGCCGCCCAATAGGGCTGCCGCGATACAGTAGCGACGCATCAAAGAGAATTTCATGTCCGAACCCATCATTTCCGTGGAACACGTGCTCAAGTCGGTCACCGACTCGACGGGCACGCTCGATATTTTGCGCGATATCCATTTCAGCGTCCCGCCACGCCAGACCCTGGCCATCGTCGGCGCTTCCGGTTCGGGCAAGAGCACCCTGCTGTCCATCATGGCCGGGCTGGACACGCCCAGCAGCGGCACGGTGCGCCTGGACGGACAGGACATGTTCGCGCTGGACGAGGACGAGCGTGCCGCCCTGCGTGCACAGAAGCTGGGTTTCGTGTTCCAGAGCTTCCAGCTGCTGGGCCACCTGACCGCGCTGGAAAACGTCATGCTCCCGCTGGAACTGGCCGGCCGCAAGGACGCGCGCAAGGCCGCCACCGAGATGCTGGACCGCGTGGGCCTGGGCCAGCGCCTGGGGCATTACCCCAAGGTCTTGAGCGGCGGCGAACAGCAGCGCGTGGCCCTGGCGCGCGCCTTCGTGGTCCAGCCCGCCGTGCTGCTGGCGGATGAGCCCACGGGCAGCCTGGACTACGCGACGGGCGAGACCGTGATGGAGCTGATGTTTGCGCTGAACCGTGAGCAGGGCACGACTCTGGTGCTGGTGACGCACGATACGGGGATTGCGCAGCGGTGCGAGCGGCGGATCACGATTGAGGCGGGGCGGGCCAGCGGCTGATAGGGTCGGAGGCGCACAGGCTAGACGAAGTCTGCTCCTGCGGTGGTGATCAGCAGTTTCCCTTCAGGGTCGGCCCGGCCCAAGCTCGTAGTGAGCGCCACAGGGCGAAACGTAAATGAAATGGAAACCCCGAACGAAATTTCGACCGGCGCCGGCAGTGTGAAAGTGTTCTGAGCGTCGATCGCCTGCATGTGGTTTCCAGTGCGGCGTGCCGATGAGTTTCTTCCCGGGACAACATCTTGCATGAAGATGCGCCGCGGGCCATCAAAGATGTGAAGGTTGTCGATCGCCGCGTGTTGCCCGGTCTGAAACAGGAGGAAGACCTTCTGCAATTTCAGCCGCGCATCGTTCACGATGACGGGACTTGGAATGGCGATGTGACACCAGGTGCCAGGTGGTGATATGCCCGGGACCAATGTGTTGAACTGCATTTCCGTTCCCATGCCCACCTTTTTGACGAGGATGCCGCTCGGGTCCTCCAACTGCACAGCGTTTCCGTGGATCCAAGATGCGTACTTCAGCATGTCCGACTCCTCCAGGCACATTTGATAAGTTGGGCGGAATGGAGGCATCAAGAAGATGCTCGATGTCGTCTGCGCCCCCGGGCTGCTGTGGCATGCTTGGACCGAATTTTTCAAACCATGCCGCAGTTCATCGGGGACTGTAGTGGCAGGTTGTGACATGCACCATCCCCAAATCATGGGATAGGCGGCCAGAGGGTCCGGGCGGTGGTCTCCCTTGATCCGGGATAATTGCTCCCCATGTCCTCCCCCAAAGTCCTGTTCGGCTTCCACGCCGTGGGCGTGCGCCTGAAGACGGCGCCGCAATCCATCATCGAGATCTACTTCGAGCCGACCCGGCGCGACGCGCGCATGCGCCAGTTCCTGGAAAAGGCCAAGGAAGCCAATGTGCGCCTGATCGAGGCCGATGGCATGCGCCTGGCCAAGCTGGCCGGCAGCCATGGCCACCAGGGCGTGGCGGCACGCGTGGAGGCCCTGGCCCAGGTGCATTCGCTGGACGACCTGCTGGACTCGCTGACCGAGCCGCCCCTGCTGCTGGTGCTCGATGGCGTGACCGACCCGCACAACCTGGGCGCCTGCCTGCGTGTGGCCGACGGGGCCGGGGCGCACGCCGTGATCGCCCCCAAGGACCATGCGGTGGGCGTCAATGCCACGGTGGCCAAGGTGGCCAGCGGTGCGGCCGAGACCGTGCCCTATTTCATGGTGACCAATCTGGCGCGCACCTTGGGCGAGCTCAAGGAGCGCAACATCTGGTGCATCGGCACCAGCGACGACGCGCCCAAGACCATCTACCAGGTGGACCTCAAGGGCCCCACGGCCCTGGTGCTGGGTGCGGAGGGCGAGGGCATGCGGCAATTGACGCGCAAGACCTGCGACGAGCTGGTGGGCATCCCGATGAAGGGCGCGGTGGAAAGCCTGAACGTTTCGGTGGCGAGCGGGGTGTGTCTGTACGAGGCGCTGCGGCAACGGGGGTAAGCGACCGTATCCGTTCGCATTGAGCTTGTCGAAAGGCGTGCGAGTCTTCGACAGGCTCAGCCCGCCGGTCAGTAAAAGCAAAACGGCCCTCGCAAGGGCCGTTGTTGTTTGGGGAGATCGTGATCAGGCGGTGACGTCCAGCACCGTGCCGCTGAGCTGGCTCAGGGTGTTGATGCTGCGGCGGGTGGTGGGCGGGGTGCTGGGGGGCTGGCGCGGTTCGCTGCTTTCGAGACCGCGCACCTTGTCGTCCGAGCGCACGGATTCGCTGCGGGCCGTCTGGGTCTGCTGCTCGAGCCGGGCCACGCGGTCGGCGGCCTGTGCAGCCTCCTGCCGGGCCTGCTGCAACTGGGCCCGGTACTGGCTCAACTGGGCCTGCACGCTGGGCGTGCTGCCGTTGAGGGCTGAAAGCGGGAGCGCCATGGACGTTTGCCCGTAGAGCGTTCAGGCGCGCTCGTTCACGAGCCGGCCGGTGGTCTGGCCCTGGGTGTTGACCACGGGTTCGCGCTGGCGGGCCTCACGCTCGGCGGCCTGGGTCGCCTGGCTCTCGCGCTGGGACTGCTCGTTCTGCACGCGCTGCTGCTCAGCGCGGAACTCCTGGGCGCGATTGGGAGCGCTGCTGCGCGCTGGCGTGGAAACGGGGGTGCTGGAGGAAATGCCTTCGGTCGCCATGGTGGACTCCGGGTTGGTGTTGCTGAAATTTTAGTCAGGTTCGGGGGCCTGTCAACCGCCTTCCGCCCGGCGGTTCTGTGGGGATCAGCCAGCCTGCGAGGCGTCTGGGCGGCAGGCTTCAGCGCGACATCGCTCGCCGCAGCGCGTACGACAGCACATCGACCAGGGCCACCAACAGGAACATCGCGATCAGGATCGAGCTGGTTTCGCGCATGTGGAACAGACCCATGTGGAAGGCCAGCATCTGGCCGAGGCCACCAGCCCCCACCACGCCCAGCACGGCCGCGGCGCGGATGTTGTTCTCCCAGCGGTACAGCGTGTAGGACAGCAGTTGCGGCAGGATTTGCGGCAGCGTTGAATACAAAAATACCCGGCCCTCAGGCACGCCCTGTGTGCGCAGCGCGAACGAGGGGCCCGGTGGTGCGTTCTCGATGGCCTCGGCAAAGAGCCGGCCCAGTACGCCCGTCGTGTGCATCGCCAGTGCCAGCGTGCCGGCGAACGGCCCCAGCCCCGCAGAGATCAGCAGCAGTGCGGCCCACACCAGTTCGGGGATGGAACGCAGCGCGTTGAGCACAAGCCGCGTCGGGGCGCGTGCCAGCGCGCGGTCGTCGGCATGCGTGCGGCTGGCGGGCAGCGCCAGCAGCAGGCCGAAAACCACCGCCAGCAGGGTGCCGAGCGCGGACATCGCCAGCGTCTCCAGGCTGGCGACCGCGAGTTTGCTCAGGAAGCGCAGCTCGGTGGCGGGCACCAGCAGTTCGCCGAGGAACTTGCCCATCCTTTTTGCGGCGTCGAGCGAGAAGAACTTCGCCCATTGCAGGTCGAGCGTGGCGAAGCTGGCGACGACCAGCGCGATGGTGCCGGCCACGATCCAGCACGCGACGCAGCGCGCATGGAAGATGGGCGGCGGCACCTTGAACGGCTGGTTGGCGGCCGGATCGATGCCTGGCGTGGGCGTGTTCATCCGAGCGCCTTGCGCAAGCCGCTGCTGGCCAGGTCCGCCAGCCAGACCAGGCCGATGAACACCAGCAGCATCGTGCTCACCTCGCTGCCGTTGAACATCTTCATCGAGGTGTCCATCTGCTGACCGAGTCCGCCGGCGCCGACAAAGCCCAGCACCGCGGAGGAGCGGATCGCACACTCCCAGCGATACACCGTGTAGCTGGTCAGTTCGGCGGAATTTTGCGGCAGCAGGCCGTAGAAGAAGGCCTGCAGGCGGCCGGAGCCGTTGCGCAGCAGCGAGGTGGTGGCATGTGTCTCGCCGCTCTCCAAGATTTCGCCGTATACCTTGCCGAGCATGCCGCTGTAGGTCAGCGCGATCGCCAGCACGCCGGCCGTGGGGCCGAGGCCGACCACGCGCACGAACACCAGCGCCCACACCAGCTCGGGCACGCTGCGCAGCAGGATCAGAAGCCAGCGTACCGACTGTCGCAGCGCAAAGGGCAGCGCATGCATGCGGCCGGACAGGGCCGACACCGACAGCGCCGCCGTCGAGGCCAGCGTCAGCGGAATCGCCAGCAGCAGCGCCAGCGCGATGCCGGCGGTGGCGATGGCCACGGTACGCCAGGCTTCGCGCGCCACCATCGCCAGGAACTCGACATCAATCCTGGGCGGCAGGAAGTCGCGCAGGAACTTCAGCGTGACCTTCAGGTTGTCCGGCTCGACCAGCACCCAGAGCTTGAACTCGGTCACCACGAGCATCGGTACCAGCAGCACCGCAGCGACGCTGGCCCAGAACAGGCGGCGCGTCCAGGCCGGGTCGCGCAAGGCGGGCGCGGTCAGGACGGTGACAGCCATGCGTGGGGGTCTAACGGCAAACCAGGGCCGCGGGCACTGGCGGCGCGGGCTGCGGCGCCTGCGCCGTCGGTGCCGCGCCGGTCAGTTCGTGTTCGTGCTGCACATACAACTGCGCCAGGCGCTCGCGTGTCACCTGTGCGCCCGGCAGATCGAAAGCGAGCAGGCCGTCACGCAAGCCGATCACGCGCGGAAAACGGGTGGCGACATCGACTTGGTGCAAGGTGGTGACCAGCGTGGCGCCGCGCTCGGCCGCGACCTGGATCAGCGTGTCGACGGCCTGACGCGCGCGCGTCGGGTCCAGCGCCGACAGCGGCTCATCGACCAGCCACAGCGAGGCCGGTGCCAGCAGGCCGCGCGCCAGGCCGATGCGCTGACGTTCGCCACCGGAAAGACGGTCCACACGCTCCCACAGCTTGTGCGCGAGGTCGAAGCGCATCAATGCCGCATGCGCGGCGCCGATGTCGCTCGGATACACCAGCGAGCGCAGGCTCGTCCACAAGGATTGCGCCGGCAGGCGCGCGGCCAGCACCGCGGTGATCACACGCTGGCGCGGCGGCAGCGGGGGTGTCTGCGGCGCCAGGAACAGGTGACCCCGCAAGCGCTGAAGTTCGCGCACCGGCAGCGACCAGGGGTCGACGCCGTCCAGCCGCAGCGTGCCAGCCCCCGGCTTCAACGCGCAGGCCAGTGCGTGCAGCAGCGTAGTCTTGCCGGCGCCCGACGGGCCAATCACCGCCACTTGCTCGCCCGGTGCGATGGACAGGGTGAGCGGCTGCAGCGCAGGCGGGGCACCCGCGGCGGCGGCCGGATGGCGCGCAGCCAGCCCGAGGAGCTCGACGCGCATGCCTTGCAGACGATCCACGGGCTTACTTGATCAGGCCTGCGCTACGCCCGGCCGTCTCCAGGCCCTTGTAGTTCTCGGCCGAGGTCGGGATGTACTTGGTGGCCCGGTTCAGCGTCAGGATCTCCTTGCCTTCCGGGTTGTTCATGTTCAGGTCGAACAGCGCCTTGGCGATGCGCTCGCGCTGCGCAGCCGGCATGTCTGCGTGCACCGACCAGTTGTAGTTGTAGAACGGCGGCGTGGTGAAGAACACGTTGACCTTGGCGGTGTCGACCTTTTTCTCGTCGACGAACTTGCGCCAGACGGTGATGTCGAGCGCGGCGGCATCCACGCGGCCGCTGACTACGGAGGCGACGGTGGCGTCGTGCGCGCCGCTGAAGGCCACGCGCTTGAAATCCTTGTCCGGGTCGATGCCGGCCTGCAGCAGGAAGCTGCGTGGCATCAGGTGGCCCGAGGTGGAGGACTGCGAGCCAAAGCTGACCTGCTTGCCCTTGAGGTCCGACAACTGCTTGATGCCGGAGTCGGTCTGCGTGATGAACACCGATCGGAACTGGGTGTCTTCCTCGCGCTGCGCGATCGGGATGATCTTTCCGCCGGAACGGATCTGCGCCTGCACATGGGTGAAGCCGCCAAACCACACCAGGTCGACCTGCTTGTTGACCAGCGCTTCCACCGCGGCCGGATAGTCGTTGACCGGCGTGAACTCGACCTTCGTGCCGAGCGTGCGCTCGAGGTACTTCACCAGCGGGCCGAACTTGCGCGTCTGCTCGGTCGCGGCTTCCTCGGGAATCGTGGTGACTTTCAGCACGGTCTGTGCGTGGGCCGTCGAAAAGGCAGCGATGGCGGCAAAGGCCACCGTCGCCAGGGCCTTCATCGTGCGCGAGGCGGACAAGGAAATCATCGGTCGTCTCCAGTGGGTTTCAGGTCGAATCGTCGTTGGCTGACTGGCGGTTGTCGCTTCGACATCTCATGCGCAAGGATTGTCGCAGAGCCTCGCCGCCTCTGTGTGACCACGCGCCGCACAGGGTCCGTCAGATCCAGTCATCAAGGCGTAGGTGACTTCGGGCATGATGTCCGCGACCTGTACCCAGCCTCTTCGCCGCCATGCCCCAGCAAACCACCGACCGCCGCCAGCTGCTGCGCCTGGCTGCCGCCACCGCCAGCACCCTGTGGCTGCCGCGCAGCGCCTGGAGCCTGGGCCGCCTGAAGCAGGACCCCTTTGCCCTGGGCGTAGCCAGTGGCGCGCCGACGCCTGACGGCGTGGTGCTGTGGACGCGCCTGCACTTTGACCTGCCGCAGCGCGACGCCTTCACGCTGCGCTGGGAAGTCGCTCACGACGAGGGTTTCACCCGCATCGTGCGCAGCGGCCAGGTGCAGGCGGAGCCCGCGCTGGGGCATGCCGTGCATGCCGAGGTGGCGGGCCTGGAGCCCGACCGCTGGTATTTCTACCGTTTCATGCTGGGCGAGGCCGTGAGCCCGGTGGGGCGCACACGCACCTTTCCGCGGCCCGAGGCGCAGCCGGCGCGCCTGCGCCTGGGCTATGCCTCCTGCCAGCGCTGGGAGCACGGCTACTACGCCGCCTGGCGGCACATGCGCGCCGAGCAGCTGGACGCCGTGATGTTCCTGGGCGACTACATCTATGAGTACCCGGGCGCCACGAATGCCGTGCGCGCGGCGACCGGCGGCTGGGTGCTGACGCTGGACGACTACCGCCGCCGCTACGCCCTGCACCGCAGCGATGCCGACCTGCAGGCCATGCACGCGGCCTGCCCCTGGCTGCTGACCTGGGATGACCACGAGGTGCAGAACGACTATGCCGGCCTGCATGAAGGCACGGGCGTGCCGCTGGTGGGTACGGTGGATGATTTTGGCGCCCGCCGCGCGGCCGCCTACCAGGCCTGGTACGAGCACATGCCCGTGCGCGCCTCCATGCTGACCCATGGGCTCGCCGGCCTGGCGCGCGGCGCCGAGATGCGCATCTACCAGCAAGTGCCTTTCGGCCGCCTGGCCACGCTGCACCTGCTCGACAGCCGCCAGTACCGCGACCGCCAGCCCTGCCTGAAAGACGGCCAACCCGGTGGCCGCCTGGTGGACCCGGCCCAGTGCACGGAATGGGCCGAGCCGCAGCGCAACTACCTGGGCCGCACCCAGGAGCAGTGGCTGGACGGCGCGCTGGCGCGATCGACCGGGCGCTGGAACGTCATCGGGCAGCAGACCCTGTTCGGCCCGCGTGACGCGCAGCCCGGCGCGGGCCAGCGCCTGTGGAACGACGGCTGGGACGGTTACGCCGGCGCGCGGCGCCGCGTGACCGATGCCCTGCAGCGGCACGCGGTGAGCAACCCGGTGCTGCTGGGTGGCGATGTGCACGAGAACTGGGTGGGCCACGTCAAGGCGGACTACGCCGATGCGGGCAGCGCGACGGTGGGCGTGGAGTTCTGCGGCACCAGCATCAGCTCGCGTGCCAGTGCCAGCGCGGTGGAGAAGACGCCTGAGCGCCTGGCCGAGAATCCGCACTTCGTGTTCGGCGACGCGCAGTACCGCGGCTACGGCGTGGCCGAGTTCACGCCGGGTGGCTTGAGCACCACCTTGCGCGCGGTGCAGGACGCGACCCGCCCTGATTCGGCGGCTTTCACGCTGGCCGCTTTCGGGGTGCGTGACGGGCGCGCGCGCATCGAGCGGACATAATCCCGGGGGGGTGGACGGCTGTCGTTCACCGATCTGCTCCTGTTTTCCTGCTCCCTGATGAAACACTTTTTATGGCTGCCGCTGCTGCTCGCTGGCGGCACGGTCCTGGCCCAGGACAGCCCACCGCCTGCGGCCACTCCCTCTCCCGAACCGGTGTCCATGTCGGAACCCGCCGCCGTGACCCTCACGGCGCCTGTGGTGATGCCCGTGGCTGTGCCCGATGCAGCGCCCGAGCCAGTACCTCCTGCGCCCGCTGCCGAGGTGCCATTGCTGCCCGTGCCACCGCCGCAGCGCGTGCCGCCGGTGGCGCCCCTGCAGCTGGAGACCGCCGGCCGCTGGGCGGGTGACTTCAACGCCGGGTTTTCCCTATCGGCCGGCAATACCACTGGGCACAGCCTCAACTTCAGCCTGGACAGCACCTACACCCGGCCCGAGGACAAGCTCTCGCTGTTTGCCAACTACCTCGAGCGCCGCACGCGCAGCGAGACCAACGGTTTGATCACGACCGGCATCACGGACCTGCAGTGGCGCCTGGGCAGCCGTTACGACCGAGACCTCAGCAGGACCGAATTCGGTTTCGTGGGCGCCGAGTTCAGCCATGACCGCGTGCTCGACCTGAATCTGCGCAGCGTGCTGAGCACGGGCCTGGGCTGGCACCTGGTGAAGACGCGGGACGACCTGTGGGACGTCTACGCCGGTCTGTCCTGGCGCGAGGACTATTACGCGGGCGACGGGGTGGAGGTGGACGGGGCCGTGCGCCAGCGTTACTCCACCGGGGAGACACTCTTTGGCGAGGAGTCCACCCATGAGCTGGCCCGCGGCACGCGTTTCAAGCAGAAATTCGTGCTCTACCCGGGCCTGCTGCTGGGCAAGGGCACCCGGGCCACGCTGGATGCCGGCCTGCAGGTGGACATCAACAAGACGCTGAGCCTGAGCGTCAAGCTCCAGGGGCGTTATGACAGCCAGGCCCCGGCCCCGGCCGAGAAGTACGACCTGTATCTGATCACCGGCCTGAGTGTGAGGTTCGGCCGCTGAGGCCGGAGCAGGATCAGAAGTTCTGCGCCAGCCACAGGCGCAGGCGCATGCCGATGCCGGTGGTGTAGCCCACGGCAGCGTGGCGGATATTCCCCTGCGGGTCGAGCACGATGAAGGCCGGCACGGCCTGCAGGCCGTAGCGTGCTGACAGGCTCCCGTCGGCATCGACGGCGGTCAGCCAGGGAAGTTCGCGCTGGTCCAGCACCCGGGCCACCTTGGCCGCGTCCCCCGAGCGCATGGCGATGGTCAGCACGGGCCAGTCGGATTGCAGGCTGGTGATGCTGCCTTCTTCCATGCGGCAGATCGGGCACCACTCGGCCCAGATGTGCAGGGCGACGGCACGGCCGGGGTGGCGGGCCCGCCATTGCTCCAGGGTGATCTGCGTGCCCGCCGGCGCACCGGCCAGCGGGGCGCTGAAGGCCGGCGCCGGCCCGGCGGGGACGTGGCGGGCTTGCCAGGCGCTCACGCCCACCACGACGGCCACGATGACCAGCAGCGAGATGGCATGCGAGCGCCAGTCCCTGAGCCAGTTCCAGAACCAGGCCTTGAGGCCGGCTCCCAGGCGCTGCCAGACCGTCGTCATGCCAGGATTTCCAGCAGGCGGTCCAGCCCGCCGCTGTTGATGGCCACCATGGCCTGCTCGCGCACTTTCGGCTTGGCGTGGTAGGCCACGGACAATCCGGCCGCGCCCATCATGGGCAGGTCGTTGGCGCCGTCACCCATGGCGATGGCCTGCCTGGGGGAGATGCCCAGCTGTGCGCAGGTCTGCAACAGCATGCGCTGTTTCTCGGCGCCGTCGCAGATGTCGCCCCAGGGTTGGTCGACCAGACGGCCGGTGAGTTTGCCGTGCTCGATCTCCAGCACGTTGGAGCGGGTGTAATCGACACCCAGCAGCTGCTGCACATGGTCGGCGAAGAAAGTGAAACCACCGCTGACCAGCAGCACCTTCATGCCCATCTGCTTGCACGCCGCCACCAGCTCGGCCGCGCCCGGGTTCAGGCGCAGGCGCTCGCGCTTGACGGCTTCCAGGTCGGCCACCGTCACGCCTTTGAGCAGGGCGACGCGCCGGCGCAGGCTGTCCTTGAAGTCGGTGATCTCGCCGCGCATGGCGGCCTCGGTGATGGCGGCCACCTCAGCCTTGCGGCCGACGGCGTCGGCGATCTCGTCCACGCACTCGATGTTGATGAGAGTGGAGTCCATGTCGAAGGCGATCAGCTTGAAATCGTGCAGGCGCAGGGGGGGCGTGAAGCCCTGCACGACGAGGCCGGGCGCGTGTTCGGTGGCGGGAGCAGACATGGGAGGTCTCAGGATTTGAGGTAAAGCGAGTCGGACCAGGTGGCCAGCCACTCGGGGCGGTAGGCCACGAAGACGGCGACCATCATGCCGGTGACGAAGGCGTCGCCCCAGGCCATGAGCCAGAGCGCCACCCAGGAGAGTTCGCTGCCGATGTTGGGCAGGGTGTGGCCGGCGGCCTGCGCCAGCAGGCTGGCGGCAAAAAGGCACAGGACGGTGCCGATGAAACCGCGACCCAGCACGTAGACAAAAGGGTGGTGCGGCACAAAACGGCGCAGCAGGCCGCCCAGGCCCAGGGCCAGCGTGGCCGGCACCAGGCCCTGCCAGAGCAGCAGGGCCAGCGCCTGCTCGCCCGTGGCTGGGGTGATGAGCCAGGTGATGGCGGCCACCAGAGTCAGCACGGGAGCCGCGAGCGGCCAGCCCAGGCACAGCGTGACCAGGCAGGCGCCGGACCACTGCAAATGCAGCGGCATGGCGTGCCAGAAGGGCAGGGCCCAGAGCAGGGGCAGCAGGGCCAGGGTGGCCAGCAGCGGGGTCTGCAGGCCGGTCCGGGCCAGCAGGCGCCAGGGCCGCAGCCAGAGCGCAGGCAGCAGGATCAGCAAGGCCAGTGTGGGTTCCAGCAGTTCCATGGGGTCAGGCGGTGGGGACACCTTCGGTGCGTGGCGCGCCCAGCGAACGCAGCACGTCGCGGACCAGATGGGCGCGCGCCTTGGGGTCGGGCAACTCGCGTTCGATGCGCAGCTTCTCGTTGCCCACCAGCTTGATGTGCTTGTTCTTCTGGATCAGCTCGATGACCTTCATGCCGTCGATCGGCGCGTCCTTCCGGAACGTGATGTTGATCAGGTGCGGCGCGGCGTCGACCTTGACCACGCCATAGGGCTGGCTGATGACGCGCAGGCGGTGCACGTCGATCAGGGTCTGGGCCTGGGGCGGCAGCTTGCCGAAGCGGTCGACGATCTCTTCCATCAGCGCGTCGATCGCTTCGGTCTTCTTGGCGGTGGCGAGTTTCTTGTAGAAAGACAGGCGCATGTGCACGTCGCCGCAGTAGTCGTCGGGCAGCAGGGCGGGGGCGTGCAGGTTGATGTCGGTGGTGGCGCTCATGGGCGAGAGCAGATCCGGCTCCTTGCCTTCCCGCAGGCAACGCACGGCCTCGCCGAGCATCTCGTTGTAGAGCTGGAAACCCACTTCCAGCATGTTGCCGCTCTGGTTTTCGCCGAGCACCTCACCGGCGCCGCGGATTTCCAGGTCGTGCATGGCGAGGTAGAAACCCGAGCCCAGTTCTTCCATGGCCTGGATGGCGTCCAGGCGTTGCGAGGCCTGCTTCGTCAGGCTTTCCTTGTCGGGCACCATGAGGTAGGCGTAGGCCTGGTGGTGGCTGCGGCCGACACGGCCGCGCAGCTGGTGCAGCTGGGCCAGGCCGAACTTGTCGGCGCGGGAGATCACGATGGTGTTGGCCGAGGGCACGTCGATGCCGGTCTCGATGATGGTGGTGCACAGCAGGATGTCAAAGCGCTGCTGGTAGAAGTCGCGCATCACCTGTTCCAGTTCGCGTTCGCCCTGCTGGCCGTGGCCGACGCGAATGCGCGCTTCCGGCAGCAGCTTTTCGAGCCGCTCGCGCATGGCCTCGATGGTGCTGACTTCGTTGTGCAGGAAATACACCTGGCCGCCGCGCTTGAACTCGCGCACCCAGGCTTCGCGCACCTGGCCGTTGGACCATTTGGTGACGAAGGTCTTGATCGCCAGGCGCTTCTGCGGCGGCGTCGCGATCACCGAGAAATCGCGCAGTCCTTCGAGCGACAGGCCCAGGGTGCGCGGGATCGGCGTCGCGGTCAGGGTCAGCACGTCTACCTGCGCTCGCAGCGCCTTCAGCGCTTCCTTCTGGCGTACGCCGAAGCGGTGTTCCTCGTCGATGATGATGAGGCCCAGGCGATCGAATTTCACATCCTTCTGCAACAGGCGATGGGTGCCGATCAGGATGTCGATCTTGCCCTGGGCCAGCAGTTCGACCGCTTCGTCCTGCTCTTTCGCCGACTTGAAGCGCGAGATTTCCGCGATCTTGATCGGCCAGTTGGCGAAGCGGTCGCTGAAGTTCTGGTAGTGCTGTTCGGCCAGCAGCGTGGTCGGACACAGGATCGCGACCTGCTTGCCGTCGGACACGGCGACGAAGGCGGCGCGCATGGCGACTTCGGTCTTGCCGAAACCGACGTCGCCGCAGACCAGGCGGTCCATCGGTTTGCCCGATTTCATGTCCTCGATCACGGCGTTGATTGCGGTCTGCTGGTCGGGGGTTTCCTCGAAGCCGAAACCGTCGGCGAAGGCTTCCAGGTCGTGCTGCTTGAACACGAAGGGGTGGCCTTCGCGTGCGGCACGCTGGGCGTAGAGGTGCAGCAGCTCGGCGGCCGTGTCATGCACCTGCTCGGCGGCCTTCTTTTTCGCCTTTTCCCACTGGCCGGAGCCCAGCGTGTGCAGTTGTATCGATTCCGGGTCGGCGCCGCTGTAGCGCGAAATGACCTGCAGTTGCGCCACCGGCACGTAGAGCTTGGCGCCGTCGGCGTATTCGAGATGGAGAAATTCGGTGTCGCCCTCGCCGAAATCCATGTGCAGCAGCCCGAGATAGCGGCCTATGCCGTGGCTTTCATGTACCACCGGATCGCCGACCTTGAGTTCGGAGAGGTCGCGCAGCCAGCCTTCGAGATTGGCGCGGCGCGCGTCGGTGCGGCGCCCGCGCGGGCGGGCGGTGGCGGCGTAAAGCTCGTTCTCGGTGATGACCGCGATGCCCACCCCATCCCCACCCCGGCCCTCCCCTTTGCCGGCCCGCGAAGCGGATTCCCCGGCAGGCAAGGCCTGGGGAGGGAGAAGGTGAAAGCCGCCGGAGAGCGGTCCGACGCCGAGCAAGAAGCGTGATTCGTCGGCAAGAAATGCGGCGAAGTCGGCGCAGGACGCTGGCACGAGGCCGTATTCGGCAAGGTAGTCGGCCAGCGTCTGGCGCCGCCCCTGCGATTCGGCCAGCAGCAAGACGCGGCCCGCATGCAAAGCGAGAAAGCCGCGCAGCGCGGCGAGCGGGTCGTCGGCCTTGCGATTGACGGCCAGGGTGGGCAGGGTTGCCGCCGTGTCGCCAGCGCCAACTCTTGCAATCAGTTGCGGCAGTGCCTTGGCGGCGACGAAGAATTCCTCGTCGCGCAGGAACAGTTCGGCGGGCGCCAGCACCGGGCGCGAGCGGTCGCCGCCGAGCATCTTGTAGCGGCCCTGGGTGTCGGTCCAGAATTCGGCGATGGCGCCGGCGACATCGCCGTGCAGCAGCAGCGTGGCGTGTTCCGGCAGGTAGTCGAACAGCGTCGCCGTGGCCTCGAAAAACAGCGGCAGGTAGTACTCGATGCCGGCCGGCAGGATGCCGTTCGTGACATCCTTGTAGAGGCCGATGCGCGAAGCGTCGCCCTCGAAGGCCTCGCGGAAACGCTGGCGGAAGGTGGTGCGGCCGGCATCTCCCGCCGGGAATTCGCGCGCCGGCAAGAGGCGGATTTCCGGCACCGGGTAAAGCGTACGCTGGCTATCGACGTCGAAACTGCGGATGGTTTCCACTTCGTCGTCGAACAGTTCGATGCGGTAGGGAAGCTGCGTGCCCATCGGGAACAGGTCGACCAGGCCGCCGCGCACGCTGTATTCGCCGGCGGCGACCACCTGCGTGACATGCTGGTAGCCGGCGATCGTGAGCTGGGTGCGCAGCTTGGCCAGATCCAGCCGTTCGCCCTTCTTCATGAAGAAGGTGTGGCCGGCGAGGAAGGCCGGCGGCGCCAGCCGCGTGATGGCGGTCGAGGCGGCCGCGATCAGTACCTCGCATTCGTTGCGCGAGACCGCGTAGAGCGTTGCCAGCCGCTCCGAGATCAGATCCTGGTGCGGCGAGAAGCTGTCGTAGGGCAGGGTTTCCCAGTCGGGCAGCAGATGCACGCGCAAATCAGGCTGAAACCAGGCGATTTCCTCGGCCAGGCGTTGCGCTTCGAGCGGGCTGGCGGTGACCACGGCCAGCAGTTGCCCGGGCCGGGCAAGCTGCGCCAGCGCCAGCGCGTCGGCGGAGGCGGCCAGGAGCGGCAAATCGAGGCGTTGGCCCGGTTTGGGCAGGGCGGGGAGCGACAGCAGGGGATTCACGGAATGCGGGGTGCCGCGGGTTACTGAAAGGCAGCGAATTATACGCAGCGCAGCCGCACCGGCGCCGACTTTGGCGGCTTCATGACATGCGCTTGCGATGGCATGAAGCCGGCGCAGAGCGACGCCGCACGGTTAGTCGGCTGTGCCGCCGACAATCCGTCCCAGCCGCCGCCCCAGCAGCGCCCAGATCACTGCAGCCGGCACGGCGGCGAGCGCGATGGCGCCGACGGTCAAGCCCAGCGCCGCGAGGCCGGCGTAAATCCAGCCGCTGAGCAGATCGCCGCCGCGGTACACGGCGGCGTCGATGAAGGCCTTGGATTTGTAGCGCTGCTCGCGGTCGACGCAGGTGAACAGCACTTCGCGCGCCGGCTTGGCCAGCGCGTGGCGGCTGCTGTCGTAGAGCACGCGCACCAGCATCAGCGCGCCGAGTGCCATCGCCGTCGGTGCCGCGCCCAGCACCAGGAAGCCGAGCGCCGCCACGGCCGGCAGCAGTGCCAGCGTCAGGCCGATGCCGAGCAGGCGCAGGATGTGCGCGGTGAATAGTGCCTGGGTGATGATGGTGACGGTATTCACCGCCAGGTCGATGCGCGCCAGGAAAGCCCGCCGCAGCGCGCGGTCGGTGATCGCCTCGCCGACCAGGTGCGACTGCAGGAAGTAGAGGATGGTCGAGGCGAAGGTCATCAGCAGTATCCACAGCGCGATGTTGCGCAGGGCGGGTTCGCGCAGCACCGGCGCGATGCCGCTCCAGGCGCTGCCGCCGATGCGCGCCTCGCCCTCGCGGTTCAGCGTGGCCGGCGCCAGTTCGGCGCGGCGGTCGAGTGCGCGGGCCAGCCAGCAGGCGGCCTCCAGCGGCAGCACGGCGAGCAGCAGCAGCAGGAACACCGGCAGATGCGGCGCCAGCGCGGCGGTGCTGGCTGCGCCGACCACTCCGCCGAGCGAGGCGCCGACGCTGATGAAGCCGAACAGCCGCTGGCCCTGCTCGCTGCGGAACAGGTCGACCACCAGGCCCCAGAACACGGTGACCACGAACAACGCGAAGACGCTGGTCCACACGTAGAAGGCCCGGTCGATCCAGGGCCGCGCGGTTTCCGGCAGCAGCACCAGCGCCGCATAGAAGGCGATCAGGTTCAGCGCGAAAAAGCGGTTGGCGAGCGGAATGAAGACGCCGCGCCGCAGCCGCGCCACCGCCGCCGAATACAGCGGCACCGCCAGCAGCATGACCAGGAACACCGCCGTCCACAGCACTTGCAGGTTGCGCCGGTCGGCCGCGCCGATTTCGTCGCGCACCGGCCGCAACAGGTAGTAGGCGAACAGGATGCAAAAGCCATAGGCGGTGGCGAGCAGCAGCGGGGCGGCTTCGCCCGGGCGCAGCGGAACAAGCTTGCCGAGGAGCTTGCCCAGCATCGCTCAGCTGTCGGCGATGGCGTCGAAGTAGCGTGCGATGGTCTGCCGCAGCGTCGCGTCGGGCAGGCGGCCGCGGGCGGCGCCGAGGTTGTCTTCGACGTGCGCGACCTGGGTGCTGCCCGGTATCGCGCAGGTCACGGCGGGGTGGGCCAGCACGTATTTGAGGAAGACCTGGGCCCAGGAGCTGCAGTCGATCTCGGCCGCCCAGCCCGGCAGCGGCCGCCCGCCGACGGCGCGGAACTGGGCGCCGCGGCCGAAGGGCAGGTTGACCAGCACCGCCATGCCGCGCTCGGCGGCCAGCGGCAGCAGCCGGTCGGCCGCGCCGCGGTTGCCGACGGCATAGTCGACCTGGATGAAGTCGAGCCGTTCGCGGCGCATGATGGCTTCCAGCTCGGCGTATTGAGTGCTGCTCGACGTGGTGACGCCGATGTGGCCGATGGCGCCGGCGGCCTGTTGTTCGCGCAGCAGCGGCAGCAGCGCGTCGGCACCGCGCAGGCTGTGCAACTGGACCAGGTCGAGGCGGCGCGTGGCCAGCGCCGCGAAGGAAGCGGCCAGACGCCGGCGGCCGTCGGCGACGTTGTCGCGGTCGAGCTTGGTGGCGAGGAACAGCTGTTCGCGCAGGCCGGTCTGGCCGAGGATGGCGCCGATCACCTGCTCCGAGTCGCCATAGGCCGGCGCCGTGTCGATGACCTTGCCGCCGAGGCGGGCGAAGGCCGCCAGCGTGTCGCGCAGCCGCGCGACATAGGCCGGGTCGCCGGAACGGAAGCGGTTGGTGCCGATGCCGACGATGGGCAGGCGCATACCGGTAGACGGCACCGGCCTCGTCAGCAGCGGCGCAAGCGTCTGTGCCTGCGCCGGACGCGGCAGCAACGCCGCGGCGGCGAGGGCGGCACCGGCCTTGAGGATTTCCCGCCTTGCGGCGGACCAATGGGTTGGCATGGGGTCTGGCATGGTTTGCCTCCCGTCAGCGGCCGAGGCCCAGCGCCAAACGCAGTTCGCGCGCGCTCATGGCGCGGCCGAATACGGCCGTGCCGACATCGAAGTCGCGCGCCCGCGCCAGGCCGCCGACCACCACCGGGTCGAAACCGGCGTCGCGCACCAGGCGTTCGGCCAGTTGCAGGGCCGCCGGGTCGTCGGCCGCCAGCGGCACGCCGATGCGCTCGCCGCTGCGGTGCGCCTCGCCCTGCACGGCGGTATGCGGCACGGAGGTGAAGGCGCGCACCAGGCGCACGCCGGGCAGGTATTCGGCCGAGGCCACGCCGGTGCCCCTGGCGCGTGCCGTTTCGGCCATCGCGCCGTCACGCGCGGTGAAGGGGTTGCCGGTTTCGAGCACGACCTTGCCGCGCAGCTGCGCGGCGTAATCGCGCCCGACCTGCGGCAGCGCGCCATAGGGCACGGAAATCAGCACCACTTCGCCGAATGCGGCAGCCTGCGCCGGTGTGCCAACGCCGACTTTCGGGCCGAGGCGTGCGGCCAGCGGCTTGAGCTGCTCGGGGTGGCGCGAGGAAATCAGCAGGCTGTGTCCGGCCCTGGCCCAGTGCTCGGCCAGCGCGCCGCCGATGCGGCCGGTGCCGATGATGCCTATTTTCAGGCTCGCGGCTTGGGCTCCGGCGAGCCGCGGCAAGGTTGCCAATGCGGTCGCGCAAAGCGCCGCGGCGAGCAGCGCGCGGCGGCGGGAATCGTGAGTGCTGCGGTCCATGCTGTGCTCCTCAGATATCCAGCGGATGGCGACGCCAGAAGGCGGCGTCGGGAATCGGGCCGATGCCGGCGCCGGCATTCTCGGTCATGTGCTCGGGCCGGCCGGTGCCGGGAATGGCGCAGCTCACCGCCGGATGGCCGAGGACGAACTTCAGCAGCAACTGCGCCCAGCTCGCGGCGCCGATCTCGGCCGCCCAACCCGGCAGCGGCCGCTCGCGCACCCTGCGCAACAGTCCGCCGCCGCCGAAGGGACGGTTGATCAGCACGGCCATGCCGCGCTCGGCGGCCAGCGGCAGGATCAGGCGTTCGGCTTCGCGTTCGTCGTGCGAATAGTTGATCTGCAGGAAATCGAAACGCTCTGCGCGCATCGCCGCCGCAAGCTCGGCATAGGCGTGGGCGCTGTAATGGGTGATGCCGATGTAGCGGATGCGTCCGGCCGCCTGCCAATCGCGCAAGGTCGGCAGGTGGCTGCGCCAGTCCATCAGGTTATGCACCTGCATCAGGTCCAGCGGATCGGCACGCAGCAGGCGCAGCGACTCGTTCATCTGGCGCAAGCCCGCGGCGCGTCCGCGCGTCCACAGCTTGGTGGCGACGAAGGCCTTGGGGCGGCTGCCGGCGGCGGCCAGCAGCTCGCCGGTCACCGCTTCGGCGCGGCCGTACATCGGCGAGCTGTCGATCACCGCACCGCCGGCGGCGAACAGCGCCTGGAGCACGCCGGGCAGCCGCGCGTATTCGGCCGAACCGGCGGCGACGTCGAAACCCTGATAAGTGCCGAGGCCGATCACCGGCAGGCGCTGGCCGCTGGATGGAATCGGCCGCGTCTGCATCGTGGTCGCGGCGGTCGCTGCCGCGGCGTGGCGGCCCAGTGCTACCGTGGCCAGGACCGCGGCCAGGCCCGTCGCGGCCCCCGCGGCGCGGCGCAGGAATTCTGCCCGCGTCATCGCGGCTGGAGGATCGGATTTGTCCGGCGGTTCATTCATGCGCGACTCCCGGCGTGCCCGGCGGCCGAATGGAAACGATTGTACTGAGACCGCTGCCGCCGCGCCGAGTGCCCTGCGGACGGGCTGAAGCGCCAAGACCTTTGTCGCGCCGATCTCAAGGGCGCGCACCGCAACCCAAATTGGGGGTTACACTTAATAGCCATAAATATGAAATGGGTATTGGCCGTGCGATCGGAAATGCTGGGAAGCGATATCCAGACGAAGGAGATGACCATGCTCGGCACCAAATGGCCCGAAGACTACTCGCGCGTCGCCCTTTTCACGGCCATATCCGTGGGCCTTTACCTCAGCAGTCTGCATAGCTATCTGCTGTTCCACAGCCTGATCGAGATCGCCACCATTGCTGTCGCCTTCACGCTGTTCATTCTTACCTGGAACACGCGGGACTACCTGAAGAACGGCTATCTCCGGCTGGTCGGCACCGGTTATGCATTCATCGCCCTGATCGACCTGCTGCACACCCTGGCCTACAAGGGGATGGACGTGTTCCCCGGGTACGGTGCCAACTTGCCGACCCAACTCTGGATCGCCGCGCGCTATCTGCAGGCTGCCACGCTGTTTGCCGCGCCCTGGTTTGTCGAACGCAGGGTGAATGATCGCCTGGTTTTCGCTGCCTATGCAGCGGCGGTCTCGCTGCTGGTGATGCTGATTTATTCTGGCCGTTTCCCGGATTGCTACATCGAGGGACAGGGACTCACGGCCTTCAAGATAGTCAGCGAATACGCGATAACGGCGGTTCTGCTGGCCGCCCTTTATCTCTTTTACCGGCAGCGACAGCACTTCGACCGCCGGGTTTTCATGCTCATCGGCGCTTCGATAGCCTGCACGGCGGCTTCCGAAATATTCTTCACCGCCTATGTCGGCGTGTATGGCTTCGCCAATCTGGTCGGGCATTTCGCCAAGCTGGCGGCCTTCTATCTGGTGTATCTGGCGATACTCGTCACGGGCATCAAGCAGCCGTTCAATCTGATTTTTCGCGATCTCAAGCAGGTGGAAGCCGAACTGCGCAAGGCGCAGGACACGCTGGAGGAAAAGGTCAGGGAACGCACCGCCGAGCTGAGCGCCAGCGAAGAAAAGTATCGCGCGCTGATCGAATGCGCCAACGACGCCATCCTGGTTCAGGAGCTCGATCCGGACGGAAAGCCGGGGTCTTTCATCGAGGTCAACGAACTGGCCTGCAGGCAGCTTGGTTACAGCCGTGAGGAACTTGCCCGATTGACTCCCGCAGACATCACCGATCCCCGCTGCCGCGACAGCCTGACCGCCGCCATGGACAAACTTTCCAGGGACCGGCATGCGGTTTTCGAGACCGCGCTGATGGCCAGGGATGGCCGCAGCATTCCGGTCGAGGTCAGCACGCGCATGCTGGAGCTGAGGGGCAGGCGCCTGCTGTTTTCACTGGTACGCGACATCACGGAACGCAAACTCGCGGATGACGAGATCAGGAAGCTGAACAGCGAACTGGAACAACGGGTGCGCGACAGGACGGCACAACTGGAGCTTGCCAACAAGGAACTGGAGGCATTTTCATTTTCGGTGTCCCATGACCTGCGGGCGCCCTTGCGGGCGATCGACGGATTTTCCAGGGCCGTGCGCGAGGACTACGGCGACAAGCTCGACGAACAGGGCAAACATTTCCTCGAAATACTGAGCGAGAACGCGGCGCGCATGAACGAGCTGATCGACGACATACTGAGCTTTTCGCGCATGGGCCGCCGCGAGATCCAGGGCATGAGACTCGACCTGACCGAACTGGCGCAGGAAACGATCGCGGAATTGCGGCCGTCGCTCGCGGATAGAAGCATACATTTCACGGTCGGCGCCCTGCCGGCGACCCGGGGCGACCGCGTCATGATCCGCCAGGTGCTGGTGAATCTGTTGTCGAATGCCGTCAAGTTCACCCGGCCGCGATCCGAGCCGACGATCGAAGTGGGCGGAACGACGGGGCGCGACGAGAATATCTACTACATCAAGGATAACGGCGTCGGCTTCGACATGCGCTATGCCGACAAGCTGTTCGGCGTATTCCAAAGGCTGCATGCCCAGGACGAATTCGAAGGCACGGGCATCGGTCTGGCCATCGTCAAGCGCATCGTCGAGCGTCACGGCGGCCGGGTCTGGGCGCACGCCACGGCCGGCGCAGGGGCGACGATATTCTTCACGCTGCCGGAGGCGGATGGTCCTGACGGATAGGGGCGTTCAGCTTGCGCGGGATGATTTTTATCCCATTTTTACAACTCGGCGGGTAGCATGATTTCATGACGCCATCCGCTCAAGCGCCGGGTATCGGAGCCTATCTGCAGGCCGCACTGGCCTGCGTCGCCGCAACCTTGCTGATCCTGCCGCTGCTCGGCGTGGTCGATGCCGCCAACATCGTCATGCTCTTCCTGCTGGTGGTTGCCCTGGTGGCGGTCCGGCTCGGCAGCGGGCCGGCGATCCTGGCGGCCTTCGGCTGCGTGGCCCTGTTCGATTATTTCTTCGTGCCGCCGCGATTTTCCATGGCCGTGGCCGACATGCAGTACCTGATCACCTTTGCCGTGATGCTGGTCGTGGCGCTGGTCATCGGCCAACTGGCGGCCCGCCTGCGAGACAAGGCCGTGCTTGCGGCCAGGCGCGAGGAGGAGATGCGCTCGCTCTACGACATGGCGAAGGATTTGTCCGGCGCGATCGCGGCAGACCAGGTGGCCGATATCCTGCAGCGCTTTCTCAGGCAGCGGCTGGAGGTCGAGGCGGTCCTCTATCTGCCCGACGCCCATGACGAACTGCGCGCGATTCCGGTCCGGGACGAAGGTGATGGGCGACAGCCTCACGTAAGGGCGGTCTATGAGCAGGGACAGCCGATGCACCTGGCCGCCGAGGAGAGCCGCTTTGCGCCGGCTCTGGCGCTGCCGCTGGTGTCGCCGCTGCGGGCGCGCGGTGTATTGCTGGTGTACTCCGATCATACGGAACGTTTTTGCGATGCCGAGCGGCGCCCGCTGCTCGATGCGGTGGCTTCGCTCACGGCGATTGCAGTCGAACGCCTGCATTACGGCGAGGTGCTGCAGCAAGTGACCCTGGACATGGAATCGGAGCGTTTGCGCAGCGCGCTGCTGTCCGCCGTTTCCCACGATCTGCGCACGCCGCTCACCGTGCTGGTGGGGCTCGCCGATGCCCTGACCGTGTCCCGGCCGGAGTTGCCGCCGTCGGTCGTGGAATCGGCCGCGGCGATTCGCGACCAGGCGCTGCGCCTGTCCGGCATGGTGCATAAGTTACTGGACATGGCGCGCCTGCAAACCGGCAAGATCGTTCTCAACCGGGAGTGGCAACCGCTGGAGGAAGTCGTCGGCAGCAGTCTCAAGGTTCTGGCGCAAATGCTGGCGGGGCGCGAGATTCGACTGGAACTGGCGCCGGATCTGCCATTGCTCGAATTCGACGCCGTGCTGCTGGAACGGGTGCTCTGCAACCTGCTGGAGAACGCGGCGAAATATGCGCCGCAGGGCGACATCGTGATCGCCGCAACGACGGCCGGCGATCTGGTCGAGGTGTCCGTTGCGGATTCCGGGCCGGGTTTTCCGCCTGAAGACGAGACGCGCATTTTCGAGTTGTTCGAACGGGGCCGTCAGGTCGGCGGCACGACGGGTGTCGGCCTCGGCCTGGCGATCTGCCGTGCGATCGTCGAGGCGCATGGCGGCCGCATCTGGGCGGAGCGAAGGACCGCAGGCGGCACCCGCATGGTGTTTAGCCTGCCGCGAGGCACGCCGCCGGTGCTGGAGGAAGAAGCCGGTGAATGACGAGCGCCCGCTGATCCTGCTGGTCGAGGACGAACCGCAAATCCGGCGCTTCGTTTGCGCTGCGCTGGAGGACGAGGGCCGCGTGATCGAAGCCGGGTCGGCTGCCGCGGCGCTCGAAGCCTTCTCCGGCCCGTCGCCGGCGCTGGCGATCATCGACCTCCGGCTGCCCGATCGCGATGGTGTCGACCTGATTCGCGAGTTGCGCACCTGGACGATGTTGCCGCTGCTGGTGCTTTCCGCGCGCTCGGCCGAGGCGGAGAAAGTCGCGGCGCTGGACGCCGGTGCCGACGACTACCTGACCAAGCCCTTCGGCGTCCAGGAACTGCGGGCGCGGGTGCGCGCCCTGCTGCGGCGGCAGAAAGTTGGCGCTGGCGAGGCGGTGATCGAGTTCGGCCGGATCCGCGTCGACCGCGTCCATCGCGTCGTGACCCGCGACGGCACCGCGATCCACCTGACACCCATCGAATACCGCTTGCTCGGCGTGCTGCTGGCGAACGCCGGCCGCGTCCTCACGCACCGGCAGTTGCTGCAGGACGTCTGGGGCTCCGGCTACGTCGAACGCGGCCATTACTTGCGCATCTACATCGGCCATTTGCGGCAAAAGCTCGAAGCCGATCCGGCGCGGCCCTGCCACCTGCTGACCGAAACCGGCGTCGGCTACCGCTTTCAACTTCAGGACTGTGCAACATGAGCCACGAAGAACAAAAAGACAGCACCGCCGTCCTCGCTCTCGCCGCGCTCGGCGTGGTCTATGGCGACATCGGCACCAGTCCGCTGTATGCCATCAAGGAAGTCTTCGGCAACGCCCATCATCCTGTGCCGATCACCCCGGAGAACGTGCTGGGCATACTGTCGCTGGTGTTCTGGTCGCTGATCGTCGTCGTTTCCTTCAAGTACGTCGCGCTGATCCTGCGCGCCGACAACAAGGGCGAGGGTGGCATCATGGCGCTGATGGCCCGCGTGCTGGCGGACCAGGGGATTACGGGCCGCACCCGGCAGGCGGTGATCCTGCTCGGCCTGTTCGGCGCCGCGCTGTTCTACGGCGACGGCCTGATCACGCCGGCGATCTCGGTGCTGTCCGCGGTGGAAGGCCTGGAGGTGGCGACGCCGGTGTTCGCGCCCTACATCGTGCCGATTACGCTGGGCATCCTGGTCGCGCTGTTCTGGATCCAGCGCCACGGCACGGCCAAGGTGGGTGCGAGTTTCGGGCCGATCACCTGCGTCTGGTTTTTCGCGCTGGGCGCGCTCGGCGTGGCGCAGATCCTGCGCCATCCTTCGGTGCTGGCGGCGCTCTGGCCTGGGCCCGCACTGGCCTTTCTGGTCGCGGATCCCCACCTGGGCTTTCTCGCCATGGGCAGCGTATTCCTGGTAGTGACCGGCGCCGAGGCGCTGTATGCCGACATGGGCCACTTCGGCCGGCGGCCGATCCGCCTGGCCTGGTTCGGGCTGGTGCTGCCGGCCCTGCTGCTCAACTACTTCGGCCAGGGCGCCTTGCTGCTGGCCGACCCCGCAGCCGTCAAGAATCCCTTCTACCTGATGGCGCCGGACTGGTTCCTGCTGCCGCTGGTGGGCTTGGCCACGGCAGCCACGGTGATCGCGTCGCAGGCGGTGATCACCGGCGTGTATTCGATCACGCAGCAGGCGATCCAGCTCGGCTATGCGCCGCGCATGGAGCTGCTGCACACCTCGGGCAGCCAGATGGGGCAGATCTACATGCCCGGCGTGAACTGGCTGATGCTGCTCGGCGTGATCGCGCTGGTGCTGGCCTTCAAGTCATCGACCAACCTGGCGGCGGCCTACGGCATCGCGGTGACCGGCACCATGATCATCACCTCGCTCTTCGCCTACCTCGTCGCACGCCGCCAATGGGGCTGGCGCAAGCGCCTGGCGCTGCCGGTGTTCGGCGCGCTGCTGGTGCTCGACCTGGCCTTCCTCGGCGCCAACTCGACCAAGATCCTCGATGGCGGCTGGTTCCCGCTGGTCTTCGGCGGCGCGATATATCTGCTGCTGACCACCTGGAAGGCCGGGCGCGAACTGCTGCAGGAGAAACTCGACACCCAGGCCCTGTTGCTCAAGGATTTCATCCCCGCCATCGAGACCCCCGACACCATCAACGTGCCCGGCACGGCGGTGTTCATGACCCCCTACCCGGAGCACGTGCCGCATGCCCTGCTGCACAACCTCAAGCACAACAAGGTGCTGCACCAGCAGGTGGCGCTGGTCACCGTGACGGTGGAGTCGGTGCCGCGCGTACCGAGCGCGCAGCGGGTGGTGGTCGAGCGCCTGACGCATCGCTTCTACCGCGTGCACATCCATTTCGGCTTCATGGACCCGCCCGATGTGCCGGCCGCGCTGGAGTGGTGCGGCGAACAGGGCCTGGACATGGAACCGATGACGACATCCTTCTTCCTCGGCCGCGAAACCGTGGTGCCCCGCGTCGGCGCGGCCATGCCCTACTGGCGCAAGGCCCTGTTCTCCGGACTGTGCCGCAATGCCCGCACCGCGGCCGACTTCTTCGGCCTGCCGCCGAACCAGGTGGTGGAACTGGGGACGCGGGTGACGCTGTAGCGCGGATCACGTTCCTGCGCGGCGCCGTATCGCCAGCGCCAACTATCGGGCTGGGTGACGGCGTCGCGATTCAGAGTGTAAGTCGCGCTCGCGCAAGGATCGCGTGCAGGTGGAGGTCCGCATCGTGCCCCAAGCGGAAGTAGCTGATTCTCGAAAGCGGCCGTTCACGCTGACGGTGAGGGCTCTATTTGTATGGGTAGCCGTCATCGATACTGAGGGTAATGTCTCGGCCATCTTCAAATTCGACGCTCAGTATTTCATCGACTTCCTCTGTCTCTGCAGAAAAAGCAAACTCCACAGAAACCTCATAGTTCTCGTTGAATTCGTGTTCAAAGCTGAATTCAGGAAGATAGATATATTTCTTATCCTCGCTGTCCCAGGAACCGTTGTCATAGTCTGGGCCGCTTATTGAAGCGGAAAACTCGATTTTCACTGATACGGCCACCACGGCACGATCTTCTTCGACTTCAATTATGTTGACCTCAATGGCCCGAATATCCTGCACGTGAATATCCGTAACCTCTGCTTCCCAATTATTTGAATACCGGAATCCACTCTGGAGAAACTGGGTCTTGATGACATCAAGAAACCAAGCTTCTTCTTTGCTTAAGAGCGCGTGCGCAAGCTCGGTCAGATTCTCTTCTGCTCTATTGTAGGCATCAATGAACTCAGCCAATGACTCCATGTGGCTCGCGTTTGCGGTCTGTGCGCACCAGTTCTTCAGGTCTGAATCCTGACTTACGACGTAGATATTTGTCTTCTTCTTCGTCAGCCACGTCGCAAGCGACAGTACTGAAATGGCGTCCGGAAACTCGTTCTTCTTACGGCCTTGTCCGAACGGTGGCTTCGAGTCAAAGTAAAGACCCAGTAGCTCGCCCGTATCGACATCATTTGCGGGCACCACAATAGACTTTGAGTCGGTGAGATAGCTTTCCCACGCCTTAACTCCTAACTCGATGATCTCTTCTTCGCTTGGCTTAGCCAAAAGTTCCCGATATTGCTCGGGTAGGGTTCCTTCAACTGGGCCAATAAGCTTACGAAATTGAGTAAGAGATTTTGAGGCTTCTGCAAGTTGTTCCTTGAGTTGTGCGAAAACCTCGCCAACTACTGTTTCGGTAAGGACAAGTTGTATCGCCCCTGACGCACCGAGTTCAAGCAGGCGCTTAAGGGTCGGATGGTCGAAACGAAATTTGTGCTGATGGAACGCCTGCGTGTCGACGAATACATTTCGAGACTTGAGCATCACTTGTGTCCAAGGCGATGAAGGATGTGGAGTCGAACCTCAAGTCCGACGCCTAACGTGCCGCAACGTCGATCGATCGTGCCACGTCCGAACGCTACGACACGCATCTTGCACTTAGTCGAATGGAATTATAAATACGAACGGCCGCTCCTAGCCATTCTGAGACCAGCTAGAAACAGAAGCAAGGCCAGTAGCCACAGTAATTGCAGTCCTTTGAGAACGGATGCCAAGGGCGTAGTGGACAGTCTCCATATTCACGGCCATCGATAACCTCCGTCTTACCTTGTTTAGCTTGTTCATCGGCTTGCGCGAGAATGGCTTGGTAGGCTGTGCGACATGCTTTGAAGCGTAGCCGCAAAAGTGAAAGCATCCGCAGGAACCCGAAGCGAAGGACCACCTTCTTAGCAAACGTTGAGCAGGAGCTTCGACGATGGACTGCGTTATGCGCGCAGCATAACCCCTTGTATGGTGAAACGTACCTTTGATACGCAGTAATGGTTCCTGCAACCGCAAGGCGCGCAATCATGGGAACCTAACAAATTGGGAAACAAGCCTCATGACGTGATCGTGCCACCATGAAAATGGAATGGCAATCCCCGAGGTCCGGTTATGGCCGGCTGTACCCGGTGACCACCGGCTGCTACCTGGCACCGGAATACAATGGCGGCAATTCGGCATCGAACTTGAAGGCGCCACTGAGTGAAGTGTGCCCATAAGCGACGCTCGCGTTGCTTATGGGATGCCTTTCAAATGAAAGGCATCACAGGAATTAAAGTTGTCAAACGAAGGGATTGCTTGTTCTCGTACCAGTTCCGCGAAAATCATCGACGTTGCGAGTTACTACTGTCAAGTCATGAATCAGTGCGATCGCCGCAATCTGTTTGTCTATTGGATGTTCATGATGAGGCGACATCAGCCGGCCCCACACCTGAGCGCATTCTTCATCAAAGCTCAATATCCTGTCGGCGTAATCCGCCACGACCAAATCAAGCCATTTTTCAAGCTTCCTGGCCTGGGGAAGATCACCGCGACGCCGGATATTCTCCAGCCCTCTTCGAATTTCACCTATTGTTTGCACTGACAAATAGAGGCCTTCAGCTTCGATCGCCTGGAAGAACTTTTGAACGCCGGGGTTCGCCCTTTTCCCCTTTCGGGCCTCACTGATGACATTGGTGTCGACCAAGTACATGTGGGCTCCTACCCGTTTCGGCAATTGAAGTCGGAGTCTTCACCAACATTTGGCATGCTCGAGAGAATCTCGGCAACAGACCGACGCTTCGGGCGTTGCAGAACTGTTCTTAAAATCTCACGATGCTCGGCTTCCGCGCTTCTTCCATGAGCTGCCGCCAGTTGTTTCAGTGCCAAGGCAACATCCTCGTCAACATTCCGAACCACAAGATTGGTAGCCATATTTACCTCCCAGATCGCAATCAATGATAGCAGTCTACCGGGGTAACGATTGCACTGCAATCACAATGAGGCCCCGAGCGCGACCGGCCGGAAATGGCCGACTGTTGTCCGTGGCCACCGGCAGCTTTATGGAAAATCGCAGGCAAATGTCAAACGGGACTACGTTAGCGTGAATGCATACCACGCCTATGGACTCCAAGGCAGTCCTCGTCTTATCGGATCAAAGGTATCTGCGATTGCAACAATCGCTCGGTGGCCCAGAAGCTGACAACATAAGTTGCCTGAGCCAGCTGCATAGAAACATTTGATATTGAAATGCCGCGTTGCAGCAGATCTTCGCCGTCACGCTGAGGTATCTAGTGAGGAATGCGTGTTGCATCGCGATATCAATATTTCCTTTGGCATACGAAGCCGCTTCGTTGCAGTAAAACAGCGATTGCGCTGGCCGTCGTCTTGAGCCTATAAACATCCAAAGTCCATTGTTTGATGAATGACTTTCTAGAATCCGCAAGACGGCGACAACGGGGCCATATCCCGTCAATCCGAAAACGAGGGAGATTTCGCTATTGCTGCGCGCTCCAAATTGACCATTGTGCGCGACTTTAACTGATCACCCGTCACCAATCCAATTCCACGTTTGGCTTGGCGTCCATGCATGTTTTCTTCTGATCACTGCTCGACGCGCAGCGTGGCTAATCTGATTCGCGCAAACAGCACGGCGGAGGTATGCACCAGTGAAACCATTGTACCGAACGCACACGGCCTTCCTCTTGATCCTCGCCTGCACCGTTGTTCTGTCTGGATGCTCCGGGATGCGGCTCTACAACGAAGCACGTGACAAACAGGGCGAAGCCGCCACAAAGGCGTGGTCGGATGTGGACCTAAAGACGTACTTCCAGTCGCAGCGAGACGAGCGTAAGAAGCTGCTGCAAGCGGAACTGGACTCGATCACGCTGTACACCATGACGCGCCGCGAGAACACAATACGAGTCGTAGCTCTTGAAACGGTTGAGGAGTTCGATACCAGGCTCGGTGTCGAATTGTCCAACTTGGTGGATGGCAATATCGCCCGACTGGACAAATGGGACAACGCTAACGAGGAGTTGACTCTCGCGCGCAATGAATTGGCGTTCTCACGTGATCTGTTATCTCTGCACGCTCCCACTCTTTCCAACTGTGCCGCTGCGGCGAAGTCGAGCATCATCCTGCCCGCCAAGGCAAACAGCGCGTTGAATGACTTCAAGGCCTCCTGCACTATAGAAAAACACGCGTCCGAAAAGGTTGCTGAACTGGAGAAAGCAATTGGAGGCACGTATTGGCTGGCCTTCGAGGAAGAGGAAAAGCGGGTCAGCGGGGCCAAGAAAAATGCGGGCGAAAAAACAGGTGAGTACAAGGCGGCGCTGAAAGCCTACGAGGACGCAGTCAACAGCGATCCTGCAGGGGCCGCCAAGCCATCGGAAAAAATTGCTGACTTGGCCGGCAAGCTCCGTAAGGCACTGGATGCATTGCTCAAGCTCCAAGACAAGTTCGGATTTGCCAAGGAAGCCATCGCAAAGGAAAAGGTCAACACGCTGGACGAATTGCTCGGGAAAGTCGAGTCCGGCGCGGAACCAGGCAAGGATGCCGGGCACGTTGAAATCCAGGCATTGATGCTGCCGAAAATCGCCGACGATTTGCAGGCGATCAACGCACTGGACAAGACGACGCCAAAAACGGCACTGATCATTCGCCGTGACATCGAGAAAGGCCGCGCGGATGCAGCCGCCCTGGAGGTCTCGTATGCCGAGCAGCGGGTTGCCCTGTCGAAATTGATTCTTGCTTCCCGCTTCGAGGAAGCTTTGCTGATCAGATCCGCCCAGAAACAGCTTAAGCCTGCCATGAAATCTTCGCTTGCTGCACAAACGTATGCGGCGGCACTTTCGAGAGCCAGCTCGGAAATCCAGGACTCGCTGGTCGGGGCAGCAGGCTACTATCTCGACGCGATCGGCCGGCAGCGCTCGCACACCCAGCGGCTCGAAACGATGAAGACGGCCATCGCGCATGAGCGTTCCATCGGTTACGCGGAAAACAGCGCCGGCCAATGGTCATCGCTGATCGGATCCGTGGTCGGGCAGGCTTCCGAGTATGCCGCCGGCGGACAGAAATTCTCCGAATACAAAGACCTGATCCAGAGTCTTGCGCTGCTCTGGATCGGCGGTGGAGTGAACAAATGAGAGCCTCCCGCATAACCCTGCCCTGCCTGGCCACAATCTGCCTCACTGCATGCTCTACTCCGAAGGTCGCCCTTGATCACGCGAACAATGGTGTGGCCCTCACGGCCGGCCTGCAGCGAGAGCTGGCCACCTACGATCAACAGCAAAAGACCATGGACAAGCTACGCCGGCAAGTGGTCATTGACGAGACACTCCAAGCCAAACGCTACCTGCGCGACAACGAGTTCGATGACGCAAAGGCATCGCTCACAGGCGACACGGGAAAATTCGCCGTCTATGCCAAGATGCGACGGGCTGCTGAGCTGCGCGCAAAATTGGTAGCCGACAAGGCGGCCGACGAGAAAGAAGTCCAGAACGCGATGGATTCGCTCATGAAGCCTGCCGCGCCGCCCTTGCCCAAGATTGCAGCCACGCAAAAGACGCTGGCTGACCTGGGGGAGGAACTGCCTTTCGCCGACCGCTTGAAACTGGTGACCCAGTTCATTAAGGAAGTGCAGGCGGAAGTCAAGAGCAACAAGGAAGCCGCGGAAGCGGTTCCGCCCAAGTAATCAACCGGAGCCTCGACCATGGCCACTCAAACCACACTTCCTCCTGGAACAACGCCCACGGACTGGCTTCTCGAGAAGAAAAGGCAGCTGGCAGCTGCGCGAGTCGAGCTTGTCATCCTGCACAGGAACGAAACCGATACCGACGACAAACAGAAACGCCGACAGGTCCTTTTCGAATGCGAAGGTGCCCTGAACAGGGTCAAGCGCATGCTGCTGGAAGATGCGGCCGGGAAAATCACTCTGAATCCCCCGGATGGCGACCTGCTTGCCAGGACAGAAGAGCTTGCAGACCAGCTTGAGCAGCAATTGCTCGGCGAGCGGAAGTTCTCCGCCAAACTCAAGCTTTTCACCGACATCTCCAAGATGCTTACGCGCATGATTGGCTCACCCAACTGAGCGCGCCAGGCAGCCATTGGACTACCCGCGCGGCTTGCTGAACTCTGCGTTCAGGTTCTTGCCTGGCGTCGCTTGGTGCAGATATGGTTCTGGCTCCGTGGCGCGCATCGAGGCCGTGGACCATGCCGGGCGCGAGCGTCCGAGTATTGCGCGCGATCATCGTTCGCCCTGGCGCAGCTGCCGAGCTCGACGCCTAGGAATTTGCTCGACGAGGACACGAAACCCAGTCCGGACTGGAACGGCACACTACTCCTAACGCCACTGAAGCTGATGGATTATCTTGCTGCGCTGGTCCCACCACCACCGCTTTCGGTGTGCTGGCGAGAATTGCCACTCACGGGAGATTTCCGCGGCGACCCCGACGAGCCATTCAGCTTTTGAGGTCTTGACGGTCGGCTATGCGAAGTACTGCTGCCGCTGGGTTCCACGCGAGGGATGAGTGCTCGTGGGCCAAGGCGATCAGCGACTCAAGTTGGAGAACTTCCGCTCCGTGCCCATAAGGGCCATTGGGCCCTGTTCCCATTCAAGGTCAGCTATCCGGGGTGGAGCCGGCACTGGCCAGTTCGCCGCGTTTCTTGCTGGCGGACTACCAATGCTACATAGAGAACAACCCGCCAAGCGTAACTGTTGCCTAAGGCAGCCAACTGCTATGCGTGACCTCCGCGAGTTCTGCCTCTTCAACCGCAAAGGTTAGTCGTCCCGCTGGCCCAGCGCTTTCATCACGGACTCTGAGTACCCATCAAATGCACCACGTTCCTTCGCCAAATTCATAAGGTCGCGAGCCACTGAAAACTGCCTCAGTTCAATTCGCCAAAATGCCTCGTCGTTAAAAAAGGCAGCCTCACACGATCCCTGTTCGATCTGGTCCATGCGAATACGAGAAGCATCCTCGCCACGCCCGGCGATTTGTAGCGCCTTGGTGTAGTTGGCAATAACGTGGGAATTAACGGCATTTCGTTCATTGGCTACCGAGTACAACTCAATCGCCTCGTTCGTGCGCTTGTTGTCCCGGAGCCATTTGATTTCGTCGGCAAAAAGGACAGCGTTGCAACTGCCGCCATTGATCTCTTTCATTCTCAATGCCGAACCGCGTCTGGCGCCGTCCGGCTGCTGATCGTACGCTTTGGCAAGCACCGCTGTTATGTAGTCGTCGCACAGGCCACGAGATTGTGCGAGTTCCAGAATAGCAATGGCTTCGGTTGCCTTATCACGGGCCAAGAGAAATGTTGCCTCCGTCACATAGTGATTTGAGCGCGTTCCTCCCTCCGCAATTAGCTCCTTCCTAATCGCTGAAGCGGAATCGTCGTCTCCCATATCGCGAAGAACATCTGCATGTTGTTCCCGCATTATTAAGTCATAGACCCCTCGGGCTCTTGCTAGATCAAAGAGATCGACGGCGCCCATCCAGTCTTTGATAAATCTACGAAACCCTATTTCTGCAGAGAAGTTCTGAGCATGCCTGCTTCCACCACGAATTTCGTTCATTCGAATTGTCGACGCGGCCTCGTGGTGGCCAAGCGCATCTAGGCAACGAGTCCGGATGAAGGTTACGACGTAGTTTTCAGCAGATGGATATGCCCTCACTACCTCGTCCAAGCGGACAAGGAATGCTTGTGCTTTCTCAGCCCCAAGTTTCGCGGAAATCTTTCCGAGATTCGCCCAATAGTCAGGGATGTCTGGTCGCAGTTCGCAGGCCTTGCTGAAACAATCAAATGCTCTTTGACTGGTTGGGCCTTCCTCACCCAAACATAGTTCGCCGAGATAGCGCATAGCCCGATGCTCGATTGGATCCACTCTAAGCAAGTACTCCAACGTGAGGCGGACCTTCTCTCGTTGCTTGGTCTTTCTAAACATCTCTTCAAGGCGCCAGAGAGCGGCAACGGTCTCTTCAGCTCGGCGCCCAAATAGCTCGGGGGCGATTTCAAATACACGCTCACATTCCCCTGCTAGCTCGAGATGGTAAAAGGACTCCAAGGCGCGGCGGATGTTGGCTTCAATAAGATGTTTTTGGCCTTTCAAGTCTTCCAACCAAAGCTTGGCAATCAGTTTGTGCACGTGCTGTCGACCTGCCGCATTCTCCGCCAACTTTCCTGCTTGATCCGCAGCGAGATCGTGTAGGTAGAGCCATTCCGCGTCCTCAGTGAGCAACCTACGGCGAATCAGCGACTGGCCTGCATCGACTGCGGGCAACGCAGCTTCGAGACGTGGCAAGTGAGTGTAGTGAAGACCATTCCGGTACAGCGAGCATGCGAAAAGCAGACGTCGCTCGTCTGGTTGCAAAACTTTGTCGTAGAACTCGCGGAACAGCTTTTCATAGAGTTCTTCTGCGTACTCAGTGGGAAATTGTTTCAGAATTGCATAGGGCGATACCCTCTTGCCTGCCGCGAGTTGAACTAGCAGAAACAGCCCATATGCATGTGCGCCTCGTCCGTGCCCACCGCCTAGACGCGAAAAAACGTAGTGGCGCTGATCCCGGTTCAATATCCAACTCGCGTTATCAATACCGGGGGGTGCGGCCATGTACTCCTTTAGCGCATTTTCCGACAGGCCGCACGCTTCAACCGTTGCTAGGTTGGGATCGGCTGGCGCCTCTCTGGTTTCCAGTGCAATCACGCTTCCGGGGAAGGCGCGCACCAGGCTTTCGATCAGCAGCGCCAATCGCGGATAGCGCCAATGGCCGCCAAAGAACCAGTGATGTGCGCGCGACACATGAAGGAAAAAAGACGGAACATGCTTCGTCATGCGCCGCAGGCTTTCAGCGACCTCGGAAACATTCTCTCCGGTTGGCACTGACGGACGTTCGTCTCGAATATCCAAGTAATTTGCAAGCTGACCGAAGAAGTCGCCGACCCCGCCTCCCTCGCTCGCAACCAGCGAAATTGATTTAAGTCCATGCCACTCCGGAAGACGCCGCAATTCCTCGACCAAAACTGTCTTGCCAACCCCGGCGAGTCCATATACCGCAAGCGTCGGATTCTTTCGCAGTTGCGCCGAACAACGAGACAGGATGTCATCAAGGCCAAAATGGCCTCTGGTGCCGGGGCCACTGGAAAGAGGCGATGAGTTGCCGGTGGCTGGCGTTGAAATCAGATCAGGTGGCGCTGTGAGAAACGCGGGCGACTCAAGCGCCCAATAGCCATCGTCTGCCCGACCGGCAACAATCTCCCGACCCCATCCGTCACCCTTGGTATAGCAGCGCAGAAAAATTCCGGATTTAGCCGCCCCGAGCTGAACGATGTTGTATCCGAGTTCTTGTTTGGCGCCTGAAGTACTAGCACCAGCCGCAACTACAACATGGGGCGGCTTCGGCGTCTCACGGATCCATTGGTCATGCTCGTGACCATGCAGGAGAAAGTCGAGTTCGTTCTCCAGTGAAACCTGGATATCTCTGACTTCCGCAGGTTGAAGCCAATCGATAGGATGATGAATCAGGCCAATTCGAACACCGCCGTTGGCAACTCCGTGAAATGATCTTCCGCGTTTGTCCACGGAAGCTAGCAGTTGGGCGCGCCCTGCAAGCCAGAGCTGTCCCTTGTCTTTCGCATCAAAGCTGGTCCAAGCAGAATTTAGTCCGAGAATTGAAACGACAAGCCCATTGATATCGAATGAAACACTAAAGATCGCGTTCTCGTCTAAAGGGATGTGCGAATAGTTTTCATGTACGAATTTCCGGTATTGAGCCAAGCGCGCCATGGCCTCCAATACGTCTCGGTGCCTATCGGAGAACATCTGGTTAACATCATCGCAGTTACGGCTAGCATTGCGAAAGAACTCAGTTGTCGAAGGACGCACCACGCTTCTGTCAATGTCGTGGTTGCCAGGCACAAGAAACAAGCGATTTGATGGCAGTTCGCAGACCTCGAGCACGCTATCCAAGAATTCCTTGGCTGCCACGTACTGACTCGAAAGGGGTTCCGAATCTGTTTTACCAAACCCGATATCGCCAGTGCAAAGAACGAGATCAATACGAAGGCCGTTCTTCCTGCAATCGGCTATGTCAGCTTGCAGTTTCCTCAGTACCGGGCTATCCCGCCAGTTGCTGGCGCCAAGAAAGTGCAGATCCGAGAGGTGTAACCATCCGAGGGACTTCGCCATTCTCATTTCGCCGGAACAAGTGTTGTCAAATTGTATGCGGAATCCTGTCGGGCCACATCCCGGCGACATGATCGTTGGAAGGATACTCAGCCTCGTGCGTTGCCGTTTTCTAGGAGTGACTGGTCAGGATCGAAAGACCGATTCAATCCTCTTGAATCGGTTGTTTCCCGTGGTGGTGAGCGCCGTAGTTACCGACTGTTGTGGTTTGCGATTTGCCGCTTGGACCGATGGAAGGTCATCGAGGCAGCATCGCTGAATGTCTCTACTGAAACGTAGAGCCGCCGCTCGGTAGTGCATTGTTCGAGTACCGGCAATGACGGTTGTTGGCCGGCCCCTGCCAGTCGAACGATTAATCGGCCCGGTCCCATGCATCACCGTTCGCCTTCCGCTGCGGCGCTCTGCCGGGCGTCCATCCAACGACCATCGGCCAGCACGACCGATGTTTCAACCTGCCTCTCGGGTATCGACCAGTATTTTCGGAGCAGGGAATCCTTGTGCGTTTTCGGGACGAGTGCGAAACCATTTCGGCGATAGAAATCGATGGCCCAGGTTGCATCCGCCCAAGTGCCGATCAACACGGGCTTCGCCGCGAGGGCTGCCACATGATGCAGGAGTCTTGTCCCCATCCGTTTCCTCTGCACGGTCGGCGCGACGTAGGCATGGCGTATCAGGGCGACTGCTCCCTTGTCTTGAATTCCCATTACCCCGGACAGCCGTCCGTCCTCCTCGGCGACCCAGAACATGACACCGTCGGCGATTTCGCCTTCCAGTTCATCCCGCGGCATATAGGGTTCGTGCCATCTGTCGGCGGGGATCACGCCGCGATACGCCTGGGCGGCTTGGTTGATGATCGACAACGCCGCGTCCAGATCCGGCGTCAGCATTTTTCTGATCGATATCATGCCCCGGCGTGCAGCCTGACCGGAATCCGCTGCGGGCCGAAGGGCTTGCCGAACTTTCCGTAGCGCCCGGCGATGGCCGTGCCGCAATGCCGGCAATGCCCGGTGTCGTCGAGGTCGTAGCCGAGGATGCGGTACCAGTCGCGCCGGATTACGGCCTTGCCGCAGCCGGGGCAGAGCGTTTCGTCGCCGGCCTTGTCATGCACGTTGCCGGTATAGACAGAGTGCAGGCCGGCGTCCATGGCGATGCGGCGGGCGCGCGCCAGCGTTGCCGGCGGCGTGGGCGGGATGTCGCCCATCTTCCAGTCGGGGTGGAAGGCGCTGAAATGGATCGGCACGTCGGGGCCGAGTTCCTTCGCCACCCAGGCCGACAAGGCTTTCAGCTCCTCGTCGCCGTCGTTCTTGCCGGGGATCAGCAGGGTCGTGATTTCGAGCCAGCAGTCGGTTTCGTGATGGATCATCGCCAGGATGTCGAGCACCGGCTGCAATTTGGCGCCGCAGAGCTTGACGTAGAACTCGTCGGTGAAGGCCTTGAGGTCGACGTTGGCAGCGTCCATCTTCGAATAGAACTCGCGCGCCGGTTCGTGATGCATGTAGCCGGCGGTCACCGCCACGGTCTTGACGCCGAGGGCATGGCAGGCGTCGGCGGTGTCCATCGCGTACTCGGCAAAGATCACCGGGTCGTTGTAGGTGAAGGCCACGCTCTGCGCGCCGTAGCGTTGCGCGGCGCGGGCGATGGCCTGAGGCGTGGCGTCGTCCATCAGGCGATCCATGTCGCGCGATTTGGAGATGTCCCAGTTCTGGCAGAACTTGCAGGCCAGGTTGCAGCCGGCGGTGCCGAAGGACAGCACGCTGGAGCCGGGATAGAAGTTGTTGAGCGGCTTCTTCTCGATCGGGTCGATGCAGAAACCCGAACTGCGGCCGTAGGTGGTCAGCAGCATCTCGCCGCCTTGCATGGCGCGCACGAAGCAGGCGGCGCGCTGGCCTTCGTGCAACTTGCAGTCGCGCGGGCAGAGGTCGCACTGGATGCGGCCGTCGTCCAGTTTGTGCCACCAGCGGGCGGGCACTCCGCTTATGGGATCGGCGCTTCTTTCCATTTCTGCACCTCGTAGCGTTGTAGTTGGACTTCGGCAGACCAGTAGTCGGCGGGCAGGCCGGCCTTCTGTTTTAGATGGGCCATGAACATGCGCGGTTCCGGCAATTGTTCCCAGACTTGCGGCAGGAAGGTGCTCCTGCGCTGGCCGACGATCAGGATCACGCCGTCGATGTTGGGCCGCAGCTGGCGCAGCGCGTCGGGCTCGTCGGTAAACGTCATCGGCTGCGGTGCGGTCAGCAGCGAGACTTCGACGCGGGTGCGCGCCAGTTCCTCGGCCTTGAGCGGCGGAAAGCGCGGATCGCGGAAGGCGGCGGCGACGGCGTTGGCGCGCACGTCCTGGTCGAGCGGGCGATGCGCTTCGAGCGAGCCGATGCAGCCGCGCAGTTGGCCGTTCTGGGTCAGCGTGACGAAGGTGGCGCCGGGCCGGGTCAGCGCCGGATGGTCCGGCTCGGCCCGGGTCGGCTGCTTGAAGTGGCTGGCGATGGCGTTGCGCGCGCGCGCCAGCAGCGCCGGGCCGGGATCGGCGGCGGCCTCCGGCGGCGCTTCGTAGAGCGCGAACGATGCATAGCCGACCACGCGCGACTTGTCGCCGGCGGTGTCGCCCGAGTTGCATTGTGCGACGCGTTCGATGCGCAGGCCGCGCTGCTTTGCCACGGCGAGCAGACCGTTGATCGGCAGCGCGCCGCAGGCCTGCTCGACGCTGCTGAGCTGGTCCAGCGCCAGGATGTGATCCGCTGTGGCCTGGTCGATCTTCCGTGCCTCGGCATAGCTGTGGAAGTGCGAGAGGTCGGAGCTGATCACGATCAGGGTTTCCGGCCCGCCCCAGAGGCGGTCGAGCACCTGGGCGACTTCGCGCGCGCCGGTCTGGCCCACGGCCAGCGGCACCAGCTTGAACTCGCCGAGCACGGTCTGCAGGAAGGGCAGTTGCACTTCCAGCGAATGTTCCTGGGCGTGGGCGGTGTCGTTGGCGACGACCTGCGGCAGCTCGGACAGCGCATCGAGTGCGGCGCGGTCGAGCGCGATGTTGCCCAGCGGCGTGGCGAAGGCCGTGACGGTGGGCGCCGCCAGGCCGTGCACCGCGACGCGATGGCAGGGGCCGAGCAGCACCACGCGCCGGATGCGCCCGGCCAGCGGCGCCAGTAGCGCATAGGCCTGGCCGGCGGTACCGCCGGAATAGATGTAGCCGGCATGGGGCACGATGATCGCCTTGAGCAGGCCGGGTGGCGCCGCCTCAAGAGTTGGCGCTGGCGGTGCGGCGAGACAGGTCGCCAGGTCGTCGCGCAGGCTGGCGGGGTCGCCGGGGTAGAACATGCCGGCAACGGCCGGCGGACGGATGGCAGTGGCAGCAGTCATGGTCATCTCACTCAGGTCATCAGCAAAAGGCCGCCGACCAGACCTGCGGCGATGGCGGCCAATCCCGGCAGGGCGCGGCGCGCCAGCGCCGCACCGCCGATGACCACCACCAGCCCGGTCTTGAAGGCGAGATTGGAAAGCGTCGCCAGTGTTATTGCAGTAATGGTTTGTGCCTCGCTGAGCTTGTCCAGGGTGAACATGCGCAAGGAAGACAGGGTGATCGCATCGACGTCGGTCAGCCCCGAGGCCAGCGCCAGCAGGTAGATGCCGCGGCTGCCGGCGATATCCTGCAGCCAGGCGGAGAGCACCAGGACCAGTGCGTAGAGGCCGCCGAAAGTCAGCGCCGTCTTGATTTCGGTCGGATTGGTGACATTCGGCATCGGCAGCGTGCTGCCACCCTCGAGCTGTCGCCAGCCCCACAGTGTGGCCGCAACGCCCAGCGCGATGCCGCAGCCGAGCACGCCGAAGAGCGTCTCGACGATGCCGGGCGCGACGGCGACCGAAACCACCCCGAGGCGCACCATGACCACGATGTTGGCGAGCAGGATCACCACCATCGCGGTGCGCCCCAGATCGACATTGGCGCGGGCATGGCGGGCGAAGATCATGGTCGTGGCGGTTGACGAAACCATGCCGCCGAAGATGCCGATCAGCGCCGCCCCGTGCCGCGCCCCGGTCAGGCGCAGCGCCGCATAGCCGGCCAGCGATACGCCGGAGATCAGCACCACCATCCACCAGATGTTGTGCGGATTCAAGGCCTGGTAGGGGCCGAAGTTGCGGTCGGGCAGGATCGGCAGGATCACCAGCGACAGCACGCCGAACTGCAAAATGGACAGCAGGTCGACATGCGTCAGGCTTTTTGAGATGCCGTGCAGCTCGGTCTTGAAGTAGAGCAGCACGGTGGTGGCGATGGACAGCATCACGGCGTTCGAGGTGTAGCCGAACCAGACCATGGCGCCCAGCGCGTAGCAGACCAGCAGCGCGACCACCGAGGTGGTGCCGGGGTCGCCCGAATCCAGCGGGTCGGCGACGTGCGCGGCGATCATCATCGCGGCGATGGAGATCAGGCCGGCGGCGAGTATCCAGCCGCTGTCGGTGATCTGCGCCAGCAGGGCGCTGACGCAACCGAGCAGCCCGACCAGGGCGAAAGTGCGCAAGCCGGCCTTGAGGTCGGACTGGCGTTCGCGCTCCAGGCCGATCAGCAGGCCGATGCCGATGCTGGTGGCAAAGGCCTGCAAGGCTTCGTATCCGGCTTCTGCAGCGAACATGTGCGTCCTCGCGCGAATTCCCCTAGGCCGATTGTATAGAATCGCGGCATGACCTATTTTGCTCTGGTTCCTGCCGCGGGTTCGGGCTCGCGCATGGGCGCGCTCTCGGGGCGCGCCCTGCCCAAACAATACCTGCCGCTGGCCGGCCAGCCGATGATTCGGCACGCCCTGGCGACATTGTGCGCCACTCCGGCGATTGCCCATGTGTTCGTGGTGCTGGCGCCCGATGATGCGCACTGGCCCGCTGCCGCGATGGCCACGCTGGGCCCGAAGCTGCACGTCCTGCGCTGCGGCGGCGACACCCGCGCGCACAGCGTCGCCAACGGCCTGCGGGCGATGGCCGGCGTACTCGGCGAGCGGATGGATATCGGCAACGACTGGGTGCTGGTGCACGACGCGGCGCGGCCCTGCCTGACCGTGGCCATGGTCGAGAACCTGATCGCCGAGGTCGGCGAGGATGATGCCGGCGGCCTGCTGGCGGTGCCGGTGGCCGACACCCTGAAGCGTGCCGACGAGAACGGCCGTGTGCGCCAGACTGTCCCGCGCGACGGCCTGTGGCAGGCGCAGACGCCGCAGATGTTCCGCCATCGCCTGTTGCTCGATGCGCTCGATTTTGCGCCGCAGGTGACCGACGAAGCCAGCGCCATCGAGACGCTGCGGCTGGCGCCGCGCCTGGTGGCGGCCGACGCGAGCAACCTCAAGGTCACCTATCCGCTCGATCTGCAGCTTGCGGAATGGATACTGCAGAACCGCGGAAAGCCGAGTCAATGAGCAAAGCCATGCTTCGCCTGATCCTGCTCTGCCTGCTCGGCAGTGCGATGCCTGCCCTGGCGGCCACTCCCGGCGAAGTCGAAATCGGCGGCACGCTGCGCGAGGCCACCATGCAAGGCCTGGCCGGTCCTTCGCGCAAGCTCTCGGAATTTCGCGGCAAGCCGCTGCTGATCAATGTCTGGGCCAGTTGGTGCGGGCCCTGCCGGTCCGAAATGGGTTCGCTGGAACAGTTGTTCTGGCGCTACGAAGGCAAGAAATTCGCGATGATCGGCATTTCCACCGACGACTATCCCGACAAGGCCCGGGCCTTCCTGAAGCTATATCCGACCAGTTTCGCCCACTTCATCGACCAGCGCCTGCTCCTGGAGAACATGCTGGGCGCCAATCGGCTGCCGCTGACCGTGGTGGTCGATGCCCGCGGTCGCGTGGTCGGCAAATACTATGGGGCCAGGGATTGGGACAGTGCCGGGACGCGCGCGATGATCGGCAAGGCCCTGGGCATTCCCATGGGGGCGCGATGAAGCCGGCGGATGCGAGGCAAGGATTGACGGGCGAACTGGCACGCGAACCCGCAAGCGAACCCGCGCGCGAGGCGATCGATGCGCTCCGCGAGGCGACCGTGATCGAGTTCGGCGCCGCCTATTGCGGGCATTGCCGTGCTGCCCAGCCCCTGATTGCCGCCGCGCTGAACGCCCATCCCGGGGTGCGCCACATCAAGGTCGAAGACGGTCCCGGGCGCCGCCTGGGGCGTTCCTTCCGCGTCAAACTCTGGCCCACGCTGATATTCCTGCGCCAGGGCCAGGAACTCGCCCGCCTGGTGCGTCCCGCGGCGCAGCAAGAAATCGAACAGGCACTGCGGCAGATCGATGCCGCCGCCACGAAGGGAGATTCCTGACATGAAGCTGCCATACCGCATCGGCCAGGGCTATGACGTGCACGCGCTGGCGCCGGGCCGCAAGCTGATCCTCGGCGGCGTCGAGATCGCTTACCCGCGCGGCCTGCTCGGGCATTCCGATGCCGACGCGCTGCTGCATGCGATCACCGATGCGATCCTCGGCGCGGCCGGGTTGGGCGACATCGGCGGCATGTTTCCCGACACCGGTTCGCAGTGGGAGGGCGCCGACAGCCGGACCCTGCTGCGCGGCGCGATGCAGGCGGTGCGCGCGGCCGGCTGGCAGGTCGGCAACATCGATGCCACGGTGATCGCCCAGGCGCCGCGCATCGCGCCCCATGTCGCGGCGATGCGCGCCAACATTGCGGCCGACCTCGGCATCGAGCTCACGGCCGTCAACGTCAAGGGCAAGACCAACGAGCGGCTCGGCTTCGAGGGGCGCGGCGAGGGCATTGCCGCCGAGGCCGTGGCGCTGCTGGTGCGCGCCGACGCGGCAGCATGAGCGAGGCTCGCTCGCGGCGCGTGTTCTTTGCGTTGTGGCCCGACGCCGAGGCCACTGGCCACCTGGCGGCCCTTGGTCACAGCCTGGCGGGCGGGGGCGGCCGGACCATCCGTCCGGCGTCCTTGCATCTGACCCTGGCTTTCGTCGGCTCGGTGACGCCGAGTCAGGTCGCCGAGCTCGAACGGATCGCGGCTGCGGTACGCGCCGAAGCCTTCGAGCTGAGCCTCGACCGGCTCGGTTTCTGGCCGCAGCGCGGCATCCTGTGGGCGGGTTGCCGCCAGACGCCGGCGCCGCTGCGCCGGCTCGGCGAGACGCTCGGCGCCGAACTGCGCGCGGCCGGTTTTGCAATTGCCGCGCATACCGGTGCGGCCCAGGTGCCGCATGTCACG
>JAUYQZ010000024.1 GCA_030695415.1 Hylemonella sp.
CGCGCTGATGGCCACCGAGTTTCCCGAGGTGCGCGGACGCATCAAGCTCTTGCCCAACGGCCCGCCCGTGCCTTACCCCGTGATGTTCCGTGTGGTCGGCGCCGATCCGCAGGTGCTGCGCGAGCGCGCCGACGAGGTCAAGGCCATCATGCGTGCCAGTGCCAACACGCGCGGGGTCAACGACAACTGGAACGAATCGGTCAAGGTGCTGCGTCTGGAAGTGGACCAATCCAAGGCGCGCGCGCTGGGTGTCAGCAGCCAGTCGATCGCACAGGCCTCGCGCATCAACCTTTCGGGCGCCACCGTCGGGCAGTTTCGCGACGGTGACAAGCAGATCGACATCGTGCTGCGCCAACCGCTGGACGAGCGCAACGCCATCTCGGACCTGGGCAACGGTTACTTGCCCACCGCGTCGGGCAAGACCATTCCGCTGACCCAGATCGCCAAACCGGTCTTTACCTGGGAGCCCGGTGTCATGTGGCGCGAAAACCGCGACTACGCCATTACCGTGCAAAGCGACATCGTCGAAGGCCTGCAGGGTGCCACCGTCACCAACGAATTGCTGCCCAGGTTGCGGGCACTGGAGGCCAAATGGCCCCAGGGCTACAAGCTGCAGGTGGCTGGCGCTGTGGAAGAGAGCTCCAAGGGGTCGTCCTCCATTGCCGCGGGCATTCCCATCATGCTGTTCATCACTTTCACCCTGCTGATGCTGCAACTGCACAGCTTCAGCCGCGCCATGCTGGTGTTCCTGACCGGGCCGCTGGGCATTGCAGGTGTCGCGGCCGCGCTGCTGCTGCTGGACCGGCCATTCGGCTTTGTGGCGCTGCTGGGCGTGATCGCGCTCATGGGCATGATCCAGCGCAACTCGGTCATCCTGATCGACCAGATCGAGCAGGACAGGGCGCGCGGCGTGGCGGCCTGGACGGCCATCGTCGAGGCGGCTGTGCGCCGGCTGCGGCCCATCGTGCTGACGGCTGCGGCGGCCGTGCTGGCCATGATCCCGCTGTCGCGCTCGGTGTTCTGGGGACCCATGGCGGTCGCCATCATGGGCGGGCTGGTGGTGGCCACGGCACTGACGCTGCTGGCGCTTCCGGCGATGTACGCCGCATGGTTTCGCGTCAAGCGGGAACCGCCGGAGTTTGCATAAACCCGTGCGGTCCAGGGTAGCGGCGCGGGCATCGCATAAAATGTCGGGTTGCCCGCAAGGGCGCGGGTGGCGAAATTGGTAGACGCACCAGGTTTAGGTCCTGACGGTGGCAACACTGTGGGGGTTCGAGTCCCCCCCCGCGCACCAGTCCGGGCTGCCCATGGGGCCACCGGACCGGCCGGGAGTGCGGCTGCCAAGCCGTCCCCGTTTTTAAATTTTTGGAGTGAGAGCATCATGGCCGTTACCGTTGAAACCCTCGAGAAGCTCGAGCGCAAGATCACCCTGAGCCTGCCGCTGGCAGCCATTCAGTCGGAAGTCGAGACGCGCCTCAAGAAACTGGCGCGCACTGTCAAGATGGACGGCTTCCGTCCCGGCAAGGTGCCGATGAACGTGGTGTCGCAGCGTTATGGCTATTCCGTGCACTACGAAGTGCTGAACGACAAGGTCGGCGAAGCCTTCAGCCAGGCCGCCAACGAAGCCAAGCTGCGGGTGGCCGGCCAGCCGCGCATCACCGAGAAGGACGGCGCGCCGGAGGGTGAGGTCAGCTTCGATGCCGTGTTCGAGGTCTACCCGGAAGTCAAGATCGGTGAGCTGAGCGGTGCCGAGATCGAGAAGCTGAACTCCGAGGTCAGCGAGGCCGCGATCCAGAAGACCCTGGACATCCTGCGCAAGCAGCGACGCACCTTCGCCCAGCGTGCCATGGACGCGGCCGCCCAGGACGGCGACCGCGTGACCGTGGACTTCGAAGGCAAGATCGACGGCGAGCCCTTTGCCGGCGGCAAGTCGGATGATTTCCAGTTCCTGGTCGGCGATGGCCAGATGCTCAAGGAGTTCGAGGACGCTGTGCGTGGCATGAAGTCCGGTGAAAGCAAGACCTTCCCGCTGGCCTTCCCGGCGGATTACCATGGCCAGGACGTCGCCGGCAAAACCGCCGATTTCATGGTCACGCTCAAGAAAATCGAGGCGGCTCATCTGCCCGAAGTCAACGATGCACTGGCCAAGTCGCTGGGCGTGGCCGAAGGCACCGTGGCCGCCCTGAACGCCGACATCAAGAAGAACCTGGAGCGTGAGGTCAAGTCGCGCCTGGCCGCCCGCAACAAGCAGGCCGTCATGGACGCGCTCGTGGCCAAGGCCGAACTGGATGTTCCCAAGTCCATCCTGCAGGCCGAGATCGACCGCATGGTCGAGGGTGCCCGCGCCGACCTCAAGCAGCGCGGCATCAAGGACGCCGACAAGGCACCGATTCCCGGCGAGATGTTCCAGCCGCAGGCGGAGCGTCGCGTGCGCCTGGGCCTGGTGGTGGCCGAACTGGTTCGTCAGAACAGCCTGCACGCCACCCCGGAGCAGATCAAGGCCCACGTGGACGAGCTGGCAGCCAGCTACGAGCGTCCGGAAGACGTCAAGCGCTGGTACCTCGGCGACAACCGCCGCATGGCCGAGGTCGAGGCCGTGGTGATCGAGAACAACGTCACCGAATTTGTGCTGTCCAAGGCCAAGGTGAGCGAAAAGGCGATTTCCTTCGACGAACTGATGGGCCAGGCCTGAGCGATTCATCGGGATCCCGGTCGGTGGGGCTTGGTGCCCGGGCTTGCAGTCCGGGCTGCAAGCCCCACTTGCGTTTGGGGCGGTATTTTTTCGGTAAAGTAGACCCATATATGGAGATGACATGAACCTGCGCAACCCTGCATACAACGGTGCCCTGGATACCCAGGCCCTCGGCATGATCCCGATGGTGATCGAGCAGTCGGGCCGCGGCGAGCGTTCCTACGACATCTACTCCCGCCTGCTCAAGGAGCGTGTGGTGTTCCTGGTCGGCCCGGTCAACGATCAGACGGCCAATCTGGTGGTGGCCCAGTTGCTGTTCCTGGAGAGCGAGAACCCGGACAAGGACATTTCCTTCTACATCAACTCCCCCGGCGGTTCGGTGAGCGCCGGCATGGCGATCTTCGACACCATGAACTTCATCAAGCCCGATGTGTCCACGCTGTGCGTGGGCATGGCCGCCAGCATGGGGGCCTTCCTGCTGGCCGCGGGCGCCAAGGGCAAGCGCTTCTCCTTGCCCAATTCGAAGGTCATGATCCACCAGCCCCTGGGCGGCACCCAGGGCCAGGCCACCGAAATCGAGATCCACGCCCGCGAAATCCTCAAGACCCGCGAGCAGCTCAACAAGATCCTGGCCGAGCGCACCGGCCAGCCCCTGGAGAAGATCGAGCGCGACACCGAGCGGGATTACTACCTCTCGGCCGACGAGGCCAAGGATTACGGCCTGGTGGACCAGGTCATCGCCAAGCGCCCTTGATGGGCCTGTTGTTTTCTGGCGCCAGTTCCGCGGTCGGGGCTGGCGCGGCTTGGTTATCATAGATTCGGTAAACCCCGAAAAGGCGTTCCTCACATGGCCGACAAAAAAGGCACGACCAGCGAAAAAACCCTGTACTGCTCTTTCTGCGGCAAGAGCCAGCACGAGGTCAAGAAGCTGATTGCCGGTCCTTCGGTTTTCGTCTGCGACGAATGCATCGAGTTGTGCAACGAAATCATCCGGGATGAGTTGCCGGCGAGCACCGAGTCCACGGAAGGGCGCGGCAACCTGCCCATACCGTCCGAGATCAAGCTCAACCTGGACAACTACGTGATTGGGCAGGAAGCCGCCAAGCGCACGCTGGCGGTGGCGGTCTACAACCACTACAAACGGCTGCAGCACAAGGAGCAGGCGCGTAAGGACGATGTCGAGCTGAGCAAGAGCAACATCCTGCTGATCGGCCCCACGGGCTCGGGCAAGACACTGCTGGCGCAGACGCTGGCGCGCCAGCTCAACGTTCCCTTCGTCATGGCCGATGCCACCACGCTGACCGAAGCCGGCTACGTGGGCGAGGATGTCGAGAACATCATTGCCAAGCTGCTGCAAAGCTGCAATTACGAAGTCGAACGCGCGCAGCGCGGCATTGTCTACATTGACGAGATCGACAAGATTTCGCGCAAGTCCGACAACCCTTCCATCACCCGCGACGTGTCAGGTGAAGGCGTGCAGCAAGCCCTGCTCAAGCTGATTGAAGGCACCATGGCCAGCGTGCCGCCGCAGGGCGGGCGCAAGCATCCCAACCAGGATTTCATCCAGATCGACACCACCAACATCCTTTTCATCTGTGGCGGCGCTTTTGCCGGCCTGGAGAAGGTGATCGAGAACCGTACCGAGTCGTCCGGCATCGGTTTTGGCGCGGCGGTCAAGAGCAAGAAGCAGCGCAGCCTGACCGAGGTGTTCAAGGACGTCGAGCCTGAGGATCTGATCAAGTTCGGCCTCATTCCCGAACTGGTGGGGCGCATGCCCGTGGTGGCCACGCTGGCTGAGCTCAGCGAGGACGCACTGGTCCAGATCCTGACCGAGCCCAAGAACGCCCTGCTCAAGCAGTACGCCAAGCTGTTTGCCATGGAGGGTGTGGACCTGGAGATTCGCCCTGCCGCGCTCAAGGCCATTGCCCGCAAGGCGCTGGCCCGCAAGACCGGTGCGCGTGGGCTGCGCTCCATCCTGGAGCAGTCCCTGATCAACACCATGTTCGAGCTGCCGGGCATGACCAACGTCGAGCGGGTGGTGGTGGATGAGTCCACCGTCGAGGAAAACAAGCCGCCCTTGCTGGTGTATCGCGAGGCGGCCAAGAAGGCCTGAAGCAGCGGGTTTTCCTGCCCCACCTTCATGGTTTTGACCTTGTAGCCCGTCTCATAATCAAAGCCGGGTTGAAAATTCCGATCAGCCAACCATATTCAACAGGTCATCCAAAGGTTTACCCATGTCCGGTCATACCCCCCTGCCTGCCACCCCCATCGAATTGCCGCTCCTGCCGCTGCGCGATGTCGTGATCTTCCCGCACATGGTGATCCCGCTGTTCGTGGGTCGTCCCAAGAGCATCAAGGCGCTCGAATCGGCCATGGAAGCCGAGCGCCGCATCATGCTCGTGGCGCAGAAGGCTGCTGCCAAGGACGAGCCGCAGGTCTCCGACATGTTCGAGGTCGGCTGCGTCTCCACCATCCTGCAGATGCTCAAGCTGCCCGATGGCACCGTGAAGGTGCTGGTCGAGGGGCAGCAGCGCGCCCTGGTCGACAAGATCATCGAAGGCGACACGCATTTCACGGCCACCGTGACGCCGGTTCAGGCCGTTACCGAGGCCGGCGCTGACGAGCCCAAGCAGGCCAGCGAGATCGAAGCCCTGCGCCGCGCCGTGATGCAGCAGTTCGACCAGTACGTCAAGCTCAACAAGAAGATCCCGCCCGAAATTCTGACCTCCATCTCCAGCATCGACGATCCGGGTCGCCTGGCCGACACCATTGCCGCGCATCTCCCGCTCAAGCTGGAGAACAAGCAGACCGTGCTGAGCCTGTCCGACATCAAGGAGCGTCTGGAGAACCTGTTCGAGCAGATCGAGCGCGAGGTGGACATCCTCAACGTCGACAAGCGCATCCGCGGCCGCGTCAAGCGCCAGATGGAGAAGAACCAGCGCGACTTCTACCTGAACGAGCAGGTCAAGGCCATCCAGAAGGAGTTGGGCGAGGGCGAAGACGGCGCCGACATCGAAGAGATCGAGAAGAAGATCAAGGCGGCCAAGATGCCCGCGGAAGCCCGCAAGAAGGCCGAGAACGAGCTCAAGAAGCTCAAGCTCATGTCGCCCATGTCGGCCGAAGCCACGGTGGTGCGCAACTACATCGACACCCTGGTGGGCCTGCCCTGGAGCAAGAAGACCAAGATCAAGCACGACCTGACCAATGCCGAGGCGGTGCTCAACGAAGACCACTTCGGCCTGGAAAAAGTCAAGGACCGCATTCTTGAGTATCTTGCTGTGCAGCAGCGGGTCGACAAGGTCAAGGCACCGATCCTGTGCCTCGTGGGCCCGCCGGGCGTGGGCAAGACCTCGCTGGGGCAGTCGGTGGCCAAGGCCACCGGTCGCAAGTACGTGCGTATGGCGCTGGGCGGCATGCGTGACGAGGCCGAGATCCGTGGCCACCGTCGGACCTACATCGGTGCCATGCCGGGCAAAGTGCTGCAGAGCCTGACCAAGGCCGGCACCCGCAATCCGCTGTTCCTGCTCGATGAAATCGACAAGCTGGGGACCGACTTCCGCGGGGACCCGTCCAGCGCGTTGCTGGAGGTGCTGGATCCCGAGCAGAACAACAAGTTTGGCGATCATTACGTCGAAGTTGATTTCGACCTTAGCGACGTGATGTTCGTGGCGACGTCCAACTCGATGAACATTCCGCCAGCCCTGCTGGACCGCATGGAAGTCATCCGCCTCTCGGGCTATACCGAGGATGAGAAGGTCAACATTGCCCAGCGCTACCTGCTCCCCAAGCAGTTGAAGAACAACGGCGTCAAGGAAGAAGAGTTGCTGATCGTCGAGGATGCCCTGCGCGACATCGTGCGCTACTACACCCGCGAGGCCGGCGTGCGTTCACTGGAACGCGAGATCTCCAAGATCTGCCGCAAGGTGGTCAAGGGCCTGCAGCTCAAGAAGCTGCAGCCGCTGGTCCAGGTCTCGGCCGAGAATCTCAACGACTACCTGGGTGTGCGCAAGTACAGCTATGGCCGTGCCGAGCAGCAAAACCAGGTGGGCCAGGTGGTCGGGCTGGCGTGGACCGAGGTGGGGGGCGACCTGCTGACCATCGAGACGGCACTGATGCCCGGCAAAGGCGTGATCACGCGCACCGGTTCGCTGGGTGACGTGATGAAGGAGTCGGTCGAGGCGGCCCGCACCGTGGTGCGCAGCCGTTCCCGCCAACTGGGCATTCCCGACGAGTACTTCGAGAAGCGTGACATGCACATCCACGTGCCCGATGGCGCCACGCCCAAGGACGGCCCCAGTGCGGGTGCCGCCATGACGACCTCCATGGTGTCGGCTCTGACGGGCATTCCGGTGCGTGGTGATGTGGCCATGACGGGCGAGATCACTCTGCGTGGTGAAGTCACGGCCATCGGCGGCTTGAAGGAAAAACTGCTGGCGGCTCTGCGGGGCGGCATCAAGACGGTGCTGATTCCCGAAGAGAACGTCAAGGATCTGCAGGAGATCCCCGACAACGTGAAGAGCGGGCTGGACATCGTGCCGGTTCGCTGGATCGACAAGGTGCTGGAGGTCGCACTGGAGCGCAAGCCCACGCCGCTGCCCGACGAGGAGCCCGCGGTCGCTGCGCCCGTGACCCCGGCCGTGCCGCCGGTGCAGGACGCGATCAAGCATTGAACCGGCCATGATCTGAAAAAATCAGTCGCTGTTTTGCAAAGCCGTGAAAATGCAGCTATAATTTGAGGCTTGAAAACGCGGGAATAGCTCAGTTGGTAGAGCGCAACCTTGCCAAGGTTGAGGTCGAGAGTTCGAGACTCTTTTCCCGCTCCACATTCCGAAAAGGGAAGCAAGCGCTTCCCTTTTTCATTCAGGCAATGACCAGTCCCCGGGTTGGTCGTGTTAGTAATCTGGCGCGGTAGCAAAGCGGTTATGCACCGGATTGCAAATCCGTGTAGGTCGGTTCGACTCCGGCCCGCGCCTCCAGACTCCATGCGGGAGTAGCTCAGTTGGTAGAGCGCAACCTTGCCAAGGTTGAGGTCGAGAGTTCGAGACTCTTCTCCCGCTCCATTTCACATGTTTGATGCTCCTGTCCGCAAGCGCTGAGACCGCCCGGGCCGCGTCCGTCTTATGCAGGACAATCCAAGGGCTGCATGGCCTCGATGGTGAAATTGGTAGACACAGCGGACTTAAAATCCGCCGCTTCCAGAAATGGGGCGTGCCGGTTCGATCCCGGCTCGAGGCACCATAATTTCAATTTGCGATATCGGTTCGGCAATCGCGAACCGGCACGCCCAAGGGCGGTCATGACGAAGCGCGCTACGCGCGCGGGTTCGATCCCGGCTTGTGCGGATTCGGTGTTGGTTTGATGATTGGCACAGGGCAACACAGAGAGAACACGATGGCAAGCTACCACACCCCTTTTGAAATCCATGTGCATGGTCAGGTGCTCCTGCGCCTGGAGGTCGGCTTCGATCAGCTTCAGGAGGCGCTCAAGCCGCTTTGGAAGTACGCGGGCGCCCGTTCGCTGGCGGATGGCGCGCATAGTCACTACGAGGACGAACCGGGCATACGCTTCGACGTTCAGGAGCACATGCTTCAGCTGTGCTGGACCGTGATCGGCAGCGATGATTTCCGCCAGTCGCTCGATGAGATGTGCATGAACCTCAATGAGTTGTCGCAGGCCGGGGCTGCCATCGAAGTCACCTTCTACGACACCGAGTTCGACGAGGACGAAGCCGACCCCAGCGCGCAGTCACGGGATGACTTCATGATGCTCTTCGTCGGCCCCAACCCGGCAGCCATCATGCAGGTCCAGCGCGACCTGCTGGTGCAGGACATGATCAGCCTGATGGAGCGTCACTTCGATGCCTCCGAGCTCGGTGGCGTGGTGAGTGAGGTGGACCGCCTGTTCAGCCAGCGCTTCGACTCGCTGGTCAACTCGCTGGAGCTTGGCAAGCCGCCCCGCGGGTCCGGCGGAGGCCACGGGGGTGGCCATGGTGGCGGTCGAAAACCGCGACATTTGCACTGATTTCCCGTTTCTGTGCGCCGGCGGGCGACTCAAATCCTGCGTCCCATGCTACTATTTTGATAGTTAATGTGCCACGCAAGGACTGACTCATGAACACGGCTGCTGCAGCCATCGCCAAGCCCGCAGGTCCCCGCCCTCCCGCAGGGCGCCCGGAGAAGCTGCGCCTGGGCGACGTGCTGGTTCAGCAACGTCTCATCTCGCAGGAACAGCTGCAGCAGACCCTGGAGCTGCAGCAACAGACTGGCAAGAAGGTCGGTCGCCTGCTGATCGAAAGCGGCGTCATCACCGAGGAGTTGCTGGCTGACGCGCTGGCGCGCCAGTTGCGCGTGCCCTTCGTCAATCTCAAGACCTACCCGTTCCGCGGCGACGTGGTCAAGCTGCTGCAGGAATCGGCCGCGCGACGTTTTCGCGCCCTGGTACTGGAAGACAAGGGCGACAGCCTGCTGGTGGCCATGGCCGACCCGCTGGACCTGTTTGCCTACGACGAAATCACCCGCCTGCTCAAGCGCAGCATCAGCATTGCAGCCGTGCCTGAGAGCCAGCTGGCTTTGGCCTGCGACCGTCTTTACCGACGTACCGAAGAGATCAGCGGTCTGGCGCGTGCGCTTGAGAAGGATCTGGGCGACGCGGTCGACTTCGGCGAGCTGTCGGCCTCCGCCGGCGCCGAAGGCGCGCCTGTGGTGCGACTGCTGCAGTCGCTGTTCGAGGACGCCACGCAGGTCGGCGCCTCGGACATCCACATCGAACCCCTGGAGTCCGGCCTGCAGATCCGCGTGCGTGTCGATGGTGTGCTGCAGACGCAAACCCAGGCCGAGAAGCGCATCGGCGCAGCCCTGGCCCAGCGCATCAAGCTCATGGCCGGCCTGGACATCTCCGAGAAGCGCCTGCCGCAAGACGGCCGTTTCAGTGTGCGCCTGAAGGACCAGACCATCGACGTGCGCCTGTCCACCATGCCCAGCACCTACGGCGAGTCCGTGGTGATGCGTCTGCTGAGCCTGGACGGCGGGGTGCGCCAGCTCGACCGCATCGGCATGCCGCCGGCCATGCTGGCGCGCTTTCGCCAGTTGCTGGGGCGTACGTCCGGGCTGATCCTTGTGACGGGCCCGACCGGCTCGGGCAAGACCACCACCCTGTACGCTGCGCTGGCCGAACTCAATTCCAGCGAACTCAAGATGATCACGGTCGAGGACCCGGTGGAATACCGCCTGCCCGGCATCACCCAGGTGCAGGTCAACGAAAAGATTGAGCTTTCCTTCGCCAAGGTCTTGCGCGCGACCCTGCGCCAGGATCCGGATGTGATCCTGGTCGGCGAAATGCGAGACGCCGAAACAGCCGAGATCGGTCTGCGCGCCGCCATAACCGGTCACCTCGTGCTCTCCACCCTGCACACACGCGATGCGGCCAGCACTCCCTTCCGCCTGCTGGACATGGGGGTGCCGCCGTTCATGGTGGCCACCTCGCTGCAGGCCGTTGTTGCGCAGCGTCTGGTGCGGCTGATCTGTGCGACCTGCGCTGAGCCGCATGAGCCCGACGCGCAGGAGCGTGCGTGGTTGTCTGGTCTGGTGGGCTCGGGGGAGCACGTGCACGCCAAGCGGGGCCGCGGCTGTTCCGCCTGCAACGGCACCGGCTACTCGGGCCGTCAGGGCGTCTACGAGATGCTGGAGATGGATGCCGAGCTGACGCAGTCGGCCAGCCGCTCCGATCCGGCCGCCTTCCTGCAGACCGCGCGCTCGCGCATGGACGGGCAGACGCTGACGCACCAGGCGCTGGAACTCGTGCGCCAGGGGCGAACGTCGCTGGCCGAGGCCATGCGGGTGGGCTACGACCTTGAAGATTAGGCGCTGATATGGCCCTTTATGCGTGGCGTGGGCGCAACAGCCAGGGTGAACTGATCCAGGGTGAGCAGGAGGCGATGTCGGAAGATGCCGTGGCCGACCGCTTGCTCAGTCTTGGGCTGGTCCCGGTGCAGATTCTGGTGGCGCCAGAAGCGCCTGCTTCCGAGAGCTGGTGGGAGCATCTCAATCGCCGGGCTATCGCCATTGAAGACGTGCTCATCTTCTCGCGCCAGATGTACACGCTGAACAAGGCGGGCGTGCCCATCCTGCGCGCGTTTGCCGGGCTGGAGGCGTCGGCCGAGAAGCCGGCCATGGTCGATGTGCTCAAGGACGTGCGCAGCGGCCTGGACCAGGGGCGCGACATGGCCACCTCGCTGTCGCGCCACCCCAAGGTTTTCGGCCCTTTCTACGTGGCCATGGTGCGGGTGGGTGAGATGACCGGCCGCCTGACCGAGGTCTTCCTGCGCCTGGCCGAGCATCTGGAGTTCGAGCGTGATGTGCGCGCCCGCATCAAGCAGGCTCTGCGTTACCCGACCTTCGTCATCATCGCCATGCTGATCGCAGTGGTCATCATCAATATTTTCGTGCTGCCGGTGTTCGCCAAGGTGTTCGCCGGCTTCAACACCCAGTTGCCGCTGATCACCCGCGGCCTGCTGGGTTTCTCCACCTGGACGATCACCTGGTGGCCGGTGCTGCTGGTACTGGCGGTGGCGGCCGGGGTCATGGTTCGCTCCTACCTGGGCACGCCGCAGGGGCGCTACAACTGGGACCGGCGCAAGCTCAGCCTGCCGATCGTCGGCCCCATCATCCTCAAAGCCACGCTGGGGCGCTTTGCCCGCAGCTTTGCGCTCTCCAGCCAGAGCGGGGTGCCGCTGGTGCAGGCGCTGACCGTGGTGGCGCAGACGGTGGACAACGCCTACATCGGCGCGCGCGTCGAGCAGATGCGCGACGGCATCGAGCGCGGGGAGAGCATCTCGCGCTGCGCCGCGGCCACCGGCGTTTTTACCCCGGTGGTGCTGCAGATGATCACCGTGGGCGAGGAAACCGGTGAACTCGATTCGCTGCTGTTCGAAATCGCCGAGATGTACGAGCGCGACACCGACTACGCCATCAAGGGCCTGTCCACCGCCATCGAACCCATCTTGCTGGCCTTCATCGGCGTGCTGGTGCTGCTGCTGGCGCTGGGGGTCTTCCTGCCCTTGTGGAACCTGGGCCAGGCGGCCATGGGGCGCGGGGGCGGTTGAGTGGCGCGCCCGGCGCTGGAAATGCCGCGCTGGTGTGACGTTTTACACACGGATACCTCTTGTCTGGGGTGCGCTTTTCGGGGGGCAAGGTTATACTTCAAAAACGATAGCGGTTCTCCTTGGTGCCGCTCAATTTGAGATTTTTCCTGGACTGGAGCCTGACATGAAACAGCAACGTGGTTTTACCCTGATCGAACTGGTGATGGTGATCGTGATCCTCGGCATCCTGGCTGCCGTGGCAATTCCTCGATTTGTGGATCTGGGTGGTCAGGCCGGTGACGCTTCGGCACAGGGTACCGCTGGTGCACTGAGTTCAGCTGCCGCAATTAATTACGCCTCGGCTGTCGCTGGGAATGCCGGTGCCACCGTGATTACTTCCGGCACCACGACGTGTGCTGCTCTGACGCCGCTGCTCACCGGTGGCGCCATGCCGACCAACGTCGCATTTGTAAATGCTGCGGCTGTGATCACCTGCGCCAATCCTGCTGGCCGTGGCGGTTCCGTTGCGGCATGCAACGTTGCGCATACGCAGGGCGCAACCGCTGCAGGTTTCCCGGTCAGCGTGATCTGCACGAACTGAACTGCGCGGAGCAGATGGAAATGGCGTTTGCGCGCCAAGCAAAGACAGCCGCCAAATTGGCGGCTTTTTTTGTTGCTCGCACCCAGACCACGCGATCTTCTCTATCCTCTTGCGGTGGTTTCACGCTAATCGAATTGGTTATGGTGATTCTGCTAATCGGGATACTGGCCGTTTTTGTGGGACCTCGTTTCGATGAAAGAATTTTCGCAGCGCGGGGGTTTCATGACGAAACCCTCGCGCTGATGCGTTATGCGCAGAAGACGGCCATCGCACAGCGGCGCACCGTCTGCGTGGCATTCGCGGCGGATTCGGCGACGCTGAGCATTGCGCCTGCGGCGGCAACAAACACTTGTACGGGTGCGCTGGTCGGCCCCAGGGGTGAGCCCGCTGGCAACATCACGGCGCCAGCGGGCGTAGCCTATCAGGCGGTGCCTGGCGCAGCCTTCTTTTTCAATCCGCTCGGCCAGCCCAGCCAAGCCTTGGCGCTGCAGGTCACACAGGCGGGGGTGGCCATCGGTATGACCGTGACGGTCGAGGCGGAGACAGGCTATGTGCACGACTAGCCGAAAACAGACCGGCTTCACGCTGGTCGAATTGATCTTTTTCATCGTGGTGGTGACCTTGGGCATTGCCGGCATCCTCGTTGTCATGGATGTCAGTGCTGCCCGCAGCGCCGACCCGATGGTGCGCAAGCAGGCCATGGTGCTGGCAGATTCGCTGTTGGAGGAGATCCTGTTGAAGGAGTTTGCCGATCCGGATGGGGTGGGCGGCGAAGCCACGCGCGCGACCTTCGACGATGTCAACGACTTCCACGGCATCAACGAAGTCATTCCTGCGGGACCGGTCTTCACAGGCATGCCTGCCTTGCTCAACGGTTATCGGATCCAGATCCAGGTCACGGGGGCGACCCTGGACACCGTTGATGCCCGACGCGTGAGTGTGACGGTCAGCCGCGACAATGAAAACATCAACATGGTTGGTTTTCGGACGGACTATTGACCATGCGTACCCTGCAGCGTCCCCAGAGCGGCTTCACCCTGATCGAACTGGTCATGGTGATCGTGATCCTGGGCATCATCGGCACCATGGTGGCGGTGTTCATGCGCAGCCCGATCGACGCCTACTTCGACACCGCCCGCCGTGCCGCCCTGAGCGACCAGGCCGACACGGCGACACGCCGCATGGCGCGCGACATCCGCAAGGCCCTGCCCAACAGCATTCGTAATCCGAACAACAATTGCATCGAGTTCATCCCCACCCGCACGGGCGGGCGTTACCGGGCCGACGTGGACACGGCGGCCGGCCCCGGGCCGCAGGCCAACAGCGTGCTGGACTTCAGCGTGGCCGACGACCGGTTCAATATGCTGGGCAACAACGCAATCCTGCCCGCCGACCAGCAGATCCAGGTGAATGACCTGATCGCGGTCTACAACCTGGGCATCACCGGGGCCGATGCCTATGCCGGCGACAACACGGCGACCGTCACTGCCGTCACGACGGCCGCAGAATCGAACCTGACCATCAGCAGCAAGCGCTTCCCGCTGGCCTCCGGGGGGCAGCGCTTCCACGTGATCCCGGGCAACGAGCCGGTGGTGGCCTATGTCTGTTCGGCGGGCAATCTGCGTCGCACGAGCCGGGCTTTTGCCGCCGCGGCCTGCCCGGCTGGCGGCCCCATCCTGGCGCGCAATGTCACTGCCTGCAATTTTGTCTACAACGGGTCGGACCTGCAGCGCAATGCCCTGGTCCAATTGGCGATGGCGTTCACGGATAACGCGGAGACCGTGAGCCTGTACCACGAAGTCCATGTGAACAACACACCATGAAGCGCCTGCACGCCATCCAGCGCGGCTTCGCCGCCATCACTGCGGTCTTCCTGCTGGTCGTGCTGGCGGCGCTGGGCGCCTTCATGCTGACGTTTTCCAACACGCAGCAATTGACCTCGGCCCAGGACGTGCAGGGTTCGCGGGCCTACTGGGCGGCTCGCGCCGGCCTGGAGTGGGGCGTGAGCCGCGTGATCGCGGCCCCCGCGGCCTGCCCTGCAGTGCCCGCGCCGTTCGTCATCGAGGGCTTCACTATCGTCATCAACTGCACACGCCAGACCTACAACGAGAGCGGGGGCAACGTGACGATTTTCAGGCTGGGCGCCACGGCCTCGCAGGGCGGGGCGGTCGGTTCGCTTGCTTATGTCGAGCGCAGCGTGACTGCGACCGTGGAGCTATGACATGGAACTGAAAATGGGTGCACGATTTGTGGCCTGGCGTTTGGGGCTGCTGCTAGCGCTTTGGCTGGGACCCCTGTCAGGCAGTTGGGCGCTGGTCAATCACGTGGCCACCACCATCAATGTCGCCGCCAGCAACAACATTTCGTCCATCCAGCTGACGAACCCGGTCGGTCTGGCTGCGGGCGACCTCATGGTGGCCTACGTGGCCCAGAACACTGCCACCTATCCGGTGGCCCAGGATCGTGCGGGCTGGATCCGTCTGCTGAACCAAGACAATGGAGGCACCCTCGGAGCCTCTGTCTTCTACAAGTTCGCCACCGCCACCGATGTGTCGAACGGCAGTGTGACCTTTACATTCAACTCCAGCGCCCGCGGCGCGGGTGCCCTGATGGCGTTTCGCGGGGTCGATGTGGCTAGTCCGGTCAACGCATCGGCCAGCCAGTCCAATGCCTCGTCCACGGCATTGACCGCGCCCGGCGTCACGACGACTGTCGCGGACACTTTGCTGGTCGCCCTCTATGAGTTCAACCAGGGCGGGAACTCCGCGACGCCGGCCGCCGGCATGACGGAGATCTTCGATGGCGGAACGGGCGCCGGGCCCAACGGTGTGACGATCGCCGGGTCCATCGAGCGCCAGGCGGCTGCTGGCTCCAGCGGCAACCGGGTTGCGACGGCCTCCACGGCTTCCGGAAATATCGGCATCCTGCTGGCGCTGACGCCGGCTGCGAGTGTGCGGGCCGACTACCGTTTCGATGAGTGTGCCCCCGTCAGTGGATCGGTGGGTTCCGTGCTGGATGCGAGCGGCAATAGCCGCCATGCCACGCCTTTCAACGTCACGTCTCCAAGTCCGGCCGGCCGGATCAACAATGCCCTGGGCCTGGCCGCCACCGGCACCAGCGACTACCTGCGCATGGATGCCTCGGCCCTGAATGGGCTGACGGATTTCAGTCTCAGCCTGTGGTTCCGTACCAGCGTCAGCAAGTCGCAGCAGGAACTGATCCATGGGGTGCGTTCTGGTACCGGAACGCAAGACGAGTTGGAGATCTACCTCGTCAATTCGACCCAGGTCGTGGTCAATGTCAGGGACTCCGCTGACCTGACCTACACCGTGCCGGGGTCGATCACGGCCTCGCTGACGGACAACGCCTGGCACCACCTTGCCTTCACGCGCACCGGCAGTAGGGGGTGCCTGTACATTGATGGGACGCTGGTTCAATGCCGTACCACTTACGACACGGCGGCACTGTCCTTGAACGCCAATGGCTTCCTGGCCGGGCAGGAGCAGGATGCCGTGAGCGGCTCCTTCAACTCCGGGCAGGCAATGGAGGGGCTGCTCGACGAAGTCAAGTTCTTCTCGGGCGTTCTGAGCCCGCTGGCAGTCAGCACGATACGCAGCAACGAGAACGGTGGCCTGAATTACAACGGCACCTCCCGTGCTGCAGTGAGTTGCGGGACCACGCTGCACCATCTGCGGATCGAATACCCGGGCGATGGCCTGACCTGCACGCCCTCCACCGTGACCGTCAAGGCCTGCGCTAACACTGGCTGTACTACGTTCTACGGCGCAGGCGTGAGCGGTACCCTGGCGCCGGGCGGCGCGTCGTTTGCCATCGGCACCAGCGGCCAGACCACCTCCACGGTCAGTTCCACCACCAGCCCGGCCACACTCAGTGCCACCTTTAGTCCCACCGCAACCAATGCGCTGGTGTGCGTGAACACCGCCACTGCTGCGACCAGCTGCAGCATGACTTTCAATGACGCGGGCTTCATCTTTTCCGGCGCTGCCGATGGTCCCGCGAGCAATATTGACAACCAGGTGGCGGGCACGTCCTCGGCTACCTCCTACCTGCGCGCTGTGCGTACCAGCACCAGCACCCGGGCCTGCGAGGCAGCGCTGGTGGGCTCCAACACGGTCAGCATGGGGTATCAGTGCAACAATCCGACGACCTGCAGTGGCAGCAACCTCATGGCCATCAATGGAGGCACGGCGACCACCATTGCCCGCAATGACAACGGCAGCTTTGCGAGCAGCACCGCGGTATCGATGACCTTCGATGCCAACGGCAACGCGCCCTTCACCCTGAACTACGCCGACGTCGGCCAGGTCACGCTGCGGGCAACGCGCGCTGCCGGGCCCACGGCTGCGGGCAACCTGCTGACTGCGCTCACGGGCACCTCGAACGCGTTCGTCGTCAGGCCCGCTGCCTTCGTGATCTCCAATATCCGCCAGACTGCGGCACCGCAGACGGCGAATCCGGCCGCTGCCGATGCGAACGGCGCCCGCTTCGTGGTGGCCGGCGAAAGCTTCAGTGCGTCGGTGACGGCGACCACTTCCACCGGTGCCACGACGCCGAACTATGGGCGTGAGACGGTGCCGGAAGGGGTGTTGCTGACGCCCACGCTGGTTGCGCCGGTGGGCGGCAGCGCGGGCGCGCTGTCCAATGGCACGGTGAGCGGATTCAGCAACGGGGTGGCGACACCAAACAACTTGGCCTGGAGCGAGGTGGGCATCATGACCCTCACCCCCAGTGTGGGCGATGGCGACTACCTGGGGGCGGGCAATGTGACTGGGACGATCTCGGGCAATATCGGACGCTTCTATCCGGCCCGCTTCGCCTTCAGTGCGGCGACCCTGACCAATGCCTGCACGGCCGCCACCCCATTTACCTACTTCAGCGAGGATGGTTTCACCACGGCTTTCACGCTGACCGCGCAGAACGTGGCCGGTGGGACGACCAGCAATTACACCGGTTCCTTCGCCAAGCTGGCGCTGGGAAGCTGGAGCAACTACGGCTTTTCCGCAGCCACGTTGCCGACTGGTTCAGTGCTGAGCAGCAGTGCGACCGCACCCACCGGCAGCTGGAGCAATGGCGTCGCCGGGGTGACCGCGAAGCACCAGATCAGCCGCCCGTCCGCGCTGGCCGGCGAGACGGCCGTGACCCTGCGTGCCGCGCCCACTGACGGTGAAGTGCCCGCCAGCAGCACGCCTGCTAACCTGGGGGATGTGACCTTGCGCTACGGGCGGCTGCAACTGCTCAACGCCTATGGTTCGGAGCTGCTGGCGCTGCCGGTGACGCTGCGGGCACAGCGATGGAACGGCAGTGCCTGGGTCACGAACACCGATGACAGTTGCACCACCATCACCGCGCCCACTTCGGGCGCCGGCTTGACCTTCTATCCGGAAGTGGCGGTTGGGGTCTTGGGCAATCACCTCAGTGCCACGGAAACCACGGCGACGGTGAACGTGACAGGCCGACTGGCCGCGGGCGATGCGGGGCTGAGGTTTTCCAGACCGGGGACGGACAACAGCGGTTTTGTGGACATTTCCATCCCCCTGGCCGCGCGGCCCTGGTTGCAGTTTCCCTGGGGCATCACGCCGGTCATCAATCCGACCGGTCTCAACCCGACCGGACGTGCCACCTTCGGCATCTACAGCAGCCGCCTGATCTACAGTCGCGAAAACTACTGAAACGCGTTCACGCGTTCTCAATTCACGGGCGATTTCGCCAAATTGTTGGCAATTTGTCATGCCGACGTAAAACTTGCCTGCGTTAGCTATGAAATATGCAGCAAAATAGCTGTGTTTTCATTCACCCGGCCGCCTGCTTTGATCACTCTGGACGCTCACCTGCCCATGCCCGCAGTTGCGATGGCCTCGCCCAGGCGGAGGTGTCTTTGAAGTTCCCTTGGACCGGTCGTCGTTTGCGACAGCGTGATGGTCTGGTGATGGCCTGGGATGGCCGCGCGCTGGCCTATGTTCAGGCGCAGCAGGAAAGCCCGGATGTGTTTCGCGTGGAGCGCTTCGGCGTGGAGCGTCGGGGCGACGACAGCGCTGAGGACTTTGCCAAGCGTCTGGCCGCCTTGGGGCTGAAGGGGCGGGGTGCGCGGGCGATGCTGCGGCCGCCCCAGTACCAGATGCTGCAGATCGACGCCCCCCCGGTGCCCCCCGAGGAGTTGCGCACGGCCGCACGCTGGCAGATCCGGGAAATGGTGAGCGTGCATGTGGACGACCTGACGCTCGATGTGCTCAAGGTTGGCGACGACCGGGCGCGCACCACGGCCAGCCTCTTCGTGGTGGCTGCGGCCAATGCCGAGATCCGTTCCGTGATGCAGACGGCGCAGGCGCTGCGCTGCGAAGTGCGCGTCATCGACATCCAGGACCTGGCGCAGCGCAACCTGCAGTCTGCCCTGGCGCGGCGACTGGGCGTGACCGATCGGGCCTACGCCGCGATCGTGATGACCGATGACCGCCAGGCCTTGCTGACGATCTGTGCCAACGACGAACTTTTCTATTCCCGTCGCATCGACCTGGGCGAAGGCTTCATGCAGGCGGCATGGGGTGCAGGCGCCGACGGCACCGCCGGGGTCGAGCTCTCGCTGGCTGAGCCTGGTCATGAGGAAGACCGGGCGCAGCGCCTGGTGGTGGAGATCCAGCGTTCGCTCGATCTGTGGGACCGTACCTGGCCGACGCTGGTGCTGGACCGCATCACCGTGCAGGCCGGAGTGCGCACGCAGGAGATGGCGCGCTGGCTGGGGCAGCAACTGGGGCAGGCCGTGCTGCCGCTGGATGTGTCGGCCATGTTCCCCGGCTTCGAGGGCGGCACCGATGCCGACCGTCAGCTGTGCTGGCCGCTGCTGGGCGTGCTCTTGCGCAGCGAACAGCGCAAGCTCTGAGCGACGGGAAGAACCGCCATGCCCCAGCAAATCAATCTCTGCACGCCGATCTTCCTGGCGCAGAAGCGTTACTTCTCGGCGCAGACCATGGCTGCAGCGCTGGGCGTTTTCGTGCTGCTCGGTGGTGCTCTTTCGGGCTACTGGATCTGGACCCTGCAGTCGCTCACCGAGGGCTATGCGCAGTCGGTCAGCGCCAATCAGCGCGAGATCGTCCGGCTCCAGGCGGCCATCCGCCTCAACAAGGAGAATTCAGCGCCGGCCGATGCGGCGCTGGTGCAGGAACTGCAGGCCCGCCAGGGCGAACTGGAACGGCGTCAGGCGCTGCTGGCAGAACTCACGCGCGGGCTGCTGCGCGAAGGGCAGGGCCATGCGGCCCGGCTGCAGCTGGTGGCGAGCAGCATTCCCCCCCAGGCCTGGGTCACCACCATCAAGGCGGATGCGTTGACGATGGAACTGGGCGGTTACACGCTGGAGCCGGCCGCCTTGAACGGATGGATGGAGCGGCTGGCGCAGAGCCCGCTGCTGCAGGGCCAGCAACTGAGCGTGGTGAAGGTCGAGCGTGTGGCCACCGATGGCCGCGGTCCCGGCGCGGCCCCGGCGCCCGTGCTGGCGCGTGCGGCCGGCGTGCCGCTGTGGGCCTATACGCTGGTGACTGCCGCAGCGCCGGCGACCCCGGGAGCCAAACCATGAAGCGCTGGTGGACCGTGATCGCGGCGCGGATCGATGCGCTGAGCCTGCGGGAGCGGGCCATCCTGTTCGCCATGGTGCTGGTGCTGAGCATGCTGCTGGCGAATGTGATCTGGCTGGCGCCCGTCCAGGCTGCCCACGATCAGATCACCCGGCGGTTTGCTGCGCAGGATGCAGAGCTGCAGACCCTGCGTGAGGAATTGAAAAACACCAGCGGCGAAACTGGCCCCGCCCGCCTGATGCGGGAGGAACTGGCGCAGGTGCGTGATCTCCTGGCCCAGGTGAACCAGGACATTGCGGCCGCGCCGCAGACTGCTGACGACGATACGCCCCTGTCCAGGGTGTTGGTGCTTTTCCTGCGCCGCCACGAGGGACTGGTGCTGGTGCGCACCGCCCGCTGCCGCCCGATGCCCGCAGTGCCGAGGTGGCCACAGCCACCGGCGTCAAGGTGAAGCGTCAGGCGCTTGAGCTGACCGTGGCGGGCCCGTATGCCGAATTGACCCGCTATGTCCAGACGCTGGAGAAGGCCTTGCCGGCCTTGCGATGGGGCGCGATGAAGGTGAACAGTGAACAGCAGCCGACCGAGTTGACGCTGCAGGTCTGGCTGGTCGGAGGTGGCACATGAAGGCCTGGCGTGCAGGGGGGGCTGTGGCGTGGCTGAGCCTGCTGCTGGCCGTGATGATGCCGCTGAGCGCGCAGGCGCAGCGTGATCCGACGGTTCCCCCGTTGGGCGGCGGCAGCGGCGGCGCAGCGGCAAAGCCGCGCGCCAGCCAGGGGTCCTGGCCCGTGATCGTGGTCGATGGACGCACCCATGTCGCTGTCGGCACGCGGCTGTATGCCGAAGGCCAGATGCTGGGTCGGGCCCGCATCGAACGCATCACCGAAACCGAAGTCTGGCTGCGCGAAGGGCGGGAACTGCGCAAGGTTCCCCTGTATCCCGGCGTTGTGCGCCGCCAGCTGCCGCCGGAGCAGCCCTGAATTCACCTTTATGCATGAAAATGGCACCATCATGATCGCAACCACGACCACCCGACTCCACCGCCGGCAGGCGATGCCCGGGCTGATCCCTGGACTCGTCCTGTGTCTGGGCCTCGGCTTGCTGGCCGGTTGTGCCGAGCGGCCGCGCCGCACGCCTGATGTGGCCGAGGCGATCCGCACCGAACTGGCGCCGGCGCCCGCAGCGGCCGCCCGTGGCTCGGTTCCCGCGCGCGTCAGCGACGCGCTGGCCGAACCGGCGCCCCCGGCGGTGCCCGTGCCGCCCGAGCCTCGGCTGGACCTGCTGGTCAACAACGCCAGCGCGCGCGAGGTCTTCCTGGCCCTGGTGGCCGAGACACGCTACAGCATGCTGATGCATCCCGATGTGACCGGCAACCTCTCCGTCACCCTGCGTGGTGTAACGGTGAAGGAAGCCCTGGAGTCGATCCGTGATGTCTATGGCTACGACTTCCGCATGGAGGGACGCCGCATCACCATCTTTGCGCCCACGCTGCAGTCGCGCATCTTCACGCTCAATTACCCGCACTCGCAGCGGGTCGGGCGCAGTGAAGTGCGGGTTTCTTCCGGCTCGGCACCTGCCAACCCCGGGACACCCGGTGCCACGGCGGCCACTGGCGTGGTGGGCGCCCAGGGCGCCCAGGGCACCCAGAGCACCCAGCGCCAGGGCGAGAGCAGCCGCATTTCCACCAGTTCGAGTTCCGACTTCTGGACCGAGCTGTCCGATGCCGTGCGCGGGCTCGTGGGCAAGGGCGAGGGACGCAACGTGGTGATCAGCCCGCAGGCCGGCATCATGGCGGTGCGTGCCATGCCGGACGAACTGCGTCAGGTGGAGCGTTTCCTCAAGGCCACGCAGGTGGCGGTGGAGCGGCAGGTCATGCTGGAGGCCAAGATCGTCGAGGTCGAGTTGCGTGAGGGGCAGCAAAGCGGCATCAATTGGGGTGCGTTTGGCTCCGACAGCAACGGCACGGGACTCATCGGCGTGCTGGGCAGTGGTGTGGCGACGAGCAATGCGCTGCTTTCCTCCGGCGCGACCGCGACGGGGGTCGCACCCGTTGCGATTCCGTCGGTGGCCGCGGGCGGCGGCTTGTTCGGTCTGGCTCTGGCGACCAGCCAGTTCGGCGTGGTGCTGGGGTTCCTGGAGTCGCAGGGTGATGTGCAGACACTTTCCAGCCCGCGGCTGGCCACGCTGAACAACCAGAAGGCCGTGCTGAAGGTGGGCGCGGACGATTATTTCGTGACCAACGTCACCGGTGGCACCACCACCAGCAGTGGTGTGGCCGGTGTGGCTGGCAGCACCACCTTGCCGACCCTGACACTGACGCCCTTCTTCTCCGGCATTGCACTGGACGTGACCCCGCAGATCGACGACGGCACCAGCATCATGCTGCACATCCACCCCTCGGTGACGACGGTGACCGAGAAGACCAAGGACGTGGACCTGGGCAGCGTCGGCCTGTACCGGCTTCCGCTGGCCTCCAGCAGCGTCAACGAGACCGACACCATGGTTCGCCTGCAGGACGGCAATATTGCGGCCATTGGCGGCTTGATGCAGGTTTCATCGAGTCGCAGCGCCTCGGGCGTGCCGGGCTCGACCGCCGCGGGCAACCCTTTCGGGTTCCTGCTCGGCAACCGTGCCAGTGCCGCCCGCAAGAAGGAGCTGGTGGTCCTGATCAAGCCCACCATCATCCGTAGCCCGCAGGACTGGGAGGCGCAGACCGAGCGTTCGCGCGCTGCCCTGGAAGATATCGACGCCAGCCGTCGCCGCGTGATCAAGCTGGACGGCTCGGTCCAGGAGACGCCCGCGAAACCCGCGGCAAGGTAAGCGATGTACCTGCGGCATTTTTCGCTGCGTGAGCTCCCGTTTTCCATCACGCCCGACCCGGCATTTTTCTATCCGCACGAGGGCGTACAGGCGGCGCTCAACACGCTGCTGATTGCGCTGCGCAGCGGCGAAGGCTTCCTCAAGATCGTGGGGGAGGTTGGCTGCGGCAAGACCCTGCTGTGCCGCCAGCTGCTGCGCAGCCTCCAAGATGAATTCGTCACGGCCTACATTCCCAATCCGGACATGGGTCCGGACGATCTGCTCATGGCCCTGGCCCGTGAACTGGACATCGAGCTGGTTCCGCCGCTGAGCCGACACCAGGTGCTGTCCAGCCTGCAGGCGGGGCTGCTTCGGCATGCCGAGGCGGGGCGGCCGGTGCTGGTCTGTATCGACGAGGCTCAGGCCACGCGCATGACCACGCTGGAGAGCCTGCGCCTGCTGTCGAATCTGGAGACGGAAAAGCGCAAGCTCCTGCAGATCGTGCTGTTCGGCCAACCTGAGCTCGACGAGGTGCTGGCACGGCCGCAGATCCGCCAGCTCCTGCAGCGCATCACCTTCAGCGAGTACCTGGGGGGCATGCAGCCCGAGCGTGTGGACGCCTATCTGGCGCACCGGCTGGCGGTGGCCGCCGAGGACGGGCTGACCGACATCCGGGTCTTCGAGCCGGCCGCCGCGGCCGCGCTGGCGAAGTACAGCCGGGGTGTGCCGCGGCTGATCAATGTGCTGGCCCACAAGTGCCTGCTGCTGGCCTTTGGCGAGAATGCGCGCCGCGTACAGGTTCGCCATGTCGAACTCGCCGCAGCCGACACGCCGGGGGTGCAGCTGCCCCGGCCGCGCTGGTGGCGCCGGCTGCTGGTACCGCGCTCCATTCAACGCAAACCGCAAGCAGGGGAAATGTCGTGAGTGTCATCAACAAGATGTTGCGTGATCTCGATGCACGTCGGGTCGAGGGTGCCTTGCCCGGGCTGCCTCGGGAGTCGCTTCAATCCGGGATGCAGGGCACGATGACGGTGCCTTCGTCGGTGACATCCCCGTTCTTACGCCTGGGGCGCTGGCTGCTGCTCCTCCTCGTGCTGTTCCTGGCCGCCATCACGGTGGCGTGGTACCTGGGCCTGGGCATGTTTGCCACCCCGCCTGCCGCGCCGCGGGTGGCCATCGTCGAGCCCCCTGCGCCTGCGCCCGTGCCGGCTGCATCGGCCCCGGAACCTGCGGCCAGTGCCGCTGCACCGGCCGCGGAAGCGGCCAGTGAAGTACGTCTTGCGGCCAGCAGGCCGGTGCCTGCGGCTGCGCGTCAGACGGATCGTCCGGCGGAGGCGGCCAAGGCCAGTGCGCCTGCCCCGTTGAAAGTACAGACCGAGCCGAAGCGCGCGGCGCCCCTCACCACCGCCACCGCCACCGCCGCACCGGGTGCGGGCCGAGCGCCAATCCCTGCAGCCGCGCCGCTTCCAGCGCCTGCGAGCAGCGTACCCCTTGCGACGACGCAGGCGCAGCCACGGCAGGCGGCCGCCCAGGAAACCCTGGCCCAGGCGCAGGCACTGTGGAATGCGGGCGCGCGTGAAGGTGCCCTGGATCTGATCCGAGAGGCTGTGGGGGTGGTCGAGCGTACCCAGCCGGTGGATGTCGCGCTGCTGTCCCAGCTGGTACGCGAACAGGCGCGCATGGAGCTGACCCTGGGCCGTCCTGGCGCCGTGCTGAGCCTGCTGGGCCGCCTGGAGCCGGTGCTGTCAGGACAGGCCGACCTGTGGGCCGTGCGTGGCAACGCGGCCCAGCGGCTGGGGCGTCATCAGGAGGCCGTTCAGGCCTATGGCATGGCTCTGCAACTGCGTCCGGGTGAACCGCGATGGATGCTGGGGATCGCCGTGTCGCTGGCGGCGCTGGGGCAGCTGGACGCTGCGGCGCAGCAGGTCGAGCAGGCACGTGCGCTGGGGCCGGTGAGCCCTGAGGTGCTGACGTATCTGAAACAGGCCGGTGTGCCTTTGCGCTGACTTCAATTTGGCTGAGGGCGCCCGGTAGAATTGACCCCTGCGCTTCGCCTGCTCCACTTCGCCTCCCCCCGAACCACATGCTCAAGCGTATCCGCGTCGACCAACTCATCCTGGGGATGCACATCAAGGAGTTCTGCGGATCCTGGATGGAGCATCCGTTCTGGCGCAGCGGCTTTGTGCTCAAGGACCCCAAGGATCTTGAGCGCATTGTGAGCAGCAGCATCAAGGAAGTCTGGATCGACAGCGACAAGGGGCTGGATGTACCGGCAGGGGAGAGCACTGTCTCGGAAGCGCAGTCCGAAGCCCAGGTCGAGCAGGAGCTGCAGGCCGTGGCCGAGGCCCAGCGCGAGATCCAGCCGGTTTCGGCCAAGGTCGAGTTCAAGCGGGCGGCCGAGATCTGCAGGCAGTCCAAGAAGGCCGTGGTCTCCATGTTCCAGGAAGCCCGCATGGGCAAGACGGTGGATGCCGCCGGTGCCCAGCGCCTGGTCGACGAGATCTCCGACTCGGTGGCGCGCAATGCCAACGCGCTGATCAGTCTGGCGCGCTTGAAGACGGCCGACGACTACACCTATATGCACTCCGTGGCCGTGTGCGCCATGATGATCGCGCTGGCGCGCCAGTTGGGCATGGACGAGGCAAAAATCCGGTCGGCCGGTCTGGCCGGCCTGCTGCATGATCTGGGCAAGGCAGTCATGCCGATGCATGTGCTCAACAAGCCAGGCAAACTGACCGAAGAGGAATTCGGTGTGATCAAAAGCCACCCGGTCGAAGGGCACAGGATGCTCTTGACCGTGGGCAATGTGGATCCGGTCGCGCTGGATGTCTGCCTGTACCACCACGAGAAGACCGACGGCTCGGGTTACCCCAAGGGGCTGAAGGACGAGCAGATCAGCATCTACGCCAAGATGGGGGCGGTGTGCGATGTGTATGACGCCATCACCTCGAACCGGCCCTACAAGAGCGGCTGGGATCCGGCCGAGTCGCTGCGCAAGATGGCCGAATGGGCCAACGGGCACTTCGACCAGAAGGTGTTCCAGGCTTTCGTGAAGAGCCTGGGCATCTACCCGATCGGCTCGCTGGTGCGCCTGTCTTCGGGGCGCCTGGGCGTGGTGGTGGAGCAGTCGGCCAAGTCGCTGACCACGCCGCTGGTCAAGGCTTTCTACTCCACGAAGTCCGGACTGCGCATCACGCCGGAAGTGATCGACCTGTCATCACCCGACTGCCAAGAGAAGATCGCCGGTCGCGAGGACCCGGACAAGTGGAAATTCCCCGACCTGGATGAGCTCTGGTCGGGTTTGCCGGACAAGGCCTGGTAAAGACCGGGCAGACGTTCAGCGCTTCTGGTACTGGGTGGCGCCAAACATCATTTCGCGGGCCTTGTCGTCCACCAGCGGCTTGCGCAGGTCGGCCAGCACCTGCACACCGCGCATCACGGCTGGCCGCACGCTGATCTCGTCGAACCACTTTTTCAGATGCGGGTAGTCGGCCCAGTCGATGCCCTGGTTCTGCCAGCTTCGCAGCCAGGGAAAGATGGCGATGTCGGCGATCGTGTATTCATCTCCGGCGATGTAGCGTTGTGAGGCGAGCTGCTTGTCCATCACGCCATAGAGGCGCCTGGCCTCGTTGGTGTAGCGGTTGACGGCGTACTCGATCTTCTCGGGCGCGTAGATGCGGAAGTGGTGGGCCTGGCCCAGCATGGGGCCGACGCCACCCATCTGGAACATCAGCCACTGCAGCACCTCGAACTTCGCGCGGTCGGTCCTGGGCAGGAACTTGCCGGTCTTGCTCGCCAGATAGAGCAGGATGGCGCCGGACTCGAACAGCGAGATGGCTTGGCCATCCGGACCAGCCGGGTCGACGATGGCCGGGATCTTGTTGTTCGGGCTGATCTTCAGGAACTCGGGCTTGAACTGGTCGCCGGCACCGATGTTGATGGCATGCGCGCGCCAGTCACGCCCCAGTTGCAGGCCGCACTCCTCCAGCATGATGTGGACCTTGTGGCCATTGGGCGTGGCCCAGGAGTAGACGTCGATCATCCGTAGCTCCAATGAAAAGGGGCCGGCAAAGGCCGGCCCCGGGATTGTGCTTGGTTTTCAGCAGCCGCGTGTGATGGGCATCTCCACCGGCTTGGGGTTGGCCGCGTACTTGCCCAGCTCGAGCTTGGCGATGGCGTTGCGGTGCACTTCGTCCGGGCCGTCGGCGAAGCGCAGCGTGCGGGCGTGGGCGTAGGAGTAGGCGAGAGGGAAGTCCTGGCACATGCCGCCGCCGCCGTGCACCTGCATGGCCCAGTCGATCACCTGGCAGGCCATGCTGGGGGCGACCACCTTGATCATGGCGATCTCGTTCTTCGCAAACTTGTTGCCGGCCACGTCCATCATCCAGGCGGCCTTGAGCGTGAGCAGGCGTGCCATGTCGATCTTGCAGCGCGCCTCGGCGATGCGTTCCTGCGTCACGGTCTGCGCCGCCACCGGCTTGCCGAAGGCCACGCGCGCGGAAGCGCGCTTGCACATGTACTCCAGCGCGCGCTCGGCCTGGCCGATCAGGCGCATGCAGTGGTGGATGCGCCCCGGGCCCAAGCGACCTTGGGCGATCTCGAAGCCGCGGCCTTCGCCCAGCAGGATGTTGGAGGCCGGCACGCGCACGTTCTTGAAATCGATCTCCATGTGGCCGTGTGGTGCGTCGTCGTAGCCCAGCACACTCAAGGGCCGCATCACCGTCACGCCCGGGGTGCTGGCCGGCACCAGCACCATGCTCTGCTGGGAGTGGCGCGGTGCCTCGGGGTCGGTCTTCCCCATCAGGATGTAGATGGCGCAGCGCGGATCACCCGCGCCCGAAATCCACCACTTGCGGCCGTTGATGACATAGTCATCGCCCTGGCGCTCGATGCGGGTTGCGATGTTGGTCGCATCGCTGGAGGCGACGTCGGGCTCTGTCATGGCGAAGGCCGAACGTATCTTGCCGGCCAGCAGGGGCTGCAGCCACTGTTGGCGATGTTCGGGCGAGCCGTAGCGGGCGATGGTTTCCATGTTGCCGGTGTCAGGCGCGGAACAGTTGAAGACCTCGGGTGCCCAGTGCACGCGGCCCATGATCTCGGCCAGCGGGGCGTATTCCTGGTTGGTCAGGCCCGCACCGCCCTGGACGCCGGCGATCTCGGCGCTGTCCTTGGGCAGGAAGAGATTCCATAGGCCTTCCTGCTGCGCTTTCACTTTCAGCTTCTCTATCAGCTGCAGGGGCGTCCAGCGCTTGCCGGCCGCGGTGTTGGCTTCGATCTCGGTGTGGAAGGCGTGCTCGTTGGGGTAGATGTGCTCGTCCATGAACTTCAGCAGGCGGGCCTGGAAGTCTTTGGTTTTAGGGGAGTAGTCGAAGTCCATGTTTAGCTCCTTGGGGTGATGCTTGGTGTGATGTTCAGGCCCGCTGCGCGAATTGCCAGGCCATGACGGCCATGGGGCGCGCGCCGGCGGCGGACTTCTGCGCCTGCGCGCTGGCGGCGGTGCCGTTCTCGACCCGCTTGGCAATGCCTTGCAGGATGGCGGCGATGCGGAACATGTTGTAGGCCATGTAGAAGTTCCAGTCGGCTTTCAGCGCCTGGGGCTGGGCCAGGCCCGTGCGTTCGCAATAGAGGCGGATGTATTCGTCCTCCAGCGGGATACCCAGCGCCGCGAGGTCCAGCCCGCCGATACCGCGGAAGGCGCCGGGCGGGATATGCCAGGCCATGCAGTGGTAGGCGAAGTCGGCCAGCGGGTGACCCAGGGTGGAGAGTTCCCAGTCCAGCACGGCGATCACGCGCGGCTCATCGGCGTGGAACATCAGGTTGTCGAGCCGGTAGTCACCATGCACGATGCTCACCAGGCTCTCATCGCGCGCACTGGCCGGCAGGTGGGCGGGCAGCCAGTCGATCAGCTTTTCCATCTCGGGGATGGGCTGGGACAGGGTGCCGGCACCGTCGGCCGAGGCGCGGTACTGCTTGCTCCAGCGGCCGATCTGACGCTCGACGTAGTTGCCCGGCTTGCCGTAGCCGGCCAGGCCGCGCTCGGCGACATTGACCTTGTGCAGGGCGGCGATGACGCGGTTCATCTCCAGGTACATGGCGCGCCGGCCGGCCGGGTCGAAGTCGGGCAGGGACTGGTCCCACAGGATGCGCCCGGGCATGAACTCCATGATGTAGAAGGCGCGGCCGATCACGGACTCGTCCTCGCACAGGCAGAACATGCGTGGCACCGGCACCTCGGTGCCGTGCAGGCCATGCATCACGGTGTACTCGCGTTCGATGGCATGGGCCGAGGGCAGCAGCTTGGCCACGGGCCCGGGCTTGGCCCGCATCACGTAGCTGCGCGCCGGCGTGATGAGCTTGTAGGTCGGGTTGGACTGGCCGCCCTTGAAGGCTTCCACCGTCAGCGGCCCGGCAAAGCCCGGCAGGCTTGTCTGCAGCCAGGCTTCGAGGGCCGCCACGTCGAAGGCGTGGGCTGCGGAGACGGGGCGGGTGCCGACGTATTGCTGTTCGAGTTCGCTCATGGGTGGGGACGGTGGGCCGTGTTCAATGGTCGGATTCGATGATGTGCATCAGCGCATCGCGGTTGCGCACGACCAGGCCGCCCGGTTCGATGCGGATGACTTCTTCGCGCTCCATGGCCTTGAGTTCCTGGTTCACGCGCTGGCGCGAGGCACCCAGCAGCTGGGCCAGCTCTTCCTGCGCGAGCTGCAGGCCGATGCGCATCTCGCGGCTGTCGCTGAGCGAGGAGACGCCGTAGCTGCGCAGCAGGTGCAGCAGCTGCTTGGCCAGACGGGCGCGCAGCGGCAGGGTGTTGAGGTCTTCCACCAGGCCGTAGAGCTGGCGGATGCGCCGCGCGTGCAGGCGCAACAGGGCTTCGTAGAGCTCGACATGGGTCGCCAGGATCTTCTTGAAATCGGCCTTGGCCACGCACAGGGTGCTGGTGTCGCCGTGGGCGTAGGCATCGTGCGTGCGCCGGTCGCCGTCGAAGATGGCCACATCGCCAAACCAGACGCCGGGCTCCACATAGGTCAGCGTGACCTGCTTGCCCGAGATCGAGGTCGAACTCACGCGCACGGCACCCTTGGCGCAGGCGATCCACTCCTCGGGCGGCTCGCCGCGTGCGGCGAGCAGTTCGCCGTCCTTGTAGCGTTTGACGTAGGCACATCGCAGGATGTCGTGTCGCAGGGAGGGTGACAGGGTCGAAAACCAGCGCCCGGCGTTGATCGACGTGCGTTCCTCGATGGTAAGAATGGGGTCGTCCATGGTCTGTCTTGTGAGTGACTGGCTTCGATCACATTGTCGCGCGCGGGACCGGTGGCGCGTCTTGGGGTTGTCACCTGTGCGTCTGTGGCACAGGCGGGGCCCTCTCACTCGTAGCTCGGCTTCTGTTTGGACAGAAAAGCGGCGATGCCGCGACCCGCATTCGGGTGGTGCAGGTTGCGCACGAAGTGATTGCGCTCCTGCGCCAGCTGCTGGTTCAGGCTGGCCTGAGGTGCTTCGTTGAGTAGCTCCTTGATGCTGGCCAGCACATTCGGGGCGCGGGCGTTCAGGTTCTCGGCCAGGGCCAGGGCCTCGCTCATGGCCTGGCCCGGTTCGCAGACCCGGTTCACCAGGCCCAGGGTGTGCAGGCGCTGGGCCGTGGTGCGCTCGCCGCCCATCAGCAGTTCGCTGGCCAGCTGGCGCGGCAGGGCCTGTGCCAGGCTCCAGCTGGCGCCGCCATCGGGGGAGAGGGCCACATTGCTGTAAGCCATCACGAACACGGCATCGCTGGCCGCGACGATGAAGTCGCAGGCCAGGGCCAGCGAGAAGCCGGCACCGGCGGCCGCGCCTTCGACAGCGGCGATCACCGGCTTGGGGAAGGTGCGGATGGCCTCGATCCAGTTGTGCAGGCCCTCGATGCTCTGGGCCTGCACGGCAGCTTCGAGCTGGCGGTTGGCCTGCAGGCGGTGCAGGTCGCCGCCGGCGCAGAAAAGGGGACCTTCGCCCGTGATGAGCACACTGCGCACCTCGGGGTTGCTTTCCGCCACGCTCAGGGCCTCGACGCCGGCGGCATACATCTCGGGGCCCAGGGCATTGCGGTGGCCCGGGTTGGAGAGGGTCAGCACCATGGTGCGGCCCTCGCTGGTGCTCAGCAGTTGTGCGCTCATATGAATTCGAAAGCCTCCGCGCTACGCGCTACGGTCATCGCCTTGGGAACGGCCCGGCGACGATGGAGTGTCGCACGAAGTTTCAGTCTTCCTCGTGCAGCAGCGACAGGCCGATGGCCCCGCGCCGGCGCAGCCAGGGGCTGGGGCGGTAGCGCGGGTCGCCGTAGACGGTCTGCAGGTTGAACAGCACCTCCAGCACATTGGTCGGACCGTAGCGGTTGCCCATGGCCAGGGGCCCCATGGGGTACCCCAGCCCCAGGACGACGGCGGTCTCCAGGTCGGTGGGTGTGCAGATGCGCTGCTGGCAGATGTCGGCGGCGATGTTGACGATGTTCGCCACCACGCGCTGCGTCACGAAGCCACCGCTGTCGCGGATCACGCTGACGGCCTTGCCGTCGCGCGCGAACAGGGCGTGGGCAGCATCGCGCATGTCGGAGCGTGTGGCCGGGTTGGTCGCGAGAACGCGGCGTTTCGTCGCGGCATCCTCGATCAGCAGGTCGATGCCCACGGTGCGCGCCGGGTCCAGGCGCTCGACCACGGCCACCGTGGTCACGTCGAAGCCCAGTGGCGCCACCAGGGTCAGCGCCTGGGGCGATGGGCTTTGGCCGGTCTCGATCTTCGCGCCCAGGTCCTTGAGCAGCTGCAGCAGCTCGGCGCGCCGCGCCGCGCGCGGCGAGACCCAGACCGGCGGCAGCTCGGCGACGTCGGGCGGCGCTGTTTCGGGGGCGATCTGGGCCACGTTCTTCTCGTAGCGGAAGAAGCCTTCACCGGTTTTGCGGCCCAGCACGCCACCGGCCAGGCGCTGCGCCGTGATGGCGCTGGGGCGGTAGCGCGGTTCCTCGTAGTACTGGTGGTAGATGGACTCCATCACCGGGTGCGAGACATCCAGCGCGGTCAGGTCCATCAGTTCAAAGGGGCCCAGCTTGAAACCGGCCTGGTCCCGCAGGATGCGGTCGATGGTGGCGTAGTCGGCCACGCCCTCGCCGACGATACGCAGCGCCTCGGTGCCGTAGCCGCGGCCGGCGTGGTTGACGATGAAGCCGGGGGTGTCCTGCGCAGTCACCGGGGTGTGGCCCATCTGACGCGCGTAGTCGGACAGCGCGGCGCAAATAGCGGGATCGGTCTTGAGGCCGGCGATGACCTCGACCACCTTCATGACCGGCACCGGGTTGAAGAAGTGGTAGCCGGCGACCCGCTGCGGGCGCTTGAGCCTGGCGGCGATGGCGGTGATCGATAGGGAGGAGGTGTTGCTGGCCAGCACGGCGCCGGCGTGGACGATGTCTTCAAGGGTGGCGAACAGGGCCGCCTTGACGTCGAGGCGCTCGACGATGGCTTCCACCACCAGATCGCAGTGGGCCAGATCCTGCAGGCTGGCGGCGGCTGTCAGCCGGGCTTTGCAGGCCGCTGCGCTGGCGGCATCCATGCGGCCCTTGTCGACCAGCTTGTCCCATTGTTCGCCGATGGCTTGACGGGCGGTCTCCATGGCTGCGGCTTGACTGTCGTGGAGGACAACGGTGCTGCCGGCCTGGGCGGCGATCTGGGCGATGCCGCGACCCATGGCGCCAGTGCCGACGACGGCGATGTGTGCGTAGACGGGTTTCATGGCCGGAATTATCGCCGGACCTCTTGCGTGTCAGGAGTCGCGCGCCGGACTGATTCTGCGCTGATCCTCTGCCACACTCCACGTTTGAAATTCTTCAATGACAACCGAAGGTGGCACCATGACTTTGAAGCTTTGCGGATTCTCGGCGAGCAACTACTACAACAAGATCAAGCTCCAGTTGATGGAGAAGGAAGTCCCTTTTGTCGAAGAACTGGTCTGGACCGGCCATGCCGACAGCCTGCTGGTCGACCGCTCCCCCATGGGCAAGGTGCCCTTTCTGGATACGCCGCACGGTCCGATCTCCGAGTCCGGCGCCTGCGCCGAGTACATCGAGACCGTCTACCCGCAGAAACCTTTGCTGCCGGCGGATCCGTACGCGGCGGCCAAGGTGCGCGAGATCATCCTCTACAGCGAACTGCACCTTGAGCTGGTGGCTCGCAATCTCTACGCGGAGGCATTTTTTGGCGGCAAGGTGTCCGATGGGGTGAAAGAGCGCACCCGCACGCTGCTGGAGCGTGGCGCACATGGCTTTGCCAAGCTGGTGAAGTTCTCGCCCTTCGTGGCCGGCCCGGAGTTCACACTCGCCGATTGCGCCGTGGCCGCCCATCTGCCTCTGGTCTCAGGTGCCAGCAAACTCATCTATGGGGACGATGTGCTCGCGAACCTGCCCTTGCGCGAGTACCTCAAGAGGGTGAGCGAGCGTCCGGCGATGCAGAAAGTCAATGCGGACCGCAAGAGCAGCACCGAGCAGATGCTCGCACGGCGCGCGAAAAAGACGGATTGAGCCGTCCGGTGACTGTTCGTGACAGCGAGGTCTGCGAACAGTCACGGTCTCAGCGCGGTACCTTCAGCGCCTCCGGGTTGGCGATGTTGGTCGGCTGGCCCTGGATGAAGTTCACGATGTTGTCGAAGGCGGAGCCGAAATACATCTCGTAGCTCTCCTGCTCGACATAACCGATGTGTGGCGTGCAGATGCAGTTTTCCAGGCGCAGCAGGGCATGGCCCTGCAGGATGGGCTCGGACTCGAAGACGTCGATCGCGGCCATGCCGGGGCGGCCGTGGTTGAGCGCGCTGATCAGTGCCTCGGGCTCGATCAGCTCGGCGCGTGAGGTGTTGACCAGCAATGAGGTGGGTTTCATCAGCGCCAGATCGGCTGCCGTGACGATGCCGCGCGTGGCCTCGTTCAGGCGCAGGTGCAGGCTGAGCACGTCGCTTTCCTGGAAAAACTGCTCGCGGCTGCTGGCGGCCTCGTAGCCGTCCTGCACGGCTTTCAGGCGCGAGGGTTCACGGCCCCAGACCAGCACGCGCATGCCGAAAGCGCGGCCGTAGCCGGCCACCATCTGCCCGATCTTGCCGTAGCCCCACAGCCCCAGGGTCTTGCCGCGCAGCACCGTGCCCAGGCCGAAATTGGCCGGCATGGCGGCCGACTTCAGGCCGGATTGCTGCCAGACCCCATGCTTGAGGTTGCCGATGTACTGCGGCAGGCGACGCATGGCGGCCATGATCAGCGCCCAGGTCAGCTCCGCCGGCGCGACCGGTGAACCTGTGCCTTCTGCGACGGCGATGCCGCGCTCGGTACAGGCCTCGATATCGATGTGATTGCCCATACGGCCGGTCTGGGAGATGAGCTTGAGACGCGGCAGCTTCTCCACCAGCTGGCGGGTGATGGGCGTGCGTTCACGGATCAGCACCAGCACTTCAGCATCGCGCAAGCGGACCGAGAGCTGGCCCAGGCCCTTGACGGTGTTGGTGAAGACTTTGGGAGGGTAGGCGGCCAGTTTGGCAGCACAGTCAAGCTTGCGTACGACGTCCTGATAGTCGTCCAGAATCACGATGTTCATGCCGCCATTGTGCCTCGGCCTAGCATGCGGACTAACCCCTAGGCGCGGCCGCGCCGCCGCACAACGCGGCTCAGGAGCGGGCGGCTTCGCAGGCGGCCAGGCGGTCGAGTTCGGCGCAGACGTCGGCCATGCGACCGGAGATCACCATGCGGCCCACCTGTGAGCGCGGCTGTCCCGCTTCCATGACGCGTACCACGCGCAGCGGACGACGAACCGGTGCAGCGCAGGCACGAGCCAAGACCGCTGGCGTGCGCACGTAAGATCTTGGCGAGGAGGGTGGGGCGGTGACAGGACGCGAGGGAGCAGCAGGGGCCAGCCAGCGCAGCAGGCCTTGCAGAGGTGTCCAAAGAGCGTAGGTGGCGGACCAGGCGGTATTCATCGTTGACCTTTCGGGGCAGCGCGCAGTGCGTTCACATGAGCATGGTGTTGCGGATCAGGCCGACGGCCAGGCCTTCGATTTCGAAGGGGTCGCCCGGCTCGACCACGATGGTCTGGTAGTCGGGGTTTTCCGGCAGCAGTTCTATCAGGTGCTTGTTGCGACGGAAGCGCTTGACCGTGACTTCGTCGCCCAGGCGGGCCACCACGATCTGGCCGTTCTTGGCGTCCTTGGTCGACTGCACGGCCAGCAGGTCGCCATCCATGATGCCGGCATCGCGCATGGACATGCCGCGCACCTTGAGCAGATAGTCGGGCTTGCGCTGGAACAGGGAGCTCTCGACGTAATAGGTCTGGTCCACGTGTTCCTGCGCGAGAATGGGCGAACCGGCCGCCACGCGCCCGATCAGGGGCAGGGCGATCTGGGACAGGTCCGGCATGGGCAGGGAGAATTGCTTGATGCGCGATTCGTTGATGGAGCGCAGGGCTTCACTCTGCAGGCGAATGCCGCGTGAGGTGCCGCTGACCAGTTCGATCACGCCCTTGCGTGCCAGCGCCTGCAGATGCTCCTCGGCGGCATTGGCCGACTTGAAACCGAGCTCGGTCGCGATCTCGGCACGGGTGGGCGGGGCGCCGGTGCGTGCAATGGCGCTCTGGATCAGGTCCAGAATCTGCTGCTGGCGGGCGGTCAGCTTGATCGGGTACTGCGGCAGGTCCATGGTCGTGACTCCTGTTGACGGGAAGAAGACAAGGTACTGTCTCGATATCCAGTAACTGTATTTTTAACCAGTTTTCAGGGAATTGCAAGTGGGCGTGGAAAAAATCGTTGTTTTGGGCACGGGCGGCACCATTGCCGGCCTGGCCGCCCCTGCCGCCGACAGCCGCGTCTACGTGGCCGCACAGAAGCCGGTGGCCGAGCTGGTGACCGGCTTGGCGGCGCCGTCGGGCTTTGAGTTGCTGAGCGAACAAGTGGCCCAGATCGATAGCAAGGACATGGATCTGGCGGTGTGGCAGAAGCTGCTGCAGCGCTGCGTCCACTGGCTGGCGCAAGCTGATGTGCGAGGTCTGGTCATCACCCACGGCACCGACACGCTGGAGGAGACGGCCTTTCTGCTGCAGACCGTACTGGCACCGCGCAAGCCCGTGGTACTGACCTGCGCCATGCGGCCGGCCGATGCAGCGGACGCTGATGGCCCGCAGAACCTGCGCGATGCCCTGGTGGTGGCCGCCACGGCGGGTGCGCAGGGCGTGCTGGCGGTCTGCGCTGGCCGCATCTTTGGCGCGCAGGACGTACAGAAGGTCCACAGCTCGCGGCTCGATGCCTTCAGCGCAGGGGAGGCCGGTGATGTCGGGCGGGTGCATCAGGGACATGTTGATCGCCAGCGTGACTGGCCCCAGCCGCGCGAGCCACAGGAGATGCTGCTGGAAGTCCTGCTGAGGGCGTCTGCGCTGCCGCGCGTCGAGATCGTGCTCAGCCATGCCGCGGCCTGTGGCGCCACGGTGGACATGCTGGTGGATCCGGCGGCTGCGGCGCGCTTCGGCGTACCGCCGGTGCGCGGCCTGGTGCTGGCCGGCACCGGCGGCGGCACGGTGCACCACGAACTGGAGGCAGCGCTGCGGCGTGCCCAGGCGGGCGGCGTGCGCGTGCTGCGCAGTACGCGCTGCAACGATGGTTTCCTGCAGCCCCGGCCCAAGGACGAGTTTCCGGTGGCGGCGGGCCTGAGCGCGGTCAAGGCGCGGCTGGCACTGATGCTGGAACTCCTGCATTGACGGACGGGGCGACGGCATGTTCAGTTCCCTGCAATCCAGCGCCTGGGCCTACCCGGCCCTCGAAGTCGTCCACCTGAGCGGCATCGCCTTGCTGATCGGCAACCTCGTGCTGCTGGAGTTGCGGGTCTTCGGTCTGGGCGCTGCGCTGCCTGTGCGCGAACTGGCCCGGCTCAGCCTGAGCCTGGCGGTGGCGGGGTTTGGCTTGGCCGCTGCCTCGGGCCTGCTGATGTTCGCCAGCCAGCCGGCCGAGTTGCTGGCCAACCGTGCTTTCACCCTCAAGATGCTGCTGTTATTGGCGGCGGCGTGTAATGCGGGCTGGTTCCACGGACGTGGCTCCCTGCACAAGCTCGATGCCCTGGCACGCGTGCAGATGCTGCTGTCCACCCTGATCTGGCTGGCGGTGCTGGTCTGCGGCCGCTGGATTGCCTATCTCTGACAACAACAGGAGAGCACGATGCAAAGACGAACTGCCCTCATGGGCCTGACCCTGCTGCCCGGCCTGCTGCCGCTGGCGCGCGCGCACCATGGCTGGAGCAGCTTTGACCAGGAGCGACCACTCTATCTGCAGGGGCGCGTGCACAGTGTGCGCTGGCAGAACCCGCATGCCGAGCTGGTGCTGGAACTCCAGTCCCCGCTGACGCTGCCGGCCGACCTGGCGCAGCGCACCTTGCCGGCGCAGACCGCGCCGGTCGACGGCCAGGCCCTGCTGGCCAGGGCCCAGCTGCCGCGGCGCAAGGACCCTCGCTGGGAAATTGAACTGGCGCCGCTCACCCGCATGCAGGCCTGGAACGTGACACCGCTCAAGGTGGGCGACGCCATGGGCGTGCTGGGTTTCACCTTTCACGAAGAGAAAGGCGAAGCCATCCTGCGTGCCGAGTACCTGTTCGTCGGTGCGCGAATCTACGGCCTGCGCTCCAGCCCGGCCTGAAGCTGGTTGGGGGGCTTAGCGTCGCACTAACGGCGTCTTGCGGGAATAAATCGCATATCCATGCATTCGAGACTCCCCGATCGCCGGCCTTTTTGTCACAATCGCCGAAACGCCTGCCCCACTGCATGTTTGACCTGATCGACCAAATCTCACCTCTGACCGACCAGCGCGATCGGGAATCGCTCGACATTTCGCTGTCGCGCGTCCTGATGGCCCTGCTCAAGCCGGCCAGCGTGTCGCTCTACATGGTCATGGGTGACGGGAATGAGCGGCGATGGCTCCCCCAGATCGTGCTGCGTCAGGGCCAGGAGGTCGAGGTCAACGACGCCATGCACGCCGACTTCAGACGCCTGGACCGGGTCGAGGAGGACTCGCCGCGTCAGCGCTGCCTGCAGGTCAACCTGCCGGTTGTCATCGAGAACGCTGAGGGTGAGGCTTACTGCCTGACCTGCCTGCCGCTGTTGACCGATCACGACATGGGTGAGACCGGCGTCGTTGAGATCCGGTCGATGGTCCGACTCGATGCACAGGCGCTCGCCACCATCGAGCGGGTCTTGCGGATCTATCGCAACATGCACAGCATGTTCATGTACAGCGAAAGGGACGCGCTCACCGGTCTGCTCAATCGCAAGTCCTTCGAGGAGACCTTCTACCGTTCCCTGAGAGATGACAAGGGACTCAGCGCCGATGTCGCGCTGACCGGGACGCCGGGTGACGACGATCTTCCACGCCGGCGGGCCCGGGTGGGCGAGCAGTTCTGGCTGGCCATGGTCGACGTGGACCATTTCAAGCAAGTCAACGACCAGTTCGGCCACCAGATCGGCGACGAGGTGCTGATCCTGGTGGGACGTATTCTCAAGAACACTTTCCGCGGCTATGACCGGGTCTACCGCTTTGGTGGCGAGGAGTTCGTGGTGCTGCTGCGCTGCCCGGATCACGCGGACGCGCTGCAGACGACGGAACGCTTCCGCCAGAAAATGGAGCAATACCGGTTTCCCCAGGTCGGGCGCATCACGGTGAGTGCGGGTCTGAGCAGCATCCTGGCCGGCGATGCGCCGGATGTCGTCTGCAACCGCGCTGACCAGGCGGTCTACTATGCCAAGCGCAATGGCCGCAACCGGGTGTGCAGCTACGACGAGCTGGTGCAGAAGGGCTTGTTGCAGACGGACATACGTGACGGTGGTGTCGAGCTATTCTGAATCGCCGCCAGACGAAAAAAAAGGGCCGCGAATGCGGCCTTTTTTGCATCCGTAACGGATTCAGCTAGCCAAAGCTGCCAGTGCGCGCGTGGTGATATCTTCCACGCTGCCCATGCCGCTGATGGCGCGGTACGCGGGTGCGGCGGCCGGATTCTGCTTGGCCCAACTGCTGTAGTAGTCGACCAGCGGACGGGTCTGGGCGCTGTAGACGTCAAGGCGCTTCCTCACGGTCTCTTCCTTGTCGTCGTCACGCTGCACCAGTGCTTCGCCTGTCACATCGTCCTTGCCAGCCACCTTGGGCGGGTTGAACTTGACGTGGTAGGTGCGGCCCGAGGCCGGGTGCGAGCGACGACCGCTCATGCGCTCGATGATGGCCTCGAAGGGCACGTCGATTTCCAGCACATAGTCCAGTTTCACGCCCGCGGCCTTCATCGAATCGGCTTGCGGGATGGTGCGGGGGAAACCGTCGAACAGGAAGCCCTTCGCGCAGTCCGGCTGGGCGATGCGTTCCTTGACGAGATTGATGATCAGGTCGTCGCTCACCAGGGCACCCGACTCCATCACCGCCTTGGCCTGCAGGCCAAGCGGCGTGCCGGCCTTCACGGCAGCGCGCAGCATGTCGCCGGTGGAGATTTGCGGAATGCCGTACTTCTTGCAGATGAAGGACGCTTGCGTGCCCTTGCCGGCGCCGGGTGCGCCCAACAGGATCAGTCTCATGGATAGCCTCGGAGGTTTTGCTGTTCTTTGCCAGCGACAGCACCATGACGGTGCGTGTCAGCTGCATGACTAAGGCGAGGATAGCATGCCGTAACTGGGATGAAACTTACAGTCCCAGGGGCTATGGCCACCCCCGGCGCGCTTCAGGCCGCGAACAGCCGGCGCACCCGTGCCAGGTCTTCGGGCGTGTCCACACCCGCGCCCGGCGCCTGCTGCGTCACGTGCACGGCGATGCGGTGGCCGTGCCACATGGCACGCAGCTGTTCCAACGCCTCGGTCACCTCGATCGGCGCCTGGGCCAGCTTCGGGAACTGGCGCAGAAAGCCGGCACGGTAGCCGTAGATGCCGATATGGCGCAGCGGGGAGGGGGAGGGCAGGGAGCTCTCCCCCTGGGCAAAACCGTCAGCACGCCCCCCCGGGGGCTTCGGCTGATCCCGCCAGTGCGGGATGGGCGCGCGGCTGAAGTAAAGGGCCAGGTCGTGTGCATCGAGCACCACCTTGACCACGTTGGGGTTCACGAAATCCGCCAGCTCATGGATGGGGTGGGCCGCGGTGCTCATGCTGGCCTCGGGGCGCTGGTGCAGCAGCCCGGCCACGGCCGAGACGAGCGCGGGGTCGATCAGCGGTTCATCACCCTGCACATTCACGACCAGGGCGTCATCGGCCAAGCCCAGCAGGTCACACGCTTCGGCCAGGCGGTCGCTGCCGCTGGGATGGTCCACCCGCGTGAGCACGGCCTCGACGCCATGACGCTGGCAGGCCTGCAGGATCTCGGCGCTGTCACCGGCCACCACCACGCGCGTGGCGGCGCTCAGGCCGCTGCTGACGCGCTGTGCCACCCGCACGATCATGGGCAGGCCGGCGATGTCGGCCAAGGGTTTGTTGGGCAGGCGCGTCGAGGCCAGCCGCGCCGGGATCAGGACGGTGAAGGACATGGGGGGCTTCAGAGTCCGAGTTCTTCGTCGCTCAAGGTACGCGCCTCGTCTTCCAGCAGGACCGGGATGCCGTCGCGGATGGGGTAGGCCAGGCGCGCGCTGCGCGAGGTCAGTTCCTGTTTCTCCCGGTCGTAGGCGAGCGGGCCCTTGGTCACGGGGCAGACCAGCAGTTCAAGGAGTCGGGTGTCCATGGGGCGATGATAGCCGCGCCTCGTCGAGCAGCCGGTCCAGCGCGGCGAAAAAGGCTGGCTCCGGTGCAAAGTTCAGCGGCACGGCCAGCGCGTCGGGATGGCGGGCCCAGAGCTTGAGGGCGTCCTTCTCGGTGCATAGGAGTGTGAAGTCGCGGTCGAGCGGGCGCTGCCAGCTGGCGTAGTCGTCATGGTCGGGCCGCGCCACCGTGAGCGTCAGGGGCAGGCCCAGCGCCTGCAGCATGTCGAAGAAGGCCTGGGGCCGGGCCGTACCGGCGACGGCCAGCAAGGGCCGGCCGTCCTGCGACAGCGCCACCAGGTCCACCCGGCTGCCATCACTGCGCACGGCCTGGGCGGCCAGTGCACGGCGTGCCGTGTAGCCGGTGAAGGCAGGGCGGTTGCCGGTGTGCAGCACCAGGTCCACATAACGCGGCCAGGGTTCGCGCAGCGGGCCGGCCGGCAGCAGGAAGCCGTTGCCGACGCCGCGGTCGTCGAAGACGCAGATCTCGATGTCGCGCGCCAGGGCATAGTGCTGCAAGCCGTCGTCGCTCACCAGGACATCGGTTTGCGGATAGGCCTGCAGCAGGGCACGCGCGGCCTCGATGCGGCGCCTGGCCACGAAGACCGGGACGCCGGTGTTGCGCCGGATCAGGGCCGGTTCGTCACCGACGTCGTGCACGGGGCTGTCGTCCCGCACTTCGCGACAGTCCTGCGTGCGCCGGCCGTAGCCTCGGGAGACCACCCCGGGGTGCAGCCCACGGTCCTGCAGGTGCTTGACGAGGGCCAGAACCACCGGCGTCTTGCCGGCGCCACCGGCCACCACATTGCCGACCACGATGACGGGCACCGGCAGCACGTGCCGGCGCAGCAAACCGCTGAGGTAAAGACCCTGGCGCAGGCGCACCAGTACACCCATGAGCTGGGAGAGCGGCCACAGGGCCCAGGTCAGGGGGCCGCGCCGCTGCCAGCTGTCGATGAGAGTGCGTTGCCAGGCCGGCTGGGCAGGGCTGGCCATGGCCTTCAGCGGCCGCCCGCCTGCGCCGAGGACTGGGTGGCGAAGGTGATCTGTGTCAGGCCGGCACGGCGCGCTGCTTCCATCACGGTCACGACGGACTGGTGGCGCGCGCTGGCGTCGGCGCTGATGATGACCACGGTGTCCTTGCCTGCCTTGGCGGCCTGTAGCAGGGCCGACACGACGGCATCCACACTGCGGCCTTCGACGGCCGCTCGGTTGACGGAAAAACTGCCTTCGCTGCTCACGGCGACGATGACTTCCTTGGGGTAGTCGCGCTGGGCATCGGTATCGGCCACGGGCAGGCGCAACTGCATCTCGGTGAACTTGCTGTAGGTGGTCGACAGCATCAGGAAGATCAGGATCACCAGCAGCACATCGATGAAGGGGATCAGGTTGATCTCCGGCTCCTCGCGGCTGGGGCGGCGGAAGTGCAGTCTCATGACGGGTTGCGCAGCGTGACCAGGTGTTGCAGCAGGCGTTCGCCGGCCTGTTCCAGCGTCAGCAGGTATTCATCGACACGGGCACGGAAATAGCGCCAGAAGATCAGGGCCGGAATGGCGATGATCAGGCCGAAGGCCGTGTTGTACAGCGCAATCGAGATGCCGTGCGCCAGCTGGGCGGGGTTGCCGCCACCGGTGCCGCCTGTCGGCGATTGCGACCCGAAGATCTCGATCATGCCGACCACGGTGCCGAACAGGCCCATCAGCGGTGCCACCGAGGCGATGGTGGCCAGGGCGCTGAGGTAGCGCTCCAGGCGGTGGGTCACGACGCGGCCGCTGCTTTCCAGGGCGTTGCGCAACTCCTCGTCGCTGCTGTTCGGCTTGGTCTGCAGGGCCTGCAGACCGCTGGCCAGCACCTCGCCCAGGGCCGAATTCTTACCGAGTTGGACGATGACTTCGGGCGCGGGCAATGCCGTGCTGGAGGCCTTGAGCACTTCGTCCAGCAGTTGCGGGGGAGCGACCTTGGCGGTCTTGAGACTGAGAAAGCGCTCGATGACCAAGGCTAGTCCGAGGATGGAGCAGATGATCAGGGGCCAGATCGGCCAACCAGCGGCTTGTATGATGGAAAACAAAGGGATCCTCCACGCGAATGTGCGTTGCGATTATGACCGAGGCCGATGGGCGAACCGCCGCTTGCGCATCGCTCATGCCGGTTCCGGCCGGCGTGAAGCCAAGGCGGCCAGGTAGCCCACAGATCGTGTGGATAACTTTGTGTAGAACTGTTGGGTAGGTGTTCCGATTCACCTGTTCATGGGCGTTTGCGACAGAACGATGACAAAAAAGGCAGACAAAAAACCAATGAAATCAAAGACTTGCACCGGAAAATCAGGCTCGGAAGCGAGCCGGACCATGCCCTGCCAGCGCCCCCCTCGCTGTGGAGTAGTCCTCGGCAGGCACCCGGGCGCGAGCCGCATGCTTGCTCATGTCTGACTTCGAAAACCCAGCCGGCGCGCCGCGCATCTGGCCAGTTGGGGCGCTGTGCCGCGCCGTTGCTGATGCGCTGGATGCGCGCTTCAACCCCGTCGCGGTACGCGGCGAGATTTCCGGCTTCAATCGCGCGTCCAGTGGGCATTGTTACTTTGCGCTGAAGGATGAAAGCGGGCAGATCCGCTGCGCCATGTTTCGCCGCGCGGCCGGATTGCTGGACTTTGCGCCGCGCGACGGCGAACTGGTGGAGGTGCGTGGTCGCCTGGGGGTCTATGAGCCGCGTGGCGATCTGCAACTCATCGTGGAGTCGATGTCACGCGCGGGCCAGGGGGCCCTGTTCGAGCAGTTCCTCCGGCTCAAGGCCAAGCTGGAGGCCGAGGGCCTGTTTGACGGGGCGCGCAAGCGTGCGCTGCCCGCCATGCCGCGCGCCATCGGGCTCGTCACGTCGCTGGGCGCGGCGGCCCTGCATGACGTGGTCACGGCCTTGCAGCGGCGCGTGCCGCATATTCCGGTCATCCTGGCGCCTGCCGCGGTCCAGGGCGCGGCGGCGCCGGCCGAACTGGTGGCGGCCCTGCAGCAGCTTTATGGCCTGGCGAGGCAGGGAAGCCCGGCGCTGGACGTCATCCTGCTGGTGCGCGGCGGGGGTTCCATGGAGGACCTTTGGGCTTTCAACGACGAACGGCTGGCCCGCATCCTGGCGCAAAGCCCGGTGCCGGTGGTCTGTGGTGTTGGCCATGAAACCGACTTCACGATCGCCGATTTTGTGGCCGACTTGCGCGCCCCGACGCCCACCGCGGCGGCCGAACTGGTGGCTGAATCCCGGACGGTCTGGCTCAGTGCCCTGGCGTTGCTGCGGGATCGCCTGCAAGGCGCGCTGGAGCAGCAGTTGGACCGCCAGAGCCAGCGTCTGGACCTGGCGGCGAGCCGGCTGGGCCGGCCTTCCAGCCTGGTCACGCGGCAGCGGCTGTCCCTGGCGGCGCAGGGCCAGCGCCTGCACTACGCCGCCACCCATGCGCTGCTGCAGCGCCGGCGCGAGTTGCAGCAGGCGGGCAGTGCCTGGCCGCAGGCGATGCAGCGCGGCCTGCTGAGCCATCAGCAGCGGCTGGAACGCGCGGGCCGCCATCTGCAGTTGCTGGATCCCTCGCTCGTTCTGCAGCGGGGCTACGCCTGGCTCTCGGACGGGCAGGGGCGCACCATCACCCGCGTGGCCCAGACGCAGCCCGGGCAGGCCTTGCAGGCCACCCTCGCCGACGGCAAGGTTGATCTGACCGTCTCACCCCGGCCGGAAAATTAGTTCCTACAATCACCCCTTTCGCTGACAACAAACCACCGAGGACACCACCATGGAACACACCCTTCCCCCCCTGCCGTACGCCATCGACGCGCTGGCGCCGCACTACTCCAAGGAAACCCTGGAGTTTCACCATGGCAAGCACCACAACGCCTATGTGGTGAACCTGAACAACCTGCAGAAGGGCACCGAATTCGAGAGCCTGGACCTGGAGTCCATCATCAAGAAGTCCAGTGGTGGCGTCTACAACAACTCGGCCCAGATCTGGAACCACACCTTCTTCTGGAACTGCATGAAGCCCAATGGCGGCGGTGAGCCCACCGGCGCCCTGGCCACGGCCATCAACGCCAAGTGGGGCAGCTACGCCGCCTTCCGCGAAGCCTTCGTCAAGTCGGCCGTGGGCAACTTCGGCTCCGGCTGGACCTGGCTGGTGAAGAAGGCCGACGGCTCGGTCGACATCGTGAACATGGGCGCTGCAGGCACCCCGCTGACCACCGGTGACAAGGCCCTGCTGACCGTGGACGTGTGGGAGCACGCCTACTACATCGACTACCGCAACGCCCGCCCCAAGTTCGTGGAAACCTTCCTCGACAAGCTGGTGAACTGGTCGTTCGCAGAATCCAACTTCGCCTGAGCGAAGACGATCCGGTGACAGGGCTCGAAGCGCAGGCTTCGAGCCCTTTTTGTTGTCGGCGACCTGGAAAAGAAATCAGATATTTCGTCGCACTTTTTGCATGATGAGATAGAGGTTCAAAAAATGGTGTTTGATTCAGGCTCTGGAAAGCAAAATCACCTACGGTTCGATCCAGCCGGCCGGAGACACTGTGCCGCAAGCTTCGAAGACCTCAGCCCAACAATTTTGGAGATACGCGATGAGCAGCCAGCAACCCACCATCATTTACACCCTGACGGACGAAGCCCCACTGCTGGCGACCAGTGCGTTCCTGCCCATCATCCGCACGTTCGCAGCGCCGGCCGGCATCAACGTGGCCACCAGCGACATTTCGGTGGCTGCCCGCGTGCTGGCGGCCTTTCCCGAGTGCCTGACCGAAGAGCAGCGCGTTGCCGACCACCTGGCCGAACTCGGCAAGCTCACGCTCAAGCCCGAAGCCAACATCATCAAACTGCCCAACATCAGCGCGTCGGTCTCGCAGTTGGTGGCCTGCATCAAGGAGTTGCAGGCCAAAGGGTATGCCATCCCGGACTACCCGGAAAACCCGAAGACCGATGAAGAGAAGGCCCTGCGCGCGCGCTATTCCAAGTGCACCGGCAGCGCGGTCAATCCGGTCCTGCGCGAAGGCAACTCGGACCGCCGTGCACCCCGGGCGGTGAAGGAATACGCCCGCAAGAACCCGCACAGCATGGGCGAGTGGAGCCAGGCCTCGCGTTCGCACGTCTCGCACATGCACGCGGGCGACTTCTACCATGGCGAGAAGTCCATGACGCTGGACAAGGCGCGCGATGTGAAGATGGAGCTGATCACCACGAGCGGAAAAACTATTGTTCTCAAGGACAAGGTGCCGCTGCTGGACCGCGAAATCATCGACTCCATGTTCATGAGCAAGAAGGCCTTGCTGGAGTTTTACGAGAAAGAAATCGAAGACGCCCACAAGACGGGCGTGATGTTCTCGCTGCACGTGAAGGCCACCATGATGAAGGTGTCGCACCCCATCGTGTTCGGCCACTGCGTGAAGATCTTCTACAAGGAAGCGTTCGAGAAACACGGCAAGCTGTTTGACGAGCTGGGTGTGAACGTCAACAACGGCATGGTCGACCTGTATAACAAGATCGCCACGCTGCCCCAGAGCAAGCAGGACGAAATCAAGCGCGACCTGCACGCCTGCCACGAAGGCCGGCCCGAACTCGCGATGGTGGATTCGGCCAAGGGCATCACCAACTTCCACTCACCCAACGACGTGATCGTGGACGCCTCCATGCCGGCCATGATCCGAAACAGCGGCAAGATGTGGGGTGCCGATGGCCGCCTGAAGGACGTGAAGGCCGTGATGCCCGAGTCGACCTTCGCCCGCATCTACCAGGAGATCATCAACTTCTGCAAATGGCACGGCGCCTTCGATCCCAAGACCATGGGCACCGTGCCCAACGTGGGCCTGATGGCGCAGCAGGCCGAGGAGTACGGCTCGCACGACAAGACCTTCGAGATCACCGAAGACGGCACCGCCAACATCACCGACATCGCCACCGGCGAAGTGCTGCTGAGCCAGAACGTGGAGCAGGGCGACATCTGGCGCATGTGCCAGGTCAAGGACGCCGCCATCCGCGACTGGGTCAAGCTGGCCGTGCGCCGCGCGCGCAACTCGGGCATGCCGGTGGTGTTCTGGCTCGACCAGTACCGTCCGCACGAAGCGCAGATGATCACCAAGGTCAAGATGTACCTGCACGAGCACAACACGGCGGGTCTGGACATCCAGATCATGAGCCAGGTGCGCGCCATGCGCTACACCCTGGAGCGCGTGGCCCGCGGTCTGGACACCATCAGCGCCACCGGCAACATCCTGCGCGACTACCTCACCGATCTGTTCCCCATCATGGAGCTGGGCACCAGCGCCAAGATGTTGTCCATCGTGCCGCTGATGGCCGGTGGCGGCATGTACGAAACGGGAGCCGGCGGCTCGGCACCCAAGCACGTGCAGCAATTGGTCGAAGAAAACCACCTGCGCTGGGATTCACTGGGTGAATTCCTGGCTCTGGCCGTGTCCATGGAAGACCTGGGACTGAAAACCGGCAACCTGCAGGCCAAGGTGCTGGCCAAAACGCTCGATGCGGCCACGGGCAAGCTGCTGGACAACAACAAGAACCCTTCGCCCAAGACCGGTCAGCTCGACAACCGCGGCAGCCAGTTCTATCTGGCGCTGTACTGGGCGCAGGAACTCGCCGCACAAAGTGAAGAGCCGGCGCTGGCCGCGAAGTTCGCCCCGCTGGCGAAGCAGCTTTCCGACAACGAGAAAACCATCGTCGCCGAATTGGCTGCCGTGCAAGGCAAGCCGGTGGACATTGGTGGCTACTACAAGCCCGACTTCGACAAACTCGAAGCCATCATGCGGCCGAGCAAGACCTTCAACGCTGCGCTGGCTTCGGTCCAGGCCTGAAGCGCGGGCGGTTTGAGACCGGGAGGCGGCCTACCGTGTGAACGGTGGGCCGCTCAGCTTTGAGCCGGCCTTCAGGCCGCGCTTGTCGAACCAACCCTTGTTCATCTCCAGCACAAAGCGTACCGGCCGGGTGGAGCAGTGCGACTCCAGGCTCTGAGGTTGCATGTCGGCGAGGTTGACGATGGAGCCGTCATCGGCCACGAAGGCCGCCGTCAGCGGGAGCAGTGTGTTCTTCATCCAGAAGCACTGCTCCGAGGCCTGTTCAAAGGCAAACAGCATGCCTTCGTTGACCGGCATCTCCTTGCGGAACATGAGACCAATGGCGCGCTGCTGCGGTGTGGACGCCACCTGGGCGTTGATCAGGTGCATGCCGGCCGACAAGGTGACTCTGGGCAGCTGGAGCTGGGGCGATTCCTGAGCCCAAACTGTGCTGGTCGCAAAGACCCACACACAGAGCAGGCTGATGGACAATTTTTTCATGCGGGTGACCGGGTGGTTCAAATCATGCCGCCATTCTCTGCCATCTACCGGTACAGGGTGGGCCGTGCGAGAATTTCGTCCATGTACCAACACATCCAGGTGCCCGCAGAGGGCCAGAAAATCACCGTAAACGCGGACACGTCGCTCAACGTGCCGGACCAACCCATCGTGCCTTACATCGAGGGCGACGGCACCGGGCTGGACATCACGCCTGTGATGCTCAAGGTGGTCGATGCGGCCGTGGCCAAGGCCTACGGCGGCCAGCGAAAGATCCATTGGATGGAGGTCTACGCGGGTGAAAAGTCGACCCGCATCTACGGTCCCGACGTCTGGCTGCCCGAAGAAACCCTGGCGGCGCTGCGCGAATACGTGGTGTCCATCAAGGGGCCACTGACAACCCCCGTGGGCGGGGGTATCCGTTCGCTCAACGTGGCGCTGCGCCAGGAGCTCGACCTTTACGTCTGCCTGCGCCCGGTGCAGTATTTCAAGGGCGTGCCTTCCCCGCTCAAAGAGCCCGAGAAGACCAACATGGTGATCTTCCGCGAGAACTCGGAAGACATCTACGCTGGCATCGAGTACGAAGCCGAGTCCGTGAAGGCGAAAAAGCTCATCAAGTTCCTGATGGAAGAGATGGGCGTGACCAAGATCCGCTTCCCGAACACCTCGGGCATCGGCATCAAGCCGGTGTCTATCGAAGGCACCGAGCGCCTGGTGCGCAAGGCGATCCAGTACGCGATCGACAACGACAAGCCCAACGTGACCATCGTGCACAAGGGCAACATCATGAAGTACACCGAAGGGGGCTTCCGCGACTGGGCGTACGCCCTGGCCCGCAAAGAGTTCGGCGCCGAGCTGATCGACGACGGCCCGTGGTGCAAGTTCAAGAACCCGAAGTCCGGGCGGGACATCATCGTCAAGGACAGCATCGCCGATGCTTTCCTGCAGCAGATCCTGCTGCGCCCGGCCGAGTACTCGGTGGTCGCCACGCTCAACCTGAATGGCGACTACATCTCCGACGCGCTGGCGGCGCAGGTCGGCGGCATCGGCATTGCGCCCGGTGCCAATCTGTCAGACACCGTGGCCTGTTTCGAGGCCACACACGGCACTGCGCCCAAGTACGCGGGCAAGGACTATGTGAACCCCGGCTCCGAAATCCTATCCGCTGAAATGATGCTGCGCCACATGGGCTGGAAGGAGGCCGCTGACCTGATCATCAGCTCGCTCGAAAAATCCATCTTGAGCAAGAAGGTCACCTACGACTTCGCGCGCCTCATGGAAGGGGCCACCCAGGTCAGCTGTTCGGGGTTCGGGCAGGTCATGATCGACAACATGTGAAGCCAGGGCGCCGGTTGCGTTCTCCCCGAATCCATCCGTCGCCTGATATTGCGAACTACACCCCCAAAATCCGCTTGCTTTGCGGTTTTGTTTTCGGCTTTCCCCTCACAATGAGGCATGGAAAAAACCATGCCCCACATGTCGACCCCGTCAGGGGGCGAGGGTTTGGTTTTAACCCCGTGTCCGTTGCTAATCCCGCATGGTGATGTGGGCGGATACGCGCCGCTAGAATGGTTTTCATGGCCACCCAGAATCCCAAAAAACCCGAAAACCCGACGGCGCCTCCCGGCGTCAGCAACGACGAGTCGGTGGTGCTCGAACGGCGTGCCCAGCGCACCCAGCCACCCCAGATGTTCCAGGTGGTCCTGCTCAACGACGATTTCACGCCCATGGAGTTCGTGGTGCACGTCATCCAGGAGTTCTTCAGCAAGGACCGCGAAACAGCCACCCAGATCATGCTCAAGATCCACCTGGAGGGAAAAGGCATTTGTGGCGTTTACTCACGCGACGTGGCCAGCACCAAGGTCGACCAGGTGCTCCAGGCGGCGCGTGCCGCAGGCCATCCTTTGCAATGCATGAGCGAGCCAGTTGAATAAGGCCTGAACCGCCTCATCTGACTCAACGAATCGGTTTTGTTCATTTTTCAGACGTTTGCTACCCAGATACCCCAAGCCCAAAGGAAGTGCCCCATGATTGCCCAGGAACTTGAAGTCAGCTTGCACATGGCCTTTGTCGAGGCCCGGCAGCAGCGGCACGAATTCATCACGGTCGAGCACCTGTTGCTCGCGCTGCTGGACAACCCCAGCGCCGCCGAGGTGTTGCGCGCCTGCTCGGCCAACATCGACGACCTCCGCAAGTCCTTGACCAACTTCATCAAGGACAACACGCCGCAAGTTGCCGGCACCGACGAGGTGGACACGCAGCCCACGCTGGGCTTCCAGCGTGTGATCCAGCGCGCCATCATGCATGTGCAAAGCACTGGCAATGGCAAGAAGGAAGTGACCGGCGCCAATGTGCTTGTCGCGATCTTCGGCGAGAAGGATTCGCACGCTGTCTACTACCTGCACCAGCAGGGTGTGACACGCCTGGACGTCGTGAACTTCATCGCGCACGGCATCAAGAAGAGCGACCCGCCAGAGCCCACCAAGGGCGGCGAGGCCGCGCCGAGCGAAAACGAAGAGGGTGGCGAGAAGAACGAAAAGGCCTCGCCGCTCGAGCAGTTCACGCAGAACCTCAACCAGGCCGCCAAGGACGGCAAGATCGACCCGCTCATCGGCCGTGAATACGAAGTCGAGCGCGTGATCCAGATCCTTTGCCGGCGCCGCAAGAACAATCCGCTGCTGGTGGGTGAAGCTGGCGTGGGCAAGACAGCGATCGCCGAGGGCCTGGCCTGGCGCATCACGCAAAAGGAAGTGCCGGACATCCTGGCCGAATCCAATGTGTATTCGCTGGACATGGGTGCCCTGCTTGCGGGCACCAAGTACCGCGGCGACTTCGAGCAGCGCCTCAAGGGCGTGCTCAAGTCGCTCAAGGACAAGCCCAACGCGATCCTGTTCATCGACGAAATCCACACGTTGATCGGCGCGGGCGCCGCTTCGGGCGGCACGCTGGACGCATCGAACCTGCTCAAGCCTGCACTCAGCTCGGGTGCGCTCAAGTGCATCGGTGCGACAACGTTCACCGAGTACCGCGGCATCTTTGAAAAAGACGCCGCCCTCTCGCGTCGTTTCCAGAAGGTCGATGTGGTCGAGCCGAGCGTTCAGGAAACTGTCGAGATCCTCAAGGGACTGAAGTCGCGCTTCGAGGAGCACCACAGCGTGAAATACGCTGCAGGCGCTCTGCAGGCAGCGGCAGAGCTGTCGGCCAAGTACATCAACGACCGGCACCTGCCCGACAAGGCCATCGATGTGATCGACGAGGCTGGCGCTGCGCAGCGCATCCTGCCGGTGAGCAAGCGCAAGAAAACGATTTCCAAGACCGAGGTCGAAGAGATCGTGGCCAAGATTGCCCGCATCCCGCCCGCGAATGTCTCCAACGATGATCGCAGCAAGCTGCAGACCATCGAGCGCGATCTCAAGAGCGTGGTCTTCGGCCAGGACAAGGCGCTGGAGGTGCTGGCGAGCTCAGTCAAAATGGCGCGCTCGGGCCTGGGCAAGGGCGACAAGCCGATCGGCTCGTTCCTCTTTTCCGGCCCTACCGGCGTCGGCAAGACCGAAGCGGCCAAGCAGCTGGCCTACATCATGGGCATCGAGCTGATCCGCTTCGACATGTCCGAGTACATGGAGCGGCACGCGGTATCGCGCCTGATTGGTGCGCCTCCGGGCTATGTGGGTTTCGATCAGGGTGGCCTGCTGACAGAGGCCATCACGAAGAAGCCGCACAGCGTGCTTCTGCTCGACGAAATCGAGAAGGCGCACCCCGATATCTTCAACGTCCTGTTGCAGGTGATGGACCACGGCACGCTGACCGATACCAACGGGCGCAAAGCCGATTTCCGAAATGTGGTGCTGGTCATCACGACCAACGCTGGCGCGGAAATGCTCAAACGGGCCAGCATCGGCATTTCCAACTCACGCGAAAGTGGCGACGAGAGGGCCGACAT
>JAUYQZ010000020.1 GCA_030695415.1 Hylemonella sp.
CAAGCTGGAGATCACCGAGAGCCTGCTGATCGCCAACGTGGACGAGGTGATCGCCAAGATGGCCACGCTCAAGGCGCACGGCGTGGGCTTTTCCCTGGACGACTTCGGCACCGGCTACTCTTCGCTGTCCTACCTCAAGCGTCTGCCGCTGGACCAGCTCAAGATCGACCAGGGCTTCGTGCGTGACATCCTGGTCGACCCCAACGACGCGGCCATCGCGCGCATGGTCATCGTGCTGGCCGAAAGCCTGGGCCTGGAGGTCATGGCCGAAGGGGTGGAGACCCTGGAACAGCTGCAGACCCTGCACGCCCAGGGCTGTCACGCCTACCAGGGCTACCTCTACAGCCGCCCGCTGCCGCTGCCAGCCCTTGCACAGCTGGCCGCACGCCCTGACTGGCCGATGCTCCTGCCCGCGGCCTGAGCGCTGCCCGGCTCCAGGGGACGGGCACAGAAAAACTGGTTAAATGCGTGCAGTCACCAAGGACGCCGCCCGCGGCAAACACCATGACCACTCGCCGCCACTTCATCCAGACCCTGGGAGCCCTTCCTCCCGCCATGACGTTCGGTCCCGCCTGGGCCAGCACCGACACGAGCCGCCAGGCCCTGGTGATTGGCAACGGCGCCTACGCCGAGGCGCCGCTGGTCAACCCGGTCAACGATGCGAGGGCCGTCGCCGGGCTGCTGAACCAGGCCGGCTTCACCGTCTCCTCGCACCTGAACGCCACGCGCACGGACATGCTGGGGGCCATCGAGCGTTTTGCCGCCGAGGTGCGCAAGTCCTCGACCCAGCAGGTGATGCTGTATTTCGCCGGCCACGGCGTGCAGCTGGACTGGCGCAACTACCTGCTGCCGGTGGATGCCAAAGCCGATAACGCCGAGCAGCTGCGCCGCAGCTGCATCGACCTCAACCAGCTGATCGGCGAACTGGGGAAAGCCAAGGGCAAGACCTTCATCATCATGCTGGACGCCTGCCGCAATGACCCCTTCGGCAGCGCCTACCGCCCGCAGCAGCCGGGCCTGTCGCAATTCGACGCGCCCGTGGGCAGCCTGCTGGCCTACGCCACCTCGCCGGGCAATGTGGCGTCGGACGGCACGGGCAGCAACGGCCTGTACACCGAGAACCTGCTGCGCGAGTTGTCGGTGAAGGGCGCCAAGATCGAGGACGCCCTGAAGCGCGTTCGCCTGAACGTGCGCCTGGCCTCCAATGGCGCCCAGATCCCCTGGGAGACCACCTCGCTGGAGAGCGACGTTTTCATCTTCGAAGGCGGCAAGAGCAAGCTCAGCGAGGCCGAGCAGGAGAAGCTGCTGGAGGAGGACATGGCCGAGTGGGCGCGCGTCAAGTCGTCGAGCAAGATCGATGACTACGCGGGCTATCTGCGCAAGTTCCCCAACGGGCGCTTTGCCGAGATCGTGCAGACGCGGCTGGCGCGCCTGCTGGCGGAGAAGGAAAAGGCACGCCCGCAAGCCGCCCCCGCCATCCCGCCCCCGGTCGATGGCGCGCCGACCATCAAGCTCGGACCGGGGCTGCCGGTGCCGGTGCTCATGGCGCCCACCGACAACCCCTACTCGGCAGGACGCTACGCCCTGGGCCGCAGCTTCTCCGTGGGGGATACCTTCACGGTGCGGCAGAGCGACACTCTGACCGGGGTGGAAGTGCGGGTGAGCACGGCGCGCGTCACGAAAGTGGACCGCAGCACCGACCGGGTTGAGTTGAACAACGGCGTGGCGGTGTTCGACCTGATGGGCAACCCGGTCAAGTTGGGACCGGTTGAATACGATGCACCGGTGCAGAACTTCCCGGCCGAGTTGCAGATTGGCAAGAAGTGGCCCAGCGTCGGCCGCCTCACCGTCAGGGGGACCACGTCGGATTTCAACTTCGACTACCAGATCACGCGGCGGGAAACCATCACCGTACCGGCGGGAACCTTTGACACCTTCGTGATTGAGGCCCGGGGCTGGAACCGGACCTACAGCACCAGCCTGAGCCATACGCTGTGGGTGGTGCCCGGACTCAACGTCGCGGTCCGGCGCGACTACATCGCACGCGACAACCGCGGCGGTTTCCGGAACACGGACCGTTTCGAGCTCGTTGAACTGACCCAGGGCAGCGTGGACAACCGCTGTGCCGCTCCCCTGAGCGGAACCGCGCAACGCAACCTCGTCATCAAGAGCAACTGCAGCACCTGAAACCGGTGCCGCCCGCTCAGGGCTCTCAGCGCACCAGCATGCGGCCCGGTGCCTCGCCCGTGATCTCGCCGATCTCGGCCGCGGCCTCGAAGCCGTGCTGGCGGAAGATGGCCAGCACCTGTGCCACCGACTCGGGCGCGCAGCTCACCAGCAGGCCACCGCTGGTTTGCGGGTCGCTCAGCAGGGCCTGGTCCACCTCGGCAAATCCCGCGGGCAAGGTCACCGAACTGCCGTAGCCGGCCCAGTTGCGGGCGGAGGCGCCGGTGACCATGCCCTGCGTGGCCAGCTCGCGCACGCCGCCCAGCAGCGGCACCTTGGCCCATTCGATCTGCACGGTGCACTTCGCGCCGCGCGCCAGTTCCAGGCCGTGGCCGGCCAGGCCGAAACCGGTGACATCGGTCAGCGCGTGCACGCCGTCCAGCGCAGCCAGTTCCGGGCCGGGTGTGTTGAGCTGGGTGGTGGTGGCAATCATCTGCGCGTAGCCCGCGGCGTCCAGCTTTTCCTTCTTCAGAGCGGCCGAGAGCACACCCACGCCGATCGGTTTGCCCAGGATGAGGCGGTCGCCGACGCGCGCGTCGGCATTGCGCTTGACGCGCTTGGGGTGCACCAGGCCCATGGCCACCAGGCCGTAGATAGGCTCTACCGAATCAATGGTGTGGCCACCCGCGATGGGAATGCCGGCCGCCTTGCACACGGCCTGGCCGCCGGCCAGGATCTTGCCGATGGTGTCGGTGGACAGCACGCTGATGGGCATGCCCACCAGGGCCAGGGCCATGATGGGCTTGCCGCCCATGGCGTACACATCCGAGATGGCGTTGGTGGCGGCGATGCGGCCAAAGTCGAAGGGATCGTCGACGATGGGCATGAAGAAGTCGGTGGTGGCAATCAGCGCCTGCTCGTCGTTGAGCTGGTAGACGGCCGCGTCGTCCGCGGTCTCGATGCCCACCAGCAGTTCGGCCGGCACCGGCATGCCGTGGCCGCTCTTGAGGATTTCGGAGAGCACGCCGGGCGCGATCTTGCAGCCGCAGCCGCCGCCGTGCGAAAGCGAGGTCAGGCGGGGTTCGGTCTGGAGTTTGGTCATGGGGTTCATGGCTTGGTGAGTTCCTGCAGCAGGGCCAGCAGGCCGGCCTGCTCGGCAGCGGGCGCGAACAGCGGCGCGCGAAGCGCACATTTTGCCCTCAAGGCGGAGATCCTGCTGGACGCGCGCCCCATGTCCTCACGGCACTGCCGCAGCAGCTGCGCCAGCGCCGCTGCGTCGCCCAGGGGAAAGTAGCCCCCGTAGTCGGCGCCCAGCATGCCCACGTTGCCGGGAATGCGCGAGGCCAGCACCGGCGTGCCGCTGCAGACGGCTTCCATCAGCACATGCGCGCCGCCTTCCATGCGGCTGCAGTGAATCAGCAGATGGGCGCGCTGGATGCGCCGGCGGGTCGCCTCGTGAGGCAGGCCACCGAGCCAGCGGTAGCCCGGGCAGTCGGCCATGGTGGCGCGCGCCTGCTCGCCCAGCGCCGGGTCGAGCGCCTCGCCGATGTGGTCGATGTGGATGTCATGCCGATCGCGCAGCAGGCGTGCTGCCTCAAACAGGGTCTGGGGCGACTTCTCCTCGCGCAGATGCCCCACCATCACGGCGCGCAGGTGCTGACCGGTCTTCTGCAGCGCCTGGCGCGTGGTGGTGGACTGGAAGATCACGCGCGTCTTGCCCCGGCAGGACGGTGGCAATGCCTTGGGGCCTTCCTCCTGCAGCACCACCAGCTGCTGGGCCAGCGCCAGCGAACGCTGGGCGCCGGCGTCCTCGTTGATGTCGCGGTACAGGTCAGTGCCCGTCAGCACCACGCCCAGGCCACGCCCCGGGTGCGTCTCGCCCCAGGCGGCGATGGAGGCGGCACTGCGACGCGCATGCAGGGCCAGCAGGGCCACGGCCTCGGGATGCTCACCGGGCTGCCATGTCTTGACGATGCGTGTACGGTAGTGACCGGCCAGCAGGCGCGACCAGCGCCAGGCCGTCTGCCAGTTGCCATTGTTGGCATCGGCCAGCGCCGGGGTGACGATGACGATCAGCGGCGCGGCCATCTCAAGCTTGCGCCCAGAACATGGCAAACCAGCCACGCTCATCCGTCCAGGCCTGCACCTGCGCGAAACCGGCCGCCGTCAGCAGGGACTGGAAATCGCCCGACCGGTACTTGTACGAGTTCTCGGTGTGGATGCGCTCGCCCTGCGCAAAACGGCGCTCGCCCCCGGGCCAGCGCACGGTGAGCCCGCGCCGGGCCTGCAGGTGCATCTCGATGCGCGAGGCCTCGGCGTTGAAAAAGGCCGCGTGTTCCCAGTCCTGCACGGCAAAGTCGCTGCCCAGCACACGGTTGATGTGCAGCAGCAGGTTCTTGTTGAAGGCCGCGGTCACGCCCAGTGCATCGTCGTAGGCCGGCTCCAGCACCTCCACCGGCTTGACCAGGTCCACCCCGATCAAGAGGCCGCCGCCCTGCGCCACGGCGCGCACCTGGCGCAGGAAGGCCAGCGCCTCGTCGGGCGTGAAGTTGCCGATGCTCGAGCCCGGATAGAACAGCAGGCGCGGGCCCTCGCCCACCTCCGGGGGGAGCGCCAGCTGAGAGGAAAAATCCAGCCCCACACCCAGCATGTCCAGCGAGGGGAACTGGCGCTGCAGGCACTGCAGCGCGTTGTTCAGGTAGTCCACCGAAATATCCACCGCCACGTAGCGCGCCGGCCGCAGCAGGCCGAACAGGCGCGCGGCCTTCTCGCAGTTGCCGGCGCCCAGATCCACCAGCGTGACACCCTTGGGGACCTCCCGGGCGATCGCGGCACCGTGCGTGAGCAGCAGGGCCGCCTCGGTGCGCGTGGGGTAGTACTCGGGCAGTTCCGTGATGGCGTCGAACAGGCGCGAGCCCAGCGGGTCGTAGAGGTATTTGGGCGAGCTGTGTGCCGGCGTGGCCAGCAGGCCCTCGGCCAACTCCTGGCGCAGCGCGGCGCGGTCTTCGCGGTACAGCTGGATGAAACGCGGCTGGCGCAAGTCGGTGGGGCTCATGCGGTCAATATAGCAGTGCCCTCCCCCGGGGGCGACCTCATGGTTTTCACGGCTGGCGCCCAGCGCCGCCCGGCTGCAGAATGGTCCATATCCAGAAGACTCCCGAGGAGACCCACATGAACACCGCCACCCAAGAGATCGCCAGCCCCGAGCGCCGCGTCGACCAGCTGCTTGCCCACTACGGCGAGAGCCACCGCCACCCCACCAACGAGCTGATCCACTACACGGCCATTCCCCTCATCATGCTCAGCCTGGTGGGCCTGATCTACGCCCTCCACCCCTTCGCCGCCTACGCCTTCGTCGGCGCCAGCATGGTCTATTACGTGCGCCTGTCCCTGGTCTTCACGCTCAGCATGCTGGCGCTTTCCGCCCTGGGTCTCGCCCTGGTGCACCTCATGGGCGAGCAACGCGTGGCCATTTGCACGGCCATCTTCGTCGTGGCCTGGATCTTCCAGTTCATCGGCCACAAGATCGAGGGCAAGAAGCCCTCCTTCTTTGAAGACATCCAGTACCTCTGGGTCGGCCCCTTGTTCGTGCTAAGCCACCTGTTCAAGAAGCTCGGCATCCGCTGGTAATAAAAAAGGAAACGCCCCATGAAACGCCGCACCCTGCTGGGCACTGCGCCCCTCTTGCTCGCCCCCACCCTGCTGTACGCGCAGGCCTACCCGGCCAAACCCATCCGCTACATCGTGCCCGTGGCCGCCGGTGGCGGCAGCGACATGGTGGGGCGCACGGTCACCGAGCGCTGGGGCAAGGTGCTGGGCCAGACCTTCGTGGTCGACAACCAGGGCGGCGGCGGCGGCGTGATCGCCAGCCAGAACACGGCCAAGGCGGCGCCAGACGGCTACACGCTGCTGCAGGGCTACGTGGCCACGCACGGCACCAGCCCGGCCACCCGCAAGCTGCCCTACGACCCCATCAAGGACTTCACGCCCGTGGGCATGATCGGCGGCACGCCCAATGTGCTGGTGATCAACGCCGCGCTGCCGGCCAGGGACGTCAAGGAGTTCGTGGCCTACCTGCGCGCCAACCCGGGCAAGCTCAGCTACGGCTCGGCCGGCGCCGGCTCGCTCACGCACCTGACCATGGAGCTGTTCAAGCAGCAGATCAACTCCTTCCTGGTGCACATCCCCTACCGTGGCATCGCCCCCGCCTTCACCGACCTGATCGGCGGGCAGACCCAGGCCATGTTCCCCGGGCTGGCCGCAGCGCTGCCGCACATCCGCTCGGGCCGCGTGCGCGCCCTGGCTGTCACCGGCGCGCAGCGCCATCCGCAACTCAAGGACACGCCCACGCTGGACGAACTGGGCTACAAGGGCTTCGACGCCATGCAGTGGTACGGCGTGGTGGGCCCGGCCAATATGCCGGCGGCCATTGTCAAGCAGCTCAACGACACGCTCAACGCCGTGCTCAGGGCGCCCGACCTGCGCGAGAAGCTCTCGATCGAAGCGGTGGAGCCCCTGCCCATGAGCGCCGAGGCCTTCGGCAAGTTCATGGTCGAGGACATCGCCCGCTGGACCCGGCTTGCGAAGGACCGCGGCATCCAGCTGGACAGCTAAACTTCAAGCTGACCGCGGCCCGGCCATTGCCGGGTCGCTCCTTTTTTTATAGCACACGAAGATTCTCCATGGCACGCAACACCCAAGTCACCGCCGACCACAACGCCCCCGCCGTCACGCAAACGCTCGCCCGCCATGTGGCCAGCCACCCTTCGCGCGGCTGGAGCGACGCGGTGGACCACGAAGCCCACCGCACCTTCCTCAACTGGCTGGGCTGCGCCGTGGGTGCTGCCCAGCACGAGTCGGCGCACGCTGCCCTGGCCGCCGTCAATATGTTGCAGCCCGCTGCGCAGGCCAGCGTGCTGGGCCGCGCCGACAAGGTGGACATGGCCAGCGCTGCGCTGGTCAACGGCATCACCTCGCACACCTTCGACTTCGACGACACCCACCTGAAGACCATCATCCACCCGGCCGGCCCCGTGGCCTCGGCCGTGCTGGCGCTGGCCGAGCACAAGGGCCTGTCGGGCCGCGCCGTGATCGACGCGCTGGTGCTGGGCATCGACGTGTCCTGCCGCGTGGGCAACACCATGTACCCCGAGCACTACGACCGCGGCTGGCACATCACCGGCTCCACCGGCATGCTGGGCGCGGCCGCCGGCTGCGCCCGCCTGCTGGGTCTCAACGAGCAGCAGACCGCCATGGCCCTGGGCATCGCCGCCTCGCAGCCCATCGGCGTGCGCGAGCAGTTTGGCACCATGACCAAGCCCTTTCATCCGGGCGGTGCGGCACGCGCGGGCCTGATGTCCGCGCTGCTGGCCAGCCAGGGCTTCACGTCCAGCCCCAGGGCGCTGGAAGCGCCGCGCGGCATGATCCAGACCGTCTCCACCAAATACGCCTGGAACGAGATCACGGACGAACTCGGCCAGCGCTTCGAGATCTCCTTCAACAGCTACAAGCCCTTTGCCTGCGGCATCGTGATCCACCCCAGCATCGACGCCTGCAGTCAGTTGCGCGCGCAGGGCGTGAAGGCCGACGACGTGGAGCGCATCGAACTCAAGGTGCATTCGCTGGTGCTTGAACTCACGGGCAAGAAGGAGCCGGCCGATGGCCTGCAGGGCAAGTTCAGCGTCTACCACGGCTGCGCCTGCGGCCTGATCTTCGGCAAGGCCGGTGAAGACCAGTACGCCGATGACATCGTGAACCGCCCCGACATGGTGGCCCTGCGCCGCAAGGTGGTGGCCACGGTGGACGACAGCATCGACGAAGCCAGCGCCGACGTGACCGCCGTGCTCAAGGACGGCCGCCGTGTGCATGTGTTCGTGAAGCACGCCATCGGCTCGCTGGAAAACCCGATGACCGACGCGATGCTGGAAGGCAAGTTCCACGACCTGGCCGACCCGGTGATCAGCAGCACGAAGGCAAATGAACTGATAGCCGCCTGCTGGAAGCTGGGCAGCATGGCCGACGTGCGCCAGCTCACGGCGCTGGCAAGGCCCTGAGGCAACAGCGCTCAACCACTCCGTTCGGACTGAGCTTGTCGAAGTCCTCAGCATGTTGTCGACATGCAGGGAAAGCGTCTCGACAAGCCTGTCCTGAGCCTGTCGAAGGGCTCAACGCGAACGGATGGACTGATTCAGCTCGGCTCTAACCGCCTTGCGCGCGTTTCTGCTCGCGCAGCATGTAGAGGTACAGCCCCTCCACCTTCTCGCGGGCCCAGGGGGTCTTGCGCAGGAAGGTGAGGCTGGACTTGATGCTCGGGTCCACGCTGAAGCAGCGCACCTCAATGCGTTGCGCCAGACCCGGCCAGCCGTAATGCGCCACCAGCGCCGTGAGGATGGCCTCCAGCGTCAAGCCGTGCAGCGGGTTGCGCGGCTGGGCGGGGGGCGGCGTGGACACGGGGCGCTCTTCGGGGTTCAGGTCGCGGTAGCGCCGGCCTGGGCGCGCCGCTTGCAGGCCAGGGCCGACTTGATGACGTCGCGTTCGTGCACGCCATACATGTCGGCAAACTCGCGCGCGCTCTTGCCGCTGGCCTCGAAGGCTCTGTTCAAGGCCTCCTGGCGGGCGATCTTCTCCGCGCTCACGCTCAGGGCTTCGTCGAGCAGCGCCATGATGGCGCCTTCCTGCGCCGGCACCCGCGCCAGATAGTCCTGGCGGCTCAGGCCCGAAGCCTCGAAGGCCGCAGACAGCTGGGCCAGCAACTTGGGCGCCAGATTCTCCTGGGTGCGGGCCTGGCGGCGGCGGTGCAGCTCGACCAGGGTCTGGAAGACGTGCTCGGGCGCCACCTCTTCGACGGCGGCGCCGTCCAGATCGTGCCGGGCCTTGCCCGCCGCCACGCACTGCAGGTAGCGCGTGGAGCGCGCATGCACGGCCAGCGCGGCCTTCAGGCTGTCGCGCTGGAACACCTCCGGGTGCCGCTCCAGCAGGTCCTGGAAGATGCCCCGCTTGAGCGGCAGGAACTCAGCCCCGAAGAGATGCGGATAGAGATTGAAGAGCTGCTCCAGCACGGGCAGCGCCGACTGCTTGCGCTCGGCCAGGCTGGTCTTGCCCTCGGCTTTGGCGGCAGGGGCATCGGGAGCGGAAACCGCGGGAGCAGAAGGCACTTCGGCCGGAGTCGCGGTGGGCAGGGTGGGGCTGTTCGTCATGGGCTTCAAATTTTCAGGAAGCCCCGATTGTCCGTCACCCGGGCCAGCCCCGTGTCCGCCCTCGCCCCATTAGACTCGGCACATGACCTGGCACGCTTCGCTGCAACTCGATGTCACCCGCGACGGCCCGCGCAGCGTGGCGCATTACCGCCACGAAGGCCCGCTGCGCATTCTGCAAAGCCTCTACCCTGAAGGCGAGTCCATCTGCCACAACGTGCTGGTGCACCCGCCCGGCGGCCTGGTGGGCGGCGACACGCTGGACATCCGGCTCACCGTGGGCCCTGGCGCGCACGGCCTGGTCACCACCCCCGGCGCCACACGCTTCTACCGCAGCAGCGGTGAGGTCGCGCGCCAGCTGCTGCACGCGCGCGTCGAGGCCGGTGCGCGCCTGGAGTGGCTGCCCCTGGAGGCCCTGGCCTACAACCAGTGCCGCGCCGAGAACCGGGCCGTGTTCGAGCTCGCCCCGGGCGCCGAGCTCATGGGCTGGGACGTGACCGCCCTGGGCCTGCCGGCGGCCGACCTGCCCTTCCGCGAAGGCAGCTTCGCGCAGCATCTGGAAGTGCCCGGCGTCTGGCTGGAGCAGGGCCGCATTGCCGCCAGCGACGCGCGCCTGATGGACGGCCCGCTGGGCCTGGCGGGCCAGCGCTGCCTGGCCACGCTGTTTTTCGTGGCGGGCGAGCCCATCGCGCGCACGCGGCGCGAGGCCGCACTGGACGCGGTGCGCGAGCTGATCGACGCGCACCCACTGCGCGCCACGGCCGGTGCCACCAGCCCGCACCCGCAAGTGCTGGTGGTGCGTGTGCTGGCGCCGCTGGTGGAGCCCGCCATGGGGCTGCTCAAGAGCCTGCGCGCCAGCTGGCGCCAGCAACTCTGGGCGCTCGACGCCGTGCCCCCGCGCATCTGGGCCATGTAAAGGACATCCCATGAACACACCCCAGGCCCTCATCGTCCAGCAACCCAGCCCCAAGGCCGCGCAACTCATCCTGCTCTTCCACGGCGTGGGATCGAACGCGGCATCCCTCGCCGGGCTGGGTCAGGCCTATGCCCAGGCTTTCCCCCAGGCCATGGTGGTGGCGGTGGATGCGCCCCACGCGTCCGAACTCGCCCCCGACGGGCGGCAATGGTTTTCCGTGGCCGACATCACCGAGGAGCGTCGCGCGGAGCGTGTGGACGCCGCCCTGCCCGCCTTTGAATACGCCGTGCGCCACTGGCAGGAACGCTCGGGCGTGGACACGGCCGGCACCGCCCTGGTGGGCTTCTCGCAGGGCGCCATCATGGCGCTGGCCGCGGCGCTGCGCCCGGCGCCTGTGGCCGCGCGCGTGATCGCCATCAGCGGGCGTTTTGCGCGCCTGCCCGAAGGGCCGCTGCACGAAGGCAGCACCCTGCACCTTTTACACGGCAAGGCCGACACCGTGATTCCCTACAGCCACGCCATCGACGGCGCCATGCGCCTGAAGGCGCTGGGCACGGACTTCACCGCCGACGTGCTGCCCTTCATCGGCCACGAGCTGCACCCCGACCTGGTGGAGCTGGCGGTGGAGAAGCTGCAGCAGCACGTGCCGGCGCGGCTGTGGCTGCAGCCCGGTGAAGACGACACCGGTCAATGAGCCGCATGAACCGCCTGCCCGCCACCATCAGCCGCAAAGTGCTGTACGGCGTACCGGCCATGGATGCGTTTGCGTTGGAAGCGGCCTGAGGACGATCACAGATTGCTGTTCTATTCGTAGCACCCACCGGGCTGAAGCAGTCTGCCACGGCCAAGGGTGTTGCGGCAATCCGGTGGGAACTCGATCTTGTCGGCGCCACAGCGGGCCGATGGCACAGGCGGCAGGCCACTTCCGACCGGCACTGACTTGCAGCAGAACAGGCCAGCCGAATCGCACAAGGCCGATGAGGTCGTCGGGAAAGAAGCCGGATCACATTGGGGGGTAGCGATCCAGCGCAAGCCAGCGATCAGCGGCGCCGCCTGGCACACCGATGCCGATGGCGGCTGAGAGCGCGCCTTGAACGTTGCCACAGCTTGCACGGGCGCCGTGCCGTCCAGCGTGAACTGGCAGCTCTGTCCGGCACAGTTGCCGCTCCAGCCATCGAAGCGGGTCGTGTTCAAGTCGTTGGAGCCTGGATTGAGCGTGACCTGGCCGCGACCAAAGTTGTGACTGCATTGCGTCAGGGGTCGCCCCTGGGGACTGGTACCGCACTCAATGCCTGGCGGGTTGCTGGTCACATGCCCGTTGCCGCTGACCGCCACCGTGACCGTGAACACCTTGACCTGGGCCAGCCGCACCACCATGGGGGCACTGTCGCTCACATCGGTACGCAAGGTCTTGTTGACGACTTCGACGTTGAAAATCGCCGGGCTTGTCATGGCCAGCGGTGAACGCAGCTGCACCGTGTACAGCGGCGGAGTGACCGCGGCGTTCACACTGATCACCTGGAAGAAGCCTTGCTCCGCCGGAACCGGCGCGCCCTGGCTCTGCGGCAGGGCGGTGAGCGTTCCGTCTGGCTCACGCAAGCCCACGCTGAAGGTGCTGCCCAGCGGGGCCGAGAACCAGACACGCAGGTTGCGCCCGCGCGTGGGCAGCACCTCCATGGGCGCAGCGCTGGAGTAGGTCGTCCAGCCACCGTTGACCTGCGGGATCTCCAGCACGCTGAAGACCGGCGTCTCCAGCGCGCCGCTGCGGGGCACACTCGGACTTGGACAGCCGGTGAGCAGCGCAAGGGCAGCGGCAAGCGAAACCAGCAGCCGCAGGCTGCCCATGCCGGCAGCTTGATGCCAAGTTGTTTTCATGTTGATCTCTCCTGGGTTGTTGCCACGGTTTCAGGGTGACGGGGGACGGGCATCGTCGCGGAAGGGCCGCGTGCCGATGCTCACGCTGTGGATGGTGGTCTGGCGTGAGGCGTCCGCAGCTCGGCTCAGCAGATGCGAAAGATCGGACAGCGGCGAGTACACGCCCTGATAGCCGGGATTCCATGGACGCGCGGGCGACACGATGCGTCCGAACTTCAAGTCGTCCTCGCCGCTCCACGTCATGTAGACAACTTCCGAACGCCACGGGTCCTCGGGAATCGGACACAGGCCGGCGGCGACCTTGAACGGCGCCGAGCGCCCTTGCGGCCATGCCATCATGGTCGCCAGCACGTCGGCCGCCGGACGCCAGGACCCACCGCCGCCCGAGAACCGCACGGCATGCCACAGTCGATGCCTTCCCCCGGACTCGGCCACGAACAGCACATGCACGGCGCGTGGCTGTGCCACCACGGTTACCGCAGTAATGTTTCCAAAGCCACCGCCCAGCGCCTGGCCCACGTCGGCCCACGGGGACACCGTCCGGAAGCGGTTGAAGGCAGAACCTGCGCCACCATCGAACCTGGCGGTGCCAAAGTTGTTCGCCATGCTGTGATACAGCGTGCCATTGCGCAGAGCCACCATGTGCAGCTCGCGCGTGCTCACATCGTCTTCGAACTGGGTCATGGCGCACGTCACCGGCGCCTCACGCACGATCGGGAAGGGCTCGGTCGTGAGCCGGGGCGAGGGCGGCTGCGCCGGCCCGCGCAGGGGACCGGGCGCGTTGGGGACAAAGCGATCGTCGCCCCAGAACAGGTCCTGGATGAAATCGATGCTGGGCGAGCCCGGCGTGCCCGATGCCGCATTGCTGGCCGTCGCCTCGATCAGCCACATCGTGCGCAGCGCCCCATCGTCCGTGCGTTCACCGGCGCAGCCGAACACCTGCGGGCTGGCGATGCCCACTTTCATGAGTTGCGGCGAAGTCAGCGCGCCGTCGGCCGGGCTGTCCTGCTCGGTGCCACGCTGGGCGCTGAACACCCGCGAGGGCGGCGACCAGCGGCCAGCGGCATCCTGCGTGTTGAAGGTCCAGGCGCTGGCGTTGAAGGGGCCGGTGGTGCCGCGCCGGGCCGGATGCGCCTGCGCACGATAGACCACGGAGCCGGAGGTGTTGCGCGACCAGGCTTCGCTGAAGCCATAGACATCTGGTGTGAAACCCACCGCCGGGTTGCCGCGCGGCGGGGCGATGCCGCGAAAGCGCGCGAACCCGTGGTTGGAAGCAAATGTGGCATTGGGGTCCGTGCGCTCGGAGACCAGCACGCCGCTGGTGCTTAGCGCGCCCGGGCTGACCGTGCCGCCCGAGCTGACCAGATTGAAGGTGAAGCTCACCGCATGGATGGCGCACATCGGCGCCTCCGGCACGATGGCGCGTCCGCCCGGCGTCGAGCCGCAAGCGGCAAGCAAGACCAGCGCCAGGGCGCTCAAACCCTTGGCGACCATTGCTGCGGGCTGCTTCATGCTCAAGGTGGACTCCTTGATCAAGGACCGATGCGAGAAAGGAGGAATGTGTCCCGCTCGCGCGCGGCACAAAGCCCCCTGCATGAACCCGATGCTAGGCCGTCTCTTTCAATGAGGCCATCCCATGAACGGGGGATGGCTCGCCCCACGTTCAGTACCCACGCTGCGCGCCAAAGCGCAGCGCTGGCCTACCCTCAGCCCAGCAGGCGAAACAGGCCGTAGGCGGCCAGCACGCCGGTGAGCACCAGCATCAGGGTCTTGACCAGACGGGTGGGTACCAGGGCGCCGATGACGCTGGCAATCAGGATGGCGGCGAAGACGTAGGTCATTTTCATGCCCTGATGTTAAAGCCTGGATGGAGGTCCAAGCGGCGTTCCGGAATCGACCACAATCGGGTCCAGCCTCTCCGCAACTTCTACCCGAGACCCGACATGACCACTGCCCGCCAGGTTGTCCTCAACGCTTTCGGCCCCGCCGACGTGATGACCGTAACCACGGTCGAACTGCCGCCGCCCGCCGCCCATGAGGTGCAATTGCGCCAGACCGCCATCGGCTTCAACTTCATCGACATCTACCAGCGCAAGGGCATCTACCCCCTGCCCTCGCCCACCGGCCTGGGCCACGAAGCCGCAGGCGTGGTGGAGACCGTGGGCACCGGCGTGCAGGGCCTGAAGGTCGGTGACCGCGTGGCCTACATGAATGCCGGCCTGGGCGCCTATGCCAGCCACCGCAATGTGGCGGCCGACAAGCTGGTGGCCATTCCGGCCGGCGTGAGCGACGAAGCCGCCGCCGCCCTGCTCTTCAAGGGCATGACGGCCCAGTACCTGCTGCGCAAGACCCACCGTGTGCAGCCGGGGGATGTGATCCTGGTGCACGCCGCCGCCGGTGGCGTGGGCCAGATCCTGTGCCAGTGGGGCAAGGCCCTGGGTGCCTATGTGGTGGGCACGGCCGGCTCGGCCGAAAAATGCGCCATCGCCCGCGCTGCGGGGGCCGACGTGGCCATCGACTACAGCCAGGCCGGCTGGCCCGCCGCGCTGCTGGAAGCCACCGGCGGGCGCAAGGCGCGCGTGGTCTACGACTCGGTGGGCAAGGACACCTTCATGCACTCGCTCGATCTGGCGGCGCCCTTTGGCATGGTGGTGCTCTACGGCGCGGCCTCGGGCCCGGCACCGGCCATCGAACCTGAACTGCTGAACAAGAAGGGCTGCCTGTTCCTGACCCGCCCCTCGGTCTTCCCGCACAACGCCGACCCATCGGTGTTCCGCGCCAACGCGGCCGAGCTGTTTGCGGCCATCGCCGCCGGGCACGTCAAGGCCAGCATCGGCGCGCGCTTTGCGCTGGATGAGGTGGTGCAAGCCCATCAGGCGGCCGAGTCGCGCGCCACCCAGGGCGCGCTGCTGATCCTGCCCTGAAATCAGCGCCCGCTCGGGGCGCGAACCTCAGCCCTGCACTTCGAACATCGTGCCCAGGCCGCCGGCATGGTGCTCCAGCACGTGGCAATGGATCAGCCAGTAGCCAGGGTTCTCGGCCACGAAGGCCACTTCCACGCGGTCGCGCGGGGCCATCAGCACGGTGTCGCGCCAGGGACGCTCGGGCAAGGCCGCACCATTGCGTGACAGCACGCGGAAATGGTGGCCGTGCAGGTGCATGGGGTGCCACCAGGCGGTGTTGTTCTCGAAAGTCAGGCGCACGCTGCCGCCACGCGGCACGCGGAACTCGGACGCATGCGCGGCGTGCTCACGGTCGTGACTCATGTGGGCCTGACCATTGATGGTCCAGACCGGGCTGGCCTCGCGCGCGCCCTGGATCTGGCGCTGGCGGCGCGCCTCGCGCTCGGCGGTCGACTCCTGCGGCCAGCCGTCGCGGCTCATGGCGCCGCCACCCAGCAGCATGCGCTGCTCCAGCGCCCGGGCCAGGTCCGGCTCGGGCAAGGGCTCGCGCTGCGCGGGCTGCGGCGCGGGGCGTGCGCCAGACGCCTTGCCCGACACCTCCAGCGTGGCGAGCGCGCGCTCGCCACGGCCGTAGCTGTCCTTGAGCACATGGCGGCCCGGCTTGGAGGCGTCGATGATGAAGTCCGTGCGCATGCCCGGGCCCAGCAGCAGTTCACCCTCCCAGGGCACTGCCGTGGCGGCGGGGATGCCGTCGCGCGCGATCAGCCAGGCGTCCAGACCTTCGAGGCTGAGCGCAAAGATGCGCGCATTGGCCGCGTTGATCAGGCGCAGGCGGATGCGCTGGCCGCTTTGCAGTGCCTGCACCAGGTCCACCTTCCCGTTCACCGTGACGCGCTGGCCCAGGCGGCCGGCGTGCGCCACGTCGTGAAAGTTGTAGAAGTTCTCCGCGATGCGGCCGTTGGCATCGAGTCGCCAGTCATCCAGCAGCCAGACCAGGTCCAGGTCCACCGGCGGCGGCACATCGTCCTCGACGATCAGCGCGCCGGCCAGGCCGCGCTCCACCTGCTCGGGCGTGCCCCAGTGCGGGTGGTACCAGTAGGTCCCGGCATCCGGCAGGGCAAAACGGTAGGGGAAGCGTTCGCCCGGCGCCACCGGTGCCTGCGTGAGACCGGGCACGCCGTCCATGGCATTGGGCAGGCGGATGCCGTGCCAGTGGATGGTGCTGGGGTCGGGCAGCTGGTTGTGCAGCGTCAGGTCCAGCACCGCGCCGCGCTTGTAGCGCAGCACCGGGCCGGGGACCTGGCCGTCGTAGGCCCACACGGGCAGGCTGGCCTGGCCGGCGGCGGCCAGCGTGGCAGGCGCAGCCGTCAGGGTGCGGGGTGTGACAGCCGCTGCCAGATGCGGCACCGCCAGCGCGGGGGCACAGGCCAGGGTCTGCAACAGTTCTCGGCGTTTCATCGGCTTGCTCTCCGTTGTGTCCGCTGCAGCTTACGCGCTGCGGGCCATGGCGTAAAGCTCAGCCGAACAGGGCCTGCATGTCGATGGAGGAGCGCTGCCCGAGCGCCGGGGCATCCGTCTGCAGCCAACGGGCCGCTCGCTCACGGCCCTGCACTTGCAGGCGCTGCAGGAACGGGGCGTGCGGCAGCAGCTTGCTGTCGCTGCGGCCCAGGCTTTCGATCTGGCTGGTGTCGATCATGTGAAACCGCATGTCCAGCAGGCGCTGCTCCAGCCGGCCGTGACCGAAGCGCGAGGCGGCAGAAAACTGCCTGGCGTGGGCGAACATTCGCATCTCGCGCAGCAGGTTGGCGCTGAAACCCAGTTCGGCGATGCGGGCCTCGATTTCCGGCACGGTCGCGGGCGTGCCCTCGCGGTGCAGCGGATTGAGCAGCACCAGCAGCACATCGCGCGCCTCGCATTCGTAGAACAGGGGGAACACCGCGGGGTTGGCGGTGTAGCCGCCGTCCCAGTAGGGTTCCCCGTCGATCGTGATGGTGCGGTGCAGCTTGGGCAGGCAGGCCGATGCCAGCAGCACGTCCACCGTGAGTTCGCTCTCACGAAACACCCTCAGCTTGCCGGTGCTGACCTGGGTAGTCCCTACAAAAAGCTTGAAAGGGCTGTGCGTGCGCAGCTGCTCGAAATCAATCTGCTCCAGCAGCAGATCGCGCAGGGGGTTGAGGTCGAAAGGGTTCAGCTGTGAAGGCGAGAACTGCGCAGCCCAGCTGGAAAACAGCTTGCCCGCGGGCGAGAAGCCGATGGACTCGCCCTTGCGCCGCGTCATCAGCCCCCAGGGCATCTGCCGGCCCAGTTCGCTCCAGAATTGGGTCAAGGCCTCGCGCGCGCCCTCTCGCCCGCCCTGCAACCAGCCGTGGGCAAAGACCACGGCGTTCATGGCCCCGGCACTGCTGCCGCTGAGGCCTTCGTAGTCGATGTGGGGGTCTTCCAGCAGCGCGTCCAGCACGCCCCAGGTGAAGGCGCCGTGGGCGCCGCCGCCCTGCAAGGCCAGGTTGAGCTTGACGCTCTGCGCCTTGCCCGCTCCAGTGAGGGAGCGCTTCAACTGCGCCAGCAAACCGGGTGGGGCTGGCGTGCCGGGCAAGGCCTCGGGGGAGGTCGTTTCAGGATCGGTCAATTCAGCTCCTTGTGGGGGCGGGATGTCAGGCGACATCGTTGGGTCGGGTTGACCCGTCAGCGGGGCCGGCATGGATGCCGGCCCCGCTCGGACCATCATAAGCGGCGAAGGCCCGGCATGTGTGACATGCCGGGCCTTCGAGCAACTCAAACTGTTGCGAAACGATTCACACAAAGTTCATGTGCGCATCCTTGGTGCAACTTACTGCTTGACCGCTTCAACTTGCACCACCAGGCGCACGTCTTTGGGGAAGCCCCACTGGATGCCGTAGTTCATGCCATAGGCCGTGCGGTCGATGGTGGTCTCGAAATCGCCACCGCAGACTTCACGCTTGAGCATGGGGTTCTGGTAGCAGTTGAACAGGCTGGCCTTGAGCACCACGGGGTTGGTCTTGCCCATCAGCGTCAGCATGCCCGTCACTTCGCTGACCTTGTCGCCATTGAAGACGAACTTGTCGGCGGTGAACTTGGCCGTGGGGAACTTGGCGGTGTCGAAGAAGTCCGCGCTCTGCAGGTGCTTGTCGAAAGCGGCGGTGCCGGTGCTGATGGAAGCCACGTCGATGGTCAGGTCCACCTTGGCGGTCTTGCCGGTCTTGTCGAACTGCACGGTGCCTTCCTTCTTGTCGAAGCGGCCGCGGTTGGTCGAGGTGCCGAAGTGGCCGATCTCGAAGGTCACGAAGGTGTGGGTCGGGTCGATGGCGTAGGTGGCAGACTGGGCCTGGGCGGCGCCGGCGGCCAGGGCGGCAGCGGCGACGAGTGCGAGAGCGGAAGTGCGCATGGGAAAGACTCCTCTAGGGGTTGAAAGAAAGCGGAAGAAACTCAAACCTTGCCCACGCCCGAGAGCGTGAGCTTGAACTTGACCTGGACGTCGTCGGCCACCATGGAGGTGTCGGACCACTGGTTCTCGCCGATCGCGAAGACCAGACGCTTGATGACGAAGCTGCCGCTGGCCGTGGTGACGGCGCCGGCTTGTGTGAGCGCCACCGGCACCATCACGTCCTGGCTGCGGCCCTTGATGGTGAGCTTGCCCGCCACCTCGAAGCGCCCGCCCCCCAGGGCCTTGATGGCGCCGGACTGGAAAGTGGCCTGCGGGAAGCCGGGCACGTTGAACCACACGGGCTTGGGCAGTTCGCTGTCGGCCTCGGGCACGCCCAGGGTGGCGCTGCCGGTGTCCACGGTGAAGGCGATCTTGCTGGTCTGCAGCCTGGCCGGGTCGAAGGCGATCTGCGCGTCAAACTTTTTGAAGCGCCCCTCGACCGGCACGCCCATCTGCTTGCTGACAAAGACGATCTCGCTCTGCGCGGGAACGAGCTTCTGCTGGGCCAGCACCGGCGCGGCCGCGGCCAGCGCGGCCAGGAACAGGGTGAGGAAACGGATGGATGCCATGGAGGTTCCTTGTGGGGATGGGGTGTTCAGCGGCGCCCCGGCAGCATGCGGGTGAGCAGGCCGTCGCGGTCGATGAACTGGTGTTTCAGGGCGGCTGCCACGTGCAGCACGACCAAGGCCGCCAGCGCGTAGGCGGCATAGCCGTGCGCGGGCTTGATCAGCTCGGCCAGGGCCTTGTCCACGGGCATGAAATCAGGCAGCGGCAGCACGCCAAAGAGCACGATGGGGAAGCCCGCGGCCGAACTGTAGGCCCAGCCCAGCAGGGGCACGGCGAAGAACAGAACGTACAGGGCCAGGTGGGTGCCATGGTGGGCCACGTGCTGCCAGCGCGGCATGGCCGCTTCGATCCGCAGGGGGAGTTGAGGCGGGCGATGCGTCAGGCGCCAGGCCAGCCGCACGAAGGACAAAGTGAGCACCACCACACCGGCCCACTTATGCCAGTTGTAGAGCTTGAGGCGTTGCGGCGAGAACGGCAGGCTGGTCATGTACAGCCCCAGCAGGAACATGGCGACCAGGCCCAGCCCCAACACCCAGTGCAGGGCCATGGCGGTGTGGCTGTAGCGGTTGGCAGGCTGGAAGTCGTTCATGGGCCTTGAGTCTAGGCCGCGACACCCCCCGTATTTGTGAACCGTCTTGTCGGCTAGGTTCAAAAAAACTGAATGCCTTGGGTGCCCGGGTCTTGGGTGGTCTTCTCGGAAAACCGCGGCCCGTTGGGGCGTAGGGAGGCCTGTCGACCAGATGGATCGACCCTCCCGACCCAGCGGCTTACCGCACCTTGCTCAGACGCTCAGCCATGCGTGTTTGCCAACCTGGTCCGGTTGCCTTCCAACGCTCAATCACGTCGGCCGGCAATCTGAGTGAGAGCAACTTGCGCGGGTTCTCTGAAACGGGGCGCCCCCCTTTGTTCACCTTGGCGCGTGCCAGCATGTCCTCGGTGAGTTCCGGCAACTCTTCGTACTCGTCTTTTCCTACAACGTGGGTATCGACACGAGCAAGATCAGATTTCAAGGAGCGGCGCGATGCGGGCTTGTTCGCGGTCATTGGCTTTCCTCATGCTGAATACGTGACGATCCGCGCCACGCGGCGTGTACCCGATGACGACCATCCGGCCGGCGAGCAGGCCGTAGCAGATGATTCGCACTTCACCGTACTCCCGTCGGATGTCCTCGACTTCAAGGGTCACGCCCTCAAAAACCGAAGCAGCATCCGCGAAGTCCAGCCCACGTTCCGCCAACGCCTTCTCGCGCTTGATCGGATCGAAGGTGATACGCATGGGTTATTGTATCTACAACAACAGGCTGACCTGCCCGGTTTTTCCGGCCTCATGATTTCCGAGAAGTGGACTCTTATCCCGTGAGGATCCCATGCGAAAGATTCGATGCCCAGAAGGGCCGATGACCACGGTGCGGCAACGCATCGCGCGCCGCCAACGCTCTCAAGCCGCCACGCCAAAGAGGGCGCCAACGCCCGCAGTCAATGCCATGGCCAGCGCACCCCAGAAGGTGACGCGCGCGACCGAGGCCATCACGGGTGAGCCACCGGCGCGTGCTGCCAGCAGGCCCAGCAGCGCCAGAAACAGGAGGGAGCTGCCGGCCAGGCCCCACATCAACGCAGCCGCGGGGAGCAGGAGCACCATCAGCAGCGGCAGCGCGGCGCCCACTGCAAACGTCCCCGCCGAGGCCAGTGCGGCTTGCACGGGTTTCGCGGCCAGCGTGTCGGAGATGCCCAGCTCGTCGCGCGCATGGGCGCCCAGCGCATCGTGCTGCATCAACTGGGTGGCCACACTGGCGGCCAGGGTGTCGTCCAGGCCACGCTGCACATAAATGGCCTTGAGCTCGGCGTGTTCCTGGGCGGGGTTGTCGGCCAGCTCCTTGCTCTCCCGTGCCAGATCAGCGCGCTCCGTATCGGACTGCGAACTGACCGACACGTACTCGCCCGCCGCCATGGACATGGCACCGGCGACCAGGCCAGCGACGCCGGCCACCAGAATGCCCTGGGTGTTTGCACCGGCCGCAGCCACACCCAGCACCAGGCTGGCGGTCGACACGATGCCGTCGTTCGCACCAAGAACGGCCGCCCGGAGCCAACCGGTGCGGTGCGTTCTGTGTCGCTCACTGTGTCGCATAAGGTGTTTGGATGATAAGTCGAATGGCCGCTGCCGGGTCAGGAGAAACCGAGGCCCGCCATGAAGCCCGCCGCAAGGCCTCATCCCCGGTTGGCAGCAAGCTCTCAGTTGACGGGCGCAGAAGCCGCCGGCTTGGGCGCGGCCAGGCCGGGCAGCAGCCGGCACACCATGGCCAGCCGCTGGTCGCCCGTGTCGCTGTCGCTCATGTCCAGCAAGGAGCCCTTGCCTTCCTCGATGAACACCGCTTCGCCCTCGCCCATGGGCTCGCTCATGTAGAAGCGCGTGGTCCAGGACGAGCTGCGCTCGGCGCAGTTGAAAACCTCGTTCTGCTTCAGGGAGAAGAAGCGCACGCCATTGCGCTCCCTGGCCTGCCCGAAGTCGAACACGAGCTGGATGGCGATCGAGTCCGGCCCGGTGCTGCGCGCCGTGGAAGCGTCGACATAGAGCCGGACGCCCGACGTTTGATCCATCAAAGTCAGGCTGTGCTCGCTGCGGGGCGCCGTCGGGACCGGCGCAGCGGGCGCAGGCACTGGCTGTGGCGCCGGGTCGCGCAGGGATGTGCTGTAGACGTACACGAGCAGCACGGCGCTGACCGCCAGCAGCACCAGGGCGATCAGCGGCAGCCGGCTTCGGCGCGCGGGCTTCTCCACCGCGAGGGGGGCGGCGCCCGTCAAGGCGCTCCAGCCCGACACCATCATCAGTGAAAACGACGAGAGCGAGCCGAAGTTGGTCTCGGCCTGGTCCGCACCCGCAGCGCGACCAGCGCTGGGCAGCAGGGTGGGCGCCAGCAGCAGCGCGATGCCGGCGTAGGGGATCAGATTGGCCAGGGCCCACCACGGGCTGAAACCCGCATCGCGCAGGCGTCGCACCTGGGCCGCCGCCACGGCCAGCGCCAGCGGCACCTGCAGCAGCACCCAGGAACCGGACGGAACCAGCAGCCCGGTGAAGCGGGACGCCAGAGCGATGCCCAGCGCCAGCAGGCCCAGCGCCAGCAGCAGGAAGAGGCCGAACCAACCGTATTCACTGCGGCCGGAGCGGCCGCTGAAATCGGTGAGCCTGGACAGGCCCGTCTGGATCGACTCGGTGAAGGTCATGCGGTGGGCGGGATGGAAAAGTCGTTGCGGGGCAACGAACGGCGCGAGCGCGAAGCGCAGGCGCTGATCCAAGTGTATCGCTCCCCACGTTTGATCGATGGGATCGCCAGCTGCGGGGCTGCGCGCAGCGCATCGTCTTGATGGCGAACGCGAAGCGCAAGCCCAGTGGGGCCGTTTTCCATTGAACAAGCGCCCCGCCCGCGCTACGATGCAGCGATGAAGAAACTCAAGAACGGCAAAGGCAACGGCAAGCGCAAGGGCGACCCGTCCGACAAGCTCGGCAAGGACGCGTACGAAGACCAGCTCGGGGCGCTGCAGCTGGAGCTCAACGACGTGGCGCGCTGGCTGCAGCACACCGGCAAGCGCCTGGTGGTGGTGATCGAGGGGCGCGACACCGCGGGCAAGGGCGGCGTGATCGGCGCGATGTCCGACACACTGAGCCCGCGCCAGTGCCGCACGGTGGCGCTGGGCAAGCCCGGCGAGCGCGAGAAGACGCAGTGGTATTTCCAGCGCTACGTGCCGCATCTGCCGGCGGCCGGCGAGATCGTGCTCTTTGACCGCAGCTGGTACAACCGCGCCGGCGTCGAGCGTGTGATGGGCTTTTGCACCGAGGCCGAGACCGAGGCCTTCCTGAAACAGGCGCCCGTGTTCGAGCAGATGCTGGTGGACGACGGCATCCTGCTCTTCAAGTACTGGCTCACGGTGGACCAGGCGCAGCAGGAAGAACGCTTTGCCGAACGGGTGGCCGACCCGCTCAAGCGCTGGAAGCTCAGCCCCATCGACGTCCAGGCCCGCGCGAAGTACGCCGAGTACGGCAAGGCGCGCGACGCCATGCTCAAGGCCACCCACCAGAAGAAGACGCCGTGGGTGCTGGTGGACTTCAACGACCAGCGGCGCGGCCGGCTGACGCTGATCCGTCATCTGCTCGACCACATTCCGGAGCGCAAGGTGCCCGAGTCGCGGGTCAAGTTTGCGCCGCTGGGCCACGCCCCGCTGCGCGAACGCTTCGGCACCTCGCTCAAGCCCATCGCGGCGGCAGGCTGAGCGCCGCCGTGCTCCGCACATGACACCCGGGCGAACCGCGGGAAACTGATGCCATGAAACGCGCCGAAACCGCCCACCCCGCCGGGGAAATCGAACTCAAGCTGGCCCTGCCGGCCCCGGACCCCGCCGCCCTGGCGCAGCGGCTGGCACGCCTGCCGCTGCTGGCGCGGCGCAAGGCCAGCACGCAGCGCCTGCACACCATCTACTACGACACCCCCGCGCAAGACCTGCGCAAGCAGCGGGTGGCGCTGCGCCTGCGCCGCGTCGGCAGCGAAGCCCGACCGCGCTGGGTGCAGACGCTCAAGACCGCCGGCGCTGAGGATTCGGCCCTGAGCCAGCGCGGCGAATGGGAAGTGCCCGTGCCCGGCGCGGCCTTGAAGCGCGGCGTGCTCAAAGACACACCCTGGTCACAACTGGACCCGGACGGCGCGATCTTCCGCGCGCTGCAGCCCTGCTTCGTCACCACCTTCCAGCGCACGAGCTGGACCGTGCGCCGGCGCAATGGCAGCGTGGTGGAGGTGGCGCTGGACATCGGCCACATCGAGGCCGGCGATCGGCGCAGCCCCATCTGCGAGCTGGAGCTGGAACTGCTGGCCGGCCCGCCCCAGGCCCTGTTCGACCTGGCGCAGCTCATCGCGCGCGACATCGCCGTGCTGCCCGCAAGCCAGAGCAAGGCCCAGCGCGGCTACGCCCTGGCCCAGGGTGTCAGCGACATGCCGCAACGCGCCCAGCCGCCCGCGCCGGGCGCCAAACTGCCGGTGGCGCAGGCCGCCCAAGGGGTGCTGCGCGAAAGCTTCAGCCAGTTCACGGCCAACCTCCTGGCCTTGCGCCATTCGGACGAGGCGGAAGTGGCGCACCAGGCGCGCGTGGGCTGGCGGCGTTTTCGCAGCGCCTGCCGGCTGTTCCGCACCGCCCTGCCCGCCGATGCGCCGCCGCCGTCCCGGCTGCCGCTGCAGCCCCTGCTGACCTTTCTGGGCGAACTGCGCGACCTGGACGTCGCCCGCATCGACACGCTGCCACCACTGGCCGCTGCCTACGCGGCCGGTGACCCGCAGCGCGCCCAGGCATGGCAGGCAATGGAGGCGTCCCTGCTGCAGGCCACCACGCTGGCGCGCAAGGCGGTGCGCTTCGCGCTCCAGGCCCCGGCCGTCGGCGCGGCCCTGCTGGCCACCACGCAATGGATCGAAGGCCTGTCGGCCCTGCCGCCCGCGGGCAGCGCAGACGCCGCGCCCCCCGAGCCGCTGACCCGCTGGGCCCGGCAGCGCGTTGCCCACGTGCGCCGGCAGCTCAAGCGCGCCCTGAAGCAGGCGCCCAGCCCCGCGCAGCAGCACCGCCTGCGCATCCTCGCCAAACGGCAACGTTATGCCATCGAGGCCTTGCGCCCCCTGCTGCCCAAAAAGCGCACGGAGCGCTGGCACCAGCAGGCGACCGACCTGCAGACCACCCTGGGCGCGACGCGAGACCTCATGCAGGCCAGCATGCTGGCCACCACGCTGGAGGCCAACCGCGGGCTTTCGGAATTCCTGCGAGGGGTGGCGGTGGGGAGGGAGCGGCCGGGCGGTTAGTGTCACCGCCGCACGCGCTGCACTGCTGCGGGGTGGACGAAGCAGCCCAACTTGGCCTGCGCGTCGAGAGCCGAACAGTGGCTGGCTTCGGGAACGGCAGATGACTCTTTACGACCCAAAGCGGAAGTAGCCGGTCTGCAAAGGCAGACATTCAATGTAGAGCTAACCGGGCGACGACGGCATGGCACCTAGGCCGTAAGCGCTCCAGTTGCACGACATGTTAGGCCGGACTCGCATTCATGAATGCCGCTGTGTTCTCGTACTTCCGGCGCGTTCGTGGATCTAGTGCCTCGAAGGCTCCAAAGTACTGAGCAAAACCTTGGTAGACCTGCTCGGCAGTGACTGGGAGCGGCGCTGCGATGCTGCTCCTGAGGATCACTGGCCAGTTGATCGCGTATCCAGGCTTTGTTCCTCCATCGACTGGGATCTCTGCGGGGGAAACGACTTCTGAGGACCCGGACTGGAGCTTGGCCTCGCTTGCGCGTCGATAGACCTCCTGAGACGTGACGATGCCTATCCATTGAGCGGATTCGCCCAGGCGATACGCCTCGATGAGCGCAGGTCCGGCGTACATTGACTCGTCGAGGTTGAAGAAGAAGGTGCCGACGGCTATGCCCACGCGAATTGGGACGCAAAGGTGCAAAGCCTTGCTCAACAACTGTGTTGCCATGACCAGGATGGTTCGCAAATCGTTGAGGGTCGCGCCTCGTGAGAACAGGACAATCGTGTCCGAGAACGTAACCGCGTGGACGTGTTGAGGAGTTGCGACAGTCTCCGCCGTATCCAAGAACGTGAGCGACGTACTGTGTGCGTCCTTGCGCGCCTCAACGAGTCGAGCGAGAAGGCTCCACGCGAGTTCCGGATCCTTTTCGACGAGCGCGGACATGCCGAGTACGTCGATGTGGACGACGAAGCGCTGTTGCTCAATGGCGGAGGGCATTTGAGGTGTTGGACTGTGCGGCCTAACTTGCTAGCTTAGGGGCGCCGCCGGCCTGCGGGCAGGCGGCCCCTGGAGCGGCGGGTTAGCCCGATCTACAGCCTTTGCAGCTTCCTTCAGCATTACCGCCGGGTTCTTTAGGTAGGTAAGTAGCGCCATCTGAAACTCAACAAGAGAGTTAAGAGAAACAGAGAATTTGGCGCCAAGTCGATATATTTCCATATGGTCTAAGGCCTCCAAAACAGCCAACTGAGCTAAGGCGTTCTTTTCCTTATGAGCTCCGACATAGGTGCGAACAGTGTTCAGAAATGCCGCATGTTCTAGCTTGAACGTGTTGAACCCTGTGACGCTCTTGTTCAGTGCTTGTAGCCATGGGTCGTCAAGCCCCAGGTCGCGAAGAGCTTGACGGTACTCTTTGCCGAGAATCTCTGGGATATCTTTGGACGTTTCGTACAAGAGGACTGCCATGCCTCGTGCAACAAACTGTTGGTGCCACTTCGTATTAGCGAAATAAAGTGCGCTGCTATACGCGCTGAGGTCCTGCTCAACAAGCGCCATGAAGAGGGCTGCGTTATAGGCTACGGCATGGTTCTTGAAGCCATGCTCGTGAGCGTCCTCACATTGCTTCTTAAGAGTCGTGATGAGCCCAGTAGTCACTGCAAAGCGATTGCGATTAGTCCATCGATGCCTGAAACGCCCCGGAACGAGGAGGAGGCGCAAGAGTAGGTTCACGAGCGGCCTAACGTTTGAGATGAGAGGCATGACCCGGCTTGCCGGGGCATGTCCTCTCGATTGAAGGGTTAGGCCTCACTGCGCAGCCTCTGCTATGAACCCCTGCACAAACATCAGCATCATTTGGACCTGCTCGGCTGTGTACTCACCATACTCGCCATGGGCGGCTTTGTTGCGAACATGTGCCCATGTTGTGATCTGCTTCTGCGCCAACTTGGAGTACGCCTCGGCCTTGGCGAGTTGTACGTTCAGCGGATCCATGGTGAGCTGCTTACCAGATTCATTGACTATGGGCAGGCTCTTCGATTTAGTCAGCTGGCGCAGATGGTCTTCCAGCACTGTGCCGATGATTACTGCCGCAGCGTCTTTGTATCCCTCTTGTAGAAGGTACTCGCCCATTTCCAAGAAATCAGCAAAGACATCTGCTTGGATGAGGGCCTTAAAATCGACGAGCAGGTCGTTTTCAATTTCGTGCTTGATGGCGCGTGCCACGCCCAGCATTTGAGTGAACTGAACGTGGTGACTCTTCCACAGGTTGTAGAAGTTTCCAGTCTTGGCGGCTTCCGCATACGCCACAAAGTGTTGGCTTTTTTCCCCATAGAGCTTTCTGATCAGCTGCCCCAAACGCGTAACCCACATGGCGACGTTTGCGGTGAACTCGCTGTCCACACCTCGCTCAGCGGTCGAGACTTGTTGGTTGATCTGGGCGCCTTTTGCGACCAGATCATTGATCTCGGCAATGATGTGAGCGTTGAGTTTTTGCATGTTGTGAGGCCTAACGTGATGTCGACCGCAAAAGTGCGGAATAACATGGCCGGATGTTCATCTTCGGGCCTCCCTTGCTGCAAGCTAAGTGCTTGTTTTGTTTGAAGAATTTGGGCCAATATAGCGCAGAGCCGCGCTCATGACAAACCGTGAAACCCCGCAATGTAGCGGCCGGCTGCCGCTACGAGCGCCACGGAACGTCTCTCTCCCCAAAAGGGGCACGCAGTGACCACTTCTGGGGCAGCGCCGCAATTCCCGCTCCTGCCCGAAACCACCCTCCCCAGCCCCTTCAGTGACAATCCCCCCAACAACTCCTGGGAACACAATGATCGAAGGCCTGATAAGCGGCACCCTGGTGGGCCTGGCAGAACAGCGCCAGGGCAAGAACGACACCACCTTCGTGCTCGCCAAGGTGAAAGCCGTGCCCGGCGAGGGCGAGAGCCTGATCGTCAACGTGATTGCCTTTGCGGCCGAGGCCTGCGCGGCCCTGCTGGCGCTGGACGAGGGCGATGCGCTGGCCCTGTCTGGCGCGCTGACCCCCAAGGTCTGGACCGACAAGCAGGGCAACACCCGGCCTGCGCTGGACATGGTGGCCAGCCAGGTGCTGTCGGTCTACCACGTGGACCGCAAGCGCGCGGCCCTGGGCGGCTCGCCCGCCCATTCAGAGGCCTGACGGCAGCTCGCAGCCCAAGGAAACTCCATGAAGCCCCCGCAACGCGTCATCCCCACCCCCGGCTGGCTGCGCCCGGTGATCCGCTGGGCCGCGCGCCTTGCCATGAACGCACCGGCCTGGGTGCCGGGCTGGCTGAAGAACGCGCCCTTGAAGTTGACCTCTCTCTTGCTGCGCGCCTACGTGGCGATCGTGCGCTAGCCCACAGAAGCGCTGCGCCGGCGAAGGCAGACTGGACACCTCACCGGCAAGGTCCTAGCATTGCCGGATTCACCGGAGAAACGAAATGCGCAGATTTGCAGTCTTGCTCTTGACCCTGGCCGTGTTCAGCCTCTCGGGCTGCGGCTACAACACCTTCCAGACCACCGACGAGCAGATCACGGCCAGCTGGGCCGAGGTGCTGAACCAGTACCAGCGGCGCGCCGACCTGATTCCCAATATCGTCAACACCGTCAAGGGCGAGGCCAACTTCGAGCAGGAAACCCTGACCCGGGTGGTGGAGGCCCGCGCCCGGGCCACCAGCATCCAGGCCACGCCGGAGCTGGTCAACAACCCCGAGGCCTTCCAGAAGTTCCAGGCGGCGCAGAACTCGCTGTCCGGCGCGCTGAGCCGCCTGCTGGTCGTCAGCGAAAACTACCCGCAGCTCAAGGCCAACCAGGGCTTCCAGGAACTGCGCGCCCAGCTGGAGGGCACCGAGAACCGCATCACGGTGGCCCGCAACCGCTACATCAAGGCGGTGCAGGAGTACAACGTGGCGGTGCGCAGCTTCCCCACCAACCTCACGGCCATGGTCTTCGGCTACTCGGTCAAGCCCAGCTTCACGGTCACCGACGAAAAAGAGCTGGCCACGCCGCCGAAGGTGGATTTTGGTAGCCCGGCCAAGAAGCCCGAGGCCACACGTTGAACCCTGCCACCGCTGGCATCCGGCTGCGACGCGGGGCTGCGGCGCTGCTTGGCCTGCTGTGGCTGCTGGCGCTCCCCGGGGGGGTGGCGCACGCGGCCGATGAGCTGGTCCCGGTTCCTGCGCTGCAGGCGCTGGTGACCGACCTCACCGCGACCCTCACGCCCGAGCAGCGCGCGGGCCTGGAGAGCCGGCTGCGGGCCTTCGACGAGCGCAAGGGTAGCCAGCTGGCGGTGCTGATCGTGCCCACGACCCGGCCCGAGGCCATCGAGCCCTACGCGATGCGCGTCGTCGAGCAGTGGAAGCTCGGGCGCAAGAAGGTAGACGACGGCGTACTCCTGCTGGTGGCCAAGAATGACCGCGCGGTGCGCATCGAGGTGGGCTATGGCCTGGAGGGCGTGCTGAGCGACGCCATCACGAATCGCATCATCAACGACGTGATCGTGCCCCGCTTCAAGCAGGGCGACTTCTTTGGCGGCATTGACGGGGCCGTCTCGCAGATGATCAAGCTGATGGACGGCGAAGCGCTGCCGGCGCCAGCGCGGCGCGCGGAGGGTGCGTCCTTCGATCTCGGCGGCATGGCCCCGGTGCTGCTGATGATCGCCGTGGTGGCGGGTGGTGTCTTGCGCGCCATGCTGGGGCGCGTGCCGGGCGCCGCCGTGACGGCAGGCATCCTGGGGCTGATCGTCTGGTTCCTGTCCGGCGTCATCTTCATTGCGCTGATCGGCGCCGTGATCGGCTTCGTCGTCACCCTGCTGGGTGGCAGCTCACTGCTGCGCAGCGGCATGGGCGGCAGCAGTCATCGCGGGGGTGGCTTTGGGGGCGGCTTCGGTGGCGGGGGGGTCAGGGGCGGCGGGGGTGGCGGTTTCGGCGGGGGCGGCTCCTCGGGGCGGTGGTAAACATGAACCTGCAACGCTGGTCCCGACACCTGCTGAGTTCGCCCTGGAGCGTGCGCCGCGCCTTCCCGCGCGCCACGATGACGGCCATTGCCGAGGCCATCCGCACAGCCGAAAGCGTGCATGGCGGGGAGATCCGCTTTGCGGTGGAGGCTGCGCTGGAGCCCGGGGAACTGATGCGCGGCATGAGCCCGCGCGAACGCGCCATCGAGGTGTTTTCCGAGCTGCGGGTCTGGGACACCCAGCACAACAATGGCGTGCTGATCTACGTGCTGCTGGCCGACCACGCGGTGGAGATCGTCGCCGACCGCGGCATCCACGCGCATGAAGGCACCGAAACCTGGAGCGCCATCTGCCGGCAGATCGAGTCGGCCTTCCGGCAGGCCGACTACCGCGCGGGCGCGCTGCTGGGCGTTGAAGCGGTGGCAAGGGCCTTGAAGAAGCACTACCCCCAGCGCGGCGGGCACCCGAACGAATTGCCGGACGAGCCGGCCGTGCTGTCCTGAGGGTTCAGCGCGGAGCGGCGGCGTTCGGCGAAGACAGCCGGGCTGGCAAGAAGATCAACCGCCGGGCGTGGTTACGGGACATTGGCTAACCCGCCTCAGGTGCCGATATACGAAGCAGGCGCTTTACCCGTCGGCCCCAACTCGGTCAGTTTCTTGCGCTTGTGGGGGACTTCGTATAAGAGGGGTTAGGCCGCAGTTCGTTTGGCGCCATAGGCTTGCATTTTTTCCAAGAACTTCGGCAGCCGTTCTGGGCTTGATGACATACCAATCAGCTGGCCAGCAGCGATCATCCCGAGAGCACCTGATGCATCAAGGGCCTGCGCAAGCTCCGCTTCTTCGTAGTTTTCCTGAACTAGCCCGGGTCGATGCCTGCGCGAGACCTGCAAGAAGCCAGTGTGCGTAAAACCGTTCATGGCCTTCCACGCACGCTCCTTCAGTCCGGAGAGGACGCCAGGTCCATTCCCGACTTTGGCCTCGAACGCGGCTATCAACTCTTGAAACTCTTGCTTGACCTTCCCGCGCTTAAAGCGATCAAGGTCCTCTTGGGTCGCGCAGTGTAGGAGCCAAAGGCCCCGCACAAGGGACTCCGTTTCGGAACGGAGCAGTGCGAGCGCGGAGCCGTACAGCGCGCTGGAGTGCAGCAGCGCGATAGCGGCTTGATGCTCAAGCGCAACGTCGAAGCAGCCAATCGCCAGCATCGAGCGCTCATCGCACGGCAGTTCAATGCCCGAGGTGTTCTCGTCGATCCATCGGACAAGTTCGACAAGGTCGGCGTGTTCGTGAAGTGCCTTCATATGCGGCCTAACAAGGCTGCGCAAAAAGGTCCCACCGCCGTCGCAGCGCGGTGTTTTCGGGGCTGCTTGACCCATTGCCTGATCGACGATCGTGCAATACAGAACGATCTAAGCGGTCGATTTTCAAACAAGCGGGTCATCAAATTGCCAAACGAGGTTTTTTCACAGCCTCAACGTAAAAGTGCGGGGCTGCGCGCTTTTGCGCAGTCTCGATTGGCCGCCTGGTTAGGTGTCACTGGCGAGGAAGCGCTCATTCCTCTGCCTTGCAGTCGTTACCCTTGTATGACCACGAGACGACCTTGGAACCATCAAGTTCGAAAGTTGTAGTGCAAGTCATGCCGATGTTCATGGCGGAAGTGCCGCCTACCGCGTTTGTATAGGCCCTGTTCCCGATATAGGTCGTCTGGTATGACGGCGCGGTACCCGGCACGTACACGTTGCGGCTCGATGAGAAAACAATGAATTTTCGACCACCGGCATCGTAGGACTGGATTGGCGGTCCCCAGCTGCGAACGAGGTCGATCTCCTGTGTTCCAACCCACGAATTGAGAAGTTTCTCGTACCCGGCAGTTGTTGCACATGATGCGAGAACGGCGGCAAGGGCAATGAGTAGAAAACGATGCATAACTAGTACCCCCTTAGCGAGCTATGTGATGACACCCGACGTCGGAGTTCACCGGCACGCAGTGGCATTGTGCCGCGAGACGTATGCTCCCGCGCACGGCTCGCGGCGCAATGCCACTGCGCGTCCGAGTCGAACGACCTGTTAGAGCGCAAGGTCACTGAAACCGAGCTCTCTCGACCAGAATCTCCGCAAACTCATAAGCTAGTCTCCTCAGTTGGCTTGGAACCCTCTCGGCGTTCTTCAGACGGGGATTGTCGACCCACAGGCGTTCCTGCCACGGTATTTCCTTAGAGATCCGCTGCGACTCAACGCCGAAGTCGTTGCTCCAAAACACGCCCGCGACGTTGTACGCGTTGGATATGAGATGCTCGTGCATCTGTCGAATCTCGTCAATCGCAGTTCCATGGGAATGCGAGGAGAGGATGCAAATGTCGGCGTCTTCAAAGAACTTCGCGAAGTAGTTCGGGACCGATCTGTACTCGCTCGCAGTCTCTTGGTAAGAACGGTTTACAGTGAACAGAGTCTCCAGCTTCTTTGGTGCTCTCGGGTGCGTGATGTCGTTCACCACGTTCCGGGGAAGACGCCCGTATTCCTTGCCACAAAGCGCTTGGATGAGGTAGCGCTGAAATGACGTCTTACCCGTGTTGTTGTCGCCGACTAGTATGTATGCCCAGTTGGAAAACACAAATGTCCTTTCTTCGCTCTAAAGCCTGAATTGAGCTGCACCGAGAAGCGGCGTCGGCCTGAATAAATTGCTAGACACTGCCCTCGCGCTCGACAACGAGAATTCTCGCTTCACCGATTGGGTGTGCCACATGCTCTGTCCCGATGGCTGCGTAGAACACATCACCGCTTTCCAGAAACGCGCTTTGCTCGGCACCCGTCTCGTCGCGGAAGCGCATCTCCACGCGCCCGGCGAGAACGGCGAAGACCTCCTCACCGTCGTTGATGTGCCATTTATAGGGCTGATCTGTCCAATGGAGTCGAGTAGTGACACCGCCCATGTTGGCGATGTCGACTGCGCCCCAGGCGCGATCTGCTCTGAACGTGCTCCCACGAAATACTTTCATGCGGTGTCACGTAAAAGTGAGTCGACGCCGGAGGCGGTCGGTCTTGACTGACAAGTTAAAAGGCGCCACCTACTCATTTTGGCCATTCAAACCGAGGGGTCACCGCATACGACACCCAAATGGCAAGTACGCAAATTATGATGTTCCACCCGACTCCCTCCATTGGCGCCGTAGCGATTGGGTTGACAAAAAATAGCGCTATCGCTGCACTTACTAACGAGAACACGAAAGCTGAGAAATTGTTCTGCTCATATCCCGCCGCAGAATATGAAATCAACCATGGCCAGCCGCAAAAAGCCGAGCCCAGAGCAAATGCAATTGACGTTTGGATAGGTTCGGACCGAAATTCGGCTCGCATCCCGGCGGTCGAGAAAAGTGCCCAGCCAAGCCCTGATACCGCGATCAGCAGTGACAAAACAACCGCTATTTGAGGACGGCGCATCACGAGCCCTTTAACTTGATATAGGCCGCAGTTCTGTCGGCATAACAAAGTTCATGCATCCTCCCGTCTTGTGTTGTAAGTGCCTGATTTATATCAGCCTTCTTCGGTTTCGACCAGTCAGCCAGACCATGAACTTGGTCTGTCCCGAGCTGGTCGAAGGATCGAAAGGCTTCGACAGGCTCAGCCCGAACGGAAGGACGTGATGAATGACGAAGACATCACTAGAACCGGTGCGCCAGCGTCAGGCGCAGGCTGCGCGGCTCGGCCGGGTGCAGGTGCCGGTCGTAGACGGCGGCGGCCTCGCCGGCCAGCCGTGACTCGTACCAGTACTCGATGTCGCTGTTGCGCCGGTCCAGCAGGTTGTAGACGTCCAGCATGAGCCGGGTGCGCTGGGTGATGCGGTAGCCCACGCGCAGGTTCAGCTGCACGGAGTCGCTGGAGCGCACGGCATCGTCTTCCACCAGCGGGCGCGCGCCCACATAGCGAAGGCGCAGCGCGCCCGACCAGGGGCCCAGCGCATCCACCGTCACCCCGAGGTTGGCCGTGCTGCCGGCGGCGCCGGGCACGAACGGCCCCGCGGCGGCCATGTCGGTGAAGCGGGCCTGCGACCAGGCCAGGTCTGCGTCCAGCGCCAGCCAGCGGTTCATCAGGTAGCGGTTGCCCCACTCCAGGCCCCAGCGGCGCGAGGGGCGCGAAGGCTCGGTGGTACCGGCGTCGCCCACGAAGAGCAGTTCCGAATCCAGCTCCAGCTGCCACAAGGCCAGCGTGGTGTGCCAGCCGGCCTGCGGCTCGGTGCGCAGGCCCAGCTCCGCGCCGCGCGTGCGCACCAGGGGGCGCACTTTCTCGGCGGCGGTGCCGGGGTTGGCCGGGTCCACGGTGATGGTGGCGCCGCGTGCGTCGTTGGAATGAAAACCGTGGCCGTAGCTAGCGTAGAGCTCGGTGCGCGGCGCGGCCGCGTAGATGAGCGCGAGCTTCGGGCTCAGCAGCTGGTCCCCGGTGCTGCCGGAATTGGCGCCGAGGCTGGAATCCACGCGCAGGCCCACCACGTCGCCGCGCAGGCCGGTGATGCTGCGCAGCCGCGGCGTCCAGCGCACCTCGGTCTGCGCCCACAGGCCCAGGGTGTCGATGCTGACCTGGTCTTCGCGCACGGTGCGCAGCGTGTTGCGGCTCTGGCTGGCATAGAGACCGATGGGGGCGATGCGGTCAAAGCGGCCCTGCAGGCCTGCGCTGTGCACCACCTCGCGCCCGGCCCACAAGGCCATGTGCGATTCGCTGGCCGCAAAACCTGCGGCTCGGCGCTGCTCGCTCTGGCGGAACTGGTCGCCGCTGTTGCAGGTGCCGCTGGCGGCCAGATCGTTGAGGCAGTAGGTGAAGTTGGACCAAAGGTCGAGCTCGCTGTGCAGCAGCCAGGCCTGCGCGCGGCGCTGGCGCTCGCCTTCGCGCTGCGCCCATTCGCCCGAGAGGCTGTAGCGGCGGGTCTGGCCGCCGGTGCTGGCGTCCAGCGAGCCGTAGCGGTCGATCTGGCCGCTGGCGATGGCGCGCTGCGGCACCTGGTCGGTGCTGGTCCAGCGTCCCTGGTAGGCCATGGCGCTGAGGCTGTAGCCATGCTCGCGCGTGCCTTCGCTGTAGCGCAGCAGGCCATTGAGCTTGCGGTAGTCCTCGGGCACCTGCCAGGGGCCGTCGTTGCGGAAGAGCTCCAGGCCGTAGAGCCACTGGCCGCCGCCGGCCGCCAGGGGCGAGCCCGCCAGCAGGGTGCGGGCGTAGCCGTTCGCGCCCAGGGTGAGCTGCGCCAGGGGCTGGTCGAGCCGGCGGGCGTAGGCGATGCGCGCCACGCCGGCCGAGGAGAAATCGCCCTCCTCCGCGTAGTACGGGCCCTTGCGGTAGCGGATCTGCTCGACCAGTTCGGGGATGAGGAAGTTGAGGTCGGTGTAGCCCTGGCCGTGCGCGTGCGTGGGCAGGTTGACGGGCATGCCGTCCACATAGGTGGCGAAATCGGTGCCGTGGTCGAGGTTGAAGCCACGCAGGAAATACTGGTTGGCCTTGCCGTCGCCGGCGTGCTGGGTGGCAATCAGCCCGGGCACCAGCTCCAACACCTCGGCCGGACGCAGCAGAGGCACCGTGGCCAGCCGCGCACCCGAGACCACGCCCTCGCTGGCCGCGGTGGCGATGCCTTCGAGGTTCTCGACCTGGCTGCGCACCTCCACGGTGGAAAGCGCCAGCTGCTCCTGCGCCGCAGCGCCGGCAGCCAGCGCGGCGAGAAACAGTACGGTGGTGTGGGCCCTGGTACGCATCAGGCACCGAGTATCGCCGCGCCGGGCGACGCTGTGCCATACGGCAGACGGCGTAGCACGGGCCGCCGCCCGGCACGATCCAGGCAGGCCGCTTACCAGGGAATGGGCTGGCCTGCGTAGTCCACGAAGTGCGCCCGGCCGCTGGGCGGCAAGGCGTCGAGCGCCGCCAGCAGACCGCGCACGGCCTCCTCCGGGGCGACGGCGTCGTCCCCCACAAAGGGCTGGCTCAGCGGCGACTTCACCGTGCCGGGCTGCAGCGCGGCGAACACCGCCAGCGGGCGTTGGCGGCTGATCTCGATGGCCGCCGTCTGCAGCAGCTGGTTCAGCGCGGCCTTGGCGGCGCGGTAGCTGTACCAGCCGCCCTTGTGGTTGTCTTCGATGCTGCCCACGCGGGCCGAGAGCTTGGCCCAGACCACGCGCTCGCCGCGCGCCAGCTGGGGCGCCAGATGACGCAGCAGCAGGGCCGGGCCGATGGCGTTGACCTGCAGGCTGGCCAGCAGGCCGGGCGCGTCCAGGTCCGGCAATCTTTTTTCAGGGCCACGGCCGTCGAGGGTCAGCGCACCGGTGGCATCCACCACCAGATGCCAGGGCCCGGGCAGTTGCTGGGCCAGCGCCGCGATGCTGGCGGGGTCACGCAGGTCCCAGGCCAGCGGATCGGCGCGCGTGACGGACTGCACGTGGGCGCAGCGCGCGTCCTGCCGCAGCGCCTGCACAAAGGCCTGCCCGATGGCGCCTGAAGCGCCGAGGACGAGGGCGCGATAACCATCACGCAAGCTATTCATCATGAGCGGGAGGCGCAGGGGCAGCAGCGGCCGGTGGCGCGGGAGGCATGGGCGGGCATCATGGCCGCCATCATGCCCGCTGCGCGCCGCCCGTGCCGGGCGCGGGGCCGCTCAGGCCGTGCGCCGCGCCAGGTGCACCTGGTGCAGGGTGATCTTGCGCACCTCGGCCTGGCTGGTCTGGATGTGGGCGCGCAGCAGCATCACGGCCGGGTCGCCGCGCTTGCGCTGGATGGCGCGCAGGATCTTGGCGTGTTCCTCGTAGGTCGCGTCGATGCGGGCCTGCTGGGTGAAGTCCAGGCGGCGGATGATGCGGATGCGTTCGGTCACGTCGCGGTGCACGCGGCTCATCTCGGCATTGCCAGCTGCGGCGACCAGGGCGCAATGGAAGTCTTCGTCCCACTGCGCGACCTGGCGGATGTCGGTGCTGCGCTCGGCCGCCGGCACCAGCCAGATGGCGGCCAGCTGGTCCAGCAGCTGCTGGTCGATCTTGCCGTCATCGGCACACAGGCGCTGCACGGCCGTGGTCTCCAGCACCATGCGCAGGTCGTAGAGCTGTTCGAACTGATCGAAGTCGAAGGGCAGCACGCGCCAGCCGTTGCGAAACAGCACCTCGACATAGCCTTCCTGCTGCAGCCGGAACAGGGCCTGGCGCACAGGAGTGCGCGACACGCCCATGCGCTCGCTGAGTTCGTTCTCGGTGAAGCGGTCACCCGGCACGAGCTTGAAGTCGGCCACATCGCGCTTGAGCTGGTCGTAGACCATGTCCCCGCGGGAATGGAAGACGGGTGCTTCGGCAGCACGGGCGGAACGCGAGCGGGTGGTGTCCACGCTGTAGCTCTAGAGCGCCGCCGGCCGCAGCAGTGCGACACCGGCTTGCTGCAGCGCCAGCGCAGCGCGCAGGGCCAGGTCTTCGCGCCAGGGCGCGGCGATGAGCTGCACGCCGATGGGCAGGCCGCCCGTGCCCTCGGGCCACAGCGGCGCGGCCACCACCGGGCAGCCGGCAAAGGAGATGGGCTGGGCCAGCAGGCCCATGGCGGGGCGGCAGGGCTGGCGCTGACCGTTGATATCCAGCCACTCGGTGCCGATGGGCGGTGCGGCCACCGGCGTGGCGGGTGCGAGCAGCACGTCCCACTGGCTGAAGAGCGCGTTGACCTTGTCGCGGTAGAGCCGCCGAAAACGCTGGGCCCGCAGGTACCAGGCCGCGGGCTGCAGGGCGCCGGCGATGAAACGGTCGACCGAGAGCGGCTCGAAGTCACCGGCCCGCGTGCGCAGGTCGGCCAGGTGCAGGCTGCCGCCTTCGCTGGCCGAGATGATGAAGGCCGCCGCCCGCGCGATCGCGGCGTCGGGCCACTCCACCGTGTCGCGCGCACCCAGCACGCGCGCTGCGGTGCGCACCACTTCACGCGCCGGCGCGGTGGCGTTCTCATGAAAATAGCCGCCCAGCACGCCGATGCGCAATCCGTCCACGCCCTGCCCCAGGGTGGCGCCCACGGGCTCCACGCGCAGCGCGTGGCAGCCCGGGTCCAGCGCGTCCGGGTACTGCAGCGCGTCGTAGGTCAGGGCCAGGCCCTCGACCGAATCGGCGAAAGGACCGAGATGGTCGATGCTGTGCACGAAGGGGTAGCTGCCGCGGCGCGAAAGCCGGCCGAAGGTGGGCTTGAGGCCCCAGACGCCGCACAGCGAGGCAGGCACGCGGATGGAGCCGTTGGTGTCGGAGCCCAGGGACAGCGGCACCTGGCCGGCCGCCACTGCGGCGCCCGAGCCGCCCGAGGAGCCGCCCGTGATGCGGCTGAGGTCGTGCGGGTTGTGGCAGGGGCCATAGTGCGTGTTCTCGGTGGTGAAGCCGTAGGCGTACTCGTCCATGTTGAGCGAACCGACGAGCACCGCGCCGGCCTGCTGCATGCGCTGCACCAGCACGGCGTCCGCCGCGGCCGGGGCATGGTCGCGGTTGATCTTGGAGCCCGCCAGCGTGACCTCGCCCGCGATGTCGAACAGGCTCTTCACCGCATAGGGCACACCGGCCAGGGGCGGCAGCAGCTCACCACGCGCGCGGCGTGCATCGATGGCGGCGGCCTCGGCACGGGCGCGTGCATAACTCTTGCCGGTGAAGGCGTTGACGCGGCCGTCGGTGGCCACGATGCAGGCGATGCTTTGCTCCAGCAGCTCGGCCGCGCTGAAGTCGCCGGCCGCCACGCCGCGGGCCAGTTCATGCGATCGCAGGGTGTGCAGGGGCATGGCGTTCAGTCCTGTGGCCGGGGCGGCGCGGGGCAGTAGATTTGCGCGAGCTCGTCCTCGGGGGTCATGGGGAAAGCCTCCAGCAAACCAGCCATGGCTGCGGTGCGCTGCAGGTGAGCGGCCACGCGCTGCGCGCGTTCGGCGTCCAGCGGCAGGCCCAGGGCCATGGCACTGGCCTGCACATAGTTCAGGGTTTCCGCTTCGTTCATGGCCGTATCCTAGCGCCGCACTTCGCGCTGGAAGATCTCCAGACTCTGCTTCTTGGTGCGGATGAAGCTGGGCTCGCTCAGCGTTTCCACCGTGCGTGGGCGCGGGTCGTTGTAGGGCAGGATCTCGGCGACCTTGGTCGGGCGCTTGGTCAGCAGCAGCACCTGGTCGGCCAGGTACACCGCTTCTTCCAGGTCGTGCGAGACCAGCAGCATGGTGGTGCCGGTCTGCATGAAGACCTCCTGCAGCTTCTCGCGGATGAAGAGCGTCATCTCGAAGTCCAGCGCCGAGAAGGGCTCGTCCAGGAACAGCACCTCCGGCTTGGGCGCCAGTGCCCGCATGATGGACGCCGTCTGCTGCTGGCCGCCCGAGAGCTCGTAGGGATAGCGGTTCAGGTCGAACTTGACGTCGAAGCTGGCCACCAGCTCGGCCATGCGGCGGTCCACCTCGGCCTTGCTCTTGCCTTCGAGCTTGAGCGGGTAGGCGATGTTGTCGATGGTGCGCATCCAGGGGAACATGGCCTCGCGGTAGTTCTGGAAGACGTAGCCGATCTTGGTGTCCTTGAGCGACTTGCCGTCGAACAGGATCTCGCCGCTGTCGATGGGCACGAGCCCGGCGATCATGTTGATCAGCGTGGACTTGCCGCAGCCATTGGGCCCGAAGACCGAGACGATCTTGCCCTTGGGAATGTCCAGGTCGAAGTTCTCGTACAGCGGCCAGCCCGCAAAGTACTTGGTCAGGCCGCGGATGGTGATGTGGGTGCCGGCCGGGCCGGGCCTGAAGGGCGGCACCGGCACGTCAGCGACCACGGAGGCGTTCAGGACAGCAGTCATCTTCCGCTCCAGTGCACGATACGTCGCTCGGCAAGTAAAAAGAGAATGTTGAGCGCGTAACCCAGCACCCCGGCGGCCAGGATGGACGCGTACATGTCGCGCACGTTCATCACCTGCTGCGAGTTGATGATGCGGTTGCCCAGACCGCTGTCGGAGCCAATGAACATCTCGGCCACGATCACGATCACCAGCGCCATGGAGACCGCAGAGCGCAGGCCCACGAAGCTGGGCTGCAGGCTTTCCCAGACCAGCACGTCCTTGAAGATCTGCCAGCGCGAGGCACCCATGACCTTGGCCGCCATCACCCGCTGCTTGCGCGCGTTGATGACGCCATAGGCGCTGTTGAAGACCACGATGAGCAGAGCACCGAAGGCGGCGATGGCCACCTTGTTGATGTCCGACACGCCGAAGATCATCAGGAACAGCGGGATCAGCGCCGAGGACGGCGTGGAGCGGAAGAAGTCGATCAGGAACTCCACGCTGCGGTAGGCCTTCTCTGCGCTGCCCAGCACCACGCCCAGGGGCACACCCACCACGGCCGCGATCAGGAAGGCTTGCGCGGTGCGCCACAGGGTGACGAGGAAGTCCTTGAGCAGCGGGCCTCCGGCCAGACCGTTGATCAGCGTGGTGACGGTCTCGGCCGGGGGCGGCAGCAACAGGGCCTTGATGAAGCCCAGGCGCACCGCCAGATCCCAGACGATGAAGAGCAGCACCGGCCCGATGAAAGGCAGGGCCTTGCCCCAGCTGCTCTTGCGCGGCACGCTAGGCGCGGCCGCTGCGGGTGGGGACCAGGGGACGGCTGGGGCGGCCGCCATCGAAGGGGTGGGATCGGCCATGGTGCTTATGCCTTGTAGATCATGGTGTCGACCATGAGGCGCGAGGAGAAGATGCCCTTTTCCGAGAACAGATCGAAGAACTTCTGGAAGTGGGCGATGTCGGCCGGCTTGAACTCGTTGTACATGGTGTACGCCGCCAGCGGCACCTCGGCGGTCAGCGCGCCCTCGATGGCGGTGTAGCCCTTGAGGTACTGGCGCGCCTCGACATTCTTGGCGCGCACATAGGCCACGCCCTTGGCATACGCAGCAATGAACTTCTTGGCTTCTTCCGGGTGCTTCTTGATGAAGGTGGAGGACAGCGAGGCCGAGCCGCCGAACCAGGGCGCCATCGGGTCGCCCAGCACGTATTTGGAAATCACACCGGCTTCGAGCACGCGGGTGGTGCCGTTCATGCGGCCGATGGTGCCGGTGGGCTCCAGGGTGTAGCAGCCGTCGAGCTGGCCCGCGGCGAGTGCGGCCACGTGCTGGCCGATGGGCAGTTCCACCACGGTGAAATTGGTGGCGCCGCCACGCTCCAGGATGGTCTTGGCGAGCGTCACGTTCTGGATGCCGGGGCCGGAGCCGATGCGCTTGCCCGACAGGTCGGCCATGGTCTTGGCGGTGCTGGCCACGGGAACGATCACTTCGTCCAGCACGTTCTTCACATTGCTCGGGTTGGCGCAGAAGATCTTGAAGGTGCCGGGTGCCGCCAGTTCGCCAATGGCGATATTGGCCGAGCCCGTGCCGTTGGCCGTGCCGTCCGAGCGGTCGGACAGCACGGCCTCCATCACCTGCTGGGCCGCGGCGAAACGCAGGGGCTCCACGTTCAGGCCGGCCTCCTTGAAGTAGCCGAGTTCGATGGCGGCATAGAACGGCAGGCCGGCCGCGATGGGCCAATAGCCGATGCGGATCTTGGGGCCGCTTTGCGCGCGCACCAGGGCCGGAGCGCCAAGCGCGGCCAGCACGACGCCTGCGCCGCCCGCCTGCATGAGCTGGCGACGCGTGGGGCTGGCGGACAGGGAGGTGAGGGACTGGTCTTTCATGGAGCGCTCCTGGAGTGGTTAAGGAAAGGGATGGGTGTGGGGGACCGGTGCGACCTGGAGCGAGGCCAGGTAGGCGCGCCAGCCGCCGAAGTGCGTGATGTCTTGCGCGCCCTGCAGGGCCTGCGCTTCGCACAGGAAGCCCTGCACGCTGCTGCCGTCGGCCAGTGACAAGGTGCCGATGCCCAGGGGCGCGGGCACCAGGGCGACGAAAGAACCGTAGTGCTCGATGGGCATGTCCCAGATTTCGAGCTGGATGCGCGCGCCCTCCCCCGGCGCCACGCGCAGCAGGCCGGGTTTTGGCGGCACGGTGCCGGCCAGGGCGTAGAAGCGGTAGTCGGGCGCGGTCTCGGCCGCTGCCAGCAGGCGCGCACCGCGCTCGGTGAGTTGGCTGTTGAGGGGCATGCCCGAAAGGTGCGCGCCCACCACGGCCACTTTCACCGTGGCGCGCGGGCGGATGCCGGGGATGGCGGCGGGTGCGGGCAGCGGTGCGCCGGTGGCGCCCTGGGTGAGCCCCGTAGTGTGGTGGTAGCGCTGGCCCAGCTCGGCCAATTGCCAGTCGCTGCCGCAGGGACCGATGAGCGTGATGCCGAAGGGCAGGCCGTCGGGGCGGATGCTGCTGGGCACGGACAGCGCCGCGTAGTCCAGCAGGTTGACGAAGTTGGTATAGGCGCCGAGGTTGCGGTTGAGCACCACCGGGTCGGCCTGCATCTGCGCGATGGTGTAGTGCGTGGGCGTGGTAGGCACGCACATCAGGTCCATGCCCTTCCACACCGCCAGGGCCTGCTGGCCCAGGGCGCGCAATTGTGTCTGTGCTTCGTACAGATCGGCCGCGCTGTAGGCCCGGCCCTTGCCGATGATGCTGCGCACCGGCTCGATGACCTCGCCCTCGTGCGCGTCGAAGAAAGCGCGGATGGCGGCGTAGCGCTCGGCCACCATGGCGCTTTCATAGAGCAGCACCGCAGCCTGAGAAAACGGCGAGAAATCGATGCGTACCTCCACGCCGCCGAGCGCGCGCAGTTGCGCCCGGGCCTGCTCGAAGGCGGCCTCGGCCAGCGCATCACCGTAGAACTCCAGCTGCTCCGGCACGCCGAAGCGGAAGGCCGCCGGGAAGGGCTGCGATGCCATTTCAAGCTCACGCGAGTACGGGTCTTGCGGGTCGTAGCCGCGCGCGGCATCCAGCACCTGCGCGGCCAGGCCCACGCTGCGCGCGAAGATGGAGACACAGTCCACACTCTGCGCGGCGGGCAGCACACCGCGCGTGCTGATGAGGCCCTTGGAAGGCTTCAGCCCGACGATGTTGTTCAGCCCCGCGGGCACCCGGCCCGAACCGGCCGTGTCCGTACCCAGCGAGAAATCAGCCTGCCCGGTGGCCACCACATAGGCCGAACCGGAACTGGAGCCGCCGGATACATAGAGAGGATCAAAAGCATTGGGCACCGGCCCCCAGGGAGAACGCGTGCCGTTCAGGCCGCAGGCGAACTGGTCCAGGTTGGTCTTGCCCAAGAGCGATGCACCAGCACCGAGCAGCTTGTGCACCACGGTCGCGTGCGCGGCGGGCTGGAACGCAAAAGCCTGGCAGCCCGCCGTGGTGGGCAGACCAGCCGCGTCGATGTTGTCCTTGACGGCAAATCGCAGGCCGTTCAGCGGCCCGGCGGCACCCGGCAGCGCCGTCTCAAAGCGGGAGATCCAGGCTTGCGCTGCAGCTGCGGGCTGGGCCTGACGTTCGGCACCGGGGGCGGGGTTTGCGTGTTGCACCATCTTGCTGCATTCGATCTTGTATACATGTAGACATGCAACATGTGTGCCAAGTCGGGATGGGGCTTCTTGTATGGAAATGCGAACAAGCGGGGCGGATGCAAGGGAAGACACTCACGCGCGCATGCGAAAAGCACGACGCCAACTGCAGACTGTGATGGGATCACTTTAAGAAAAGAGGGCCGAGCCCGGAATACGCCGGAGGCCGTATGTCAGACGCCATCAGGGCTTGTCACTGCAGTTGGCCCCGTCAGGATAGGCGAGCTCACTCGTGGAAGGCCCCTCGCTCAGGCGCACCATCCCAGACAGAAGGATCGGGCGCGAAGCCCGGGTCGAGTTCACGCTCCAGAAGTGCACACGCAACATGTCCGAGTTCAACACCAAGATGGCGCTGCGCTGCCGCCGCACCGCCATCCTCACCATGGGCTTCAAGCACAAACGAACGAAAATTCCCCCAATCGCTGCCGAACTGCGACACCATGATGCGAGCCAGGTCGTACGAGAGTTCATTGCCTTCATCGGCACGAAGGAACGACTTGCCGGACCAGAACTCCTGTATCTCCTGAGCCTTCCAGAACTTGCGATGACGCGCCTGCATCTGTTGCGGACTTGAGTTGCTGTACATGCCGGAAGGTGAGGGACTAAGCCTCCGCTCCGTATTGACAGCCAGTCCCTCATTGAGCCATGCTGGAATCGGCAGGTGACCCAGACAACCGTGCGTAAGTTCGTGTGCGATGACAGGTTCAATGGCGCGAAGGTCCGCCTTGACGGTGACGAAGTGGCCGCATCCATCGTGGATGTACATGCCTCCGCTGGCGGCGAACTCCCCGGCCTCCGGGTAGTAATGGGCGACGTATCGGTAGTACGCATCCTCATCATCAAACACCAGAAGAACGTCGTATCCCCACTCCGGAACCTGGGCAATGCCATCCAACACACGCACGATGCGCTGGCGTGTCTTGCCTACATAGTCGATGGTGGCGTCAGCCACATTGGCCTCCAACGTGGAAAGCAGCGCCACGTCGTCCCGTACCAGCAATGAGTATCCGGAACCCAGCGTGGCCCGCAGATGCTCGAGCCATGCCTGCTCGCAAGCAGCCCACGCGGCAGCCTGTGCATGCTCCCCGGGGATGCCCTGCACCCACTGCTGCGCAGCATCCCAGTCGAGCAAGGGAAAACCGTTGGCATCCAGCAAATGCGAGCTCACATCGAAAGCATCGACTCCCACGGCGTCAATGGAAGACGGTGGCATGGCGGGAAACTCGACTGAAGGGCGAGCATCGGCAAACGGTTTACCTGAAACGAGTGAGCGCAGAAGTTTGAGCACTGTGAAATAGTGGGATGAGTAAAGCTACTGATAGGCGCAGCGGGACGCCCATGACGATCTACGCTCGATTGAAATGCCAGATGACACCATCACTCGTCAGCGCCCGTGTGGGACGATGAAAAAAGCGGCGACCGCGAGTTCCATGGCTTCTACCGTTGGACACAAGCAGCATGTCCTGGCCAGCCAGCACATATCCAGTGGATGGAAGGCTTGCGCGTCATGCAGCGAAAAAGAAGCGGATGAGTGCCAGCGACAGGGCAAACATATAGCCGTAAGCAAAGCGGTCGATGCGCAGGACAGGCTGTCCGCGTCGCGCTCTCCAGGCACCCATGATGACCATCATGGCGCCTACCGCCAAGGGCGTCAGCACCAGATTGGCGATGCGCCATGCTTCTGGAACCAGATTGTCGGGGAAGACCAGAAGACTCAGGCCGCCCAGGATGGCGCCAAAGAGTGTGTAGCCCAGGGCCGCCAGCCATGGGTTGGGCGGCCGACGAAAAGGCTCCCCCAGTGAATGGAAGCCAAGCTCAAAGAGGGCTTCCCCCACAGCTTGAAGCAAAAACTCGCCAAGTACCTCGAAAATCAACTCAAGCATGCAGCGGGTGATGGAAATGGCCGGTATGTCCGCCGCATCCTAACGGACCTCACACCCACTGCCTATCCCCCAAAGGGGTCATAGACACGCGCCGGGGAACTCATCCCGGGCCGCACCGGCAAGCGATCGCGGCCCTCAGGCGCGACGCAAGCCGCGGCTCGCGCGACCTCCCGCCAAGCGCCGGCAGAAGGCCACCATCACGATGGCGCCGGCGCGCACCCCCTCGCGCTGCGACAGCGGGATCACGCTGTTTGCAGGGTCCGCTTTTCGACGTAGGCCTTGAGACCATCGAGCATGGCGTCCCATTCCTGCTCAATCTCCTGGCATGTTCTCTCGTCGGCGTTCTTGTCCTGGGAAAGGGATACCTCGACATCCCCGCCGCTGCTGGAGAGCCGGATGGAAACCGTGTGATAGTTCTGGGCCGTGTCAGGCTGGCCTGACAAAGGGCTGTAGTGACTGTACTGAAGCAGCTGGTCGCGCTCGAATTTGAGAATGGTGCCCTTGTCCTCGCATGGCATTCCCTGCACCTCACGCCTCCAGGTGATCTGGCTGCCCGGGCGCCAGTCGGATGTGACCTCAGCGCCGAACATGTATTGCTTGATGGCCTCTGGCGCGACCAGCGCGGCCCACACTTGGCGCCGGGACGCTTCTATCGATGTCGTCGCACGGGCAATCAGGTTCTTTTCCATCTCTATCGTCTCCGTCAAGTCGGGCGGCGGCACCGCGGGAAGTTCATGCGGCCCCGCGTTGAATGTCGCGAGTCGGGGAGCAGGGCCGGCGAAACAGAGATTAAGGACGGGGTGGAGGGTGGTCTGTGCGACGGCAAACATACCCACGCAGCAGCAGGGACGGGAGGCACCACAGCCTTGAAGCGGCCACGGAGTGCAGCGGCCGAAGGGCCATGCCTTTCATCTGACATCGCCGTGACATCCCCGTTGCCCCTGCGTCGCCACCTTGACTGGGCGACGCACGGCGGAACAGCGAACCGCGTGCTGTTTCTTATTCGTACGGGTTCCCGTACCCCATCCCCTGCATGAGCAAGACCTCCAGCGCCTCCATCTCCAGCGCATCCACTTCGTTGGTCTCGTGCTCGTAGCCCTGCGCGTGCAGGGTGCCGTGCACCAGCAGGTGGGCGTAGTGTTCTTCCAGGGTCTTGTCCTGTTCCTTGGCTTCCTTCGCCACCACGGGCGCGCAGAGCACCAGGTCGGCGCTGACCACGGGTTCGCGGGTGTAGTCGAAGGTCAGCACATTGGTGGCGTAGTCCTTGTGGCGGTACTCGCGGTTCAGCTGGCGGCCCTCGGCGGTGCCGACGATGCGCACGGTGATCTCGGCGTTGCGCAACAAAGCCATGCGCATCCAGCGGGTGACGCGGGCCTTGCCCAGCAGCTTCTTGTGACTGTCCGGCACCGCAGCGCCGAACTGCAGCGAGAGGTCGAGCGTGGGTCGCTGCGCTTCGACAGGCTCAGCGCGAACGGGCTTTTTCAAGCTCATGCGACGTCTCCCGGCTTGCGTTTGTCATAGGCGTCGACGATGCGGGCCACCAGCGGGTGGCGCACCACGTCTGCGCTTGAAAGGCGCGTGATGGCGATGCCCTGCACGCGCTTGAGCACACGCTCGGCGTCGATCAACCCGCTGAGCTCGGTGCGCGGCAGGTCGATCTGGCTCACGTCGCCGGTGATCACCGCCTTGGCGCCGAAGCCGATGCGGGTGAGGAACATCTTCATCTGCTCCACCGTGGTGTTCTGCGCCTCGTCGAGGATCACGAAGGCGTGGTTGAGCGTGCGCCCGCGCATGAAGGCCAGTGGCGCGATCTCGATCTGCTGGCGTTCGAAGGCCTTTTGCACCTTGTCGGCACCCATCAGGTCGTACAGCGCGTCGTACAGCGGGCGCAGGTACGGGTCCACCTTCTGGCCCAGGTCGCCCGGGAGAAAGCCGAGCTTTTCACCGGCTTCCACGGCAGGGCGGGTGAGCACGATGCGTTGCACCGCGCTGCGTTCCAGCGCATCCACCGCGCAGGCCACGGCGAGATAGGTCTTGCCGGTGCCGGCCGGGCCGATGCCGAATGTGATGTCGTGCGTGGCCATGTTCTCGAGATACCGCGCCTGGTTGGGCGTGCGCCCGCGCACTTCGCCGCGCCGCGTCTGCATGGCCAGGGCGCCGTCACCCGGGTCTACCAGCGCGGTGTCGCCGCTGAGCATCAGCTGCACCTGCTCGGGCGGAATGGGTTTCTTCGCCATTTCGTACATGGCCTGCAGGGTTTCCAGCGCCTGGTTCACCTTGGGCTTGGTGCCTTCGATGCGGAACTGCTCGAAACGGTGTGCCACCTTCACGTTCAAGGCCGCCTCGATGCTGCGGATGTGGGTGTCCAGGGGGCCGCAGAGGTGACCCATGCGGACGTTGTCGGGCGGGGAGAAGGTGTGTCTGAGAATCAAGCCGATAATCCCGTGAACCAAGGAAGAAGCGCCCAATGATAGGCAAGTTGACCGGCACCCTGCTGGAGAAAAACCCACCCCAGATCCTGCTGGACTGCCACGGCGTCGGTTACGAGGTTGATGTGCCGATGAGCACCTTCTACAACCTGCCCGGCACCGGTGAAAAAGTGGCCCTGCTCACCCATTTTGTGGTTCGCGAGGACGCCCAGATTCTCTACGGCTTCGCCACATCGCCCGAACGTGAGGCCTTTCGCCAGCTCATCAAGATCAGCGGCGTGGGTCCGCGCACCGCGCTATCGGTGCTCTCGGGCATGAGCGTGGGCGATCTGGCCCAGGCCATCAGCGCCCAGGACAGTGGCCGCATCATCAAGGTGCCCGGCATCGGCAAAAAGACCGCCGAACGCCTGCTGCTCGAACTCAAGGGCAAGCTCGGTGCAGACCTCAACCTCACCGGCGGTGGCCCGGCGCAGAGCGACGTGCAGAGCGACATTCAGCAGGCCCTGATGGCGCTGGGCTACAGCGACAAGGACGCCGCCGCCGCGCTGAAACCCCTGCCCGCCGATGTGGGTGTGAGCGAGGGTATCAAGCTCGCGCTGAAGGCTCTTGCCAAGTAAAAAAAGATGAGCATCCAGACCGACGACTTCGCCCCGGCGCCGCGCATGGTTTCCGCCGCGCCGGCTTCGCCCAAGGAAGAGGCGATCGAACGCGCGCTGCGGCCCAAGCTGCTCGACGAGTACGTGGGCCAGGTGAAGGTGCGCGAGCAGCTGGAGATCTTCATTGGCGCGGCGAAGAAGCGCAACGAGGCGCTGGACCACGTGCTGCTGTTCGGCCCGCCGGGCCTGGGCAAGACCACGCTCTCCCACATCATTGCGCAAGAGCTGGGTGTGAACCTGCGCCAGACCAGCGGGCCGGTGCTGGAAAAACCCAAGGACCTGGCCGCGCTGCTGACCAACCTCGAAGCGAACGATGTGCTGTTCATCGACGAGATCCACCGGCTCAGCCCGGTCGTCGAAGAGATCCTGTACCCCGCGCTGGAGGACTACCAGATCGACATCATGATCGGCGAAGGGCCGGCCGCGCGCAGCATCAAGCTCGACCTGCAGCCCTTCACGCTCGTGGGCGCCACCACGCGCGCCGGCATGCTCACCAACCCGCTGCGCGACCGCTTCGGCATCGTGGCGCGGCTGGAGTTCTACACCTCCGAGGAGCTGGGCCGCATCGTCAAGCGCAGCGCCGGGCTGCTGAACGCCCCCATGGACGAAGAAGGGGGCTTCGAGATCGCCCGCCGCTCGCGTGGCACGCCGCGCATCGCCAACCGGCTGCTGCGCCGGGTCCGTGACTATGCCGACGTCAAGGGCAGCGGAACGATCTCGCTGGACATCGCCAACCGGGCGCTGGCCATGCTGGACGTCGACCCGCTGGGCTTTGACCTGATGGACCGCAAGTTTCTCGAAGCCCTGATTCACCGCTTTGACGGCGGGCCGGTTGGCTTGGACAACATCGCGGCCAGCATTGGCGAGGAGCCCGGCACGATTGAGGACATGATCGAGCCCTAATTGATCCAGCAGGGGTTTTTGCAGCGCACGCCGCGCGGCCGCATTGCCACGCTGGCCGCTTATCGTCACCTGGGCGTGGCGCCGCCGGCCAGCGGCGACAGCCTGTTCACCTGAGGGCCCGGACCTGGCCGTTCAGGTCATGGCGCCGCGCGCATCCACCTTGTAGATACGATGCACGGTGCCGTGGCGCAGGCCGCCGCTCACGCCGATCATCACGTCGTGCAGGTTCACGGTCGGGTCGCAGTGGCCAGGAATCAGCCACAGCATCTGGCCCAGTCCGGGCAGGCGGGTGCAGCCAGCGGCGGGCCGCAGGATGCCGTGCTCGTCGCCGCCGTTGAAGTATTCCAGCGCACGCTCCGCGTCGGGGGCGTAGACCAGCGGCATGCCGGAATCGATGGCATGGCTTTTGTGGCCGGCGTCGCACACGGCATGGCCGCTGTGCGTGCTGATCACCTGGGTTTTGACGAACAGGGCGTGCTCAAACTGGGGCTGCGCCGGGTCGCGCTCGTTTTGGGCGTAGTCGGCGTCCATGAACAGGAACGAGCCGGCCTGCAGCTCGCCGTACACGCCGCTGGCCGCTTCCAGCACCAGGCTGCCGGTGCCCGCGCCGGTGACCAGTTCCACCGCAATGCCCTGGGCTTCGATCAGTTGGCGTGTCAGCGTCACCGCC
>JAUYQZ010000041.1 GCA_030695415.1 Hylemonella sp.
TGACTGGGACTGGGACAGCAACTCGGTGGGGATGGCGACCGCGCGCAGCACGCGTTCGCGTGCCGGCGGCGCGAGCCGGGCAACGGCCGCGCCTATGAAGTAGATGGCAATCGTGTCCTTTTGCGTCACACTTGTCCAATCCCCTGGCAGCCATGCGGGTGGTGGCAAAAAGCGCCACCGACAACGACAGCTTTTGCTCTTCCCCAGATCGCTGCGCGCGGGTAACGTACGGGAAAAGGAGACTTGCCAATGACCGATCTTTCCGCCGAGTTTAAGGCCCTGGCCGAATACCGCCCCGCCCACAAGGTGCGATTCGTCACCGCGGCCGCGTTGTTCGATGGCCATGATGCGGCCATCAACATCATGCGCCGCATCCTGCAAAGCATGGGCGCCGAGGTGATTCACCTGGGCCACAACCGCAGCGTGGACGACGTGGTGACCGCCGCACTGCAGGAAGACGCGCAGGGCATCGCCATCAGCTCCTACCAGGGCGGGCACGTGGAGTACTTCAAGTACATGGTGGACCTGCTGAAATCACGCGGCGGCGCCCACATTCAGGTGTTTGGCGGCGGCGGCGGTGTGATCGTGCCGCCCGAAATCCGCGAACTGCAGGCCTACGGCGTGACACGCATCTACAGCCCCGAGGACGGCCAACGCATGGGCCTGGCCGGCATGATCGGCGAGATGGTGATGCGCTGCGACCAGGACCTCACCCCCTACGCGCCCACCTCGGTGGAGGCGATTCAGGGCCACGGCGAAATGAACTGGCGGGCGCTGGCGCAACTCATCACGGTGCTGGAAAACGGCAAAGCAGACGCCGCTCTGGTGGCCCAACTGCACGAAGCCGCCAAGGCCACCCAGGTGCCCGTGTTGGGCATCACCGGCACCGGCGGTGCGGGCAAATCGTCGCTGACCGACGAGCTGATCCGCCGCTTCCGCCTGGACCAGAACGACGGCCTGCGCGTGGCCGTGATCTCCATCGACCCATCGCGCCGCAAGAGTGGTGGCGCGCTGCTGGGTGACCGCATCCGCATGAACGCCATCTCACCCTGGCAACAAGGCCCGCGCGTGTTCATGCGCAGCCTGGCCACGCGCGACTTCGGCAGCGAAATCAGCGCCGCCCTGCCCGACGTGGTGGCGGCCTGCAAGGTGGCGGGTTTTGACCTGGTGATCGTCGAGACCTCGGGCATTGGCCAGGGCGACGCGGCCATCGTGCCGCACGTGGACGTGCCCATGTACGTGATGACGCCGGAGTTCGGCGCCGCCAGCCAGCTTGAGAAGATCGACATGCTGGACTTCGCCGAGTTCGTGGCCATCAACAAGTTCGACCGCAAGGGCGCGCCCGATGCATTGCGCGACGTGGCCAAGCAGGTGCAGCGTAACCGCGAGGCCTGGAGCACGGCCCCTGAACAGATGCCGGTCTTCGGCACCATGGCCGCGCGCTTCAATGACGACGGCGTCACGGCGCTCTATCAGGCCCTCAAGGTGCGCCTGGGTGCCCTGGGCCTGAAGCTCGAGACCGGGCGCCTGCCCGCCGTGAGCGTCCGCCACAGCAGCAACCAGAGTCCCATCGTGCCCGGCGCACGCACGCGCTACCTGGCTGAAATCTCCGATACCGTGCGCGGCTACAAGCGCCGCGCGCGCGCGCAGGCGCGCCTGGCGCGCGAAATCCAGCAGTTGCACGCCAGCGCCGTGATGTTGCGGGTTGAAAAGCCGGATCGCGCCAAGGCCGCTGAAGCCGTGATCGACCTGGCCCAGTCGCGCGAGCTTCAGATGGACGCCGACGCCCATAAGCTGCTGGCCCAGTGGCCGGCGATGCAGCAGGCTTATGCCGGTGACGAGTACGTGGTGAAGATCCGCGACAAGGAGATCCGCACCGCGCTGACCACCAAATCTCTTAGCGGCACCACCATCCGCAAGGTGGCGCTGCCGCAGTACGAGGACCATGGCGAGATCCTCAAGTGGCTGATGCTGGACAACGTGCCCGGCAGCTACCCCTACACGGCCGGCACCTTTGCCTTCAAGCGCGAGAACGAAGACCCCACGCGCATGTTCGCTGGCGAGGGCGACCCCTTCCGCACCAACAAGCGCTTCAAGCTGCTGAGCGCCAACATGCCGGCCAAGCGCCTGTCCACCGCCTTCGACTCGGTCACGCTCTACGGCAACGATCCGGACCCGCGCCCCGACATCTACGGCAAGGTCGGCAACTCCGGCGTGAGTATCGCTACTTTGGACGACATGAAGGTGCTGTACGGGGGCTTCGACCTCTGCGATCCCGCCACCTCGGTCAGCATGACCATCAACGGCCCGGCACCCACCATCCTGGCCATGTTCATGAACACGGCCATCGACCAGTACCTGGCCAAGTTCCAGGCCGACAACGGCCGCGCGCCCACTGATACGGAAGTCGAGAAGATCCGCGCCTGGGTGCTGGAGAACGTGCGCGGCACCGTGCAGGCCGACATCCTCAAGGAAGACCAGGGCCAGAACACCTGCATCTTCTCCACCGAGTTCTCGCTCAAGGTCATGGGCGATATCGCCGAGTATTTCGTGCACCACGGCGTGCGCAATTTCTACAGTGTGTCCATCAGCGGGTACCACATCGCCGAAGCCGGCGCGAACCCCATCAGCCAGCTGGCCTTCACGCTCTCCAATGGCCTGACGCTGGTGGAGGCCTACCTGGCGCGTGGCATGCACATCGACGACTTCGCGCCCAATCTCAGCTTCTTCTTCTCCAACGGCATGGACCCCGAGTACACCGTGATGGGCCGCGTGGCGCGCCGCATCTGGGCCGTGGCGATGAAGGAGAAGTACGGCGCGAATGAGCGGTCGCAGAAGCTGAAGTACCACATCCAGACCAGCGGCCGCAGCCTGCACGCGCAGGAGATCCAGTTCAACGACATCCGCACCACGCTGCAGGCGCTGATCGCGATCTACGACAACTGCAACAGCCTGCACACCAACGCGTTTGACGAGGCCATCACCACGCCCACGGAAGACTCGGTGCGCCGCGCCATGGCCATCCAGCTCATCATCAACCGCGAATGGGGCCTGGCAAAGAACGAGAACCCCAACCAGGGTGCCTTCATCATCGAAGAACTGACCGAACTGGTGGAAGAAGCGGTGCTGGCCGAGTTCGAGCGCATCAGCGAGCGCGGCGGAGTGCTGGGCGCCATGGAGACCGGCTACCAGCGCGGCAAGATCCAGGACGAGAGCATGACCTACGAGATGCTCAAGCACACCGGCGAGCTGCCCATCATCGGCGTCAACACCTTCCGCAATCCGCACGGCGACACCGTGATGGAGAAGCTGGAGCTGGCCCGTTCGACCGACGAGGAAAAAAAGAGCCAGCTGCAACGCCTGGGCGAGTTCCAGAGGCGCCATGCGGCTGCGGCACCGGCCCAACTGCAGCGCCTTCAGCAGGCCGTGATCGAGAACCGGAATGTGTTCGAGGTGCTGATGGACGCGGTGCGGGTCTGCTCCCTGGGGCAGATCACGACCGCGCTGTTCGAGGTTGGCGGCCAGTACCGCCGCAATATGTGAGCTTGGCGACTCTGAAGAGGCCACTGCCAATGCAAATCCGACGTGTGAGGCTACTGAGCCTTGGAGCTGATCAGGCAGAACCCGATCAGATCGATGCGACCATTCGCGAGGCCACCAAACTGGGAGGCACCAACCTTTGGGTGTTGATGTTCGCGATCGTGATTGCTTCGGTCGGGCTCAATGTCAACTCGACCGCCGTGATCATTGGGGCCATGCTGATCTCACCCTTGATGGGGCCGATCATCGGTATCGGGTATGGCGCGGGCATTCATGATTACCAGCTGATCCGCCGGGCTTTTAGGAATCTGGCGATCTTCGTCGCAATCAGTCTTCTGGCATCGACAGCGTACTTCTTGCTCTCGCCCTTGTCGCAGGCTTACTCCGAACTGTTGGCGCGTACCTCGCCCACCTTGTGGGATGTACTGATCGCTTTCTTCGGCGGGGCCGCCGGCATGATCGGCCTCACACGCAAGGAAAAAACCACGCTCATTCCGGGTGTGGCGATAGCGACCGCACTGATGCCACCGTTGTGCACAGCCGGGTACGGCCTGGCCACGGCGCAGCCGCAGTTCTTCCTGGGCGCGTTCTACCTGTTCTTGATCAACGGGGTGTTCATTGCGCTTGCCACCTTGGCTGTGGTGCGTATCTTGCGCCTTCCGTTCAAGATGGTACCTACCCATGGAGCGCTGTGGCGGGGACGGTGGCTGATTTCTTTGGCAATCACGGCTACTCTGGCCCCCAGTGCCTACCTGGCCTATCGGCTGGTTCAGGATCAGGTGTTTGTTGCACGGGCGGAGCGCTTTATCCGCACCGTGTTTCCGCCGCGCGAGGATGCCCTCCTGGTTGCGCAGAACATTGACCCGTCCAAGAGAACCATGATTCTGACCATGTTTGGGTCGGGCGTGAGCAATGAACTGGAGTTGGGTGCAATCCAGCGGCTCGGTGAATTTGGCCTTGGCGGTGCGACCCTGACCGTCCGCCATCCGGTCGAGAGCCAGGTAGATCCCCAGGCGCTCAAGGCCGAACTGCGCAAGGATCTTGTTCAGGGGGTCATGGAGCTGTCCTCCGTGACCAAGGACAACGCCGCACGCATTGCCGTCCTGGAGCAGCGTCTGAAAGGTATTGAGGGCTCTGGCGCGGCCGCATTGGCTCCTGTTGAGACCGATATCCGAAAGCAGTTTCCGACGGTGCGTGCAGTGAGGCTGGTGCGCCACGGGGAGCGCAAGGTGCTGGCGGTCCTGGATGCCGAAGCGTTACCCGCTGCCGAGCGCTTGCGCCTCCAGCGCTGGCTTCAGCAGCGCCTGCCCGATGCCCAGGTCGAACTCATGATTGGCAAGTTCTCGCCTTAGGCTCCATGGTCGAGAGCTTGTCGCATGAGTGCTGCGGCGTTTCGCGTCCCGCAAGTCGTCACATCTCGCACTGCCCACCCCGGTGGCCCGGACTCCGAGCATCTCCAAACGCGCAACCAAATGTCTGGCGGGGACGCCCTTGATGTCTAGTCCAGCGGCAGATTGAGCAGCAGGTTCTGCGGTTTAAGTCGTAGCAGGCCCTGCGCGTTCATGGCCAGGCCCAGGTAGACCGGCTTGCCCGCCAGTTCGGCTTGCATGCAGGCCGGGTCGGCAAAGTTCAGCCGGAACAGGCTGACCAGGCGCTGCATGCGCTCGGGCTCGACGTCCCGCTCCTCATACAGATCGTTGAGGATGGCCGTGGCTTCGGCGTCCAGCCCGATGTGCCAGCGCCAGGCCGCGTCGTCCACACGTGCCAGCGGCTCGATCCGGACCTCCACGCCCAGCAGATGCTGCACCCATAGTTCCAGCACCCGGGCCAAGGCCTTGAGGCCGCTGCGCGCGCGGGTCATGCGCAGCGTCAGGCCGTGGCTCAGCTCCTGCTGCACCTCGTGCGTGAGATCGAGGAGGTAGTGGTAACGCTCGCTGCGCTCCCAGTAGCGCGCCGCGTTCGAGGCATCGAGCACCGTCAGCTCGGCCTCGCGCAGCCGGGATTTGTTTTCCATCAGCAGGCGGCCGATCTCGCCCAGGCCGGCGTTCTGGCTGTAGCGGTCCACCACGGCCTGGTCGGCTGCCAGCACCTGGCCTTCCTGCACGGTCAGGCGCTGCGGGCGGAACAGCAGTTCGGCGGCGCGCAACTGCTGCGCATCCTCGCAATCCTCCAGCAGACCACGCAGCATGGCCTGCACGATCAGGTCGATGAACAGCGGCGGGATGGTGACGCGGCCGCTGCGCATGAGCTGCAGGTAATACGCCTCCAGCGTGCCGGCGGCCAGCAGGGCGTCGCGGAAATCCAGGAAAAGCTGGTAGTTGTCGCGTGCGTCGGGGTCCTTGAAGCGTGCCAGTGTCTCCGGCGTCACGGTCTGCAAGGGATCCTCACGCAGGGCCAGGTGCAGCCGGCGCTCGGCCTTGCAGGACTCGGGCACCAGGGCCAGCTCGGGCCGGTCGAGGAACAGACGCAGGTAGTCCGGCGTGACGAGCAGCCAGCCCTGTGCATTGCGCTGCAGGCGGTCGTAACCGCAGGTGGGCCAGAAGTTCATGGCCGGGCCGCCTGCGCGGGCGCGGGGGGGATCAGCCGGCCCTGCGTCAGCAGGCGCAGGGTCCGCCAGGCCAGGAAGGCGATCACGACCGAGGCCAGGGCCAGACCGGTGCCAGCAATGGCGGGTGGCCAGCCGCCGCGCTTCACCACCTCGACCAGGGCGGCAGCAAAAGCCGCGACCGGAAAGGAGAAGGACCAGAAACCGATGGCAAAGGGCACCTGAGCCCACCACTTGTAGCGCGCCAGCACGGCCACCAGCGGGCCAGTCGCAATGCCCAGGCCGATGATCAGCAGATCGCCCGGTAACTGCGGCCACAAGGTGGCCACGGCCAGCGTGCCCACGGTGGCCGGCGCCAGTTCCAGGCCGATGGTGGGGCGCAGGGCTTCGGGCATGGCCCCTTCAAAAAGGCGGTTGAGCACGCGGATCTCCAGCAGCGCCCAGCTGGCCAGGCCCATGCCAAAGAGCAGGGCGGCCCAGCCCGGGTAGCCCAGGGTCTGCAGCGCCATGCCGCCGACCAGGCCACCCGCCACCGGTGGGACATAGAGCACGGGGGTCACGGCGCCGGCGGGCAGGCTGGCCGTGGTGATGATGGCCACGATACGGATGGCGATCACGCCCTGCAGCGCCAGTGTGGCCAGGGTGAAGAGCAGCCAGCCCGTATGACCGGGCGTCGCGAAGTAGATGACGCAGAGCAGGAAGGACAGCGGGATCAACGCCATCAGCGAGCCGGCCAGCGGATGGGTGAACTCGGCGACGACGGCCTGCGGGTGGCGCAGGCATTTGACGAGGTAGACCAGCAGCAGCACGGCCAGGATGATCAGGGCGGACCAGGCCAGCAGATCGCCAAGGTCGCGGGCCCAGGCCCAGCCGAAGGGCGCGGCACGGCGCCAGGCGCCGCCGAGGGCCAGCAAGCCAACGGGGATGGCAAAAAGACCAACAGGAAAGCGCGGGAGCCAGGACGGGGTTTTCATGCGCCCGATGCTAGCAGCACGGCGGGCCGCGCCCGGGGCTCAGTGACCGGGGTTGATCTCGCCCGGCAGGGTGTCCTCCTCGTCGTCGAGCGGATCGACGGCGTAGGGGATCAGGGGCTTGTCCAGCGGGCGCAGCTTGTGGCGGGTCAGCGCACGCAGTGACTTGGAATGCTCCATGGCCTGGAGCACGACTTCCGGCTCCATCATGAGGCTGAAGGGGTTGAGCGAAATAGGGTTGGTTCTCACAGGTTTTCCTTGCATCACATCATTTGCGGATGTGGTGCAATCACTCTAGGCCCCGTGTCAGCCAACTTGAATCGGCATCTGCCGGTTTCGCGTGTCGGAAGAAACCTGACACGCCCGTCCTCCGAAGCCCTATGCCGGGGCCTGCCAGCGGGCCTGGAAATCCCCCGGTGGCATGGGCTTGCCAAAGAGATAGCCCTGTACCTCGGCGCAGCCCAGGCGACGCAGGAAGGCCAGCTGGGCCTCGGTTTCCACTCCCTCGGCCACACTCACCAGATCCAGGCTGCGCGCAATGTCCACCATGGCCTGCACGATGCTCTCGTCACTGCGCTTGACGCCAATGCCCGAGATGAAGCTGCGGTCGATCTTGAGCACCTGCACCGGCAGCCGGTTCAGGTAGGACAGGGACGAATAGCCGGTGCCGAAATCGTCCAGCGCCAGGCGCACGCCGATGGCCTGCAGCTCGGCCAGCCGGCTGAAGGCGTCCTGCAGCACCAGTACCACCGACTCGGTGATCTCGATCTCGATGCGCTGCGCCACCACGCCCCAGCGAAGCAGGCACGCCTGCAGCAGGGCGGGGAAATTGCCGCGCTCCAGCTGCTTGACCGACAGGTTGATCGACAGCACCGGCACCCGCAGGCCGGCCACGTCCCAGGCGGCGAGCTGGCGGCAGGTTTCGTTCAATGCCCAGGCGCCCAACTCCTCGATGTAGCCCGTTTCTTCCGCAACCGGAATGAAGCGCGCTGGCGGCACCTCGCCGAGTTCCGCGCAGTGCCAGCGCAGCAGGGCTTCGGCCCCCGTGAGCTGGCCGCTGTGAATGTCGACCTTGGCCTGGAAATGCAGGCTGAGTTCGCCCGCGCCGATGGCGCTGCGCAGTCGGCCTTCGAGCTGGATGCGTTCGCGCGCCTGCGTCGTCATCTCGGCCGTGTAGAAGTGATGGCGGTTGCGGCCCAGGGCCTTGGCCTGGTACATCGCGGCGTCCGCCTGGCGCACCAGCACATCGACATCCATGCCGTCGGCCGGCGCCAGGCTGATGCCGATGCTGGCCGACAGGTGCAGGCGGTTGTCGTCCACCGTGAAGGGCTGCTGGAACAGCGCGAGCAGGCGCTGCGCCGTGGCCTCGGCCTGTGGCACACCGTTGAGCCCGCCCAGCAGGCAGATGAACTCGTCCCCACCCAGTCGTGCCAGCAGGTCCCCCGGGCCCATGCTGGCCTGCAGCCGGCGCGTCACGTTGATCAGCAGCGCGTCGCCGACCGGGTGGCCCAGGGTGTCGTTGACATCCTTGAAGCGGTCCAGGTCGATGAACAGCACGGCCAACTGGGTCTGGTCTGCCGTATCCAGTTCCAGCAGTTGGCGCGTCAGACGCTCCCTGAACAGGGTGCGGTTGGGCAGGCCGGTCAGCGGGTCGTGGTGGGCCAGGTGGTTCAGTTGCTGCTGGGCCAGGCGCCGCTCGGAGATCTCATGCACGAGGGCCTGTGTGCGCTCCTGCACGCGCCGGTCCAGATCCTCGTTGGCCTCATGCAATGCCTCGGCCTGGCTGCGCAGGATGGTCTGGGCATGGTGCACGACCAGGAACTGCGCCAGGTAAAGCGCAGCGAGCACGGCGAGTACGGTGGCCGAGACCCAGGCCATCTGGCGCTCGGCCTGCTGCACGAAGGAGGTGACATCCTGGTAGATCTCGAACACGCCAGCGATGCGCGTCTCCCCGCTGGACGGCGCGTGGATGGGCACGTAGGCGAAGATGATGTCGCGCTCGGACAGGGAGCCTTCGAAGGCGTCGAACTGGTTGCGGTGGGTCAGCGCGCCGGTCGTGCGCCCGGCCATGGCGCCCATGAAGCCCGGGTTGTCCGATTTGTCTTCGCCGATCTGGCCCGGATCGGTCGAAAACACAGTCATGCCCGCGGGGGTGTAGATCTTGACCTTGAGCACGGTGGTGCCGCGGGCCATGCGGGCCAGGGCCCCGTGCAGGCCGCTGGCTGCGGCGCGCTGGCGCAGGATCTCGGGCGTGTCACCCGGGCGGGCGGCGTCGACCAGTGGTTTGAATTCGGTCCACAGCGAGTTCTCGAACACTTGCGTGAACTCGGCGGCCCGGCTCTGCTCCAGGGCCAGCAGCTGCTCCATGGCGTTGTGCCGGTAGTACAGCAGCAGCAGGGCGCTGGCCCCCGCGATCAGGGCCAGTGAGAGGAGGGAGAAGTAGCGGCTCAGCCTGAACATGGTTCGCGGTCCTGGCTATCGCTGGGGGAATGCTAGGCGCCGGCCTGTATCAGCGCCGCCGCCTTTTCCGCGATCATGATCACGGGTGCATTGGTGTTGCCGCCCACCAGGCCGGGCATGACCGAGGCATCCACCACGCGCAGGCCTTGCAGGCCATGCACGCGCAACTGCGCATCCACCACGTCCATCGGCCCCGGCCCCATGCGGCAGCTGCCCACCGGGTGATAGATGGTGTCGGCGTGGCTGCGGATGAAGGCTTCGATCTGCGCATCGCTGCGCACCGGTGCTGAGGCTGGCAGCTCGCGTGCGCCGAAACGTGCCAGCGCCGGCTGCGACAGGATGCTGCGCATCAGCTTGAAGCCGCGGATCATCCGGTCCATGTCGTCGCGTTCGCCCAGGAAGTTGGGGTCGATCAGCGGCGCGGCCAAGGGGTCGGCGCTGGCCAGGCGCACGCTGCCGCGACTCTTGGGGCGCAGCAGGCAGACATGGCAGGAATAACCATGGCCAAAGGTCGTGGTGCGGCCATGGTCGACCAGCTTGCCGATCACGAAGTGCAGCTGCAGGTCGGGGATGGGCTCGCCAGCCTGGCTGCGGATGAAGCCACCGGCCTCGGCGAAGTTGGTGGTCAGCATGCCGCTGCGCTGGCGTCGCCACTCAAGAATGCCGCGCAGCATATTGCGCGCGCCCTTCAAGGACAGGCCAAAAAGCTGCGTCAGCTGCGGTGCGTCGTAGACCAGTACCACGTCCACATGGTCCTGCAGGTTGCGGCCCACGCCGGGCAGCTCGTGCAGCGGCGTGATGCCGTGCTCACGCAGCTGCTCGGCCGCGCCAATGCCCGAGAGCATGAGCAGCTGCGGCGAGAGCAGCGAGCCAGCGCTCAGCAGCACCTCGCGGCTTGCGCGAAGTTCGCGCTTGCTGCCGTCCTGCACAAACTCCACGCCCACGGCGCGCTGGCCTTCGAGCAGGATGCGCGTGGCGTGCGCACCGGTGAGCACGTGCAGGTTGGGGCGCGCACGGTGGGGCGTGAGGTAGGCTTTGGCTGCGCTGTAGCGCTCACCGTTCTTGTGCGTGACCTGGTACAGGCCCACGCCCTCCTGCTCGGCGCCATTGAAGTCGGTGTTGTGCGCATAGCCAGCCTCGACGCCGGCCTGTACGAAGTCCGGGCTGTAGCGGTTGGGGCTGCGCAGGTCCATCACATTGAGCGGGCCGCCGCTGCCGTGGAAATCGTCCGCACCGCGTTCGTTGTGTTCGGCAAGCTTGAAGTAAGGCAGCACGTCACGCCAGGCCCAGCCCGGATTGCCCTCGGCGGCCCAGTCGTCGTAGTCACGCGGGTGGCCGCGGGTGTAGATCATGGCGTTGACCGAGCTGGAGCCGCCCAGCACCTTGCCGCGCGGCTGGTAGCCGCGCCGGCCGTTCAGGCCGGGCTGCGGCACGGTCTGCAGGCCCCAGTTGGCCTGACCGCTCTTGGCCAGCAGGGCCAGGCCGGCCGGGCAGTGGATCAGCACACTGTCGTCGCTCGGGCCGGCCTCCAGCAGCGCGACCTGCACGCCGGGGTCTTCCGAAAGGCGCGAAGCCAGGACGCAGCCGGCCGAGCCGCCGCCGATGATGATGTAGTCGTACACGGGATGCCTCCTCCACTTTTTAGACATGGTAGCCCGAGACCGGCGGGGTGGTAAGCCCGGGTGAACCCCGCAGTCCGGCTTGACCTGGGTCAAATGCCGCGTGTCATCCCCCGGCTGGGCCAGGCCGTCGTGGCAGGGCATACTGCCGGCATGCGACTGGCCTTGCTCACCGATATCCATGCCAACCTCCAGGCTCTGGAGGCCTGCCTCGCGCACGCCCAGGCACAGGGCGCCGAGCGGCTGGCCTTTCTGGGTGACCTGGTCGGCTACGGCGCAGATCCCGGCCCGGTCGTGCGTCGTGTCATGGATCTGGCCGAAGAGGGCGCCCTGGTGCTCAAGGGTAATCATGACGATATGGCGGCCCATCCGCCGGCGAGCAACACCACCCTGGGCGAAAGCACGGCCTGGTGGACGCACGAGCAGCTCGATGTCGTGCAGCGCGCCTACCTGGCCGCGCTGCCCATGACCTTGCAGGAGGAGCGCCTGCTGCTGGTGCACGCCACGGCCGATGACCCGGCGCTCTGGCGCTATGTCTACGACGCGCAGGCGGCCGCCCTCAGCCTGGAAGCTGCCGGCAAACTTGAGGGCGTGCGCTACGTCTTTGGCGGCCACGTGCACCGCCAGTCGCTTTATTACCGGGGCACGGACGACAGGCTCATTCCCTTCGCGCCCACGGCGGGTGTGGCGGTGCCGCTCTCGCCACGGCGGCACTGGCTGGCCACCATCGGTTCGGTCGGGCAACCGCGCGACGGCAGCCCCAAGGCCATGTACGCCCTGTTCGACACCACGCAGGCGCAACTGACCTTCCACCGCGTGCCCTACGACCATCACGCGGCGGCCGAGGCGATCCGCCGCGCCGGGTTGCCGGGTTTCTTTGCCGACCGCCTGGAGTCGGGACGATGAAGCGGCTGGAGCCCGGCAGCGAAATCGACGGGTTCTTGGTGGGCGAATGCATCCACCAGGGCAGCATGGCCGATATCTACCGCGTGCGCTACGCCAGCGGCGCGGCCGACCCCGGTTTCCCGATGGTCATGAAGGTGCCGCGCATGGCCGAGGGCGACGGCGCGGAAAACATCGTGAGCTTCGAAGTTGAGCACCAGATTTTGCCGGCCCTGAGCGGCCCGCACGTGCCGCGCTTCGTCGCCGCCGGCGATCTGGAGCGCCTGCCCTACCTGGTCATGGAGTACGTGCCCGGCCGCACGCTGGAGGACTGGCTCGAGCGCCCCGGCCGACTGCCGGTGGAGGAGGTCCTGGGGCTGGGCGTGGCCCTGGCCCATGCGGTGCACAGCCTGCACCAGCAGAACACCGTGCACCTGGACCTCAAGCCGGCCAACGTGCTGGTGCGCGAGGATGGCAACGTGGTGCTGCTGGACTTCGGCCTGTCCTGCCATGCGCACTATCCCGACTTGCTGGCGGAGGAGCTGCGCCGTGCGGTCGGCTCCCCGGCCTGGATGGCGCCTGAGCAGGTGGTCGGTGTGCGCGGCGATCCGCGCAGCGACGTCTTCGCCATTGGCGTCATGCTCTATCAGCTGCTGACAGGTGAGCTGCCTTTCGGCGCGCCGGTGACAGCCGGTGGCCTGCGCCAGCGCCTGTGGATGGAGCCGCCGCCGCCGCGCCGCTACCGGGCCGAGCTGCCGGCCTGGCTGCAGGAAGTGGTACTGCGCTGTCTGGCGCCCGAGGCCGCTCAGCGCTACCCCTCAGCCGCGCACCTGGCCTTCGACCTGCAGCACCCGCAGCAGGTGCGCGTGAGCGCGCGGGGCGAGCGTACCCAAGGCGTCGGCGCCTGGGCGCTCTTCAAGCGCTGGGTCCGCGCGGCGGGCATGCAGTACGAGCCCAGCCCTCCCCCCGAACGCCAGATCGCCGAGGTGCCCATCGTCATGGTGGCCGTGCCGCACCAGGACGTGAGCGACGCCGCGCTTTATTCCCTGCGGGAAGCGGCCGGGCGTTCGCTGGGCACGCGGCCCGGCGCGCGCCTGGCCTGCGTCACGGTCATCTCGCCGGGTGCCACCAGCTCGGTCAGTGAGCGCAAGAGCGAAACCAGTGTGCACCGGCGCTACCTGACGCAGCTCCGGCAGTGGGCCCAGCCACTGGAGCAGCCCGGCCACCAGACCTCCTGCCACGTGCTGGAGTCGGGCGACGTGGCGCAGGCGCTGATCGATTACGCGCGGGGCAACCGGGTGGGGGTCATCGTCATGGGAGCGGCCACGCATGGCCTGAAGACCCAGCGTTTCGTGGCCACCGTGCCCATCAAGGTGGCCATGGAGGCGCCCTGCACCGTCATCCTGGTCAAGCAGGCCTTGCCCTTCGAGCAACTCGCCACACCCGCGCCGTAAGAGACCGCCCAACGCTGGGTGTGGCTGTCGCGACGGATGAAAACCTCAATAGAGGCTGAAGTGCTTGCGCACCATGCGTGTCAGCAGGGCCTGCAGCTGTTCCTCGTCGGCTTCGGTCAGCGTGCGGTAGACCGTGGCGGCCTGCTGGTCGAAGACCTGCACCAGGTGCGGGTCGAAGTGCTTGCCGGCTTGCTCGCGCAGGGCTTCCATGGCGGCCTCCAGGGGCACCGGCTCCTTGTAAGGGCGGCGCGAGCACAGCGCATCGAACACGTCGGCAATCGCGAAAATGCGCGCCACCAGAGGGATGTCGGTGCCTGTCAGGCCACGCGGGTAGCCGCTGCCGTCCCACTTCTCGTGGTGGCCGGCCACCACGGCCTGACCGCCGGACAGCCAGCCCGAGCCGCTGACGATGTCCTCGCCCGCGGCCACGTGCGTGTGCATGATGAGCATTTCCTCAGGGCTCAGCGGGCCGGGTTTGAGCAGGATGTGTTCGGGGATGCCGATCTTGCCCACGTCGTGCAGGAAGCTGCCGACGATCAATTCCTGCATGCGTGTGCCGTGCAGCCCCACGGCCTCTGCCAGCGTGGCCGAGATCCAGGCCACGCGATAGTTGTGGATGCCGTTGTCCGAATCGCGCCGCGCGATCGCGCGGCCCAGTGCCTCCATCATGGCGATGTGCGATTCCAGCAACTCGCGCTGGCGGTTCTGGCTGTCGCGGCTCAGGCGCAGCACCAGCGGGTAGAGCGCGGCGCCGCACAGCAGCACGGCCAGCGCGGTGAGCAGGCCGGTGCGCCGCGCGTCGGCCTGCATGTGCGCGCGCTGCCAGTCGGGTACCAGGCGCGCGCCCTCGAAATAGCCCGCCAGCGCCTGCCCCTCGCTGCGCAGCGGGATGAACACACTCAGCACCGGCCGGCGCCCGGGCAGCCAGCGCCGCTCGTACCAGGGCTGGGTGTAGCTGCGCGCGCTGCGCGGCGGCAATTCGGCATCGAGCGCGCGGCCGTCGGGGCTGTACTGCTCGGCGATCAGCAGGCCGCCAGCGGTGTAGATCTGCGCAATGTCGAAGTACGAGGCCGCCAGCGCCTGCACTGCGAGCTGCGCATTGCGCGTGGCCTGCACGCTGTCGGGGCGGAAGGCGTCATGGCGCAAGAGACGCTGCGTGTCTTCCGTGGCCTGGGCTACCAGGGCGTCCTCGGCCTTGTCGTGAGCGATGAAGCCTGAGGCCAGCCCGGCCAGGGCTGCCACGGCCAGCGCCACACCGGTGGTGCCGAGCGCGAGTTTTCGGTGGAAGGGCAGCATGGGAGACATGCGAATGAGTTTATCCATGGCCTCGAGCGTTCGGCCTAGGGAAAACGCCAGCGGGCCAGCGCACAGACTGCGAACAGACTGCGCAGGCGACAATCGGGGCATGACCCTTGCCGCCACCTCACGCCATCCCTTCGAGCAACTCACGCCCGATGTGGTGATGGATGCCCTGGAGGGCCTGGGCCTGTCCTGCGACGGACGCCAGCAGGGCTTGAGCTCCTACGAGAACCGGGTTTACCAGGTACACCTGAACGACGGTCAGGCGGTGGTGGCCAAGTTCTACCGCCCGGCCCGCTGGAGTGAAGCGCAGATCCTCGAAGAGCACGCCTTCGCAGCCGAGCTGGTGGCGGCCGAGGTCCCGGTGGTGGCGCCACTGACATTGAATGGCAGCACCTTGCACCATCACGCCGGGTTCATGTTTTCGGTCTGCCCGCGCCGCGGCGGGCGCCCGCCCGAGCTGGACGACGAAGAGGTGCTGGAGTGGATCGGCCGTTTCCTGGCGCGCCTGCACGTCGTGGGCGCGGCGCGCCCCTTTGCCAGCCGCCCCGCGCTGGACCTGCAGAGTTTCGGGCGCGAGCCCATGGACTGGCTGCTGCAGCACGAGATGATTCCGCTGGACGTGCAGTCCACCTGGCAGCGCAAGTGCGAAGAGGCCCTGGCTCTGATTGCCGGCTACCCTGCGCTCACCGGGGCGTCCAGCGACATCCGCCGCCTGCGCCTGCATGGCGACTGCCATTCGGGTAATGTGCTGTGGACGCCGGTGGACGTGCCCGCCGCCGCCGGCCCCGGCCCGCACTTCGTGGACCTGGATGACGCGCGCATGGGCCCGGCCGTGCAGGACCTGTGGATGCTGCTCTCGGGCGACCGCGCCCAGCGCACCTACCAGCTTAGTTGTCTGCTCGATGGCTACGAGCAGATGCGCGCCTTCGATCGGCGCGAACTCGCGCTGATCGAGCCGCTGCGCACCCTGCGCCTAATCCACTACAGCGCCTGGCTGGCGCGCCGCTGGGACGACCCCACCTTCCCCATCAACTTCCCCTGGTTCGGCAGCAGCGACTACTGGGCCGGCCAGGTGCAGATGCTGGAAGACCAGATCGAGACCATGCAGGAAGAACCGCTGTCGGTCTGAATGCTTCGCTTCGCGCCGCTAGGGATAGCCCGGGTACCACGCCAGCGGGGCCGGGCTAGCATGCAGGCATACCCATCAGGAGACAACACCATGCGATTCCCCATCCTGCGCGGCCTGCTCGCCGTGCTGCTGCTCGCGGCCACCGCGGCCCAGGCGCAGAACTACCCCAACAAATCGGTGCGCATCGTCGTGCCCTTTGCCGCGGGTGGCCCGGCCGACAACTACGCGCGTTTCATCGGCCAGCGCCTGGGTGACGCGCTGGGCCAGCCCTTCGTGGTCGACAACCGGCCCGGCGCCGGCTCCATCATCGGCACCGACGTGGTGGCCAAGGCCCCGGCCGACGGCTACACCCTGCTGATGATGTCCAACACCCACACGGTGAACGAGACGCTCGTCCCCAGCAAGCCTTTCGTGCTCATGCGCGACTTCGTGCCCGTGGCGCCGGTCAACTACTCCGACCTGGTGCTGGTCACCCACCCCTCGCTGCCGGTGAAGAACCTGAAAGAGCTGCTCCAGCTGGCCAAGGACAGGCCGGGCAAATACAACTACGCCTCCTCGGGCAACGGCACGCCGTACCACATGGCCGGCGAGCTCTTCAAGAGCATGGCCGGCATCTACCTGGTGCACATCCCCTACCGCGGCAGCTCCGGTGCGCGCACCGACATCATCGGCGGCCAGGTCGACATGATGTTCGACGCCGTCACCACCATGTCCGAGCAGGCCCGCGCCGGCAAGGTACGCGCCATTGCCACCAGCGGCCGCCAGCGCTCGGCCGTGCTGCCCGACGTGCCCACCCTGGCCGAGTCCGGCCTGCCCGGCTACGAAGCCACCATCTGGCTCGGCCTGATGGCCCCCAAGGGCACGCCGCCGGCCATCGTGCAGCAGCTCAACGATGCCGTGAGCAAGATCGTCAGCCAGCCCGATGTGGTGCAGCTCTGGACCAAACAGGGCGCCGTGGCCATGAAGATGAACCCGCAGGAGTTTGACAAGTACATGCGCGAGGACATCGAGAAATGGGCCCGCGTGATCAAGAGCGCCGGCATTAAGGTGGATTGATCCCCCTGAGCCGGCTGGCGCCGTCTTCCCCCAAGGGGGACAACGCCAGTGGCCCGGCGGAGCCGGTTCCACGGCGTTCCCCGTATAGTCACGTTGAGCGCAAGAGCGCGAATTTTTCAGGCGTTTTAGCGCTTTCACTTTGACGGTTCGACACATGAGTTCTTTGCACATCCTTAGCGGCGGCGCGGCCCAGGGGCTGGTCAACCAGCTGCGCGGCGCCATCTACAACGAAACCGGCCGCGCCGTCGAGGGCAGCTTCGGCGCCGTGGGCCTCATGCGCGACCAGCTGCTCGCGGGCCAGCCCTGCGACGTGCTCATCCTCACGCAGGCGCTGATCGCCGATCTCACCGCCAGCGGCCATGTCCAGCCCGGCAGCGCCACGCCCCTGGGGGTGGTCAAGACCGGCGTGGCCGTGAAGAGCGGCGAGCCGCAGCCGAAGGTTGACACGCCCGAGGCGCTCAAGGCCGCGATGCTGGCTGCCAAGGGCATCTACTTCCCCGACCCGGTCAAGGCCACGGCCGGCATCCACTTGATGAACGTGCTCAAGCAACTGGGCATCGACCAGCAGGTGGCCGGCGCGCTGCGCCCCTATCCCAACGGCGCCGCGGCCATGAAGGCGCTGGCGGAGGCCAGCGGCGCCGGTCTGATCGGCTGCACCCAGGTCACCGAGATCCTCTACACGCCCGGTGTGCAGCTCATCAGCCTGCTGCCCAAAGCGTTTGAGCTCGCCACGGTCTACACCGCGGCCATCGCGACCAAGGCCGAGCAGCCGCAGGCCGCACGCATGATGATCGACCTCATGGCCGCACCGGCCGCCGCAGAGTTGCGCCGCGCGGGCGGCTTCGAATAAGCGTTGGCGCCATCGCGCGCCGGCAGCAGGGAGAGAAACCATGTTGATCCGTCGTCATCTCCTGGGCTTGCTGGCCGGCCTGGCCCTGCTGGGGGGCTGCGCCACGGCGCCGGCGCCAACGCTGCGCGAGGCGCCGCCCATCGTCTTCGTGCACGGTAATGGCGACAGCGCCGCGCTGTGGTTGACCACGCTCTGGCGCTTTGAATCCAACGGCTGGCCGCGCGAGCGACTGCACGCCATCGAGCTGCCCTACCCCCTGGCGCGTGACGACGACAGCAAACCCCAGCCCGGGCGCAGCTCCACCGCCGAGCACATGGCCTACCTCAAGGCCGAGGTCGAGAAAGTCCTGCGCGCCACGGGCGCCAGCCAGGTGGTGCTGATTGGCAACTCACGCGGCGGCAACGCCATGCGCAACTACATCCAGAACGGCGGCGGCGCGGCCACCGTGTCACACGCCATCCTGGGCGGCACCCCCAACCACGGCGTCTGGGCCATCCCCGGTTTCCGTGAAGGCAACGAGTTCTCGGGCACCGGCCCTTTCCTCACCGGCCTGAACGCGCCCAAGAACGCCAAGGGTGATGAGGTGGTGGGCCCGGTGCGCTGGCTCACCGTGCGCAGCGACAACAACGACAAGTTCGCCCAGCCCGACGGGCTGTGGATCGGCGCCAAGGGCAAGCCCACCAACGTCACGTATGCCGGCCCCGAACTCAAGGGCGCCACCAACGTCGTCATCCCGCGCATCGACCACCGTGAGACGTCCTACTCACAGCCCGCCTTCGCCGCGGCCTACCGTTTCATCACCGGCCGCGAGCCAGCGGTGCAGGGCATCGCGCCCGAAGCGCGCATTGAGCTCGGCGGCACGATCACCGGCCTGGGCGTGGACCCGCTCAACCCCGCCACAGGCAACTTCAGCAACAACCTGCCGCTGCCGGGCGCCGAACTCGCCATCTACGCCACCGATGCCGCCACGGGCCAGCGCATCGGCGCGCCCGCCTACACGCGCAAGGTCGGGGCCGACGGCCGCTGGGGCCCGTTCCTCGCCAAACCGGGCACCGCCTATGAGTTTGAAATCAAGGCCCCGGGCTATGCCGCCACCCACATCTACCGCAGCGCCTTTGCGCGCTCCAGTGCCATCGTCAACCTGAAACCCGAGCGCATCGCCGCGGCCGACCAGGACGCCCAGGCCCTGGCCATATTCACGCGACCGCGCGGTTACTTCGATGCGCAGCGGGATCGTCTGAGCTTCGACGGACAGGCACTGCCGCCCGGCGTGCCACCCAAGGGTGCCGGGGTGTCCAGTTCCAAACTCAAGCTGCCTAGCGCTGCAGACCGTGCCATCGCGGCCGAGTTCAATGGTGAAAAGCTGGCGGGTCGGGTCTGGCCAGCGGCGCAGCAGCGCGTGACGGTGCTGGAACTCACCCACTGAGCCATGGACGCCGAAGAGTCCCGGGCGCTCGTGCGCCTGCTGCAGCACACGCCCGTTGCGGCCCTCGCCACCCTGCACCGGGGCGAGCCCGCCGTGTCCATGGTGCCTTACGCCTTGCTGCCCGAAGGCCGCTTCATCATCCACGTCAGCCGCCTGGCCACCCACACGCAGGACATGCAGGCCCATGCCTCTGTGGGCCTGCTGGTCACCGCCCCCGCCGCGTCTGCCGATACGCCGCTGGCCCTGCCGCGCGTGAGCGTGCAAGGGCGGGCGAGTGTGTGCATGCCCGAGGCGCCAGACCACGCCGCCGCCCGCGCCGCCTATCTGGCCAAGCTGCCCGATGCCGAGGAGCTGTTCGGTTTCAGCGACTTCTCGCTTTTCCTCATCGAGCCGCTGTTCCTGCGCTATGTGGCCGGTTTCGGGCGGGCGCACGCGGTGACGGCTGGACAGTATGCGGACCTGCTGCGGGATGCGGGGTGAAAGCGTCCCAGTGTTACGCATGCGTTTGAGGCTGGGCTATATTAGGTCGGGTTCTTCAAACAAGGCACGCAATGAGTTTGCCGCAGGGACGCGCGGAGATGAGTCTTTGTGCCGTCTACTTCGAACTTTCGCGCTCGACATCAAGCAAATAGCCATCATGGACGACCTACTGCTGATCGCGCTGATTGCCGCCGTTTTCGTGCCTTCTGTGCTTTTCACGTCTGGAAAAGCACTCGCCTGGATGCGACCGCGAGTGCACAGACCAATCGCTTTACTCTTCGCTGGTGCCTTTTTACTTGTCGTAGGGCTGGGTTGCATTTATCTGGCGCTTTCGGCGGTGCATTCCGGCACGGTGCAATGTGGGCGCAGAGGCTGCACTTCTCTTGACGAGCCTTTCACATACTGGATCTTTGTTTTCCTGTGGTCGGGATGGGGTGTCGTGATCTCGGGAATGGGAGTTAGCTGTGTTCGCAAACTATTCAGTCGGCCATAGCATGTTGGCCCACGCTGACGCGCCGGTGGCCTGAGACGGTAGGGATTCAAGCCCCATGATCTCCTTCATCGTCCCCGCCTACAACGAAGAGCGGTGTCTGGCAGCCACCCTCGATGCGCTGCACGCAGCCGGCCGTGCCTTGGGCGAGGTGTACGAGATCGTCGTCGCGGACGATGCCTCCACCGATCAAACCGCTGCCATTGCGCAGCAGCAAGGCGCGCTGCTGGTCAGCGTGGCGCACCGGCAGATCGCCGCCACGCGTAACGCGGGGGCGCGGGCCGCCGGTGGTGACTGGTTCATCTTTGTCGATGCGGACACGGTTGTGAATGAGGCCGTGGTGCGCGCCGCCCTTGTTGCGATGCGCAGCGGTGCCGTCGGCGGCGGGGCCGGCATGCGTTTTGACGACCCCGCACCGCGGTATGCGCGGCTGATGCTGCGCGTGGTCGTGCGCCTGTTCCGGGCCACGGGTTTTGCGGCGGGCTGCTTCCTGTTTTGCACGCGCAGCACTTTTGCCGCGGTAGGCGGCTTTGACGAGAACTACTACGGCGCGGAAGAGCTCGTCATGAGCCGGGCCCTCAAGCGGCAGGGCAGGTTCGTGATCCTGAAGCAGACAGTCACCACCTCGGCGCGCAAGCTGCGGACCTATTCTTCACGCGAAGTCTTTTTACTCACGACCCGGCTGGCGAGTCGTGGAATGAAATCCGTCAAGCAGCGCCAGGGCATGGAGTTCTGGTACGACGGCCGGCGCGAAGATCCGCGCAAAGAGGTCTGAACGCCTCAGGACTTCTTCTGCAGCCGGTGCTCGATCTCGCCCACGATGCCGCGACGGAACAGCAGCACGCAGACCACGAAGGTCAGGCCCATGATGATGGTGACCCAGGAGCCCAGGCCCGACAGGTAGTTCTGCATGGCCACGATGATGCCGGCGCCCAGGACGGGACCCAGGATGGTGCCCATGCCGCCCAGCAGGGTCATCAGCACCACCTCGCCGGACATCTGCCAACTCACGTCGGTCAGGGTGGCGATGCCGAAGGCGATGGCCTTGGTGGCACCCGCCAGGCCGGCCAGCGTGGCCGACAGCACGAAGGCCAGCAGCTTGTAACGGTCCACGTTGTAGCCCAGGGACAGTGCGCGCGGCTCGTTCTCGCGGATGGACTTGAGCACCTGGCCGAAGGGCGAGTGGATGATGCGGTAGATCAGTGCGAAGCCGCCGACGAACAGCGCCAGCACCAGGAAGTACATGGCGCGGTCGTTGCTCATGTCGATCAGACCGAAGAGTTTGCCGCGCGGGATGCTCTGGATGCCGTCTTCCGCGTAGGTGAAGGGCGCCTGTACGCAGATGAAGTAGACCATCTGCGCCAGCGCCAGCGTGACCATGGCGAAGTAGATGCCCTGGCGGCGCACCGCCAGCCAGCCTGTCACGACGCCGATGAAGGTGGCGCTCAGCGTGCCGGCCAGGATGGCCAGTTCGGGCGTCAGGCCCCAGACCTTGGCGGCATGGCCCGACACATAGGCCGCGAAGCCGAAGAACATGGCGTGGCCGAAGGAGAGCAGGCCGGTGAAGCCGATCAGCAGGTTGAAGGCGCAGGCGAACAGGGCGAAGCACAGCAGCTTCATCAGGAACATGGGGTAGCCCACGAAGGGGGCCACCAGCAGTGCGAGCAGCAGGGCGCTGTAGAGGAGGGCTGTCTTCTTCATTATTTTTCCCGTCCGAAGAGGCCGGCGGGACGAACCAGCAAAACAATCGCCATGATGATGAACACCACGGTGCTCGAGATCTCGGCGTAGAAGACCTTGGTGAGGCCTTCGATCAGGCCCAGCGCCAGGCCGGTGAGGATGGAGCCGAGGATGGAGCCCATGCCGCCGATCACCACCACCGCAAACACCACGATGATGATGTTGGAGCCCATCAGCGGGCTCACCTGGTAGATCGGCGCGGCCATCACGCCGGCCAGGCCGGCCAGGCCCACACCGAAGGCGTAGGTGAGGGTGACCATCAGCGGCACGTTGATGCCGAAGGCCTTGACCATATTCGGGTTCTCGGTGCCGGCGCGCAGGTAGGCGCCCAGGCGCGTCTTCTCGATGACGTACCAGGTGAACAGGCACACGACGATGGACACCACGACCACCCAGGCGCGGTACTTGGGCAGCATCATGAAGCCCAGGTCGAACACGCCGCGGAACAGCGCCGGCAGTTCGTAGGGCAGGCCCGAGGAGCCATAAAACTCGCGGAAGAGGCCTTCGAGCACCAGGGCCAGGCCGAAGGTCAGCAGCAGGCCGTAGAGATGGTCGAGCTGGTGCAGCCAGCGCAGCATGGTCTTTTCGATGACGACCCCGATGGCCGCCACCCCGATGGGGGCCAGCAGCAGGGCGAACCAGTAGTTGACGCCGGCGTAGTTGAGCAGCATCCAGGCGAAGAAGGCGCCCACCATGTAGAGCGCGCCGTGCGCGAAGTTCACGATGTTGAGCATGCCGAAGATCACGGCCAGGCCCAGCGAGAGCATGGCGTAAAAGCAGCCATTGACCAGCCCGAGCATGAGCTGGCCCATCAGGGCTTGTATCGGAATACCAAAAATTTCTGACATGTCGATCCGGGTCGGGGAGGGGCGGGCCGCACACGCGGCCCGCCCGTTCAGGTCACATCAGCTGCGCATCACTTCTTGATGGCAACGCAGCGGCTGTTGGCCAGGGACTGGAAGGCGTCATCGCCCTTCACGGTGCCCTTGAGCTTGTAGTAGTCCCAGGGGCCCTTGGATTCGGCGGGCGTCTTCACCTGGAACAGGTACATGTCGTGCACCATGCGGCCATCCTCGCGCAGCTTGCCGCCCTTGGCGAACATGTCGTTGATGGGCGTGGCGCGCATCTTGGCCATCACGGCGGCGGTGTCGTCCGTGCCGGCGGCCTTGACGGCGTTCAGGTAGTGCAGGGTGGCCGAGTAGACCGATGCGTGGTTGGAGTTGGGCTTGCGGCCGTTCATCTCCTTGCTGTACTTGTCGGCCCAGGCGCGCGTCTCGGGGTTCAGGTCCCAGTACCAGCCTTCGGTCAGGTACAGACCCTGGGCGGTGTTCAGGCCCAGTGCGTGCACGTCGGTGATCAGCATCAGCAGCGCGGCCAGGTTCTGCTTCTTGGTCAGACCGAACTCGGCCGCGGCCTTGATGCTGTTGACGGTGTCGCCACCGGCGTTGGCCAGGCCCACCACCTTGGCGCCGCTGGACTGGGCCTGCAGCAGGAAGGAGGAGAAGTCGCCGGTGGACAGCGGATGGCGCACCGCGCCCAGGACCTTGCCGCCTGCGGCATTCACGACGGCGCTGGTGTCTTTTTCGAGCGAGTGGCCGAAGGCGTAGTCGGCCGTCAGGAAATACCATGTGTTGCCGCCGTCCTTCACGATGGCCTTGCCCACCACATTGCTCAGGGCGATGGTGTCCATCAGGTAATGGATGCCGGTGGCCGGGGCGCAGTCTTCATTGGTCATGCGCGAGGAAGCGGCGCCGTTGACGATGGTGATCTTGTTCTTTTCCTTGCCCAGGGCCTGCACGGCCAGGGCCACGGCGGAGTTCAGGTTTTCCACCGTCATGTCCACGCCGTCGCGGTCGAACCAGGCCTGGGTGACGTTCTTGGCGATGTCGGGCTTGTTCTGGTGGTCGGCATTTACCACTTCGATCGGCTTGCCGAACATGGTGCCGCCAAAGTCCCTCACGGCCAGCTTGGCCGCAGCCACGGCGCCGGGGCCGCCGTAGTCGGCGTAGACGCCGGACATGTCGGTCAGCACGCCGATCTTGACGGCGTCGCCCGACAGCTTCTGGGCCTGTGCCAGGCTGAAGCTGCCGGCCAGGGTGGCCGCCACAGCGGCGGCGATCAGTTTGCGTTTCATATTGGTCTCCTAGAAATGGTTGTCAAAAATCACACACCCAAAAACTCTTGCAGCATGGCTGCCTTCTCGCTCAACTCGGCCTTGTTCACGGTGGCCACGATCTGGCCGTGCTCCACCACATAGTGGCGGTCGGCCAGGGGCGCGGCGAAGCGGAAGTTCTGCTCGACCAGGATGATCGTCATGCCCTTGGCCTTGAGCGCGCGGATCACGCGGCCCAGCGTCTGCACGATGACGGGCGCCAGGCCCTCGGTGATCTCGTCCAGCAGCAGCACCTGGGCGCCGGAGCGCAGGATGCGCGCCATCGCCAGCATCTGCTGCTCGCCCCCCGACAGGCGCGTGCCCGGGCTGTTGCGGCGTTCCTTGAGATTGGGGAACATCTCGTAGATCTCGTCCAGCGACATGCCGCCTTCGCCGATCTTGGGCGGTAGCAGCAGGTTTTCCTCGCAGGAGAGCGTGGAGAAGATGCCGCGCTCTTCGGGGCAGTAGCCCAGGCCCAGGCGGGCGATGCGGTTGGTGGGCAGGTGCACGGTCTCCTGCCCCATGAGCTGGATGGAGCCGGTGCGCTTGCCCGTCAGGCCCAGGATGGCCTTGAGGGTCGTGGTGCGGCCGGCACCATTGCGCCCCAGCAGGGTGACGAGTTCGCCCTGGCGCACCTCGAAGTTCACGCCGTGCAGGATGTGCGATTCGCCGTACCAGGCGTGCAGGTTCTCGACCTTCAGCAAGGTGCGGGCGCCTGCCGTCGCTGCGCCCGGGGCTGCTGCTGCGGCGTTCATGACAGCGCTCATGCGGCTTCCTCATCGGAGGAGCCAACGTAAGCTTCCAGCACGCGCGGATCCTTGGAGACGGTTTCGTAGGGCCCTTCGGCCAGCACGGTGCCGCGGGCCAGCACGGTGATGGTGTCGCTCAGGTTGGCGACCACATTCATGTTGTGCTCCACCATCAGCACGGTGCGGTTGGCCGCGACCTTGCGGATGAGCTCGACCACGCGGCCCACATCCTCGTGGCCCATGCCCTGGGTGGGCTCGTCCAGCAGCATGAGCTCAGGGTCCAGCGCCAGGGTGGTGGCGATCTCCAGCGCACGCTTGCGGCCGTAGGGCAGTTCCACCGTCTTGGTGTCGGCAAAGCCGCCCAGGTCGACCGACTCCAGCAGGGCCATGGCCTGGTCGTTCAGCGCGTAGAGCGTGGACTCGGGCTTCCAGAAATGGAAGCTGGTGCCCAGTTTGCGCTGCAGGCCCACGCGCACGTTCTCCAGCACGGTGAGGTGCGGGAACACCGCCGAGATCTGGAAGGAGCGCACCATGCCCGAGCGCGCCACGTCGGCGGCGGCGCGGTGCGTGATGTCTTCGCCCTTGTAGAGGATCTGGCCCGAGCTGGGCGGGAGGAACTTGGTGAGCAGGTTGAAGACGGTGGTCTTGCCGGCGCCGTTGGGGCCGATCAGCGCCGTGATGGCGTTGCGCGGAATCTCGAGGTGCTCCACATCGACGGCGGTCAGACCACCGAAGCTGCGACGCACGCCGTCCGCGATGATGATCGGGTCGACCTTGGCGACTCCGGGAACGATCTCGCCCGTGTGCAGCCCCGTGCTCTTGACCGGAGTCTTGCCGGGGGTGGCGTTACTTGACAAAGGCCAGCTCCTTCTTGTTCCCGAAGATGCCCTGTGGTCGATAGATCACCAGGAGC
>JAUYQZ010000012.1 GCA_030695415.1 Hylemonella sp.
GCCCTTGGCCGAAAAAAACTCGCGCGCAATCGCCGTGTACTTGGTGGCCACCGTCAGGCGCGAGCCCTGGCGCACGGCCGAGGCGTAATCGAAATCGGCGCGCACCGCCACACTCATGCGGCACTTGGCGATGTTGAGGTCCAGCGGCTGGTATAGGCCACCGCCCGCACCGCCCCATTCGGCCTGGTGTTCGATCAGGGTGTCCTTGCCACACACGCCCAGATCGGCACCGCCGTACTGCACGTAGGTGGGCACGTCGGAGGCGCGCACCAGCACCACCTGCACATCGGCGCGGTTGGTGGGCAGGATGAGCTTGCGCGACTTCTCCGGGTCTTCCAGCACCTCAATCCCGGCGGCCTTGAGCAGCGGCAAGGTCTCTTCAAAAATGCGCCCCTTGGACAAGGCCAGCATGACCATTTCGGGCTTCATGGCTTGACCCTTTCGATGTCGGCGCCCAGGGCGCGCAGCTTGTTTTCCATGCGGTCGTAGCCACGGTCCAGGTGGTAGATGCGGTCCACCGTGGTTTCGCCGTCGGCCACCAGGCCGGCGATCACCAGGCTGGCCGAGGCGCGCAGGTCGGTGGCCATGACGGTGGCGCCAGAGAGGCGCGGCACACCGGTGATCAGGGCCACCTTGCCTTCGACCTGGATGTCGGCGCCCAGGCGCTGCAGCTCCTGCACGTGCATGTAGCGGTTTTCGAAAATCGTCTCGGTGACCTTGCTGGCGCCCTGCGCCACCACGTTGAGCACCATGAACTGGGCCTGCATGTCGGTGGGGAAGCCGGGGTATTCGGTGGTGCGGAAGGTCTGGGCCTTGAGCGCACCCGCGCCGGGCGAGGCCACGCGCACGCCGCCCTCCACCGGGTCCACCGTCACACCGGCATCGCGCAGCTTGTCGATCACCGCGTCCAGGTGGTCGGCGCGGGCGGCCTTGAGCACGGCGTCGCCACCGGCGGCGGCCACCGCGCACAAAAAGGTGCCGGCCTCGATGCGGTCGGCCACCACCTGGTGTTCGCAGCCGTGCAGGCGCTCCACGCCCTGGATGCGGATGCGGCGCGAGCCATGGCCCTCGATGCGCGCACCCATCTTGATCAGCATCTCGGCCAGATCCACCACCTCGGGCTCCTCAGCGGCGTTCTCCAGCACGGTCTCGCCCTCAGCCAGGCAGGCGGCCATCATCAGGTTCTCGGTGCCGGTCACGGTCACCATGTCGGTGCTGACATGGGCGCCCTGCAGCCGGGTGCGGCCGGTGGGCAGCGAGGCTTCGATGTAGCCGTGCTCGACCACAATGACCGCACCCATGGCCTGCAAGCCCTTGATGTGCTGGTCCACCGGGCGCGAGCCGATGGCGCAGCCGCCGGGCAGCGACACGCGTGCGTGGCCAAAACGCGCCAGCAGCGGGCCCAGCGCCAGGATGGAGGCGCGCATGGTCTTGACCAGCTCGTAAGGGGCCTCGGGCTTGTCGAGCGCGCCCGCATGGAGCACCACCTTGTCGCTGTCGGCCGGATCGCGCTCGGCCCGCACGCCCATGTTGCGGATCAGCTTGAGCATGGTGCTCACGTCCTGCAACGCGGGCACGTTGTGCAGGGTCACGGCGTCGGCCGTGAGCAGAGCGGCGCACAGCTCGGGCAGGGCCGCGTTCTTGGCGCCCGACACCCTCAACTCGCCGTGCAGGCGGTTACCGCCACGAATGCGCAATTGGTCCATGGTCAGTCTTTCGCCAGCAGCGCCCACTCGGCGGGCGTGTGGGTCTTCATGGACAAGGCGTGCACCTCGTCGGTGTGCATGCGGCTGCCCAGCGTGGCGTACACCCGCTGGTGGCGTTGGATGGCGCGTTTGCCCTCGAACTCGGGGGAGACGATCACGGCCGACCAGTGGCGGCCGTCGCCGCTGAGTTCGATGTGTTCACAGCGCAGCCCGGCGCTGATGATGGCTTGCAATTCTTCGGCGGTCATAAGTCCCTGAACACTCAATGTCTGATTTTGTAGCCCGTGCGCAGCAGGTGCAGCGCGATGGCGCTGACCACGGCAAAGGCGGTGGCCACGATGCTCAGGCTCAGCCAGGGCGAGGCGTCACTGACGCCGAAGAAACCGTAGCGGAAGCCGTCGATCATGTAGAAAAACGGGTTGAGGTGGCTCACCCGCTGCCAGAACTCGGGCAGCGAGTGGATGGAATAGAACACGCCCGACAAAAAGGTCAGCGGCATGATGAGGAAGTTCTGGAACACGGCCATCTGGTCGAACTTTTCGGCCCACAAACCCGCGATCAAACCCAAGACACCGAGCAAGCCCGCGCCCAGCAAGGCGAACACCACGATCCACAGCGGCGCCACCCAGGTGGGGCGACCGAACCAGGCGGTGACCACCAGCACGCCCGCGCCCACCACCAGCCCGCGCACCACCGACGAGCCCACATAGGCCACAAACCACGCGCGGTGCGACAGCGGCGTGAGCATGAGGAACACCAGGTTGCCCATCATCTTGCTCTGGATCAGGCTGGACGAGCTGTTGGCAAAGGCGTTCTGCAGCACGCTCATCATCACCAGGCCGGGCACCAGGAAGGCGGTGTAGCTGACGCTGCCATAGACGGTGACACGGCCTTCGAGCACGTGGCCGAAGATCAGCATGTAGAGCAGCGCGGTGACGATGGGCGCCACCACGGTCTGGAAGGCCACCTTCCAGAAACGGAGGATTTCTTTGTAGAAAAGGGTCTGCCAGCCGGTCATGGCGCCACCTCCTCGGTGGGAGGCATGGGCGCCATGGGCGCGGTGGTGGCCGACGCGCCCGACATCACGTCGAGGAACACGTCTTCCAGGTCGGCCTTGCGGATCTCGATGTCATCCACCGCCACACCGGCTTCGCGCACGCGGGCCAGGATGCGCTCGACTTCGGCCGCGTTGTGCGCGGGCAGTTGCACCACCCGGCCGGTGACACGCGCCACGGCTACCAGGTCGGCGGGCAAGGTCTGGTCGGTCTTGAAGCGCAACACGTTGGACGAGGCCCGGCTCAGCAGCGCTGAGGTTTTCTCCAGCGCCACCACCTCGCCGCGCTTGAGCATGGCGATGCGGCCACACAGGGCCTCGGCTTCTTCAAGGTAGTGGGTGGTCAGCAGCACGGTGCTGCCCTGGGACTTGTTGAGCTGGGAGACGAACTGCCACAGCGTCTGGCGCAGCTCCACGTCCACGCCGGCGGTGGGCTCGTCGAGCACGATGACCGGCGGTTTGTGCACCAGGGCTTGTGCCACCAGCACGCGGCGCTTCATGCCGCCTGAGAGCTGGCGCATGTTGGCGCCGGCCTTGTCGGCCAGGCCCAGGCCTTCGAGCAGCTCGTCGATCCAGGCGCCGTTGCCGGTGATGCCGAAATAGCCCGACTGGATGCGCAGCGTCTCGCGCACGTTGAAAAAGGGGTCGAACACCAGCTCCTGTGGCACCACGCCCAACTGACGCCGGGCGGCTGCGAAGTCGCTCACCACATCGTGGCCGTGCACACGCACGTGGCCACCGCTGGCCCTTGAAAGGCCGGCCAGGATGCTGATGAGGGTGGTTTTACCGGCCCCGTTGGGACCGAGCAGGCCAAAAAACTCGCCGGCCTGGATGTCGAAACTCACGCCCTTGAGGGCTTGCAGTTCGCCACGCGGCGTGGCGTAGTTCTTGGAGACGTTCTGGAAGGAGACTGCGGGCATGGACCCGGGATTTTACGACGGCAGCAACTCGGCCACGCCGTAGAGGGACACCAGCTCGGCCAGGCGCGCCGGCACCTGCTGTACCCGCAGACCGCGCCCCTGCGCCTGGGCCCAGCGTCGCAGGGCCAGCAAGGTGGCCAGCGCGGCCGAATCGAAGTCGTCGAGTGCCGACGCGTCCACCACCAGATCGCCGCCCTGCCCGGCCTGCTGTTGCAGGGCGAGCAGGCAGGCCTGGGCCTCCGTGTGGGTCAGGCGGGCGGGCAAAGGCAGCATGGTCATGTGCGGTGCGAAGAGGCGTTCGGCCGGCGGCTCAGCTGGTTTTGCCTGCGTTGGACTTGTTGCGCTGCGCCAGCGAGGCGATCAGGCCGTCCAGCCCCTTGGTGTTGATTTCCTGCGCAAACTGGCTGCGGTAGGTTTCCACCAGCCAGATGCCCAGCACGTTGAGGTCGTAAATCTTCCAGCCACCGGTGGCTTTTTCCAGCCGGTAATCGAGCTGGATGGGCTCACCGCGGCCACGCACCTCGGAACGCACCACCACCTCGGTGTCTTCGGGTCGGGCGCGCAGCGGCTTGAAGCTCAGGGACTGGTCCTTGACCTCGCCCAGGGCGCCCGAGTAGGTGCGCACCAGCAAGATCTTGAACTCGTCCTGCAGGCGCTTCTGCTGCTCGGGCGTGGCCTGGCGCCAGAAGCGGCCCACGGCAGAAGACGTCATGCGGCCGAAGTTGACGTGCGGCATGATCATGGTGTCGACCAACGCGGTGATGCGGCCGACGTCACCGGCCTGGATCGCGGGATCGGCCTTGACGGCTTCGAGCACCTGGGTGGAGATGCGCTTGACCATGGCGTCCGGCGCCTCGTCAGAGGCCAGGGCCAAGCCCCAGGCAGAGGCGCCCAGCGCGGCGGTCATGATTTGGGCAAATTCACGTCTCAACATGGCAAACGCCTTTCGGGGCACACGGGCCCATCGTTTCAGGTTCAGGGCAAGCCCAGGTCAGACCTCGGCCGGCGCCCAAGGTTCATTCCTCGTCCGCGTCGTCGTCCTTGCCGGTCAGGGCGCGGATCTGGCTCTCGCGGCGCTGCAGGTAGGCGTCGCGGGTGAAGCTGTACTTGTCCAGCGCGGCCTGGTCGAGCAGCGAACCGGCACGCAGCAGGTTGGCGCGGGTTTCCACAATCCGCAGCGCATACAGGGAATTGCGCGAGGGGATGTGGTTCATGCCGGTGAGCAGATCGCCCGAGGACTCCACACCCATGCCCACCGTGTCACGCAGGGTGGACGGCCCCATCAGGGGCAGCACCAGGTACGGCCCCGAGGGCACACCCCAGCGGCCCAGGGTCTGGCCAAAGTCCAGCGTGGTGCGCTCGATCTGCATTTCGGAGGCGATGTCCAGCAGCCCGCCTATGCCCCAGAAGGTGTTGACGCTGAAACGCAGGAAATTTTCGGTGGCCTCGCGCGGACGCAGCTGCAGCGCCGCGTTCATCGACGACCACAGGTCGCGCAGGTTGGAGAAGAAATTGTTGACCCCGGTGCGCACCAGATCGGGCGTCACATCGCGGTACACCGTGGCCACCGGCTTGAGGAAGGCCTCGTCCACACCGTCGTTGAAACGCTGAACGCCCCGGTTGAACGGTTCGATCGGGTCTTTGGGGTTGGCGTGGGGGCCGGTGGCGCAGCCGGCGAAAGCAAAAACGCCCAGCAACAGCCACATGCCCACCAAACGCCGCAGGCCCTCACCACAGGCAAAGTTGGGTTTCATAGCGACATCACTCCTTGGTCTCGCCACCTTCAGCCGCCTTGCTGAAGAGGAACTGGCTGATCAGGTTTTCCAGCACCACCGCCGACTGCGTCTGGGTGATGACCGCACCCTCGGCCAGGTTGGCGGTGTCGCCGCCAGCCTCGACGCCGATGTACTGCTCACCCAGCAGGCCGCTGGTGAGGATCTTGAGCGAGCTGTCCTTGGGGAAGGCGTAGCGCGCGTCCATCTTCAGCACCACATTGGCCTGAAAACTTTTGTCGTCGAAGCCGATCGACTCGACCCGGCCCACCACCACGCCAGCGCTGCGCACCGCCGAGCGGGGTTTGAGGCCGCCGATGTTGTCGAAACGCGCCGTCACCTGGTAGGTGGGGTCGAAGCTGATCTGCAGCAGGTTGGCCGCCTTGAGCGCCAGGAACAGCAGCGCCGCGATGCCGATCACCACAAACAGCCCCACCCAGACGTCGTTCTTGTTTTGTTGCATGTTGTTTCTCCGGATGCTCAAACGGTGAACATCATGGCCGTGAGGCCGAAATCGAGGCCCAGCACCCACAGCGAGGCCACCACCACGGTGCGCGTGGTCGCGCGCGACACCCCCTCGGGCGTGGGCTGCGCCATATAGCCTTGGTAGAGTGCCACGAAGGTCACGGTGATGCCGAACACCAGGCTCTTGAGCACACCGTTGCCAAGGTCGTTCCACCACTCGACGCCGCCCTGCATCTGGCTCCAGAAGGAGCCGGCATCGACGCCGATCATCACCACCCCCACCAGCCAGCCGCCGACGATGCCGACGGCGCTGAACACCGCCGCCAGCAGGGGCATGGTGAAGACGCCGGCCCAGAAACGCGGCGCCAGCACGCGGCGTATCGGATCGACCGCCATCATTTCCATGGCGCTGAGCTGTTCGCCGGCTTTCATGAGGCCAATTTCAGCGGTGAGCGCGGTGCCGGCCCGGCCGGCAAACAGCAGGGCCGTGACCACCGGGCCCAGCTCGCGCAACAAGGACAGCGCCACCATCATGCCCAGCGCCTCGGACGAGCCATAACGCTGCAGGATGTAGTAGCCCTGCAGCGCCAGCACAAAACCCACAAACAGGCCCGAGACCGCGATGATGGCCAGCGAGTAGTTGCCCAGAAAGTGGATCTGGTCGCGCACCAGGCCAAAACGCGCCAGCGTGGCCGGCAGCAATTGCAGCAGGCGCAAAAACAGCCGCGCCGCCAGGCCCACAGCGCCCAGGCCCAGCCGCACCGCACGGCCCAGATCGGACAGCAGCCCGCTCATGAGCGGCCTCCACCCGACTGGGCACCAAAGTCGTCGGCCACCGTCGGGCCGGGGTAATGGAAGTGCACCGGGCCCTCGCTTTCGGCGTGCACAAACTGGTGCACCAGCGGGTCGGTGGAGTGTCGCACCTCGTCGGGCGTGCCCTGTGCGGCCACCCGGCCGTTGGCCAGCACGATCACCTGGTCGGCGATGCCAAAGGTTTCTTCAAGGTCGTGCGACACGATGATGCTGGTGATGCCCAGCGCGTCGTTCAAACGGCGGATCAACTGTGCGGCGGTGCCCAGGGAAATCGGGTCCAGCCCGGCAAAGGGCTCGTCGTACATGATGAGCTCGGGGTCCAGCGCAATGGCACGTGCCAAGGCCACGCGCCGCGCCATGCCGCCCGAAATTTCGCTCGGCATGAGGTTGCGCGCGCCGCGCAGGCCCACGGCGTTGAGTTTCATGAGCACGATGTCGCGCAGCAGGGCTTCGGGCAGGCGGGTGTGCTCGCGCAGCGGAAAGGCCACGTTCTCGAACACGCTCAGGTCGGTGAACAAGGCGCCGAACTGGAACAACATGCCCATGCGCCGGCGCAGCGCATGCAGGCCTTCACGGCCCAGCGTGGCCACGTCTTCCCCGTGCACCACCACCTGGCCCCGGCTGGCTTTTTGCTGGCCGCCGATCAGGCGCAGCACCGTGGTCTTGCCGCCACCGGAGGCGCCCATCAGCGCCGTCACCTTGCCACGCGGCACCTGCAGGCTGACGCGGTCGAGGATGACACGCTCGCCCCGGGCGGCCGGGTAGGCGAAGGTGACGTCTCGAAATTCGACCAGGTTGTCGTCTGACATGTGAAGGGGCGTGGAAATGAAAAACGCCGACCCTGCGGTCGGCGCGTTCCATGCGGATTCAGGTGCTGTCAATGATAAAGGGTTTACCCCAGACCCATCGGCGGCACAGGTTAAGGTTTTGTCAACGGGGCAAGTCGCTGTAACCCATGAGGAACTCGTCCAACGAACGCGCGGCCTGACGGCCTTCGCGGATGGCCCAGACGACCAGGCTCTGGCCACGGCGCATGTCACCGGCGGCAAACACCTTGGCCACGTTGGTGGCGTAGCCGTTGTCGAACTCGGTGTGGGCCTTGGCGTTGCCACGGCCGTCCTTCTCGACACCAAAGGCGTCCAGCACGGTGGCCACCGGGTTCACGAAGCCCATGGCCAGCAGCACGAGGTCGGCCTTGTACTCCTTTTCGGAGCCAGCCACTTCGACCAGCTTGCCGTCCTTGAACTCGACCTGCACGGTGGTCAGGCCGGTGACCTTGCCGCCTTTGCCGGTGAAGGCCTTGGTCGAGATGGCGAACTCGCGGGTGCAGCCTTCTTCGTGGCTGGAGCTGGTGCGTAGCTTGAGCGGCCAGTAGGGCCACACCAGGGGCTTGTTCTCCTCTTCGGGCGGCTGGGGCATGACCTCGAACTGGGTCACGCTGGCGGCGCCGTGGCGGTTGCTGGTGCCCACGCAGTCGGAGCCGGTGTCGCCACCGCCGATGACGATGACGTGTTTGCCCGTGGCCATGATCTGGCCCTTGAGCTTGTCGCCGGCGTTGACCTTGTTCTGCATGGGCAGGAACTCCATGGCGAAGTGCACGCCATCGAGTTCGCGACCAGGCACCGGCAGGTCGCGGCTTTGCTCGGAGCCGCCGGTCAGCAGCACGGCGTCGAACTGGGCCTGGAGCTCCTTGGCGCTGATCACGGTCTTGGCGTCGTTGGTGACCTTGCTGCCTTCGGGCATGGCGCCGATCAACGTGCCGGTCTTGAACACCACACCTTCGGCTTCCATCTGCGCCACGCGGCGGTCGATGTGCGACTTCTCCATCTTGAAGTCGGGGATGCCGTAGCGCAGCAGGCCACCGATGCGGCTGTTCTTTTCGAACACAGTCACGTCGTGGCCCACGCGCGCCAGCTGCTGGGCAGCGGCCAGGCCGGCCGGGCCGGAACCCACCACCGCCACCTTTTTGCCGGTCTTGATCTTGGCCGGCTGCGGCGCGACCCAGCCCTCGGCCCAGGCCTTGTCGATGATGGCGTGTTCGATGGACTTGATCCCCACCGCGTCGCCGTTGACGTTGATGGTGCAGGCCGCCTCGCAGGGTGCGGGGCAGATGCGGCCCGTGAACTCGGGGAAGTTGTTGGTGCTGTGCAGCACCGTGATCGCATCCTTCCAGTCGCCCCGGTACACCAGGTCGTTGAAGTCCGGAATGATGTTGTTGACCGGGCAGCCGCTGTTGCAGAACGGCGTGCCGCAGTCCATGCAGCGCGCGCCCTGCACCTTGGCCTGCTCATCGCTCAGACCGATCACGAATTCCTTGTAGGTCTTGACGCGCTTCGCCACGGGCTCGTAGCCCTCCTCGATGCGCTCGTACTCCATGAAGCCGGTGACTTTACCCATGATGTGTCCTATTTATACAGTTGGGGACAGAGGAGGTTTGCCGTGCACATCCTGCTCTGTCCCGCACAGTCGTTACTTGGCCGCAGCGGCCTCTTTCTTGGCCGCTGCCTTGGCGGGACCGGAACCGGCCTTCTTGGCGTTGATCTCGCCCAGGGCGCGCTTGTATTCGTTCGGGAACACCTTGACGAACTTGCCACGGGCCTCGCTCCAATGGTCCAGCAGTTCGCGCGCGCGCTTGCTGCCGGTCCAACGGTGGTGGTCTTCGAGCAGCTTCTTGAGCTGAGCCTCGTCGGTCTGTTCGCGGTGCCAGATGGCGCGCGGGATGCTCGCCTCCTGCTCGGCGGTCGTCAACACCTTGTCCAGCGACACCATGGCAGTGTTGCAGCGCGCGGCGAACTGGCCGTCTTCGTCGTAGACGTAGGCCAGGCCGCCGCTCATTCCGGCGGCGAAGTTGCGGCCGGTCTTGCCCAGCACGGCCACTGTGCCACCCGTCATGTACTCGCAGCCATGGTCGCCGGTCCCTTCGACCACCGCATTGGCGCCCGACAGGCGCACGGCGAAACGCTCGCCGGCCACGCCGCTGAAGAAGGCCTCACCACTGGTGGCGCCGTACATCACGGTGTTGCCGACGATGATGTTGCGGGTGGATTCGCCACGGAAATCGATGCTCGGTCGGACCACGATGCGGCCGCCCGACAGGCCCTTACCGGTGTAGTCGTTGGCGTCACCGATCAGGTAGAGCGTGATGCCGCGCGCCAGGAAAGCACCGAAGGACTGGCCGCCCGTGCCTTCTAGCTGGATTCGCAGGGTGTCGTCATTCAGCCCTTCGGGGTGCACCTTGGTCAGCGCGCCCGAGAGCATGGCGCCGACCGAGCGGTTGACGTTGCGCACGACTTCCATGAACTGGACCTTCTCGCCCTTGTCGATGGCCGCCCTGGATTTCTCGATCAGCACGCGGTCCAGGCTCTTCTCCAGACCGTGCTCCTGCTCGGCCACATGGAAACGAGGCACACCGGCGGGCACGATGGGCATCGCGAACAGACGGCTGAAGTCCAGGCCGCGGGCCTTCCAGTGCTCCAGGCCCTTGCGCACGTCCAGCAGGTCGGCCCGGCCGATCATTTCGTCGAACTTGCGGATGCCCAGCTGCGCCATGATCTGGCGCACTTCCTCGGCAATAAAGAAGAAGAAGTTCACCACATGCTCGGGCTTGCCCGAGAACTTCTTGCGCAGCATCGGGTCCTGCGTGGCAACGCCCACCGGGCAGGTGTTGAGATGGCACTTGCGCATCATGATGCAGCCCTCGACCACCAGCGGTGCCGTGGCGAAACCGAACTCATCGGCGCCCAGCAACGCGCCGATGGCGACGTCACGGCCGGTCTTCATCTGGCCGTCTGCCTGCACACGGATGCGGCCACGCAAGCGGTTGAGTACCAGGGTCTGCTGGGTCTCCGCCAGGCCGATTTCCCAAGGCGAACCGGCGTGCTTGATGGAGGACCAGGGCGAGGCGCCCGTGCCCCCGTCGTGGCCGGCGATGACCACGTGGTCACTCTTGCACTTGGCCACGCCCGCGGCGATGGTACCCACGCCGATCTCGGACACCAGCTTCACGCTGATACTGGCATGCGGCGCCACGTTCTTCAGGTCGTGGATCAGCTGGGCCAGATCCTCGATGGAATAGATGTCGTGGTGCGGCGGCGGCGAGATCAGGCCCACACCCGGCACCGAGTAACGCAGCTTGCCGATGTAATCGGACACCTTGCCACCTGGCAGCTGTCCGCCTTCACCCGGCTTGGCGCCCTGCGCCATCTTGATCTGGATCTGGTCCGAGCTGGACAGGTACTCGGCGGTGACACCGAAGCGGCCCGAGGCGACCTGCTTGATCTTGGAGCGCAGCGAGTCGCCATCCTGCAAGGGCAGGTCGACTTCCACCTGGGCGTCGCCGATCACGCTCTTGAGGGTTTCGCCCTTCTTGATCGGGATGCCCTTGAGCTCGTTGCGGTAACGGGCCGGGTCTTCGCCACCCTCGCCCGTATTGCTCTTGCCACCGATGCGGTTCATGGCCACAGCCAGCGTCGCATGCGCCTCGGTCGAGATCGATCCCAGCGACATGGCACCGGTGGCAAAGCGTTTGACGATCTCGCTGGCAGGCTCGACCTCTTCCACTGGAATGGCCTTGGCCGGATCCAGCTTGAACTCAAACAGGCCGCGCAGCGTCATATGACGCTGGCTCTGGTCGTTGATGATCTGCGCGTATTCCTTGTAGCTGCTGAAGCTGTTGGCACGCGTGCTGTGCTGCAGCTTGGCAATGGCATCGGGCGTCCACATATGCTCTTCACCGCGGCTGCGCCAGGCGTACTCGCCGCCGGTATCCAACATGGTGGCCAGCACCGGATCGTTGCCGTAGGCGGCCTGGTGCATGCGCAGGGCCTCTTCGGCCATCTCGAAGACGCCGATGCCACCGACGCGGCTCGGTGTGCCGGTGAAGTACTTCTCGATGGTTTCGTCGTTGATGCCGATGGCCTCGAACAGCTGGGCACCGCAGTAGCTCATATAGGTCGAGACACCCATCTTGGACATGATCTTGGACAGGCCCTTGCCGATCGCCTTGATGTAGTTGTAGATGGCCTTGTCGGCGCTCAGTTCGCCCGGTAGATCCTGATGCATGGCAATCAGGGTTTCCATGGCCAGGTAGGGATGGACCGCCTCGGCGCCATAGCCGGCCAGCACGCCGAAGTGATGCACTTCACGCGCGGTACCGGTTTCCACCACGAGGCCGGCCGTGGTACGCAGACCCTCGCGCACCAGATGCTGGTGGATGGCGGACAGGGCCAGCAGCGCGGGAATGGCCACCTGGGCAGCACTCACGGCGCGGTCGCTGATGATCAGGATGTTCTTGCCACCCTTGATGGCGTCCACGGCTTCGGCACACAGTGAGGCCAGCTTGGCTTCCACGCCTTCCCGGCCCCAGACCAAGGGGTAGGTGATGTCCAGTGTGTAGCTGCGGAATTTTCCCTGGGTGGTGGCCTCGATGTTGCGAAGCTTGGCCATGTCCGAGAAGTCCAGGATGGGCTGGCTCACCTCGAGACGCATGGGCGGATTGACCTGGTTGATGTCCAGCAGATTGGGTTTCGGTCCGATGAAGGACACCAGCGACATCACGATGGCTTCGCGGATCGGGTCGATCGGCGGGTTGGTCACCTGGGCGAACAATTGCTTGAAATAGTTGTACAGCGGCTTGTTCTTGTCGGACAGCACCGCCAGCGGGCTGTCGTTGCCCATGGAGCCGATGCCCTCCTCACCATTGACGGCCATCGGTGCCATCAGGAACTTGATGTCTTCCTGCGTCATGCCAAAGGCCTGCTGACGGTCCAGCAGGCTCGCAGGCTGCGCGCTCGGCACGTCTGCCGCGCCAGTCTCGACGTCGTCGAGCTTGATGCGCAGGTTCTCGATCCACTGCTTATAGGGCTTGCTGTTGGCGAGGCTGGCCTTGAGCTCCTCGTCGTCAATCATGCGGCCCTGCTCCAGGTCGATCAGGAACATCTTGCCCGGCTGCAGGCGCCACTTGCGCACGATCTTGTTCTCCGGCACCGGCAGCACGCCCGACTCGGAGCCCATGATCACCAGGTCGTCATCGGTGATGCAGTAGCGTGAGGGACGCAGACCGTTGCGGTCCAGCGTGGCGCCGATCTGGCGGCCATCGGTGAAGACGATGGAGGCCGGGCCGTCCCAGGGCTCCAGCATGGCGGCATGGTATTCGTAGAAAGCCTTGCGGCGCTCGTCCATGGTCGTGTGCTGCTCCCACGGCTCCGGAATCATCATCATCACGGCCTGGCTGATCGGATAGCCGGCCATGGTCAGCAGTTCGAGGCAGTTGTCGAAGGTGGCAGTGTCGGACTGGCCGGCGAAGCTGATCGGATACAGCTTCTGCAGGTCTTCACCCAGCACGGGCGAGGACATCACCCCTTCGCGGGCCTTCATCCAGTTGTAGTTGCCCTTGACCGTGTTGATTTCGCCGTTGTGGGCGACATAACGATAGGGGTGAGCCAGGGGCCACTCAGGGAAGGTGTTGGTGGAGAAGCGCTGGTGCACCAGGCCCAGGGCCGAGACGCAACGCTTATCTTGCAGATCAAGGAAGTAGGTGCCAACTTGGTCAGCCAGCAGCAAGCCTTTGTACACCACGGTACGGCTGGACATGCTGGGGACGTAATATTCCTTGCTGTGCTTGAGCTGCAGGTTCTGGATGGCGGCGCTGGCCGTCTTGCGGATCACATAGAGCTTGCGCTCCAAGGCGTCCTGCACGATGACATTGCTGCCCCGGCCGATGAAGATCTGGCGCAGCACCGGCTCTTTCTCTCGCACCGTGGGGGACATGGGCATGTCCCGGTTGACCGGCACGTCGCGCCAGCCCAGCAGGACCTGGCCCTCGGCCTTGATCGCTCGCTCCATCTCCTGCTCGCAAGCCAGACGCGAGGCATGCTCCTTGGGCAGAAAGATCATGCCGACGCCGTACTCGCCGGGCGGCGGCAGGGTCACGCCCTGCCCGGCCATCTCCTCGCGGTACAGGGTGTCCGGCAACTGGATGAGGATGCCCGCGCCGTCGCCCATGAGCTTGTCAGCGCCCACTGCGCCACGGTGATCCAGGTTCTCCAGGATCTTGAGTGCACCCTGCACGATGTCATGCGTCTTGTGACCCTTGATATGCGCCACAAAACCCACACCGCAGGCGTCGTGCTCGTTGGCACCGGAATACAAACCGTTTTCTTGGAGATGCTGAATCTCGGCAGCCGTGGTCATGGCGCACTCCTAAATATTTCGCAGGGGTCGTTAGCATAGTGCACTGCAACAACTTATCCAAGAGAAATAATTGGGGTCAGAACCTATTTCATCACCCTAATGTTTACCTCAAGGCTAATTGGGGACATATTAAGGACGTCCGAGACGCCTTGCCTTGAACCAAGCGCTGATTGATCAGGTGGACGATGCGCCCGTGGAGCTGGGCCGACCGGGATTCCCCTTGCTAAGGCGCCGCTCGGTCTTCTTCTGCAATGCGGCCAGGAAGTCAGGTCCGCCAAGCACCCAACCCCGCAGGGCCGACTCGGTCAGGGCTTGCTGCTGTGACGGGGTCACCCCCTCCTGCACCAAGCGGGCATAGGCGGCTTCGCGTGCGAAAGGGGTGTTGCCCAGTTCCCAGTAAAGCGGATGCGGCGTCACCATGCGGTCCGCCCGCAAACCAGCGTAGTGGGCATGGCTGGACCAGGGATAGTCGCGTGCCAGCGTCGCCAGACCGGCGCGCACCGGATTGAGGTCGATGTAGGCCATGCAGGCCAGCAGGTAAGGCCCGGCCTCGATCAGGGTGGACTTGTAGCGTCCCTCCCACAAGGTACCGCTGCGTCCATGGCTGTCGTTGAAATGACGCACGTAGCGACGACCCACCGACTGCATCATGCGCGACAAACCATCGCCCGTGTGGGGCGTCAGCAGAAGGTGGAAATGGTTGTCCATGAGCACATAGGCATGGACGGCCACTTCGTCATGGCGCGCATGTTCCTCGATGAGTTCCAGCATGCGCTGTCGGTCCGCATCCGCCAGGAAGATGGGCTGCCGGTTGTTACCACGCTGAATGACGTGATGCGGATAGCCGGGAACGCTGAGACGGGGAAGGCGGGCCATGATGATGCGGAATAAGGCCGCACCATCATAAGTTGCTTCTGGCCCCGATTACTGTTTGGGCGCCTTGGCGACACGCACCTTGCCACTGGTAGTGATCAGGATGACCGCGTCACCGGGCTGGAACACCTCCGCCCCCTTGCCCTGCACGAGGGCACGACGTTCGCCGCTCTTGAGCTGGACGAGGATTTCATAAGCCTCGTCACGCGTGCCTGCACGCTCGATCACATTGCCGGCCACAGCACCCGCTGCCGCACCCAGGATGCCGATGATTTGCGCCTCGCGCTGCCCGCTGGCGGCACCGTAGCCGGCAATGCCACCGACCACGCCGCCGGTCGCGGCACCCACGCCCGACTGGTTGCCCTCGACCGTCACCGCACGCACGGAAAGCACCACCGCGTCGACCACGGTCGACAGGCGCTGGGCATCGCCGCGCTGAATCACGTCCGGGCTGCTACTGGCACAACCGGCCAGCACCAGCACACAAACCCACATCCAAAGCTTCTTCATAATTCCATCCTCAAAAAAATCTCGCCCCTGCAACATCGGGCCGCATCTTCAGACAACGTCATCCGGCGCCGTTGGTTGACCCTCCGGCAGGCGGAAACGGCTTTGTAACAGGGCCGACAATCCGAACTCTTCGAGTATCGCCTGCAGACGCTGGGCTGCGGCCCGCTTGCGCTGCCCGGTATGGCGCGCAATGATGAGCTCGTTCTTGAGACTGTGTTCCCAACCCACGAGTTCCGTCACGGTCACGTGGTAACCCATGGCTTCCAGGTAAAGGCACCGCAGCACGTTGGTGATCTGGCTGCCCATTTCCCGCGTGTGCAGCGGATGACGCCACAACTCGGCCAGCGGCGTCCGTGACAGGGACAGCGCCTTGCCGGAATTCAAGGTCCTTGCCACCTCGGCCTGGCAGCAGGGCACCAGCACCATGTAAGGTGCCCGCCTCTGCAGGCCAAAAGCAATCGCATCATCGGTGGCCGTGTCGCAGGCGTGCAAAGCCGTCACGATGTCGATGCGCTCGGGCAACTCGCCGGACTGCATGGAGTCGGCAACGCTGAGGTTGAGGAAGGACATGCGCTCAAAGCCCAGCCGTTCCGCCAGCTCACGCGACTTCTGGACCAGCTCCGGGCGGCTCTCGATGCCATAGACGTGCCCGTGCGGCCGCTGCTTGAAATAGAGGTCGTAGATGATGAAGCCCAGATAGGACTTGCCCGCACCATGATCTGCCAGCGTGATCCCGCGCTCCGCAGAGGCGCTGCCGCTGCGCTGCGCCTGCAAGTCCTGCAAAAGCGCCTCGATGAAGTGGAAGAGGTGATAGACCTGCTTGAGCTTGCGCCGGGAATCCTGGTTGAGCTTTCCCTCGCGCGTAAGAATGTGCAGTTCCTTAAGCAGTTCGATCGATTGCCCGGGACGGATCTCCGGGGGCAGCGGCTGCGCCTGTGCAGGGTCACCCTGCGCCTTGCCAGACTTTCGGTCTTTGTTCTGAAATGGTTTCATGGTGTACCTCCAGCTCCACCTTCAGGCGTGACGTCTTTTGCAAGGCGGCCAAGGCCCAGGGCATCCCAACCTTCATGCCCAAGTTGCTCCAGAACCTGCATGTTCTTCTCATAAATGGACTCAGCCTCAGGGAACACCTCGACCGCGCGGTCGATGCTGGCTTCTCGCAAAAGATGCAGGGTCGGATAGGGCGAGCGATTGGTGTAGTTGGCGATATCGTCGGCATCGGTGCCAGCAAACTGGAATTGCGGATGGAAGCTGGCGATCTGCAGTTCGCCCCGCAGCCCAAGCGCCTTCAGAAGCACATCGGCCTGCGCCAGGAAATCATTGAAATCGAGGAAATCCCCGAAACACATGGGCAACACCAGCAGCGTGGTGTCCCTTTGCGCGGGATCACTGGCCTGCAGATCCTGTAATTCGCGCACCAGGTCATCTTGCACGCCCGGCACATCACGCGCCGGGCTCACAACCCAGTGAATCTGGCCCTTGACATGCACGCTTTTGGCAAACGGGCAAAGGTTGAGCCCGATCACGGCACGCTCCAGCCAGATCTGCATATCCCGTTTGATGGCCTCGGCAAATCCGAGGGGAAGGACGTCCGGCGACAGTGTCATGACTTGCTCCTGAGGCCCAAGCGCCAGGCCAGCAGCAATCCTATGCCTGAGCAGGCACCCGTCACGACCCAGGTCCAGTGCCAGCCACCCGCGCCGCTGGCCACCCAGGCGACCAGAGGCGGCCCGACGAATTGCCCGAGCGAGGCCCACTGCTGCATCCACCCGACCGTGGTCGAGATCGTGCCTTCGCCGGGGGCCAAGCGTACCGCGAGCGAAAACAGGGTCCCGGGAATCATGCCACCCACCATGGAAAAGAACAGCACGGCCATGAAGCGAACGGAAGCCGGTAGGCCCGTACCCCCTGCTGCCATCGGCCAAACGAAAAAGGCCAGCAGCGTCCCCAGGCCCATCACCGTAAAACCTGTGTACAGCAAAAACTGTGCAGGCACACCGCGACCCAGCAGACGCCCAGAGGCGATATTGCCGACCATATTGACCCCGGCAACCAGTGCGGTCAACACAGCGCTGGTTCCTCCGGCGACGCCGGCCTGCGAGTAGATGGTGGGCAGAAAGCCAATGACGGCCAGCCACTGCCCCGAGTAGACGGCAAAGCTGAGGGCCACCAGCCAGGGTCCTGGGGCACTGAGCGTCTGGCGCAGGCGCAGGATCCAGGCGCGCCGGTCGGAACCCTTGGCCGAAGGCGACGACAGAGCCCGCAGACGGTCCGACGGTACAACGCGCCAAACCCACCAGGCCAGCCCCAGCGTGACCGTGGCCAAGCCCCACCACCAAGCCTGCCAAGCGCTCAGCGCGATGACCAGTGGCCCGCACAACAAGGCAACGGCCGTGCCCAGCGGCATATAGGCCCCCCAGAGACCCAGCATGGCGCTCATGCGCTGCGGCTGCACCAGGTGACGAATCAGGCTGGGCGCGGGCATGGAGACCAGCAGGAATCCCAGGCCCTCCACCGCGCGTAGGGCCAGGAGCGTATAGACATCCTGGGCCCAGCCACCCAGCAGGGAAGCCAGCGACAGCAAAAACAGACCACTGAGCATGCTGCGCCGCAGGCCCAGGCCATCGGCCGCGAGCCCGACCGCCAGGCCCAGCAGCATTCCGGCCAGTTGCACGAGGGAAAGCAGGAAACCGGCCTGCAGCAAGGTCACGCCCAGCGACTGCTCCAGCGCGGGCAGAGCGGGCGAAAGCTTGCCCACGTGCAAGGCGGCGGCCACGCCGGCGGCAATCACCACATAGGCCGGATGAACGCCCGGAGCCTTCATGCCCAGATCCTCTTGCCTGTCAGACGCTCATGCTCACGGCCAGCAAAACGGTCGGTCATGCCGGCGATGTAGTCGGCCACCACGCGCAGCAAGGCGCCCTCGGCATCCGTGCCGGGTCGAGCGATGCGCGCCCGCGCAGCATGGCCGGACTGCATCTCTTCGGGGGCCTGGCGATAGCACTCGAAAAGCTCCTGAATGACCTGCCTCGCCTGCCCTGTGGTCTGCATCACCTTCGGGTGCCGGTACAGGTTCTGGAACAGAAATTTCTTGAGCGCAAGGGAACGCTCGCGCATCTCGGTGCTGAAAGACACCAAGGACGGCAGAGACCTTACGGCATCGGCGCTCTCTGGTCGGGTCCGTTCCAGTTCACTGCGCGTGGCTTCAATCACGTCATAGACCTGGGCACTGAGCATGCGGCGGATGGTCTCGTAAAGCAGTCTTCTCCCGGCATCGGCCTCCAGCAGGCGTGGATGCTCGCGCACGGCCTGCTGGCGATAGCCATCGAAAAGGCTGATCGACTGTAGTTGCTCCAGAGTGATCAGGCCTGACCTGATGCCATCGTCGATGTCATGGGCGTTGTAGGCGATTTCATCGGCCAGATTGCACAGTTGCGCCTCCAGACTGGGTTGTGTGCGCTTCAGAAAACGCGCCCCCACGCCATCCGGCTCTGCGGCCTCAAGCTGCTCGGCATGTGCTCGCGAGCAATGCTTGAGGATGCCTTCGCGCGTCTCGAAAGTCAGATTGAGTCCATCGAAGGCCGGATAGCGCTCCTCCAGCTGATCCACAACCCGAAGGCTCTGCAGGTTGTGCTCGAAGCCACCGTGGCCGGCCATGCATTCGTTGAGCGCATCCTGGCCAACGTGACCAAAGGGCGTATGTCCCAGATCATGCGCCAGCGCGATGGCCTCGACGAGATCCTCGTTGAGCCCCAGCGAACGGGCGATCGACCGGCCAAGTTGCGCCACCTCCAGCGAATGCGTCAGGCGGGTGCGAAACAGGTCGCCCTCGTGGTTCAGGAAAACCTGAGTCTTGTAGACCAGACGACGAAAGGCCGTGGAGTGGACGATGCGATCGCGATCGCGCTGGTAGTCGGTCCGTGTGGGAGCGACCGCCTCAGGGTACCGCCTGCCGCGAGTGCGGGTCGGGTCACTGGCGTAGGCAGCAAGCATCGATGACCTCGCGTACCAGCGCATCCGGCGCACCGCGCACGCCGGCCCGGCCCGGAGCCTCGATGACGACAAAGCGGATCTCGCCGCCTTCGGCCTTCTTGTCCACGCGCATGAGCTCCAGGTAGCGTCCGGCGTTGTCCTGCACATCAAGCTGCGGACCGACGACTGGCAAGCCGGCCCGGGTAATCAGGTCCTTGAGTCGCTGGACAAAGGCACGGTCGACCAGACCCAGCCGTGCCGACAAGGTGGCCGCCATCACCATGCCGCAACCCACCGCCTCACCGTGCAGCCACGCGCCATAGCCCATGCCCGCCTCGATGGCATGTCCGAAGGTGTGGCCAAAGTTGAGGATGGCGCGCAAGCCTGCCTCGCGTTCGTCCTGGCCGACCACCCAGGCCTTGATTTCACAGCTGCGCTGCACCGCATGCGCCAAGGCCGACGGATCCCGCGCCCGCAGCGCATCCATGCTCAGCTCCAGCCACGCCAGCAGGTCCATGTCTGCAATCGGTCCGTACTTGATGACCTCGGCCAGGCCGGCGCTGAGCTCGCGGTCCGGCAGGGTCTTGAGCGTATCGAGATCGCAGATCACCCGTTGCGGCTGGTAGAAGGCGCCAATCATGTTCTTGCCCAGCGGGTGGTTGATGGCCGTCTTCCCTCCGACCGAAGAATCGACCTGCGCCAGGAGCGTCGTCGGGATCTGCACAAAAGGCACGCCTCGCATATAGCTTGCCGCAGCGTAACCCGTCATGTCGCCCACCACGCCCCCGCCCAGTGCATAGAGCACGGTTTTTCGATCGCAAGCCTGCGACAGCAAGGCGTCAAAAATCAGGTTCAGGGTCTGCCAGGTCTTGTGCGCCTCCCCGTCCGGGAGTTCGACCACATGCACCTGGCTGTGGTGCACCTGCAGGGCTTCTTTGAGCCTGGCCACGTAGAGGGGCGCCACCGTGGTGTTGCTGACGATCAGCGCCTGTGCCGCCCGAGGCAGGCCGGCGTAGCTGACGGACTGTGCCAGCAGACCGCTGCCGATCAAAATGGGATAGCTGCGTTCGGCCAGGTCAATCGGCACCTGAATGGGAGCTGGTCGGGTCGGATCGGTACTTTGCGACATCCCCCGAGTTTAGGGCACGGGACAACGCACAAGCGCGACCAGGACTTGATGCTGTCAATTCTGCGGCAAGACGCCGGCGAGCTCCAGTTGCATGACGATCATATTGACCAGGGTCGCAACGGAGGGGCGGCCGGTATCGACGACAAAGTGCGCCGTTTCCCGGTAGAGGGGGTCTCGCGCGGCGTAGAGATCACGCAGACGCTGCATGGGGTCGGCGACCTGCAGCAGGGGCCTTTGCGTATCGTGCCGGAGCCTGCGGATCAGCTCTTCAGGCGTCGACTTCAGATACACGACCTTGCCCCGCGTATGCAGGCGCTGTCTGTTGAGTTCGTTCAGCACGACGCCGCCGCCGGTCGACAGCACGCCAGAGCCTTGCGTCAACTCATCGAGGACCTGCACCTCGATGTCACGGAAGGATGCCTCCCCTTCCCGCTCGAAGAACTCGCGAATCGGACAACCGATGCGGCGCTCGATGTGCTGGTCCGAATCGTTGAAAGGCAACTGCAGGCGACGGGCGAGCTGCCGCCCGACCGTGGACTTCCCGGAGCCCGGCAAGCCGACCAGACTGATGATCAAGACAGGCTCGGAAGTCAGGCCGGTCAGCGCAGGGAGGTGCGGTCGGTCAAGGTCTTGGGCGTGATGAAGACCAGCATTTCCTGCTTGTTAGAAACCTTGGACTTGGTCCGGAACAGGGCTCCGATGCCAGGCAGATCGCCGAAGAAAGGCACCTTGGTCGTGTCATCACGCTCCAACTGGGTGAAGATGCCGCCAATGACCACCGTACCACCATTCTCGACCAGGACCTGGGTCTTCACGTGTTTGGTGTCGATGGCAAAACCGGCTGGCGTGGACTGACCCACCGTGTCCTTGTTGATGTCCAGTTCCAGAATCACGCTGCCTTCCGGTGTGATCTGGGGCGTGACCTCCAACATCAGGTTGGCCTTGCGGAAGGCGATCGAGGTGGCACCACTGGCCGAAGCCACTTGGTAAGGCAGCTCGGTGCCTTGCTCGATGATGGCTTTGACCTTGTCGGCCGTGACCACCCGCGGGCTGGATACCACCTTGCCCTTGCCATCGGCTTCCAGCGCAGAGATCTCCAGGTTGAGGAAGCGGGCCGCATTCTCGCCGAATATCGAGACGGCAAAGGTTGCCGCATTGAAGCCGCCCTGCCCGCCACCGGGTAGATTCACAAAGGTGCCAGACGTCGTACCCGCCGTTGCCGCGTTGTAAGACGGGCCGAATTGAACACCGGCGCCATTCGAGTCTGCGGCGCGGTTCATGCCACCGCCCAGCCTGACACCCAGCGATTTTCCGAAAGTATCGGAAGCCTCGACAATGCGTGCCTCGATCAGCACCTGGCGCACCGGGATGTCCAGCTTGGCAATCAGATCCTGCACCTGCTCCAGCTTGCTACCGATGTCAGTCACAAAGAGCTGATTGGTACGGGGCTCGGCAATGGCGCTCCCCCTCAGACTCAGAATGCGGGCACTGGCTGCCGCGGCGCCACCAACCGGAGCGGCAGCACCGACGGTACCCAATCCCATGAGTTGGCGGGCCACATCGACAGACTTGGCGTAATTGAGTTGGAACGACTGGGTGCGCACGGGCTCCAGGGTCTCAAGCGCTGCGTTGGCTTCACGCTCCAGTTTTTCCTTGGCCAGGATCTCATCCTTGGGTGCGATCCACAGCACATTGCCGTTCTTGCGCAAGCCCAGGCCCTTGGACTGCAGGATGATGTCCAGCGCCTGATCCCAGGGCACGTCCTGCAGGCGCAAGGTCACGTTGCCGGCTACTGAATCTGACGTCACCACATTGAAGTTGGTGAAGTCTGCGATCACCTGCAGCAGGGCGCGGATCTCGATATTCTGGAAGTTCAGCGACAGCTTCTGGCCGTTGTAGCCCGCCCCCTGGGTGAGCTTGGCAGGGTCAATGCGCTGGGGCTTGACTTCGACCACGAACTGGTCATCGCTCTGGTAGGCACTGTGCTCCCAAGCGCCCTTGGGTTCGATCACCATGCGCACCCGGTCACCCACCTGGAAGGCAGTCACGGTCTGCACCGGAGTGCCGAAATCGGTCACGTCAAGCTTGCGACGCAGGCCCTCTGGAAGACTGGACTTCATGAACTCCACCACCAGAGACTGTCCGCTCTGGCGAATGTCGACGCCCACCTGGTTGTTCGGCAGAGCGACCACCACACGACCCGATCCGCTCACGCCGCGGCGGAAATCAAGATCCTTGATCGGCAGGGTTTCGCGACTCTTGCTTTCGGCGAAAGTGGATGCCGGGGCGGCGGGGGCCGAGGTCGCTGCGACGGCGTCCAGTGTGACCAGCAGCGACTTGCCCTGCAGTTCGGCCTTGTAGTTGGTCGACTGCTTCAGGTTCAGCACCACCCGGGTACGGTCCCCGGCGGGGATGAGATTGACCGAGCGGAGATTACCCTGATTGACCTCGATGGTGGCGCGCCCCATGGCGTTACCCACGCCGGGAATATCCAGCGCGATCTTGGCCGGCGACTTGATCGAAAAACCATTGGGCAAAGCCCTCAAAGGCTGTGACAACTCAATCTTGACCACCTCCGCCCCACTTTGCAGGGAGCCGGTCACGGATTCGATGACAGGCTGAACTGCGGTTGCAGGAGCCAACTGTGACGCGTCCACCCCTGCCGTCTGCGCCAGGGCCGAAACACTCAGCACGGTCAAGGCCATGGCGCCAGCCCAGCGCGTCCACATAAACTGATTCTTCATTTCACATTCTCCTGCAACTGCAGTGTGGCGGGACGCTCAATCCACTCGCCCACGGCGTCTTGCACAATTTCGCGCAAGATAACTTCGGTCTCGGTGATTTTGGTCACGCGCCCATAGTTCATACCCAGATAGCTGCCCAGTCTGACCTGGTACAGGAGGCGGTCGACCCTGACCAAGGCGGCAGGCTGTGCCCCCTGGATCAGGCTGCCGACCATGGACATGGTGTCCAGCGGGAAGGCCTCAAGGGCCTCCTTGCGCCGAGCCAGTTCCGGCGCGACCAGGGCGCTGGTGATGGTCGAGGGCTGCACCACATCGCGCTTGAGGGCGGACGTCAACTTGTCTTTGCTGAAAGGGTCAACGCTGGCCGTATCAACGTAAGTTTCCGGCTTGTAGGGTTTGGGCTCCGAGATCGGAGGAACGCGAGGGCGCATCTGGTTCCGCTGCTCCAGCATCCAGGCCCGCAGTTCCTCGTCACTGGACACACCGCAGCCCGCAAGAACGATGACTGCCATCAGCAGGGTCAAAGACCGGATCAGGCTCATTTCTTGCCCCCTGCGGGCTTGCGCTGCGCGGCGATTTCGTCCCTGTCGAGGTAGCGGAACGTCTTGGCGGTTGCATCCATCACCAGTGTCGAACTGTCACGCCCGGCGCCGGGCGCCATCGTCAGGTTGTTCAGCGTCACGATGCGCGACAAATGCGCAATGTCGGAGGTGAACGAGGCCATGTCGTGGAAACGCCCCGTTACCTTGATGGCAATCGGCAACTCTGCGTAATAGTCCCTGACAACCACCGCTCCCGGACGGAACAGGTCGAACTGCAGGCTTCGACCCAGACCGGCCTGGTTGATATCAGACAACAGGGCATCCATCTCCGCTTTGCTGGGCAGCTGTTTTTCCAGTTGCGTCACATACTGCAGGACCTGTTCGCGCTGCTTGCGCAATGCGTCTAGGTTGATGGCCTTGGCCAGCTTGGTCTTGTACTCCTCACGCAGCTTCACTTCCTTTTCCCGAGCCTGGGTGAGAATATCGTCCTCGCCACTGAGCCAGACGAACCAGAGCACCACGACGACCGCAACTGCGATGGCGAGAAACAAACCATAGCGCGGCAATGCCGGCCAGACGACTGGGTTGCGCGGATCCAGGTTGCTGAACTGCGACTGCAGCGTCGCCTTCAACTGCGCGAATTTCAGGTTAAGAGAAGATGTGCTGGCCATATTGGTATCACCTTACGGCTTGACGCTCTGGGGCGCCACAGGTGCCGAGGCCGCCGCCGCCGGGGCTTTCTGCACCTCGCTGGCACGCAGCATGCGCACCCGCATCGTGAAGTTGGCCACTCGGCGCTGGTCTTTGCCAAACGCCACATTGCCTGCCACGATCTCGATCAACTCGGGTTTCGTGAACCAGGGGGATTGGTAGGCCAAGTTGCGCAGCAACTCCGAGACGCGCTCGTTGGACTGCGCCGTGCCCTGCAAGGTGATCAACTGGTTGTCCTGCCGCATGCTGGTGATGTAGACCCCCTCCGGAAACTGGCGGGTGAGTTCGGTCAGCAGTTGCACCGGCATATTGCGGTCGGCCTGGAGATTTTCCACGGCCTGCTGACGGGCCCGCAAAGCGGCAATTTCCGCCTCGAGGGCGGCAATATCCTTGATCTGGTTGTCCAGCCTCTGGATTTCCTGGGTCAAAATCGTGTTGAGGCCATCCTGCGAGGCAATCTGGCCCTGAAGCCACAGGAAGACGACACCGGCAAGAAGCCCGCCGGTCAATGCCGATGCGCCCAACGAAACGTTGAATACATCCTGCCTCTTCTTGCGCGCGGCCTCGCGGTGAGGCAGCAGGTTGATCAGAATCACTGCAAAAACCTCCGCATTGCCAGACCACAGGACGTCAGATAGGAGGGCGCCTCGCGGGTCATTTTCTTGAGACGGACTCCGTCACCGATCTCCATGCCCTCGAATGGATTGACCAAGCTGCAGGGGAAGCTCAACTGCTGCGTCACGGCATCGGTCAGACCAGACAGCGCAGCGGCCCCGCCCGCCAGCATGATGTAGTCCACCTTGTGATGCGGCGTACTGGTAAAGAAAAATTGCAGTGCACGCCCGATTTCCTGGACCATGCTCTCGAGAAAGGGGCGCAGCACACTGCTCTCGTAGTCCTCAGGCAACTCACCACTCCGCTTCTTGGACTCGGCCTCCTCCAGCGAGAAGCCATACTGGCGCACGATCAACTGGGTCAGCTGGGCACCACCGAATGCCTGGTCCCGCTCATACAGTACCTCGTCGTCCCGGATCACCTGCATGCTGGTGGTCAGCGCTCCCACCTCGAACAGGGCAACAATGGCCCCCACGCCCTGCTCAGGCAGGTTGGCAATCAGGCGCCTGGCTGCCAGACGGGACGCATAGGATTCCACATCAACGATGACGGGCTTGAGCCCGGCGGACTCGGCCAAGCCCTGAATGTCCTGAACCTTTTCTCTGCGTGAAGCGGCAATCAGCACATCGATATCGCCTGCCGTGGTCGCGCTCGGGCCAATCACACAGAAGTCCAGACTCACTTCCTCCAACGGGAACGGAATGTACTGATTGGCCTCGGCCTCCACCTGCATTTCCAGTTCCATCTCGCTCATGCCACCGGGCAGGATGATCTTCTTGGTGATCACGGCCGACGGGGGCAATGCCATGGCCACGTTCTTGGTTTTGGTGCCGCTTTTCTTGATCAGGCGACGCACCGCTTCAGCCACCTCATCGAACTTCTCGATGTTGCCGTCCGTGATCCAGCCACGCTCAAGCGGCTCGATCGCGCAACGATCGAGCACAAACTGGCCAGCTTTGTTCTGACTCAACTCGACCAGCTTGACACTGGAAGAACTGACATCCAAACCCAGCATCGGCTCCGGCTGGCGACTGAACAAGGATCCCAATGAGATCAAGAGCATCCCCTGAAAGAAACCGGCGACTGGCCGGCAAACCTATGAATTCACTTGAATGCTAGCAGTTAGGTCCTTGTCCTGCAAAGGATTTTTCCAAATTCAACGCGCCTGAACGTTGTCAAAAGCAGACGCTTTGTATGCGATTGCAACAGGCTGGAAGCACGCGCCTGGCCTGGGTCAAAGGCCGATGCCTGAATAAAAGAGCAAGGTCGGGCCAAGGGGTCCGTCCAGATTTTTATAATGCTGACGCGACCTTACAAAGATTTTATGCCCCCTGATCCTCAAGCCGAGTCCCCCGCCCCCTCCAACCATGTCGGCATGAAATCCCCCCGCTCTGTCACCCTGCGCCGGTTCCTGCGCGTTGGCCTGTGGGCCGGCGGCATCGCAATGGCGGGACTCGCCTCGATCTTCATCGTGGTGGCCATCGCCATGGCCTTGGCTTACCCGAATCTGCCGGACATCTCCGACTTGTCGGAATACCGCCCCAAACTGCCGCTGCGCGTTTTTTCCGCCGAGGGTGATTTGATTGGCGAGTTCGGCGAGGAACGCCGCAACTTCACCCCCATCAAGAACATCCCCCAGGTCCTCACGGACGCCGTCCTGGCGATCGAGGATGCGCGCTTCTTCCAGCATGGCGGCGTCGACTATTTGGGTGTCGTGCGTGCTGGTCTGGCCAATGTGGGCAAGGCCAAGAGCCAAGGCGCCTCCACCATCACCATGCAGGTCGCGCGCAACGTCTACTTGTCGTCCGAGAAGACCTTCACGCGCAAGATCTACGAGATCCTGCTGACCTTCAAGCTGGAACACCTGCTCACGAAGGACCAGATCCTCGAGATCTACATGAACCAGATCTATCTGGGCAACCGCGCTTACGGCTTTGCCGCTGCGGCCGAGACCTACTTTGGCAAAGCGCTCAAGGACATCACCATTGCCGAAGCCGCCATGCTGGCCGGGCTGCCCAAGGCCCCGTCCGCCTACAACCCGATCAGCAACCCCAAGCGCGCGCGCAGCCGCCAGCTTTACATCATCGACCGCATGCTGGACAACGGCTTCATCAAGCCCGAAGAAGCGGAGGCGGCCCGCAAGCAGGAACTGCGGATCAAGTCGGCGGGGAACAACGGGGGCGGAAACGGGCCGACGCGCAGCCATGCTGAGTTTGTGGCTGAAATGGTGCGCCAATTGATCTTTGCCCAGTACGGCGAGGAAACCTATACGCGAGGACTCAACGTTCAAACCACCATACGCTCCAACGACCAGGAGGTCGCCTACCAGGCCCTGCGCCAGGGCATCATGGAGTTCGAACGCCGCCAGGCCTACCGCGGACCCGAGAAGTTCATCACCCTGCCCGAGAAGCCCACCGAGCTTGAGGACGCCATCGATGACGCGCTGGACGAGCATCCAGACAATGGCGACCTGCTGGCTGCCGTCGTGCTCGAGTCCAATCCACGCAAGGTCATGGCCATGCGCCGCGGCGGCGAAATGCTGGAGATCACAGGCGAAGGACTGCGCATCGCCCAACCCGGTCTGCAGCCTAGGGCGGGCCCCAAGCTCAAGATCCGACGCGGCGCGATCATCCGGGTCATGCGAACGGCCAAGAACACCTGGGAGATCCTGCAACTGCCCGAGGTCGAAGGTGCCTTCGTCTCACTGGACCCGCGCAATGGCGCCATCAAGGCACTGGTTGGCGGCTTCGATTTTGAGAAGAACAAGTTCAACCATGTCACCCAGGCCTGGCGCCAGCCCGGCTCAAGCTTCAAGCCCTTCATCTACTCCGCCGCACTGGAGAAGGGCTTCACCCCGGCGACGGTGGTCAATGATGCCCCCCTGTTCTTCGATCCCGAACTGACCGGCGGTCAGCCCTGGGAGCCGAAAAACTACGATGGCGCCTTCGAAGGCCCGATGCCGCTGCGCCGTGGCTTGGCGAAATCCAAGAACATGATCTCCATACGCGTGCTGGACGCCATCGGCGCTCGCTACGCCCAGGGGTGGATCGCCCAGTTCGGCTTCGACGCCGAGAAACACCCCCCCTACCTGACCATGGCGCTGGGCGCCGGGTCAGTCACGCCCATGCAGATGGCCACGGGCTATTCGGCGTTCGCCAACGGCGGCTACCAGATCAATCCCTGGATCATCAGCAAGATCACCGAACAGAAGGGCAAAGTTCTGGCCCAGGCCAAGCCGGTGGCGCCAGACGAATCAATGCGTGCCATTGAAGCGCGCAATGCCTTTGTGATATCGACCATGTTGCAGGAAGTCATGCGCACCGGCACAGGAAGCCGGGCCCAGGCGGCCCTGAAGCGGCCCGATATCTATGGCAAGACCGGCACCACGAATGACTCCATGGACGCATGGTTTGCCGGCTATCACCCCACACTGACGGCTGTCACCTGGATAGGCTACGACACGCCGCGCAAACTGGGTGACCGCGAAACCGGCGGCGGCCTGAGCCTGCCCGTCTGGATCAGCTACATGGAGCATGCGCTACGTGACATTCCGATTCTGGAGATCGCCGCCCCGGAAGGCGTCGTCCATGCCGGCATTGACTGGATGTACACTGAACATGCCAAGGATGGTGGGGTGCTGTCACTGGGACTGGACGATGTGCCCGCCGTCATGTCCCCGCCAGGAGGCATCCTGCCGCCACCAGCGCCAGCGACACCCGCGCCAGTGTCGGTCGTGCCCCCGGTTGCGGCTCCCGTCGCGGCTCCCGTCGCGGCTCCCAGCCCCCCTGCGGAAGAAAAGCTGCGGATCCTCGACCTGTTCAAGAACTGATCAGGCGGCAAACTCCAGTGTCGTGCCAGCCTGCTCAGTCGCGTAGCGGGACAGGTTGGCAAAGAACTCACCCTGGCCCTTGGTGTCGAGCCACTGGCGGCCATCGAACTTGTAGTGATACCCGCCTGACCGGGCGGCCAGCCATAGCTCGTGCAGCGGCTTCTGCAGGTTCACCACGATCTGGCTGCGGTCTTGAAACACCAGCGTCACCATGCCACCGACGCGTTGGTTATCGATATCGACATCGCTCTCATCGTTGATGCGGTCGCAGCTGGCCTCGATGGCACGCAGGACGCGCTCAGCACGGTCCATGAATTCGGTGTCGGTCATTACAAATTACCTCTCGTCTTTCCGGTAGTCTAGTGCGGCGGGGAAGGCCTAGGTTTTTGCCTGTTATCGACCAGCAGCAGCCATCGCATGACCCTTTTGGGGGATATGCCCAGGTGATCAGCACACCTAGAATCGGATCAGACAGGCCACTCGTCTGCGATCTGCATCACGCTAGCCATTCAAATGAATCACTTGTTTCTGAACCGCGTTCTCGTACTTGTCACGTCCGCTTTTCTTTGTCTATCTTCTGCAAGGGCCGAAACACCCCCGTCGCAAGAAATGATTGCCACGTGGTGGAAAGCGAAGTCGAAAGAAGAGGTGCCAACCCTGGGGGACCTCATCGAAGTCCGCCTTCGAAGCAAGGAAGTCGCATACCTCATTGAGGTTGCGTTTAACCGTGGGCGATATGACATGTTCCGGACAGTAATGGTTCGACCACGGCTGCGGGAGGTGCGCGAAGTTGATGAGCCTGTGGCGACCGATATTAAGGTTTATGACCTTGACCGAAACGGAGTCTCAGAGGTGGTGGCCAAGATGATTAGTTCTGGCGGTGGAACATATAGGGGGGTCCATGTCGTGGTGCAATTTGACGAATGGTCGCCAGTTGTGCTCTATGAGTCCGAAGTCGAGCGAACATGCGAACCGACCGATTCGAGTCCTGGATGCTCTAGCCGAGACGTTTCTTGGAAATTTGTAGATATAAATGGCGACGGCACTATTGATTTGCTCGAAACCGTCACGATGCAAGAGACGCCACCCAAGGGACGCACGATCACGAAAAAGGAAACCCATAAACTACTTTTTCGGAAACATGACATGTTCGTCGAGTAGATAAGGCCAGCTACTGCTAGGCAGAAGTGATCCTATAGAACTACCCCTTCACTCCAGCAGACATGCTCCGCCCTGCAGTCTTTGCACGCAGCTGAGCTCAAACACTAGGCTCGAAAAAGACCGCCCCTCCTGGGACATCCTGGCTTGGCTCGCCTGCCCTTGCTGCGACACCGCGAAACGTCGCCCAATGGCTTCGGTAAGTACAATTCCGTGATGTTGGAAACCTGTCGAATTCTAGTCAGACCTCTAAGCCATGCCGCTTTTGCTGTCATTGCTGCAAGTGCCTCACTCGGCATGACGGGCTGCGGTCAGACGGGCAACTTGTACCTGCCCGATGAGCCGGCTGCCGCCAACCGAGCCTCCCTGCCTCGGTCCATGTGGCCGGTCATGCCGGAGAAGAAGAAGCCCGACACACCCACCCCGCCAACCTCCGGTGCGACACCGACACCCGCACCGACCAACGCACCAGCCACCCCATGAACGCCAAAGCACTCCCGGGCCAGCCCCACATTGCCTACCGGGGCAATGAGCTCTTCATTGAAGACGTACGCCTGGCCGATCTGGCCCGCCAGTACGGTACGCCCCTGTTCGTGTATTCCAGGGCCGCCATGCTCGCGGCCCTGGGCGCCTACCAGCGCGGCTTTGCCGGGCGCAAGGCACAGATCTGCTACGCCATGAAGGCCAACTCCTCACTGGCCGTGTTGCAGTTGTTTGCCCGTGCCGGCTGCGGTTTCGACATCGTCTCCGGCGGCGAGCTCGATCGTGTGCTCGCTGCAGGAGGCGACGCCAGCAAGATCATTTTTTCCGGCGTTGGCAAGACACGCGCCGAGATGCGCCGGGCGCTGCAAATCGGCATCGGCTGTTTCAACGTCGAGAGCGAAGCTGAAATCGATGTGCTCAACGAAGTGGCATTGGCCACCGGCACGCGTGCACCCATCAGCATCCGCGTCAATCCCAACGTGGACGCCAAGACCCATCCCTACATATCGACCGGTCTCAAAGGCAACAAGTTCGGCATTGCGCATGAGCGCACCTTGGCTATCTATCAGCATGCGGCCGCGCTGCCCGGTCTGCACGTCGTAGGCATCGACTGCCATATCGGCTCCCAGATCACCCAGGAGTCCCCCTACCTGGACGCCATGGACCGTGTGCTGGATCTGGTCCAGGCCATAGAGTCGGCCGGCATCCCGCTGCATCACATTGACTTCGGCGGTGGCCTGGGCATCGATTACAACGGCGACACCCCCCCCGCTGCCGATGCCCTGTGGGCCAAGCTACTGGCCAAGCTGGATGCGCGCGGCTATGGTCAGCGCCAGTTGATGATCGAACCCGGCCGTTCGCTGGTCGGCAACGCCGGCGTCTGTCTCACCGAGGTGCTCTACCTCAAGCCCGGCGAGCAGAAGAACTTCTGCATCGTCGACGCCGCCATGAACGATCTGCCGCGCCCGGCCATGTACGAGGCCTACCACCAGATCGTGCCGCTGGCACCGCGCCCGGGCGCGGCCAGCACCTGGGACGTGGTGGGACCGATCTGCGAGAGTGGCGACTGGCTGGGCCGCGACCGCAACCTGAACCTGCACGCGGGCGATCAACTCGCCGTGCTGTCGGCCGGCGCCTATTGCATGAGCATGGCCAGCAACTACAACACCCGCGGCCGGGCAGCGGAAATCCTGGTCGACGGTGATCAGGTCCACCTGATCCGCCGCCGCGAAACCGCTGCGGACACCTTCCAGCACGAATCCCTGCTTTGATCGCGGCCAGGCTGCAGGGACGAGCCGAATCGCCATCTCCAGCCGCTGGCGTCGTGGCGACGCTCACGGGTGGCACGCTCAGCCTTTATGCTGCACAGCTTGCATCCGGCCCGTCCCTGAGTTGTTGAAGCGCCCTGACCCATGCCACCCTCACCCAAATCCCTGTCCGGCCTGAAGCCCTTCCTGAAGCCTTACCGGCTCCATCTGGCCGTGGCGGGACTGTTCCTTTTGCTGGCTGCGGCCTCGACCCTGGCATTTCCATGGGTCTTGCGACAACTCATCGATCAGGGCTTCGCCTCCGAGGCGTCCCCCGGACAGCTGGCCAGGAACTTCCTTTACCTGTTTGGTCTGGCCGTGGCTCTGGCTGTTTTTTCCGCTGGCCGTTATTTCGCGGTCAGCTGGCTGGGCGAGCGCATCACGGCCGACCTGCGCAATGCCGTCTATGCCCACGTTCTGCGGCAAAGTCGCGCCTTTTTCGAGACCACACAGACGGGCGAGGTCCTGTCCCGCCTGACCAACGACACCACGCTGGTGCAGACGGTGCTGGGCTCCTCCTTCTCGATGGGGCTACGCAATCTCCTGATGGGCTCCGGCGCGCTGATCATGCTGGTGTGGAGCAACCCCTGGCTCATGCTGCAAGTCGTGATCGTGCTGATCGCCGTGATCCTGCCCAGCGTCTATCTGGGCCGGCGCGTACGTCGTCTGTCGCGGGCCAGCCAGGACCGGGTGGCCGACTCCAGTGCCATGGCGGCCGAGGTGCTCAACGCCATTTCGGTCGTGCAAAGCTATACGGCCGAGCAACGGGAGACGGCGCGCTTCATCGACTCCACCCAACGGACCCTGCGCACGGCACGCGGCCGTATCCGCGCCAGGTCGGTCCTGGTCGGCTTCATCATCATTGCCTCCAGCGCCGTTCTGCTCTGGGGTTTGTACATGGGCACCCTGGCCGTGCGGGCTGGCACCAGCACGGCCGGTCAACTGGGCGAGACCGTGCTCTATGTGGTGCTGCTGGCCAGCGCCTTTGCCGTGCTCGGCGAGGTCTATGGCGATATCGCCCGGGCGGCGGGGGCGACCGAGCGGCTCATGGAGCTGTTGAACACCGAGTCCCCCCTCAAGACCGTGCCGCAGCCGCTCAAGGCGGCCTGGCCCCAGGGCGGCTCCTGCGTCGCGCTGGAAGCCGTCCGCTTTCATTACCCGTCGCGGCCGGAAACCTGGGCCTTGAATGAACTGAGCGGGGTCATCCGCCCTGGGCAGACCGTGGCCGTGGTGGGCCCCAGCGGGGCTGGCAAAACGACGCTGTTTGATCTGCTGATGCGTTTTTACGACCCCCAGTTCGGTCGCATCGTGCTCGACGGCGTCCCGATCGACCAGATGGCCCTGCAGGATCTGCGTAAGCACATGGCCATCGTCCCCCAGGAGCCCGTGATCTTTTCCGGGACGGTGATCGACAACATCCGTTACGGCCGCCCCGAGGCCACTTTGCATGAGGTGCAGGCGGCCGCCCGCGCAGCGTACGCCGAAGAGTTCATTGCCGATCTGCCCGACGGCTACGACACCTATCTGGGCGACCGGGGTGTTCGACTCTCGGGCGGGCAACGCCAGCGGATCGCGATCGCACGGGCGATCCTGAAGAGCCCGCCCCTGCTGCTGCTGGACGAGGCCACCAGCGCCCTGGATGCGCAGAGCGAGAAGATGGTGCAGGCGGCCCTGGACAAGGCCATGCAGGGTCGGACGACGCTCGTGATTGCGCACCGCCTGGCGACGGTGCAACGGGCCGATGTCATCTGGGTGCTTGAGCGCGGGCGCCTGATCGAGCAGGGCACCCACACAGAGCTTCTGGCGCAGGGCGGTCTTTACGCCAGCCTGGCGGCGCTGCAGTTCAACACCTCACAGTAAGCTGTCTACCGGCCCGGTCGGGCCTTGGGCGGGCCGGTCTTGGGCCTGCTGGGCCCGCTCCCGTTCTCGCCGCCACCAGCGACCGCGGACCCTGATCAATCCGCGCCTGAGCCTAAGTCAGCCTGCCGCGCTGCGCTGAAACCACACGCCACAAGCGCCAAACCAGCAGGGCTCCCAGGACACCTGCATAGACCTGCACCTCGGCAAAATCGTTCTTGCCGGCGCGCATCCAGAAGAAATGCAGCACGGCCAGTACGGCCACGACATACACCAGCCTGTGCAGCCACTGCCAACGCGCAGCCCCCAGGGCACGGATAGCCCGGTTCCAGGACGTGGCGGCCAGGGGCGTCAGCAGCACGAAGGCAGAGAACCCCACCAGGATGAAGGGCCGCTTGAAGATGTCGGCCACGATGTCGCCCGGATCCAGCCCCATGTCCAGCCAGGCGTAGCAGAGCAGGTGCAACACGACGTAGAAGTAGACGTAGAGCCCCAGCATGCGTCGCCAGCGTGCCAGCGCCGGCAGCTTCAGCAGAACGCGCAGGGGCGTAACCGCCAGGACCAGACACAGCATGCGCAGGGTCCAGTCGCCGGTGGAACGGATCAGCGCCTCGGCCGGATTGGCGCCGAGCTGATCGGTCGCAGCGGCATAGACCAGCCAGATCGCTGGCAGCAGGCAGACCAGGAACAGCAGGGGCCGCACGGCCGGGACCAGCAGCCAGCGGTTCAGGCGCGCCGTGTCCACGGTGAGCGATCGGTCAGTAATACTTCTTCAGGTCCATGCCGGCGTAAAGCTGCCCCACCTGGGTCTCGTATCCGTTGAACATCAGGGTCGGGCGCTTCTTGGCAAACAGGCCATCCTCGCCGATGCGACGCTCGCTCGCCTGGCTCCAGCGCGGATGGGCCACCTGCGGATTGACGTTGGAATAGAAACCATACTCCTGCGGTGCCGCCACGCTCCAGGCGGTGGCCGGCTGCTTGTCGGTGAAGCGGATCTTCACCAGGCTCTTGCCGCTCTTGAAGCCATACTTCCAGGGCACCACCAGACGCAGGGGCGCGCCGTTCTGCTTCGGCAACACTTCGCCGTACATGCCGAAGGTCAGCAGGGTCAGCGGGTGCATGGCCTCGTCCATGCGCAGGCCTTCCGCATACGGCCAGTCGAGCACGCGTGAACCGACATAGGGCATGGTCTTGCGATCGGCCAGGGTCACGAACTCGACGTATTTGGCGCTGCCCAGGGGCTCGACCTTCTTGATCAGTTCCGCAACCGAGTAACCGACCCATGGAATCACCATGGACCAGCCCTCGACACAGCGCATGCGGTAGATGCGTTCCTCCATCGCCGACAGCTTGAGCAGGTCTTCCAGCGCGTAGTTGCCGGGCTTCTTGACCAGACCCTCGATGGACACCGTCCAGGGCGTGGTCTTGAGCGTGTGCGCGTTGCGCGCCGGGTCGCCCTTGTCCATGCCGAACTCGTAGAAGTTGTTGTAGCTGCTCGCGTCCTTGAAGTCGGTGAGCTTCTCCTCGGTGCTGGCACCACTCACGGCAGACTTGCGACCCGGCAGCTTGGCGGCCGGGGCAGGCATCTGGGCACGCGCATCGCGCGCCGCCCAACTGGCCAGTGCAGCGCCGGCGACCCCGCCCGCCATCAGGCGCATCAGCTGGCGCCGATCCTGGTAGACCCCTTGTGGGGTGATCTCGCTGGGCACCGGATGGGCAAAGCCATCGTCACGGGTCTTGATCAACATGATGCGATCCTCCTGGGAATTTGGTCGCCAACCGACCACCCATTCTTACAAAGATCGTGCCCGTCAGCTCGGGCCAGCCGCATGGCCCTACAGCGTGCCGTAGCTGTGCAGACCACTGAGGAACATGTTGACGCCGATGAAGGCAAAGGTGGTCACGGCCAAACCAGCCAGCGCCCACCACGATGCCACGGTGCCACGCAAGCCCTTCATCAGACGCATGTGCAGCCACGCTGCGTAGTTCAGCCAGACGATCAGGGCCCAGGTTTCCTTGGGGTCCCAGCTCCAGTAACCGCCCCAGGCCTCGGCAGCCCAGAGCGCGCCCAGCACGGTAGCGATGGTGAAGAAGGCAAAGCCCACGGCGATGGACTTGTACATCACATCGTCCAGCACCTCGAGCGCGGGCAGGCGCTCGGCGATGCGGCGACGTCCCAGCAGGATGCCGCCGACGATCAGCGCCGCGACGATGAAATAGACCAGCCAGTAGCTGCCACCGGACGCGCCGGAGCTCTGACGGAAAGCCACCGGCACGAAACACAGGACGATGCCGAAGATCCACAGCGGCGCCAGCTTGTACCAGCGCACCTTTTCCTGAGCCTCGTGCTGCGCCTGGCTCTTGATCAGGTAGGCAAAAGCCACCATGGCAGCCAGCGCAAACGTGCCGTAGCCCACGAAGTTGGCCGGCACGTGCACTTTCATCCACCAGCTCTTGAGGGCTGGCACCAGGGGCTGGATCTCGTGCGCCTCGCGCACCACGGTGTACCAGAGCAGGAAGCCCACCGCCGCACTGACCACCAGCATGACGAACGCCCCCATGCCACGCGTGCCGTACTGCTGCTCGAAATAGAGGTAGAACAGCGCCGTCATCCAGCAGAACAGCACAAAGACCTCGTACAGGTTGCTGACCGGGATGTGGCCGATGTCCGGGCCGAGCAGGTAGCTCTCGTACCAGCGCACCATCGTGCCGATCAGGGCCATGGTCACGGCCACCCAGGTCAGGCGCGATCCGAGCAACTCCATCGTGGGGCCTTGCGCCCGGCTGAACATGCCAATCCAATAGAAGATCGTGCTCATGAAGAACAGCACGCACATCCAAAGGATGGCTGACTGGCTGGAGAGGAAGTACTTGAGCCAGAACACGCTTTCGGCGCGTGCCAGATCGCCCTGGTAGGAATAGATACCCAACAAGGAAAAGGCCGTCACCAGCAACATTAGCGCGCGCAGCGGCCGCCAAAACCAGCCCAGCGCCACCACCGACGGAATGGACAGCAGCAGGATGCCCTTCTCGTACACATCCATGAAGGGTTGGTAGTTGGCGTAGGCGTAGAGCCCCCCCAGGGTGACGAGGGCCGCGAACAGCCAGTCGAAAAGATTCCGCTTGGCGAAATAGCCTTCGTTGAGGGTCAGGGTGGTCGTGGCGGTGTTCATGGATGACTCCTAGGCAAGAGTTTGTCTCGCAAATGCTCGAATTCGCGATCGGCGTCCAGGGTCTTGCGATTGGACGACAGGGCCATGCTGGCCTGCGCGCCCTGGCCTTGTGGCGCCAGCCAGATCCAGAGGCGGCGCTCACGCACATAAAGCATGGCGAACACACCGAGGATCAGCAGGGCGCAGCCCAGGTAGACGATGGTCTTGCCCGGAGCGCGCGCCACCTGGAACACGCTGGCCTGCAACTGCGTGAAATCCGTCAGCTGCAAGACCATGGGAGCCGGGTAGAAGTGAGCATCGCTGAGTGCCAGCACGGCCTGCGTCATGAAGGCCTGGGTGGTCTCGTCGGATACCAGGGGCTTGAGCCCGGCGCGCTCGCGCGCCACCTGCAGCAGCTCGAACAAGGCGCCATTGAGGATGCGCACCAGCATCTCGCCGGCACGTTCGCGCTCGGCCTCGGGCACGTTACTCTCCATGAAGTCTGCCACGGCCTGCAGGCCGCCCGGCGCCGCGCTGCCCGGCACCGTCTCGGCACCCGAGAACAGGCCCAGCGCGCGCAGGGCCGAAGCGCTGAGTTGCGGCAGCAGATCCTTGCGGGAGGGATCGACCACGCGCGCGGCATACCGACGCACCGCCTGCGCACGCAGGGCGGGATCGGCCAGCGCGGTTCTCAGGCGGAAAAATTCATCGGTGGAACCGTCGGCATCCGCCGGCACTCGCAGGTAGCGATAAGGGTCGGACGGCGTCTCGCGCATGCCCATCAGGAAAACCGGAACCCCGTCGCCCAGCACGACCGGCAACATGTAATTCTGGAACTCGCGCGCCTGACCGGCTTCGTCGCGCAGCTTGTAGCTCACGCTGGGGCCGACATTACGCTGGGTCTTGGGAGCATCCGCCTTGTTGGCGGCGCCCAAGCGCTGCTCCAGCGAGGACCGCAGATCGACCTTGCGCACGTCCACGCCCGTCGGGCTATTGGTGCCGAAATTCTCGACGTTGATGACGCGCAGGCCGGTGTACTCCAGTGTCAGTTTCTGGTCACCATTGCTGAGTTGCGACGTGCCGCCGATCACACCCTCGATCTCGAAAGACCGGGTTGCCGCGTTCATGGGCTGGGCCCTGAGACGCACGGTGGAGCCGCCGTCGTCAAAGCTGGACTGGTAGATCTCGATGCCCTTGAAGTTGGCCGGGTGATTCACCTCGACCCGGGCCTCTTTCTTTTCACCCGTGGCCTTGTCGTGGATCACGATCTCGCTGGCGAACAGCTTGGGCATGCCGGTCGAGTAATACTCGACGATGAACTTCTTGAGTTCGATCGCGAAGGGCAGGTCCTGCAGCAGGATGCCGTCGGACTGGTTCAGGATGGCCGTGCTTGACTGCGTGCCTTCGGCCACCAGCAGGTTGCCGCGGAAGGTCGGGTTGCGCTCGCTCAGGCGATGCTCTGGCCTGACGTCGGCGATCAGGCCGCCACCGTTGTAGACCGTCTTGTCGCCCCACCACATCTGAGCCCGCACCATGAGGTCACCATCCAGCAGCCCCCCTATGCAGACCAGCACGATGGCACTGTGCGCCGCCAGGTAACCGAGCTTGTTGGCGGCGCCAGCCTTGGCCGCCAGCATCCAGCCGGACCCGCCAGGCGTCTCACGCCGCTGCAGCTTCACCTTCCAGCCCCCGGTTGCGAGCAATCGGCCCAGGCGCTGGGCGGCGGCCTCGGGCGTTTCTGCCAGCGAGCCCTGGGCGCGATGGTGGAAAGCCTGCAGCGACTGCTCGCGAATGTTTTCCTTGTAGGCCTTCAAGTCCGCCACGATCTTGGGGGTGTTGCGGGCAATGCACAAGCTGGTGCTGGTCACAAGGAAAGCCAGGATCAGCAGAAACCACCAGGCGCTATAGACCGCGTACAAGTCGAGCTTGCCGAAGACCTCGGCCCAAAATGGACCGAACTGGTTGATGTAATTGTTCAGCGGTTCGTGCTGCTTGAGCACCGTTCCGATGACCGAGGCGATGCAGATCACGGTCAGCAGGGAAATGGAGAAACGCATCGACGACAGCAACTCCACCGCCGCACGCAGGGTGCGGGAGGATCCGGGCAGTTCCAGGCCCTGGGTCGAGACGGTCATGGCAGTAGTAGCGGTGGTCTGAAAAACAGGAAGGGCGGGTCTTCATGCAAAGACCCGCCTGGGGTAGGAGTGCCTGGGGGCTTCAGGGTTCCGTCGGCGGTCGTCTTGCCGGGATTGTGACCCAAACATTACCCCCGGCTTATTCAACCCCGGATAACCGGGCAAGGTGCCGGTGTATTCGCTCAGCCCAATTAACGCAGGCCGGCGACGTAGTCGGAAACAGCCTTGATTTCGCGATCGTTCATCTTGGCGGCCACCTGGGTCATCTGCACGCTGTTCTTGCGAACGCCGTCCCGGTAGGAAAGCAGCTGTGCACTGGTGTAGTCGGCATGCTGGCCGCTCAGACGCGGGTACTGGGCCGGGATACCGGCGCCGGTGGGGCTGTGGCAACCAGCACAGGCAGCGATCTGGCGGTCAGGAATGCCACCGCGGTAGATCCGCTCTCCCAGCATCACCAGGTCCTTGTCCTTGGCAAAACCCGGCTTGGCCTTCTGGGACGCGAGCCAGGCAGCCATGTTTGTCATGTCGTCGTCGCTCAGCATGGCGGCAAAGCCGGTCATCACGGCGTTGTTGCGCTTGCCGGACTTGAACTCCTGCAGTTGCTTGACCAGGTAGGCGGGGTGCTGCCCGGCCAGCTTGGGGTTGGCAGCGATGGCGGAGTTGCCGTCAGCGCCGTGGCAGGACGCACAGACCGCAACGTACTTGGCCTCACCCTTGACCAAGTCGGGCTTGGCCGGCGCCTTGGCGTCCTGGGCTGCGAGGGCGGGCGCTGCCAGCACGGCAGCCAACATCAGGGGGGCAAGCAACTTCATGGTGGTATGGGTGTGGTTGAGCAGAACCGTCAGATTCTACAATGCAGCTCCGGGCACTCCACCACCACTCCATGACCCCCCCCTCCAAAACTGCCGCCTCGGTCCGCCAAAGCGGCAAGCCCGCCCCCCCCGACCCGCAGGCCGTCCAGGCACTGGGGTGGCTGCACACCGCCCGGTTCCTGACCACGGCCCCGGAACTTCACTTCCTGCCGGCTCTGGATGTTCCGGAGATCGCCTTCGTCGGCCGATCCAATGCCGGCAAATCCACCTGCATCAACACCCTGACGCAGCAGAACCAGCTGGCCTTCGCCTCCAAAAAGCCCGGCCGCACCCAGCACATCAACCTGTTCGCCCTGGGCAAGCAGGGCATCACGGACGCCGTGCTGACCGACCTGCCAGGCTACGGCTATGCCGCGGTACCCAAGCAGGACAAGATTCGCTGGCAGCAGGTCATGGCCAACTACCTGGTCACCCGCGAGAACCTCAAGGCCATTGTGCTGATGTGCGACCCGCGCCACGGCCTGACCGAGCTGGACCAGGTCCTGCTGGAAGTGATCCGTCCGCGCGTCGAGGAAGGTCTGAAGTTCCTGGTCATCCTGACCAAGGCCGACAAGCTCACCCGCAGCGAAGGGGCCAAGGCCCTGTCCATCATGAAGCTGCAGGCCGGCGGCGGCGAGGTACGCCTGTTCTCGGCCACCAAACGGACCGGCATCGAAGATGTGGCCACGCTGCTTTGGCAGTGGGCTCACCCGGACAGTGCGCCGGCGACGCCATGATCGAAACCTGGCTGCAGCCGCTGCCCCACGGCATCACACTGAGCTGCCGGGCTGCAGGGGAACGCGGCCGACCCGTCCTGCTGTTCCTGCACGGCTTTCCGGAAGCCGCTTTTGTCTGGGACGAGCTGCTCGAACACTTCGCGCAGCCGGCAAACGGCGGCTACCGTTGTGTCGCACCCAATCTCCGCGGCTATGAAAAGTCGAGCGCCCCCACCGACGTGGCAGCCTACCGCGCCAAACATCTGGTGCAGGACATCGCGGCACTGATCGCCATCGAATCCCCGCAGGCGCCCCTGGCCTGCCTGATCGCGCACGACTGGGGCGGCGCCGTGGCCTGGAACCTGGCCAACCAGATGCCACAGCTGAGCGCAAGACTGGCCATCATCAACTCGCCGCACCCCGGCACCTTTCTGCGCGAGCTGAAGACCAATCCGAAGCAGCAGGCCGCCAGCGCCTACATGAACTTCCTGATCCGGCCCGACGCGGAGCAACTGCTGGCCGAGGATGACTACCGCCGCTTGTGGGCGTTCTTTTTGGGCATGGGTGCCGGCCAAGACGGTGTTGGCTGGCTCACCGATGAGGTGAAGGCACGGTATCGCACCGTCTGGGACCAGGGGCTGACCGGTGGCTGCAACTACTACCGCGCCTCGCCGCTGCGGCCACCGCGCGCAGAAGACCCGGCCGTCCGGGCGATCGAACTGCCGCACGAGATGCTCACCATCTCACTGCCGACACTCGTGCTCTGGGGCATGGGCGATACCGCCCTGCCGCCCGAATTGATCGAGGGCCTGGACGCCTACATCCCGCGACTCACGCTGGAGACCGTGGCAGACGCCACCCACTGGATCGTGCACGAGCAGCCGCAGCGGGTGATCAGCTCGCTGCAGCGTTTCCTGCAGACCTGATGCCTCAGTAGACGCCCTGCTCCCCGGGTGGGCGGGTCTTGAAGCGTTTGTGTACCCAGTAGTACTGCGAGGGCATGGTGTTGATGACGCCCTCCAGCCACCGGTTCATGAAAGCTGTATCAGCCTCGACATCAGCGCCCGGATAGTCCTGCCAGGACGGATGGACCTCGATGTCATAGCCCTGCGACGTGATGCGCGCCGTCACCGGCACCACTTTGGCGCGGCCCAGGCGGGCGAAACGCGGCAACGAAGGCACGGTGGCGGCCGGCACACCGTAGAAGGGCACGAAGATCGATTCCTCGGGGCCGAAGTTCATGTCCGAGAGCAGATACAGCAACTCGCCCGCCCGCAAGGCCGAAACGATGGACTTCACCCCCTCGTCGCGGTAGTACAGGCGCAAGTTGCCGAAGCGCCGGCGCCCGTCATGCAGCCATTGGTCCACCGCCTTGTTGCGCTGCGGCGTATAGATGCTGACCATGAGCCGGTCCGACTGCTGGTTGATGGCCGTGCCCGCAGCGTCTAGTCCGAAAAAGTGCGGGGCGAAGATCACCGTCGGCTGGCTGCCCTGCAGTTCCTGTACGGCCCCCGTGATGTGCAGCCGCTCACGCAGGGTCTCGGGCTTGCCATGCCAGAGCCACGAGCGGTCGAACCAGGCCTGGGCGAAATAGACAAAGCACTCCCGCGCCCAGCGCCGGCGCTCGGACAGGGGATGGCCCGGGAAGCACAGCGCCAGATTGGTCATGACCACGCGACGGCGCGGCACGGCCAGGAGGTAGAGCGCCCAGCCCACCAGCGCCCCGAGGGCGCGCACCCACGCCAAGGGCAAGGGTGCGATCATGCGCATGAACAGGACACCCGGGTGCTGCATCAAAGCGCCTCCTGACGCGGTTGCTTATAACGGGCGTAGCCCCAGAGGTACTGCTGCGGACAGGTCGCGATGACTTGCTCCATGGCCTGGTTGATCGCCGTTGCAGCGGCCTGTGGCTCGGACGGCAGTGGCGTGTTCAGGGGCTGCACATGCACGGTGTAACCACGCCCCCAAGCCAGGCGCTCGCCCCAGGCCAGCAGCACGGCAGCACCCGTCTGCTGCACCAATCGGGCCGACAGGGTCATGGTGTAGGCCTCGCTCCCGAAGAAGGGCGCCCAGACCCCCAGCCCGGAAGGCGGCACCTGGTCGGGCAGCAGACCGACCGATTGGCCCTGCCGAAGGGATTTGATCAGCTGTTTCACGCCCGCCAGCGTGGTGGGTGCCGCCTGCAGCCCCGGCCGCATGCGGGCCGACGCCACCAGGGCACGCAGGCGCGGCTGGCGCGATGGCCGGAACAGTACGGTGATGGGCTGGATCGATCCGTAGCGCGCGGCGTAGGCCTGCGCCGTCACTTCGAAACTGCCCAGATGCGGCGTCAGGAACACGATGCCGCGCCCCGCCGCCAGCGCCTGCTCAATGTAGTGCGCCCCCTCCCAGTCGATGCGCACGGGCCGTCCGAACCACAGACGTGGCAATTCGGTCACCAGCTGTCCTGCCTGACCGATGGCGCCACGACACTGCGAGCTTTGGAAACCCGCCTGCTGCAGATTGGCGACAAAGCGCCGCCGGTAGCTTGGCGACAGAGCGAAGACCAGCCAGCCCAGCCCCCAGCCGATGCCATGCAGCAGCCAAAGGGGCAGCCAGGACAAGACGCGGAACAGCAGGATCATTGGGCTAAAATGCGCGGGTCGCCGAGTTACGGAACTACTTGCAGGGCGACAGGCACAGACCGACACCCCGAACGGGACCGATTGTGCCGTCATTCATGACACCTCTGCTAAAGCGTTCGCCGAAGCTCCCAGCCCAGGCAACGCGCCTGATAACCACTAATGGAGTTTATGCAATGGCGAACGACTATCTCTTCACTTCCGAGTCCGTTTCCGAGGGCCATCCCGACAAGGTGGCGGACCAAATCTCTGACGCGATCCTGGACGCAATCTTCAAGCAGGACCCGCGCAGCCGCGTGGCGGCCGAGACGCTGACCAACACCGGTCTGGTCGTGCTGGCCGGCGAAATCACCACCAACGCGCATGTCGACTACATCCAGGTCGCGCGCGACACCATCAAGCGCATCGGCTACGACAACACCGAGTACGGCATCGACTACAAGGGTTGCGCCGTGCTGGTGGCCTACGACAAGCAGTCCAACGACATCGCCCAGGGCGTGGATCATGCCAGTGACGACCACCTCAACATCGGCGCCGGTGACCAGGGCCTGATGTTCGGCTACGCCTGCGATGAGACGCCCGCGCTAATGCCCGCGCCCCTCCACTACGCGCACCGCCTGGTCGAACGCCAGGCCCAGTTGCGCAAGGACGGCCGCCTGCCCTTCCTGCGCCCGGACGCCAAGAGCCAGGTCACCATGCGCTATGTGGACGGCAAGCCTCACAGCATCGACACCGTGGTGCTGTCCACCCAGCACAGCCCCGACCAGAGCGAGACCGCCACCCGGCTCAAGGCCAGCTTCTACGAGGCCGTGATCGAGGAAGTCATCAAGCCGGTGCTGCCCAAGGAATGGCTCAAGGACACCAAGTACCTGGTCAACCCGACCGGCCGCTTCGTCGTCGGCGGCCCCCAGGGCGACTGCGGCCTGACAGGCCGCAAGATCATCGTCGACACCTACGGCGGCGCCTGCCCGCACGGCGGTGGTGCCTTCTCGGGCAAGGACCCGTCCAAGGTGGACCGTTCGGCCGCCTACGCGACCCGCTACGTGGCCAAGAACATCGTGGCCGCCGGCCTGGCCAAGAAGTGCCAGATCCAGGTGGCCTACGCCATCGGCGTGGCCAAGCCCATGAACATCACGGTCAACACCATGGGCACAGGCGTGATCTCCGACGAGAAGATCGCCGCCCTGGTGGCCGAACACTTCGACCTGCGTCCCAAGGGAATCATCCTGATGCTGGACCTGCTGCGCCCGATCTACGAGAAGACCGCCGCCTACGGCCACTTCGGTCGTGAAGAGCCCGAGTTCACGTGGGAGCGCACCGACAAGGCTCAGGTGCTGCGCGCAGCGGCCGGGCTGAAGTAAACAGAAGAGAGAACGCGCCGCATGAAGCTGCAAACACAACGCTGGATCGATCGCTGGGTCGGTCAGCTGCTGTGCTCTGCAGTCTCCGTGTGGGCGCGTCTGCTTGGCACGCGCGCCCCGGAAATCGATCGCCAGCAGGCGCCGCGCCACATCCTGGTCATCCTGCTGTCCGAGATGGGCAGCATCGTGCTGGCCGGCCCCATGTTCAAGGCGCTGCGCGAACAGTATCCCGGTGTCACCCTGCATGTGCTGCAACTGAAGAAGAACCAGGAAGTCGCTCGCATGCTGCGTCTGACGCAAGACGCCCACTTCCACGGCATCGACGACAGCTCGCCTTTGCGCCTGGCCCGTGACATCTGGCGCGTCAGTTTGGCCATGCGCCGCCTGCCGCTGGACGCCGTCATCGACTGCGAGCTGTTCTCGCGCGTCAGCAGCCTGCTCGCCTACCTCACGGGCGCGCCGCGGCGCGCCGGCTTCACGCCGCACACCCAGGAAGGCCTGTACCGCGGCAGCTACATCAACTGCGCCATCCCCTACAACCCTTACCAGCACATCAGCAAGCAGTTCCTCTCGCTGGTTGACGCCCTGGAAAGCGATGGCGCGCCGCGCCACAAGGCCGCACCCATCCGCGAGTTGCCCACCGAAACCGGCCTGTCCGTGCCCTTCGCTGCCGAAGAGTTGTCAGCCTATCGCGAGAAACTGCTGCGCGACCACCCCGTGCTGGTCGGCCGCAAGATCGTGCTCATGTACCCGGGCGGCGGCATCCTTCCCGAGCGCGCCTGGCCGGCCGCACATTACGCGCGCGTGGCGCGTGGTCTTTGCGAACAGGGCCATGCCGTGGGCTTCATCGGCCTCAAGGAAGACATGGCCCTGGCCCAGGACATCAAGCAGCAGGTCGGCAGCGAGCAATGCATTGCGCTCACGGGCTACACCCGCAGCCTGCGCGAACTGCTGATGCTTTTCCACGCCAGCGATCTGCTGCTGACCAATGACGGCGGCCCGGGCCACTTCGCCAGCCTCACGCCTATCCGCACGCTGATGTTCTTCGGCCCCGAGACCGGCAAGCTCTACGGCCCCCTGCCCGGCACCTTTGGCCCCAGGGCCACTGTGTACGAATCGGGCATTGCGTGCTCGCCCTGCCTCTCGGCCTACAACCACCGCCTGACCTTCTGCGACGGCGACAACCAGTGCCTCAAGCGCATCGCCCCAGACCCCGTGCTGGCCGATGCCCTGCAGGCCTTGCGCAAAGCGCCCGCTGCTGCATGAACAAGCCCCCCCTGCGTGATCGCGCCTGGCAGCTGATCGACTGGCTGCACGGTTTCCGCTATGTGCGTTTCGGCCTGGTCGGCGCCAGCGGCACGGTGGTCAACCTGGCCGTGCTCTACACGGCGCACGAATTCCTGTTCAGCACGATCGAGCCGACCGGCAGCAAGCCCTACTTTTCGCTGGCCCTGGCCATTGCCGTGGCCACGGTCAACAACTTCACCTGGAACCGCCTGTGGACCTGGTCCGACCGCCTGCACGCCACGGCAGTCGAAGAAGGGCAGCGCCTGCGCAAACGCAGCCTGCTGGCCCAGCTGGGGCAGTACGCCACTGCCTCCTGGCTGGGCATCCTGCTGCAGTACGCACTCACGCTGTGGCTGACCCACATGGGCCTGCACTACCTGCTGGCCAACGTCATCGCCATCGTGATTGCGAGCGTCAGCAACTTCATCGCCAACGATCGCTGGACCTTCCGCCACAAACGCGCGCCATAATGCCGGCGACGGCCCCGTCACTCGGGGCCAGGTGATGCGCATGCAAGCTTCCGGACCTTCTTCCGACAACACGCCCCCTCTTTTCTGGCTGGCCCTCTTGCTGCTGGCTGTCTGTGTCTATGCCTTCGGCCTGGACGGGCAGTACGTTCCCAGCAATGGCGACGAGATGGTCTACGCGCACATCGCCCGCGAGACGGCAGCCACCGGCCAGTGGCTGCCACTGGCCTCGGAACTGGTCGACACGCGCAACACCAAACCGCCCATGCTGTTCTGGCAGGCCATGGTGGCCGGCGGCTGGGGCGAGCACTGGAGCATGGCGGCGCTGCGCGTGCCCAGCCTGGTCTACCTGCTGCTGGTCAGTGCGGCCATCGTGCTGTGCCTGCGCGCCATCACGCAGCGCTGGCGAGAGGGACTCCTGGCCGCCTGTCTCTTCCTGGCCTTCCTCAGCACGTTCCGCTACGGGCGGCCCTATCTCACGAGTGCCCCCGAAACCTTCTGGTTCAGCCTGCCACTGTTCGCCCTGCTCTGGCAGCGCGCGCGACTGCCGGCGGCCAGCCCCGGCTGGCTGGCTCATCTGCTCTTCGGCCTGGGCCTGGGCTTGGGCCTGGCCTACAAGTCCTTTGCGCTGATCGCACCGGCTGCCGCCGCCTGGTGGCTGGCCCTGGTGGCCAGCGAATCACACCTGAGCTGGCGAACCGTTTGGCAGCACACGCTGAAGACCGCCTTCAGCGCCGTTTTTGCACTCGCCGTGTTCGGCCTGTGGTTCGTGCTTGACCCGGATCCGCAAGCCGTGTGGCGCGAGTTCATCGTCGCCGAGAACGCGGCCAAGTTCTCCGACAGTCGCGGCTGGTGGCACGAGGCCTTCTCGCTAAGCGGTTCCAGCATCTGGTCGCAACTGCTGGCCTATGCGGTGAATGCCGGCCTGCTGTTCTTCGTCATCATCGGGCTGGGCTGGTTCGGCCTCAGGCGCCTGCCGCACTGGCGAAAGGTCTGGTCGCTCCCGCCGCACCAGGCCATCCTGCTGGCCTGGGCCCTGGTCTGGCTGCTGGTCTTCCTGTTTCCCAGCCAGCGCTCTGCACGCTACGTGATCCCGGCCATGCCGGCCGTGGCCATGCTGCTGGCCCTGCACTGGCGCGATATTGCGCGTGCCTGGTTCCTGCCCACGCTGCTGTTCACCGGCCTGGCCCTGCTGATGATCGCCCGCATTGCCTGGGTCGGCCACACGCTCGGCCTGTCCTCCCCGGTCGAACTCGGTCTGGCCCTGCTGGCGGTGAGCGCCGGCGCGGTCACCATCGTCGCCGGACTGTGGCGAAGCGCCTGGAGCCGGGGCGCCGCCGTGCTGGCCAGCCTGCTGGTCTATGCCGCCTTCAACCTCAGCGTGGCGCCCATGGACGGCCCCGTGGGCCGTTATGACGCACAGGCCATGGCTGACACGCCCCAGGGTCGTGTCGCCGTGCCCAACGGCTTCAACAGCCAGTTCGAACGCTTCCAGTTTCTGCTGCCCGGCCCGCACCAGTTCCTGCCCTACGAAACCGGTGCGCGTGCCATGGCGCGGCGGGCGCCTGGCATGCCAGCGCCGACCGCGGCCGACGAGTTGCGGCAGTTGCTGGCCGGGCATGAGGCCGTGGTCTGGATCCAGTCGTCCGAGTCACAGACTGCGCCGCCCTGCCAGCAGCCTGCCTGCCGCGTGCTGGGCGAGCGCTGGCTGCTCACCAGCCGGCATCTGCCCGGCGAAGTGCGACTGGACAACCTCTGGTACCCGCAGCAGTGGATGTACCGACGCGAGTGGCTGCTGACTCGCTCCTAAGAGCGACGCAGCTTGCGCCACAGCCAGTCGGCCTGGAGCAGCAGCCAGAGCCAGGGGTCCAGCACCGCATCCCAGACATTGCCGCTGGGAAGGCGCAAGAACACATGCAACAGCAGCGCAGCGATCAGCCCTCCTGAGAGGATGGCGTTGCCACGCAGCAGCCAGGGCAGATAGCCCAGCAGCACCAGCGCCCCCAGCGCCAGCGGTGTGAAACCCCAGGCATACAGGCTCACCGGCCACAGGGCAAAGGTGTCGAGCAGCAGGGCCCAGCCCAGCACAATCAGGGCCGGCGCTCCCCCGCGGAAATGCTCGAACCCGCTGACGCCCGGCGCCTGCGGCCGGTAGTGCTGCAGCAGCACCCAGCCACACACAGCCACCAGCAAGCCGCTCGGCGCACGAAACGCCAGACCCAGCCAGAAGGCAGGCGACAGCCCGCCGGGCAGCAGACAGCAGAGCAGCAGGAGCAGCGGCAGCCAGTACTGCAGACCCATCGCGTTCATCCCGCGGCGGCGCAGGAGCACGAGGGCCAGGGCGGCCAGCACCAGTCCCCAGGCCAGCCCCAGGTAGATGCGAGCCACCAGCGGGGCGGGCAATGCGCTCGCCTCGGTGGACAGCAGGGCGGTGGACAGCTGAGTCAGTTCCATCGTCGGGCCCTAGCGTGCCAAAGGCACAAGCATGAAACGCTGCCAGGCAATCGCCTGGCGTTGCTCGGTGTAACTCACCCACAGGCTGTCATCGGCCCAGGCCATGGAGGGGTAGGACATCTCGCGGCCCGGCGCGGCCTGCGCCAGCGTCTCCAGCACCGTCCACTCCAGGCCATCGCGCGACTGGCTCAGCACCAGTTGCGCCCGGGATTCAGCGCGCGGGTTGTGCGCGAGGAACATAAGATCGGACCGCAACGCCAAGCCAGCCACGGCAGCGTCGGGATTGGCGGGCCCAGGGTCGGGCAGGTCCAGCCAGCTGCGCCCACCATCGTGGGTCAACACTGCGCGCAGCTTGCGGTCCGCGCGGTTGTCGCGCAGCAGGGCCAGCCATTCAGTCTCGCTGCGCGCCAGCAGGGTGGGCTGCAGCAGGTCGCGGCGCTGCGACATGCGCGTCATGCCGCGAAACTCACCGGCCGCATCAAAGCGCAGGGCCACGGGGTACTTCACACCGATCTCGAAATACACCGGTAGCACCATGCCGCCATCGGCCAGCGGCAGGGGCATGGCACGCACCAGGTGGCTGGTGTTCCACACCCAGGACAGGGGCAACACGCGCAGTGGCTGGAAGGGCTCGTGCGGTGCGTCCTGACGCAGGTGCAGGATGCGCCCGGCCGCCCAGCCGCCCAGGCCGGTGGCCACGACAAAGAGATGGGTGCGGCCCTGCGCATCGCGCCACGCCACCGGATTGCCCAGGCGACGCAGACCAAAGCCCAGCGTGTCAGCCGCGCTCTGGCGATTCACCACATAGGCCGCCGGGCTCCATTGCTGGGACGCGCGATCGAATCGCGACATGGCAATCTGCACATCCGGCCCGCTTTCGCGCGACCCGGCAAACCAGTAGGCCTGCAGGGCTGCGGGATGGTCCGGCGGCATGGCCAGCAGGGTGCTGGCGTGCGCGGCCGGCGTGTTGACCGGCATCGGGACACGGCCCGCCGCCTGCAACACCAGCCGACCGGTGGCGGCCTGTGCCCCGGATGGCCAGACGGCCTGGGGCGCGACGCTCGCGGGTGCACGCTGCCAGCACTCCACGGCCGTCAGCAACAGGCACAGGCCCAAGCCGGCCCAGCAGCGCCGGGCAGCGGAACGATACAGCCAGGAAAACGACAGTCGGGACACGATAAAGCTCGGTGCGTGAAAGATTGCGCGCTCGTTGATTTGCGGCAGAGTTTAGCGGGCTGGCGTGCAGGCTATCATGGTCCGCGCATCACCACTGCGGGAACACCTCTGCCATGCCCATCCGACACCGCCTGCTGGCCAGCATCCTGATGATCCTGCTCCTGCCTTCCAGTTGGGCGCAACCCCGCCCCGATGGATCGCCAGCCGCGATGGTGACCCCGGAGGCACAGCCGGTGATCGAGACCGGTGGCACGCCCCCTCCCACCATTGCCGACCTGGTCCTGCTCTTGCGCAGCTACAAGCCCGACCAGCAACGTGTCAACGAATTGCGCACCCTCCTCGAAGCACCCGTTCCAAGCGAAGGGGCACCTGCCGATCTGGCGCGAGCCTGGCATAAAAAGGCCTTGGTCGCCGAAGAATTGCAGCAAGTTGAGAAACGCACTGAATATCTGGGCAACGCACTGCCCTACGCACGCCAAGCCAGCCTGGAAGAGGTGGCCTTAGGTGGCCTGACGCGAGTACGGTTTGAATACGCCATCAGTCTCTGGTACTCCAAAAGCGTCGCTGCGTCTCAGGAAAGCACGCTTGAACTGGCCCTTGAACTGGAAAAATCCCAGCGCCTTCCTCCCCTGCTGCTGACCCTGTATTTCCATGTCATCACGAATTACGTCCATCTGGGCGATCTGGACAGCGCGCGGCTGGCCCTGGGAAAGGCGGATGCGCTGTACCGTCAATTGAGCAGGCGGCCACAACTCGCCATGCGGCTTCCGCACTTTTCGAGTCTGCTCGAAACCGCGCGAGGCTTCGTGCTTTTGAGTGAAGGCAAACTCGAAGAGGCAGAGCGCGCCTTCCTGGCCGCCAGCCGCCAAGGCGAAAGAAACGCGGAATACAACGCCGTCAATCAGAGGAACCTGCCCTTTGAGATTCCGATGGACCGGATCCAGACGCGTAACAATTCGACGCGCCTTTTCCTGGGCAAGGCGTTGATCCAGCAGCAGCGATTGAACGAGGCCGAGGTGCTTCTGCGCGAGATCTTGAAGAGCTCGCTGGTACTCAATGGCCGCAACTCTTTCATCACGGGTCGCGCACTCTGGACGCTGTCGCTGGTTTTCACAAATCATGGTCGCCATGCGGAAGCGACCGTGCTGGCGCAGTGGGCGGACCGATCTCTGCACGAAGCCGGCTTCTCTGAAACCAGCCCGGCGCGCCTGAACGGCCGAATCATCCTGGCCAATGCCCTGACGGCCGCAGGCCGCGCCGACGAGGCCGTCGTCCTCTACGATGCCATACGTGCCAAGGTCGGCAACGACACCCGCCTGGAAGAAGGCTTCGGCCAGGGCTCCCTGCTGTCCATCCGGGCCTACATCCTCACCAACCGCCTGGCCGACGCCCTGCGCGACGGCGACAACCTGCTGCGCCACAACACCCGCCACTTCGGTGCCGGCC
>JAUYQZ010000039.1 GCA_030695415.1 Hylemonella sp.
GACCGCCAAACTTGGCCGCCAGCACGGTGGTGATGGCCGCCGTCAGCGTGGTCTTGCCGTGGTCCACGTGTCCAATGGTGCCCACGTTGACGTGCGGCTTGGTCCGCTCAAATTTCTCTTTTGCCATTTTTCAAATCTCCAAAGAACAGGTTCCCGTGTACAGGTTTAATGTCTGCACGGTGTTGCTGGTTCGCCCCGCACGGGAACAGGGCGGCACACCGTCGCAGACAGCTTGAAACTTACTTGGCGCGTGCAGCCACGATGGCCTCGGACACGTTGCGCGGAGCTTCAGCGTAGTGCTTGAACTCCATCGAATACGTGGCACGACCCTGGGTGGCAGAACGCAGCGTGGTCGAGTAGCCGAACATTTCGGACAGCGGAACTTCAGCCTTGATGGCCTTGCCGCCACCGACCATGTCCTCCATGCCCTGCACCATGCCGCGACGCGACGACAGGTCGCCCATCACGTTGCCGGCGTAGTCCTCAGGCGTCTCGACTTCCACAGCCATCATGGGCTCGAGGATGACGGGGCTGGCCTTGCGGCAGCCTTCCTTGAAACCGAAGATGGCGGCCATCTTGAAGGCGTTTTCGTTCGAGTCCACGTCATGGTAGGAGCCGAAGGTCAGCGTGACCTTGACGTCCACCACCGGGAAGCCCGCCAGCACGCCGGAGGTGATGGCCTCGATCACACCCTTCTCAACCGCCGGAATGAACTCCCGCGGAACGACACCGCCCTTGATCGCGTCGACAAACTCGAAGCCCTTGCCGGCTTCGCTGGGCTCAACCGTGAACACCACGTGGCCGTACTGGCCTTTGCCGCCGGACTGGCGCACAAACTTGCCTTCGACCTCGGTGACCTTCTTGCGGATGGTTTCGCGGTAGGCCACTTGCGGCTTGCCCACGTTGGCTTCCACGCCGAACTCGCGCTTCATGCGGTCGACGATGATCTCGAGGTGCAGTTCGCCCATGCCGGCGATGATGGTCTGACCGGACTCTTCGTCGGTCTTGACGCGGAAGGAAGGATCTTCTGCAGCCAGACGCTGCAGGGCGATGCCCATCTTTTCCTGGTCAGCCTTGGTCTTGGGTTCCACGGCCTGTGCAATCACGGGCTCGGGGAACACCATGCGCTCCAGCGTCAGGATGGCATCCGGATCGCACAGGGTTTCGCCGGTGGTCACATCTTTCAGGCCCACGCAGGCAGCGATGTCGCCGGCGCGGATTTCGTCCACTTCCAGGCGATTGTTGGCGTGCATCTGCACGATACGGCCGATACGCTCCTTCTTGCCCTTGATCGGGTTGTAGACCGTGTCGCCCTTGGTCAGCACGCCGGAATAGACGCGCACAAAGGTCAACTGGCCGACGAAGGGGTCGGTCATCAGCTTGAAGGCCAGCGCAGAGAATTTCTCGCTGTCGTCGGCCTTGCGGGACGTTTCCTTCTCGTCTTCGTCCAGGCCGCCCACCGGGGGGATGTCCACGGGCGAGGGCAGGAAGTCGATCACGGCGTCCAGCATGCGCTGCACACCCTTGTTCTTGAAGGCAGTGCCGCACAGCATGGGCTGGATCTCGGCGCCGATCGTGCGGGTGCGGATGCCCAGCTTGATTTCAGCTTCGCTCAGGTCGCCTTCCTCAAGATACTTGTTCATCAGCTCTTCACTGGCTTCGGCGGCGGCCTCGACCATGCCTTCGCGCCACTTCTTGGCGGACTCCAGCAGTTCAGCGGGAATCTCTTTGTATTCAAACTTCATGCCCTGCGAAGCTTCGTCCCAGATGATGGCTTTCATCTTGATGAGGTCGACCACGCCGGTGAAGTTTTCCTCGGCACCGATCGGGATCACGATCGGCACGGGACTGGCCTTCAGGCGCAGCTTCATCTGGTCATAGACCTTGAAGAAGTTGGCACCGGTACGGTCCATCTTGTTCACGAAGGCCAGGCGCGGCACCTTGTACTTGTTGGCTTGGCGCCAGACGGTTTCCGACTGCGGCTGCACGCCGCCCACGGCGCAATACACCATGCAGGCACCATCCAGCACGCGCATGGAGCGCTCCACCTCGATGGTGAAGTCCACGTGGCCGGGGGTGTCGATGATGTTGAAGCGGTGCTCGGGATAGGACAGCTCCATGCCCTTCCAGAAACAGGTGGTCGCAGCAGAGGTGATCGTGATGCCACGCTCCTGCTCCTGCTCCATCCAGTCCATGGTGGCCGCACCGTCGTGCACTTCACCGATCTTGTGATTCACACCGGTATAAAAAAGAATGCGCTCGGTGGTGGTCGTCTTGCCGGCGTCAATGTGAGCGGAGATACCGATGTTGCGGTAGCGCTCAATGGGCGTTTTGCGTGCCATGATGGTCTTTCGTTAAACAGGTCAGGCCCGCTCGTGGCGGGCCTGCGCTCCTGTGGGGCAGTTGTGGCTTAGAAACGGAAGTGGCTGAAGGCCTTGTTGGCCTCGGCCATGCGGTGCACTTCATCGCGGCGCTTCATGGCGCCGCCACGGCCTTCGGTGGCCTCGATGATCTCGTTGGCCAGGCGCAGGGCCATGGACTTCTCGCCACGCTTGCGGGCGGCTTCCTTGATCCAGCGCATGGACAGGGCCAGGCGACGCACCGGGCGCACTTCAACCGGCACCTGGTAGTTGGCGCCGCCGACACGACGGGACTTCACCTCAACCATCGGCTTCACATTGTTGATGGCGATCGTGAACAGCTCCAGCGCATCCTTGCCGGTCTTCTGTCCAATGGTTTCGAGGGCACCGTAAATGATGCGCTCGGCAACCGCCTTTTTGCCGCCTTCCATGATCACGTTCATGAACTTGGAAAGATCGACATTGCCGAACTTCGGATCCGGCAGGATTTCACGTTTAGGGACTTCGCGACGACGTGGCATGTTTCACCTCATATTGCTTCAGTTGGCATCTTTTCAGACACCGCGAGAGCCATACAGAACTCTCACTTACTCGACCCACCCGGACAATTCCGAGCTTCGGGTCACTACGCTCAAACCGTCTGCCTGACGGAGCGAGCACCGAAAAACTCAGACCTGAAAAATCAAGCCTTCTTGGGGCGCTTGGCGCCGTACTTGGAGCGCGACTGCTTGCGGTCTTTCACGCCTTGCAGGTCGAGCGAGCCACGCACGATGTGGTAACGAACACCCGGCAGGTCCTTGACACGACCGCCGCGCACGAGCACGACAGAGTGTTCCTGCAGGTTGTGGCCTTCACCACCGATGTAGGAAATGACCTCAAAACCGTTGGTCAGGCGCACCTTGGCGACCTTACGCAGAGCGGAGTTGGGCTTCTTGGGCGTCGTGGTGTACACACGGGTGCACACACCGCGGCGCTGCGGAGAGTTCTGCATGGCAGGGCTCTTCGACTTGATGGTCTCGACCTCACGGCCTTGACGCACTAGCTGGTTAATGGTTGGCATTTAGAAACGTCCCTCAACGTTTGATAAAAACGAAAACGTGAAACCCTTCGGAATTTCCGAAAAGCCTTCGAGTGTATCAGGTCACCCACACGTCCGCAATGTGTGGTCGGGACAGCGCGGGTACGAAGCGCGCGCGGCAAGCCGCCTGGAGCTACTGGATCCAGAGGCGCAAGGCATCCCAGGCTCGACCGATCAGGCCCGCCTCCTCAACCGCATCAAGGCTCAGCAATTCAATATCCAGAAGCTTGTGCTCACCAACATAAATCCTCAGCATCCCGGTCGGCTGACCCTTCTGGAGCGGGGCCACCAGGGGGTCGGGCCTGATGGCCTGGGTGCGCAGCCGGCCCGCCTGACCCGTCGGCACCGTCACCACCACGGCCTGGGGCCGCCCCAGGCGAACCTGGGCAGTCCGCCCCTTCCAGACGGCAGGCGTGAGCACGGCCTGATTGGCGTCGAACAGCTTGATCGCCTCAAATGCGGTGTAGCCCCAATTCAGCAGCTTCTGGGCTTCGTTGGCCCGCGCGTTCTCGCTGTCGGCGCCGAGCACCACCGCCATCAGGCGTCGGGCGCCGGGCGCACCCGCCGGCCCCAAATGGGGAAACTCGCGCTGCGCCGTCGCAATCAGGCCGTAACCGGCTGCTTCGGTGTGGCCAGTCTTGAGGCCGTCCACAGAAGGATCACGAAACAGCAACAGGTTGCGGTTGCTGTCATTCGCTGGCGGGGTGCCCTCGTAGCGGTACTTGCGGATGGCGTGGAAATGCGCCCGATCCGGAAAGTCGCGCAGCAAGCGCGAAGCCAGGGTGGCCAGATCGCGCGCCGTGCTCGACTGTCCAGGCTGGGACAGGCCGGTCGGATTGACAAACCGCGTTGCCTGCATGCCCAACAGCCGGGCCTGCTCGTTCATGAGCTCAACGAAACGCTCCTCGCTGCCAGCCGCACCTTCGGCCAACGCCACAGCGGCATCGTTACCGGACTGCACCAGCAAGCCCTTGAGCAAGTCCTCCACGGGGACCTTCATTCTGGTGTCGATGAACATGCGTGAGCCAGGCTGGCGAGAGGCACGCTCGCTGACCGGCAGGGTCTGCGTCAAGCCCAGCCGCCCCAAGCGAAGCGCATCGAAGACCAGATAAGCCGTCATCAGCTTGGTCAGCGAGGCGGGGGGAATGGGGGTGTCCGCCTCGCGGGCAGCCAGCGTCTGGCCACTGGTCAAGTCGAGCAGCAGGTAGGCGCGGGCGGCAATCTCGGGTGGCTGGGGCATGGCCTGGGCCATGACGCCACCGCAAAACAGCCCGGCCAACGCGAGCAGCGAACCAAGGAGTTTCTTCATCCGGGCTTTGAGGTGAGGTGACGGACCACCAGGCTCCTGAGCAAGGGCAGTTGTCCGTGAAAGAAGTGGCTGCCGCCGGGGACCACCGTCACCGGCAGCACCTGAGGGCGCGCCCAATCCATGACGGCGGCCAAGGGCACGGTGTCGTCGCTTTCACCATGGACCACCAGCGTGCGCTCGTGCAATTCCTCGGGCACCGCAGCAACTCGAAAACGGCTGGCAGCAACGCCCACCAACACCAGCTTGTCGATCTGGCGCCCCGGCCACAGGGTTGCCAGGGACTGGCTCATGACAAAGGAGCCGAAAGAAAATCCGGCCAGCGCCAAAGTGCCCTCTGGCGCGCACTGCTGCACGACCGCGAGAAAATCCTGCGCCTCACCCCGACCCTCGTCATGCACGCCTTCGGTGGCGCCCACCCCGCGAAAGTTGAAGCGCAGGGCCTGCCAACCGCATTGCACGAAGGCTCGCGCCAGCGTCTGCACCACCTTGTTGTCCATGGTCCCGCCAAAGAGCGGATGAGGATGTGCAATGACGGCCACCCCCTTGAGGGGCAGCCCATCGCCGGGCACGTCACGCAGCACTTCCATGCGGCCGGCCGGGCCTTGCAGCAGCAGGCGCTCGGTCTGCGCGTTCATGGCTCAGCGCCCCAGATGCGGCGGCGTCAGCAGGCGCTCGACCACTTTGCCGTTCTTGAGGTGCGACTCGACGATCTCGTCAATATCACTCACATCCACATAGGAATACCACACGGCCTCGGGGTAGACCACAGCCACGGGGCCACCGGCGCAGCGATCCAGGCAGCCAGCGCGGTTCACGCGCACTTGCCCAGGGCCGGCCAGGCCGGCCGCCTTGACCAGGGACTTGCAACGCTCGAACGCCGCTTCGGCCTGATGGTTGGCGCAGCAGGACTCCCCCGCAGGACGCTGGTTGAGGCAGAAAAAGACGTGGCGCTCGTAATAGGAGGGGACGGTATCGGTGCTCATTCCCGGATTCTAGGTGCAGCCCTGTCCAGGGTGCTCAATCCCCAGACGCGGACCAGCACATACAGCAGCACCGCGTAGGGCCAGAGCCAGCCCAGCCACTGGGCCACCCCATGAAAGCGGATGAAGCGGCCCTGCTCCCAGATCTGCAGGTTGTGGGCAAAGTAGGGGCTGGCCGGCGCCTGGTTGATGAGACTCAGATAGAGCCCCAAGGAAAGCAGGAGCAGGGCCGCGCAGACGCGAGCGGGCACGCGCAGCAGCAGCAGGGCCAGAACCCCCGCCAGCACCAGGCCGGCCTTGACCGGCAGGCTGAACCAGGACCATGCATGCATCGGGCCGTAACTAAGAGTCGCCGACAGCAGCGTCGCGCTGATGGCGGCGGCCAGAACAGCCAACACAAAGCTAGCACGCCGAGGCATGGACGGAATGACGCTGAAACCAAGCAGACACGGAATCAGGGCGCCCAGCAGAACACAAGTCATTTCCGTGCCGGGCACCAGAGGCTGCAGTTCCACGACTCGCACCGGCAGCCACTCCAGAAACGGCGTGTCCAGCAGCAGTTCGGCCAGGCCGGACTCCACCCGCTCGAACACCTGACCCAGGCCCAGCGGCACGGCCGCCGGGAACAGCAGCGCGAAGGGCCAGAGTGCCAGCAGCACCAGGGCGCCGCGCGCTTCGGGCACGAACCAGCGGGCGCGAAAACGGATCCAGCGATCAATGGCGCCCCACTTCTCCAGCAGCGTGGAGGTCACCGCGCCCAGCCAGGCCCCGGCCAGGTTGAGCAGGAAGTCGACGTTGGACGGGACCCGCGACGAGAGGTAGCCCTGCAAGGTCTCCATCAGCAGGGACAAGGATCCTCCTGCCAGAGTCGCGAGCAGCACGGCACGGCGCCCCTGACCAGTGCGCAGCGCCCCCAAGGCCAACAAGAACCCCAGCGGCGCATAGCCCAGCACATTCGACAGCAGATCGAAGCCCGTCCAGTAGTGGGGCCACGGCGCGACGAGAAAACCCCAGGGCAAGGGCCCTTGGTCACGCCACTCCGCAAAGGGGTAGAGGCTGGCATAAACCACCAGCCCCACATAAACCAGGCTCAGGGGCCACGCGGAGGTCTTGTGCGGCATGGCGCGCAGCCGATTCAGAAGGGCTTGACGACCACCAGCACGACCGCGACCAGCAGCAGCAGCACCGGCGCCTCGTTGAACCAGCGGAACCAGACATGGCCGCGCCGACTCTCACCTCGCTGGAATTTCTTCAGCAGAACCCCACAGGCGTGGTGGTAGATCAGTACCAGAACGACCACCGCCAGCTTCGCATGCAACCAGCCATTGCCCGGGCCTCGTCCGATGCCATAACCCAGCCAGAGCCAGAAGCCAAAGGCCAGGGCCGGCACGGCCAGAATCGTGGTGAACCGCAGCAGCTTGCGCGCCATCAGCAGCAAACGCTCTCGCTCGGCTACCGAATCGGCCGGCACCATGGCCAAGTTCACGAAGATACGCGGCAGATAGAACAGGCCGGCAAACCAGCTGGCGACGAAGACGATGTGGAGCGATTTAACCCAGAGCATGGTCGGAGTTTAGTCGCGCTGGCGGAGCCTGGAGCGATGCGCTGCTGCGCGGCCACCACACGGCGGACATAAAAAAACCCCGGCACGAAGCCGGGGTTGGAAGCCTTTTTTGCTGTCACACATCAAGGCCCCGCTCAGGGAGGAAAAGCGGGGAGTGGCGAACCACCCGGATGTAAATCTAACAAAAACATGCACCAATTGCAAGCCAGGGCCAAAAATTGTGGGAAATGCAGTGTCAAACGACGCAGAAGCGTGCAAAGTTGGCGGGCGGGGTCGATCGGACGGAATCGGGCACAATTTTGCCCATGACACCCTATGCCCCTTATCCCATGGGTCGTCCGCGCAGGCTGCGCCGCGACGAGTTCACCCGCAATCTGGTGCGCGAGCACACGCTCAGCGTCAACGACCTGATCTACCCGGTGTTCGTGCTCGATGGCCAGAACCGGCGCGAAGCCGTGGCCTCCATGCCCGGCGTGGAACGCCTGAGCCTGGATCTGCTGCTGCCGGTCGCCGAAGAGTGCGTCAAGCTCGGCATCCCGGCCATGGCCTTGTTCCCGGTCATCGATCCCAAGCTCAAGAGTCTGGACGGAAAAGAAGCCTATAACCCCGAGGGCCTGGTGCCGCGCGTGGTGCGTGGCCTGAAGGAGCGCTTTCCGGAGCTGGGCATCATGACCGACGTCGCGCTCGACCCCTACACCAGCCATGGTCAGGACGGGGTGCTGGACCCGACCGGCTATATCCTGAACGACGAAACCGTGGAAATCCTGGAGCGGCAGGCGCTGACCCAGGCCCAGGCCGGAGTGGACATCGTGGCCCCCAGCGACATGATGGACGGGCGTATCGGCGCCATCCGCAGCATTCTGGAAGCCAACCGCCTGGTGCACACCCGGATCATGGCCTACAGCGCCAAGTACGCCAGCGCCTTTTACGGCCCCTTTCGTGACGCGGTCGGCTCGTCGGCCAATCTGGGCAAAAGCAACAAGAAGGTCTACCAGATGGACCCCGGCAACACCGACGAGGCCCTGCGCGAAGTGGCGCTGGACATCGCCGAGGGCGCCGACATGGTCATGGTCAAGCCCGGCATGCCCTACCTGGACGTGGTGCGCCGCGTGAAAGACGAGTTCCGGGTGCCGACCTTTGCCTACCAGGTCAGCGGCGAATACGCCATGCTCAAGGCCGCGGCCCAGAATGGCTGGCTCGACCACGACGCCGTCATGATGGAAAGCCTGCTGGGCTTCAAGCGCGCCGGCGCCGACGGCGTGCTGACCTACTTTGCCATCGCTGCAGCCCGGCTGCTGCAGGAATAGACGACAGCATCAGGATGCGCGTCTTCAACATCAGCCCGGAAGGCGTGAGCGAAGCCACCGCGCCGCCGGCGCAGTTGCCAGCGCTCGGCCATGTCTGGATCGCCTGCAACCGGCAGGAACTTGAAGCTGGTTGGCCGCAGATCCAGGCCGCGCTGCAGTCCCTGTGCGGCCTGCAGCTGGTCGACCTGCACGTCTCCGACCTGCTCAACCTGCAGCTGCCTTCGCATTTCGATTACACCTCGCAGTACGACCTGCTGGTGTTTCGCCGCCTCGTCGCCAGTGCCGCGAACGCTGCCGAGCCCGCGCAGTTGCCATCACGGTCGGGCACGCGGCGTGGCGGGCCGCCCATCCTGCGCCACATCGACACCAGCCCGGTCGGCTTTGCCGTCTTCGATCGCGTGCTGCTCTCCGTGCACCCGGCCGACTGCGCGGCGCGCGACGCCTATGCCTCGCGGCTGTTGCAGGCCCACACCAACGACGTGCGTAGCGCCAACAGCCGCCTGCCCGCCTCCCCGGCCGACCTGATGCTGCGCATCGTCAACCAGATGGTGGACGGTTTCCTGGAATTGCGGCGTGAGCTCACGCGCCAGCTCGACCACTGGCAAAGCGAACTGCTCAACCCACGCACCCGCTTCAACAACTGGTCCGCGCTGCTGGACACGCGGCTGGCACTGCACCAGCTCGACGAGATCTGCGAGGACCAGCGCTCGGCCGTACAGGACTGGATCGAATCGATCAAGACCTGGCCGGAAACGGACACGCCCGCAGCGCAGCGCGAACGCGACCTGCTGCTGGTGCGAAGCCGCGACTTGCTGGAACACATCGAACGTGTGGTGCACCATGTGCGCCGGCTGGAGCAGAGCGTGGAAACGGCCGTGCAGATCCACTTCAACGCGCAGAGCAATCGCACCAACGACATCATGCGCACGCTCACGGTGCTCACCGCCATTTTCCTGCCGCTGAACCTGATTGCCGGCATCTTCGGCATGAATTTCGACGCCATCCCGTTGATCCACAACGACGGCGGATTCTGGTGGGCCATGGGCACCATGGGTGTGACCGCCATCGCACTGGCCCTGCTGTTCTGGCGCAAACGCTACCTCGAGCGCAGCGGGCGCTGACCAGAGCTGCGCCTCATCGGCAGCGCTTGCCCTCGTCCAGCTTCATCCAGCGCTGCAGCCACTGCTGCGTACGCTGGCGCGCATGGCGCGCGGCCACCTTTTCTTCGGGCGTCTGATCGGCACGGAAGTCGAAGGCGCGGCGCGCCAGTGGGTAGCCCTGCAACTCGACCGGCACTCCGCGCTCCCAAAGGGCATAAAAAGCCCGCCCGTTGCTCATGCGCCGCACCTCGAAATCCTGCTCACCAATCAGCAGCAGCAAGGGCGTGGTGATCTGCATGATCTCGGGCGCCACGCGGAACAGCTGATCAGGCTCGGGCGCGTTGGGGTTCTGCATGTGACCGTAGTAACTGGCGATAGCCGCGATGTCCTTGCCACGCTTGGCCGCCAGCCGGATCGCATAGCAGGGCCCGCGCGACTGGGCCACGATACCCGCCGGCATGCGGCAGGCTTGCGGGTGGCGCAGCAGGTAGTCGAACGCGGCTTCGACATCCCCTTCGGTGGCTGGGTCGTGCTCGGAGGGCCAGCGCTCGATCATGCGTCCGGCCTGCCAGTCCGGCATGACGACCAGAAAGCCCTGGCCCGCCAACTCCATGATGTGCCGGCGCTCGTTGTCGTCGATGCCACGTTTGGCGTGGATGAACAACACGGGCGGAAATGGCCCCTTGCCAGACGGCACGGCCACCTGGACCGGGATGTCGACTGTGCCGTTCTTCAAGGTCGTCTGCTCAAGAGTGACGGCCGCCACCTGGGCAGCGGTCAAGGCAAAGACGAGGGCGAGGAATTCACGCTTCATGCTCCAGCTCCAGGGTCATGCGCCAACCGGAGCCGGCGCGCGGGTCAAACCGGGTCCGTATCGACCCCTATCTTCAGGTGTACCAGCAGATCGGCCACCAGCTCCAGCCTAACCAGGGGACTGTCCACCGCCAGGAACTGCTGCTTGAGCTGCGGGCTGACCGGCAGGATGTCGCACCAGCGATTCGCCAGCCAGCCGCAGTCATCCCATTGCAGCGGCGACTGGATCGGCAACTCGTCGCCGGGCTTGGCCTGCGCCTGCATGTGCTGCAGCAAGCGCTGCAAGCCCACGCGCACGTGCACCAGGTCCGGCGGCACCGGCACCGGCGCGTCATCCTCCAGGTACTCGGCCTCGCCAGTCCACAAGCCGTGCTTGAGTTGCTCGCTGCGCACCAGCCGGAAGCGTCGGCCGCCGCGACAGCGGACCAGCATCAGCCCCGGCTGCGGCCGCTCGAAGGCGACGATATGTGCCATCGTGCCCACCAGGTGAAACACCTCGGGTCCGAAGGCTGGCCCCCCGGCCTCACCCGGCCGCGGCGGCTGCCTCACCTCCTTGCCACTGCTGAGGCAGACGACGCCGAAGGGGGCATCTTCTTTCTGGCAGCGCTGGATCAGATCCAGGTAGCGCACCTCGAAGATGCGCAGCGGCAGCACAGCGCCGGGAAAGAGCACGGTCTGCAGCGGGAACAGCGGTAGCTGGAAAGAGGGCATCAGGGCGGCGTGAGCTGGAACAGGCGTGCCCCATTGTCCCAGGCGATGCGGCGCGCCACGTCAGGCGGCAGCTCGCCCAGCCAGCGCCGGTACTCCTGCATCAGGCCATCGTAGTACAGCCAGCGTTGATTGACCCAGGTGTCCGAGCCGATCAGGAAACGGTCCGGGAACTTGAGCATCAGGGCGCGCCAGTCCGGACATAACTGGGTGCGGCCACGGTCGTCGCTACAACTCAGGCCCGGGCGGTAGGACAGCTCGCCCATGAGTTTCGGGTACTTCTCCAGCAAGGCCTGCACCCGGGCCGCGGAAGGGCCGCTGATGCCGGTGTGAGCCCAGATCAGCCGCGCGCCGGGCGCATGCGCCATCAGCAGGTCGATGGCCACGTCGTCCACATGCGCCAGCACGGCCAGTTCCTTCTCCTGCGCAAACTGCATGAGCTTCCTCGCCACCGGGCCGTTGGCATTGGCGCTGTCGTAAAGGTGGAATTCACCGATACCGCGGTAGGGCCCGGCCGCCGTGCCGCGCGCGAACTCGGTCTGCACCATGGTGTAGATGCTCTCGTCGCGGAACCAGTTGTCGTAGTCGGCACGGTTGCGGTAAAGGCGAATGAAGGGCACCACCGTCACGCCGGCGGCACGGGTCTGCGCGCCCGCGCTGGCGAGGGTCTTGGTTCCGTCGTTGGGCCGACTGTTGGCAATGATGGCACGTACGCCGTTGCGCTGCATGCGCGCCAGCACATCGTCCAGCGGGTGCGGGCCTTGATAGGCCTCGTCGTTGTAATGCAGATGGGCATCGAACAGCGGGCCGCTGTAGTCAGCCGCCTGCGCGGGGCTGGCGAAGGCCAGACAACAGAGCCAAGCAAGCGGGCGCCACATGAGGTCAGCCCACATGCTTGGCAAAGAAGGCCAGCGTGCGCTCGCGCGCCAGCGTCGCAGCCGCGGCGTTCCAGGCGCCGCGCTGGTCGCAGTTGAAGCCGTGGTTGGCCGCATACACATGCACCTCGATGTCGGGGTGGGCCTTCTGCAAGGCCGCCACGCCGTCAAGCGGGATCCAGTGGTCCTGCTCGCCAAAGTGCGCCAGCACCGGGCACTTCGGGCTGCGCGCTATCTCGCCCTCGGTGGTCACGCCCCCACCGTAATAGGGCACCGCCGCAGCCACGCCCTTGAGCAGGCAGGCGCTGCGCCAGGTCAGCAGACCGCCCCAGCAGTAGCCGACCACGCCGACCTTGCCGGCGCCGGCAGCATGGTTGATCGCGGCCTGGATGTCCTGCATCACGCCGGGTGCCGGCAGCGCTTCCACCGTGGCCTTGAGTGCCATGCCGGCGCTCATGTCGTCGGGCGCGTAGCCCAGCTCGACGCCCGGGCGGGCGCGATGGAAGGTGGCCGGTGCCACCGCCAGATAGCCGGCCGCGGCGTAAGCGTCAGCCACCGCGCGGATGTGCGAATTGACGCCGAAGATCTCCTGCAACACCACCACGCCGCCGCGCGGCTTGCCCGCCGGTTGCGCCACGTAAGCGGGAAAAACAAAGCCGTCGGCGGCCTTGAGGTCGATGAACTGTCCCATGGTTGTCTGCTCCTTGCTGAAGATGTCAGGCGGACACGCCGAGTTTGCGCGCCACGAAGTCGAGCCGGTCCTGGCCCCAGAAGATCTCGCCGTCGATCACGTAGCTGGGGGCACCGAACACGCCGGCATCGATGGCCTGCTGGGTCATGGCTTCGTAACGTTCGCGCACTTCCTGGCTGTCGGACAGCGACAGACGCTTGGCGTCCAGGCCGTTCTCGGCCAGCAGCTCGGCCAGCACCTTTTCGTCGGCGATGTTGCGCTGCTGCGCCCAGACCGCGGCCAGGATGGCACCGGTGATCTTCATGGCGGCTTCGGCGCCGTCCTGCTGGTCGACGGCGATGATCAGGCGGGCCGCATCGTCGCCTCCCACCGGGAAGTATTTGGGTTGAGGATGCAGCGGAATCTTGAGATAGTCGCTGTGGCGCCCGAGTTCGATCAGGCGGTAAGCCTGGCGCTGCGGCGCACGCTTGGACAAGGGGAGCCCGCCCGAGACAGGGAAGACCTTGCCGCCCAGGTCCACCGGCAAGACGCGAATGGTGGCGCCGGCCGCCTTGGCGAGGCTCGCAAGGCGCGCATGGCCCAGATAGGTCCAGGGGCTCTGCGGCGCGAAGTAGTAGTCCACTGTGCGGCTCATCGTGTCTCCTGTGCTGCCCGATATCGCGATTCGTGCGGCAATGGTATCTTGTCGTCATCACACCTGCAGGAGCGCGGCTTTGGACAAGGTTCTACTGGTCACCGGTGGCGGCCGCGGCATCGGCGCCGCCACGGCGCTGCTCGCTGCACAGCGCGGCTACGCGGTTGCCGTCAACTACACGAGCAAGTCGCTGGCAGCCGACGAAGTGGTGCGGCAGATCCGCACCGACGGCGGCACGGCCATGGCGGTGCGTGCCGATGTGGCCGTTGAGGCCCAGGTGCTGGCACTGTTCGAGCAGGTCGACGCCAAGCTCGGCCGCCTCACCGCCCTGGTCAACAACGCCGGCGTGGTGGACACGGCCCAGCGCGTGGACGAACAGAGCCTGGCCCGCTGGCGCCGCATGTTCGAGATCAACGTCTTCGGCACCATGCTGTGCGCGCGCGAAGCGGTGCGCCGCATGAGCACGCGCCATGGCGGCATGGGGGGCGTCATCGTCAACGTCGGCAGCGTGGCCTCGGTGCACGGCGCGGCCGGACAGTATGTGGACTACGCCGCCGCCAAGGGCGCCGTGGATGTCTTCACGCTGGGCCTGGCGCGCGAGGTGGCCACCGAAGGCATCCGCGTCAATGCGGTAAGGCCCGGCATCGTCGACACCGAGATTCACGCCAGCGGGGGCCAGCCCGGGCGGGCGCAGCGCCTGGCGCCACAGATTCCCATGCAGCGCCCCGGCACGGCGCAGGAAGTCGCCAACGCCATCGCCTGGCTGCTGTCAGATGAAGCCAGCTATGCGACCGGCTCCATCCTAGACGTCACGGGAGGACGCTGATGAGCACAAAAACCTTGAAGTACTACTGGGAAGACATGGCCGTGGGCAGCACACGCGCGCTCGGCAGTGTCAGCCCCACGCGTGAAGAGATCCTGGACTTCGCGCGCCAGTTCGACCCGCAACCCTTCCACCTGGACGAAGCCGCCGCACAGGCCTCCGTGTTCGGCAGCCTGTGCGCCAGCGGCTGGCACACCTGCTCGATGGCCATGCGGCTGATGGTCGACAACTTCCTGTCCGAAGCCGCCGGCCTGGGCTCACCCGGGCTGGAGAGCCTGAAGTGGACCAAGCCCGTCTTTCCGGGAGACGTGCTGAGCCTGCGCCACACCATCCTGGACAGCCGCCCCATGGGCAGCCGGCCCGACGTGGGCCTGGTTCGCACGCTGTGGGAGATGCACAACCAGCGCGGCGACAAGGTGCTGCACATGGAGGGCTGGAGCATGTTCCGCCGACGTACGCCAGCCACCATCACCACTGCTTGAGCCCCCCATGGATTTCAAACCCCTCGTCACCCTGCTGGCCATCGTCAACCCGCTGGCCATCGTGCCCTTTTTCATCCACTACACGCAGGGCTTCACGCGCGAGCAACGCCTGCGTACGATCTGGATCTCTTCACTGAGCGCCTTTGCGGTGATCGCCATCAGCGCCCTGCTGGGCCTGCAGATCCTGGCCTTCTTCGGCATCTCACTGGCCAGCTTCCAGGTCGGTGGCGGCATGTTGCTGTTGACCTCGGCGCTGGCCATGCTCAATGCGCAGCCGGCCGAAGCCAAGTCGAATGCCGAGGAAATGCAGAACGCGGCCGAGCGCTCGGCCGCGCGTGCCAGCATCGCTGTGGTGCCGCTGACCATCCCGCTGCTCACCGGGCCGGCCACCATGTCCACCGTGGTGATCTACGCCGACAAGGCCCGGGACTTCCTTCAGCTCGGGATGCTGGTGGGCTACGGCGTGGTGATCGCGCTGGCCACGGCCCTGTGTTTTGCCCTGGCCGAGCCGATCGCGCGGGTGCTGGGCAAGACCGGCATCAACGTGATGACCCGGCTCATGGGCCTGATCCTCGCGGCCCTGGCCGTGGAGGTGATGTCCGACGGCCTCACCAAGCTCTTCCCGGCCCTTGCGGGCTGATCGCGCTCAGTAGGACGCGACTGCGCCGTTGGAGCGCGGGTCAAACCCGCCCTCCAGCACGCCATTGGGGTGACGGATCAGCATGCCGGCGTGCCCCACGCCTTCGTCCCAGGCACCGATGGTTTCCACCTCGTGACCCAGGGCACGCAACTGCGTCACCACCGCCGGATCGAAGCGGCTTTCCAGTTTGAGCGAGTCGCTGGACTGGCCCCAGGTGCGGCCCAGCAACCAGCGCGGCCGCTCGATGGCCTGTTGCGGATGGTCGCCAAAACGCATCACGCGGTTGAAGATGGTGGCCTGCGTCTGTGGCTGGCCGTCGCCGCCCATGGTGCCGTAGACCATGCTGCCGCCATTGGCCAGCTGGGCCATCGCAGGGTTCAGGGTATGGAAAGGCTTCTTGCGCGGCTCCAGCGTGTTCACGTGCTTCGGGTCCAGCGAGAAGCTGCAGCCGCGGTTCTGCCAGTTCACGCCACTGCTGGGCAGCACCACGCCCGAACCGAACTCGTGGTAGATGCTCTGGATGAAAGAAACAGCGAGGCCGTTCTTGTCGATCACGCCCATCCAGATGGTGTCGCCAGGCTTGGCGGTCTTGCCCCAGGGCAGGGCCACGTCGGACTTGAATTCCTTCGCCAGCGCATCGATGCGCGCGGGCGTCAGCAGCTCGGCCGGCGGCAGGGCCATGAAGTCGGGGTCGGTCAGGTAACGGTCGCGCACGCGGAAAGCCAGCTTGGTCGCCTCCACCTGCGCATGCACGAAGGCCGCGCTCTCGGGGCCGGCCTGCTTCCAGCCCGGGAAGCGCTCCATCAGCGCCAGGATCAGCAGCGAGACCAGGCCTTGTGACGGCGGCACCATGTTGTGTAGCTGCGCGCCACCGACCGGCACGGTCAGCGGGTCGATCAATTTGGCCTGGTGCGCCTGCAGGTCGGCCAGCGTGAGCGGGCTGCCCACGGCGGCCAGTTCGGCCGCCATCTGTCTGGCCAGCGCGCCGCGGTAGTACTCGTCCGTGCCCTTGCGCGCGATCAGCGCCAACGTGTCGGCCAGGCGCGTCTGCTTGAACAACGCGCCCTCCTGCGGCACCTGCCCCTGGGTCAGGAAGGTCTCGGCAAAACCCGGGCGGTCTTTGAGCTCGGCCAGCTTGGCCTGCGTGGTGCTGGCCTGGCTGCGCGTGACCGGAATGCCCTGGCGTGCCAGGAAGATCGCATCGTCGAGCAGGCGGCTCAGCGGCAGACGGCCGCCCAGTGACTGCGCCGACAGCTTGTGCGCGGCGCCCCAGCCCGAAATCGTGCCGGCCACGGTGAGCGCGGCGGTGCCGCCGCGGAAGGGAATGCTGCCACTGATGCCACGCTGTGCGTACCAGTCGCGGCTGGCCGCCAGCGCGCTGCGGCCGCTGGCATCGATGCCGCCGGGGCGATTGCCCGGGCCGTTGATGACCCAGAAGCTGTCGCCCCCGATGGAATTCATGTGCGGATAGACCACGGCGATGGTGGCCGCGGCGGCGACCATCGCCTCCAGGGCATTGCCGCCTTCGCGCAGCACGGCAACGGCCGACTCGGCAGCCAGGGAGTGGGGGGCTACCGCGATACCGCGGCGGCCGTAAACAGATTGCGCCATAAGAGAATTCCTCAGTAAAGGGAAAGGCGCCAACAGGCGCCTTTAGGAACGATCACGTGATGCTACCAGCCGATGACCTTGGGCAACCACAGCGCGATCTGCGGATAGAAAAACAGCAACAGCAGCGCCACGAACTGCATGGCGATGAACGGCACCACACCCTTGTAGATGTCCTTGATCGTCACCTCGGGCGGCGCCACGCCCTTGAGGTAGAACAGGGCCCAGCCGAAAGGCGGCGTCAAAAAGGAGGACTGCAGGTTCACGGTGATCAGCATGGCCAGCCAGACCGGGTCCACGCCCTGGGCCAGCAGCACCGGCAGGAACAGAGGCACGGCGATGTAGCTGATCTCGATCCACTCGATGAAGAAGCCGAGAATGAAGATCAGCACCATCATGAACCAGATGTCGCTGTTCACGCCGCCGGGCAGCAGGTCAAACATCTTGGTGATCAGGTCCTCGCCATGCAGGCCGCGGAAGGCCAGCGCGAAGACCTGGGCCGTCATGAGAATGAGCATCATGATGGCGGTGATCTTGCTGGTCTCCAGCGCCGCATCCTTCAGGACCTTCATGTTGAAGCGCCCCGACAGGGCGGTGATCAGCACCGCGCCCACCGCGCCCATGGAGGCGGCCTCGGTCGGCGCGGCAACGCCGCCGACGATGGAGCCCAGCACCGCCACCACCAGCATGATGGGCGGCACCACGACCTTCCAGAAGCGGATCCAGAGCTGACGGCGCGAGACGCCATCGCGCTCGTCCTGCGGGATCGGCGGCATCAGGTCGGGTTTGAGCCAGCCCAGCACCAGCAGGAAGATGATGTAGACCGCCGACAGCAGCAGACCCGGGCCCACCGCGGCCGCAAACAGCGTACCCACCGAGAGCTGCATGATGTCGGACAGCAGGATCAGGATCAGGCTGGGCGGGATGATCTGCCCCAGCGTGCCCGAAGCGCAGATCGCGCCGCAGGCAATGCTCTTGTTGTAGCCACGCTTGATCAGCGTGGGCAGGGTCAGCAGGCCCAAGGTGATGACGGTAGCGCCCACGATGCCGGTGGTCGCCCCCATGAGCACGCCGAACAGGATGATGCCCACGCCCATGCCGCCACGTACACCGCCGGCAAGGTGTCCCATGACGTCGAGCAAGTCGTCGGCCAGGCGCGATTTCTCCAGCATCACGCCCATGAAGACGAAGAGCGGAATCGCCATCCACTGGTAACCGGCCACGATGCCGTAGAAACGCGCCGGCAAGAGGCTGAACAGGCTGTCGCCAAAGCCCAGGTAACCAAAGATAAAGCCCACGGTGGCCAGCGTAGTGGCCACGGGTACGCCCAGCATCAGCAGGGCGAAGAAGCCCACCAGCATCAGGATGGCATAGGTTTGCGGCTCAAACATGGCTGCTCTCCTGCGCCTGGGCGCGCGTGTGGAACAGGCGCAGCAAAGCCGCCACCGTCTGCAGGGCAACCAGGCCGTAGCCGATCGGGATCAGCGACTTGACGATCCAGCGCAGCGGGATGCCGCCCGGATCGGGCGAGCTTTCCTGGATGGAATAGGACTGCAGCACGTAGCTGATCGAGACCTTGATGAAGATCAGCGCCACGGCCAGCAGCAACAGCAGGGAGATCACGTCGACGATGAATTTCTTGCGCGCCGAGTAGTTCGCGTAGAACAGGTCAACGCGCACGTTGTCGCCACGTTGCAAGGCGTAGCACATGCCCAGCAGGATGAGTGCCGCCAACAGATGCCACTCCAGCTCCTGGGCCCAGACCGAGCCGAAGCTGAAGGAGTAGCGCAGCAGCACATTGACCGCCACCAGACCGATCATGACAAGAGCCACCCAGAGGGTGGCTCTTCCGACGACATCGATCAGCGACTCAATCTTCTCCATCACGGAGGTGATCGCTTTGTTATTCATGACTTACCTTTCACGCAAACCTCGACCAACGCCACGCCTTTGGGGCCCGGGTTTGTCGAGGTCCTTGATTTTGTCCACCTGGCGCTTCAGCAGCGCTGAGCGCCAAGAGGACGACACAGCCTATTGCTTAACCACGCACCTTGGTGTGGTACTGCTCTTCGCTGACCTCGACCCAGCGGTCGTACTTGGCCTTGAAGCTCATGTAGGAATCGTGCACCTTCTTGACCAGCGGGTCCTTGGCAACGGCCTCGGCCAGCACCTTCTCGGTCTCGACGCGCAGGGCCTTGATGACCGAATCCGGCAGGGGCTTGGCGATGACCTTCTGGTTCTTGATCAGGTCTTCCATGGCCTCGGAGTTGGCCTTCTGGCACCAGCCTTCGCTGATCACGTTGCAGGCGGCCGAGGCGTTCTGCACGATGGCCTGCAGGTCCTTGGGCAGCTTGTCCCAGGCGGCCTTGTTGATCAGCAGCTCGGACACCGTGGCGGCCTCGTGCCAGCCGGTGGTGTAGTAGTACTTGGCGGCCTTCTGCAGACCCAGGCGACGGTCCTGGAAGGGGCCGACGAATTCGGCCGCGTCGATCACGCCGCGCTCCAGCGCAGGGAAAATCTCGCCGCCCGGCAGCACCTTCACGTCCACGCCCAGGTTGGCGTAGACCTTGCCGGCCAGGCCGGGGATGCGCATCTTCAGGCCCTTGAGGTCGGCAACGGTGTTGATTTCCTTCTTGAACCAGCCGGTCATCTGCACGCCGGTGTTGCCGCAGGGCATGGCCACCATGCCGAAGGGCGCGTAGACCTCATTCCACAACTCGATGCCGCCGCCGTCGTAGAGCCAACCGTTCATGCCCTGGAAGTTCAGGCCAAAGGGCACAGCGGTGAAGTACTGGGCGGCAAAGGTCTTGCCGGTCCAGAAATAACTGTTCGCGTGGTTCATCTCCACGGTGCCGGCGCGCACGGCGTCGAAGCCCTCGAAAGCCGGGATCAGTTCACCGGCGCCGAAGACCTGAATGTTCAGGCGGCCGCCCGACATGTCGCGGATGCGCTTGGCCAGGTCGGTGGCGCTGCCCGGGCCGTCCATGTAGAAGGGCGAGCCCTTGCCGTAGGCGCTGGTCATTTTCCAGTTGAAAGTCTGTTGTGCACTGGCGACCATGGGGAAGGCCAGGGCGGCAGCGCCTGCGCCAGCAGTAACGGTCTTGGAAACAAACGAACGACGGTCCAGTTTCATGAGAAAGCTCCTAGCTTGTGAATGGGTAACACCCTGTCCGCAAGGAGCGTGCCTGAATCAGGGCACTGAAGCTACTGGGGTTTGCACCATCTTGGGGCAAACCCTGATTAATATGCACGCTTATCGTTGCCTCTGAAGCCACTGCACCAATTCAGTCACCGCCGCATCGGTGGCCGCACCCAAAGCGCGCACGCCGCCGGCAGCGTCGGCACTCGACGCCGCCTGCTGCACCTGCACTTCGCGCTGAGCCAGCAGCTGCTCGCCACCCGGCGTGCGCTGCAACAGCGTGGCGCGCAGGCGCAGCAGGCCTGCGCTTTGCTCGGGGCTGCTGAAGATCTGGCTGAACTCCTCCAGCTCGACGAGCAGCAGGCGCGGCGCCACATCGCCGGGGGTCAGCATGAACTCCTGGCCCAGACCCTCGCGCAGGCGCTGCTGAACGAGTTCAGCCGGCGTCATGGTCCAGCGCGACTGGCTGTAGGCACGCAGTTGCTGCGCGTCGGCGTAGCCCAGCCGGTAGAGCATGGCCGGGCCGTCCAGCGCCGGACTGGCCTGCACGCGCAGGGCCAGCACCAGGCGCGGGGCCGGCGGCTGTGCCATCGGGGCCACGGCGGGTGGACCGAAGTCATAGCGCACCGGTGCCGGCGCCCGCTCCGGCAAGGCGCAGGCCGTCAGCAAGGTGGCCATCAGCAACAGGGACCAGCGCGCAGACATGGCCAACGCATCGACTCTTTTCATCGTGTACCTCGCGGAATGGCAAAGCCGGGTTCACCGGGGCCGGGCAGGCCCAGGGCGGGGCCGTAGATCAGGGCCTGGGGGTTGTCGTCCAGGGTGGCCGCTGTGCGTCCCAGCTGACGCACGGTGCGGCCGGCATCGTCCAGCGTGCGGTTGAGCCGCGGCAAGCTGGTCTGCTGCAGCGCCTGGCCGGAACTCGCCAACGCTCCCGCCCCCTGCTGCATTTGCTCCAAGGTGCCGCCGGGCTGCTGCAGGCGGCGGGCCACACCCGCATAGTCGTCCGCTGCGGCCCGCACGCGATCGGCGCTTGCGCTCACGCTCGCTGCGGCGGAGCGCATGGCGTCGAAGGACTGACCCGCCTGCTGGAGCGCAGGGGGCACCGCCGCCGCCGCCTCACCCAAGGCATCGATGCTCTTGCGCAGCGCCTGCTGGTTCTCGGGCGCCAGCAGCTGGTTGACGCGGCGCGCGGTCTCTTCGAGCTCCCCCAGCAGGCGCTCCCCCTGGCGCGACCACTGCTCCATGAAACCAGCTCGCATGGGGATGCGCGGCAACTCGCCCGCGGCGGCCTGCAGCGGCTCACGCGATTCGCCGCTGTCGTCGAGCTGCACGAAGGCGATGCCCGTGAGACCCTGGTAGCCCAGGGTCGCATAGGTGGAGCGCGTCACGGGCGTGTCGGGCTCGACATCCATGAGCACCAGGACCTGGCCCGGTGTCCTAGGGTCGAGGTTGACCTCGGCCACCTTGCCCACCTTGACGCCGCGGTAGCGCACGGAGGCCTGCGGCAGCAGACCGGTGATGGTGCCGCGCGTGGCAATCTCGTAGCGTCGCAGGCCGCCCGTATCGCGGGTCAACCAGACCGCCAATGCGATGAGCAGCGCCGCCACGCCGAGGACGAATACGCCGGCCGCGATCGCGTGAGCCTTGTTCTCCATAGCTGTCCTTCTAACCTTTCTGGTCCGTGTCCGCCAACAGGGTTTGCGCGCGCCTTCCACGTTCGCCCTGGAAAAACTCGCGCACAAAGGGATGATCAAAGCGGGCCACTTCACGGGCCGGCGCCGTGACGACCACCTTCTGATCGGCCAGCACCGCCACCCGCGTGCTCAGATCGAAGATGGTGTCCAGATCGTGCGTGACCATCACCACGGTCAGGCCCAGTTCGCGGTGCAGGGAGCGCAACAGACGGCACAAGGCGTCGGCGCTGTCGGGGTCGAGGCCGGCTGTGGGCTCGTCCAGCAGCAGCAGGGGCGGGTCCATGATGAGGGCCCGCGCCAGCGCCACGCGCTTGACCATGCCGCCGGAAAGATCAGCGGGCATCTTGAGCGCCTGCACAGGCTCCAGCCCCACCATCTGCAACTTCACGAGCGCGGCATCGCGCACCAGATCCGGCGGCAGGGTGCGCAGTTCGCTGAGTGGGAAAGCGATGTTTTCCAGCACGCTGAAGGCCAGGAAGAGTGCCCCGTGCTGGAACAGCATGCCGACGCGACTGCTCGCACCCGGCTCGCTCATGCGCGATGCCGGCTGGCCCAGCACGGTGACCCGGCCGCTGCTGGGTCGCGCCAGCCCCAGGATCTGGCGCAGCAACACGGTCTTGCCGCTACCCGACGCCCCGGCGATGGCCAGCACCTCGCCTTCCTCGATCCGCAGGTCGAGATTGCGATGCACGACCGCCTCGCGCCCGGGCGCGCGAAACACCGTGCTCAGGTTCTCGATCTCGACGAGGACACGCCCGCTCATATCAAGACCCCCACGCTCGGCATGGCATGCCGTCGCTGCCCCCAGCGGGAGCCCTCGCGCCTTCGGGCGGCCGTGCGGCGCTCATATGCCCACGTTCCTGAAAAGCACGGCGAACAGCGCGTCCACCAGGATCACCATGGTGATGGATACGACCACCGACGCCGTCGTGCCCTGCCCCAGGCTCTCGGTGTCGGGCTTGATGCGCAGGCCGAAATGGCAGCCCACGAGGGCGATCATGAGCCCGAACACGGCCGATTTGGAGGCGGCCAGCGTGAGGTTGGACGCCATCACCGCGTCGGGCAAGGCCGTGATGAAGTAGCTGGGCGATACGTCCAGGGTCACGTCCGCCGCCAGCATGCCGCCCAGCAGGGCCGCCACCGTGGTCCAGACCGCCAACAGGGGCATCGCCAGCGTCATGGCCAGCACGCGCGGAAGCACCAGGCGAAAGCTGCGTGCAATCCCCATGACGCGCATGGCGTCGATTTCCTCGGTCACGCGCATGACGCCCAGCTGCGCCGTGATGGTGGAACCCGAGCGCCCGGCGATCAGGATGGCCGCCAGCACGGGCCCCAGTTCGCGGATCACGGAGATGCCCATGATGTTGACGATGAACGGGTCGGCACCGAAAAGGCGCAACTGCTGCGCCATCAGGTAGGCGAGCACCACGCCGATCAGGAAGCCCACCAGCGCGGTGATCGGCAGCGCCGTCGCGCCGAAGTGGTACAGATGCCCGGAAAAATCGCGCCAAGGACCCTGGCTGGGCTTGCGCACCAGACGCCCGACGTCCAGCGCCAATTGACCCACCAGCCGCAGCATGCCCATCAGATGCGCCAGCAAGCGCAGCACCTGCCCCCCAAGCGTCCACCATGCATGGGCCAGGCCATGTCGTTCGCGTGGCGGCACGGGCACCGTGTAACGCGCCACGCGCTCCAGCACCGCGCGCTGGGCCGGCAGCGCCTCCAGCCCCGGCGGCCAGCGGCGGCCCCAGCTATTCCATAGCAGCTGGGCGCCCACGTGGTCAAACCGTGTGATCTGCCGCAGGTCCCAGGCCGGAAGTGGCTGTCGCAGGTCGCGCTGCAGCGCAGCCCAGGCCAGGGGATCAGCCAACTGCCCCGCCGTCCACTGCCCCTGCAAGACAAGGGCCTGTCCGCCCTGGGAGGACGGCCGGCTGATGCGGGGTGAGGTGTCGGCCATGGACAGCAGGTTTGGGTCTTATGTGGCTGGCTCCCGATGGTACGCCCGATTTCACCGCCACAATACGAGGCCATGGCATCGACGCCACAGGAGACCCCATGAGCCACACCCCCGCCACCGACGAGTTGCGCATCGAAGCGCGCGGCCCCGTGCTCTGGCTGACGATTGCGCGCGAGGCGCGCCGCAATGCCGTCAGCCACGGCGTGCTCGCCGCCATGGCGCGCGCCATCGACGGCGCGCAAGGCCAACGCGAGATCCGGGCCATCGTCATCACCGGTGCGGGCGACAAGGCCTTCTGCGCCGGCGCCGACCTGCAGGCCGACCAAGCCTTCACCACCGACTACTCCGAACCGCAGGGCCATGTGGCGCGTGTGCTGCGCGCGGCCAAGGTCAGCACCGTGCCGCTGATCGCGCGTGTCAACGGCGCCTGCATGGCCGGCGGCATGGGACTGCTGGCCATGTGCGACCTGGCGGTGGCGGCCCGCCATGCCGTCTTTGGTCTGCCAGAAGTGAAAGTGGGCGTGTTTCCGGCCCAGGTGCTCAGCGTGCTGCAAGGCCTGGTGCCACGGCGCAAGCTGGCCGAGTTGTGTCTCACCGGCGAGCCGCTGACCTCGGTCGAGGCGCTCGAGTTCGGCCTGGTGAACTATGTGGACGACGATGTGGATGGGCGCCTGCAATGGCTGCTGGAGCGTCTGCTCGACAAGTCGCCGGCGGCCATCCGCCGCGGCCTGTACACCATGAAGAAGATCGAGACCATGAGCTTTGAGGAAAGCATGTCTTTCACCGAAAGCCAGATCGCCCTCTTCACGCTGACGGAAGACGCGAAAGAAGGCCAGGCCGCCTTCAAAGAGAAGCGCAAGCCGGTCTGGCCCGGGCGCTGAGCCGGGGCGCCAGGCGCGACCGGGCCTGCATTTGATGCATATCAAGAAGTGCCCGGGCACCGGGCGTAGCATGCGCTGACCATTCCAACACTGGAGGAGACCGCCATGGCATCGAATGAAGCTGTTTCAGCGAGCCGGGCCCCGGCCCGCGAATCGGTCAACGTGGCGGGCCTGCTGGCCGCTCTGGCCGGCCTGATCGTCGTCATGCTCCTGCCCCAACCCGTCGGCTTGCCGGTGGCCGGCCAGATCATGCTGGGACTGCTGCTGTTCTCCGTCATCCTGTGGGTGACCGAAGCGGTGGACTACGCCATCAGCGCCGCGCTCATCACCGCCCTCATGGCCTTCCTGCTCGGCATGGCGCCCAACGCCGCCAAGCCGGAAGCCGTGCTGGGCACCGGGCCGGCGTTGACGCTGGCCATGGGCGGCTTTGCCAACACGGCGCTGGCCCTCGTCGCCGCGGCCTGCTTCCTCTCGGCGGCCATGACCATCACCGGGCTGGACAAGCGCATCGCCCTCTTCATCCTGTCCAAGGTCGGCGCGCGGACCAACCGCGTGCTGATCGGCGCCATCCTGGTGGGCATCGTGCTGTCCTTCCTGGTGCCCTCCACCACGGCGCGCGTGGCCTGCCTGGTACCCATCATCATGGGCATCATCCTGGCCTTCGGCGTGGACCAGCGCTCGCGTTTCGCCGGCATGCTGATGATCGCCACCGCGCAATCCGCCTCGATCTGGAACGTGGGCGTGAAGACCGCGGCCGCGCAAAACATGGTGGCCATCGGCTTCATCGAGAAAGCCTACGGCCAGACCATCACCTGGAGCGACTGGCTGATTGCCGCCGCGCCCTGGTCCATCCTGATGTCCATCGCGCTGTATTTCGTGATGATCAAGATGATGCCGCCCGAGACCAAGGAAATCGCCGGCGGCAAGGAGACCATCCAGCTGGCGCTGCACGCCCTGGGCCCCATGAGCTGGGCCGAGAAGCGCCTGCTGATCATCACGCTCACCCTGCTGGGCTTCTGGGCCACGGAGAAGGTGCTGCACCCCTTCGACACAGCCTCCACCACCATCGCCGCGATTGCGCTGATGTTCACGCCCGGCGTCGGTGTGATGGGCTGGAAGCAGGCGCAGTCACGCATTCCGTGGGGCACCATCGTGCTGTTCGGCACCGGCATCAGCCTGGGCACGGCCTTGCTGCAGACCAAGGCCGCCGCCTGGCTGGCCAACATCATCGTCGCCAACCTCGGTCTGGCCGGCGCCTCGGCCTTCATGATCCTGGCCCTGCTCTCGCTCTTCCTGATCGTGGTGCACCTGGGTTTTGCCAGCGCCACGGCACTCGCCTCGGCCATGATACCCATCATGATCAGCGTGCTGCAGCAGATCGCCGGCGGCCCCGATGCCGCGCCCATGAACCTGGTGGGCATGACCATGCTGCTGCAATTCGTGGTGAGCTTCGGTTTCATCCTGCCGGTCAACGCGCCGCAGAACATGGTGGCCTACGGCACCGACACCTTCGCCGTGCGCGACTTCGTGCGCACGGGTCTCGTGCTGACGGGGATCGGCTTTGCGCTGGTCTTGCTGCTGGGGGCGACCTACTGGCAGTGGATGGGTTACCTGACGAAATAGCCTGCACCAGCCGCTCTGGCACACCTTCTCATTTCCTGCAGATTGAAGAGCGTTGCTTGAAACTGCAGGAACGTTCTGATCTGCTGATTTAATCGGTGACGCTGGCCTAGGTGACGGCCTCAGCTGCTGATTGCACGCTACGCCGAGACCGGCAGATGGGAGGCTTGATCGGGGGCGTTTTTGGGAGGAAGAGATGATGCAGCAGAAAATCGTCAATCCATGGGCAAGCTGGGCGGTACTCGTGCTTTCCTTCGGATTGCTGGTAGGCTGTTCTCGCACGGCAACCTGGGAGGAAGAGGTTCCGCTGAACACCGGCGAAACTATCTGGATCAAGCGAAGCATGCCGTGGGTCTACAAGGGCGGCTTTGGAAACCCGTTTGCCATGTCGATGCTGCCCACACGCGAGCAGACCATTCGCTTTATGTACTCCGGTTCAGAGTACAGCTATACGGGTAGAGCGAACATTCACTGGATCGCAATATCGCCTGAAACAAAACGACCCGTCCTGGTTGCCCCTGCTGTCGACTTCGGGTGGTACACAGATAACACCTATTTCTGCGTCATTCCCTATTACGTGCAACTTGTGCCTGATGCAACCGGATTGCATTGGACATGGCCTGAAAAAATTGAACCTTGGCTATACGAGCTTCCGGCGAACGTGATGGGCAATGCCCCACGCTTGGAAGAGCAGCGTAAGGAGCGGTATACGGCCAACGATAGAGATCAGCGGGACCAGACCAGTCGACGGGAGTCGTCGCATCGGAGCCGGGTTGACCCCTTGTACAAGGCGAGCACTTGCATTAGTAACTACAAACCGAGCGTCAATCCTAATCTGGACGGAGATAAGAAATGATCGCTGGAGAAGTCGTGCTGTATTGGCGTTTCGTGTCTAGGACATGGATATTTCGATCTTGAAATTCACCTCCACACCTGTCCCAACGCCTCCCACGCACTCGCCACAACCGGCTCCCCGCGCCGCGTGCGCAGACTGACGAAGCACAGCTGACACTCCAGGCTCACCCGGTCCGCCACCACCAGGCCACGCGCCTGCGCTTCCGTGATGGCGATCGATTCGCGCACCAGGCTCAGGCCCACACCTGAGCGCACCAGATCCACCATCGACGCCTCCTGGTCCACCAGCGCCACCTGACGCGGGTTCACGCCCAAGGGGCCGAAGACGCCGGCCAGCAGGCGGTGGTGCGCCGAGGCTGGGGGCGTGGCGATCCAGGGCAGCGCGGCCAGGGCCTTCCAGTCGCGGCCCAGCACCTGTTCGCCCCAGCCGGCGGGCGCGAGCACGCGGTAGGTGAAGCGCGAGAGCTCGCGCAGCTCATAGGCCGCGTCCTCGCCCATCTCACCGGGCAGGCCGAGGTAAAAGCCCACGTCAAGCTCGCCGCGGCCGATCTGGGCCAGCACCTCGCCGCTCATGCCCTGGCGCAATTCGGTCTCGATCTGCGGCGCGGTCTCCACCAGCTCCTTGAGGAAGGCGCCCAGGCGGATGAACTCGGGGTCGAGGATGGTGCCGATGCGCAGGCGTCCGCGCACCGTGCTTTGCAGACGCAAGGCCGCCTGGCCAAAGTCAGCCAGGGCGGCCAGGGCTTTCTCGGCCTGCGGCAGCAGGGCCGCGCCATCGGGCGTGAGCGCCAGGCCGTGCGGGGTGCGGGTGAAGAGCGTCAGACCCGTGGCCTCGGCCAGGGCCTTGAGCTGCAGACTGACGGCGGGCTGGCTCAGGTGCAGCCGGGTCGCGGCGCGCGAGACATTGCCTTCCCGCGCCACGGCCACGAAGGCACGCAGGGTCTGGGGCTCGGGTAGCGCGCTCATATTTGCATAATTTATATCACTCTTCAAAGCAAATCATTGGAAAAATGCTTTGCTTTGCATGACACTTAGGCGTTATTTCGGAGACACCACCATGAGCATTACAAATATCGATCACTTCATCGGCGGCAAGGTCGTCGCCGGCACCTCGGGCCGCGCGCAGGACGTGTTCAACCCCGCCACCGGCGCCGTCAGTGGCCGCACGGCCCTGGCCAGCGCCGCCGAGGTGGACAAGGCCGTGGCTGTCGCACAAGCCGCCTTCCCGGCCTGGGCGCAGACCTCGCCGCTGCGCCGCGCCCGGGTGATGTTCAAGTTTTTGGAGTTGATGAACCACCACCGCGACGATCTGGCCCGACTGATCACGGCCGAGCACGGCAAGGTGTTCACCGACGCGCAGGGCGAAGTCACGCGCGGCATCGAGATCCTGGAGTTCGCCACCGGCATTCCGCAGCTGCTCAAGGGCGATTTCACCGAGCAGGTCTCCACCGGCATGGACAACTGGACCATGCGCCAGCCCCTGGGCGTGGTGACCGGCATCACGCCCTTCAATTTCCCCGTGATGGTACCGATGTGGATGTTCCCGGTGGCCCTGGCCGCGGGCAACACCTTCATCCTCAAGCCCAGCCCGATCGACCCCAGCCCCTCGCTCTTCATGGCCGATCTGCTGAAGAAGGCCGGTCTGCCCGACGGCGTGTTCAACGTGGTGCAGGGCGACAAGGAGGCCGTGGACGCGCTGCTGGCCCACCATGACGTGAAGGCCATCAGCTTCGTCGGCTCCACGCCGATTGCCAACTACATCTACGAAACCGGCGCGCGCAACGGCAAGCGCGTGCAGGCCCTGGGCGGCGCCAAGAACCACATGGTGGTCATGCCCGACGCCGACCTGGATCAGGCCATCGATGGTCTGATCGGCGCGGCCTACGGCTCGGCCGGCGAGCGCTGCATGGCCATCTCGGTCGCGGTGCTGGTGGGCGACGTGGCCGACAAGATCATGCCCAAGCTGATCGAGCGAACCAAGGCGCTCAAGATCAAGAACGGCATGGAGCTGGACGCCGAGATGGGCCCCATCGTGACGGGCATCGCCCACCAGCGCATCACGGGCTACATCGAGCACGGCGCCAAGGAAGGCGCCAAGCTGCTGGTGGATGGCCGCGGCTTCCAGGGCAAGGCGGCCGGCGCCGGCTGCGACAAGGGTTTCTGGCTGGGCGGCACGCTGTTCGACCACGTCACACCCGAGATGAAGATCTACAAGGAAGAGATTTTCGGCCCCGTGCTGTCCTGCGTTCGCGTGCCGGATTTCGGCACGGCCGTGAAGCTCATCAACGACCATGAGTTCGGCAACGGTGTCTCCTGCTACACGCGCGACGGCCACGTGGCACGCGAGTTCTCGCACCGCATCCAGGTCGGCATGGTGGGCATCAACGTACCGATTCCCGTGCCCATGGCCTGGCACGGCTTTGGCGGCTGGAAGCGTTCGCTGTTTGGCGACATGCACGCTTATGGCGAAGAAGGCGTGCGTTTCTACACCAAGCAGAAGTCGGTGATGCAGCGCTGGCCGGAAAGTATTGGGAAAGGCGCCGAGTTCGCCATGCCGACATCGAAGTAAGTCGCATGACCGAGGCTGAGCGCCTTGCCTGGATAGATCGGCTAGAGCTTGAGGTGTTTGGACAAAAACGCCCTGAGTTGGCCGACTATCAGGACCGCTACGAAAAGAGTCACTCTTTAGCGGCAATGTGGGTCTGGGGAGGCTTGCCCCTGGCGGGCTTTGTCGGGATTGCCGCTCAGAGCTTTCCTTTATTTCTGCTTCTTTTTTGCGCTCTTTACATTGGCGGCGCGGTGTTGGCGTTCTCTCTTTCTGCAAGATCCCCCGAATGGCGATGGTATTTCTCGGGGCATGCAACCCTGATGAATCTCAGCGCCATTCCCCCGCTTGCAACCTGGAAAGCCCTTCAATCAGCTGCAACTAGCAGTAACGATCCGTCCATACGGAATCTTGGCGCACGGACGTGGACCAATTACCAGACTGCGCTCACAGCGCTAGGACGCCCGATTCCTGATAGTGCTGAGCTTAAGAAAGGGTTTGCCGATCTTTTCAAGTGGCTCCCCTACGGAATCTAAATGCAACGAGATTCGAAATGAGCGATACCACTTTCGACTACATCATCATCGGTGCCGGCACCGCCGGCTGTCTGCTGGCCAACCGGCTCAGCATGGACGCGAGCAAACGCGTGCTGCTTATCGAAGCCGGCCGCAAGGACGATTACCACTGGATCCACATTCCGGTGGGCTATCTCTATTGCATCGGCAACCCGCGCACCGACTGGCTGTACAACACCGAGCCGGCCGCCGGACTCAACGGCCGCACCCTTCGCTACCCGCGCGGCAAGACCTTGGGTGGCTGCTCCAGCATCAACGGCATGATTTACATGCGCGGCCAGTCGCGCGACTACGAGCAGTGGGCACAGCTGAGCGGCGACGAGGGCTGGCGCTGGGAACAGGTGCTGCCCTACTTCAAGCACCACGAGGACTATTACAAGGGCGCCGACGCCCTGCACGGCAGCAAGGGCGTGCCGACCGAGCTGCTCGACACCTCGAAGCAGCCGGCCGACCTCTACCGCAAGCTGATGCGCCACCACCAGACGGGGGGCGAATGGCGCATCGAGAAACAGCGCCTGCGCTGGGACGTGCTGGACGCTTTTGCCCAGGCGGCGGTGCAGGCCGGTATTCCCGCCAGCGAGGATTTCAACCGCGGCAACAACGAAGGCGTGGGCTACTTCGAGGTCAACCAGAAGAGCGGCTGGCGCTGGAACACGGCGAAGGCATTCTTGCGCCCCACCTGCTACGGCCGCCCCAATTTCGAGCTCTGGACCTCAGCCCAGGTGGCGAAGCTGCTCGTTGAGACCACGCCCGACGGCAGCAAGCAATGCACGGGCGTGCAGGTCTGGAATGGCCAGGAGATGATCACCGCCTCGGCGACGGGCGAGGTCATACTGACGGCGGGCAGCATCGGCTCGGCCCAGATCCTGCAACTCTCGGGCATCGGTCCGGGCAACTTGCTGCACCAGCATGAGGTGCCCGTGGTGCACGAGCTGCCCGGCGTCGGTGCCAATCTGCAGGATCACCTTCAGATCCGCTCGGTCTACAAGGTGCAGGGGGTCAAGACGCTCAACACCATGGCCAATTCGCTCTGGGGCAAGGCCATGATCGGGCTGGAGTACGCGCTCAGGCGCAGCGGCCCGATGAGCATGGCGCCCAGCCAGCTCGGTGCCTTCACCAAGAGCGACCCGGCGCAGCCCTGGCCGAATATCGAATACCACGTGCAGCCACTCTCGCTGGATGCGTTTGGCGAGCCGCTGCACGGCTTCAACGCCTTCACGGCCAGCGTCTGCAACCTGAACCCGACCAGTCGCGGCACAGTGCAGATCAAGAGTGCGCGTTTCGAGGATGCGCCGGCGATCGCGCCCAACTACCTGAGCACGGAGCAGGACCGCAAGGTGGCGGCCGATTCGCTGCGCGTAACTCGCCGCATCGTGGCGCAGCCGGCGCTGGCCAAATACCAGCCCGAGGAATGGAAACCGGGTGTGCAGTACCAGAGCGACGAGGACCTGGCGCGCCTGGCCGGCGACATTGCCACCACCATCTTCCACCCGGTGGGCACCACCCGCATGGGGCGCGCCGACGACCCGATGGCGGTGGTGGACTCGCAGTTGCGCGTGCGCGGCATTCGCGGTTTGCGCGTGGCGGATGCGGGCGTGATGCCAACCATCACCAGCGGCAACACCAACTCACCGACGCTGATGATTGCCGAGCGCGCGGCACACCTGATCCTGGCGGAGCGCTGAACGTCCGCGCTCAGCGCAGGCGCCCGACGTAGCGCGCCACAGGCTCTGGCTCTACCCTGGGTGCCGCCAAGGGCGCGGCCTTGACGGGTTTGGGTGCGGGGCGCAGAGCCTGCATGGCGGCATCGAGGCGTTGCGCCAGCTCGGCCAACTCGTCCAGGCCCTTTTCCAGGGCGGCGGCGCGGGCAAAACGCACCACATCGTCGGCATATTCCAGGTTGCGGGCCATCCATTCGGTATCGGTCACCCGGCCGGTGACCCGGCGCAACTGAACGTGCAGATGGGCGGCGATGGCGATGCGTTCACTCTCGAGCATGGGGGTTCCTGCAGACACGAACCAGCCTGAAAGCAGTATCCGTGCCACGCTCCGGACGAGTCGCCCGATCGGACCGGGGAAACCCCTATGCCCCCACCCGGCGCACTGATTTACATTACCTCCACTCGCAAGCGCGCCCAGGGCGCCGCATGAGAGGAACCGAGGAAGACTTCGACCCCTACGAACAACAATATTGATACCATCCAGAGCAGATGGCGTTCACCAAGGCACCGCTAACCCCGGTGCCTTTTTATTTGTCGCAACCGGTTCTTCATGGATCTTTTTCTCGTCACGCTGGCCTCGCTGCTGGCCGGCTTCGTTGATGCGATCGTCGGCGGCGGCGGTCTGGTCCTGCTGCCAGCCCTCTTCGCCACCTACCCCACGGCGCACGCCGCCACCCTGCTGGGCACCAACAAGTCCGCCTCGGTTTGGGGCACGGCCTTCGCCTCGGTGCAGTACGCCCGCCGGGTAGAGCTGCGCTGGGGCGCACTGGGGCCGGCCATGGGCCTGTCGTTCGCCGGCGCTTTCGCCGGGGCCTGGCTGGTGACCCTGATCTCGCCGGACTTCCTGCGCAAGCTGCTGCCTGCCGTGCTCCTGGGGGTTTTGATCTACACGCTGGCAAGGAAAGAGCTGGGGCGCAGCCACCACCCGCGCTTTGCCGGCCGCCAGGAACTGCTGGCCGCGGGCAGCGTGGGTCTGCTGATCGGCTTCTATGACGGGTTTTTCGGCCCGGGCACGGGCAGCTTCTTCGTCTTCCTGCTGGTGCGCTGGCTGGGCTACGACTTCCTGCATGCCTCGGCCGGCGCCAAACTGCTCAACCTGAGCAGCAATTCCGCCGCACTGATCCTGTTCGCGTTCAAGGGCCACGTGTGGTGGCACTTTGCGCTGGTGCTGGCCCTGGCCAACATCGTCGGCAGCCTGCTGGGCACGCGACTGGCGCTCAAGCACGGGGCCGGCTTCGTGCGCGGCGTGTTCATCATGGTGGTGAGCGCGCTGATCCTCAAGACCGGCTACGACGCCTTCCTGCGCCAAGTTTGAACGGCCTCAGAACTTGTGAAGAAATCGTAGCGAGCGGCCCGAGCGCAAGGCGGACGGAGCGCAGCCACCGGAACGTACTTCAGGTACGTGAGGATGGCGACAACGAAGTTGCGGTGCAGGCTAACTTTCGCACAGCGAAAGTTAAGCGCAGCGGCCGGAGCCAACACCGCACAACGCGGCGATCGGGTCGCGCAGTAGATTTATTCATAAGTTCTCAGGGCTCCACGGGGACCTGCACGCCAGCCTTGCCCTTGGGCGGCCAGGCCACCTCGGCCGCCAGTCGCGGCTTGCCCAGCGGGAAGGCGGCACGCCCCAGCTTGACGGCGGCCAGGTCTTCCTCGCTCGGGTACTGGCCCAGCAGCCAGTAGTCAAACACGCGCCGCGCCATGGGGGCCGCGTGCTCGGCACCGAAGCCCGAGTTCTCCACGATCACGGCCAGGGCGATCTTGGGATCGTCCACCGGCGCGAAGGCCATGTACAGGGCGTGGTCGCGCTGGTGCTCTTCCATCTTCTTCGCGTCGTACTTTTCCTTCTGGCCGATGGTCACGGCCTGCGCCGTGCCGGTCTTGCCCGCACTGAGGTACTTGGCGCCGGCAAAGGATCGGGCCGAAGTGCCCTCCTGCGTCACGGCCGCCAGGGCGCGACGCACGACGGCCAGGTTCTGCGGCTTGTAGCGCAGGTCCTGCGACGCCTGCTTGGCCACGGGCACCACCTCCTGGCTGCCGGCGGCCTGGGTGCCGAGCGTCAGATGCGGCGTGTACCTGACGCCGTTGTTGGCCAAGGTGGCCGTCGCCGAGGCCAGCTGCAGCGTGGTAAAGGTGTTGTAGCCCTGCCCGATGCCCAGCGAGATGGTTTCGCCGGCGTACCACTTCTGCTGCTCGGGCCGTTTGTAGTAGCGCCGCTTCCACTCCTGGCTGGGCAGCACGCCGCGCACCTCACCCTGGATGTCGATGCCGGTGATCTGGCCGAAACCCAGGGGCTTCATGAAGTCATGGATCAGGTCCACGCCGAGGTCGTTGGCCAAGGAGTAGTAGTAGACATTGCTGGACTTGACGATGCTGCGGTGCATGTCCACTGGCCCGAGGCCGGCGTCGCCGTGGCTGCGAAAGACGTGGCCGCCGAAGAACCAGGAGCCGTTGTCCTGGGTGATCTGGCTCGGGGTGCGCTTGCCCGACTCCAGCGCCGCCATCGCCATGAAGGGCTTGTAGGTCGAGCCCGGCGGGTAGGTGCCGCGCAGCGCACGGTTGAGCAAGGGCTTCTCGATCGATTCGTTGAGCGCCTGCCAGGATTCGGAGTCGATGCCTTCGACAAACATGTTCGGGTCGAAGGTGGGCTTGCTGACGAAGGCCAGGATTTCGCCGTTGTTCGGATCGAGCGCCACCAGCGCGCCGCGGCGCGCGCCGAACATCTCCTCCACCAGGTTCTGCAGCTTGATGTCGATCGACAGCACCACGTTGTTGCCGGGCTTGGCCAGGCTGCTGGCCAGCTTGCGCACGGCGCGGCCGCCCGCTGACGTCTCGACCCGCTCAAAACCGGTGACGCCGTGCAGGTGCTTCTCGAAGCTCTGCTCCACGCCCAGCTTGCCGATGTAGTCGGTCCCGCGGTAGTTGGCCTGGTCCTCGTCGGTCCACTCCTCCTGCTCCTTCTTCTCGGCCGGGTTGATGCGGCCGATGTAGCCCACCACATGGCTGCCCAGCTCGCCCCAGGGGTAGTTGCGGAACAGGCGCGCCCGGATGTCCACCCCGGTGAACCGGTAGCGCTGTACGGCAAAGCGTGCGACTTCCGCATCGCTCAGGCGGGTGCGGATGGGCAGGGATTCGGCGCCCTTGGTTTCCTCCATGAGCTTGCGGAAGCGCCGGCGGTCGCGTGGCGTGATGTCGACCATCTCGGCCAGATCATTGATGGTCTGCTCCAGATTGGCGACCTGGGAGGGGGTGATTTCCAGCGTGTAGGCTGAGTAGTTGGTGGCCAGCGGAATGCCATTGCGGTCCAGAATCAGGCCGCGCGTGGGCACCAGTGGCACGACCGTGGTGCGGTTGATTTCGGCCTGTTCCTGCAGTTCGGCATGGCGAACCACCTGCAGGTAGATCAGACGGAAGAGCAGGGTCAGGAAGCAGGCAAACACCAACACTGAGACGACCAGCGCGCGCGCGCGGAAGCGATGCAGGTCGGCTTCGACGTTACGCAGTTCGGTCATGGCAGCAGCGCGCCCTTGTGCCTACAAGGGCCGGTTGGCGTCGGGATCAGGTGCACGCCGCTGCGGCAACAGCAGCAGCATGGAAGCCACCGGCCACAACAGCGCCTCGACCAGCGGCGCCAGCAGCATGGAAAAGCCGGGGAAATTGCCGCCCACCATCAGGCGCACGGCCAGCGCCACCGCGTGGGCGGCGATCAGCAGGGGCAGCACGTGCAAGGACTGCGAGACCAGCGTGAACCAGAGCAGCCGGCGATGGATGGCGACGGCCAGGAAATTCAACACGGCGTAGGCCAGGGCGTGTTGTCCCAGCACGCTGCCCTGATGCACGTCCATCAGCAGACCGAACACGAAAGCCGCGCCCATACCCACGCGCTGCGGCTGGTGCACGCCCCAGAAGACCAGGGCCAGGGCCAGCAGGTCCGGCGCCCAGGCGGCCCGTCCCCAGAAAGCGATGTTGAGCAGCAGGTTGAGGCCGAAAGCCCCCAAGAGACTGCCCCAGATGAACAGGGGATTGGCGGGCAGCAGGAGCTGCTGGCCGGGGCGCATGATCATTTCTGCGTCCCTTTGTTGCCGGCCTTACCGGGCGGACTGGCGGCGAGCGCCGCCTTGTCCTGAGGCCGCTGCGGCTGCTGGCCGACCAGCGTAGGCAGCACCAGCACCTGGGTGGCGCCGGTCACCCGCGCCTGCGGCACGCAATAGATGAGCGCGAAGGGCAGCTCCACGCGGCGCTCGACCTTCTCGACGCGCGCCACCGGCAGGCCCGGCGGGAACACGCCGTCGATGCCGCTGGTGGTCAGGAGGTCTCCGGGCTGCACGTCGGCATTGCTGCCCATGTAACGCAGCTCCAGGGCGCCCCCGTGCAGGCGGGGGTCGCCAAAGGCCACGGCACGCACGCCGGTACGCAGGTTCAGAACGGGAATGGCCTGGTCGGCGTCGATCACCAGGGTCACCTCGCTCATGGAGGGATAGACCTGGGTCACCTGGCCCAGCACGCCGGATTCGTCGAGAACCGGGGCACCCGCGCTCACGCCGTGGATCAGCCCCTTGTCGATGATGACCTTGTGCGCATAGGGATCGGCTGCGTCGTACAGGACCTGCGCGGCCAGCCCCGGCGTGGGCATGCGCGCGCGCAAGTCCAGCAACTGGCGCAGGCGCTCGTTTTCCTGCGACAACTGGTCGAACTGCTGCACGCGCGGTGCCTGCAGCCGAAACTGCTCGCGCAGGGTGGAGGCGTCGTCCTGGGCGCTGCGTAGCGACTGCAGGTGGAAGAAGGCATCGCGCGACCATTGCACCGGCTGCAACAAGGCCCACTGCACGGGGTAGAGCACCGAGGCGATGGTCACACGCACCGGGCCGGTGAGCTTGAAGCGCGTGTCGGCCACCATGAGGAACAGCGCCATGGCGCTGAACAGCATGAGTTTGGACAGGGCCGAAGCGCCCTGCCGGAAGAAAGGAGGAGGGGCCCTGTCCAGCGTACCGAGAGGCATCGCTGACCTTGTTGATTACTCGTTGGTGAAGATGGCGCCCAGACGATCCATGCGCTCCAGGGCGATGCCGCAGCCGCGCACCACACAGGTCAGCGGATCCTCGGCCACCAGCACGGGCAGGCCGGTTTCTTCGGACAGCAGGCGATCCAGGTCGCGCAGCAGGGCACCACCGCCCGTGAGCATCATGCCGCGGTCGGCGATGTCGGCGCCCAACTCGGGCGGGGTCTGCTCGAGCGCGTTCTTCACCGCGGAGACGATGTTGTTCAGCGGATCGGTGAGCGCTTCCAGGATCTCGTTGGAGGAAATGGTGAAGCTGCGCGGCACGCCTTCGGACAGGTTGCGGCCACGCACTTCCATCTCGCGCACTTCGCTGCCGGGGAAGGCCGAGCCGATGTTCTTCTTGATGGCCTCAGCCGTGGGCTCGCCGATCAGCATGCCGTAGTTGCGACGGATGTAGTTGATGATGGCCTCGTCGAACTTGTCGCCGCCCACGCGGACCGAGCCCTTGTAGACCATGCCGCCGAGCGAGATCACGCCGACTTCGGTGGTGCCGCCGCCGATGTCCACCACCATGGAGCCGCTGGCTTCCGACACCGGCAGGCCGGAGCCGATGGCCGCAGCCATGGGCTCCTCGATCAGGTAAACGTCGCTGGCGCCGGCGCCCAGGGCCGATTCGCGGATGGCACGGCGCTCGACCTGGGTCGAGCCGCAAGGCACGCAGATGATGATGCGCGGGCTGGGCTTGAACACGCCGCGCGGATGCACCATCTTGATGAACTGCTTGAGCATCTGCTCGGTGACGGTGAAGTCGGCGATCACGCCGTCCTTCATCGGGCGGATGGCCTCGATATTGCCGGGCACCTTGCCCAGCATGGCCTTGGCCTCGCGGCCCACGGCCTGGATGGTCTTCTTGCCCTGCGGCCCGCCTTCGTGGCGGATGGCGACCACCGAGGGCTCGTCCAGGACGATGCCGCGATCGCGCACGTAGATCAGGGTGTTGGCCGTGCCCAGGTCGATGGCCAGGTCAGTGGAAAAATACTGACGGAAAGCTCCAAACATTACTCGTTCCTCTGTGTGGGCACGGCCGACCTTCGTTCGCCCGTCGCCCGGTGCGCAAAACGCGCGGGTTTGACTCGTCGCGCGGCACCGTAAATCCTGTGGACAGGAAACGACGCCACTAAAGGCGGGATAATACCCTATCCCCTGTGCATAAGCCGCTATTTCGGGGCCTTCCGGCCCTGGGATTACACCCGGTTTCAACCCCTGCAGCCATGTCCCTGAACCCTGACGACATCTCGCGCATCGCCAACCTGGCCCGCCTGGAACTCTCCACCGAGGAGAGTACCCGCATGCGGGAGCGCATCAACGGCTTTTTTGCCATCGTCGAGCAGATGCGCGCCGTCGACACCACCGGCGTCGAGCCCCTGGCCCATCCCACCATGGGCGCCATCACCGGACAGGCCGCGCTGCGCCTGCGCGAGGACGTCGCCAGCGAGCCCAACCAGCGCGAGGCCAACCAGCGAAGTGCCCCGGCTGTCGAACGTGGCCTGTTCCTCGTACCCAAGGTGATCGAGTGATGTCCGAACTGCACCAACTCTCCCTCACCGAACTGGCCCGCCAGCTGCGCGAGAAGAAGGTTTCCGCCACTGAAACCGCGCAGCATTTCCTGGCGCGCATGCGCACCCACCAGGGTCTCGCAGCCTTCCTGGCCGTGGATGAAGAAGCCACCCTGGCGCAGGCCCGCGCCGCCGATGCGGCCCTGGCCACCGGCACAGCGGGCGCGCTGGCCGGTGTGCCCATCGCGCACAAGGACATCTTCGTCACGAAAGACTTCCCCTCGACCGCCGGCTCGAAGATGCTGGCCGGCTACCGCTCGCCCTTCGACGCCACCGTGGTGGTTCGCCTGACCGGGCAGGGCGCCGTCACCCTGGGCAAGCTCAGCTGCGATGAATTCGCCATGGGCTCGGCCAACGAAAGCGTGGCCGTGCCGGCCGTGGGCCACAGCGCCCCGACCCCGGTGCGCAACCCCTGGGACACAGCACGTGTGGCCGGGGGCTCCTCGGGTGGCAGCGCTGCCGCCGTGGCCGCGCGCCTGGCACCGGCCGCCAGCGGCACCGACACGGGAGGATCGATCCGCCAGCCCGCCGCCTTCTGCGGCATCACCGGCATCAAGCCCACCTATGGCCGCGCCAGCCGCTACGGCATGATCGCCTACGCCTCCAGCCTGGACCAGGCCGGCCCCATGGCCCGCTCGGCTGAAGACTGCGCCCTGCTGCTCTCGGCCATGTGCGGCCCGGACCTGGACCGGGACTCCACCTCGCTGGATGTGCCCACGGAGGACTATTCGCGCTCGCTCAACGACAAGCTCGATGGCCTGCGCATCGGCATTCCGAAGGAGTTCTTCGGCGCCGGCCTGGCCCCTGACGTGCGCGCCGCCATCGATGCCGCGCTCAAGGAATACGAGAAGCTCGGCGCGAAACTGGTTGAGATCTCGCTCCCGCGTACCGAGCTGGCCATCCCCGTCTACTACATCATCGCGCCGGCCGAGGCGAGCTCCAACCTGTCGCGCTTCGACGGCGTCAAGTTCGGGCACCGCGCCGAGAAGTACACCGACCTGCTGGAGATGTACAAGAAGACCCGGGCCGAAGGCTTCGGCGACGAGGTCAAGCGCCGCATCATGGTGGGCACCTACGTGCTTAGCCACGGCTACTACGACGCCTACTACCTGCAGGCGCAGAAGATCCGCCGCATGATTGCCGACGACTTCCAGCAGGCCTTCAAGCGCTGCGACGTGATCGCCGGGCCGGTCGCACCCACCGTGGCCTGGCAACTCGGCGACAAGAGCGACGATCCGGTGGCGGCCTACCTGGCCGACATCTACACCCTGCCCGCCTCACTGGCCGGCCTGCCGGGCATGAGCCTGCCCGTGGGCTTCGGCGCCGGCCACATGCCCGTGGGTATGCAGCTGATCGGCAACGTCCTGCAGGAGGGCAAGCTGCTCAACATTGCCCACCGCTACCAGCAGGTGACCGACTTCCACCTCCGCACCCCGGAGGGCTTTTGAGATGAGTACGCCCAAGTTAGTCCAGGGCTACGAAGTCGTGATCGGCTTCGAGACCCACGCCCAGCTCTCCACCCAGAGCAAGATCTTCAGCCGCGCCCCCACGGCCTTTGGCGCCGAGCCCAACACGCAGGCCTGCGCCGTGGACCTGGCCCTGCCCGGCACGCTGCCGGTGATGAACCGCGGCGCGGTCGAGCGCGCCATCCAGCTGGGCCTGGCCATCGGCAGCACGATCGCGCCGCGCAGCATCTTTGCGCGCAAGAACTACTTCTACCCCGACCTGCCCAAGGGCTACCAGATCAGCCAGTTCGAGATCCCGGTGGTACAGGGCGGGGAGGTCAGCTTCTTCCTCGGCGACGAGAAAAAGTCCGTGCGCCTGGTGCGCGCCCATCTGGAAGAGGACGCGGGCAAGTCGCTGCACGAGGACTTCATCGGCCAGAGCGGCATCGACCTGAACCGCGCCGGCACGCCTCTGCTGGAGATCGTGACCGAACCCGACATGCGCTCCAGCGAGGAGGCCGTCGCTTACGCCAAGGAACTGCACAAGATCGTGACCTGGATCGGCATCTGCGACGGCAATATGCAGGAGGGCAGCTTCCGCTGTGACGCGAACGTCTCGGTGCGCAAGCCCGGCCAGCCCCTGGGTACACGCCGCGAGATCAAGAACCTGAACAGCTTCAAGTTCATGCAGCAGGCCATCGACTTCGAGGTGCGCTGGCAGATCGAGCAGATCGAGGACGGCCATGCGATCCAGCAGGCCACCGTGCTGTTCGACCCCGACACCGGCGAGACGCGGTCCATGCGCACCAAGGAAGACGCGGCCGACTACCGCTACTTCCCCGATCCGGACCTGCCGCCGCTGGTGATCGAGCCAGAGTGGATCGAACGCGTGCGCAGCGAACTGCCCGAACTGCCGCGCGCCATGGCGGCGCGCTTCGTGGCCGATTACGGCCTGCCTGAGTACGACGCCAGCACGCTGACCCAGAGCAAGGCGATGGCCGCGTACTTTGAGACTGCTGCGCAAGCCTGCAAGCAACCCAAATTGGCCAGCAACTGGATCATGGGCGAGGTCTCACGCCGCCTGAACGTCGGTGAGATCGACATCGCACAAGCCCCGGTCAGCGCCGCACAATTGGCTTCCCTGATCACGCGCATTGCCGACAGCACCATTTCCAACAACGCCGGCAAGCAGGTCTTCGATGAACTTTGGATCTCGCAGAGTACTCTGCCCCCGCATACCGAGCGAGCGCACGTAACTCATGAAACGACGGGCGCCTTGGTGGGGCAGGGATCGACAATTTCTGGCGCAGCACGTATTGATCAGATCATCAACGAGAAGGGTCTCAAACAGATGAACGACAGCGGCGCGCTGGAAAAGATCATCGACGAGGTGATCGCTGCCAACGCCGACAACGTGGCCCAGTTCAAAGCCGGCAAGGACAAGGCCTTCAACGCGCTGGTGGGGCAGGTCATGAAGGCCAGCAAGGGCAAGGCCAATCCGCAACAGGTCAACGATCTGCTGCGCAGCAAGCTAGCGTGATTTTGCAGGGGGCCGGCGCCTGTCGGCCTATGAGCTTCAGTTGGCCGGCGCGCTGAACTGGGCCCAGAGTTGTTGCAGGCGCACCAGCTCCTCGTCGAATCGGGCGTTAACGCGCCCCATCTCGGCTTCCTGGTCGGCGATGAAGCGCTCCTGCACCTCCATGCTTTTCGCATTCTCATCGACCAGGCGCTGCAGCGAAGGCGGCACCTTGCTTGGGTCCTTGGCGTAGAACTCCAGTTCGGTATCGAGTTCCTTGCGCTGGCGCTCCAGCTCCTTGACGCGGTTGAGCGCCGCCTGCTTGACCACCACGATCTGGGACAGGGCCTCGGCGCGCTCCTTGTCGTGCACGGTACGGCTGGGATAACGCACCAGCAGGGCCCGTTCGCGGCGCTTTTCCTCCGCCTGACGGGCGCGCTCCTCGGCTTCACGTCGCTGCTTGGCTTCCAAGGCAATACGCTCGGGCCCGGTCAGGGTGGGGCCGATGATGGCGCGCACCGTGCCACTGGGATTGAGCAGCCTCTGCTCCCGGTCGGCGCACTCACGGATGGGACGGTCGGAGGTGAGCTTGCGCCCCTTGGCGTCGATGCAGGTGTAGATGCCACCCTCCACGCTGGCCTGCGCCAAAGCCTGCACGGCGGCGCCCGCCAGCAGCACCCCCACCCCTACCATGCCTGCCAATCGCTTCATGTTCAAGTATCCTGGACGCCGTAGCGTTGTCGATAAGCCAGCACATGCGCGTGATCGGCGGCCAGGCCGTCCTTGCTGTGCTGTTCAAGATACTGCAGCAAATCGGCCAGTCTCGCAATTGCGGCCACCTTCAATCCCAGGCGATTTCGTACATATTGCACAGCGCTGTAAGGAACGTCCTGGCCGTTTTCGGTGGCCATTTCCTGCCGGTCCAGCGCAATGATCACCCCATACGGCGTGGCGCCTGCGGCCTGTATCAGGGCAATGGACTCGCGCGCAGCCGTGCCGGCGGACATCACGTCGTCCACGATCAGGACCCTGCCCTTGAGCGGCGCGCCCACCAGGGTGCCGCCCTCGCCGTGGTCCTTGGCTTCCTTGCGGTTGTAGGCAAAGGGCACGTTGCACCCGCGCCGCGCCAGCTCCACGGCCAGCGCCGCGCCCAGCGGGATGCCCTTGTAGGCCGGGCCGAAGATCATGTCGAATTCGATGCCGGACGCGATCACCCGGCGGGCATAGAATTCGGCCAGCCGGCCCAGCCTGGCGCCGTCATCGAACAGGCCTGCATTGAAGAAATACGGGGAGAGACGACCGGCCTTGGTCTTGAATTCGCCGAAACGCAATACGCCGCACTCGACCGCAAAGGCCACGAAATCCTGGGCCAGGCTGTCCTGACCACCCTCCACACCGTCCACCATGGGAAATTCCTTGTTCAAACTCGTCAGTCTCAACCTCAACGGCATCCGCTCGGCCACCAGCAAGGGGCTGCAAACCTGGCTGGACCAGACCCGGCCTGATTGTATTGGCGTGCAGGAGGTCAAGGCCCAGAACGGCGATGTGGCCGGGCGCTTTGAGGAGCTGTCCGGGCTGCGCGGCTACTTCCACTTCGCCGAGAAGAAGGGCTACTCGGGCGTCGGCCTCTACACGCGGCACGAGCCCAGCGACGTGCGCATCGGCTACGGCTCGCCCGAGTTCGACGCTGAAGGACGTTACGTAGAGTTACGCTTTGACACCCCACAACGCAAGCTTTCGCTCATCAGCTGTTACTTCCCCAGCGGCTCGTCGAGCGATGAGCGCCAGCAGGCCAAGTTCCGTTTTCTCGACCAGATTTACCCGCACCTGCAGGCGCTGCGCGGGCAGCGGGAGTTCATCCTTTGCGGCGACATCAACATCGCGCACAAGGAGATGGACCTGAAAAACTGGAAGGGCAATCTCAAGAACTCGGGGTTCCTGCCAGAGGAGCGCGCCTGGATGACGCGCCTGCTGGGCGAGGGCGGGCTGGTGGACGTCTATCGCCAGCTGCAACCCGAAGCCACCGACGCGGCCTACACTTGGTGGAGCAACCGCGGACAGGCCTATGCCAAGAACGTGGGCTGGCGCATCGACTACCACCTGGCCACGCCGGCCCTGGCACAAACCGCGCGACAGGTGGCGATCTACAAAGGCGAGAAGTTCAGCGATCATGCACCACTGACGGTGGAATATGGCCTTGAAATTTGAGGCGTATCCAGAAGCGGTCCGTCACCAGCTCAGGGGTTTCTTGAGCCCATCTGTTTCACCACGGCCCCTAGCCTCGCCATCCCTTCTTCAATCTCTGCCTGATTGAGGCTGGCGTAACCGATCACCAGCCCGGCGCACTTTCGCTTGCGATAGGCCCCCCCCGCTGCGTAGGTGGGACTGATCGGCCACACGGCGACTCCATGTTCTCTCGCTTGAGCCACAAGCGTTTCCTCGTCACGGCTGCGCAGCTGTGTAAGCCACATCACCACATGGAGGCCTGAAGCTGCTCCCTCAACTTGCGTTTCGGCAGGGAGGTGCTTGCCAACGGCCTGGAGCAAGACGGCTCGTCGACGCTCATTCTCCCTGCGAACGCGTCGGACGTGCCGCTCGTAGGCTCCACTTCGGAGCAAGGAGGCCAGCGTGAGTTGCTCCAGGAGAGGTGCATGCCGGTCCGTCAAGCGCTTGGCATGACGAAACACGGATACCAGCGACTGGGGCAGTACCAGATAGCCCAGTCGCATTTGGGGGCTAAGCGCCTTGGAGAACGTGCCGACATAGATGACGGAGCCCGCCTCATCAATCGACTGCAGGGCATCAACCGGCCTGAGTCCGTAACGGAACTCGCCGTCATAGTCATCCTCGATAATCCAGGCGCCGCTGCGTTGCGCCCAAGACAACAACTCCTGTCGCCGTGCGATCGGCATGACACCGCCGAGCGGGAACTGGTGAGATGGCGTGACGTAAGCAAGCGTTGTGCGTCCCGTGGGCAGGTCGTGCGTGACCAATCCGTGCTCATCAACCGGGGACGCCAGCATCCTGGCACCGGCAGCCTCAAAGACGCGCCGCGCCATCAAGTAGCAAGGCTCCTCGATCAGCACCCGATCTCCAGGATCGACCAGAACCCGGGCACACAGGTCGATCGCCTGCTGTGAGCCATGGACGATGATGATCTGCTCCGGATCACAGACCAGTCCGCGAGCGCGCCTCAGGTAGCCCTGGAGTTCGGTTCGAAGGGCCGGATCTCCTTCCGGCGTTGAGTAGTAGAGCCGGGGTTGGCGTTGCAGCAGGGCCCCGTTGTAAGCACGCCGCCATATCAGCGTGGGGAAGTCTTCGGACGACAGCGCACCGTAGAGAAACTCCATCGTGGAAGCGCTCGTTGCAGCCGGCGGCATGGACGGCAATGCGATGTCAGAGACACGACGACCATAGGCAGACAAGCGGACGGCCCGGCCGGAAGCACTCACCTTGCGGGCGCCGGTACCGCCCGCCAACCCGACTCCCTCAGCCACCCGCGCCCGCGCACCTTTGGCGGTTTGGACGTAGCCCTCGGCCGCGAGTTGCTCATAGATTGCGGTGATCGTCGTCCTGGACACGGCCCGGTCGGAGGCCAAGGAGCGTGTGGACGGAAGCCTCGATCCAGCCGGCCAGCTGCCATCCGTGATCTGGGCTTTGAGCGCTTCGTATATCCGTCGACTGCTTTGCGAGGCCCCGGGCACACCCCGAGAGTTGGCGAGAAACTGGTCCATCAAGAAACTTCAAAAGTGGTACTTTTCATTGTGCCAGTTTGGGTGGAAACTGGATCGTCCTTTTGCTCTCGCACTGTCAACTGCACAGATCCGCCATGTACACACCTGCGCACTTCGCCATCACCCAGGCCGTTGAACTCCACCGCATCATCCAGAGCTACCCGCTCGGGATCCTGATGACCGCTGCCAACGGTCTGGACGCCAACCACATCCCGTTCGAACTGGATCCAGGCCAGGGCGAGTTTGGGACACTGACTGCCCATGTCGCCCGGGCAAACCCGGTCTGGCGCCAGTGCGCGAACGGAACCGAGGTGCTGGCCGTCTTCCGCGGCGCCGAGGCTTACATCTCGCCGAACTGGTACCCGAGCAAGCATGAGACGCACCGACAGGTGCCGACCTGGAACTATGAGACTGTTCACGCCCACGGCTTGCTCACCATCCGTGACGACGAGACGTTTGTGCGCGGGATGGTGGCTCGTCTGACCAGGCGCCATGAAGCGCAAGAACCCAAGCCCTGGAAGATGAGCGATTCATCGCCCGAGTTCATTGACGGCATGCTCAAGGCGATCGTAGGGATCGAAATCTCGATCACTCGCCTGGAGGGCAAGGCGAAGCTGAGCCAGAACCGCGAAGTCCGCGATCGTCAAGGCGCCGTTGAGGAACTCCGCAGGCGCGGGGAGGAACGTCTGGCAGCGGCCATGGAGAAACACGCGCAGTCCTGACAAACTCGAACCGACACCGCCGCCGATGGCCGACAACCCGCGAGAAGGCCGGCGTCTGGCGCCGCAGGGATCGCCTACGAAGCGCTGCTCTGATTCCCGGCGTGCAACCTGGCGTGGATGCGCCGCGTCGTGCGCCACACCCCCCAGAGCACCAGCGGAATCAGCGCCCCGACGGCAATCTCCGGGTCGAGCGGAACGCCCGCGGCCTTGACGGCCTTGACGGCGTAGAGCAGCAGGCTGACAACGTAGTAGGAGATGGCCGCGATGGACAGCCCTTCCACGGTGGACTGCAGGCGCAGTTGCAGTTCCTGCCCGCGCGTGAGCTTGGCCAGCAATTGCTGGTTCTGCACTTCGGTGGCAATGTCCACGCGCGTGCGCAGCAGGGCACTGGTGCGCGAGACACGCTCGGACAGGGACGCCAGGCGCTGCGCCGTGGCCGCCACCGTGGCCATGGCCGGCGAAAGTCGGCGCTGCAGGAACTCGCCCAGGGTCTGGGTGCCGGCCACGGGTTGCTCGCGCAACTCGGCCAGGCGCTGCTCCACCAGCGTGTGATAGGCACGGGTGGCCGAGAAGCGGTAGTCGTGCTCGGCCGTGGCACGCTCGACCCGCCCGGCCAGTGAAACCAGCGTGTCCAGCAGACCCTGTTCCGAGGCTGACTTGTTCTCCAGCTGCGCCGTGATGTCCGCCAGTTGCCGCTCGGCCTCGCTGAGCATGGGACCCAGGCCCTTGGCCACGGGCAAGCCCCGCAGGGCCATGAGGCGATAGGTTTCCAATTCAAGCAGGCGCTGCGAGATGCGTCCGCTGCGCGTTTCACTGGTGCCCGGTGGCGCGATGATGAGCAGGCGCTCAAAGCCGCTGTCTCTGAGCTGGAAATCGGTTGCCACCCAGGAATGGCCGTTGTTGCCCATGACGGAGGCCACGATGGGCTGCTCGCCAAACCAGTTGCGGGCCTGGGCCATGGTCGCCTCCGGCGTGCTCAGGTCGCCATGCACCATGACCAGCTTGATCGCCGCAATCGTGCGCCCGGGGATGTCGCGCAGCCATTCAGGCGCCAACACCAAGGCCGACAACAGTTCGGGATCACTGGCCCCCAGCCACGCGCGCTCGGGCAGCGGCTGCACGATGGAATAGCGCGTGAACTCGGTATGCCGCTCCCACTTGACGGTGTAGTTCTCGAAGCGCAGGCGCAGGAAGTTGCCCTGCAGGCGCTCGGGCGTGAGATCCTGCTGGCCGGACAGCCGGCGCAGGTGTTCGCACTCCTGCTCGCGCGTGATGCCTTCGTTGAGCACGGCCACGTAGATCACCAGGGCCGGCAGACGCACGCGCGCCGACGGACGGGCGTGCACCTCGTTGTGCAGCATGGCGCGCAGCGCGTCGTCGTCAGGCAGCAAGCGAGCGGTGGGTGCAGGAGCGGTCACATTCATGGGCAGCATTTTGCCGGCATAACGTGACGCCGCCATGCAAAATGTTGTTTTGTTCATCCTATTGCCGCCGCTGCCCCATGCTCAAGTACCAGACCGTCCCCGTGACCGCCTTCGAACAGAACTGCTCCATCGTCTGGTGTGACGAAACGCTGGAAGCGGCCGTCATCGATCCGGGCGGCGACCTGCCACGCATCACCGCCACCGTGGCTCGCCTGGGCCTCAAACTTGTGCAGATCTGGCTCACGCACGCCCACATCGACCACGCCGGCGGCACCGCCGAGCTGGCCCGCCAGCTGCACCTGCCCATCATCGGCCCGCACCCGGGCGACCAGTTCTGGATCGATGGGCTGGCCGAGCAGAGCCGCCGCTTCGGCCTGCCGCCCGCCGAGGCCTTCACCCCCACCCGCTGGCTGCAGGACGGCGACACGGTGAGCATCGGCAAGTGCACCCTCAACGTGCGGCACTGCCCGGGGCACACGCCCGGCCACGTCGTCTTCCACTCCCCCGAGGCCCAACGCGCCTTTGTCGGCGACGTGCTGTTTGCCGGCTCCATCGGCCGCACCGATTTCCCCCAGGGCAACCACGGCGACCTGATCCGCAGCATCACGGAACGACTGTGGCCGATGGGCAACGACACCGTCTTCATCCCCGGCCATGGCCCGGAAAGCACCTTCGGCCGGGAACGCGAGACCAATCCTTTCGTGGGCGGAACGTAAGCGCCTGCTACTGTCTTTTCCTCCATGTTGCGGTGCCGCACAGAGACCCAGAACGGCACTTGAGTAAGCCCCCGGAAGGCCCGATATCCTGAATAATCAGAGTCAGTTTGAAATTCAGGATCTGTCATGCCCCCGCTTCGCGCCGTTTTGCTGGCGCTGGCCGTCTTTACCGTGACGGCTGGCGCTGCGTCGGCTCAGTCCCTGTCGATCAGCCCCTACAGCCTGGGGCAAGCCGAGTCGCAAAGCGGCGGCTGGGCCTTGCGCAGCGACTACAGCCCGGGCCTGAAGTGGACCGGCCCTGAGGGCCTGCGTCCGGAGTCCGAGGGCAACCGGGCCGGCCTCTATGCGGACTGGTTTCCTTTCGCCAGCAGCGGGTTCCGTCTGGTCGGCGGCTTGAGCTTCGGCGAGGCGCCTGCCAGCCTGCCTTCCAACGGCATGGGTAGCGGCAGTAACTGGGCCAACTGGGGGAGCAGCCCCTACCAGCTCCGCCCGAAATCCCCGACCCGCTCGACCTACCTGGGCATCGGTTACAGCCAGCACGGCCTGGCCAGCAAGGGGCTGGGCTTTTACGCTGATATGGGGGTCGCGCTGGGCGCCCTGTCCGGCGACACGGAAGCCAACGCAGGCAGCAGCGCGTCCAACGGCCTGGACGGCTGGCGCACCCAGAGCAATGGCATGCTGGGTTTCCGCTACCTGCCCAGTGTGTCCCTGGGCCTGATCTACCGCTACTGAAATGAAAAAATACATCATCAGCTTGGGCCTGCTGGCCAGCTTGGGCGCCAACGTCCACGCGCAAGACATCTATGGCGGCATCGGCCTGCCCGGCCTTTACACCCTGGGTTATGCCCACCCGGTCAGCAAGAGCTGGGGGGTGCGCGGCGAGTACGCCGGCGGCCTGTCGGCCAGCGCCAGCGGAACCGACAACGGCGTGCGCTACGACGCCACCATCAAGTCCAACCGCGCCGGTCTCTTTGCCGACTGGTTTCCCTTCAGCGGCGGGTTCCGCCTGGTCGGCGGTGTCACGGCCAACGACACCAAGCTGACCGTGAACGGCGTGGGCGGCCCCAACACCACCATCGGCAACGTCACGACCGACACCACAGGCAAGAAGTTCAATGTGAACCTGAAATACCCCAGTACCACCGCCTATCTGGGCCTGGGCTACGGCCACCATGTCTCCACGAAGGGCCTGGGCTTCTATGCTGACGTCGGCGTCACGCTCGGTTCTTTCACCGCCGACATCGACACCGACCTGGTGGGCTACAACGGCATCACCCAGGCCGATGTCGATGCGCAAAAGAAAAAGATGAATGACTCCCTCGGGGGCCTGAACTACCTGCCCAGCGTCTCCGTCGGCATGGTGTATCGCTTCTGATCGGCGACCCGTCCTCCTAAAAAAGCGCAGCCCCGGGCTGCGCTTTTTTCATGGCCGGCCGGTGCCGCGGGGTGACGCCGGCAAACGGGCCCGCTCGTACAGCGGCAAGACCTTGGGCAGGTTCTGCTCGATCTCGGCAATACGCGTCTTGCCCGCGGGGTGGGTAGACAACCACTGCGGCGGTGCCCCCTTGCTGGCCGCGTCCATCTTCTGCCAAAGCGTCACCCCGGCGCGCGGGTCGTAGCCGGCCCGCGCCGCCAGTTCCATGCCCACCAGATCGGCCTCGCTCTCATCGCTGCGGCTGAAGCTCAGGACCGCCAGGTTGGCACCGCCACGCGCGACCCCGTCGGTCAGGCGCGGGTCGATACCCAGCCAGGCGGACAGCACGGCGCCCCCGACCCTGGCCACGCCCTCGGTCACCGCGCTCTTGCCCATGCGTTCGCGCGCATGCTCGCGCAGGGCATGGGCAATTTCATGGCCCATGATCATGGCCACCTCATCGTCGGTCAGCTTCAGCTGGTCCAGGATGCCCGTATAGAAGGCGATCTTGCCGCCGGGCATGCAGTAGGCGTTGATCTGCTTGGAGCCGATCAGATTGACTTCCCACTTCCAGTCCTTGGCCCGTGGGTTCCAGGCCAGGGCGTGCGGGATGATGCGTTGCGCGATGGCTCGCAGACGCTTGAGCTGCGGATGATCGGGCGGAGCCAAGGCGCGCTTCTCAGCCGCCTGGGACAGCTGCTGGCGATACTGCTGCAAGGCCATGCGCTCGACGTCCTCCGCCTGGGCCAGCTTGGTGAAGGCCGAATTCTTGCCAACGTCCACACCCTCGCGCTGTTCCGGCGCAGCCTGCCCCGCCCCGGCGAGCAGCAGGGCGACAAGAAAGAGGATGCTGTGTCGTTTGAACAAAGTCATGGTGTGCGAAATCATGCCGGATGATGCGCTTATGATGCCCGCCATGCCCTCAAGTGCGCCCGAACCGGGCCAACTCAAGCCCTCCTGGGCCGACACCCTGCGCGTCTACCGTGAACCCGCCACACTGCGCATGCTGGCGCTGGGCTTTGCCGCTGGCCTGCCCCTGCTGCTGGTGCTGGGCACGCTGAGCTTTCGCCTGCGCGAGGCCGGCGTGGACCGCGGCACCATCGGCGAGCTCAGCTGGGTCGGCCTGGCCTATGCGTTCAAGTGGGCCTGGGCGCCGCTGGTGGACCGCCTGCCCCTGCCGCTGCTGACCCGCTGGCTGGGCCTACGGCGCAGCTGGCTGTTGCTCTCGCAGCTGGCCATCATGGCCGGGCTGGCCGGCATGGCCCTGAGCAATCCGCAAAGCGGTCTGCACGCCATCGTCTGGTGTGCACTGCTTGTAGCTTTCGCCTCGGCCACGCAGGACATTGCACTGGACGCCTACCGCATCGAGTCGGCCGGGGCCGAGCGCCAGGCCGCGCTGGCGGCGGCCTACCAGACCGGCTACCGATTGGCGATGATCTGGGCCGGCGCTGGGGTGCTGTGGCTGGCCGCGCGCGCCGAGATCCAGGCCACGGGCTACCAGAACGCTGCCTGGGCGACCGCTTACCTGGTCATGGCGTGCAGTATGCTGCCCGGTGTGCTGACGGTGCTGCTGTCGCGCGAACCCGCACGCCGCGAATTGCCGCCGGCGCGCAGCGTGGGCGAGTGGCTGCAGGGCGCCGTGGTGGAACCATTTACAGACTTCCTCGGCCGCTACAAGTGGCAAGCCGGCCTGATCCTGGCGCTGATCGCGGTGTACCGCATCAGCGATGTGGTCATGGGCATCATGGCCAACCCCTTTTACGTGGACATGGGCTACACCAAGGACGAGGTGGCCGCTGTGACCAAGGTCTACGGCGTGATCATGACCCTGGTGGGCGCCTTCGTGGGCGGCGTGCTGGCCATGCGCCTGGGCGTGATGCGCGTGCTGATGTTGGGGGCGGTGCTCAGCGCGGCCAGCAACCTGCTGTTCGCCTGGCTGGGCTCACGCGGGCATGACGTGACGGCGCTGATCTTCGTGATCTCGGCCGACAACCTCTCCAGTGGCATCGCCTCGGCCGCCTTCATCGCCTACCTCTCCAGCCTCACCAACATCAGCTACTCGGCCACGCAGTACGCCCTGTTCAGCTCCATGATGCTGCTGGCCCCCAAGTTCATCGCGGGCTTCTCGGGCCATTACGTGGACGCCTACGGCTACAGCCATTTCTTCGTCGCCACCGCCCTGCTGGGCCTGCCGGTGCTGCTGCTGGTGGGTTTCGCAGCGCGGGCGGCGCGTCGGCAAGGCTAGCGTTTACCTATCTTTACGGGCGCGACAAGCGGGGCTGACGGCCGCCGCCCATCATGAGCGCATGAGCGATAGACTTGCCGACATGAGCCAGAGCCAGCCCCTGCTGATGATCGAAGACGACGCGCGCCTGGCCAACATGGTGCGCGAGTACCTGGCGCAGTCAGGTTACACCGTCGATATCGCGGGCAACGGCGAGGCCGGCCTGGCCATGCTGCAGGATGCCAAGCCGGCACCGCAACTGCTGATCCTCGACCTCATGCTGCCCGACATGGACGGTCTGGAGATCTGCCGGCGCATCCGCGCCCTGCCCTCGTCCCTGGCGCAGACCCCCATCCTGATGCTCACCGCCAAGGGTGACCCGATGGACCGCGTGATCGGCCTGGAGATGGGCGCCGACGATTACCTGGCCAAACCTTTCGAGCCGCGCGAGTTGTTGGCGCGCATCCGCGCCGTGCTGCGCCGCCGCGGCGGCAACGGCCCGGCGCCGGCCAGCCAGCTGCGCTTTGGCTCCCTGGCCATCGACCGCGACGCGCGCACCGTCAGCGTCCACGGCCTGGCCTGCGAACTGACCTCCTACCAGTTCGACCTGCTGGTCGCGCTGGCCGAGCGCGCCGGGCGCGTGCTCACCCGCGACCAGATCATGGAGGCCGTGCGCGGCCGCGAGCTGGAGGCCTTTGACCGTTCGATCGACGTGCATATGGGCCGCATTCGTGCCGCCATCGAAGCCGACCCCAAGGCGCCCAAGCGCATCCTGACCGTGCGCGGCGTGGGCTACGTCTTCGCGCGCCAGCAGGACTAGGGCCTGTTCACACTCATTTCTCAAGATGCGTCGCGAATCAAAAAGGTCATGCGCAAGGCGTGAAACGCAGCCGGGGTTGCCCCCCGGCAAGGCTTCGCAACGCGGCGCATGGCCTTTTTGGTCGCAACCCGAAGGGAATGGGGTGCAAACGGCGCCACTCGTTGTTGCACTCCTCGCCCAGACAGCCAGTCTGGCCTTCGTCGTGCGCCTAGATTGGCGCCGTTTGCACCCCATTCGCACTTGAGAAATGAGTGTGAGCAGGCCCCTATGTCCACGCCGCTGATCCAGCGTCTCTACATCCGCATCTGGCTGGCCGTGGTGGCCGCCATCGTGCTGCTGACCCTGATCTTCGGCTGGATCTGGCGCGAGGAAGCGGAACGCGAGCGCGCCCAGCGCCCGGGCCGCGAGATCATCCTGCGCAACGCCCAGGGCGAAGTGCTGGGCCAGGCCCAGACCCGGGGCGCACGCGTGCCTGGCCAGGGCTGGGAGTTCGAAGTTCCGCTGCGCGATGGCCAGACGGTCTTTGTACAGTTGCCGCGCCCCGGCAACCGTCCGCCGCCTTCGCCGCCGATGGGACCGACCGGCTTGCCGCCCCCCTACAACCTGCTGGTGCTGCTCGGCCTGGTGGCCGCCGCCGTCGCCCTGGGCGCCTACCCCATCGTGCGGCGTCTGACCAAACGGCTCGAAACCCTGCAACAGGGCGTGGAACGCTGGGGCGAAGGCGACCTGACGCGCCGCCTGCCCGAGGACGGGCAGGACGAGGTGGCCTTCCTGGCACAACGCTTCAACGTGGCCGCGGCCCGCGTGCAGGCGCTGCTGATGTCGCACAAGGCCCTGCTGGCCAATGCCTCCCACGAGTTGCGCTCGCCGCTGGCGCGCATCCGCATGGGACTGGAACTGATGCAGGCCCAGCCCAGCCCGGCCACGCACGAGGAAATGGCACGCAATATCCGCGAGCTCGACCAGCTGATCGACGAGATCCTGCTGGCCAGCCGGCTCGACGCCAGCCCCGATGATCTGGGGCCGCTGGAGCCGGTCGAGCTGGTTGGCCTGTGCGCCGAGGAATGCGCGCGCACCGGCGCCGAGCTCGAGGCACCCGCTGGCACCACCAGCGTGCTGGTCACGGGCCTGACCCGGCTGCTGCGCCGCGCCCTTCGGAACCTGCTGGAGAATGCCCGCCGGCACGGCGGCGGTGCGGCGACCCTGACCCTGAAAACCCTGGGGGCTCACGTCGAAATCCGGGTCTGCGACCAGGGGCCGGGCGTCCCGACGGCCCTGCGTGAGCGCATCTTCGAGCCCTTCTTCCGCCTGCCCGGCGCCTCCGAGCGTGAGGGCGGTGTGGGCCTGGGCCTGGCGCTGGTGCGCTCCATTGCCCAGCGCCACAGCGGCACGGTGCACTGCGAAGAGCGCCCGGGCGGGGGCGCGTGCTTCGTGCTGCGCCTTCCTCTGGCGCACTGAAAACACCCTGGGCGTGAAAAACAGCACGCCCAAGCCCGTGCGGGGGCTGGCGCAGGCGCCGCTTGTTTCCTATCGTTAGGGTCGACAAGGGGGAACACACCATGCACGCCACCACCGCCCGGCCACAGCAGCCCGACCGCTCGACCATCGTCGCGCGGCACCAGAGCTACCGCGGCCTGAAGGTCGAACAGAGCCTGCTGAGCCAGTTCACGATGTACGTTGTGGAGCTGGACCAGGTCGGCCTCTTCATCTCCGATTCCCGGCCCGAAGCCTTCGATATGGCCTTCGAAGCCCTGTTCAGCGCGGTTTGCCCCGCCTGCAAGGCATGAAAACGTATCCTGAATGTCTTATTTCGAGACACTTCTGACGCCATATCCCCAATTTGTGGGATAGGCCGGACGCACGCGGCTGGCTACATTTGTGCCTGTACTGCTGTCACAGTCAAGTTTCAAGACTTAAGGCAGGTTCCCCGCCAGAACAGAAAGAGGGAGCCGCCGGTAACGATCCCAACGACGTCCTTTCGAGGACTTTTCAAAGCCACCCGCAAGGGTGGCTTTTTTTTCGGCCGGGCCGCGCCTTCAGAGCGCAGCGCGCACGCGATCCGCCGTGATGTCCTTGAGGCAGCGCAGATGACCCAGCGGGCATTCGCGCTGGAAGCAGGGCGCACAGTCCAGCGGGGGCTGGTAGGCCGGGTCCTGCTTGAGCCAGAGTACCCGGGCTTGTTCGCTCAGAGGCGGCGTGTGCTCGGGGCTGCTGGAGCCGAAGATGGCGATCTGCGGCACGTCCAGCGCTGCGGCCACGTGCATCAGGCCGGTGTCGTTGGTGACAACCCGTCGCGCCCCGGCGATCAGGCAGAACGCTTCGGCCAGGCTGGTGGCACCAGCCAGGTTGCGGCAATCGGCACCGGCGGCCAACTCAGAAATCTCGGCGCCCAGCGGTGCCTCCTTTCCCGAACCGAGTACCAGTACCGGGGCGTCAAGCTGCAGCGCCAGTTCGGCGTAGCGTTGCACGGGCCAGCGCTTGGCCGGGCCGTACTCGGCACCCGGCACGAAAACGTAATAGCCGCCGCGCACCAGGCCCTGTTTCGCCAGAACGGCATCCACCTGCGCTGCGTCGAGCTGCAGGCGCGGCCGGTCGCCCGCCACCCCCGGTTCGCCACTGAGGGCTGAGTAAAACGCCACCATGGGCGGGCGCTTGTCCTTCGGGGGATTCTTCAGCCGGTGCGTGAGCAGGCCCACGCGCGCCTCGCCCAGATAGCCCACGCGCTTGGGGATGCTCGCCAGGAAGGGCAGCAGCGCGCTCTTGAGCGAGTTGGGCAGCACATAGGCCACGTCGAAGCGGCCCTCGATCTGCCGGGCCAGCGAACGACGCGCCTTGAACTGCAGGCCGCCATGGGCAAAGGGGAATTCGATGACCTCGGCCACCTGCGGCATGGCGCGGTAGACCGGCGCCACCCAGGGCAGGGCCCCGACCGTGAGCCGCTCGCCGCGCGCGGCCAGCCGGCGCATGAGCGGCTCGGTCATCACGGCGTCCCCGATCCATTGGGGCGCGATGACAAGGGCCGCGGTGTCGCGGCCCTTGGTGTCAGTGATGCGCTGCGAAATGCTCACCGGCCTTCAGCTTGTAAACGGTGCCGCAGTAGGGGCACTTGGCCTCGCCGGTGTGGGCCACATCCAGGTAGACCTTGGGGTGGTTGTTCCAGAGCTTCATGTCAGCCTTGGGGCTGGGGCAGTACACGCCGCCCTGGTGGTTCAGGTCCTGGGCCAGCAGTTCAACAGTGGACTTGCTCATGTGCGTGCTTCCTCAAACTTTCGTCAGCCAGTGGGCGTACTTGGGGTTACGGCCATTGACGATGTCGAAGAAACCGCTCTGGATCTTCTCGGTGAGCGGGCCTCGGCTGCCGGCGCCGATCTCGACGCGGTCAAGCTCGCGGATGGGAGTGACTTCAGCGGCCGTGCCGGTGAAGAATGCTTCGTCGGCGATGTAGATCTCGTCACGCGTGATGCGCTTTTGTACGATCTCCAGGCCCAGGTCCTTGGCGATGTGGAACACCGTGTTGCGGGTGATGCCGTTGAGCGCACCCGCCGACAGGTCGGGCGTGTAGATGACGCCGTTCTTGATGACAAAGATGTTCTCGCCGGCACCCTCGGAGACAAAACCCGACGAATCCAGCAGCAGCGCCTCGTCGTAGCCATCGTCCGTGGCTTCCATATTGGCCAGGATGGAGTTGGTGTAGTTGCTCACCGCCTTGGCCTGCGTCATCGTGATGTTGACGTGGTGGCGCGTGTAGCTGCTGGTCTTGACGCGGATGCCGCGCTTCAGACCCTCTTCGCCCAGGTACGCGCCCCAGGCCCAGGCCGCGACCATCAGGTGGATGGTGTTGCCCTTCGGGGACACGCCCAGCTTCTTGTCGCCGATCCAGGTCAGCGGGCGCAGATAGCAGCTCTCCAGCTTGTTGGCGCGCACCACGTCCCTCTGTGCTTCGTTGACCTGCTCCTGGGTGAAGGGGATCTTCATGCGCAGGATCTTGGCGCTGTTGAACAGGCGCTCGGTGTGCTCCTGCAGCCGGAAGATGGCCGTGCCGTTGACGGTGTTGTAGGCCCGTACGCCCTCGAAAGCGCCGCAGCCGTAATGCAGCGTATGGCTCAGCACGTGGATTTTGGCGTCACGCCATTCCACCATCTGGCCGTCCATCCAGATTTTTCCGTCGCGGTCGGACATCGAGGTCGGTAGGGGGCTCATCGGTTCTTTCCTAGGTAGGGGCTGCCCGTTCGGCCGGGCCAAAACGTTGATTTTACGGGGCCGGCGGCAAGCCCGGCATGGTGGTGGGTCCGGGATCGCTCACGTCCGGGCGGCGGAAGTCCCAGCGCATCAGCTTGCCCGCATGGAACTCGCAGGTCACCGAGGCCTCGGACGGGTCGGTCCAGCGGAACATCTCGGGCTGGCTGTCGGGGGGGCTCTGCGCCTGGCCCAGCGAACGCGTCATGGCCACCACGTGCATCAGCGTCATGCCGGGCTTGAGCTTGGCTTGCAGCATCACCGCGCTGCCCACATAACCCAAGGGGCTGTCCGCCGCGCGCTTGAGGATGTGCATGAGGCGGGTGAAGTGCAGCATCAGCCACAGCATGAGGGCGCCCACGGCAAACGCCACGCCGGCCCAGCCCCCGAAGCGGTAGCCAGCCACGACCAGCGCCGTTGCGCCAATCGGCAGCAGGATTTTCTGTATTTGCATGCCCTAATTGTCTCAGAGCATGTCCAGCGCCGAAGGCCCGGTGGGAGGTGCAAACAGGCGATCGAGTTCGGCCAGCTGGGCCGCATCCAGCGTGATCTCGCGGGCCGCCGCGTTCTCGCGCACACGCACCAGGCTGGCCGATTTGGGAATGGCGATCACGCCTTCCTGCGCCAGCAACCAGGCCAGCGCGGCTTGCGCCGGGGTCATGCCGTGGCGGCGGGCGAAATCCTGCAGACCTTTGTGGCCCAGCAGACGCGCCTGCTCGATGGGCGAATAGGCCATGGTGGCCACGCCTTGCTGGCGCAACCAGGGCAGCAGGTCCCACTCGATACCCCGGCGGGCCAGGTTGTAGAGCAGCTGGTTCGCCGCGCACGCCTCTCCTCCGGGAACGTCCCGGAGCTCCTGCATATCGGCCAGGTCCAGATTGCTCACGCCCCAGTGGCGGATCTTGCCGGCCCGCTGCAGGGCCTCGAAGGCCTCCACGGTCTCGGCCAGCGGATAGGAACCACGCCAGTGCAAAAGGTAGAGATCGATGTGGTCGGTCTTGAGGCGCTGCAGGCTGCGCTCGCAGGCCTTGATGGCGCCCTGGCGCGAAGCGTTATGCGGATAGACCTTGCTGACGAGAAAGGCCTGCTCGCGCCGGCCGGCCAGCGCCTCACCCACCACCTGCTCGGCACCGCCCTCGGCGTACATCTCAGCGGTGTCGATCAGCGTCAGGCCCAGGTCCAGGCCCAGCTGCAGGGCGGCAACTTCTGCCTTGCGCTCGCTGCGGTCCTCGCCCATGTACCAGGTGCCCTGGCCCAGGGCCGGCACAAGTTCACCCGAGGGCAGGCGCACTTGCTTCATGCGTCGAACTTGCCGGCGATGAAGTCGGTCACCTGCTGGTCCTCGGCCGAGGTCAAGCCGCTGACGCCGATGGCGCCGCGCAGGACGCCGTCCTTGTCCTTCAGCGGCGAGCCGCCGGGCAGGGCCGTGAGCAGCGGATCGCAGAAGTAGCCGATCTCGATGTTCTCGCGGTGCAGCCGCTCCAGCACGGCCTGCGTCGTCACGCCCATGCGCGCCGCACTGTAGCCCTTGCCCTGCGAGATGGCGACGCTGCGAACCGGCGCGCCTTCCATGCGCACAAAGGCCAGCAACAGGCCCGTGGCGTCGCAGACCGAGACGCAAACCGGCTTTTTGAAGTGTTGGGTGGCGTGGGCCATGGCTTGATCGATCAGGTCACGGGCGATGGCGAGGGTAAGGGCTGACATGAAAACTCCTGTGCATGCGATGCACCGGATTGTAGAAACCGGCCGAACCTATTCGAGGGTGCGCAGGACTTGCAGTGCTTCTTCCACCCGTTCCACCGCATGGATGGTGAGGCCTTCGATGGCCTTCTTCGGCGCGTTGGCCTTGGGCACCACGGCCACGCTGAAACCCAGCTTGGCGGCTTCCTTCAGGCGCTCCTGTCCGCGCGGCGCGGGGCGCACCTCGCCGGCCAGCCCCACTTCGCCAAAAGCCAAGAAACCCTTGGGCAGGGGACGACCGCGCAGGGATGAGGTGATGGCCAGCATCACGGCCAGATCAGCGGCCGGCTCGCTGATGCGCACGCCGCCGACCGCATTGACAAACACATCCTGGTCCAGACAGGCCACGCCCGCGTGCCGGTGCAGCACGGCCAGCAGCATGGCGAGACGGTCGCGGTCCAGGCCGACCGAGAGGCGCCGCGGGCTCGGCCCCCCGCTGTCCACCAAGGCCTGGATTTCCACCAGCATGGGGCGCGTGCCTTCGAGCGTGACCATCACGCAACTCCCGGGCACGGGCTCCGCGTGCTGGCTCAGAAAGATGGCGCTGGGGTTGCTCACGCCCTTGAGGCCCTTCTCTGTCATGGCGAAGACGCCGATCTCGTTGACCGCACCGAAGCGGTTCTTGATGGCGCGGATCAGGCGAAAGCTGCTGTGCGTGTCGCCCTCAAAATAAAGCACCGTGTCCACCATGTGCTCCAGCACCCGCGGGCCGGCCAGCGCACCCTCCTTGGTCACATGGCCCACGAGCACGATGGCCGTGCCGCTGGCCTTGGCCGCGCGCGTGAGGTGCGCGGCGCATTCGCGCACCTGGGCAACGGAGCCGGGCGCGGAGGTGAGCTGATCTGAGTAGACGGTCTGGATGGAGTCGATCACGGCGATCGCCGGCTGATGCGCGTCCAGCGTGGCGAGGATCTTTTCGAGCTGGATTTCGGCCAGCACCTGCACCCGCGAGCCGTCCAGCCCCAGGCGGCGCGCGCGCAGCGCCACCTGGGCGCCGCTTTCCTCACCCGTGACGTAGAGCGTCTTCTGGCCGGCGCGCTGCAGGGCATCGAGCGCCTGCAGCAGCAGGGTGGACTTGCCGATGCCCGGGTCACCCCCGATCAGCACCACCCCGCCTTCGACGATGCCGCCGCCCAGCACCCGGTCCAGTTCGTCCTGGCCGGTGGGTGTGCGCTCCACATCGGAGGCCTCGATGTCGGCCAGCGCCACCACCTCGGCGGTTTTGGCCAGCGACGCAAAACGGTTCTTCGCTGGCGCGGCGCTTTCGGCCACGGACTCGATCAACGAGTTCCAGGCATTGCAGTGCGGACACTTGCCCAGCCACTTGGGGCTGGTGCCGCCGCACTCGTTGCAGGTGTAAATGGTTTTGTCCTTGGCCATGGGGCCATGGTACCCGAATACTGTATGAATTCACATATCGGGTATGCCCGGGGCGCCGATCACGGACAAACATTTAACATGTTAAATAAATCGCCGCCCACGCCATGTCCACAGCCTTTCGCCACCGCAACCTGCCCCGCCTGCTGCTGCAGGCACGCGAAGCCGTGATGACGCACTACCGCCCCGGCCTGCGCGACCAGGGCCTGAGCGACCAGCAGTGGCGCGTGCTGCGGGTGCTGGGCGAACACGGCGTGGTGGAAACCGGCCGGGTGGCGCGCGAAGCCTACATCCTGGGGCCCAGCCTGACGGGCATGCTGACGCGCATGGAGCGCGACGGCCTGATCCGCCGCGAACGCGACGCAGCCGACCAGCGCCGCACCGTGGTCGAAGCCACCGACAAGGGCCGCCAGCTGGTGGAAACGCTCTCGCACAGCATCGAGGCGCACTACGCCTGGATGGAACAGTCGCTGGGCAAGGAAAAGCTGGGTCAGCTCTACGGGCTGCTGGATGAACTGATCGCCCTGGAGGAGCCCGCATGAGCACCGTACGGCCGCCCGAAGGTGCTCGCACCGCAGCCCGCAGGGCGGAGGCGACCCAATGAGCCACGCACCCGTCCTGGCCGCCGGCACCGTCTACGGCGTGCTGCTCAATTCGCAGGACGAGTGGGCCGCCTGGGCCGCGCAGATGAGCGAGCCGCCTTACAAGGCGCCGCCCAAAGCGCCCGTGCTCTACGTGAAAACCGCCAACACCTGGAGCGCCTGCGGCTCGGCCATTGCGGTGCCGGCGCGCGCGCCGCAAGTCGAGATTGGCGCCAGCCTGGCCCTGGTGATCGGCACCCCCGCGCATCAGGTGCGCCCGCAGACCGCCCTGCAGCACGTGGCCGGCTACGTGCTGGTCAACGACCTCTCGCTGCCGCACGCCAGCTATTACCGCCCGCCCGTCAAGTACAAGAACCTCGATGGCTTTCTCGGCATCGGCCCACGACTGGCGACACCAACCGAGCTGGGCGACCCGAACCGCTTGCTTCTGGAAGTGCGCATCGATGGAAAGCTCAAGCAGACCGTGGACCTGGGGCGCATGCTGCGCCCGGCGGCACAGCTGATCGCGGACGTGAGCGAGTTCATGACCCTGCGCCACGGCGACGTACTGCTGCTGGGCCTGGGGGCCGACCGGCCACTGGCCAGCGCGGGACAACGCATCGACATCCATGCCGCCGGCGTCCCCGTACTCGGCACCCTCAGCAACACGCTCGTGCAGGAGGCCGCATGAAATATGCTCGTGTGGCCTATGACGGCGCCATCCATGACGCCACCGAAAGCGACGGCCGCCTGCTGCTGGCCGATGGCCGCCGGGTCGACTTCGATGCCGTGACCTGGCTGCCGCCGCTGGCCCCCGTGCCCTGGCCGCGCAGCATCCTGGCCCTGGGCCTGAACTACGCCGACCATGCGAAGGAGCTGGCCTTCAAGGCGCCCGAGGAGCCTCTGGTCTTCATCAAGGGCGAGGGCTCGCTGATCGGCCACCGCGCGCATACCGTGCGCCCGGCCGGCGTGGACTATATGCACTACGAATGCGAGCTCGCGGTGGTGATCGGCCAGCGTGCCAAGAACGTGAAGCGCGCCGAGGCCTATGACTACATCGCCGGTTACACGGTCGCCAACGACTACGCCATCCGCGACTACCTGGAGAACTGGTACCGGCCCAACCTGCGAGTGAAGAACCGCGACACCTGCACGCCGCTGGGCCCCTGGCGGGTCGATACCTCGGATGTGCCCAATCCCATGGCCCTGGCGCTCAGCACCACCGTGAACGGCAAGGTGACACAAGCCGGCTCCACGCGCGACATGATCTTCAACGTGCCCTACCTCATCGAATACTTCAGCAGCTTCATGACGCTGAACCCCGGCGACCTGATCCTGACTGGCACGCCCGATGGCATCGTCGACTGCCGACCCGGCGATGTCATCGTCACCGAAATCGAGGGCATCGGCGCACTGGAAAACACGATCGCAAGCCCTGCCGTTCGCCCTGAGCCTGTCGAAGGGCTCCACTTGACTGGCCCTTGAAGGCTTCGACAAGCTCGGCCCGAACGGATTACCCCAGCTCACCATGAACATCGTCATCAACCATCTCATCAACGGCAAGCCAGTTGCTGGCGTCGACTACTTCGAAACCGTCAACCCCGCCACGCAGGAGGTGCTGGCCGAGGTTGCCGCCGGTGGCGCCGCCGAAGTGCACGCCGCCGTGGCCGCCGCCAAGGATGCGTTTCCCAAATGGGCCGGCCTGCCGGCCCCCGAGCGCGCCAAACTCATGCGCAAGCTCGGCGAGTTGATCGCCCAGCACGTGCCCGAGATTTCGCGCACCGAGACCGACGACTCCGGCCAGGTCATCGCCCAGACCGGCAAACAGCTGATCCCGCGCGCAGCCGACAACTTCCATTACTTCGCCGAGATGTGCACGCGCGTGGACGGCCACACCTACCCCACGCCCACGCACCTGAACTACACCCTGTTCCACCCGGTGGGCGTGTGTGCACTCATTAGTCCCTGGAACGTGCCCTTCATGACGGCCACCTGGAAGGTGGCACCGGCCCTGGCCTTCGGCAACACCGCCGTGCTCAAGATGAGCGAGCTCTCGCCGCTGACCGCGGCGCGCCTGGGCGAGCTGGCGCTAGAAGCCGGCATTCCCGCCGGCGTGCTCAACGTGGTGCACGGTTACGGCCAGGAAGCCGGAGAGCCGCTGTGCGCGCACCCCGACGTGCGCGCGATCTCCTTCACCGGCTCCACCGCCACCGGCAACCGCATCGTCAAGGCCGCGGGCCTGAAGAAGTTCAGCATGGAGCTCGGCGGCAAGAGCCCCTTCGTGATCTTCGACGATGCCGATCTGGAACGCGCGCTCGATGCCGCGGTGTTCATGATCTTCTCCAACAACGGCGAGCGCTGCACCGCCGGCAGCCGCATCCTGGTGCAGCAGAGCATCTACGCCGACTTCGCGCAGAAATTTGCCGAGCGTGCCCGACGTATCACGGTCGGCGACCCGCAGGATGAGAGCACCATCGTCGGCCCGATGATCAGCCCCGGCCACCTCGCCAAGGTGCGCAGCTACATCGAGCTTGGCCCCAAGGAAGGCGCCACGCTGCTGTGCGGCGGGCTGGACCGCCCGTCCTACGCCCCGGAGCTTTCGGCGCGCGTGCAAAAGGGCAACTACGTCTGGCCCACCGTCTTCGCCGACGTGGACAACCGCATGCGCATCGCGCAGGAAGAAATCTTCGGGCCCGTGGCCTGCCTGATTCCTTTCAAGGACGAGGCGGACGCGATTGCGAAAGCCAACGACATTCCCTACGGACTTTCCAGCTACGTCTGGAGCGAGAACCTGGGCCGCGCGCACCGGGTGGCCGGCGCCATCGAGGCCGGCATGTGCTTCGTCAACAGCCAGAACGTGCGGGACCTGCGCCAGCCCTTCGGCGGCACCAAGGCCAGCGGCACGGGGCGCGAGGGCGGCACCTGGAGCTACGAGGTGTTCCTCGAACCAAAGAACGTGGCTGTCAGTATGGGAAGCCACCACATCCCTCATTGGGGCACGGCATGAAGCTGCGCTTTCAGGAGATCACGCATGGGTAAGCTCGCGCTCGCCGCCAAGATCACCCACGTCCCCTCGATCTACCTCAGCGAGCTGCCCGGCCCGCGCCAGGGCACACGGCAGGACGCGATCGACGGCCACAAGGAGATCGGCCGGCGCTGCCGCGAACTCGGTGTGGACACCATCGTGGTGTTCGACACGCACTGGCTGGTCAACGCCAACTACCACGTGAACTGCGCACCGCACTTCAAGGGCCTGTACACCAGCAACGAGCTGCCGCACTTCATCAGCAACCTGGCCTACGAATTCCCGGGCAACCCGGCGCTGGGCCAACTGCTGGCGAAGGTCTGCAGTGAACACGGCGTCGAGACGCTGGCCCACCCGGCCACCACGCTGGCGCCCGAGTACGGCACCCTGGTGCCCATGCGCTACATGAACGCCGACCAGCACTTCAAGGTCATCTCGGTCTCGGCCCTGTGCCAGGTGCACTACCTCAACGACAGCGCGCGCCTGGGCTGGGCCATGCGCCGGGCCGTGGAAGAACACTACGACGGCACCGTGGCTTTCTTTGCCAGCGGGTCCTTGAGCCATCGCTTCGCGCAGAACGGCCTGGCGCCCGAGTACGCACACAAGATCTGGAGCCCGCTGCTGGAGCGCATGGACCGCGAGGTGCTGCGCATGTGGCAGACCGGCGAATGGCCTGCCTTCTGCGAGATGCTGCCCGAGTACGCCAGCAAGGGCCATGGCGAAGGCTTCATGCACGACACCGCCATGCTGCTCGGCGCGCTGGGCTGGTCCGAATACACGGGGCAGGCCGAGATCGTCACGCCCTATTTCGGCGCCTCCGGCACCGGCCAGCTCAACGCCGTGTTCCCGGTGCTGCCGGTGCAGGGCCACGCTATTCCCGCAGCGCAGGCGTCCAGCGCCGAGGGCTACCGCGCCTTCCCGCGTCTCTGAAAGCACGCCATGCCCCACCTCGTCATCCTCTACACCGGCAACCTGGAAAAGGAGACCGATATGACGGCGCTATGCCGCAGCCTGGCCGACGTCATGCTGGTGCAGCACGACGAGAACGACAAGCCGGTCTTCCCCACCGGTGGCACGCGCGTACTGGCCTACCCGGCCGCGCACTACGCGGTGGCCGATGACGGCGCCGCCGGCCGGGCCGCCGGGGGCAGCGGCGACTACGCCTTCGTCTACCTCAACCTGCGCATGGGCCGCGGCCGCTCCCAAGCCGTTCACAAGCGTGTGGGCGACGCCTTGCTCATGGCCACCAAGGCGCATTTCCAGCCCCTGTTCCCGCAACGCCACATCGGCGTGACACTGCAGATCGACGAAGGCCCGGAGGTCTTCGACGCCAAGCACAGCAACCTGCATCCCTTGTTCAAATGAACGCCTTCACCCCCGAACTCACGCAACAGCTGGCCGCCGAACTGCAGCAGGCGCAGGACACGCGCACCCAGCTGGAGCACTTCTCCAAGCGCTACCCCGGCATGAGCATCGAAGACGGCTACCGCATCAGCCGCGCCTGGGTCGCACTGCAGCGCGCCGCTGGCCGTCAGGTCATCGGCCACAAGATCGGACTGACTTCGCGCGCCATGCAGCAGTCCAGCCAGATCGACGAGCCCGACTACGGCACCCTGCTCGATTCGATGCTCTTCACCTGCACTCCGGGCCAGGTGCTGGACATTCCGGCCGTCCGCTTCATCGCGCCACGGGTGGAGGTAGAGCTGGCCTTCGTGCTGAAGGCGCCCCTGCAGGGCCCCAACGTGACGCTGGAGCAAGTCCTTGCCGCCACCGACTACGTGACCCCGGCCATCGAGATCATCGACGCGCGCATCGAACAGTTCGACCGCCACACGAAAGTGATGCGCAAGGTCTACGACACCATCAGCGACAACGCGGCCAATGCGGGCATCGTGGTCGGTGCCCAGCGCCTCAAGCCGGCCGAGGTGGACATGCCCTGGGTCGGCGCCATCCTGCGGCAGAACGGCGTGGTGGAGGAAACCGGCCTGGCGGCCGGCGTGCAGGGCCACCCGGCCATCGGCATCGCCTGGCTGGCCAACAAGCTGGCCCCCTGGGGCGAACATCTGGAGGCCGGGCAGATCGTGCTGGCCGGCTCTTTCACGCGTCCGGTGCCGGGCAAGGCCGGTGACCTGTTCGAGGCCGACTATGGTCCTCTGGGCCAGCTGAATTTCCGTTTTGTCTGAGGACTCCGCATGAAGACCCCCGTCAACCCCTTCAAGCAGGCCATCGCCAACAGGCAGGCCCAGATCGGCCTGTGGGTCAACCTGGCCAACCCCATCAGCACCGAGATCTGCGCCGGCGCCGGTTTCGACTGGCTGCTGCTCGATGGTGAGCATTCGCCCAACACCCTGAGCACGCTGCTGGCCCAGTTGCAGGCGGTGGCCGCCTATCCGGCCACCCACGCCATCGGCCGCGTGCCGCTGGGCCATGGCGAGGCCGGCACGGCACTGATCAAGCAGTTCCTGGACCTGGGCTTCCAGACCCTGCTGGTGCCCATGGTGGACACGGCCGAGCAGGCCGCCGCACTGGTGCAGGCCATGCGTTACCCGCAAGACGACGGCAAAGGGGGCATTCGCGGCATGGCCGGCGCGCGCGCCTCGCGTTGGGGTCGTTACCCCAACTACGCGAAAGAGGCCAACGAACAGGTCTGCCTGCTGGTGCAAGTCGAATCGAAGACCGCGCTGGACAACCTGGAGGCCATCGCCGCCACGCCGGGCGTCGACGGCGTCTTCATCGGCCCGGCCGATCTCTCGGCCTCGCTGGGCTATATCGGCCAGGCCACGCACCCCGAGGTTCAGAAGGCCATCGACGACGCGATCCGCCGCATCGTGAAGTGCGGCAAGGCTGCGGGCATCCTCATCAGCGACGAGACGCTGGCGCGCCACTACCTGGAGATCGGTGCCAGCTTTGTCGCCGTCGGCCTGGACACGCAGATCCTGGTGCGTCAGACTTCGGCGCTCGCGGCGCTCTACAAGGGCGACGTGAAGCCCCTCGCCGCCGGCGACAAGGTCTACTGAAGGAAAGCCGTGAGCGATCACCGACGTGTCTGCCTGATCACCGGCGCCGCCACCGGCATCGGCGCTGCCTGCGCGCGCGAGTTCGCCGCCCACGGCTGGGACCTCGCACTGAGCTGGCTCGATGACACCAACCACGTGCAGCTGCTGGATGTGGCCACCGAATGCGAGGCACACGGCAGCAGCCCCCTGCTGCAACAGCTCGACGTCAGCAGCGACGAAAGCTGCGCGGCCTTCGCCACGGCGGCACTGAAACGCTTCGGCCGCATCGACGCGCTGATCAACTGCGCTGGCACCACGCGCTTCATCGCGCACGCTGACCTCGACGCGCTCGACCCCGAGGAATTCCACCGCACTTTTGATGTCAACACCGTGGGCCTGTACCGCATGACACGCGCCTGCGTGCCGGCGCTGCGGGCTGGCGGCCAGGGCAGCGTGGTCAACATCTCCTCCATCGGCGGCATCATCGGCCGCGGCTCCTCCATGGCCTACGCCGCCTCCAAGGGCGCGGTCAACACGCTCACGCTCTCGCTGGCGCGCGCGCTGGGGCCGCAGGTCCGCGTCAACGCCATCGCACCGGGTTTTGTCGAGGGCGGCCTGCCCAGCCGCGTGCTGGACGCCGTGCGCCACGCCGAAGTCGTGCAGGTGCAGACCGAAAGTTCGCCGCTCAAGCGGGTCTCGCAACCCGAAGAGGTGGCGGCGCTGGCCTGCTTCATCACCGAACGCGCACCGGGCATGACAGGCGAAGTGATCGGGATGGACAATGGCCTGCACCTGAATGCGGGATGAATTCATGACCGAACCCAAACGCAAGTTCCGCTCCGCCACGATTTACGAGGGCACGATCCGCGCCACCACGCGCAGCTTCCTGCATGCGCTGGGCCAGGACGAAGATGACATCGCGCGCCCGCACATCGGCGTCTTCCACACCGGCGGCGAGATGAGTCCCTGCAACCTGAACCTGCGCGAGCAGGCCCAGCACGCGAAGACCGGCATCTATGCCGCGGGCGGCACGCCGCACGAGTGCCCGGTGGTCTCCGTCTCCGACGGCCTGACCATGGCGCATTCGGGCATGCGCTTCTCGCTGATCTCGCGCGAGCTGATCGCCGACAGCGTGGAGGCCTCGGTACGCGGCCACCAGTGGGACGGCATCTTCGGCATCGGCGCCTGCGACAAGAACCTGCCCGGCCTGATGATGGGCATGGTGCGCTGCAATGTGCCCAGCGTCTTCGTGCACGGCGGCTCGGCCCTGCCGGGCCAGATGCCAGGCGTGGACGGACGTGACCTCAACGTGGTGGACACCTACGAGACCATCGGCAAGGTGCTGGCCGGCGACGCGACGCACGAGGAACTCGACGCCATCAGCCGCGCCTGCCTGCCCACGGCCGGCGCCTGCGCCGGCCAGTTCACCGCCAACACCATGGGCATGGTCTCCGAAGCCCTGGGCCTGGCGCCCATCGGCTCCAGCATGGTGCCGGCCGTCTTCAGCGAACGCGCGCCGCTGATGCGCCGTGCCGGCAAGCAGCTCATGAAGGCCGTGATGGCCAGTGTTGAAGGTGGTGGCCCCTTGCCGCGCGACATCGTCACCCGCAAGGCCCTGGAGAACGCCTGCGCCGTGGTCTCGGCCACGGGCGGCTCCACCAACGCGGCGCTGCACATCCCGGCCATCGCGCACGAAGCTGGCATCAAATTCCACCTCGACGACGTGGCCGAGGTCTTTGCCCGTACGCCGCTGATCGCCGACCTGCGCCCGGGCGGCAAGTACCTGGCGCGCGACGTCTATTACATCGGCGGCACGGCCGTCATCCTGCGCGAGCTGCTGCGCAGCGGCCACCTGCATGGCGACACGCTGACCTGGACCGGCCGCACGCTGGCCGAGGAAATGGCGGACGCGAACGAGCCCGACGGCCAGGTGGTGCGCCGCTTCGAAGACGCGATTTCGAAGGACGGAGGCCTGGCCGTGCTCAAGGGCAACCTCTGCCCCGACGGTGCCCTGCTCAAGACCGCGGGCCTCAAGACCCTGGCGCATCGGGGGCCGGCGCGTGTGTTTGAGTCCGAAGAGGAAGCACAGGCCGCGGTGCAGGCCCTGCGCTACCAGCCAGGCGATGTGATTGTCATCCGCAACGAAGGGCCCAGAGGCAGCCCCGGCATGCGCGAGATGCTGGGCATCACCGCCCTGCTCTACGGCCAGGGCATGGGCGACAAGGTGGCCCTGCTGACGGACGGACGTTTTTCCGGCGCCACGCGCGGCCTGTGCATTGGCTATGCCGGGCCGGAGGCGGCCGACAAAGGCCCCATTGCCGCGCTGCGTGATGGCGACATGATCGCCATCGACGCGCGGCCACAGGCGCGCAGCATCTCGGTCGAACTGGATCCGGAAGAAATCGCGCGCCGTCTCAAGCAACTGCAGGTAAACACGGGTATCGCCCGCGGCGGCCTGCTGGAAAAATATGCGCTCACAGTACGCCCCAGCCACCAGGGCGCGGTCACCCATTCCGGGGCCGTCACCTGGTTGCGCGACGTTTCCTGAATTTTCCAAGCTCAACAAGGAGACCCCCATGAGCATTTCCCGTCGTCACGTCATCCAGTCCGCCGGCGCCACCGCGCTGCTCGCCAGCCTGGGCCAGCAGGCCATGGCCCAGGCCCAGATTGACACCCTGAAGATCGTCACCGGCTTCGCCGCGGGCGGCACCTCGGACAACACCTGTCGCCGCGTGGGCACGCGCCTGACCGGCCCCTACGCCAAGACCGTCGTTGTCGAGAACAAAACCGGCGCCGGCGGCCAGATCGCCATCCAGTACGTCAAGGGCCAGCCCGCCGACGGCACCACGCTGCTGCAGTCGCCGACCTCGATGTTCACCATCTACCCGCACATCTTCAAGAAGCTGCCCTACGACCCGGTGGCCGATGTGAGCCCGGTGTCTCTGGCCTGCGTGTTCGACTTCGGCTTCGCCGTCGGCCCCATGGTGCCGGCCAACGTGCAGAACGTGGCCGACTTCATTGCCTGGGCCAAGGCCAACCCCAGCCAGGCCAATTTCGGCTCACCGGCCGCCGGCTCCACGCCGCACTTCGTGGGCGCCCTGCTGGGCAAGAGCGCCGGCATCGACCTCAAACACGCCGCCTACCGCGGCACGCAACCGGCCATGCTGGATCTGCTGGGCGGCCAGATTGCCGCCGTCAGCGGCCCGATCGGCGATATCACGCAGCACCTGGCCACCGGAAAGATCCGCATCCTGGCGACCTCTGGCGCCAAGCGCAACCGCTTCGCCCCTGATGTACCGACCTATGCCGAACAGGGCTTCAAGGAGCTGACGCACAGCGAATGGTTTGCCTTCTTCCTGCCCCCGAAGGCAACGCCCGAGCTGGTGGCGCGCATGAACAGCGCGCTCAAGGCGGCGCTGGCTTCCAAGGACGTGGTTGACGGCCTGGCCACCTTCGGCCTGGAAGCCATGTCGAACTCGCCCGCCGAGTTGGCCGACCTGCTCAGGCAGGACACGGCCAAGTGGGCGCCCATCGTCAAGGCCATCGGTTTCACCGCTGACGCTTGAGATGACCCCCACGGTCGCGCACTACGTGTCGCTCCCTGCCCCCAGAGGGGGCCGCGTTTCAGCTTGGGGCGGCCCGGCGCTGAAACCCCGCTGCGCGACCGTCGGGATATTTCAACGCACTGATTGGACCCCGCCATGAATGCCATTCTGAAATCGGTACCTCCCATGCACATGCACCCGGAGGAATGGCAGGCGCGCCTGCAGCTGGCGGCCTGCTACCGCATCTTCGCGATGCTGGGCTGGACCGAGATGATCTACAACCACATCACGCTGCGCCTGCCGGCCAGCGTGAGCGGTGGCGAAAAGCAGTTCCTGATCAACCCTTTCGGCCTGCACTACAGCGAGGTCACCGCCAGCAACCTGGTGAAGATCGACCTGCAGGGCAAGGTGTTAGACGGGTCACCCCATCCGGTCAATCCGGCCGGATTCACGGTGCACGGCGCCATTCACGCTGGCATTGAAGGCGCGCACTGCATCATGCACACCCACACCACGGCTGGCGTGGCCGTGGCCTGCCAGCAAAGTGGCCTGGCCCAGAACAACTTCTATTCCGCGCAACTGCACGACATGGTGGCCTACCATGACTTCGAGGGCATCACCATCCATGCCGACGAAGCGCCGCGCCTGCTCAGGAGCATTGGCAGCAAACCGGCGGTCATCCTGCGCAACCACGGCCTGCTGACCTGGGGTGCCACGCTGCCGCAGACCTTCGCCATCCTGTGGACGCTGCAGCGCGCCTGCGAGATCCAGCTGGCCACGCTGAGCATGGGGCCGGCGATACCCGTGCCCGAGGCGATTGCCGCCAAGTGCACGCGCGACGCGCTGCAGTTCAACCCGAACCATGGGGCCGGAGAGGACGTGTTCGATGCACTGGTGCGGCAGGTAGACCGCGCCGACGCCAGCTACAAGAGCTGAGACTGGTTCACACCTGAGACGCGGTGTGAGCAGGCCCTACCGCGTCATCCCGAGTTGCAGGGAGTCTCTGCCGGTCGCGGCGGCGTGGTCATGACCGACCTTGAACACCGAGACCACCTGGGCCAGACGTGAGGCCTGGTCCTTGAGGCTCTGTGCTGCGGCGGTGGACTCCTCGACCAGTGCCGCATTTTGCTGCGTCATCTGATCCAGATGGTTGACCGCCGTGTTGACCTGCGCAATCCCGCTGGACTGCTCAGAGGTGGCGGCCGTGATTTCGCCAATGATGTCGCTCACCCGCTGGACTGCCGAGACGATCTCGCTCATGGTCTGACCGGCTTCGCTCACAAGTCGCGCACCGGATTCAACGCCTGACACGCTGGCGGCGATCAGCGTCTTGATTTCCTTGGCGGCCTCGGCCGAGCGGCCGGCCAGGCTGCGCACCTCGCTGGCCACCACCGCAAAACCCCGCCCCTGCTCACCGGCCCGCGCGGCTTCCACCGCAGCGTTGAGCGCCAGGATATTGGTCTGAAAGGCAATGCCGTCGATGACGCCGATGATGTCGGAAATCTTTTTCGACGAATGGGTGATGTCGTTCATGGTGCTCACCACCTGGGAGACCACCTGCCCCCCGCGCTGGGCCACGGTCGCGGCCGAGGCGGCCAGCTGGTTGGCGGTGCGCGCGGATTCGGCCGACTGGCTGACGGTGCCGGTCAACTGCTCCATGCTGGAAGCCGTCTGCTGCAGACTCGACGCCGCCTGCTCGGTGCGGGCGCCAAGGTCCGCATTACCGTGGGCCACTTCGGAGCTGGCGACTTCGATGTTCTCCGAGGATGAACGCACCTGTTCGACCAGCCTGGAGAGCGCCAGCTGCATGTCGCTCAGGGCGTCGACCATGCTGCCGAGCTCATCGCCACGCGAGGCCGGCACCGGCGCCGACAGGTCTCCATCGGCAATCAGGCGCAGGGATTGCTTCACGTCTTCGAGCGGCCCGAGGATGGAACGCATCGTGTGCCAGGCCACCCCGCCCAGCAACAGCAGGCACAGCACCCCGCCGCTGATCCCGAACACCAGCATGCGCTGGCTGGAGTCGACGGAGGCTTCGTAAGTCTCGTTCGCGCGCTTCTGCGCCAGGGGAATCAGCGCCTGCAGGGGTCGGACCACGCCCTTGATCATCACGGCCCAGTCCTCCTCCAGCACGGACGTCAGGGCGTTATTGTCCTTGGCGACATAACCCTGCTCAAGCTTGCCCAGGGTCGTCTCCACCACCGTCCAGCGCTGCTTGATGGCCTCGATGCTCTCGCGCGCCTCGCCCTCTGTAAACGCCTCCGAGGCCAGCGGCTCGAGCCGCTGCCACAGCGCTGCCAGCTCCTTGCGGGAGTCCCGCAGGTGGTTCAAGGAGCCGGGCACCGGGAGCTGGTCGAGCAGGACTGCCGCCGCACGAAAGCGCACTTCCAGCAGCAGGCCGTCAACACGCTGCAGGCCCACGATCATCTGGCCGTTCTTCTCGAACAACTGGGTCAGGGCCGTGCGGTTGACGCGGTTGGCGGCAAAGAACAGGGTCGCCAGCAAGGCCACGGCCACGAAGGCCAGGCCGGTCAGCAGCAACAGACGTCCCTTGATGGAGAGATTCACGGACATGGAGACTCCTACTGCGCTACGGAACGGGCCGCGCGGGCGCGCGGCCCGACAGGCTTACTGCGTCGGCAGGCCCTTGGAGGTCCACTCCGGCATGCCGCCACGGAACCAGTGAATCTTGGTGTACCCGCCCTTCTGCGCGACCACCGAAGCCTTGTAGCTCTTCCAGCATTCGCCGGCATTGCAGAAGAAAACGATAGGCGCGTTCTTGTCCGCGGGCAGTTTGCTCAGGTCAAACTGATCCTGACTGACGTCGAAGTTCACGGCCTTGGCGCTCTTCTCGCGGTAAGGCACGCTCTTGGCGCCCTTGATCGTCTTCTCGGCATACTCGGCCGCCACCCGGGTGTCGATCAGCGGCACGCCGCTGTCCAGGAGTTTCTTGGCCTCGTCGGCGGCGATCACCTTCACACCGGCCAGCGTCGGGGGGGTGTCTGCAGCCATGGCCGGCATCACGACGCCCGCCGTCAGCAACATGGCGGCTGCACATTTCAACAAGTTGCGCTTGATCATGGAAAGCTCCTGTAAAAAAGAATTGCCAAAGTTGCAAGCGCTTTGGCGACGCCGCACAGAATGCGGCTTCAACTCAAGGGTCAAGCCGCATTCATGTGGTCACACTAACATTCCCGGCCGGGCCGTTGAATACCGGGCGGGGTTTAATTTAATGACAATGGTCCATTTTTTCGCAAAATGAGCACTCTTCCGAACCATCCCATTCGACACAATATCGGCAAGCATGGGAGATTACTGAAATGATGAAGGTCTGCATCTACGGTGCCGGCGCCATCGGCGCTTGGATGGGTGTGCGGCTGGCGCGCGCCGGCTGCCAGCTCAGCGTGGTGGCCCGCGGCGCCACGCTGCAGGCGCTGCAGCAGCACGGCCTGCGCTGCCGCGAGGGTGGCACTGAGTACGCCGTACCGGTGCTCACCAGCACCAACCCCGCCGAACTGGGCGTGCAGGACCTGGTGGTGCTGGCGGTCAAGGCACCCGCTCTGGCGGAGGTGGCCAGGCACATCCAGCCCTTGTTGGGCCCTTCCACCGTGGTGCTCACCGCCATGAACGGCGTGCCCTGGTGGTTCTTCCACGGTTTTGGCGACCAGTTTGCCGGCACCCCGCTCAAGGCCATTGACCCCAAGGGCGGGATCGCCGCGGCCATCCCGGCGGCACACGTCATCGGTGGCGTGGTGCACGCCAGCTGCTCTCTGGCCGAGCCGGGCTGTGCCCAGCATCACTTTGGCAATCGCCTCATCGTGGGCGAGCCCTCGGGGCAGAAGACCGGGCGCGTCCAGCAACTGGTGCAGCTGCTCAGCCAGGCCGGCTTCGAGACCGAGCTGTCGGCGCAGATCCAGAAGGACATCTGGTACAAGCTCTGGGGCAATATGACGGTCAACCCCATCAGCGCGCTGACCGGCGCCACCACCGACAAGATCCTGGGCGACAAGCTGGTGCGCGACTTCATCTCCAAGGTGATGATCGAGGCCAAGGAGATCGGCGCGCGCATCGGCATCCCGATCTTCCAGCAGCCCGAAGACCGCCACGCCGTCACGATGAAGCTGGGTGCCTTCAAGACCTCGATGCTGCAGGACGTGGAGGCCGGCCGCCCCGTGGAGATCGACGCCCTGGTGACCGTGGTGCAGGAGCTGGGTGCGCTCACCGGCGTGCCCACGCCCTACACCGACGTGCTGCTGGGCCTGGCGCGACTGCAGGCGCGCACGCGCGGTCTGCTCTGAATTCAATGTCGCCATCGCCCCCCGCACTCAGCCGCGCCGCCTTCTTCACGCTGCTCTTCACCGCCTGCCTCTTCGGCGCTAACCACGTTGCAGCGCGCCTGGCCTTCAACCACGGCCTGGACGTGGCTACCGCCGTGCTGGTACGCAGCTTCGTCACAGCTGTCGTGGTCGGCGCCATCGTCTGGCAGCAGGGCGTGTCGCTCGTCGTCACGCCGCGCCAGCGCGGCTTTCTGTTGCTCATCAGCGCCCTGGTGGCTGTGCAGAGCCTGTGCCTGTACGCCGCCGTGGTGCGCCTGCCCGTGGCGCTGGCCCTGCTGACCTTCAACACCTACCCGCTGTGGACCGCCCTGTTCGCCTGGCTGCTCTACCGGCACCAGCCGGAACGCGCGGTACTGCTGGCCATGCCCGTGCTCCTGTTCGGGCTGGCGCTGGCACTGGACGCCCTGGGCGCGGCCTCAGGCCTGGGCGCTGCCGCGCAGTGGAGCCGCATCGGCGCGGGCGTGGCTTTTGCCATGGTCGCAGCGGCTGCGTTCGGCGCGGCCCTGGTGCTCACCCAGCATGAAGCCGCCAGCGTGGACGGGCGGCTGCGCACCACCATCACCCTCACGCTGGTCGGCCTGCTGGCCCTGGTGGCCGTACCGCTACAGGGCGGCCTGCACCTGCCGCAGGCCGTCGCCGGCTGGTGGGGCCTGGCCGGCCTCACCCTGTTTTATGGCACCGCCTTCACCATCATGTTCACCTTGCTGCCCCGGCTGGGCGTGGTCGGCAGCTCGCCCATCATGAACGTGGAACCGGTGGCCGCACTGGTGCTGGCCTGGGCCCTGCTGGGGCAGACCATCGCCCCCGTGCAGGTGGCCGGCGCACTCATCGTGGTGGGCACCGTCATGGCCCTGGGCCTGCGCAGGCATTGAGGGCACCATGACCCTTGCAGTCATGGCCGTGGTCATCTTCTCGGCGCTGCTGCACGCTGGCTGGAACGCGCTGGTGCGCGCGAGCAGTGACAAGTTCCTCGCCTCGCTGCACGTGGTGTGCGGCGCCGCCGCCCTGGCCGCGCTGATGCTGCCGGCCCTGCCATTGCCCGCCGCCGAGAGCTGGCCCTGGCTACTGGCCTCGGGGCTGATCCACGTTGTCTATTTCGCGCTGGTGGCACGCGCCTACCAAGGCACCGACCTGGGCTTCGCCTACCCGCTGATGCGCGGCACGGCCCCGGTGCTCACGGCGCTGGGCGCCGCGCTGCTGCTGAATGAGGCACCCACACCCGGTGCCTGGCTGGGTATCGCGCTGATCTGCGCGGGCGTGCTGGCGCTGGCGGGCCGCGCCTGGCGCAGTGGCGCCGGCCACCCTGCGGCGGTGCGGGCCGCACTCGCCAACGCCGGCGTGATCGCGCTCTACACACTGGTCGACGGCCAGGGCGTGCGCCTGGCCGGCCATGCGCTGAGCTATACCGCCTGGGTCTTCCTGCTCACGGCCGCCTTCATGCTGCTCACGGCCATCGGGCTGCGCGGACGCACGCTGCTTCGCCCGGCCCCGGGCGCGTGGCGCGCCGCCGGGCTCGGCGGCGCCGGCACGCTTGCAGCCTACAGCCTGGTGCTGTGGGCCATGACGCAGGCACCGATCGCCACGGTGGCCGCGCTGCGTGAAACCTCGATCGTGTTCGCAGCACTGATCGGCGCCCTGTTCCTGCACGAAGGCCTGGGCTGGCTGCGCCTGGTTTCGGCACTCCTGGTTTGCGCCGGCGCCGTGGCGATCAAGCTCGCCTGATCAGCGCCGGATCTTCTCGCGTGCGCGCCGCACGCGCTCGACGTTGATCGTCACCTTGCCGCTGCGAAACAGCATGGGTGCGGCGATCGCGCAGGCCGGGTCCGCCGTGTCGAGGCAGTGGTAGTTGAAAGCCGGCATGCCGTTCTTGTCGACAATGACGATGACCCAGGGCGTGTTCGCACGCAGCCCACGCTGTACCGCCACCGCTGTCTCGCCGCCGACGAGGCGCACATAGGTCCCCGGCGGATAAAAGCCGATCGCTGCGGTCAAGGCGCCACCGACCGATGCGGTGACTTCCTTCTCGGTCTTCAGGTAGATGGACTTGGCCGACTCCAGCGGAGAGAGCGCCTCGCGCGAACGGCGTGCGGCCATCTTGGCGACAAAGACGTCAGTCATGCTCAGCAAGCGGCGCGCCTGCAGGTTGTGCGGCAGGCCCTCGGGCGCATCGGGCTGGTGGTGCCAGCGCACCAGGTCCAGCTCCTCCACGTCCTCGATGCCCAGCCAGACCAGGATCTTCAGGCTCAGCTGCGGATGGTCCTGGATCAGCTCGCGCTGCTCGGGCGTGGGGGCCTCGCTCTGCCGGGCCAGCACGTCCTGCTCGCGGGCCATGCCGATGTTCATGGTCAGGGCCGCGCTCATGAGCGACTGCCGCTGCTGCGGGTTCAGGCCCAGCTTTTGCGCCGCCAGCTCGCAGACACAGGCACACAGCAGGGCATGCGTGGCGCTGTAGCCCAGGCTGCTGTCGGCCAGGGCCTGGAACAGGCAGAACAGGCTGTCGTCGGCGTCGGCCTGGAGCAGCGCGCGCGCCTTGTTCTCCAGGGCCGCCAGCCGCGGCAACGGGTTGAGCGCCAGCCCGCCCTGATAAAGGATGCCGCGCAGCACCTCCTGCAGGTCCATCCAGCCGCCGTTGAGCTGCTCGCCCACCATGTAGTCGCGTTCGCGGATGGCGCTGGGCATGGGCTGGCGCGCGATCGCTTCGACCTCCACCCCTTCCATCAGCAGGGTGTGCACCATGCGCTCATAGGAGCGCTGCCAGGCTTGCGCCTCGGCCTCGGTGGTCGATGCATTGTGGGCGTAGAGCTTGTCGCGGTGCGCCTCGGAAACGATGGGCTGCCCTTTGCGCAGCAGCAGCAAGCCGTCGGGGTTCCAGACGTTGACCGGCAGCGGCTTGCCCACGGGCAGCATGGCAACGGGAATGGGCACGTACTTCAAGTCACCACCTCCACCGGCACGCGCGCGGCCAGCGCGCACATCAACTCGTAACCCACGCTGCCGCCGGCCTGGGCCACCTCGTCGATGGGCAGCAATGCACCGCCCGAGGCCCGCCCCCAGAGCGTGACCTCCGAGCCCATGCCCGCGGCGGGCACGGGCGTGAGGTCCACGGTGATCAGGTCCATGCTGACGCGCCCGACCGTGCGCGTACGGGCGCCATCCACCAGCACGGGCGTGCCGTGCCCGGGTGATCCCGGGCTGGCACGCAGGTAGCCGTCGGCATAGCCGCAGGCCACCACGCCAATGCGCATGGGCTGGGCTGCGGTGAAGACCGAGCCGTAGCCCACGCTGTCGCCCGCGGCCAACTGCTGCACACCGACGATGCGCGAACGCAGCGTCATGGCGGGCAGCAGAACCCAGTCAGCCGCACTGTGCTCCGGATGGTCGGGTGACGCGCCGTAGAGCAGCACGCCGGGACGGATCCAGTCCGAACGCAGACCCGCTGCAGCCTCGGGCCCCATGTGGCGCAGGATGGCCGCACTGTTGCTCAGGCTGCGCTCGCCCGGCAAATCCTGCGTGGCTGCGTTGAAGGCGGCCAGCTGGCGGGCCACGCCTTTGGCACCATCAGCATCGCTGAAGTGCGTCATGAGCGAAATCTCGTCGACCTGCGGCAGCGCGTTCAGGCGGTGCCAGGCGGCGCGGAACTGATCCGGCTTGAAGCCCAGGCGGTTCATGCCGGTGTTCATCTTGAGGAAGACCCGGTGCGGCGCATGCGTCTTGTGCACGGCCAGCATGTCGATCTGCTCGGCACAGTGCACCACATGCCACAGGTCCAGACGCGAGCACAGCTCCAGGTCGCGCTGCTCGAAGACGCCCTCGAGCAGCAGGATGGGACCGCGCCAGCCCAGACCGCGCAGACGCTGCGCCTCGTCCAGGTCCAGCAGGGCGAAGCCGTCGGCGCCGCGCAGGCCTTCGTACACCCGCTCGATGCCGTGCCCGTAGGCATTGGCCTTGACCACCGCCCACACCCGTGCGTCGGGGCTGGACTGGCGCGCGCGCGCCAGGTTGTGGCGCAGGGCTTCAACGTGGATCTGGGCTTGGATGGGGCGGGACATGCTGTTGCGAACGATCTCGGGCGGGGCTTTCCATAACCCCTTAGCCTGAATTGTGACATTGCCCACCGTGCTATAACCCAGCGTCGATTGGATTTACACAACAGGCTCCCGCCCGACGGACCGCGATTTCCATGGAAGTCTTCCAACTCCTGATACCCATCTTCACCGAATACGGCTACCTTGCCGTGTTCGTGATGCTGCTGATCTGCGGCTTCGGCGTGCCCATCCCCGAGGACGTCACCCTGGTCACCGGCGGCGTCATCGCCGGCCTGGGGCATGCGAACGTCCACACCATGTTCGCCGTGGGCATGGCCGGCGTCATGATCGGCGACGGTCTGATGTTTGTCCTGGGACGTGTCTACGGCCAGCGCCTCCAGATGCTGCCCGGCTTTCGCAGCATCCTGACCCCGGAGCGCTTCGCCAGGGCGCAGGACGCCTTCCACAAGTATGGCAAGTGGGTGATGTTCGTGGCGCGTTTCCTGCCCGGCCTGCGCACCCCGGTCTTCTTCTCGGCGGGAATGAGCCGCCGCGTCAGCTTCGGCACCTGGTTCATGATGGACGGCCTGGCCGCCCTCATCAGCGTCCCGATCTGGGTCTACCTGGGCTACTACGGCGCCCAGAACTGGGACTGGATGTTCTCCGTGCTGCACAAGTTCCAGCACGGCATCTTCGCCCTGCTGGGCATCCTGGCCGTCTGGATGTTGGCGCGCTGGTGGAAACGCCGCCGCCAGCAGGCCACCGACCGCCGGTGAGTCGGCCCGCCGTCGCCGCACTGGCGGCCTGGGCCCTGGTGCTCAACGCCTTTGTCTGGGGCGTCTCCTGGTATCCCTTCCGTCTTCTGGAAGCGCAGGGCCTGCACCCGCTGTGGTCCACCTTCGTGATCTACGGCCTGTGCTTCGCGGGCCTGCTGGCCTGGCGCCCGGGCGCGTGGCGCCACTTCCTGCGCTACCCGCTCTTGCTGTTGCTGCTGTTGGCATCGGGCCTGGCGAATGTGGGCTTCAACTGGGCCGTCACCATCGGCGACGTGGTGCGCGTGGTGCTGCTGTTCTACCTGATGCCGGCTTGGTCGGTGCTGCTGGCCTGGCTGCTGCTGGGTGACCGCCCCACGCGCAACGCACTGCTGCGCCTGGCGCTGGCCCTGGTGGGGGTGCTCATCGTGCTCAAGACGCCGGGCTCGTCCTGGCCGGTCCCCAGCGGCCTGGCCGACTGGCTGGCGCTGCTGGGCGGTTTCAGCTTTGCGCTGACCAATGTGCTGCTGCTCAAGCTCAAGGACACACCGGAGGAAGCACGCATGGTCGCCATGTTCGCTGGGGGCACGCTGCTGGCCCTGGCCACGGCGCTGCTGGGCGCGGCCTCGGGCCTGGTGCCGCTGCCGCCGGCCGTGGCTACCGGCTGGGTCGGGCTGGTGCTGCTGACCAGCCTGGCCTTTCTGTTCGCCAACATGGGCCTGCAGTACGGCGCGGCCCGCCTGCCGGCTGCCACCACGGCCCTGGTCATGCTAACCGAGGTGGTGTTTGCGAGCGTGTCGTCGGTGCTGCTCGGTGCGGCGGCCCTGGAGGCGCGCACCTTGCTGGGCGGCGCGTTGATCTTGATCGCGGCGCTATGGGCGGCATGGCCCAGCCCGCAGCGCTGCTAGCATCCAAGTTCCTCTTGTTCGCACCCGCTCCAGCATGCCCTCCGTCTACGATTTCGATGCCGAACAGATTGGCGGCCAGACCGTCGCCCTGAACCAGTTCCGGGGCCAGGTGCTGCTGGTCGTCAACACGGCCAGCGCCTGCGGCTTCACGCCGCAGTTTGCGGGACTGGAGGAGCTGCACAAGACTTATGGCCCGCAGGGCCTCGTCGTGCTGGGTTTTCCCTGCAACCAGTTCGGCGCGCAAGACCGTGGCAGCAACGAGGAGATCGCCAGCTTCTGCCAGCTCAACTACGGCGTCGGCTTCCCCATGATGGCCAAGATCCAGGTCAACGGCCCCCAGGCCCATCCGCTTTACCAGTGGCTGGTGCAGGAGGCCCGAGGCTTTCTGGGCACGAAGGCCATCAAATGGAACTTCACCAAGTTCCTGATCGGCAAGGACGGCCGGGTACTCCGGCGGTATGCACCTTTCACGAAGCCCGGGCGACTGCGCCGGGATATCGAGGCGGCGCTGGCGGCCTGATCCACGGCGGCGCCTCGCTGAACCGGCTGGCCGGGGTTGCGCTCAAGGGGCCGCGGGTCCATCCGCTTTACCGATGGCTGGCGCAGGAAGCCCGGGACTTCCTGGGCACGAAGGCCAGTGAGAGGTTCAGGGTGTGTCGGTGGCCTTCACTGGGATAGACGGAGGCTTCCAACAAAAGTCCGGGCGACCCTGCGGTGAGCCATGGCGGCAGCGCTGGCGCCAGTCCCAGGGGGGAATGGGAGCCGCACCATGCCATAGACCAAGATGAGCCTGCTCGGCACTTTTCTGGGCCTCTGCATAAAGCGACGCCTCTTCGCTCGGCTGCTCTTTCGCGTACTGGGTGTAATGCCAGGCCCAACCCAGGGCCACCATTTTCAGATTGATGTCTTCGCCATTGACGATCAACGCGCCCACCCAGCGGCCGTAACGGTCCTTCTTTTGCAGGCGGACTTGGACGTCTTGGTCAGCGAGCAATCGCTCCAACGCATGGCGGCTGGCATTGCCGTAGGACATTTTCAGCTCTGGCGCATCGATACTCGCCAATCGAATCGTGGTACGGCCGCCGCCGGCCTTCACGACCACCACCACGGTGTCGCCATCCACCACGCGCTCAACGCTGTGAACGATCGTCGCGGGCGCATCGGGGGTCGCGCCACTGACGGCTGTGCTGATGCACAAAGCCGCCGCAACAGCACCAGCAAACAACCAATTTTTCATGCGCGGCCTTCAACCAGGGCAGAAGGACCGATGCGCTGGAAATCATGATTCGGGTGGCCCTCACGCCCAGGGACGGAGGCAAGGGCAGAAAGTCAGGGGCAGACGCCCCGCAACGGGAGGGGTGCGTCCGAAGAAGCCTCGCGGCGGACTATCGAGGGTCGGCGCGTCAGCCGGCCAGCGCCTCGTCCAGCAGCTCCACCCAGTGCCTCACCGGCGTCGCGGTGCCGCTCTGCAGGTGAGTGATGCAGCCGATGTTGGCGGAAGCGATCTGCTCAGGCTGCATCTCGCCCAGGTTACCGAGCTTGCGGTCGCGCAGCTCGTAAGCAATCTTCGGGTTCAACACCGAGTAGGTGCCGGCTGAACCACAGCACAGATGCGGCTCGACGCGACAGGTGTTGATCTTGAAGCCGAGCGCACCCATGTGCTCTTCCACGCCGCCGCGCAGCTGCTGCCCGTGCTGCAAGGTGCAGGGGGGGTGAAAGGCAATCTGGCCGGCCTTGGCGCTCACCTTGGTCCGCAGCTTGTCGACCAGATCCGGCAGCAGTTCGCTGAGGTCTTGGGTCAGCTCGCTGATGCGCTGGGCCTTGGCGGCGTACTGCGGATCGTCCTGCAGGATGTGCCCGTATTCCTTGACGGTCACGCCGCAGCCGGAAGCGTTCATGACGATGGCTTCCACGCCGGCTTCCACGTGCGGCCACCAGGCGTCGATATTGGCGCGCATCTCCACCTTGCCGCCATCCTGATCGTTCAGGTGGAACTTCACGGCGCCGCAGCAGCCGGCTTTGGCGGCCACCACGGTCTGCAGACCCGCGGCATCCAGCACCCGGGCGGTGGCGCTGTTGATATTGGGCATCATGGCGGGCTGCACGCAGCCAGTCAGCATGAGCACCTTGCGCGCATGCACGCGCGTGGGCCAGGTGCCGGCGTCTTGCTTGGCGGGCACCTTGGCTTTCAGGCTCGCCGGCATCAGGCCGCGCACCAGCTGGCCCATCTTCATGGCCGGGCCGAACAGCGGCGAGGGCAGACCTTCTTTCAAGGCCCAGCGCACGACGCGTTCGCTGGCGGGGCGCTCGACCTTGGCGTCCACGATCTTGCGGCCGATGTCGACCAGGTGGCCGTAGTCCACCCCCGAAGGGCAGGTGCTTTCGCAGTTGCGGCAGGTCAGGCAACGGTCCAGGTGCACCTGCGTCTTGCGCGTGGGCGCCGTGCCCTCGAGCACCTGCTTGATCAGGTAGATGCGGCCGCGCGGGCCGTCGAGTTCGTCACCCAGCAACTGGTAGGTGGGACAGGTGGCAGTGCAGAAGCCGCAGTGCACGCACTTGCGCAGGATGGCTTCGGCGGCCTGGCCGTCGGCAGTGTGCTTGAACTCGGGGGCGAGGTTGGTTTGCATGACGACTCAGAAATCGGGGTAGAGACGGCCGCGGTTGAAGATGCCGGCCGGGTCGAACTGCTTCTTGAGTTCGCGGGTGATGCGGTCCAGCGGCGCGGCCAGCGGGGTGAAGACGCCGGCGCTCTTGTCCGCGGCGCGAAACAGGGTGGCGTGGCCGCTGGTGTTGTCCAGCACGGCGCTCATGCCCGCGCGTTGTGGCAAGGGCAGCTTGAGCCAGCGCTGCGCGCCGCCCCATTCGATCAGGGTGGGGCCCAGGCCCAGCGGCGGCGCGGTGTCGGGCACGCTCAGGCGCATCAATGATTCGCCCTCGGCCAGCTGGAAGAAGGGTGCGGTCTGCTCGCGCAGCGCGTTCCACAAGAGCGTGGCCTGGCCCTCATCCATCACCGTGCCGCCCATGCTCTTTTGCGCGGCCACCACGGCGGCCTGGGCACCGCGCAGGCGCACCATGAGCGCGCCTTCATGCCAGCAGGAGGCGTTGACCGGCAGGGGCAGCGCACCCCACTGATTCAGTTGCCCCAGCGCGCGGGCTTCGTCCAGCTCGAACACCAGGGTGCTCTCGGCCACGGCACGCGGCAGCACCTTGAGCGAGACTTCAGTGATGAGGCCAAGGGTGCCCATGGCGCCGGCCATCAGGCGCGAGACGTCGTAGCCGGCCACGTTCTTCATGACCTGGCCACCGAAGGTCAGCAATTCCGCCTTGCCGTTGAGCAACTCCAGGCCCAGCACGTAATCGCGCACGGCGCCCACACTGGCGCGCGCCGGGCCATTCAGACCCGATGCGACCATGCCGCCTATGGTCGCTACGCTCCCGGCGGCGGTGCCGCTGTCTTGTTGGCCCCCTGCCCGGACCCCTCCCCCCAAGGGCGGAGAGGGGGGCTCCCTGCGCGAGCCGAAGTGCGGAGGCTCGAACGGAAGGTATTGGCCCTTCCCGGCGAGGACCGCCTCGACCTCGGCCAGCGGGGTGCCGGCGCGCACGGTGATGACCAGTTCACTGGGCTCGTAGCTGACGATGCCCTGCAGCGGCCGGGTGTCGAGCACCTCACCCTGCAGCGACTGGCCATAGAAATCCTTGCTGCCGCCGCCGCGGATGCGCAGCGGGGTGGCGGTCGCCGCGGCCTGACGCACGCGTTCTGTGATGTGTTGGAGGGCTGTATCCATGACGTCATGTTAACGGCTGGGGCCGCGCTCGCCCGCGAAAAAAGCGAAACGACCGGCGGCTCACAAGGCTTAGCCCGCAATGGGGTGGGGTCTTAGTCGTCCCACTCCAGAATGCGCCAAGGCTCACCGGGCCTCCCCGCCACGGCCACCCGGGCCTCCTCCAGCCCCGTGCGCTCCAGCTGGACCACCAGGCGGGAGCCTTCCAGTTCGGGCCGGGTGGAGCGTTCGATGGTCCAGCGGCCCGCATCGACGGGGCCGAAGGAGATCTCGAACTCCGGCCGCCAGACCTGGGCGCAGGGCTGCACGCGCATCAGGTAGGGGCCGGCAAGAAACAGCCGCGCAGGGGCCAGGCCGTCGGCGCGCGCGGGCTCGGCCAGGGCCACGGAGCGGCCGCTTGAGCCCTCCAGCCGCTCCCAGACTTCGCGGTAGGCACCGTGCACGCCGATCTCGATCACCCGCTCGGGGGTTTCAAAGGACATGTGGCCCGCGTCCGGGCTGGTACCGGGCGGCTGGTAGTCGACCAGCCGGTGCCAGGTGCAGATCTCGCCGCCCACGCCCGTTTCCACCTGGGTGACCCCGGCGAAGCCCTGTTGCAGTCGCAGCCGGGCTGGGGGCTGTTCTTTGGAAAGCTCGCCCTGGGCGGCCTCAGCCCCCAGGCGGGCGGCGCAGGGTACCCGCAGGTCCGCGTGCCAGCGGCCCAGTTGCAGCCAGCGCACCCAGCTGCTGTCGTCCACGCTGTCGGTGGTCTGCAGCAGCGTGCGCTGCCAGACGCCGCGGTAACGTCCGGGGACCCGGGGGGTCATCGGCTCGGGCAAGGCGGCCCAGGGGTCCGGCGCGCGCTCAGTCATAGGCCTCAGGGAAAGGCCGCAGACGGCGGTAGAAGTCCATGTCGTGGTTCGGCCAGATCCAGGCGCCAGTGCGCGCCGCAAGCTGCTTGAGCTTGCGGATGCTGGCCTGGGCCTCGTCCACGCTGCCCTGCCAGACGTTGCCCGGCGCCACTTCGTCGTCCAGGTTCTCCTGCAGGTCGGCCGCATCACCAGCCAGCAGCACGGGACGGCCACGGGGCAGCTCGATCCACATCGACATGTGACCGGCCGTGTGTCCGGGCGTGGCAATGGCCTGAACGCCGGGCACCACCGAGTACTCGCCCGTCTGCAGGCGAAACTGCAGGGGCGTGCCGGCATCGTCCACCAGGTCATCGGGGAAGACGGCCGGGTCGTGGCGGGCAGCGTCCACCTCGGCCTGCTGGACGTGGATCTCGGCGCCGCAACCGCAGCGGCGCAGCTCCTTGAGGCCGCCGGCGTGGTCGAAATGCAGGTGGCCGATGAAGATCACGTCCACGTCGGCGGGCGTCAGCCCCAGGCGCGCCAGGTGAAACGGAATGCGCTGCTCCTCGCTCATCTCGGGGGCACCAAACGCGAATTCGGCCGGGTTGTAGTGGCGCTCGCGCGCCAGCGGGTCGTGGATCTTCTGGTGGTCGCAGCCCACGTCGTAGAGGATGCGTCCGTTGGCCGTCTCGATCAGGTAGGCGAGGATGGGCGCCTCGATCATCTGGCCCTTCCCCCGCTGCCAGGTGGACAGCGATTTGTCATACCGGTGTGTCGCGGTGAGCAGGGGCCAGAGTTTTTTCACCTGGGTCATGCCAGCGCTCCGATGGGCCAGCGGCCGTGCGGCAGTCGCTGCAGCAGCGAGGCATGGTCGCAAACCTCACCGAAGATGCCGCCTTCGACCCCGATCATGGCCAAGGCCGGCGCCTGCAGTTCAGGCTGCGAGGCGGCGCAGGCATCGCTCACGGTGATGCATTGGTAGCCCAGGTCGATCGCGGCGCGCACCGTGCTGTGCACGCAGACCTCGGTGGTCACACCGCAGACCAGGAGCGTGTCGACGGCGGCCACGCGCAGGATCTGGTCGAGGTCGGTCTGGTGGAAGGCGCTGTAGCCCGGTTTGTCGATGAGCAACTCGCCGTCCTGCGGCACCAGTTCGTCGATCAGGTCGTGGCCATGCTCGCCGCGCACCAGCAGGCGGCCCAGCGGGCCGGGCGTGCCGATCTCGGCGCCGGCAGCACGGCTGCGGGCCCACTTGGTGCCGGGGCAGTCGGATAGATCGGGGCGATGGCCTTCGCGGGTATAGATCACTTTCATTGCGCAGCCCCGTGCGGCATCGAGCAGGGCCAGTGCGGGCGCGACCACACCGCGCAGGCGTTCCACATCCAGCCCGGCCTGCGCGGCATAGCCACGCGGATCGAGAAAGTCGCGCTGCAGGTCGATCAGCAGCAGGGCGCAGCGCAAGGGATCGATCGGCCGCGGTGTCATGGTCGTGACTCTCCGGTCGCAATCCGCTGGCCAGCGGGCGCGAGCTCTGCGTTGTCCGTGGCTTCCAGCAGGGCGGCCGCACCGATCAACAATGCGCCCAGCACCATGCGCGGCAACAGCGTCTCGCCGCCGAAGAGGACCGCCGAGGCCACGGCCACCACCAGCTCGGTGAGGAGAATCACGGCGGCGCGTCCGGTCTCCAGGTGCGTGACGCCATACTGCCAGGTCAGCATGGCCAGGCCCAGCCAGACGAAACCATAGAACAGCACGGCCAGGGTCTGCCCGACACCGGGTGTGCCCCAGGACGGCGCCTGCGGCTGCAAAATCACGATCACGGCAGCCACGAGCGCACCCCCCATGAAGACCGCCACGGTCTTGCTCGCCATGGGTACGCCCGGGGTGGCGCGGGCGATGAGGTTGTTGCCGGCAAAGGCCAGGCCCGATGACAGGGCCAGCCAGTCGGAAGCACTGAGCGCCGTCTGGAAGGCCTCGGTGCCGCCGATCACGAACCACAGGCCGCAAAGCGCCAGCGCCACGGCCAGCACACGACGCGGGCCGATGCGTTCACCCAGGAAAATGCGTCCGCCCAGGACCGACCACACGGGCGAGAGGTAGAAGAGCAGCATGACACGCACCACCTCGCCCTGCATGATCGCCGTCACGAAGGCCACGTTGGCCCAGCCACCGACCAGCGCCAGCAGCAGCACCATGCCGGCGCGAGCCCGCCAGGCCTGGTACTGGCGCCCCAGCACGTAGAGGCCGCACAGCGCGGCGGGGCCGTAACTCAGCAGCGAGAGCGTGGGCCCGCTCAGGCCCAACGCGGCGAATTCCTTGACGGGCCACCAGCTCAGGCCCCAGAGCGTGGCGGAAAGGAAGAGCAGGGCCACGGCGCGGCGGGCGACGTCGGGTGCGGGGGGCATCACGGTGCTCATGTCGGCATCACCCTGTCGTCCGGTCCGCAAGACAGCGGCACCTCACACCGCCGTCAGGAAAGACACACCTACCGCGCCCAGAAACCGGTCAGCACGGCGCGGCGTGCCGGGCGCACCCACCACGCCGTAATCAGCGGCCAGGATGCGGCGAACGCGATTGCTGTGAAAGCTGCGCAGCAGTTCGCCCACAGTGATGACCTGGGCATCGTCGTGCGCATACAGAGAGCGGTGGTAGGCCGGCAGCCGGTACCAGGGCTCGGTGGGGCGTTCGTGGTGAGCATTGTGGTAGCCGAAGTTGAGCCACAGCAGGTTGAGCCACCTGTTGTCCAACCCCACGATGTCGCTGTAGGTGTTGGCCTGCTCGTAGGCACGGTCTCTCACCTTGTCATTGGGGATGGGCGCGTCGTCCAGGATGGGGTAGGCGTCGTAGGTGTGCTGGAAACAGTCCGCAAAGCGCAGCACAGTGAGGAAGACCAGGTAGGCCAGTGCGTACAGCAGCAGCGCCTTGAGCGACCACCATCCCAGCAGGGCGAAGCCGCTGGCGCGCACGGCCAGGATGCTTGCCATGCGCCCACGCTCGCGCCCCGCGCCGCCGGCCTGGAAGGGCTGCAGCACGACGAAGCTGTGCATCAGCAGTTCCACCGCCGGGATGTAGGCCCACTCCAACGCCAACACCGTGTTGCGCAGCCAGGCTGGCGCGCGCTGCAGGAAGCCGCGCACGTCGAAGGTGATCACGTCAGCGCGCTCGACATGGTGGCGCATGTGCTTGCGCCGCAGGTCGCCGAAACGCGCGTAGCAGCTGCCATTGACCCAGCCCATCAGCGCGCCCCAGCGCGTGTTGGCTTGCGGCGTGGCAAAGATCGCGTGGTGCGCGAACTCGTGGATGAAATAGGCCGACCAGGTCAAGGAGAGCACCAGCAGCAGAACGCCGCCGATGTTCAACCACCAGGCCGTCTGGCCCAACAGGATCACGCCGGCCGGGTACCCCAGCAGCACCACGGCCATCGCCATCACGTTGGGCAGCACGCCATCGACATGACGGAACAGAGGCGGCTTCCTGGCCATATTGAGTGACAGCAAAAGAGGCTCAAACGCTCACGAAGCACCCGGCCAAGGTGTTTGGCCGGGTGAGAAGTGGCGAGTTATTTTTTGGTCAGCGCCGAGACAAAGGATGCGTCAAACGTGGCCTCGGTGGCCGGGATCTTGGTGATCTGTCCCTTGTCCTTGAGCAGCTTGGCGATCACATCGCCACTGCCATAGTAGGAGGTGGTGGCGCTGGACTTGACGAAGGCCTTGGGCATTTCAGCCAGGGGAATGTTGTACACGCCGGTCAGTTGTTCCTTGACCTCCTTGGCGGGCACGCCCATGAACTTGCCGATGATCTTGGCCGCCTCGTCCGGCTTGGCCTTCATGTAGGCCATGCCGTCCAGATAGGCCTTGATGATGCCGCTGATCTCGTTGGGCTTGGTCTTGATGACTTTCTCGTCGAAAACCAGCACGTCGGCGATCAGGCCGGGCGCATCCTTGGAGGAGTACACCACCTTGAACTTCTTGCCGTCACCCTGGCTCAGGATCTGCGACAGGCTGGGCTCGTAGGTCACGCCCACGGGCATCTGGCCGGAGGCCATGGCCGCCGGCACGGCTTCGGGCGTCATGCTCACGGGGCTGATGTCTTTCTCGGTCAGACCGGCCGTCTTCAGCGCGTAAGACAGCAGGAAGTCGGACGGCGACAGGGGGTTGTAACCGACCTTCTTGCCCTTCAGGTCGGCGATCTTCGCCACCGACTTGTCCGCCACGATGGCGTCCCCGCCATTGGAGTAGTCGATGGGCATCACGACCTTCTGCATCTGACCGTTCGCGACCTGGCCGATGACCTGGTCGTAGGTAAGCATGGCGCCATCAAGCGCACCGCTGGCCACGGCCGGCGGGATGAGCGCGGGATCGCTGAAAACCTGCAGGCTGACCTTGAGGTTGTATTTCTTGTACAGATCGAGCGCGTCAGCCACATAGAAGGGCCCATAACCGATCCAGACCACGGTGCCGATCTTCATCGACACCGGACCCGCCGCGAAGGCAAGTCCCGCGCTCAGCGCGAGCGTGGCGCCCAGCAGGGGTTTGAGGATGCGACCCAGCAGCCTGGTCGTGCCAGCGCCGGTCGTGTTGCGTGGAAGAGAGCCCATCGAATATCTCCTAAAGTGGATGAAAACGCAGGAAGAGTCGACACCGACATCTCTCTCCCGGGCTTTTGTCCCTCCGTGGAACCTCTTGCGAGGCCGGAGCACTCTCGGACCAGACATCAACCGCCCGCGACGGCTCGACCGGAACCCTAGTGCCCCTGAGTCAAATGCTTGCGACCTGTCTTCCGACCGGCCCAAACGCTCAACCTGCACCAGTTGGTTAGCAACATGCGTGCCACGCCCTGGGCCCGTCTGCTTGGGGTACGGCAGGGGTCTTGCACCACCAACGCTCATTCTTGTTCCGTCTTATGGGCGGGCCGCCCACCTTGGTGCGTGAAGCCGTGCGTGTCAGCGCACCAGCACCAAGGGCTGCCCGGCAGTGACAGGCTGCCCTTCGGCGCAGAGAATCTCATGCACCTGCCCGTCGCCGCTGGCGTGCACGGTGATTTCCATCTTCATGGACTCGACCACGATCAGGGCCTGGCCCGCCGTGACCTGGGCACCGGGTTGGACCAGCACCGCCCATACACCGCCCGAGACTTGGGACACGATGACCTCGCCATCAAAGGCCTCGGCGGCGGCGCGCGCGCTGTCATCCTGGCCTGTGACCTCATCGACGATCTCGGCTACGCCGGCCTGGCGCCAGCGTTCGCGCTCGGCCTCGAAGGCGGCTTGCTGGCCCTGCTTGAACTCGGCGATCGAGTCCGCGTTGTCGTGCAGGAAGCGGCGGTAATCCGACATCCGGAACACGCCGTCCTCGATGCGCAGCTGCGCGCGACCGGCGACAAAGTCGTGGCGCCATTGCAGCAGTTCTTCGCCGCTGACGGGGTAGAAGCGGATCTGATCGAAGAAGCGCAGCAACCAGGGCTTGCCGGCCTCGAACTCGCGCGTGACGCGCCAGCGGTTCCACATCTGTACGGTACGGCCGACGAACTGGTAGCCGCCGGGGCCTTCCATACCGTAGACACAGAGGTAGGCGCCGCCGATGCCCACCGCGTTCTCGGGCGTCCAGGTGCGCGCCGGGTTGTACTTGGTGGTCACCAGGCGATGGCGCGGGTCCAGCGGCGTGGCCACCGGCGCGCCGAGGTAGACGTCACCCAGGCCCATCACCAGGTAGCTGGCCTTGTAGACGATGTCGTAGACCTGCTGGATGTCGTCCAGCCCGTTGATGCGGCGGATGAACTCGATGTTGCTCGGGCACCAGGGCGCATCGGCGCGTACCGACTGCATGTACTTCTCGATGGCCAGTTTCGTCGCCGGGTCGTCCCAGGACAGCGGCAGCCAGACCGTGCGGCTGGGCACCTCGATGTCGTCCAGCGCGGGTAGCGCGGCCTGTGCCTCCAGCAGGCGTTCCATCAGCGCCGGCAGGGAAATGATTTGCGGGTCGTAGTGCACCTGCAGCGAGCGGATGCCGGGTGTCAGGTCCACGATGCCGGGCAGCTGACCGCTGTGGCGCCAGGCCTGCAGCTGCGTCATCAGCGCATGGGCCTCGAAGCGCAGTTCCAGATCGAGCTTGAGTTCGCCGAACTCGATCAGCACGTTGTCGTCGCCCGATCGGCGGTAGACCACGCCCACGCCGCCCGGTGCAGCCGGCGTGCGGTGCAGCACCGCAGCATTGGGCAGCGCCATCTGGCCGGCGATCGGTGCCAGCTGTCCGGGGTGCAGGATGGCGTCCTGCGCGGCCGCCATCCCATTGGCCTCTTCCAGCGAGACCGGCACGAAGCGCACGCGGTGGCCCGGCGCGAGCTGGCCCACTTTCCACAGTTCGGCGCGCGCCACCGTGACCGGGCAGACAAAGCCACCGAGACTCGGGCCATCGGGACCCAGGATCACCGGCATGTCGCCGGTGAAGTCGATGGCGCCGATGGCGTAGGCGTTGTCGTGGATGTTGGAGGGGTGCAGGCCGGCCTCGCCGCCGTCGCTGCGCGCCCAGCCGGGCTTGGGGCCGATCAGGCGCACGCCGGTGCGGCTGGAGTTGTAGTGCACTTCCCAGCGGGTCGCGAAGAACACCTCCATGTCCTCGGGCGTGAAGAAGTCGGGCGCGGCATGCGGACCGATGAGCACCGCGATGTCCCATTCATGGCCGTAGGTGGGCTGAAGTTGCTGCACTTCGGCTGCGCTGAGCTGGCGCTGCACCGGCGCAGCACCGACGTGCAGCACGTCGCCGGCGCGCAGCGTGCGCCCGCCATGGCCGCCGAACTGGCCGAGCGTGAAGGTGGAGCCGCTGCCCAGGTAGGCCGGCACCTCGATGCCACCACCAAAGGCGACATAGGCGCGGCAGCCGCCGGTCTGGATGCGCCCCAGGCGCAGGGTCTGGCCGGCCTTCACCGAGAGCACGGTCCACAGGGGCACGGGCGCGCCGTCCAGCGTGAGCTCGATCGGGGCGCCGGTCACGGCCAGCTGCAGGTCGCAGCGGAACGTCAGCGTGGGACCGGCCACGGTGATCTCCAGCCCCGGCGCGCCGACCGGGTTGCCCAGCAGCGCATTGGCCGCACGCAGGGCCAGCGGGTCCATGGGGCCCGAGGGCGGCACGCCCACATCCCAGTAGCCCAGGCGGCCGGGCCAGTCCTGCACCGTGGTCAGCACGCCGCCGGCCAGCACGTCGAAGGCGCGGCTGGGCGCGGTGAAGGTGGACAGGCTGCGCGTGGTGTGGCGGGCCTCGCTGAAAGGCGCGAAGCTCATCAGCGCGCGCAGGTAGTCGAGGTTGGACTCCAGGCCGGCGATGCGCGTGTCCTGCAAGGCCTTCGACAACTTGGCCAGCGCGTCGGCGCGGTCGGCACCAAACGCAATCAGCTTGGCCAGCATCGGGTCGTAATACGCGCCGATCTCGCTCCCGCGCTCGACCCAGGTGTCCACGCGCAGGTCGGTGGGAAACAGCACCTCGGTCAGCACGCCGGTGGAGGGCTGGAAATTCTTGTGCGGGTCTTCGGCATACAGGCGTGCCTGCACGGCATGGCCCCTGGCTTCGATCTTCAGCGTGGCGAAGTCCGGCATTTCATGGGCGCCGAGCAGGGTCATCCACTCGACGATGTCCACGCCGGTGACGGCTTCGGTCACGCCATGCTCCACTTGCAGGCGGGCATTGACCTCGAGGAAGAAGAACTCCTGCGTGCGGGCGTCGACCACGAATTCCACCGTGCCGGCCGAACGGTAGGACGCCCTGGCGACGAGTCTGCGTGCGGTGTCGTGCAGGGCCTGCCGAACTTCGGGGCGCAGGTTGGGCGCCGGTGTTTCCTCCACCACCTTCTGGTTGCGCCGCTGCAGCGAACAGTCGCGCTCACCCAGGACCATGATGTTTCCCTGGCCGTCGCCGAAGATCTGCACCTCGACGTGGCGCGCGTCGGCGATATAGCGCTCCAGAAAGACACCGGCCTCGGAGAAGTTGGCCTGCGCCAGACGACTCACCGTCTGGAAGGCCGCCGCCAGCTCTTCGGCCCGCTGGCACATCTGCATGCCGATGCCACCCCCCCCGGCACTGCTCTTGAGCATGACGGGGTAGCCGATGCGCGCGGCTTCCTTGAGCGCGGTCTCGGCATCAGGCAGCAGGCCGGTGCCAGGACACAGCGGCACACCCGCCTCGATGGCAAGCGCGCGCGCGGTGTGCTTGAGGCCGAACAGACGCATCTGGGGCGGGGTCGGTCCCAAGAAGACCAGGCCGGCGGCTTCGCAGGCTTCGACGAAGGCTGGATTCTCCGACAGGAAACCGTAACCGGGGTGCACGGCCTGGGCACCGGTCTTGCGCGCTGCATCGATGATGTGCGGCATGGACAGGTAGCTGGTGGCCGGTGCCCCGCCACCGATGCAGATCGCCTCGTCGGCCAGGGCCACGTGCATGGAATCGGCGTCGGCCTCGGAATACACCGCCACCGAGGCAATGCCCATGCGCTTGAGCGTGCGGATGATGCGGCAGGCGATGGCGCCGCGGTTGGCGATCAGGACTTTGGTGAACATGGCGATCTCTCTGTGCTCGTGCAGGTCGTCCTGCGCAGTCGTTGTCACCGCGCGGGCCGTCCCGCGGGCGTGTGGTGCCCGTTCGCTTAACTGGGATCCCAGACCAGGCAGCGTACCGGCGTGGGGTTGTAGGCGTTGCAGGGGTTGTTGAGCTGCGGGCAGTTGGAGATCAGCACGATCAGGTCCATCTCGGCGCGCATCTCGACGTACTTGCCCGGGGCGGAGATGCCGTCTTCGAAAGTCAGGCCGCCTTCCGGGGTGACCGGCACGTTCATGAAGAAGTTGACATTGGCGACCACGTCGCGCTTATCCAGCGCATGGCCGTCGTGCGCGATGGCCAGCAGGTAGTTGTCACGGCAACTGTGCATGAAGCGCTTCTCCAACGCATAGCGCACGGTGTTGCTCTCGCTGGCGCAGGCGCCGCCCAGGGTGTCGTGGCGGCCGCAGGTGTCGGCCACGATGGTCAGCAGGGGCCGGCCTTCGCTGGACATGAGCTGCGAGCCCACGCCCAGGTACAGCGCGCCCTGCGCCTGGATGGTGTGGGTGAGGCTGTAGCGCTCGGACGGGTCCGCCGCGCTGTAGAAGATGGTGTCGACGGCCTGATTGCCTTCCAGATCGACCATGCGCAGGATCTGTCCGCGCTTGATCTCTTTCAGCCACGGCTCGCCCGCGGGCAGCACGTCGTCGAGCACGGCACGGGCCGGGTCCAGGCTACTTTCCAGGAGTTGTGCAGTCATGATGTTCTCGCTTGGGTGGGCTGGGGTTCAGAGGAAGTAGCGTTCGGTGTTGGCCAGTCCGCGCGCGTTCTCCGCACAGGACAGGCGGCAGACGTCGTCGGCCCCGGCGGTGCCGGAGCGCCAGGCGGTGAGCTTGACGGCGCGCGGGTTATAGGCGGGCGCCGGATCGAGCGGATGCGGTGCGGTGGAGAAGGCCACCAGCACGTTCATCTCGAAGCGCAGGTCGATGTACTGGCCCGGGGCACGGTGCGCGGTTTCGAAACGCAGCCGTCCCTCGGCATCGGCCACTACCTTGCTGAACAGGTTGAGGTTGGCCACCATGTCACGCTTGCCCAGGCCCCACTTGCCCAGCTCCACCAGCAGGCCGTCCACCGCGTTGCGGTACATGCCGTTACGGTGTTCCTGGTAGCGGGCTTGGCCATACTTGCGGGCCAGCCCGGCGGCGTCGAGTGCGCCGCACAGGGTGTCGTGCCAGCCGCAGCTGTCTTCCGGGATCGAGCACAGCACGCGGCCCATGTCGGAGTAGCAGACGTGGCCGCGCGTCAGATAGGCCGTGTGCTGCGCCTTGAGCGTGTCGGGCATGTTGTAGCGCTCGGTCTTTTCTTCCTGGTTGTAGAGCAGCAGGGAGACGTTGGCGCCGCCGTGCAGGTCGGTAATGCGCAGGGTGTTGCCGCGACGCAGCAGGCCGGACCAGTGCACACCGCCGGGGATGAGCTCCTCCCACAGGACCGTGTCCCGAGAGAATTTTGCGGAGTGCGCAGGCAGGCTGGCGCGCGCCAGCGGGGTCAGGGCTTCGAGGGGGGTGTCCATACGGGTGTCCTGTTCAGTGTGTGGTGCCGACGAGGTTGAGGCGGTCCAGCAGGTCCTGGTCGGTGTTGACGCCGGCGCTCTCGCGGATGCGCGCCAGGATCTCGTGCCGGAGCGCGCGGAACTCGGCGCTGTGCTTCATGTCCTGGGTGCGCTGTGCCGGCAGCGGCACAGGGTAGACGCTGTGGATGCGACCGGGGCGTGGCTGCATGAGCACCACGCGCTGGCCGAGGTAGATGGCCTCTTCCACGTCATGGGTGACGAAGACGATGGTGGGCTTCTCCACGCGGTGAATGTGCAGGATCAGGTCGTGCATGACCTCTCGCGTCTGCGCATCGAGCGCGCCGAAGGGTTCGTCCATCAGCAGCATCGCGGGCCGGCCCATCAGGGCTCTTGCAATGGCCACGCGCTGCTGCATGCCCCCGGACAGCTGGTTGGGGTAGGCGTCGGCCACCCGGGATAAGCCGATCAGGTCCAGCAGGGCGTCGGCGCGTCCGCTGGCGGCCTCCACATCGGCGGACGTGATGTTTTCACGGTTGACCTTGAGCCCGCGGCTGAACTTGATGTTGTCCATCACCGTGAGCCAGGGGTAGAGACTGTAGTGCTGGAACACCATGGCACGGTCGGCGCCCGGTCCGCGAATGGGTTGGTCGCCGCATGTCAGGCGGCCGCTGGTATGGATTTCCAGCCCCGCCAGGATGCGCAGCAGGGTGGATTTGCCGCATCCGGAGGCGCCGACGAGAGTGACGAACTCGCCGTCTTCGATGGTGAGGTCCACGTCCTGCAGCGCGGGCGGGGTGGTCGTGGCAGTGCCGAAGCGCTTGCCCACTTTCTCGATGATGACTTTGGCCATGGGGGTTCAGCCTTTGCTATGCAGCCAGGGAAAGCTGCGACGATGCAGCCAGCGAAAGGCCTGATCCATGACCAGGCCGATCACGCCAATGAGCACGATGCCGGCGAAGATGGTGTCGGTCTTGAGGTAACGCTGTGCCTTCAGGATCGCGTAGCCCAGTCCGCTGTTGGCCGCCACCAGTTCGGCGACGACCAGATAGGTCCAGGCCCAGCCCATGGTGATGCGCAAGGTGTCCAGCATGGCCGGCTTGGCCGACTGCAGCAGCACCAGCTTGACGATCTCGCCCCGGCTGGCGCCCATGGTCTGGGCTGCCTCGATCTGCGCACGCGGCACCCCCCGCACGTTCTCGGCCACCATGAGCACCATCTGGAAGAAGGTGCCGATGAAGATGATCGAGATCTTGGCGCCCTCGCCAATGCCGACCCACAGCATGACCAGCGGGATGAAGGCCACCGCGGGCATGTAGCGGATGAAGTCGGTCAAGGGCTCCAGCATCGCCTCGATGGGACGGTAGGCACCAATCAGAAGCCCGATGGGCAAGGCCAGCAGCGCCGACAGCACGAAACCCGCGCCAACCCGGTACACGCTGATGGCCGCATCGCCGAGCAAGCCGTCCTCCATGAGCCAGCTCTGAAAGCGCAGCAGCACCTGGAGCGGGCTGGGCATGAAGACGGGGTCCACCCAGTTGCCTGCGCTGAGGATGGCCCATCCGGTGAGTGGCAGCAGCAGGCCCAGTGCTGCGAACAGCCAGTACTGGCGGCGCGAAATCGTGGCGCCTATGGCCCACATGCTGGGGCGCCGGGGGGCGGAATACTTGTCAGTCATGTCAGTGTCTCCAGCTGTGGCACATGCATGAGGGGCGACGCTGGCATGCGCCGTGACCTCCCGGGCTTTTGTCCCTCCGTGGAACCACACCGCAGTGCAGCCGACTGCTCTCGGACCAGACGGTCAGCCAGTCGCTGACCCGGAACCCTAGCGGTCTTATCTGACGGGTCGCTGCGCCAAGCAGAACGAGCACCTCTCGTCACTAGTCATGCAAGTTCGGTGCCAACGCAGGCCGCCCAAGAAAAAAGGCCCGCTCGAGCTTGCGCTCTTGCGGGCCTGAACCAGAGGAGACTCTCGCTTGCTCTGACGCGGCAGCCTGCACACGAGGTGCCGGCTGCCGTCCATTGCTCGTTTAACGGTTGTAGGCCGTTTCGCCGTGGGCCGTGATGTCCAGACCCTGGCGCTCGTCTTCTTCGCTGACGCGCAGGCCGATGGTCAGGTCCACGATCTTGAAGGCGACGAAGGCCACGACACCCGACCAGACGATGGTGATCAGCACGCCCTTGAGCTGGATCCAGACTTGGCTGGCGATCGAGTAGTCGGCCGCCGATACCATGCTGACAGTCACCCAGTCGCCCACCAGGCTCGGGCCACCCAGGGCCGGGCTGTTGAACACGCCGGTCAGCAGGGCACCGACGATGCCGCCAATACCGTGCACGCCGAACACGTCGAGCGAGTCGTCCGCGCCGAGCATCTTCTTCAGGGCGCTCACACCCCAGAGGCAGGCGAGGCCAGCGACCAGGCCGATGATCAGCGCACCGCCGATGCCGACGTTGCCGGCAGCAGGCGTGATGGCCACCAGGCCGGCGACGGCGCCCGACGCAGCACCCAGCATGGAGGCTTTGCCACGCAGCAGGGCCTCACCCAGGCACCAGGCCAGCACGGCGGCGGCGGTGGCGACGAAGGTGTTGGCGAAGGCCAGGGCAGCGAAGCCGTTGGCTTCCAGGGCGGAGCCGGCGTTGAAGCCGAACCAGCCCACCCACAGCAGGGAGGCACCGACCATGGTCAGCGTCAGGCTGTGCGGGGCCATGGCCTCCTTGCCGTAGCCGATGCGCTTGCCCACCATGTAGGCACCCACCAGGCCAGCGACGGCTGCGTTGATGTGCACAACGGTACCACCGGCGAAGTCCAGCGCGCCATGCTGCCAGATGTAGCCGGCCTTGGCGTTCATGGCATCGACCACTTCCTTGGCGGTGTAGGCATCCGGGCCCATCCAGAACCAGACCATGTGGGCCATGGGGATGTAGCTGAAGGTGAACCACAGGACCATGAACATCAGCACAGCGGCAAACTTCATGCGCTCGGCGAAGGCACCGACGATCAGCGCGCAGGTGATGCCCGCAAAGGTGGCCTGGAAGGCGGCGAACACGATCTCCGGAATGTAGACGCCCTTGCTGAAGGTCGCGGCGTTGGCAAAGGTGCCAGCGGCGTTGTCCCAGATGCCCTTCATGAACAGGCGGTCAAAACCCCCGATGAAGGCATTGCCTTCCGTGAACGCCAGGCTGTAGCCATAAATGAACCACAGCACAACGATCAGCGAGAAGGTCACCATGACCTGCATCAGCATCGACAGCATGTTCTTGCTGCGGACCAGACCGCCGTAGAACAGGGCCAAGCCCGGGATGGTCATCAGGATGACCAGGAGCGTGGAGACCATCATCCAGGCGGTATCGCCCTTGTTGGGCACGGGAACGGCAGCCGCCGGAGCGGCAGCGTCTGCAGGTGCAGCGGCAGCCGGGGCGGCGGCCGCTGCGGGAGCGGCGGCCTCGGCAGCCGGAGCAGTCTGGGACCAGACTGCAGCCGAGCCGGCCAGCAGACCCAGGCCCAGCGCGATGGAGACAAGTAGTTTTTTCATGTCAGTGTTCTCTTTGTTGTGGGCGGCTCAGAGCGCTTCCTTGCCGGTTTCACCGGTACGGATACGCACGACCTGCTCGAGGTTGTACACAAAGATCTTGCCGTCGCCGATCTTGCCGGTGCGGGCCGAGCCTTCGATCGCCTCGATGACGCGATCGACCAGTTCGTCGGCCACGGCGGCCTCGATCTTCACCTTGGGCAGGAAGTCGACCACGTATTCAGCACCGCGGTACAACTCGGTATGACCTTTCTGGCGGCCAAAGCCCTTGACCTCGGTGACGGTGATGCCCTGCACCCCGATCGCCGAGAGACCTTCCCGCACCTCATCCAGCTTGAATGGTTTGATGATGGCTGTAACGAGTTTCATGGGTTCTCCTCTGGTTTGAGTTGAATTTAGAAGGCGTACTTCACACCCACGACCACGGTGTCCTTGCCGTAGTAGCGCTCGTTGCCGAAGGCAGCGCTGCTGGTGTAGAAGCTGCGCTTGGCATCCGTGCCGATGGCGGCGATGGAGGCGGTCAGGCCCTTGCCAAAATCCTTGGTCAGGGTCAGCGCGTAGTCAGCGTAGTTGGCCGTGTTGGAGGCATTGGACGTGCTGTTGGTCGGGATGGTCTGGATGCCGTAATGCGGCACCAGCGTGAAACCGCTGCCCAGATCAAACGTGGCGCTCAGATCCCAGTAGCGGCTGCCATTGGTGTCACGGTTGCCCAGGAAGTCGCCCTGGCTCTGGAAGTACTTCAGGGTGGCAACGCTGTAGGTGGCGCCCACGTAAGCTTCAATGGTGTCGGCCTTGGTGTAGTTGGTCGAGCCGCCCAGCGTGTTGGCACCGCCCGAGTCGTTGCCGGGATAGTTGTAGCTGATCACGCCCACATCCAGAGCAACGCCCTTGACTTCGAACTTGTAGCCGCCGTACAGGTCGAGTTCGTAGTCGCCCTTGGACGCGCCGTTGAACTCCTTGACCCACTTGATGTTGCTGGCAGCCCATGCGCCCACGTAGAAGCCGCTGCTGTGGGCGTAGTCAACGCCGCCTTGCACGGAGGGCTGGCCGGCACTCTGCTCGATACCGCGGAAACGGTAGTCGCTGACAGCGCCAACGTTGTAGCTCAACTGGGCCATGGCGGAAGTGCCAGCGGTCAGGGCCAGTGCAGCCAGGGCGATTTTGGATTTGAGGTTCATGTATTACTCCATCGAGGGTTAAAGGGACGAACCTGTTAAGCAGGGACCGTGCCAGCTCTGAGTTTCAGGATTTCCTTACGAATGTGTACACCTATCCGTGCAAGCTGCGTTAAGATAACTGTACAAACATACAGAACGCACTAATAGTGTGCGTCTTCCGACGGGCAAGCACAAGGGCTTGCACCAATTTGTGGAGGATTTGCCATGAGCTTGTCGCTGGTGCACAGCCGGGCCCTGCTGGGCCTGGAAGCCGCCGCCGTTACCGTGGAGGTCCATCTGGCCAATGGCCTGCCCAGCTTCACACTGGTAGGACTGGCCGAGACCGAGGTCAAGGAGGCGCGCGAACGCGTGCGCTCGGCCATCCTGAATGCCGGCTTGGAGTTTCCCCACAACAAGCGGATCACGGTGAATCTTGCGCCCGCAGACCTGCCCAAGGACTCCGGCCGTTTCGACCTGCCCATCGCCCTGGGTATCCTGGCGGCCAGCGGTCAGATCGACCCATCCGCACTGGCCGGCCACGAATTTGCCGGCGAACTGTCGCTCTCAGGCGAACTGCGCCCGGTGCGCGGCGCCCTGGCCATGGCGTTGGCCCTGCGCGCCGCACCGACCCGGCTGGTATTGCCCCCCGGCAGTGCCGAGGAAGCCGCCCTGGTGCCAGACATCACTATTTATAAGGCAGGGCACCTGCTGGACGTGGTGCAACCGTTCCTGCCCGGCCGCGAGCAGGCCGCCGGCGATGCACCCGCCTGGTCACGCCTGGTGCCGCAGCCGCTCCAGATCAAGGATGCGGGTCCTGACCTGGCCGACGTCAAGGGCCAGGCCGGTCCGAAACGGGCCCTGGAGATCGCCGCCGCCGGTGGACACAGCATCCTGTTCAGCGGCCCGCCGGGCGCCGGCAAGTCCATGCTGGCCGAACGCCTGGCCGGCCTGCTGCCCCCCATGTCCACCGACGAGGCACTGGAAAGCGCGGCGGTGGCCAGCCTGGCAGGGCGCTTCGATCTGGGGCATTGGGGGCGCCGCCCCACCTGCAGCCCGCACCACTCGGCCAGTGCCGTGGCCCTGGTGGGTGGCGGTTCGCCGCCGCGTCCGGGCGAGATCTCGCTGGCCCACCATGGCGTGCTTTACCTCGATGAATTGCCAGAGTTTCCAAGGGCCGCGCTCGAAGCCCTGCGCGAGCCGCTGGAAACAGGCCGCATCACCATTGCCCGTGCGGCGCGGCGCGCCGAGTTCCCGGCGCGCTTTCAGCTGGTCGCCGCCATGAACCCCTGCCCCTGCGGGCACATGGGTTCGGCCCAGCGCGCCTGCCGCTGCACGCCCGACCAGGTGGCGCGCTACCAAGGCCGGCTGTCCGGCCCGCTGCTGGACCGCATCGACCTGCACGTTCAGGTGGGGGCGCTACCTGCGGCCGAACTGCTGCAGGCCAAGCCCGGCGAAGCCAGCGCAGTGGTGCGCGAACGCTGCAGCGCGGCTCGTGCACGCGCCTTGGCACGTCAGGGCAAGCCCAACCACTTGCTTCATGGACAAGAGATCGATAGCCACACCCGGCCCGAGGACGCCGCGCTGCGCTTTCTCGATGCGGCCGCCGTGCGCCTGGGCTGGTCAGCGCGTGGGCTGCACCGGACGCTGAAAGTGGCACGCACCATCGCTGATCTGGCACAGTCCGAGCACATTGCGCTGGAGCATGTTGCGGAGGCGCTGCAGTACCGGCAGGCGCGGCACTAGGGCCTGACAGGCCCTACTCCAGCAGCATCAGCGCCTGACGCCGGCGCAGGGCTTGTGCAAAGAACAGCCCCACGGCAACGAGTACCGCACTGCCGCCCGCGATCACCGCCGTCGAACCGTAACGGCCCACCAGGCTGGCCGCCAGCAGCACGCCGATGGACTGGCCCATGAACAGCGCTGAGGCGAACAAGGAAACCGCCGTGCCGCGCGCGGCCGGTGCCATCTGCGTGGCATTGGTTTGCATGGTGTTGTGGAACATGAAGAAACCGAAGCCTGCCAGCAGGCTCGCCGGCAGTGTGGGCCACCAGACCGGCGTGAAGGCGATCACCCCGGCGGCCAGGCCCAGCACGGTGACGCCGCTACGCGCCAGCCCGTGTTCGCCCAGGCGCCGGATCATGAAACGCGCCACAGCCATATAGGCCATGCCGCCCAGGCCGAACAGTGCCACGATCGCCCCCGACGCCGACAGCGAGAGGCCCAGCTCATGGTGCAGATGCGCGGCCCAGATGGCCAGCACCCCAAAGCCGGCGGCGCCTTCGATCAGCGCCACTGTGAGCACGACACGCGACCAGCGCCCGATGAGAATCAACAGCGCCTGTTGCACAAAACCCGGGCGCACCTCGGGCGCCGGGTTGTGCGTGGCCGGCGCTTCGGCGCGCTGACGTCGTTCATCGCGCCACAGCAGCAGGCCCACCACACCGAACAGCAGCGTCATGAAGCCAAAGGCCCAGCGCCAGCCCAGGGTGTCGGTGAACAGACCGCCCAGCAGCTGGCCACCGGTGATGCCCAGCGTGGTGCCCAGGCCGACGCGCGCCAGCGTCTCCTGGCGCTGCTCGTAGGACACGGCGTCGCCGATCCAGGCCAGCGAGAGGGGAATGATGGCCGCCGCACCCAGCGCCACCAGCACACGCGCCAGCACCAGCATGTCAAGGCTGGCTGCGAACAGCGCCAGCACGCTGCCCACACTGCAGCCCAGCGTGGCCCAGGTGACGATGCGGAACTTGCCCAGGCGGTCGCCCAGCGGGCCGTAGAACAGCTGGCACAGGCCATAGACCACGGCGAACACCGAGATCACCTGCGCTGCCTCGGCCAGGCTGACGGTGAACACGCGCGCGAGCTCGGGGAGCATGGCATCGCACAGGCGCTGTGCCGCCATGCTGCAGAAGGTGGCGAAGGACAACAACAGGACGGAACGGCGCGTCGAAGCGGAAAGCGTGGCGAATCCGGAAGGCATGGAAGCAAGCAGTGGGGTAGGCCCGCAGCGATCGGCAGAGGAGGCGCTACGCGTGGTGTTGTATCAGGCCACTGAATCATAATCGTCCCATGCCCACGCGCACGGACCAGCCCGCCTCCTTGATCGGCTGGCTCTCCTTCACCCAGCTCATCAGCTGGGGCAGCGTGTTCTATCTATTTGCCCTGCTGCTGGAGCCGGTCGAGCGCGACTTGGGCCTGAACCGGGCCGACGCCTCGCTGGCCTTCAGCCTGGCCCTGCTGGCCGAGGGCCTGCTGGCTTGGCCTGTCGGTCGGCTCATCGACCGTGGGCACGAACGCCTCGTGATGACCCTGGGCTCGCTGGTGGTGGCGCTGGGTCTGGCACTGCACACCCAGGTCGACAGCCTCGCCGGCTATTACAGCGTCTGGCTGCTGCTGGGCGTGGGCCTGGCCGGTACGCTCTACCCGCCGGCCTTCGCCGTGCTCATACGCCGCTACCCGCACGATTTCCGCCGCGCCATCATCGTCATGACCTTCCTGGGCGGCCTAGCCAGCACCGTCTTCATGCCGCTGATCGCCTGGCTCATGGCCGAACTGGGCTGGCGACTGACCCTGTGGCCGCTGGCCGCACTGCATCTGCTGGTGTGCGCACCCATCCATGCCTGGGTGCTGCGCGATGCGCCGCCGCCCCTGAGGGCGCAGCCGCATGCCCCGCCCGCACCCCTGCGCCACCATGTGCTCAGTGCCCCCTACCTGCTGGTGGGCGTCTTCATCGTGCTGCTCATGGCCGTGACCGCGGCACTGCCGGCCCACATGGTCAGCCTGCTGCGCAGCTACGCCCTGCCCGAGGTGTGGGTCATCGCCGTGCCGGCGGCCGTGGGTTTGCTGCAGGTGGGCGGCCGCGCCCTGCTGTACTTCTTCGAGCACCATCTGGACCTGCACCGGGTGAACCGGTTGATCCCGTGTCTGATTCCGACGGGTCTGCTCATCCTGCTGCTGGCGCCCTGGGCGGGCACGCTGCAAACCGCGCTGGTGGTGCTCTTCGTGGCGGTCTACGGCATGGGCAATGGCATGCTGACCATCGTCAAGGGCACGGCGGTGGCCGAGTACGTGAGCCGCGAACAGGCCGCCAGCCTCAACGGCGCGCTGGGCCTGCCCATGGCCCTGGGCCGCGCGACCGCGCCCTGGCTATTGGGCCTGATGTGGACGCCCGAAGGCGCCTACACTTCGGGCCTGATCCTGATGCTGGGTCTGGCCCTGATGGGCGTGCTGGCCCTGATGCTGGCGCAGCGCCTGGCCCGTCCCTGATCAATTGCCGCTGGCAAGCGGCAACAGCACGTCACCGCTGACACGCACGCGCGCGCCGACAGCCGCGGGTTCGGCCTGCTCCAGCGTACGCAGGCTGCCGTCATCCAGGCGCAACTCCACCTGGTAGACCGTCACCTTCTTGATCTTCTTCTCGACCTGGTTGCCGGCAATGCCGCCGCCGATGGCGCCGATGATGGTGGCCAGATCCTTGCCCTGCCCCTGGCACACCTGGTTGCCGACGATGGCGCCCAGCACGCCGCCGGCGACCGCGCCCGTGCCACTGCCCTGGCCCTCGCGCTCGACAGGCGTCACCGCTGTCACGGTGGCGCAGTCGGCGCAAACCGGTTTGGCAGGTGCGGGCTTGGCCTCCACGGGTGTCGCAACAGGCGCCGGCCTGGCCGTCTTCGCTGCTGCGGGCCTCGGTGCCGGTGCCGCCACCGCAGGCGTGGCCTTTTCGGCAACGGGCTGGCGGGCCACTGGCTCGGAAGCGGCGGCCGGCGCGGCCACAACGGGCACAGCGGGCAGGGAGGCCGTCGCCTCGGGAGACTGCTGCACCTGCGTGTAATAAAGAGCGCCGCCCAGACCGACGACGGCAACGCCCAACACGCCAACGGCCGCCCAAAGGGTCTTGGCTCCGGTTGCAACAACGGCGCCGGGAGGAATATGGCTCATGGGATGTTTCCTGGTTGAGAAGGCATTGGGAGCCGGTGGCTGTGCCACCGGCTTTTATCTTCAACGCGCGGCGCGTCGGATGGTCGACGCAAACCGGCGCCGACGCAGGTAAAACAACGTAAAGCCGGGCTCAGAGGTTGGGCGCGAGCAGGCGCTGCAGCTGCTGCTCGCTCATGCCGCGGCGGCGCGACAGTTCGTGCAGCTGGTCCTCGCCGATGCGGCCGACGTTGAAATAGCTGCTCTGCGGGTGCGCGAGGTAGAAGCCGCTGACGCTGGCCGCCGGGGTCATGGCCAGGCTCTCGGTCAGACCCATGCCGATCTCTTCGCACTGAAGCAGCTCGAACATCTCTTTCTTCACGCTGTGGTCCGGACAGGCCGGGTAGCCCGGCGCCGGGCGGATGCCCTGGTACTTCTCGGCGATCATGTCCTCGTTGCTGAGATGCTCACCGGCCGCATAGCCCCACAGGTCGGTACGCACGCGGTGGTGCAGGTATTCGGCATAGGCCTCGGCCAGGCGGTCGGCCAGGGCCTTGAGCATGATGGCGGAGTAGTCGTCATGGTCGTCCATGAAATACTTTTCCTTCTTCTCGACGCCGATGCCGGCGGTCACGGCGAACACCCCCACGTAATCCGGCGCCGTGCCCTTGGGCGCCACGAAGTCGGCCAGGCAGCGGCTGGGGCGCATGACGCCGTCCACCCTCTGCTTTTCGGTCTGCTGGCGCAGGCCGTACCAGGTCATGGCCACGTGCTTGCGACTCTCGTCGGTATAGAGCTCGATGTCGTCATCGTCCACGCTGTTGGCCGGATAAAGTCCCAACACCGCGTTGGCCGTCAGCCAGCGGCCTTCGATCAGGCGCTGCAGCATGCGCTTGCCATCGGAAAAGACGCGCTGCGCCTCCGCGCCCACGATCTCGTCCTTGAGGATGGCGGGGAAGGGACCGGCCAGGTCCCAGGTCTGGAAGAAAGGACCCCAGTCGATGTACTTGGCGAGTTCGCCCAGGTCGAAGTTCTTGAACACGCGCCGGCCGATGAACTTGGGCTGCGCTGGCGCATACCCGGTCCAGTCGATCGGCGTCTTGTTGGCGCGCACCTTGTCCAGCGACCACAGCGGCGTCTGCTTCTTGTTCGCGTGCTGCAGGCGCACCTTGTCGTAATCGGCGTTCAGATCAGCGATGTATTGCGCCGCCTGATCCGACAGCAGACCCTGCGCCACGCTCACGCTGCGCGAGGCATCGGGCACGTAGACCACCGGGCCGTCGTAATGCGGTGCGATCTTCACAGCGGTGTGGACGCGGCTGGTGGTGGCGCCGCCGATCAGCAAGGGGATCTTGCGGATGCGGAAGTGGTCGTCCTTCTGCATCTCGGCTGCCACGTACTGCATCTCCTCCAGGCTGGGCGTGATGAGGCCGGACAGGCCCACGATGTCCGCGCCCTCGACCTTGGCCATGGCCAGGATCTCGTGGCAGGGCACCATGACGCCCATGTTGATGACCTCGAAGTTGTTGCACTGGAGCACGACCGTGACAATGTTCTTGCCGATGTCGTGCACATCGCCCTTCACGGTGGCGATCACGATCTTGCCCTTGGCGCGCACGTCCTGGCCGGCCGCTTCCTGCTGGCGCTTCTCTTCCTCGATGTAGGGAATCAGGTGGGCCACGGCCTGCTTCATCACGCGCGCGCTTTTCACCACCTGGGGCAGGAACATCTTGCCGGCGCCGAACAGGTCGCCCACGATGTTCATGCCGTCCATCAGCGGGCCTTCGATAACGTGCAGCGGGCGCCCGCCTTTGGCCAGGATGGCCTGGTAGGCCTCTTCGGTGTCGGTGGTGATGTGGTCGGTGATGCCATGCACCAGCGCGTGCGACAGGCGCTGCGCCACCGTGCCGCTGCGCCATTCGTTCTTCTTGCTGTCGTCCTTGGCGGCGCCCTTGGCGGTTTCGGCAATTTCCACCAGGCGCTCACCCGCGTCGGGGCGGCGGTTCAGCACCACGTCTTCCACGCGCTCGCGCAGCACGGGCTCCAGGTCGTCGTAGACGCCCACCATGCCGGCGTTCACGATGCCCATGTCCATGCCGGCCTTGATGGCGTGGTACAGAAAGACCGTGTGAATGGCCTCGCGCACCGGGTCATTGCCGCGGAAGCTGAAGGACACGTTGGACACCCCGCCCGAGACTTTGGCGCCGGGCAGATGGTGCTTGATCCAGTGGGTGGCCTCGATGAAGTCCACCGCGTAATTGTTGTGCTCCTCGATGCCGGTGGCGATGGCGAAGATATTGGGGTCGAAGATGATGTCCTCGGGCGGGAAGTCGACCTCGTCGACCAGGATGCGGTAGGCCCGCTCGCAAATCTCGATCTTGCGCGCATAGGTGTCGGCCTGGCCCTTCTCATCAAAGGCCATCACCACCGCGGCCGCGCCGTAGCGCTTCACCAGCCGCGCCTGATGCTTGAACGCCTCGACGCCTTCTTTCATGGAGATCGAGTTCACGATGCCCTTGCCCTGGATGCAGCGCAGCCCGGCCTCGATCACGCTCCACTTGGAGCTGTCGATCATGATGGGCACGCGTGCGATGTCTGGCTCGCTGGCGATCAGGTTCAGGAAACGCACCATGGCCGCCTGGCTGTCGAGCATGGCTTCGTCCATATTGATGTCGATCACCTGGGCGCCGTTCTCCACCTGCTGGCGCGCCACGGCCAGCGCCTCCTCGAACTGGCCGTTGAGGATCATGCGGGCGAAAGCCTTGGAGCCGGTGACGTTGGTCCGCTCGCCAATGTTGACGAAAAGACTGTCGGCGCCGATGAGCACCGGCTCCAGGCCGGAAAGCTTCATGGGGGGAACGGAGGTTTCGGACATGCGGCTCACCTGGTGGGAAATACAAAACAGGTGAGCGTCGTTGGGACATCCAAGCCTGACAGCACGGTCTGTGCTGCTGCAACGCTCCTTGGAATATCCGATTTTACAGGGGGCAGGTCCGGCGCGCTGCCCCCAGCCAAGACCAACCGGTCAGTAGTAGAAGACCACGCCGATCTCGACATGGTCCCCGCGCTTGTCCGTCTTCGGGCCCACGCCATCCTCTGCCAGCTTGAAAGTCTCCTGCACGTAACGCAGGTTCATGCCGACCATGAGCTTCCTCTCGGTCAAGGAAGGGCTCGTGAAGAAGTATTGCCCTTCCAACACAGCGCCCACGGTGCTGTCGTAATTGCCCGTCCCGGTATAGCCTGCAGCAGTACCGTATCCAGTAAGCTTGGCGTTTTGAACCTTGCGGGCGCCCAGGCCCAGGCGAACCTGGTCGGTCAGGGCATAGAAAGCCAGAAGTTCAACGGGTTGGCGCTGGAAGTCAAAATCAAAGTTTGCTCCGATGGCGCGATTGCGTTGGTGCCCGATGCTGCCTTGGATCGCGACCTTGTCGGTGATCCTGAGATCGGCACCGATCGTCCACACCCAGCCAGTGCCCGTGCGGAGTTCGAAGGGCTGGCCCGTATTGGAGTAGGTTTCGGAAACCAATGTGTCGCCGCCCGAGCCATAAGCCACGCTGCCAAGCACACGCCATCTGGGCGCCTCGGCCTGCGCTGCAGCGCAGGCCGAGGCCAAGCACAAAGCGATCAGCAGATTCTTCATCGTCATTTTCTCCCTGGTTGAATAGAAATTGTTGGCGAACTGATTTTTCCATCAGAGGCCTGTCCGACCAAGCTTTTTGCCTTGCGAGTACACGGCAGCGTTGTGCCGAAACCACCCTGCCCGCTTCAGGATGAAGCCGGATGCATACGAATCACACCCTGCTGCACGGCCCGCGCGCGCAGCTGGCCACAACCGCCATCCACGTCCTGCCCGGCTGACTGGCGAAGCTTGGTCAGGATGCCGCGCGCTTGCAGACGCTGCGCCATGCCGGCGGCCTGTTCCCGGTCCGGCCGCTGGTAGGGCAGGCCTTCGACCGTGTTGTAGGGGATCAGGTTGAGGATGGCGTACTTGCCGTGCAGCAGGCGCACCAGGCCTTCGACCTCCTCGTCCGTGTCGTTGATGCCGGCAAGCAAGGTCCACTGGTACTGGATCGGGTAGCCGCTGGCGCGGGCATAGCGCTCCCCCGCGTCCACCAGTTCTTCGGGCGACATGCGTGGCGCACGCGGCAGAAGCCGGGCGCGCAAGTCGGCATGGGTGGTGTGCAGCGAGAGCGCCAAGGCCGGCTTGACGCGACCCAGCGGCAGCGCCTCGAACACCCGCGGGTCCCCCACGGTGGAGAAGACCAGGTTCTTGTGTCCGATGTTGCCCGCGGTGCCCAGCAGGTCGATCGCTTCGATCACGTTGTCCAGGTTGTGCGCCGGCTCGCCCATGCCCATGAACACCACGCGCTTCACCGGCTGGCGTGTGCGTGCCAGCACCACCTGGGCCACGATCTCGGCGCTGCCGAGCTGGCGCACCAGCCCCGTGGTGCCGGTCATGCAGAACACGCAACCCACGGCGCAGCCCACCTGGGTGGAGATACACAAGGCCGGTGTTCGGCCCGGCGGCAGCAACACGCTTTCGACCAGTTGCCCATCGGCCAGCGCCACCACCAGGCGTTGTGAGCCGTCCTCGCCCGGATGCTCGGAGACCAGCGAAACCAGGCCGGCCAGCTCGTGCGCGATCTCCGGCAGGGCCGTGCGCAGCGTAGTCGGCAGGAAGTTCTCGATCGGCCGGCTGCCGTGCGTCTGCGGCAGGGCCTGCGACCAGAGGCGCAGCACGCGGTGTTCGTGCCGGGGGTTGGCGCCCAGCGCGCGCAGGCGCTGGCGCAGTTCTTTGATCTGCATGGGTCAGGGCTCCGGGCCCTGACGCGGACCCGCCCCTTAGCTTACCCGTTTGCCGGCAGGCTGCCTGGAGGAGGTGCGCACGCTCCAGGCCATGGTCACGACCAGGATGCCCACCACGACGGCCAGCGAAACCGCCACCGGGATCTTGTAGATATCGATCAGCATCATCTTGGTGCCGATGAAGACCAGGATCACGGCCAGGCCGTAGTTCAGCAAGTGGAAGCGGCTGGCCACCGCCTGCAGCAGGAAGAACATGGCACGCAGTCCCAGGATGGCAAACACATTGCTGGTCAGCACGATGAAAGGGTCCTGCGTGATCGCGAAGATGGCCGGGATGGAATCGACCGCGAAGATCACGTCGGTCAGACCTACCAGTGCCACCACCATCAGCAGCGGCGTGGCGATGCGCTTGCCGTTCTCGAAGGTCCAGAATTTCTCGCCATCGAACTCCCGGCTCACTGGCAGCACGCGGCGCAGCAGCTTGAGAGCGGGGTTGTCGTCCAGGCTGCCCTCCTTGCCCGCGGCCCACCACATCTTGACGCCGGTGAGCACCAGGAAACCGCCGAAGACGTAGAGGATCCAGTGGAACTGCGTGAGCAGCCAGCTGCCGATCAGGATCATCACGGTACGCAGCACGATGGCGCCAATGATGCCGATCATCAGCACCCGCTTCTGGTAGGCCGGCGGCACCGCGAAGTAGGTGAAGATCATCAGGAAGACAAAGATGTTGTCGACCGCCAGGCTCTTCTCGATGAGATAGCCCGTCAGGAACTCGAGCGATTTCTCGTTGGCCAGCTCGCGCGAGCCCGAGGTTTCATACACCGCCCACCAGAACAGGCCGTTGAAGAGCAGGCTCAGGGCGACCCAGACAATCGACCAGTTGATCGCCTCCTTGACGCCCACTTCGTGGGCACCCTGTTTCTTGAGAACGACGAAATCGACGAAGAGTGCCGCCAGGACGAAGGCGACAAAAACGATCCACAGCCAGAGTGGCGCAATGCTTTGCATGAGACAGACCTCGTTTGCCAGTGTTGAAGAACACCCGCAAGGTCTTGTCGGACCACCCGGCATGCGATGCTGGTGGCTGGGGGCCCCGGCCACTGGTTCTCAGCGGCGTATTGACGTGACCCCCACAGGCTGCTCGGGCATGCGCGCCCGGCTGTCTGCTTGACTACTCCCCTTGATGGGAGCCCTGATTGTGCCGCGTACCGCAATTCCCCAGAAAGCCTGGGGATCAAGGGCTGCGGTTTCAGGCGGCTTCGCGATAGAACGGGCCGGCGCTGGCCAGCACACGCGTGGGCAGCGGTGCCACGGCGTCGTGGATGGCGCCGATGTGCTCGGGCGTGGTGCCGCAGCAGCCGCCCACGATATTGACCAGGCCTTCGGCTGCGAACTCTCGCAGCAGGCGGCTGGTGACGTCGGGGGTCTCGTCGAAGCCGGTTTCGCTCATGGGATTGGGCAGGCCGGCGTTGGGATAGCAGCTGATGTAGGTGTCGCCGGCCACCTTGGCCAGCTCCTGGATGTAGGGGCGCATCAGCGCCGCGCCCAGCGCGCAGTTCAGACCCACGGCCAGGGGCCGGGCGTGGCGCACGCTGTGCCAGAAGGCCGTCACGGTCTGGCCGCTGAGGATGCGGCCCGAGGCATCGGTCACGGTGCCGCTGATGATCAGCGGCAGTCGTTCACCGGATGTCTCGAAATACTCGTCGATGGCAAACAGCGCCGCCTTGGCGTTGAGCGTGTCGAAGATGGTTTCCACCAGCAGCACGTCGGCCCCGCCTTCGACCAGGGCTTCGACCTGTTCGTAATAGGCGGCGCGCAGTTCTTCGAAGGAGGTGTTGCGCGCGCCCGGGTCGTTTACGTCGGGGCTGATGCTGGCGGTCTTGGGCGTGGGGCCCAGGGCGCCCGCCACAAAACGCGGGTGATCCGGCGTGCTGAACTTGTCGCAGGCCTCGCGCGCGATGCGAGCCGAGGCGAGGTTCATTTCGCGCGCCAGGGGCGCCATGTCGTAGTCGGCCTGGGCGACCGTGGTGGCGCCGAAGGTGTTGGTCTCGACCAGATCGGCACCCGCGGCCAGGTAGCCCTCGTGGATGTCGCGGATGATGTCGGGCCGGGTCAGGGACAGCAGCTCGTTGTTGCCCTTGACGTCCTTGTGAAAATCCTTGAAGCGCTCGCCACGGTACTGGGCTTCACCCAGCTTGAAGCGCTGGATCATGGTGCCCATGGCGCCGTCCAGGACGACGATACGGCGGGCGAGGATACCTTGGAGGGTTTGGGCGCGGGTGTAGTGCAGCGGCTTCATGGCCTCTATTGTAGAAAGGCAATGCGCCCGGCCCCGGGGCCTCCCCAAAACCCGGGACAATAGAGTCCCATGAAACACCTGCTACCCCGGGAAGCTTCGGAGTTCCTGCAACAAGTGCCTGAAGCCCTTTTCATCGACGTCCGCATGGAGATCGAGTCACTCTACGTCGGACGTCCGCCCGCCGTGATCAACATCCCCTGGTACGAGTATCCTGAACTCAAGCCTGATCCGGCGGCCTTCGTCGCCGCCGTCGAGCGCGAGACTGGCGGCGACAAGGCCCGTCCCTTGGTGCTGCTATGCCGCAGCGGCAAGCGCACCCTGGACGCTGGCCAGGCCCTGGACCGGGCCGGCTATGAACGGGTCTACAACGTACTGCACGGCTTTGAAGGGGACCTGGACGACGACTTCAAGCGCTCCACGCTCAATGGCTGGCGTTTCGATGGCCTGCCCTGGGAGCAGATGTAGCCTTGGCCCTTCAAAAAATATTGCGCGAGGTCTTCGGTTACGAAGCCTTCCGGGGTCCACAGCAGGCGATCATCGAGCACGTGGTGAGCGGCGGCGACGCCCTGGTGCTCATGCCCACCGGGGGTGGCAAGTCCCTCTGCTACCAGGTGCCAGCCATCGCCCGCCAGCAGGCCGGGCTGGGCATCACCGTGGTCGTCTCGCCGCTGATTGCCCTGATGCACGACCAGGTCGGCGCGCTGCACGAGGCCGGCGTCGAGGCCGCCTTTCTCAACTCCAGCCTCAGCGGTGAAGAGGCCGCCCAGGTCGAGAAGCGCATGCTGCGCGGCGAGATCACCCTGTTGTATGCCGCTCCGGAGCGGGTCACCACGCCGCGCTTCCTGGCCCAGCTGGATTCGCTGGCCGAGCGCGGCCAGCTCGCGTTGTTCGCGATCGACGAGGCGCATTGCGTGAGCCAGTGGGGCCACGATTTCCGGCCCGAGTACCGCGCGCTCACGGTTCTGCATGAGCGCTACCCCGGCGTACCACGCATTGCGCTGACCGCCACGGCCGATGCGCTGACCCGCGCCGACATCCTGGAGCGCTTGCAGCTGGAAGACGCCGGCCAGTTCGTCAGCAGCTTTGACCGGCCCAACATCCGCTACACCATCGTCGAAAAGAAAGACGCGCTGACCCAACTGCTGCGTTTCATCGAGCGCGAGCATGCGGGCGAGGCCGGCATCGTCTACTGCCAATCGCGAAAGCGCGTCGAGGACGTAGCCCAGTCGCTCAGCGCTGCGGGCATCCGGGCCCTGCCTTACCACGCCGGCCTGGATCAGGCGCTGCGTCAGCGTAACCAGGACCGCTTCCTGCGTGAAGAGGGCCTGGTCATGGTCGCGACCATCGCTTTCGGCATGGGCATCGACAAACCCGATGTGCGTTTCGTTGCCCACCTGGACATGCCCAAGAACATTGAAGGCTATTACCAGGAGACCGGTCGCGCCGGGCGCGACGGCGCCCCAGCCGACGCGTGGATGGCCTACGGCCTGCAGGATGTGGTGAACCAGCGCCGCATGATCGACGAGAGCCCAGCCGGCGAGGACTTCAAGCAAGTCATGCGCGGCAAGCTCGACGCCCTGCTGGCCCTGGCCGAGGCGACCGACTGCCGCCGGGTTCGGCTGTTGGGCTACTTTGGCGAGCAGAGTACGCCCTGCGGCAACTGCGACAACTGCCTGCATCCGCCGGCCGTACAGGACGGCAGCGAGCTGGCGCGCAAGCTGCTGAGCTGCATCTACCGTGTGCAGCAAGCCAGCGGCATCAGCTTTGGCGCCGGGCACATGATGGACATCCTGCGCGGCAAACAGACTGAGAAAGTGGCCCAGTACGGCCACGAGCAGCTGAGCACTTTCGGCATCGCCAAGGAGGCCAGCGAGAGCGAGTTGCGCGCGGTGCTGCGCCAGCTGATCGCGATCGGCGCGGTGGCGGTGGACGGGGGCATGTTCAACACCCTGAGGCTGACGGACGGATCCAGGGCCGTGCTCAAAGGAGAAGTGTCGGTGCAGCTGCGTGAGTCCGTGGGCTCGCCAGCGCCCAGACGCACGCGTCGCAGCACGGCGACCGCGCCGGCTGCCCAGGATCTGGGGGTGGATGACCAGATGCGCTTCATCAACCTCAAGGCATGGCGCGCCGAGGTGGCGCGCGAACACAACCTGCCGGCCTATGTGATCTTTCATGACGCGACCCTGGCAGAGATCGCGCAGCGCCGTCCTCACACCCTGGAGGATCTTCAAGGCATAAGCGGCATCGGCGCCAAAAAGCTGGAAGCTTATGGCGCCGACGTATTGCGGGTGGTGGCAGACGGGGTTTGAGGGGCGGCCTGGCTGCGCCCTGCTTTGTCGCTCAGTGGCGGCGGAAGCTGCTTTCGTAGGACATGGCCGCGGCCGACATGGTGTTCTGCAGGCGTTCGATCGCGCGGCTGTGGCGCTGCACCTTGGAACTGTCGCAAAGCTGCTGGCGGTGGTGCTGCATGAGCTTGTCGAACTTGGTACGGCAGGGCTCCAGCACGCCGGCCAGGTGCAGGGCGATATAGGCCACGTGGTCAGCCTGGGTCTGACGGAACTCTTCAGTCCTCTGCTTGCGGGCCCCAACGACTTCGTGATCTTGCCGGGACCGTCCCGGCGGCTTATTCCGGCGCCCGCCATGGACCTATGACGCCTGAGCCATGTAAACGGTTGACATGGACCCGCTGAACCCGGCTGGCCGGCTGTAGCCCAGCGCAACAAGCCCCTTGACTTTTAAAGGCTATTGCGTGGCGCCGTTCGCCTTGTGGCTCCACAGTCGGACATGCAATCCCCCTGAGGACGGGGCCCTCTACGGGTTCACGAGGGCGAAGACCCGCGCCATTGGAGCGCCCCGGCCAGCCATCAGGGCCCGGACGGTGCCTGACTTCCGTGTCGTGACGGCCAACGGATCACCGGCTGTTCGCCCTGGGCTGCGCTAGGCACGCCATGTAAAATAACGATTGTTGTTTACCCGTCTATTGAGGAAATTCCATGTCCCACGAGCCGTCCCGGTCCGACGATCCCATCGAGAACATCGTTCACTCCGCTCCCGTGGTCATCCCGGTGCTGGGTGGCCTGATGATTTTCCTGCTCGCCTTCATCGCCGTTTTCATGGCCTGAAGCGCCTTGCCCGGCGCGCGGCAGCTCAACCGCCCGTGCGCTGCGGCATGATGTGGATCCCCGGCCTGGGGATCTGAACCAGCAGCTTCCCCCCCACGCCCGACCCCAGGCTGCGCAGTTGTGCGGTCGACAGGTTGAGTGTGAGCTTCTCCGAAGGCAGCCCTTCGGGCACCAGCGTGCACAGGCTGGTTTCGCCCAGGGCCAGCAACTCCACCAGTTCGCAACGCAGCAGGTTGTGCATCTCGCCGGCCGGCTGCGGCGTATCCGCCCGCAGCACATCCACGTGCTCCCCGGCCAGAACCCAGGTCACGGCCACGCCGTCTTCCAGGCGGTGCTTGTCGACCACCTGCAGGTCCATCCCGGCGCCGTCCGGACCCTCCCAGCGCAACACGCCCTGGTCGCCCGGCTGGCGCCGGAAGTGGCCGCGGAAATGGTTCTGGATCCCCACCAGGTCCGCGACGCGGGCGTTACGTGGGCTGGAAAAAACGCGCTCGGGTGGTCCGCTTTGCAGCGTCGTTCCGGCGTCAACAATCACGACGCGATCGGCCAGGCGGCGCGCTTCCGAAAGGTCATGCGTCACCAGAACCATGGGCGTGGAGACTTGTTGACGCAAAGCGGCCAGTTCGCGGTAGAGCGTCTGGCGCGTCGGTGCATCGACGGCAGAGAAGGGCTCGTCGAGCAGCAGCACGCCACCTTGCTCGACACGGCCATCCTGGGGCCGCAGGATACGGCGCAGGGCCCGCGCCAGCGCCACACGCTGCTGCTGACCGCCCGAAAGCTGTGCGGGTCGCCGCTGCTCCAGCCCAGCCAGACCGAGCCGCTGGAACAGGGCGCGCAAGGAGGCGTCCTGCCGGATGTCCAGGCTGGACGGGCAGGCCACGGCCACGTTTTCCAGCGCGCTCAGGTGAGGAAACAGGGCGTAGTGCTGGAACACGAGGCCTACACGGCGCTGCTGCGGTGTCAGGTGGATGCCGCGCGCGCTGTCGAACCAGAGCTGCTCCCCGACCTGGACCGTCCCCTGCAGTTGGGGGGCGCGCAACAGGCCGGCCACTGCCCGCAGCAGCGAGGTCTTGCCACTGCCCGAGGGGCCGACCAGCGCGATCAGCTCGCCGGCGGCGCATTCGAACTCGGCCGACAGCGGCATGGGCGCGTGGTTCTGAAGGCGGACCTGGAGCTTGCCCATCAACGCTCCTGCAGCGAACGCGCGGCCGCCTGGCGTCGGTCGGCGGCAAACACCAGGGCCAGGGCTAGCAATGAGAACGCCACCAGCGCAAGCGCCATCCCGTGGGCACCCGCGAGATCAAAGGCCTGCACACGGTCATAGATGGCCACGCTCAGGGTGCGCGTCTCGCCTGGAATGCTCCCGCCCACCATCAATACCACGCCGAATTCGCCCAGGGTGTGCGCCACGGTCAATGCGACGCCGGCCAGCAGACCAGGCCAGGCCAACGGCAACTCAATGCGCCAGAAGGTCTGCCACACGCTCAGACCCGAGACCCAGGCCGCCTCACGCAGGCTGTGCGGCAGCGCGGCGAAGCTGCGCTGGATGGGCTGCACCATGAACGGCAGGTTGACCAGCAGGCTGGCCAGCAGCAGGCCCTCAAAGCTGAAGACCAGACGCAGGTTCAGCACCGAGCCCAGCCAGGCGCCCAGCGCCGAGCCCTGACCGAAAGCCAGCAAGAGGTAAAAACCGATCACGGTAGGGGGAAGCAGCAGCGGCAGCATCAGCAGCGCCTCAACCAAGGGCTTGCCGCGCCAGGGACTCAGCGCGAGCCAGCGCGCCAGCAGCACGCCGGGCGGCAGCAGCAGCAGCGCCGTGGCGGCGGCGAGCAGCAGGGAGACGCGGGCGGCCTGGTAGTCCATGCGCCGATTATGTCCGGGGGCTTTGCGCCCTCAGACGACAAATCCGTAGTGCTGGAACACCGCCCTGGCCGCTGGCGTCTGGAGGTAGTCGTACAGACGCTGTGCTGCCGCGGGGGCGTCTTTGAGCAGCACCATGCGCTGGCGCATGGGTAGATGCAAAGTTTCCGGCAAGACCAGATGCCGCCCGTGCTTCGCCACTTCCGGCGCCAGGGCCAGGGCCAGCGCTGTGATGCCCACCTGCGCAGCCCCGGTGCTGACGAACTGAGTCGCCTGGGCGATGTTTTCGCCCAGCACCAGCTTGGGCTTGACCATCTCCCACAGGCCGAGCCTTTCCAGCGCCTCCCGGGCAGCCCGTCCGTAGGGGGCATGCTCCGGGTTCGCGATGGCGAATTTGCCGATATTGGCCCAGCCGGCACGCACGCCCTTGAGTTCCGGGTCAAGCGTCAAGGTCGAGCCCAAGGGGACAAACAAGGCGATTCGGCCCAGGCCATAGACCACCCCACGATCCCGCTCGCCGTTTGCCAGCACACGGGTCTGCCCGGCGTCCACCAGGGGCTGCACCCAGGCCTCATCGGCCGACATGAACAGGTGCACGGGCAGTCCCTGCCGGATCTGACGCGCAAAGTTGCCGGAGGAGCCATAGCTGGCCTCGACACGCAAGCCGGTTTCTTTCTGGAAGGTCTCCAGCAACTGAGCCAGCACAAACTTCAGATCGCTGGCTGCGGCTACGCGGAGCACGGGCGGGCTCGCCCAGGCCGGCCGTATGGCCAGGCCCAAGGTCAACCAGCCCAGGCACTGGCGGCGTCGCGGACCCGAGAGCGCTACGGCGGCATGATTTCGGTCAGGCATAAAGTTATGCATGTTTTGCATAGATATTCGTCGTAACCCGGATGTAACCCGGGATCCAGTTCATACAATGGCCCGCACACCGGCACCCGGCGCCCTTCGGGGCCTCAAGCGCCAGACGTTTTTCCGGAAGCTGCGGGCCACCCCTTTCGGGCCAGTTTCCAAAAAGATCACCACAACCAGGAGCCTAATCCATGAACTCTCCCGTGATGCAGGGCGTACACCTCAATGCCCCCAGCCATGTCAAGCACGCCCGCCTGCTGGCCTGGGTCGCCGACATGGCCGCCCTGTGCAAGCCCGACGCCATCTACTGGTGCGACGGCAGCGACGAAGAATACAAGCGTCTGTGCGAGCAGCTGGTCCAGGCCGGCACCTTCATCAAGCTCAGTGCCACCAAGCGGCCGAACAGCTACCTGTGCCGCTCCGATGCCAGCGACGTGGCCCGCGTCGAAGACCGCACCTTCATCTGCTCGGCCCGCAAGGACGACGCCGGCCCGACCAACAACTGGGTCGAGCCCACCGAGATGCGCGCTTTGCTGCAGTACGGCAGCACCGACGGCAAGCCCGCCCTCTTCAACGGTTGCATGAGGGGCCGCACCATGTACGTGGTGCCTTTCTCCATGGGCCCGCTGGGCAGCCAGATCGCCCATATCGGCGTCGAGCTCTCCGACAGCCCCTATGTGGCCGTCAACATGAAGCTCATGACCCGCATGGGCAAACCCGTCTATGAGGTGCTGGGCACCGACGGTGATTTTGTGCCGGCCATGCACACCGTGGGCGCACCCCTCGCCGCTGGCCAGAAGGACAGCCCCTGGCCTTGCAACCAGACCAAGTACATCGTGCACTACCCCGAGACCCGCGAAATCTGGTCCTACGGTTCCGGCTACGGCGGCAACGCCCTGCTGGGCAAGAAGTGCTTCGCCCTGCGCATTGCCTCCAACATGGGCCGCGACGAAGGCTGGCTGGCCGAACACATGCTGATTCTGGGCGTGACCAGCCCCAAGGGCAAGAAGTACCACGTGGCCGCCGCCTTCCCCAGCGCCTGCGGCAAGACCAATTTTTCGATGCTCGTGCCGCCCAAGGGTTTCGAGGGCTGGAAGGTCACCACCATCGGCGACGACATTGCCTGGATCAAGCCGGGCAAGGACGGCCGCATGTACGCCATCAACCCGGAAGCCGGCTACTTCGGCGTGGCACCGGGCACCAACTACAAGACCAACCCGAACTGCATGGAGTCGCTCAAGAGCGATGTGATCTACACCAATGTGGCGCTGACCGACGACGGCGACGTCTGGTGGGAAGGCATGGACGGTGCGGCCCCCGCGCACGCCATCGACTGGCGGGGCGTGGACTGGACGCCGCAGATCGCCAAGGAAACCGGCGCCAAGGCCGCCCATCCGAACTCGCGCTTCACGGTGGCTGCCACCAACAACCCGGCGCTGGACCCGGAGTGGGACAACCCCAAGGGGGTTGCCATTGACGCCTTCATCTTCGGCGGAAGGCGCTCCGACACCGTGCCGCTGGTGACCGAGGCCCGCAACTGGGTCGAAGGGGTCTACATGGCCGCGACCATGGGCTCGGAAACCACCGCCGCCATCATCGGCCAGCAAGGCGTGGTGCGCCGGGACCCCTTCGCCATGCTGCCTTTCACGGGTTACCACATGGGCGACTACTTCCAGCACTGGCTCAACCTGGGCGAGAAGGTGGCCGCCCAGGGGGGCCGCCTACCCGCGATCTTCACCACCAACTGGTTCCGCAAGGGCGAGGATGGCAAGTTCGTCTGGCCCGGCTTCGGCGAGAACATGCGCGTTCTCAAGTGGATGATCGACCGCATCGAGGACGAAGTGCAGGGCAAGGAGCACTTCTACGGCCTGACCCCGACTTACGACGAAGTCAACTGGAAGGGCCTGGACTTCACCCCCGAGCAGTTCCACGCCGTGACCAGCATTGACAAGCAGCAGTGGCTGGCCGAGCTCAAGCTGCACGATGCGCTGTTCGAGCAGATCGACGCGCGCCTGCCCAAGGCCCTGCGCGACACGCGTGAGCGCATCGAGAAACTGCTGACCGCCGCCTGATACTGGCCGCCGCCGCCCGTAATAAAGCCACCGAACGCGGTGGCTTTTTTACGGGCGCGTCCTGCACATGCGCGCGGACGTGGGCAGACCAGAACTCAGTTCTGCTCGACGGGAGGCACCCTCACCCCGCGGCTGGCGCGGATGTTTCCAGAAGGCTCTCGCAGCCTGATCGAAACCGCCTCCGGCACGAGGCCGGTGGGTAGCTGGATCTTGCCCTCGCTCTTCATGTACCGCCCCACGCGCATCTGGAACCTGCCGGCGCTTCGCTGCCCCGAGGGCGGGTACTCCCATGCCGTCGGGCGCCCATCCAGGGAGCCCTGGATCAGGAATTCGAGGGTTCCTTCGTAGAGGCGCCCCTCGTTTGAAATCGTGAACTCATACTGCAACTGCCCCGGGACAGCGCTGTCGCGCACCACGCTGAGGGCCTGCACGTCCAGTCCCTCGAGCTTGCGCACCTCCATCACGTCCGGCTTCGCTGCGGCAGGGTTGCTGCGCTCAGGTGGGGCGGCTGGCGTCTTCTGCGCGCTCACGGGCTCGGATGCAGGCGCAGAGGCCGGAGCAGGGTCTGCCCCGCGCTGGCGGTATCGCTCGAAGAGGATGCCCGCGTAGAACAGCGCCGCGCAGACCAGCGCAACGCCGACCACCCTGAAACCACTCCACACGATGGCCTTCCATCGGGGCAAAGGTTCGTTGATCACAATACTCGGCGGCATTTGCGCAAACAAAGTCCGGCCGATAGAAAAAGGCATACCCATGAGTTTCAGAACCTGTAGTTTGCTGACCAAGCATGTGCACACCATGCTGTCTAAGCCCGGTGATTATCGCTGGGGGCCTGCCACCGTGTAAAAGAAAAAGCCACCGCTTGCGGTGGCTTTTGTCTGCGGCCGGTCCGGGGGCCTCGACTTGGTGAGCCCGGCTCACTCGTTCCAGATGCGCTGCGTCAGGCGTGCGACGCGCGCAGCCGAGGCGTCGCTCATCTCGGGAGTCGTCGTCTTGTGGGTCACGGCAGCCTCGACATCGGGCTGGTTCCGGGTCGCTGCCGCCTGGATGTCAGCCATCACGCGGGAATCGTTACGGGCCAGGTCCCACAGGCGCTCGTCGGCACGGTGGCGCGCCACGTCCTGGGACCAGCCGTCCAGACCGGCCATGAGACGTCCGGCCAGAGTGCGCGCTGTCGGCGCCAGAAGGGCCAGCGCAGCGAAGCCGATCACCCACATCAGCATCCAGGCAGCCAGCAGGTGACCGTCGGCCCAGGTTTCCATCATTCGATCAGCCACCACCACAAGGGTCGCCACCATGGCGGCCAGCAGCACGCCGGCCAGGCCGCGTGGGGCATCCAGACTGTGGCGCAGGACGCTGGCGCTGTGCATCACGCGCTCCATGCGCTCCACGCCCGGGTGGCTGGTCGAGTACTCAAGGTGGACGAAGCTGTTGTTCATGGCGGACTTTCTGCAGGGCTTGTTGGATGCAAGGGCTCGATACTAGGGTTTCTACTACTATTGCTCCACTTTATATTTGTAATGCTCGTTATTCACCGCAGTGATATATCATCCTGTTGATGGCTGAACTCAACTTTCGTACGCTGGATCTGAACCTGCTTCGGGTATTCAATGAGGTCATGACCGAGCGCAGCTTGACAAAGGCTGCCGGGAAGCTTGCGCTCACTCAACCAGCGGTCAGCAATGCTTTGCGACGACTCCGGGAAGCCCTGGGCGACGAACTGCTGCGCCGCAGTGGCCAGGGGCTGGAGCCCACGCCGCGAGCCCTGGCGCTGTGGCCCACCGTGCAACAGGCCCTGCATCAGCTGCAGGAGTCCCTGTCGCCGGGCCGCTTCGAGCCGGGCCAGGCCACGACGACCTTCGTACTGGCCATGGCCGACGCCACGGCGGCCGAACTGATCCCTGGCCTGATCGGCGTGCTGGACCGGGAGGCTCCGGGTGTCACCATCCGCGTCGTGCCCCTGACCACGCGGGACCCGCGCCGCCTGCTCGACGAAGAAGCCGCCGATCTGGCCTTCGGCTACTTTCCGTCGGTGCTTGCTTCCCTCACCGCGCAGGCCCAGGCCGGCGAGACCGTGGCCTTCGACCATCAGCGCCTCTACGACAGCAGCTACGTCTGCGTGATGCGGCGCGGTCACCCCCTGGCCCACGAAGAACTGACACTGGACGGGTATTGCGCTGCACGCCACCTGCTGGTCAGCTTCTCGGGCCGGCCCTATGGCTTCATCGACGAGGCGCTGGCCGGGCTGGACCGGCAGCGCCACATCGTGCTCACGGTCAACCAGTTCTTCACGGCTGGGCGCGTGGTGGCCACATCCGACCTGCTCACCGTGCTGCCCCGACATTTCGTGAGCGTCACTGGCATCGCCGACCAGCTGGTGCTGCGCGAGTTGCCCTTCAAGGTGCCGGACGTGCACGTCGATGCGTTGTGGCACCGGCGTCTGCAACACAGCCGCGCGCACACTTGGCTGCGCGAAGTCCTGGCACGCCTGCCGCACCAGCGGGGTAAGTAATACCCCTTCTTTTTGACCCGGGTCAATGGAATCTACGATGTGGCCGATACACTCCGATGCACCGAAAACAGAAAGGAAATCCCCATGAAAATTCTTCTGGCCGTTGATGGCAGCGAGTACACCAAGAAGATGCTGGCCTACCTGACCACCCACGAAGGGCTGTTCAGCAGCGACAACAGCTTCACGATCTTCACCGTGCAGGCATCCCTGCCGCCCCGCGCCCGCGCCGCCGTTGGCAAGGAAGTCGTGGATAAGTACTACAGCGAAGAGGCCGAAAAGGTGCTGGGCCCGGTCTCCAAGTTTCTGGCCCGCCATGGCATCGACGCCAAGAGCAGCTGGAAGGTCGGCCACGCTGGCGAAAGCATCGCCAACGCTGCCACGGCCGGCAAGTTCGACCTGCTGGTCATGGGTTCGCACGGCCATAGCGCCCTGGGCAATCTGGTGATGGGCTCGGTCGCCACCCAGGTGCTGGCGCACTGCGGCGTGCCGGTGCTGCTGGTCCGCTGAGAAGGCCGAGACCTCCCCGCTTGCACTCACCGCTCGTAAACAGCGGCTGAAGGCAGCGGCGCCAGCGCCCGGAAAACGGGCCTGGCGAAATAGTAGCCCTGAAAAAGTTCGACGCCGAGGTCCTGCAGCGCCAGGTACTCCTCGCGCGTCTCGATGCCTTCGGCAATCACGCGTGTCGAAAGCTCCTGGCACATCGCCATCATGGCCCTGACGATGGCCTGGCGTCGCCGATCCTGGTCAATGCCTCGGACCAGGGCCATGTCCAGCTTGATGATGTCGGTGTCAATATCGGCCAGCAGGTTCAAGCCTGCGTAACCGGCGCCAAAATCATCTAGGGCCGTCAGAAAGCCACGCTCCTTGTAGTGCCGCACGATGCCGCGCACGTGGCTCATGTCGGTGATGTATTCCTGCTCCGTGAACTCGAAGATGATCTGTCGAGTCGGGAAGCCGTAGGTATCGGCGGCCTCAATCGTGGTGCGGATGCACAGTTCCGGCCGATAGACCGCGTTGGGCATGAAGTTGATGCTGATGAAGGAGTCGACCTTCAACTCGGCCGCCAGCTGGATCGCCTTCACACGGCAGGCCTGGTCGAAAGCGTAACGATTCTCCTCGTTCACCTGCTTGAACACATGGCTGGCCGGCTCGCCCTGCGGGCCGCGCGCCAGAGCTTCCTGGGCATACACACGTCGCGTCGGGGCATGCACGATGGGCTGGAACGCCATGGCGAAATCAAAGCCCAGACCCGCTCCCGCCACGCACTCGGCACAGCCGATCTTGCGGAAATTCTTTGGCATCAACATACGTTGAATTTTGCCAGACGCACCGGGACCTTCATCGCTGCAGGGGGTCTTCACCCGTCTCGGCCTCGACGCCAGCCAGGGTCACCCCCATCCACTGCCGCAGATCCGTCCACATGCGCTGGATCTCCACATTGCGCGGCGTCAGCAACGCACTGGGCAGCTCGATCGTCACCACCGGCATGCCCTTGTGCACACCGCCGTAGTTTCCCAGCGAGCCCGGGAAAATACCCACCTGGTCCAGGTAGAGCCGCCCCAGCCGACGCGGCGGCTCGATCGGGCCATCGAAGTCCAGCACGCCATAGGGCGCGTGGATGCTGACAATCAGGTTGGGCTTGAAGCGCTGCATCTCGTCGTGCAGGTAGCGACTTTCGGGCTCGCTCAGCGGCGTCCTGCCCGGCCAGCGGCGCGGGTCCTTGCGGGTGCGCTTCTCCCAGTAGAAGGCGGCGTCGCGCTCCCAATTGGGCGTGGGAAAGTTGCGGTTGAGGTCCACCCCATTAGCGTTGACGCGACGCGCCGGCTTGTCAAAAAGACCGTCCGGGTTCAGGGCCGGAATGAAGCGCCAGTGGATCGGCTCGTTCGCGCCCTGCGCCAGCCGGATCCAGTGCAGCGCCACCGAAGCAGATGACAGTTCGTCGCCATGGATGCCGCCAATCACCAGCACGCGCAGGCGCGTCGTGGCCGGGCGCACGTCGCGCGTGTAGATCATCCGGCCCTTGACGCTGCGGCCCTCGCTCGGCTGCAGGCCCGTGGCTTGGCACAGGGCCCAGCTGACATTGGGCAGGCGTGCATAAAACTCATCGCAGGCCCGGTCATTGGCACGCACCCCACCGACCAGCAGCAAGGGCACGCCAGCCGCCATCCATTTCCAGAAACGCATGCTGTCATTCTATGGCGCCCCCAATTTCAGGTAAATTGCACGCATGTCAGTTTCATCTCCGGGACCGCGCGCCCGCCCGCCGAGTTTCACCTCCCCCGAGTTCCGCGCAGCGCTGGGCATGTTCGCCACCGGCGTCACCATCGTCACGGCGCGCTCTGCCAACGGCAAGCTGGTGGGGCTGACCGCCAACTCCTTCAACTCCGTCTCGCTGAACCCCCCGCTGGTGCTCTGGAGCCTGGCGCGTGCCGCCGCCTCGATGGCTGCGTTCAGCACGGGCTCGCATTACGCCATCAATGTGCTGGCCGCCGACCAGCAGGACCTGGCGCAACGCTTCGCCTCCAAGGAGGTGGACCGATGGGCCGGCGTCGCCCATGCCGAAGGCGTGGCCGGTGCGCCGCTGCTGGCCGGCGCCGCCGCCACTTTCGAATGCTTCAACCGCAGCCGCTACGAGGAAGGCGACCACGTGATCTTTGTCGGCGAGGTCGAGCGCTGCACCCACCGGGCCGATGCCTCGCCCCTGCTGTACCACGGCGGCCGCTTCTACGCCGAGCACCCTTTGTGAAGTTGCACACCCCCAGGCTGCGGGCACTGCGTGTCCCTCCGCCACCCCCCTTGCAGGGGGCAACGCCAGCAGCCCGGCAAAGCCGGTTCTGCGGCGTTCCCCGCTTTGACCACCTCACACGCAGCATATTCATACTTGGCGCCGCAGCGCGGCGCTGACATGAATCTTCCCGCACGCAAGGACCACCTCGACGGCCTGGCCGTCGGCATCCTGCTGGCCTGCTGCATGTTCTGGGGCTTCCAGCAGGTGCTGGTAAAAGCCACGCTGCCGGAGGTGCCCCCCATCTTTCAGGCCGCCTTGCGCTTCGTCGGCGCCACGGCCCTGCTCATGCTGTGGTGCCGCTGGCGCCGTGTGGCGCTGTTCGCGCGGGACGGTACGCTGTGGCCCGGCCTGCTGGCCGGCGCGCTTTTTGCCAGCGAGTTCGCCTGCCTCTACATCGGCCTGCAGTACACCACCGCCTCGCGCCTGACGGTCTTTCTCTACACCTCGCCGTTCTGGGTGGCGCTGGTGCTGCCCCTGCTGGTGCACGCCGAACGCCTGCGGTCCCTGCAGTGGGCCGGTCTGCTGCTGGCTTTCCTGGCGATGGTGTTCGCCCTGCGCGAGAGCTTCGTGGCACCGCAGTCGCAAGACCAGCTGCTGGGCGATGCGCTGGCACTGGCGGGCGGTCTGGCCTGGGGCCTGACCACCGTGACGATCCGGGCCAGCCGGCTGGCCCGGACCTCCGCCGAGAAGCTGCTCTTCTATCAGGTGGGCGTGAGCGCAGCCGTGCTGCCCCTGCTTTCACTGGCACTGGGCGAAACCTGGACCTGGCAGTTCAGCTCCTTCGCCCTCAGCTCGCTGCTGCTGCAGACGGTGGTGGGGGCCTTCGCCAGCTACCTGGTGTGGATGTGGATGCTGGGGCGTTACCCGGCGACCAAGATCTCGGCCTTCGCTTTTCTCACACCGCTGTTCGCCCTGCTGTTCGGCGCGCTCTGGCTGCAAGAGCCACTGACGCCCAGCCTGCTGGTCGCGCTGGCCCTGGTGGCCGTAGGCATCGTGCTGGTGAACCGCAAGCCGGGCTGAGCCGGCTGCGGTTCTCCCTTGCGTCAGATCTTGCCAGCCGCCTTGAGGCGATCGATCGTGGCCTTCTCGGCCACGAAGGTGCGCTCGGCGTAGGCCGTGTACTCGGCCGTGCTCATGTAGATCGCGGGCATGTAGAACTTGTCCAGCGTGTCGATCACGCGCTGGTCGTCCAGGGTCTTCTTGAAGGCATCGTGCAGGATCTTGACGATGGCCGGGTCCATGTTCTTCGGCCCACCGATGCCAAAGGGCGACTCGGTCACCGTGTCCCAGCCGCTTTCCTTGACCGTGGGCACGTCGGGAAAGGCCTTGTTGCGCTGGCTGCCCAGCGTGGCCAGCAGGTTCAAGCTGCCCGCCCGGACATGGGGCGCAAACTCGGTGGTGCCGCTCATCAGCGGGATGTGCCCGCCCAGGATGGCCTGCAGGATCTCGGCCGAACCCTTGTAGGGAATGTCCTGCAGCACGATGCCGGCCTTGGACGCAAACTCCTCGATGGCCAGGTGGGGCGTGGTGCCCGTGCCGGTATGGCCGTAGTTGACCTTGCCGGGGTTGGCGCGGGCGTAGGCCACCATCTCCTTGAGCGTCTTGTACGGCGCATCGGGACGCGCGGCCAGGCCGAAGGTGTAGCCGGTCAGGCAGACGATGTGGGTGATGTCCTTGACCGGATCGAAGCTGGTCTTCTGCATGTGCGGCAGGCGGTAGATGCCCAGCGGCAACTGCGTGAGCGTGTAGCCGTCGGGCCGGGCGCTCACCATCGCGGCAGCGCCCAGGGTGCCGCCGGCGCCCGGCTTGTTTTCGATGATCACCGTGCCGCCCAGCGCACGGCTGGCGCTTTCGGCGAACGCGCGCATCGTCGCGTCGCTGCTGCCGCCCGTGGGCCAGGGTGCGATCAGGGTGATGGGGCGGTTGGGAAACTTGTCCTGCGCCAGCGCCCAGGGGCTGACGAGAGCCGGGGCGCTGGCCAGCGCAGCGCTGCGCATGATGAGCTGGCGGCGGGTCAGGGAGCGTTTGATGGGTGCGGTCATGTCTGTCTCCTGTGGGTTGAAATTGTCCGGGAATTGTGATCTGGTTCACACCGCAAGACTGTCGCCTTCGTGCTAAGGCGGCGACCCACCTTTATAGTCCTCGGGAGAGGACGCGTCCATGCCACGTCGCAGCGAATTTCTGGAGTTGGTTGTCGAGCAGATGTCCCGCCTGGGCACCATCTCGTCCCGCGCCATGTTCGGCGGCTACGGCCTGTACTGCAACGGCCTGTTCATCGCCATCGTCACCGGCGAGCAGCTGTACTTCAAGGCGGACGCCCGGAGCCAGTCCCGCTTCGAGGTCCGCGGCCTGCCGCGTTTCCAGTACCAGGCGCGGGGCAAGCCCGTGCAACTGCTCTACTACCAAGCGCCGCCCGAGGTCTACGAGGACGCCCAGGCCATGCTCGACTGGGGCCAATGGGCGCTGGCGGCGGCCGTGCGGGCGAGCCAGCCAGCCCGCAGGAAACCCCACTAAGGGCCGTTTGCGCTGATCGACCGCGATGGCGACAGGGCGCCTAGACCACCCCGGCCTGGCGCAGCGCCGCAATGCGCGCCGCATCCAGCCCCAGCTCGGCCAGCACCTCAGCGGTGTGCTCGCCCAGCGCCGGCGGCGCGCGGTGCAACACCGGTGGCGTGCCGCTCAAGCGCAGGGGGCTGGCCACGCTGCGGATCGCCGGCACGCCTTCGGCAGCGACGGCCTGCGGTGAGCAGGCCTGCTCGATGGCCAGGCCCCGCGAGCGCACCTGGGCGTCGGCAAAGGCCTGGCCGATGTCGTTGATCGGGCCGCAGGGCACGGCCTTGTGTTCCAGCGCGGCGATCCACTCGTCGGTCGTGCGGGTGCGCGTGATGGCCTCCAGCTGCGGCACCAGATCGGCGCGATGCAAGACCCGCTGAGTGTTGGTGGCGTAGCGTGGGTCCTGCGCCAGCTCAGGGCGACCCGCCACGTTGCAAAAGCGCGTGAACTGCCCGTCGTTGCCGATGGCCAGCAGCATGGCGCCGTCTTGCGTGGGCATGTCCTGGTAGGGCACCAGGCTGGGGTGGCTGTTGCCCTGGCGCTGCGGGACCCGGCCGGTGTTGAGGAAGCCACCGGCCTGGTTGGCCAGGATGGCCATGCCCACGTCCAGCAGGGACATGTCGATGTGCTGGCCCTCGCCCGTGCGGTGTCGCACTTCCAGCGCCGCCAGGATGGCGGTGGAAGCGTAGACCCCCGTGAAGATGTCGGTCAGCGCCACGCCCACCCGCTGCGGGCCGCCACCGGGCACCTCATCCGGGCGGCCGGTGATGCTCATCATGCCGCTCATGGCCTGCACCATCAGGTCGTAGCCCGCGCGCTCGGCGTAGGGCCCGTCCTGACCGAAGCCGGTGATGGAGCAATAGATCAACCTGGGGTTAAGCAGCTTCAGGCTGGCGTAGTCCAGCCCGTAATGCGTCAGGCCACCGACCTTGAAGTTCTCCACCAGCACATCGCTCTGCTCGGCCAACTGGCGGATCAGCGCCTGACCTTCGGGCCGGGCAATGTCCACCGTGATGGAGCGCTTGTTGCGGTTGGCGCAGGTGTAATAGGCCGCGTGTCCGGTGTCCTTGCCCTGCGCATCCTTCAGGAAGGGCGGGCCCCAGTGGCGCGTGTCGTCACCGCTGCCGGGACGTTCGACCTTCACCACGTCGGCGCCCAGGTCCGCGAGGATCTGCGTGCACCAGGGGCCGGCCAGGACGCGTGACAGGTCCAGGACCTTGATGTGCGGGAGCGCGGCGGGTTTGCTCATCTCAGTTCGCAAACGCCGCAATGCCCGTCTGCGCACGGCCCAGGATCAGCGCATGGATATCGTGCGTGCCCTCGTAGGTGTTGACCACCTCCAGGTTCACCAGATGGCGCGCCACACCGAACTCGTCGGAGATGCCGTTGCCGCCCATCATGTCGCGCGCCAGGCGTGCGATGTCCAGCGCCTTGCCGCATGAATTGCGTTTGAGAATGGAGGTGATCTCCACCGCGGCCGTGCCCTCGTCTTTCATGCGGCCCAGACGCAGGCAGCCCTGCAGGCCCAGCGAGATTTCGGTCTGCATGTCGGCCAGCTTCTTCTGGATCAGCTGGTTGGCCGCCAGCGGACGGCCGAACTGCTTGCGGTCCAGCACGTACTGGCGCGAGCGGAACCAGCAGTCCTCGGCCGCGCCCAGCGCGCCCCAGGCGATGCCGTATCGCGCCGAATTCAGGCAGGTGAAGGGCCCCTTGAGACCCTGCACCTCGGGAAAGGCGTTCTCTTCGGGGACGAACACCTGCTCCATCACGATCTCGCCAGTGATGGAGGCGCGCAGGCCCACCTTGCCGTGCACAGCCGGCGCGCTCAGGCCCTTCATGCCCTTTTCCAGAATGAAGCCGCGGATCGGGCCGACGGCACCGCTCTCGCTGACCTCCTTGGCCCAGACGACGAAGACATCGGCGATGGGGCTGTTGGAAATCCACATCTTGCCGCCGGTGAGCTTGTAGCCGCCGGCCGTCTTCTGCGCGCGCGTGATCATGGAGTTGGGGTCGGAGCCGTGGTCGGGCTCGGTCAAACCGAAGCAACCGATCCACTCCCCCGTCGCCAGCTTGGGCAGGTATTTCTGCCGCTGCGCTTCGCTGCCGAACTCGAAGATCGGCACCATCACCAGCGAGGACTGCACGCTCATCATGGAGCGGTAGCCGGAGTCCACGCGCTCGACCTCGCGCGCGATCAGGCCATAGGCCACGTAGTTCAGGCCGGGGCCGCCATAGGCTTCAGGAATGGTGGGGCCCAGCAGGCCGAGTTCGCCCATCTCGCGGAAGATCGTCGGGTCGGTCTTCTCGTGGCGGAAGGCCTCCAGCACGCGGGGCGCCAGCTTGTCCTGGCAATAGGCCGCGGCGGCGTCGCGCACCATGCGCTCGTCATCGCTGAGTTGCTGGTCCAGCAGGAAAGGGTCGTTCCAGTGAAAGGTGGCGTTGGCCATGGGTGTGCTCCAGAAATCTGCCTTCATGGTACGGCCGCGACCGAGTCCCGGGCAAACGAAAATACCGCATTCAGATATGAGCTCAACGCATAGTTAAAAGCATTCTGCCAACCTATCTCTGCGCAATCCGGGCCGCCAGTTGTGTATATTGCTCACACCATGCGCCGCAAGATTCCCTCGCTGCAAGCCCTGGCCTGCTTCGACGCCGCCGCCCGCCACGAGAGCTACACGCGCGCCGCGCAGGAGCTCGCGCTGACGCAGAGCGCGGTATCGCGCCAGATCGGTGCGCTGGAGGCTTACCTGGGCATTGCCTTGTTTCGCCGCACTCGCCACGGCGTGGCGCTCACGCCGGGCGGCGCAGACTATGCGCGCCAGATCGCGCCGCGCCTGCAGGCACTGGAGCGCGACACCCTGGACGCCATGTCACGCCAGGGCACCACGGGCAGCATCTCGCTGGCCGCCGTACCGACCTTTGCCACGCGCTGGCTCATGCCACGCCTGTCGCAATTGATGGGGCCGCACCCTGAGCTCATCGTGCACATCGAGACACGCACCCGCCCCTTCCTCTTCGCCGACACCGGTTTCGATGCCGCGCTGTATTCCGGAACGCGCGAGCAGGTGAGCAACTGGGCTGGCACCCAGGCCACGATGCTGATTGAGGAAGAAGTGGTGCCGGTCTGCGCCCCGTCCCTGCTGGGTGCTCGCAAGCGGCTGCAGCCGGCCGAGCTCGCCCGGCTGCCGCTGCTGCAGCAGAGCACGCGCCCCGAAGCCTGGCGCCAGTGGTTCGAGGCCATGGGGGTGGAGGCTTCCAGCGCACTATCCGGTCCGCGCTATGAGCTGTATTCCATGACGGCCGCCGCGGCCGCTCAGGGCCTGGGGCTGGCCCTGGTGCCGCGCCTGCTGATCGAGCCGGAGCTCGCGCGTGGCGAACTGGTGGTGCCCTGCCCGCGGCCCCTCAAGAGCGGACGCGCCTACTGGCTGGTGTTGCCGGAGCGCGGCGAGCCGCGCCCGGCGCTGGCGGCCTTTGCCGCCTGGCTGCTGGAGCAGGCCCGTGGCTGAAGGCGCTCAGAGCTGCTCGACGCGGTTGCGGCCGTTTTCCTTGGCCAGATAGAGCGCGCGGTCGGCCATGCCCACCATGCCGTCGCCCGTCTCCTCGTCGCTGCTGAGCATGGCATGCAAGCCGACACTGATGGTGAGCGGGATCGGCTGTCCGTCCAGCGCCGTGAAACGCTCCTGCCCCACCGCCGCGCGCAGCCCCTCGGCAAGGACGCGGCCGCCTGTCGCGTCCGTATTCGGCAGGATCACGATGAACTCCTCGCCACCCCAGCGACCCGCGATGTCCTGTGCACGCAGACGCTCGGTGATGCAGGCGGCCAACTGCCGCAGAACCTTGTCACCGGACAGGTGGCCAAAGCTGTCGTTGACCCGCTTGAAATGGTCGATGTCCAGCATCAGCACGGACAGCGGCTGGCGCAGACGCGTGGCCTGAGCGATCTGCTGAGGCAAGGTCTGCTGGATGTAACGTCGGTTATGCAGTCGGGTCAGCTCATCGTGCAGGGCAAGGTCGCGGTTGAGCGCATCCGCGCGCTCCTTGCTCATGACGACCATGCCGAAGTTGGCCAGGGTCATCGTGATCGAAGCGAGCAGAAACGTGGCCGCCTGGACCAGATTGGTGTCGGTGACATTCGTGATGTACGAGGTATGGATCAGAAGCGCGACACATCGCACCGCAATGATCAGCACGAATACCAGAAAGGCGACCAGCACCAGGTATTTGCCGCGCCCTGGCATCTGGGCCCAGCCGACGCGCAGCTGCAGGCACAACTGGCCGAGCTGGAACAGGATCAGAAGATTCCCGAGCAGGATGCGGACACGCGCGTCGTGCATGAAGACCAGAAATACCATCGCCCCCACAGCCACCGGCGCCCAGATGTAGAGGCGGTGGCGCACGGTCCTCTGGAACTGCAACAGTCCCTCGATCATCAGGGAAAAACTCACAAACAGCAGCACGTTGCCGACCAGGATGGACAACCAGTCGCTGACCAGGCCACGCAGGCCGAACAGGAGATAGGCCAGGCTCTGCGCTGCCAGCGCACCCGCCCACAAGCGGAGCCCGTCGCGGCCCCCGCGCGGTGCCACCATGCCCAGGCAGATGGCCAGCGTCGCCATCACGGAGACATTGACGAACAGTAGCGTCGGCGTGTGCAACATGTGCCTTGATCTTAATGGCGGCACGCTGGCCGGAGGAATCAGAGATGACTTGCTGGCTGTCGGGTCGCATACTGGCGCGCGAACGCCTCGTACCAGCCCAGGCAGGCCGGGTTCGCCATGGCGTCCTGGTTGACCACCTTCTCAACCGGCTGGCCCAGCAGCAGCTTCTTGATCGGCAGCTCCTGCTTCTTGCCACTGAGCGTGCGCGGGATCTCGGCCACCTGCAGGATCTCGTTGGGCACGAAACGTGGCGAGAGCGCGGTCTTGATGGCCTCGTTGATCTTCGATGTCATGGCGCGGTCCAGCGCCTGGCCCGGGCGCAGCACCACGAACAGCGGCATGTAACTCTCGCGGCCCAGGTACTCCAGGTCCACCACCATGGCATCCAGCACCTCCGGCAGCGCCTCCACCGCGCTGTAGAGCTCGCTGGTGCCCATGCGCAGGCCGTGGCGGTTGATGGTGGCATCCGAGCGCCCGTAGATGATGCAGCTGCCGCGCGGCGTGATCTTCAGCCAGTCGCCGTGGCGCCAGACCGGGCCCGCGCTTGCCGGCGCGTCGCCGCCACCGGGCTTGCGGCCGTGTCCTGGCGGGTACATGTCGAAGTAGCTGGACAGGTAACGTTGGTTACCGTCATCGTTCCAGAAGTACAGCGGCATGCTGGGGATGGGCTGGCTGCAGACCAGTTCGCCGACCGCGTCGGTCACGGGTTCGCCCTGCTCGTTCCAGGCTTCGACCGCCGCGCCCAGCACGCGGCATTGCATCTCGCCCGGCACCTGCGGCAACTCACGGTTGCCGCCGATGAAAGCGCCGGCAAAGTCGGTGCCGCCGGAAATGTTGGACCACCAGACATCACCGGCCCGCTGCAGGCTGCCGCCCGCTTTCGGGTTCACGCGTCGCATCTGCGCGTTGGTCCAGCGCTGCACGTCCTCGCTCAGCGGCGAGCCGGTGGAGCCCAGGGCGCGCACCTGGCGCAGGGGCCCGCAGTCCTTCAGCTCGATGCCCGCCTTCATGCAGTTGGCAAAAAAGGCCGCGCCGGCGCCAAAGAAGGTCGCCTGCGTATCGGCGGCGAAACGCCACAGCGTGCTCCAGTCCGGCGCCACTCTGTGGCCGGCCGCATCCATCGTGGCACCGCCTGGGCTGCCATCAAAGAGACAGACCGTGGTGCCGGTGAGCAGGCCGCTGAGCTGGGAGTTCCACATGATCCAGCCGGTCGAGCTGTACCAGTGATAGCGTTCGCCCCAGGTGTTAGGCGCATAGCTGCAGCCGATGTCGCTGTGCAGGGTGGCGGCCAGGGCCACGATCATGATGCCGCCATGCCCATGCACGATGGGTTTGGGCAAGCCCGTGGTGCCGCTGGAGTAGACCACCCACAGCGGGTGGTCAAAGGGCACGCTCAAGGGCTTGAAGGCCGTCGTTTGCTCATCGTCGCGCTCGACCGTCTGCGCCCAGGGCACCACGTCCACACCGGCGCGCACGGTGAAGTCCGGCAGGCCCAGATTGTCTTGCACGATGAGGTGCTGCAGCGTGGGCAAGGCCGCGCAGATCTCGGCCACGACCGCGCGGCGGTCGGTGTCGCGTCCGCCGTAGCGCATGCCGTCGCAGGCGATCAGCACCTTGGGTCCGATCTGCCGGAAGCGGTCCAGCACCGCGGCCGTGCCCATGTCGGGCGCGCACAGGCTCCAGACCGCGCCAATGCTGGCCGTGGCCAGGAAGGCCACCAAGGCTTCGGGAATGTTGGGCAGGTAAGCCACCACGCGGTCGCCCTTGCGCACGCCCTGGGCCCGCAGGTGCAGGGCCAGGGCCGCCACCTGGCGCTGCAGCTCGGGCCAGCTGGTTTCGCCGGCCTTCTGCCCTGCGGCCAGGCTCCTTTCGTTGTGGCTGACGATGGCCGGGAAACCGGCCGCGTGCGCAGGCTGCACATGGCGCAGCACCTGCTGCGCATAGTTCACCTGGGCGCCCGGGAACCAGCGCGCACCGGGCATGCGGTTCTCGGCCAGGGCCGCCGTGTGGGGTGTGGGGGAGTGGACGCCGTAGCAATCCCAGATGCTTTGCCAGAAGGCGTCGAGGTCCGTGACGGACCAGCGCCACAGCGCGTCGTAGGTGTCGAAGCTCAGCCCGCGATGCTCGCGCAACCAGTTCTGATACAGGCGGATCTGCGGAATGTACGGCGCTGTCATGCGGGTCGGGAATTGATGGACAATGGCCTGCCAACTCTAGCACCCGCCATGTCCCTGCCCCCCCCCACCCTGGAACACCTGGCCGACCTCACGATCCATGTGGCCGTGCCCGTCGAGGCGGGCGCCGTGACGGGGCTGAACAGCCGGGGGCGCCGGCGCATCATCCCGATCACCGGCGGCACGCTGCGCGGCGCGCGGCTGCAGGGCCGGGTGCTGCCGGGCGGCGCTGACTTCCAGCTGGTGGTGTCGGACACGGCAGCCGAGCTCGACGCGCGCTACATCATCGCGCTGGATGGGCCGGAGTTCGGCGGCGAGCACCTCTACGTGCACAACCGCGCCCTGCGCCGCGGCCAGGCCGCCGACATCGCCAGGCTCGTGAACGGCGAGTCGGTCGACCCGGCCGCCGTCTACTTCCGCTGCGTTCCCACCTTCGAAGTGTCCAGCCCTGCCCTCGCCTGGCTGACCGAGAACCTGTACGTGGGCACCGGCGCCCGCCACCCGGACCGGGTCGAGCTCAGCCTGTTCCGCCTGGCCTGAGGCCTTGACGGGTGGGCGACTGCGGGGGCCTCAGTTGAAGCTGGAACGGTCGGCCAGGTAGCGCTCGAAGTCCCCGGCGCTCATGGGCTTGCCAAAGTGGTAGCCCTGCAGCAGGCTGACGCCCTGCTGGGCAAGCACCTGGGCAATGTCCTCGCTCTCCACACCCTCGGCCACGGTCTGCAGTCCAAAGGCCGAGGCGATCTTGACCACGGCCTGGATCAGCTGTCCGCCCTGTTCCGTCTGGGCGCGCCGCGTGAAGGAGATGTCGATCTTGATCTTCGAGGCCGGCATGTTGTGCAGCTGCGAGAGCGAGGAAAAGCCCGTGCCGAAGTCGTCGATGGCAATGCCGAAGCCCGCCTCGGTCAGCTCGGCCAGGCGCTTCTCGGTGTGCTCGGCGTCCTCCATGGCCACGCTCTCGGTGATCTCCAGGTCCACCACGGAAACCGGAATGGCCAGCCGGTCCAGGTCTTCCAGCAGATCGGCGGTAAAGGTCGGCGTGAAAAGCTGGCGACGCGAGACGTTGACCGAGATGCGCATGTCCAGGCCGCGCTCGCGCCAGCGGTGCAGGCTGTTGATGGACTCCTTCCAGACCTGCTGGCCCATCTCGCGAATCAGGCCCAGGTTCTCGGCCATGGGCACGAAGGTGGCGGGGGACACCCAGCCATAGGTTTCGTCCTGCCAGCGCGCCAGCGCCTCGCAGCTCACCACGCGCCGGGTGCGCGCATCCACGATGGGCTGGAACCAGGCCTGGATCTTTCCTTCCCGGATGGCCGTGGCCAGCCGGTTCTGGATGTAAAGCGCCTTGCGGTCCTCCTCGCGCTGCGCGATCTCGGAGAAGAAGCGCACGGCGTTGCGTCCCTGCTGCTTGGCCGCGAACATGGCCCGGTCCGCCTGCGACAGCAGGGTCTCGACCGTCTTGGCGTCCGCAGGGAACAGGGCCACGCCCATGCTGAAGGTGGCGTTGAACTCCGTCTCACCAAGACGGATGGGCGTCTGGCAGACGGCAGCCAGCTTGCTGATGGCCTCCCCGGCGTCGGCCTGGCTGCCCAGGTCGGTCAGCAGCACCACGAACTCATCGCCACCCCAGCGCGCCAAGGTGTCGCCGGCGCGCAGGCAGTGGCGCATGGCGCCCGACAGGGCCACCAGCAGCTCGTCGCCGGTCTTGTGACCGAACTGGTCGTTGACGTGCTTGAAGTGGTCCAGGTCCAGGAAGCCCAGCGCCACGGTCAGGCCGCTGCGCTCAGCGCTGCGCAAGGCCATCTTGCAGCGGTCTTCCAGCAGCACGCGGTTGGGCAGGCCGGTCAGCGCATCGTGCAGCGCCATGTGGGTCACGTGCTTTTCCAGCTGGTAGCTCTGCGTGATGTCACGCAGCACGCCGCGTACGCTGCCGCCGCGGCGCGTGCCGCCAATGAAGCGGTACTCGACCCACAACTCCTTGGCGTCCGGGCGGCGCAGACGCAACCGTCCGCTCAGTCCGCTCTTCTCGCCGTCGACCAGCTGCTGGAACTGGTGTTCCAGGTTCTCGATGTCTTCCAGATGGATGTGCTCGAAGATGCGCTCGCCGGGCAGGACATCGATGCCCGCCAGGCGCAGCCAGCCGGGGCTGGTACGCAGGTAGCGGCCGTCCGCAGCCAGTTCGACCACGCCCTCCTCCAGCATGTCCAGCGTCTGCAGATGGGCAAAGTGCTCCTCGTCGTGCTGCAGCACGCTTTGCATCAGCACGCGGCTGGCATCGGCCATCGCGCCGATCTCGTCGGGTTCGGACCGCGCCTGCTCCAGCGCGTCCGCCACCGGGGCTGTCACTACGTGATCGCGAGCGAACAGGGTCGTGGCACGCGACAGGCTCGCCACGCGCACCGTCAGGAAGCTGGCCCAGCGGCCCAGCACAAGCCACAGCACCAGCGCGAGCAAGCCCATGAGGAGGGCAACCACGCCCAGCACAACCCCTGCAGACAGCGATTCGCTCATCTGCTGCTGCATCACCAGGCGGGGCAGATCGCCGTCGCCCGCAAACACCGATGCCGTGCGTTGCTCGCGGCCACTTTGGCCCTGCTCCAGCGCACCGGAAAAACGGGCGTCCACCGCCAGCCCGATGTCAACGGACCCTTCGGAGCTCGACAGCACCCGTTCCTGGTGCACGATCATCAGGCGCACCCCCGGCGGCGTCAGCTCGCGCAGCGAGCCATTGTCCAGCGGACGCATCAACACCAGCTGGCCCCCGCCCTGGCTGCCCAGCCACAACGGCGTTGCAATCAGCCTGTAGGCCATGGGTGGCTGCTGGCTCAAAAACCACTGGGGCACGGCGCGCGCGCCATTCAGCTCCCCGGCCAACTCCTGCCCCTGCTGTCCGTAGCTGAACACCACGCGCGCCTGTGCGTCCAGCACCACGCCTGAAGGAAAGCGGCCTACCTTGCCCTCCATGGCCGAGAAGTAGGCGCGCAGGCGTGTCCAGGGCTGGGTTTCCTCTGCTGCAAAGATGCGCATGAAGTCCACATGGGCCTTCACTTCTTCGGCATTTTGCAGCCAGACAGACTGCCGTGTCTGGAGGTTTCGCTGGACATGGTCAAAGGTTGCGTCTGCCGTCTTTTGGTGCTGGTTCTGAACGAAGGTCTGATAGGCGCCCAGGGCCAGCAGGCCAGCCATCAGGCTGACAAAAGCAAAAACCACCACGAAGCGCCAGGTAATCTGGCGGCCCAGGCTGAGGCCTACGTGGGTCTGCACCTGACCCAGAGTGTCCAGCAATGAAGCGGGGGAGGACTCGGCTGGTACGGGCATCGTTCGGGGTGCGGCGGGTTCAGGCGGCAGAGCCGACCCACCGGTCGTTGATGACAGCCCTGATTTTAAAGGCCTGTGCTGCCGGCGTTTTTTCTACGGCATGCAAGAAGCGCTCGGCCGTGTTCAGCTGCTCCTCGGAAAAGCGTCCGTCGGGAGAAAAAATGCCTTTGTGCCTGGTCAGCACCGCAGCCAGCGTATCACGCTCCACCGCATCCGGGATGGCCAGCGCACGCACCACTTCTGCGGCCGGCCGCTGCGCCATCCAGACCAGGGTGCGCACCAGCGTGCGGGCCACCATGTCCACCACCTCCGCTTGCTCGGCAATGACATCCTCGCGGGTGGTCAGGCAGCCATTGAGGAAGAGCCCGCCCAGCTGCTTGCGGGTTTGCTGCAGGTCGTGGTAGTCGGCCAGCGCAAAGGCCTGCCGCTCTGCCACCAGACGCATTGCAAAAGGTTCATCTCCCATGATGGCGTCCACCGCACCCGAAGACAGCGAGGCCTGCTGGCTCTGGTAGTCCTGCCCCACCGACACATAGTTGACCTGTGCGGCGGACACCCCGGCACGCTCCAGCACATACTCGGTAAACAGCTGGGAGGTGGAACGCCCACCCGGCGAATAGCCTTTGACGCCCACCACCCTTCCGCGCAAATCGGCAACCGTGCGGACCGCCGTGCGCAGCGCGGGCCGCACCAGCAGGGTATAGGCAGGAACACGGGTCAGTGGCGCCATGCACACTACAGGCCGCCCGCTGATGCGCTGCAGGGCAGCCGCAGAAAGGCCGGCCGCCGCAAAGTCTGCATTGCGCTCAAGCATCTCGCGCATGGCCACCGGCCCGCCAGAAGTAAACCTCAGGTCCAGGTGCAGGCCCTGCGCCGCATCGGCACCGATGCGCGGGGCCAGCGCCAGGGGAAGATACAGCAAATTACCGGGGCCGGGCACCATAACGGTGACACGTCGCAGGCTGGCTGCCGGGGCTTGCGCCCGCAGCAGGCCCGGCCAAACGCTGGCGGCCAGCCCCAGCGCAAGCGCCTGCCCGGCACGGCCCACCATATACCGGCGTTGCATGTGGATGGAGCGCATCTACAGTTTTTCCTTTGTGCTTGCCTGTGGCTTCAGGCGCTGGTGCCGGCCCAGCGGGCATTCACCACACTCTGCAGGCGAAAGGCCTGGGCTGCAGGTGAGCTTTCGGTGGCATGGAAAAAACGCTCGGTCGTGGCGATTTGCTCAGCCGAAAAACGGCCGTCCGGGGAGAAAATGGCCTTGTGCTTTTGCAGCACCGCCAGCAGGCTCTGGCGCTCCTGCTCGTCGCGCAGCGCCAGGGCCGACACCACTTGCTCCGGGGAGTGACTGGCTATCCAGGTCAGGGTGCGTGTCAGGGCGCGCACCACACTTTCTACACGTTGCGGCTGCTGCGCCACCAGGTCATCGCGGGTGACCAGGCCATGATTGAGAAACAGGCCGCCAAGCAACTGCCGGGTTTGCTGCAGGTCATGATAGTCGGCCAGGGCAAAGGCCACCCTCTCCCGCAGCAGGCGCGTGGCCGAGGGCTCGTCGCCCATCAGCGCATCCACCGTGCCGGTGGCCAGTGCGGCCTGCTGGTTCTCATAGGATTGCCCCACTCCCACAAAATTCACGCGGCTCAGGGGCACGCGGTTCAGACCAAGCACATGCTCGGTAAACAGCTGAGACACGCCCCGCCCCCCCTGCACGAAGCCCCGAACGCCCACCACCAGGCCCTGCAGGTCGGAGATTTTGTTCACCCGCTGGCGCAGTTCCGAGCGCACCATCAAGGTGTAGCCCGGCACACGGGTAAAGGGAGCAATGCAGCTGAGCGCCTGTCCACTAATGCGCTGCAAGGCCACGGCAGCAAGGCCGGCGCCGCCAAAATCGGCATTGCGCTCCAGCATGTCACGCATGGACTGCGGACCGCTGCTGACGTAACGCAAATCAAACTGCAGGCCTTCGGCTACATCTGCGCGGATCAGGGGCGCAAGGGTGAAGGGAAGAAAAACGATATTGCCAGGGCCAGGCACTGCAATCATCACCCGCTGGGTGGCGCCTGCCGGGGCCTGTGCCCGGCCGGGCAAGGTCGCAAGGCCGGAAGCCATGCCCAGCGCGAGGGCCTGACCAGCCCGGCTCAAAAAGTGTCTGCGACGAGGCAACATGATGCACCCTTGTGTTTGCATTTCAGACAATGCCAGGGTGACAGGACTGGCCCGCAAAGTGTAGCGGACGCAGGGGCGGTGCGGTGCGGCGTTCGCGCGCAATAACGATCTCACCCCAAGGGGGTTGTGGGCCTATGCCCAAGCTTCAGTTTCCGGCCCGCGCCAGGTGCTCGCTTTTCCAGCACACATCGTCGCCTGTAGCGCCATCGGTGCGATGCCGGTTGAGCACCCTGGCCAGCACGAACATCAGGTCGGACAGGCGGTTGAGGTACTGGCGCGGGGCGTCCTTGATGGCTTCCTCCTTGTCCAGAGCCACCACGGTGCGCTCGGCGCGCCGTGCCACGGTACGGCACACATGGGCCGGCGCCGCCTCCAGGCGCTGCAGCATGTGCCGCCAGTGGCCGGGCTCGACCGGGGTGATGGAGAGGCGGTTGCCCTTGTGCAGCACGCGCAGGCCGGCCAGCGCGGGATCGGCCCTCAGCTCGGGCAGGGTCAGCTTGCGCGTCTTGCGCAGGACCTGCACGTCCACGAGCAGCCAGCGGGGCGCCTCGGGCCGCGAGGCCACATCAAAGTACGGCGAGCCGGGGTCGAACTGGGTGGGATCGGGACGGGCTGCCGAAGCCACCCGGGCCAGGCCACGGTGGCGTGCGACGCGGCGAGCGCGTCGTCCACCGAGACCTCGTCCGGCTCGGATTTCATGAGCCAGTACTGTGGCATCGCGCCCGCCCCGGCCTCACTGCGTGCCGAAGATACGGTCCCCCGCATCGCCCAGGCCGGGCAGGATGTAGCCGTGGTCGTTGAGCTCGCGGTCGATGGCCGCGGTGTAGACCGGCACGTCCGGGTGTTCCTTGTAGAAGGTGTTGATGCCTTCGGGACAGGTCAGCAGGCACAGGAATTTGATGGACTTCGGCTGGCACTGCTTGATGCGCGCCACCGCGGCGGCGGCCGAGTTGCCGGTGGCCAGCATGGGATCCACCACGACCACGTCGCGCTCCTCCATGTGCCGGGGCATCTTGAAGTAGTACTCCACGGCCTGCAGGGTCTTCGGGTCGCGGTACAGGCCCACGTGGCCCACGCGCGCACCGGGCACCACCGAGAGCACGCCGTCCAGGATGCCGTTGCCCGCGCGCAGGATGCTGGCGAAGACCAGCTTCTTGCCGTCGATGACCCGGCCCGTCATGGTCTCCAGCGGAGTCTCGATCTGCACATCCTGCAGCGGCATGTCGCGGCAGACCTCGTAGATCATCAGGCTGGCCAGCTCATTGAGCAGGCGCCGAAAGCTGCTGGTGCTGGCCTCCTTCTTGCGCATCAGCGTGAGCTTGTGCTGCACCAGGGGGTGGTCAATGAGGTGGACGTTGGCGCGCGCGGCGGGGTCGAGGGCAATCATGGCGCTACTTTCGCAAGGAGTGATGGATGAGTGCAGGCTGCGCCGTCATTGTGCCGCCCCCGGGTTTGTCTGGGTCATCAGTCGGGTCAAATCACCTAGCATCGCGGCACCTCAACCCAAGGAGACGCCTCGATGAGCCTCTTTCAATGGACGGAAAAAAGCGCCGACGTGCTGCAGCAAGGCGGCGTGATCGCCCCCGATGAACGCCTGCCCTGGCCGCAGACCGCGGTGATGGGCGTGCAGCACGTCATCGCCATGTTCGGCGCCACCGTGCTCGCGCCTATCCTCATGGGCTTCGACCCCAACATCGCCATCCTGATGAGCGGCATCGGCACCCTGATCTTCTTCTTCATCACCGGCGGCAAGGTGCCCAGCTACCTGGGTTCGAGCTTCGCCTTCATCGGCGTGGTGATCGCCGCCACGGCCTTTGCCGGCAAGGGACCGAACGCCAACATCGGCGTCGCCCTGGGCGGCATCATCGCCTGCGGCGCGCTTTACACCCTGATCGGTGTCATCGTGCAGGCCATCGGCACGGGCTGGATCGAGCGCTTCATGCCGCCGGTGGTCACCGGCGCCGTGGTGGCCGTGATCGGCCTGAACCTGGCCGGCATCCCGGTCAAGAACATGGCGGCCAGCAACTTCGACAGCTGGATGCAGCTCGTCACCTTCGTCAGCGTGGGCCTGGTGGCCGTGCTGACCAAAGGCATGGTGCAGCGCCTGCTGATCCTGGTGGGCCTGATCGTCGCCAGCATCATCTACGCGGTGCTCACCAATGGCCTGGGCCTGGGCAAGCCCATGGACCTGTCGGGCCTGGTAAATGCCGCCTGGTTCGGCTGGCCCAACTTCGCCGCACCAGTGTTCGAAGTCAACGCCATGCTGCTGATCGCCCCGGTGGCTGTGATCCTGGTGGCCGAGAACCTGGGCCACATCAAGGCCGTCACCGCCATGACCGGCCGCAACCTGGACCAGTACATGGGCAAAGCCTTCATCGGCGACGGCGTGGCCACCATGGTCAGCGGCAGCGCCGGCGGCACGGGCGTGACCACCTATGCCGAAAACATCGGCGTCATGGCCGCTACCAAGATCTACTCCACCGCCATCTTCTTCGTGGCCGCGCTGATCGCCGTGCTGCTGGGCTTCTCACCAAAGTTCGGCGCCGTGATCCAGGCCATCCCGCTGCCGGTGATGGGGGGTGTTTCCATCGTGGTGTTCGGCCTGATTGCGGTGGCCGGCGCGAAGATCTGGGTGGACAACAAGGTGGACTTCAGCGACAACAAGAACCTGATCGTGGCCGCCATCACCCTGGTGCTGGGCACGGGCGACTTCACGCTGAAGTTCGGCCAGTTCGCGCTGGGCGGCATCGGCACCGCCACCTTCGGCGCCATCCTGCTGTACGCGCTGCTCAACCGCAAGCGCTGAACGCCCACGCCCTCCCCGTGACGCCCGCCGGCACGAGCCCGGCGGGCGTTTCTTTTTACGGGATGCTCGCGTAGACTGCGCGAACCCCGGACGCGAACCACAACCATGTCGAACCCGGCAGCCCTATCGACCCGCACCATCGGCCTCTACCTGGCCGGCGTGCAGTTCTTTCTCGCTCTGGGCTGGATCGTCTATGTGATCTACCTGCCCGAGCTGGCCCGCTCCGCCGGGCTGGAGGCGAAGTGGATCCCCTGGCTGCTGATGGCCGACCAGCTGGTCTTCATCGTCACCGACCTGGCCGTCGGCCTGGCCAGCGACCGCGCCGCCCGGGTGCTGGGACGGGTTGGGCGCGCCATGGTGGTGGCCACCTTGCTGTCCTGCGCCGCCTTCTTGCTGCTGCCCTGGGTAGCCCGGCAGGGATCGCCCACCTTGCTCGTGGTCGTCACCTTCGTCTGGGTGGTGACCTCGGCGGCGTTGCGCGCCCCGCCGTTCACCTTGCTTGGGCGCTACGTCGCCCAACCCCAACAGCCCGGCATGATCGCCCTGAGCAGCCTGGGCCTGGGCGTGGCGGCGGCGATGGCGCCCTACCTGGGGCTGCAGCTGAAGGGGTTCGATCCGGTGCTGCCCTTTCTCTTTTCGGCCCTCAGCCTGGCGCTGGTCACTCTGGGCATGGTCGCTGCTGAGCGTGCCCTGGCTGCGCGAGGCGCGGCCAAGGCGCCAGCGGCGCCCGTGACGACCGGTTTCCCCAACGGTGCGCTGGCAGCCGCATTTTTGGCGGCGACCATCCTCGGCGCCGTGGCTTTCCAGTGGCACAGCGCCGTGGCCAGCGCGCCCCTGGCCTTGCGCTTTGCGCCCGCGTCCGAACTGCCCTGGCTGCTGCCGGTGTTCTGGGTCGGGTTCAACCTCGCGCTGTGGCCCGCCAGCCTGCTCGCCAAGCGCCAGGGACCTTGGCGGGCCCTGGTCTGGGGCGCTTTGATTGCTGCCGGCGGCAACGCCGCCGCCGCCTACGCCGGCACACTGGAGCAGTTGCTGGCCGCGCAAGTTCTCGCCGGGGCTGGCTGGGCCGTGCTCCTGAGCAGCGCCTTCTTCGGCGCACTGGCCCTGGGGCGGGACAGCCGCCCCGGCTTGTTCAGTGGCGCGCTTAATTCCACCTTGGCGCTGGCCGCGCTGGCGCGTATTGCGGTGGTGTCGCAGGCCGCGCCGGCCGGCGCGGTGGTCACAGAGTTTGCCTGGCTCGCTGCCGCGGGCTTTGTCGCCTGCGCCTTGATCAGCTGGTGGCTGGCCCGCCACCCGGCTCGCGCCTAGACGAAGGCACCGAGGGCCGGGCGAGTCGGGGCGAGCGCACGATCATGGCGCGCTCAGTCGGCAGCCGCGCCCTTGAGCCGTTCGCTCTTCCAGTACACATCGTCCCCGCCATCCATGCGGTTGAGCACGCGCGCCAGCACGAACATCAGGTCGGAGAGGCGGTTGAGGTACTGGCGCGGGGCGTCCTTGATGGCTTCCTCATTGCCCAAGGCCACCACGGCGCGCTCGGCACGCCGTGCCACGGTGCGGCAGACGTGCGCCAGTGCTGCTGCGCGCGAGCCGGCCGGCAGGATGAACTCCTGCAACTTCGGCAGCTGTTCGTTGTGCTTCGCCAGCGCCTCGTCCAGGGCCAGCACGGCCTCGCCCTTGAGCAGTTCGAAGCCGGGGATGGACAACTCGCCGCCCAGGTTGAAGAGCTGGTGCTGGATCTCCACCAGCAGCGCCCGTACCTCGGCCGGCATCTCCTCGCACAGCAGCACGCCGATGTGGGAGTTGAGCTCGTCGACCTCGCCCATGGCGTGCACGCGCAAGCTGTTCTTGGAAACGCGCTGGTTGTCCCCCAGGCCGGTCGTGCCGCTGTCACCGGTGCGGGTGGCGATTTGTGTGAGGCGATTACCCATGAAGGTCACCTTGGATGAAAATGGAGGTTTCGCTGCGCTCCGGGCCGTCCGGGGGCAGAATCACTCCATTATTCCCCAGCCCCGCTGCGCAGCCCGGAGACCACCATGAATGCCCCCGCCACTCCAGTCCAGCTGCTGCCCGAAATTGTCCCGCGCGAAGTGCCTTCAGCCCTGCTTGATGCCCTCAAGGCCCGCTTTGGCGAGCGCTGCTCCACCGCGCTGGTCGTGCGCGAGCAGCACGGGCGCGACGAATCGGCCTACACCCACGTTCCTCCGCCGGCCGCCGTGGTCTTTGCCGAAAGCACCGCCGATGTGGCGGCCGCCGTGGCGCTGGCCAGCGCGCACAGCGTGCCTGTCATTCCCTTTGGCGTGGGCTCCTCGCTCGAAGGCCATCTGCTGGCCATCCAGGGCGGCATCAGCATTGACGTGAGCCGCATGAACAAGGTGCTGGCCGTCAACCCCGAAGACCTGACCGTCACCGTGCAGCCCGGCGTGACGCGCAAGCAGCTCAATGAAGAGATCAAGAGCACGGGCCTGTTCTTCCCGATCGACCCCGGCGCGGACGCCAGCATCGGCGGCATGAGCGCCACACGCGCGTCCGGCACGAACGCCGTGCGCTACGGCACCATGCGCGAGAACGTGATGGCGCTGGAGGTAGTGACGGCCAGCGGCGAGGTCATCCGCACCGGCACCCGCGCCAAGAAGAGCAGCGCGGGCTACGACCTCACCCGCCTGATGGTGGGCAGCGAGGGCACCCTGGGCGTGCTGACCGAGATCACCCTGCGCATCTACCCGCTGCCCGAGGCCATCTCGGCCGCCATCTGCTCGTTTCCCTCCATCGAGGCTGCTGTGCGCAGCACCATCCAGATCATCCAGATGGGCATCCCGATCGCCCGCGTGGAGCTGATCGACGCCCACACCGTGCGCATGGTCAACGCCCATTCAAAACTGGGCCTGCGCGAGGAGCCCATGCTGCTCATGGAGTTTCATGGCTCGCCCACGGGCGTCAAGGAGCAGGCCGAAGCGGTGCAGGAGATCGCCAGCGAACACGGCGGCAAGGCCTTCGAGTGGGCCGTCACGCCCGAGGAGCGCACCCGTTTGTGGACCGCGCGGCACAACGCCTATTTCGCGGCGATCCAGAGCAAGCCCGGCTGCCGCGCCATCAGCACCGACACCTGCGTGCCCATCAGCCGGCTGGCCGACTGCCTGCTCGACAGCGTGACCGAGGCGGAGGCCAGCGGCCTGCCCTACTTCCTGGTCGGCCACGTGGGCGACGGCAACTTCCACTTCGGCTACCTGCTGGACCCCAACAAGCCCGAGGAGTACGCCGTCGCCGAAGCACTCAACCACGCCCTGGTGCACCGGGCACTGGCGCTCGGGGGCACCTGCACCGGCGAGCATGGTGTGGGCATCCACAAGATGGATTTCCTGCGTACCGAGGCTGGCGAAGGCGCCATCGACATGATGCGCACCATCAAGCGCGCGCTGGACCCGAAGAACATCATGAACCCGGGGAAGATCTTCGCCTTGTAGGCTGGGCCAGCGGGTCGGGGCCCTATGCTTGCCGCTTACGGGACGCGGCGCACACGCGCCAGTTTCTGCTGCATGGCACGCAGCTCTCCTGCTTTGTTCCTGGGGTCGGAATAGTAGGTGCCCATGATGCGCAGCTCGACAGCGAGGGTGTTGCGTGCATAGTGCAGCGTCGGGCTGGTGGCATCGCCCTGATCCACCTGGAATGCTGCGCCGTCAGGGTCATTGGGAATGGGCTGCAGTCTGCCTGCCAGGGCGCGGACGGCGTCCTTCGCGCCTGTGGCAGCGGGGTGGACCGTGGTTCCCACACGCAAGCTATAGCCTTTGCTGCTGTAACGGCAGTCGCGCATGGTCATGCCACCGCTCTTGAACTCCATGCCCGGGCGCCCCTCGGCAAAGGCCACACCGAAGATCGACTCGAGTTCGGCCGGCTTGAAGGGGCATACCGGGGGGTCCGCCGCCAACACGGTGGCGGGAAGGGTGACGGCCAAGGCCCAAAGCGACAGGCGGTGAACGAAAGCTTTCATGATGCTTGCTCCTGGATGGGGGGGAAGACGATGCTTGCGCCGGGGCCCCAACGTATCCATGGCCTGAATCCCTGTTGCCACAGAGATGCTGACCCCGCCATGTGTCTCATGGTCTGTCGCTATGGTAGCCGTACGATATTCCGCGGGCAAGAGAGCGCTTGACGCGCGGCACGGATCACCCGCGCTCAGGAGGCGTCCAGCAGGTGCCCGGTCTTGACCAGGATGGTGCAGCCCTCGACGCTGAAGGGCCGGTGCGCGCTCATGTGCGGACTGCGCAGCCAGCTGCCGGCCGGGTAACGCCCGTGTTCGTCCTCGAACACGCCATCCACCACAAAGATCTCCTCGCCGCCGTAATGCCGGTGCGGGTTGAACTGCGTGCCCGGCGCCCAGCGCACCATCGCCGTGTGGGTGGTGCCGAACTCGGCCAGCGGCAGCACCGTCAGGCCCTCCACCAGGCCCTGGTACCAGGGCGCGGTCGTCGCATCCACCACCACCCGCGCCTGGTCGTCGGGGTGCTGGTAACGCAATTTGACGAACAGCGTGCAGCCCGTGGTCGACGATGGGGCATGGGCCGAACCCGGCGGGTTTTTCAAATAGGTTCCGGGGCCGTAGTCGCCAGTCTCGTCGCTGAACACGCCTTCCAGCACGAGGATCTCTTCGCCCAGACCATGGGTGTGGCTGGGGAACTGGCTGCCGGGCGCATAACGCACGATGGAGGTGGCACGCGCCACCTCCTCGCCCTGGCGCTCCAGCAGCTTGCGCTGCACGCCCGCCGCGGGCGCATCGACCCAGGGTAGTTCGGCGCTGTGCAGCACGACGCGTTGGGAGTAATCGGTGTTCAGTTCCATGGTGAGCTGCGTGTTCAGAGAGCCGAGATGCTAGTGGCTAGTCGCCGCGCTGTCTTGCACCCCGGGCGATACCCCTACGGGTGACTTCAGGTCTTGCGCCAGATCACCAGCGCGATGCCACCCAGGATGGCCAGCGACGCCAGCAGCAGGCGCAGCGTGGGCGCCTCGCCCAGCCACAGGATGCCACCCACGGCCGCGATCACCGGCACGCTGAGCTGCAGCGTGGCCGCACTCGTCGCCTTGAGGTGCGGCAGCGCGGCGTACCAGATGGCGTAGCCGATGCCCGAGGTGATGGCCCCTGACGCGATGGCATAGAGCGCGCCCGCCGTGTCCACCTGCGCGCTGCCCATGAACAGCAGGCTCATGACCAGCGCCACCGGCACCGTGCGCACAAAGTTGCCCGCCGTCACCCGCAGCGCATCGCCCACGCCTTTGCCGCGCAAGGAGTACACGGCCCAGGCCAGGCCGGCGCTGACCATCAGCAGGGCGGCACCGAGTGGTGGCGCGGACAGCCCCGGCAGCAGCAGGCCCACCAGCCCCGCGAGCGCCAGCGCCAGGCCGAGCCACTGCACGGGCGAAAACCGCTCACCCTTGACCAGCCCCCAGCCGATCATGCCGGTCTGCACCGAACCGAACAGCAGCAGCGCACCGGTGCCGGTGGGCAGGCTGACATAGGCAAAGGAGAAGGCGGCCGCGTAGGCGAAGAGCGCGAAGGCCGAGGGCCAGCTGCCGCGGCCGATGGCGCCACGGCGCGTGAGTTGCACCAGCAGCCAGAGCGTCAAAGCGCCGGCGATGAGGCGAATGGTGGTGAAGCTGGCGGCGTCGATAGGGGTGTGCTGCAGGGCGGCGCGGCAGAGCAGGGAATTGCCGGCGAAGGCGAGGAGCGCGAGTACGGTCAGGACGGATAGTCTCAGTACGCTCATGCTGTCAATTCGCGATCAGATGGAAATGCAAATAGGTGAGGTGCTGGTACCCCGGCCCGTTGGTCAGCACTTTGTACGCCCTCAACTTGTGCTGTGTGACCAGCTCGCGGACATGATCCAGGCACTCCATGACATAGGCTTGATCACCACCGCTGATATCAGCCACATCCTTGATATCGCGCTTTGGGAAACTCACAAAATGCAAACGCCCGCCGGGGACAGGATGCTCGATCGTCACGCAGCGAGGACTCTCCTTCACAACCATGGGAAGCCATCCGGGTGTGTGGCGAATTGCAGCTGATGCCATCAGACCAACAAGATCATTCGTGCGGTAACACGAGTCACCGCAGTTCGCCAACGCGGTGAAAGACCTGGCTTGTGTTCCGGTAAATACGAACGCGCCTGCCAAAAATCCGGAGGCCACTAGCGTCATACCGATCAATATTCTTTTCATGTTTCAAGAGCTATTGGTTCGACGTATATACCCACACCGGCTTCCCCTGCGCCCCCTCCAGCTTGGCCACGGGCGTCAGCCCCACGGCCTCGAACTCCAGACTCACCAGCCAGGCCCCGGGCTTGAGTTCCGCCTTCGCCTTCTCGATCGCGCGCGGCATGCTCTCCGGTCGCTGGAACAGATAGACCATCTCATAGCCCGACCAGTCGGCCTTCCAGATGTCACCCCGCTCTACTTTGGCCCAGGGGCAACGGCGCGCGCAGAGCCAGGCCAGCGGGCGGCTCCATTCGATACCGTGCAGTTCGGCCAGCGGGTAGGCTTGGCGCATCGCGTCGAGGCCGTGGCCCAGGCCGCAACCGGCATCCAGCACTCTTGAGCCCGGCTCCAGCGGCGCGACGTTGGGCAACTCATTCAGCGCATTGACCGGCGTGGGGAACAGCGGCGCGTCACGCCAGGCGTTGAGCGGGTAGATCAGCGCGAGCAAGGCGAGCGGGAGCAGCCAGCCCCAGGCCGGGATGGTGAGGCCACCCACGAGCAACAGTGACAAAGGGAAGCCGAGACCGATAATTGCGCGGCGCCACCAGCTATCTCCTTGCGTGCTGAATGCCACGCTGAGGACCGTGACCACCGCAAGGACAAGCCAGGGGCTAAGATCCGCTCGCCGCAGCTGGATGTAAATTGTCCAGCAAATCGCCCAGCTGAGGAGCGCTGGCAAAGGCCAAGGAAAGCGGGCCTCGAGTTTCATAGGGCCCGTTGCTGTCTCAGTTGCCGTTGCCGTTCGTGCGGCGCAGCCGGTCGATCAGGCCGTTGAGCTCATCGAGCGAGCCGAACTGGATGCTGAGCTCGCCCATCTCTTCCACCCGGCCGTGGCGCTTGACCCGTTTTTTCACGCGCACTTCCACTTCGGCGGTGAGCAGGTCTGACAGCTCTTCTTCCACACGCTTCAAGTCGCGGGATTTTTCCTTGCCGGGTTTTTGCGGCGTGAGCGAGAACTCGGCGCTGAGTTTCTTGACCAGGTTCTCGGCCTCGCGCACCGACATCTTCTTGGCGGTGATCTGGTTGGCGGCAGTGATCTGCGTGGCGCGGTCCAGCGAGAGCAGCGCACGGGCGTGGCCCATGTCGATGTCGCCGGCCATCAGCAGGGTCTGCACCGGCTCGGCCAAATTTAAAAGACGCAGCAGGTTGCTGGCGGCACTGCGCGAGCGGCCCACGGCCTGTGCGGCCTGTTCGTGCGTGAGGCCGAATTCACGGATCAGCCTTTGCAGGCCATGCGCTTCTTCCAGCGGGTTCAGGTCTTCACGCTGGATGTTCTCGATGAGCGCCATGGCGGCGGCGGACTCGTTGGGCACGTCGCGCACCAGCACGGGCACGCTGTCCAGGCCCGCGAGTTTGGCAGCACGGAAGCGGCGCTCGCCAGCGATGATTTCGTGCTTGCCGGCGTTGGGGCCGTCGGTGAGCTTGCGCACCAGGATCGGTTGCATGATGCCCTGGGCCTTGATGGACTCGGCGAGTTCATACAAGGCGCCTTCGTCCATGCGGGTGCGGGGCTGGTACATGCCGGCCACCATCTCGTCGAGCTTCAAGCTGCCGGTGCCCTGGCCTTCGCGCGCCTCGTTCATCGCTGCCACTTCGGCGCGGGTGTCATCGACCTTGGGGCCCAGCAGGGCTTCGAGTCCGCGGCCGAGGCCCTTGGGTTTCTTGGTGACCATATTTCCGTTCTCTCTGTCTAATCAGTGTTCAGTGCATGAGGCGCTGCAGCAGGGCGTGGCCCTGCGGCCAGTCGCCGAGGTTCGAATCCGCGTTGATGTGGCCGGCGTTCCCGTGGTCCACCAGTTCGGCGCCCCAGTCGTGTGCCAGCGAGGCGGCCTTGTCATAGGTGCAATGGATGTCGTCGCGGCTGGCAACGAGGATGCTCCTGAATGGCAGGCGCCCGCGTTCGATGGGCGACCAGCTGGGCAGCAACGGGCGCATGGCCTCGCGCTCCACGTCGCCGGGCGCCACCAGCAGCGCAGCTTTCACGCGCGCCGCATTCTGGGTGTGCGCGGACCAGGCCGCGACCTGGACGCAGCCCAGGCTGTGCGCCACCAGCACGGCGGGTTCGCTGCAGGCCAGCACGGCTTCTTCGAGCTGCATGAGCCAGTCGCCACGCAGGGGGCGCTCCCAGTCGTGCTGCTGCACGCGCGTGTAGCCGTGCGCGGCCTCCCAACGGCTCTGCCAGTGGGCCGGGCTGGAGTTGTGCCAGCCCGGCAGGATGAGGACGCTTGCGGGATGCATGCTATTGTTTTTGTAGCTTACCGAACAGGTCGATCACATCTTCTGGATGCGTTCGACCATCTCCTGCGCGAAGCTCACAAAGGACTGGGCGCCCTTGGAGGCCGGGTCGAACACCACACCGGGCACCCCGTAGCTGGGCGCTTCGGCCAGGCGCACATTGCGCGGGATGACGGCATCGAACACCTTGTCGCCGAAGTGGGCCTTGAGCTGGTCGCTCACCTGGGCCTGCAGGGTGATGCGCGGGTCGAACATGACACGCAGCAGGCCGATGATCTGCAGGTCGGGGTTGAGGTTGGCGTGCACCTGCTTGATGGTGTTGACCAGATCGGTCAGGCCTTCGAGCGCGAAGTACTCGCACTGCATGGGCACGATGACGCCGTGCGCGCTGCACAGGCCGTTGAGGGTGAGCATGGAGAGACTGGGCGGGCAGTCGATGAGCACGAAGTCGTACTCGTCGCTGACCTTGGCCAGGGCTTCCTTGAGCCGCTTCTCGCGGCGCTCCACATCGACCAACTCCACCTCGGCACCGGCGAGTTCGCGGTTGGCACCCAGGATGTCGTAGCTGCAGCCGCCTTCGATGAGCTTGTCGCTTTTCACCCGGGCCTCGGCGATGGACGCCGATTCGAGCAGCACGTCGTAAAGGGTGAGCTTGAGCTGGCGTTTGTCCACCCCTGAACCCATGGTGGCATTGCCTTGCGGGTCCAGGTCCACCATCAGCACACGCTGCCCCACCTTGGCCAGGCCGGCGGCGAGGTTGACGGTGGTGGTGGTCTTGCCGACGCCGCCCTTCTGGTTGGCAACGCAGAAAATCTTGGCCATCTGGTGGTCTTCCCTTTTATGTATCTGAGATCAGCGGGTGAAAGCAAGACGCAAGCCGAAGCCGATCAGGCAGAGGCCGGCAATTTTCTGC
>JAUYQZ010000018.1 GCA_030695415.1 Hylemonella sp.
GCCATGCCCGTGAGCTTGCCCTTGATGGCGGGGATGACCACGCCCACGGCCTTGGCCGCACCGGTGGAGCTGGGGATGATGTTTTCCAGGATGCCGCGCCCGCCGCGCCAGTCCTTGTTGGAAGGGCCGTCCACGGTCTTCTGGGTGGCGGTGGCGGCGTGCACGGTGGTCATGAGGCCACGCTTGATGCCCCATTTGTCGTTGAGGACCTTGGCCACAGGCGCCAGGCAGTTGGTGGTGCAGCTGGCGTTGCTGATGATGGCCTGGCCGGCGTAGCTCTTGTCGTTGACGCCGAAGACGAACATGGGGGTGTCGTCTTTGCTGGGCGCGGAAATGATGACCTTTTTGGCGCCGGCGGTGAGGTGCTTCTCGGCGCCGGCCTTGTCCAGGAAGAGGCCGGTGGATTCGATGACGACGTCAGCGCCGACTTCGTTCCACTTGAGGTTGGCGGGGTCGCGCTCCTGCGTGAGGCGGATCTTCTTGCCGTTGACGATGAGGGTGCCGCCTTCGACCGAGACTTCGCCCTTGAAGCGGCCGTGCACGCTGTCGTACTTCAGCATGTAGGCCAGGTAGTCGGGTTCGAGCAGGTCGTTGATGCCAACGATTTCGATGTCCTTGAAGTTCGCCACGGCCGAGCGCAGCACGTTGCGCCCGATGCGGCCGAAGCCGTTGATGCCGACGGTCACGGTCATGATAGGGTCCCCTGCTGATGCCTGGGCAGGGTCTTAGCCGGTCCACAACGGCATACAAGGCAGAAATCGACACCTTATCAGCATGTTAGCGCAATCTTCGCCTGTTTGCGCTAACCCCATGCAGCACTTTGCCGAATCCTGCGTTTCCCGGTACACCGACGGTTGCAGGCAAGCTGGGGCAGGGCATGAGCGGACTTCTCGCACTTCTCGACGACGTGGCGGCCATTGCCAAGGTGGCGGCCTCGTCGATCGACGACATCGCCGCGGCTGCGGCCAAGGCCGGGACCAAGGCCGCGGGCGTTGTGATCGACGATGCGGCGGTGACGCCGAAGTATGTCCACGGCTTCTCGGCCGACCGGGAACTGCCGATCATCTGGCGCATCGCGCTTGGGTCGTTGCGCAACAAGCTGATCGTCCTGCTGCCCGGCCTTCTGGCGCTGGACCATTTCGCGCCTTGGGTCATCACACCGCTTCTGATGCTGGGCGGGGCCTATCTGTGCTTCGAGGGCGCGGAAAAGCTGGTCCACGCCTTCGCCCCCCATGCTGATGAGGCCGTCGCGTCGGATTTCGACACCAAGGACCCGACCCACCTGGAAGAGGAAAAGGTCGCGGGTGCC
>JAUYQZ010000019.1 GCA_030695415.1 Hylemonella sp.
GCCGTGGCGCCAATGAGTTTGACGCCCCGGTCGTGCGCCTGGTAATACGGCTTGGCGCCCTTGAAGCTGGGCAGGAAACTGTGGTGGATGTTGATGGCACGCCCCGCCAGTTGGGTGCACAGATCGTTCGACAGCACCTGCATGTAGCGCGCCAGCACCACCAGTTCGGCGCCCTCCTGCTCGATGATCTCGAACTGCCGCGCCTCGGCCTGCGCCTTGGTGGCGGCCGTCACCGGGATGTGGTGAAAGGGCACGTTGTAGCTGGCGGCGAGCTGGTAAAACGTGCGATGGTTGGAAATGATGGCGCGAATGTCCAGCGGCAACAGTCCGCTTTTCCAGCGAAACAGCAAATCGTTCAGGCAATGGCCTTCCTTGCTGACCATGAGCACCGTCTTCATCGGCGCGGCGGTGGCGTGCAGGCTCCAGCGCATGGCGTAGGGTTCGGCAAAGCTGGCCAGGCGGGCCTTGAGGGTGGCGGTATCGTGCTGGTCGCAGGCGAACTGCACCCGCATGAAGAACAGGCCGGTGGCGTGGTCGTTGTACTGGGCGGCTTCTTCGATGTTGCCGCCGCGCTCGAGCAGGAAACCGGAGACGGCGTGCACGAGGCCCAGGCGGTCCGGGCAGGAGAGGGTGAGGATGTAGGTCTGGCTCATATAACCCGGGTGGTGGTGTGTTGATCGTGAGCTGCGCCCGGTTTTTGGCGGGCGCAGGTGTCAATTGTCGCCATTTTCGACGACGGGTCTGCCGCCGGGCCTGGCCGCTCAGTCCGTGTTCTCGTCCAGCCAGGCGAGGTAGGCGGCACTGCCGGCCGTGATGGGCAACTGCACGATCTCCGGCGTCTCGTAGGGATGGTGTTCCCGAATGTAGGCCTCCAGCGCCGGGTAGAGCGCGCCGCGCGTCTTGATGCTCAGCAGCCACTCCGGCGCGTCGTGGGCCTGGCCCTGCCAGACGTAGAAGCTGCGGATGGCCTGCAGCTGCACGCAGGCGCCCAGGCGTGCCTGCACGATGCCGCGCGCCAGCTCGGCGGCTTCGGCTTCGCTGGCCAGCGCGGTCTGCACCATGCAGTAGGGGGGCGTTGGTGTGCTCGTCATGGGGCGGTCTTTGCGGATGGAGGAGGGGGTGCAGCGATACTACGCGCACTGCTCCCCCTGCCTATGCGTCTCCATTCTTATCCGCGCGTTGTCGCCACCCTGCTGCTGGCGCTGGCCGCCGCCCTGCTCTGCGCCTGGCTCAAGACCCCCTTGCCCTGGATGATCGGCCCGCTGCTGGCCACGGCCGTGGCCTCGATGCTGCGTGCGCCCACTCAGAGCTGGACGCCTTTGCGCAATGCCGGGCAGTGCAGCATCGGCATCGCGCTGGGGCTGTACTTCACGCCGCAGGTTGCGGCCCTGGTGGCCAGCCTGTGGTGGGCGATTGCGCTGGGCATCGTCTGGGCCTTGTTGCTGGGCTGGTGGTTCGGCCTCTGGCTGCACCGCATGAACGCGCACCACCTGCCGGGTTTGAACCGGGCGACCACCTGGTTCGCCGGCGCCATCGGTGGCGCACCCGAGATGGCGCTGCTCGCCGAGCGCGCCCAGGGCCGCACCGATCTGGTCGCCGCCGCGCACAGCCTGCGCCTGCTGATCGTGACGCTGGCCGTTCCCTTTGCCATGCAGTTCAGCGGACTTCAGGGCCTGGACCTGCTGCCGCCGGCGGCGCGGGAGGTGCACTGGGGCGGCCTGCTGCTGCTCTTCGTGCTGGCGGCGGCGGGGGCCTGGGTGCTGGAGCGGCTCGACCGTGCCAACCCCTGGTTCCTCGGGGCCCTGCTGGTGGCCATGGGCCTGACCATGGCCGACCTCCAGCTCTCGGCCCTGCCCGCCTGGCTGTCGAATGCGGCGCAGCTGGTCATCGGGGTCAGCCTGGGCGTGCGTTTCACACCCGCCTTTGTGCACACCGCGCCGCGCTGGCTGGCCTGCGTTGCAGCGGGCACGATGGGCCTGCTGGCCCTGTGCGCCGCGCTCGCGCTGCTCATGGCCTGGGGCACCGGCCTGCATCCGGCCACCATGGTGCTGGCCACGGCACCCGGCGGCATTGCCGAGATGTCCATCACGGCCAAGGTGCTGCAGCTGGGGGCGCCGGTGGTCACCGCCTTCCAGGTTTGCCGCCTGATCGCCGTCCTGCTGCTGATCGAGCCGCTCTACCGGCGGACCGTCCGCGCTGCGTGAGTCTGCGCCTCAGTGGCGGAAGCGGTTGTCGCGGGTGTAGATGGCCAGGTCCACCAGATGCAGGCCGGCATGGTCGCCGGGCTGGTAGACGGCACGCAGGCCGGCGAGGTCGAATGCGCCCGCCTTGTAGATGCCCTGCATGAAGCTTTCACGCGTCGGGTTGGGCCCTGCCGCGCGCAGGGCGGCCACCAGCGCTTTGGAGGTCATATAGCCTTCCAGGCTGCCGTAGGAAAAGTCCACGCCGGGCTTGGCGCGCTTGAAAGTATCCTGGTATTCCCGCGTGAGTTCGGTCTTGCGCTCCCAGGGGCTGGGCAGCACCTGGGAGAACAGCATGCCATGCGCCATCTCGCCCAGGTGGCGGGCCAGCTGGGTCGAGCCTGAGTTGACCGCCATGAAGGGTGTGGGGTTGCCTTTGGCACGGGTCTGCCGGATCAGCTTCTCGTAGACGCCGACACTGCCGTGGTTGATGACGCCCTGCACATTGGCTGCGGCAATGCGCCCGGCCATCGCCGCGAGCTGCAGGTCCGTGACGTCGGACTTGAAGGGAAGGTCCAGCGCCAGTTCCAGGCCCAGGGCCTGACAGATCAGCTTGACGTTCTCCAGGTGCTGCAGGCCGACCTCGGAGTCGGCGCGAAAGAAGGCCACGCGCTTGCCGCCGGTGGAGCGGATGTATTCCAGCAGCACGCGGAACTCCTCGCGGTGTTCGGCGCGCACCGGAAACACCAGGGGCTGGTGCGGCCGGCGCAGCGTGGGCGAGCCGGCCATGGGGCCGAAGAAGGGCACCTTCAGCTCATTGGTCGCCTTCATCACGGCATTGGAGGGGCCGCCCTCGATGGAGCCGAACACGATGAAGACCTTGTCCTGCTCAATCAGCTGGCGCGCATTGGCTTCGGCCTGGCTGGCCTTGTTGTCGTCGTCCAGGGTTTTGAGCACAAGGGTGCGCCCGTTGACGCCGCCTTTGGCATTGACTTCCTGCAGGTAGCTGGTGATGCCGTCCATGACCGCCACCCCGTACTCGTTCTTGCCGCCCTGCAGGGTGATGCTCTGGCCGACCAGGATCTGCTTCGGGCTGACGCCTTGGGCCCACACCGTGCCGCTCGCTGCCAGCATCAGCAGGGGCCAGCACAGCAAGTGGGAAATGCGGGGAGCTATCTTGGAGATCATGGGCAATCCTTGCACAGTGCAGGCCCTGAGTCTAAGGAGAAATCCGGAACTCCACTGTGGAAGATGTCACAAGACGGCCGGTCTGCAGCCGCCAGATGCCCGTGTCGTGGACTTAAGTCACACGCGGTAGCCCGCTTCAGTGCACGTGCAGCGGCAGGGTGGCCAACTCGGCGTACTGCGACAGCATGTCTTCCACTTCCTCCTGCGTGGGGGTGGTGTGCTGCCATTCGGCCAGGCGCTGCTGGAACAACTCGGCCCAGGCGCCGTCCAGGTAGAGCTCCCTGCCCGAGCGCTTGTCCACGATCTCGAACCCGTGGCGCGGCAAGGTCGGAACCTCGGCGTTTGAAGCGGCGGGCGTCGGCTCCATCGTGGCCAGCATGTGGGTCACGATGTAATCGTCGGAGTCGTAGAGTGTGTGCATGGCGTCCTGCGTCGGCCTGAATGAAGCCGTAGGGCATAGATGGTGCCGCCGCCGCCGATTTCAAGTGCCGTCCCCCTGGGGGTCAGGGCGTTTCGCTGCCACGCCACAGCTGGTCCACCACGTCGCCTTCGCCCTGCGTCAGCCGGATGCGGGCGGGCAGCCAGCCCAGGGCGGGCGCCAGCCAGAGTTCGGCGCTGGGCTCGTCGGGCCGGGCGGGAGCGCGCGTGAGCTTGAGGGTCGCCAGCTCACCGCCGGGCAGGCTGAGTCGCTCCTCGCCGCTCACGACGATGCTCCAGCTCTCCGGGCCGTAGATGCCCATGGCCGGCAAGGTCACTTCCGTGCCTTTGGGATAGCGCTGGGGCGCGGCGCCGATCAGGGTGGCCAGCTGCAGGAACACGCTCAGATGGTCCTGGGCGCCCGCCGGCAAGGCGACGGGCGCCGTGCCTTCGCTGAAGCGGATGCGGGCCTCCTTGTAGTCGAACTCCACGGTGCGGTCATTGCGTACCCGGTCATTGAAATGAAGCGGTTGCAGCCCGGCGGGCGTGATGCGGCCGCGGCTGATCTGCTCGCGCGAGCCGAGCAGGAACATATGCACCTCGAGCCGGCTCTCGTAGGTCCGGCCGTCGTGGGTCCACAGCAGCGAGCCGCTGGCACGGTAAGGGATATGGCTGACCCGGCCGTGGATGGCGTAGTTCAGGCGCAGCGGTGCAGGGACGACCAGGGCGGCCGAAGCGGGGGCGACGGTGGCCGGGGCTGACTCGGCCGCGGCCAGCGGCACGACTTGCAGCGCAGCGAGCGCGCAGTACAGCAGGCCAGGCAGCCAGCGGCGCCAGATGGCGGGACGCAAAGTAGGGGCGGGCATGTTCACGTAGTGTGCCCCAGTTCGTGGGTGCGCACATTGTTCAGCAGCACGCCCACCTCGACCGACGGGATGCCTGCGCGTGTCTCGTCCATGATGTAATTGAAGGGAGGCCTGTTCTGACGGGCCGAACCCGTTTAACGATACGTCATCCGAGAACCATCGATGAAGCTTGCCACCTACAAGGACGGTTCGCGCGACGGCCAGCTGGTCGTCGTCTCACGCGACCTGAGCACGGCGCATTATGCGACCGGCATCGCCCAACACCTGCAGCAGGTGCTGGACGACTGGAACTTCCTCTCTCCGCAGTTGCAGGACCTGTACGTCACGCTCAACCAGGGAAAGGCGCGCCACGCCTTTCCCTTCGACCCCGCCATGTGCATGGCGCCGCTGCCGCGCGCCTACCAGTGGGCCGACGGCTCGGCCTACATCAACCACGTGGAGCTGGTGCGCCTGGCGCGCAACTCCGAGGTGCCGGCCAACTACTACACCGAGCCGCTGATGTACCAGGGCGGCAGCGATGACTTCCTGGGCCCGCGCGACGATGTGGTCTGCGTGAGCGAGGCGCACGGCATCGACTTCGAGGCCGAGGTGGCCGTGGTCACCGCCGACGTGCCCATGGCTTGCACGCCCGAGCAGGCGCTCGATGGCATCCGCCTGGTGATGATTGCCAACGACGTCAGTCTGCGCCACCTCATTCCCGACGAACTGGCCAAGAGCTTCGGCTTTCTGCAGAGCAAGCCGGCCACCGCCTTCAGCCCGGTGGCCGTCACGCTGGATGAGCTTGGTGAGGCCTGGCAGGGCGGCAAGCTGCACCTCACGCTGCAAAGCGCCTGGAACGGCCGTACGGTCGGCATGTGCGAGGCCGGCGAGGAGATGACCTTCCATTTCGGACAGCTGATCGCCCACTTGGCCAAGACGCGCAATGTGCGCGCCGGCAGCATCATCGGCTCGGGCACGGTCAGCAACCGCGCCATCGAAGTGAACGGCAAGAAGGAGTGGACCAAGGGCTACAGCTGCATCGCCGAGAAGCGTGCCATCGAGACCATCCAGGACGGCCAGCCCGCCACCGACTACATGAAGTTCGGCGACACCATCCGCATCGAGGTCAAGGGCAAGGACGGCGCGAGCATCTTTGGGGCTATCGATCAGGCCATTGCAGCGCCCGCTGCGTAAGGCTCTGGGGTATTTTTGCCATAAAAATGGCTTCTGTGGCAAGGCTGTATTGCACTTGAAGCTATTAAAATAGTAGCGTTTTCGCTGTCGCCTGCGCGCGGCAAGGTTGGCGCAAAGCCGCTACCCTGCGGGGCTTCGTTTCACACGGCAGCCCCCCATGCTCAACTTCGACTTCCACAACCCCACCCATATCGCCTTTGGCCAGGGCCGCATTGCAGACCTGGCCAAACTGGTGCCCGCTGCCGCCAGGGTCCTCATCCTGGTCGGTGGCGCCAGTGCCGAAAAGACCGGCACCCTGGCCGAGGTGCGCGCCGCGCTGGGCGAGCGCCAGCACGCCACCTTCGCGGGCATCGAGCCCAACCCCAGCTACGAAACCTCGATGCAAGCCGTCGCCCAGGTGCGCGAGGGCGGGTTCGACTTCTTGCTGGCGGTGGGGGGCGGCTCGGTCATCGACGCCACCAAGTTCATCGCAGCCGCCGCGCTGTTCGACGGCGAGCCCTGGGCCATCCTGGAGAAGTTCGGCCGCAACGTGACGCGCGCCCTGCCTTTTGGCGCGGTGCTCACGCTGCCCGCCACAGGCTCCGAGATGAACAACGGCAGCGTCATCACCCACCGCGGCAAGGGCGCCAAGCTGCCCTTCAACAGCGTGCACACCTACCCCGTGTTTTCGGTGCTCGACCCCACCAAGACCTACACCCTGCCGCCCCAGCAGTTGGCCAACGGCGTGGTGGATGCCTTTGTGCACACGGTGGAGCAGTACCTGACCTACCCGGTCAACGCGCCGGTGCAGGACCGTTTTGCCGAGGGCATCCTGCAGACGCTGATCGAGGTGGGCCCGCGCCTGCTGACCGCGCCCGAGCCCGTGTACGACGACCG